>NZ_JBIVNL010000005.1:762554-806106 GCF_044753545.1 Streptomyces sp. NPDC088350 | reverse complement strand
AAACGCCCGGTTACATTCCGAACCCGGAAGCTAAGCCTTACAGCGCCGATGGTACTGCAGGGGGGACCCTGTGGGAGAGTAGGACGCCGCCGAACTCCTTTTAGAGCTCTGGCTCTTGGGCACACAGCCCAAGAGCCAGAGCTTTTTTTGCGTTGAGGTAAGGTCTGGGGGAATCATCGGCACGTTTTCCCACAGGAGGCCCCCGGGTGGAGGTCCAGGAGACCCGCGTCCAGACAGACCGGGTGCTCACCATCCCGAACATCCTCAGCATGGCGCGCCTGGTCGGCGTACCCATCTTCCTGTGGTTGATCCTCAGGCCCGAGTTCGGAGGCCCCAAGAGCGACGGCTGGGCGCTCCTGGTGCTGATGCTGAGCGGGATCAGCGACTACCTGGACGGGAAGCTCGCGCGACGCTGGAACCAGATCAGCAGCCTCGGCCGGCTTCTTGATCCGGCCGCGGACCGGCTCTACATTCTCTCGACTCTGGTCGGACTCACCTGGCGCGAGATTCTGCCAATCTGGTTGACCGCCGCGCTGCTGGCGCGAGAGCTGGTTCTCCTGGTGGTCGTGGGCATCCTCAGGCGCCACGGCTATCCGCCGTTGCAGGTGAACTTCCTGGGCAAGGCCGCCACGTTCAACCTGATGTACGCGTTCCCGTTGTTGCTGCTCAGTGACGGAAGCGGTTGGCTTCCGTCACTCGCAGCGATTTTCGGATGGGCGTTCGCAGGATGGGGTACAACGCTCTACTGGTGGGCAGGAGTCCTCTACCTGGTACAAGTCCGCCGCCTACTGCGTGCGGACGCCATGGCCGACTGACCTTGCCGATTGGGCGGTAACAGTCGCTCGATGGCCCGCTGAGCAAAAGTGCGGGACAATCTGGACTGGTGAAGTCGGCTAGACCGTCGTCTCTCAGAGGAGGACGCTTCCGACATGAAGGCCGTCGTGATGGCCGGAGGCGAAGGCACACGCCTTCGCCCCATGACCTCAAGCATGCCCAAGCCGCTGTTGCCCGTGGTCAATCGACCGATCATGGAGCACGTGCTGAGGCTGCTCAAAAGGCATGGGCTCAATGAGACCGTAGTCACCGTGCAGTTCCTGGCCTCGCTGGTCAAGAACTACTTCGGTGACGGCGAAGAGCTCGGCATGGAGCTCTCGTATGCCAATGAGGAGAAGCCACTCGGTACCGCCGGAAGCGTCAAGAACGCCGAAGAGGCGTTGAAGGACGATGCCTTCCTCGTCATCTCCGGTGATGCCCTGACCGACTTCGACCTCACCGAACTGATCAATTTCCACAAGGAAAAGGGTGCACTGGTCACGGTCTGTCTGACCCGGGTGCCCAATCCGCTGGAATTCGGTATCACCATCGTCGACGAAGAAGGAAAGGTCGAGCGTTTCCTTGAGAAACCGACCTGGGGGCAGGTCTTCTCGGACACGGTGAACACCGGAATCTATGTGATGGAGCCCGAAGTCTTCGATTACGTCGAGGCCGACGTTCCCGTCGACTGGTCCGGTGATGTCTTCCCGCAGTTGATGAAGGAAGGCAAGCCGGTCTACGGCTTTGTCGCCGAGGGCTACTGGGAGGACGTCGGCACTCACGAGAGTTATGTGAAGGCGCAGGCCGATGTCCTGGAGGGCAAGGTCGACGTCGAGATCGACGGTTTCGAGCTGTCGCCGGGTGTGTGGGTGGCCGAGGGTGCCGAGGTGCACCCCGACGCGGTTCTCCGTGGGCCGCTGTACATCGGCGACTACGCCAAGGTGGAGGCCGGCGCCGAAATCCGTGAGCACACCGTCATCGGTTCGAACGTCGTCGTGAAGACCGGGGCTTTTCTGCACAGGGCTGTCGTCCACGACAACGTGTACATCGGTCAGCACAGCAATCTGCGTGGCTGTGTCGTCGGAAAGAACACCGACATCATGCGTGCGGCCCGGATCGAGGACGGCGCGGTCATCGGTGACGAGTGCCTGATCGGTGAAGAATCGATCGTGCAGGGCAATGTGCGGGTCTACCCGTTCAAGACCATCGAAGCCGGCGCCTTCGTCAACACGTCGGTCATCTGGGAGAACAGAGGCCAGGCGCACCTCTTCGGCGCGCGCGGTGTGTCCGGGATCCTGAACGTGGAGATCACCCCGGAGCTTGTCGTGCGTCTCGCCGGTGCCTACGCCACGACGCTCAAGAAGGGGTCCACGGTCACCACGGCCCGCGACCACTCCCGAGGCGCCCGTGCGCTCAAGAGGGCGGTGATCTCCGCCCTGCAGACCAGCGCCATCGACGTACGGGACCTGGAGAACGTACCGCTGCCCGTGGCCCGGCAGCAGACCGCGCGGGGCAGTGCCGGCGGGATTATGATCCGGACCACACCCGGGGTGCCGGACTCCGTCGACATCATGTTCTTCGACAGCCAGGGCGCCGACCTCTCGCAGGGGAGTCAGCGCAAGCTGGACCGGGTGTTCGCACGGCAGGAGTACCGGCGGGCGTTCCCAGGCGAGATCGGGGACCTGCATTTCCCGGCCAGCGTCTTCGACTCGTACACCGGTTCGCTGCTGCGGAACGTCGACACGACCGGGATCGCCGACTCCGGGCTGAAGGTCGTGGTGGACGCGTCGAACGGCAGCGCCGGGCTCGTGCTGCCGAGCCTTCTGGGCAAGCTCGGAGTGGACTCACTGACGATCAATCCCGGTCTCGACGAGTCCAGGCCGACGGAGACCGCGGAGACGCGGAGGTCGGGGCTGGTGAGGCTCGGTGAGATCGTGGCGTCCGCGCGGGCCGCGTTTGGAGTGCGGTTCGACCCGGTCGGTGAGCGGCTGTCGCTCGTCGACGAGAAGGGGCGGATCGTCGAGGACGACCGGGCTCTGCTCGTGATGCTCGACCTGGTGGCCGCGGAGCGGCGCAGCGGGCGGGTGGCGCTGCCGGTCACCACCACGAGGATCGCCGAGCAGGTGGCGGCCTATCACGGGACGCAGGTCGAGTGGACGACGACCTCGCCGGACGACCTGACCAGGGTCGGGCGCGACGAGACGACCATCTTCGGCGGGGACGGCAAGGCCGGGTTCATCATCCCGGAGTTCAGCAGCGTCTTCGACGGCGCGGCAGCCTTCGTACGACTCATCGGGCTGGTGGCGCGGACACAGCTCACGCTGAGTCAGATCGACGCCCGGATTCCGCGGGCGCACGTCCTGAAGCGGGACCTGGCTACTCCCTGGGCCGTCAAGGGACTTGTGATGCGGCGGGTCGTGGAAGCGGCCGGTGATCGCTTTGTCGACACGACCGACGGTGTGCGGGTCGTGGAGACCGACGGGCGCTGGGTGATGGTGCTGCCCGATCCCGCCGAGGCGGTCACGCATCTGTGGGCCGAAGGACCCGACGACGCCTCCGCGCAGGCCCTGTTGGACGAGTGGTCGGCGGTCGTGGACAGCGCCGGACGGTAAAACGCGGACCACGCGCGCGTGCCGGACATGAGTCCCCAAGGGGGCCTGTCCGGCACGCCGGTGGGGCCATTCGGAGGTACAGGCCACCACGTGCGACGATGTGCGGCATGCCGCAGCAGCCCCCCGTTCGGAGCACACCCACGCGACCTTCGCGCCCGGACGCATCCATGTCGCTGCTCACCAACGTCATGGACCACAGCCTCGACGACGGTTACGCCGAGGCCGCCGAGCGGAAGAAGGCCGCGGGCGCGAGCGGTGTGCCGAAGACCCTCCGGGCGAAGCTCGGTCTTGCCGCCGGCCTGGTGCTGGCGGCCCTCGTCGTGACCGTGGGCGCGGCACAGGCGCGCGTGGCCGCCCCCGTGGTGGCCAAGGAGCGCCAGGAGCTGATCGACCGTATCGACAAGGAGACGACGTCGGCGGACAAGCTGGAAGGCGCTGTCGACAAGCTCCGGGACGACGTGGGCGCGCGGCAGCGGGCCGCCCTGAAGACCAGCGGCGGCAGCGGACAGGCCGATCTGGTGAGCATGTTGTCCGGGGCCACCGCGGTGCACGGCCCAGGGGTGCGACTTGTCGTCAACGACGCGAAGGAAGCTTCCTCCGGCGGGGGCGACAACCCGCGTGAGACCGCGGACTTCTCCGACACCGGGCGGGTGCGCGACCGCGACATGCAGCGGGTCGTCAACGGACTGTGGGCGGCGGGCGCTGAGGCGGTCTCCATCAACGGGCAGCGGCTGACGGCACTGTCCGCGATCAGGGCCGCGGGCGACGCGATACTGGTGGACAACAAGCCACTGGTGCCGCCCTACACGGTGCTCGCGGTGGGGGACGGCCAACGGCTGAGCACCAGGTTCCAGAACGCCGCCGACGGGCTCTATCTGCACGCCCTGGAAGACAACTACGGCATCAGGGCGACCATTTCCGTGGAGAGCGATCTCCGGCTGCCCGCCGCGCCGAGTGTGATCGTACGTACAGCACAGCCGAGAACTGAGAAGGGCACATCGTGATCGCCGTACTGGGCCTCATCGTGGGAGTGGTGGCCGGAATCCTGGTCCGGCCTGAGGTGCCGGTGGTCGTCGAGCCGTATCTGCCGATCGCCGTCGTCGCGGCGCTCGACGCAGTGTTCGGGGGGCTGCGGGCCATGCTCGACGGCATCTTCGACGACAAGGTCTTCGTGGTGTCGTTCCTGTCGAACGTGGTCGTGGCCGCGCTGATCGTGTTCCTGGGCGACAAGTTGGGCGTCGGAGCCCAGCTGTCCACGGGTGTCGTGGTCGTTCTCGGCATCCGTATCTTCTCCAACGCCGCGGCCATTCGCCGGCACGTCTTCCGGGCGTGAGGTCGATGAGCAACGAGGACGAGCAGCCGGAGAACAGGCTGCGCAGGGAACTGCCCGAAGAGGTGCCGGCGTTTGCTTCTTCGGAGGCGCCGAGTCCTGAGGAGAAGGCCGGTCCCCCTGTGACCGGTCGGCAGCGGCTGGTGCAGGGACTGTGGCCGCCCCGGGTCAGCCGGGCCCAACTCATCGTCGCCGTGCTGCTGTTCGGCCTCGGCTTCGGGCTGGCCGTGCAGGTCGCGTCGAACAGCAACAGCGACAGCGCGCTGCGTGGGGCCCGGCAGGAAGATCTTGTACGCATTCTCGATGAACTGGACGACCGTACTCAGCGTCTTGAGGACGAGAAGCAGGGTCTGCAGAAACAGCGCGACGAGCTGGAGAACAGCTCCGACCAGGCCGAGGAGGCCCGCAAGCAGACGGCCGAGAAGGAGAAGCAACTCGGCATTCTGGCGGGCACCGTGGCCGCGCAGGGACCCGGCATCACGATGACCATCGACGACACGAAGGGAACGGTCGAGGCGGACATGCTGCTCGACGCGGTCCAGGAGTTGCGCGCGGCCGGCGCGGAGGCGATCCAGGTGAACGGTGTACGGGTCGTCGCCGGCACGTATCTGACGGACTCGGGCAAGAGCGTGAGTGTCGACGGGAACAAGATCAACGCGCCCTATCGTTTCAAGGTCATCGGCAAGCCGCAGGATCTCGAACCGGCGCTCAACATCCCTGGAGGCGTGGTGCAGACTCTCGAGAAGGAGCAGGCCACCGTTACCGTCGGGCGGTCGGCCAAGATCGTCGTGGATGCCTTGCGGGCGGCGAAGCAGCCTGACTACGCTCGGTCGTCCTCCCGGTGAACCGGGGGTGCATGGGGACCGTCCGGCGAGGGCATGAGGTTGCGGGGGGTCGACGCACCGATTGGGTGGTGCGTGGTGGAAACTGTCTGGTGGATACGGACGTTGTGAGGATGTCCGGGTCAACCGGTGTGTTCAATCAGGGTTCGTCCTGCCCCACGGGCGGGTCTGTTTCGGTCAAGGGGAATCGCCCGTGAAGTTGTTTGCGAAGTTGTTCGGCAAGAGTGCGAAAGAAGGCAGCGACAGTCAGACCGCCCGCCATCGCGCCCAACCGGACGCAGAAGGCCAGCGCCCGCTGTTCCGCGATCAGGTCGGTGGCCAGGGCGCGCCGTCGGTTGACCCTGCGCAGTCCGGCGACATAGGTTTCGGGCAACCGTCAACCTCAAGTACGGGTGGAGGGTTTTCCCCTATGTCGGCCCTGGTGTGTACGAGGTGCGGTAACCGCAACGCGGAGAACAGCCGCTTCTGTTCCAACTGTGGTGCGCCGCTGCGGCCCGGCGCGACCCCGGAGCGTCCGTCCGAGACGACCTCCACCATCTCCATCTCCGGTCTCGAGGCCTACGACGCCGAGGTCACCGGCCAGACGCAGATGCCCACGCTCTCCCCGGAGGCGCAGGCCGCCGTGGACGCCCTGCCGTTGGGCTCGGCGCTCCTGGTGGTGCGCCGCGGGCCGAACTCGGGCAGCCGCTTCCTGCTGGACGGCGAGCTGACCACGGCCGGCCGTCATCCGCAGAGCGACATCTTCCTGGACGACGTCACGGTCTCGCGCCGGCATGTGGAGTTCCGGCGCGCTCCTGACGGTTCGTTCACGGTCGCCGACGTCGGCAGCCTGAACGGCACGTACGTCAACCGCGAACGCATCGACTCGGTCCCTCTGGCGAACGGTGACGAGGTGCAGATCGGCAAGTACCGGCTGGTGTTCTACGCGAGCCAGCGGGGTTACTGACCCTCCCTCGGACTGGGTCCGGGGGGATTCCCCAGGAAGGTCCATGCTTCAAACACCGAGCGGCGGTGCCGGGCACGGCACCGCCGCCGCGGACACTGGGCTGATGAGCATCGGCACGGTGCTGACCGTGCTGCGCGACGAGTTCCCCGAAGTCACCATCTCCAAGATCCGCTTCCTGGAGTCGGAGGGCCTCATCGAGCCGCAGCGGACCCCTTCCGGGTACCGCAAGTTCACCCCCGCCGACGTCGAGCGCCTCGGCCATGTCCTGAGGATGCAGCGGGACCACTATCTGCCGCTCAAGGTGATCCGTGAGCACCTCGACGCCATGGAGCGCGGGGAGGCCGCCCCGCTGCCCACCGTGGGGCGTCAGCGGGACGGGGAAATCGTCCTGGAGCCCGTGGAGGGGCCCACGGCGGCCCGCATCGGGCGCACCGAGCTGCTGGCCGCCGTAGGGATCGGTGAGGAGGAGCTCGACGAGTGGGAGTCGTACGGGCTCATCGCTCCGCTGCCGGACGGGGTTTATGACGCCGAGGCCGTCACCGTGGCGGGACTTGTCCTCGAATTGGGGCGGTTCGGGATCGAACCGCGGCATCTGCGGGTGATGAAGGCGGCGGCGGACCGTGAGGCCGGGCTCGTCGACCAGGTGGTGGCCCCGCTCAAGCGGCACCGCAATCCGCAGACGAGGGCCCACGCGGAGGCCCGTACGAAGGAGCTGGCGGGGCTCACGGTGAAGCTGCACGCCGCGCTGGTGCAGACCGCGCTCGGCACCCGCCTGCCCTGAGCCGGGCGGGCTCGCGGCTGCCTGATCGGTCACCCGTTCTCGGCCCGACTACCCAAACGTCCCGGGCACGGCCTAGGGTTGCTGTGTGAACGAGCTCGATGTCGTAGGTGTCCGGGTCGAAATGCCCTCCAACCAACCGATCGTGCTCCTGCGTGAAGTGGGAGGCGACCGCTACCTCCCCATCTGGATCGGGCCCGGGGAGGCGACGGCGATCGCCTTCGCACAGCAGGGCATGGCCCCCGCACGACCGCTGACCCACGACCTGTTCAAGGACGTGCTGGAGGCGGTCGGTCAGGAGCTGACCGAAGTGCGCATCACGGATCTGCGGGAGGGTGTCTTCTACGCGGAGCTGGTGTTCGCCAGCGGCGTCGAGGTGAGCGCCCGCCCCTCCGACGCCATAGCGCTGGCGCTGCGCACGGGGACGCCGATCTACGGCAGCGACGGCGTGCTCGACGACGCCGGCATCGCGATCCCGGACGAGCAGGAGGACGAGGTGGAGAAGTTCCGCGAGTTCCTCGACCAGATCTCGCCCGAGGACTTCGGCACCAACAGCCAGTGAGACCGGCGGCCGGGCCCAAGAAATGCTGGCATTTGCCACCGGCGTGTGAGAGCGTCCTGCGGCTCCCCGCGAGCGCATTCGGCTAGCCTTTCCCCGCGGTGGGGTACGGGAAACCACTCCTAGGGTGATTATCACTCGGCGTGCCGAGTGTGGCGATCGTTGACGCACCCCTGGTGACTGCCTACCGTCGAGAAGGCAGGTCAAGGACGGAGGTCGGCGTGAGAAGCAGCGGCGACGGTACGGCTGGGGGTGCCCCGGAACGCAGTTTCGGGGACAGTGGCCCGTACCCGCTTCATGGCAGTGCGGCCGATCACGCTCCGCATCGACCCACTGCCGTGCCGAGCAGCGGAGGGGCGACGTCCATGGCGTCCGAGCAGATCGGCTACCGGGGCCCGACGGCCTGTGCGGCGGCCGGCATCACCTATCGGCAACTGGACTACTGGGCGCGCACCGGGCTCGTGGAGCCCAGTGTGCGGCCCGCACACGGGTCGGGGACACAGCGGCTCTACAGCTTCCGGGACGTCGTCGTCCTGAAGATCGTCAAGCGGTTCCTCGACACGGGCGTGTCGCTGCAGAACATCCGCAGCGCCGTTCTGCACCTGAAGGAGTGCGACTTCCGGGACCTGGAACGCATGACGCTGATGAGCGACGGCGCCACGGTCTACGAGTGCACCTCGCCGGACGAGGTCCACGCGCTGCTCCAGGGCGGCCAGGGCGTCTTCGGGATCGCCGTGGGTGTCGTGTGGCGGGATGTCGAGAGCGCCCTGTCCCAGTTGCACGGGGAGCGTGTCGACACGGGCGAGACGCTGGTCGGGTCCAACCCCGCCGACGAGCTGGCCAGGCGGCGCAACCGGGCCGTCTGAGGGCCCGGCGGGAGCCGTAGCGGGGCATTGTCAGTGGCGTAGGGCAGCATCGGAGATGTGAGAACCGCGCCCACGATCCTGCATCTCGACATGGATGCCTTCTTCGCCTCGGCGGAGCAGGCGTCCAAGCCGAGCCTGCGCGGGAAGGCCGTCGTGGTGGGCGGGCTCGGGCCGCGCGGGGTGGTGGCCACCGCGTCGTACGAGGCACGGGTCTTCGGGGTGAACTCGGCGATGCCGATGGGGCAGGCGCGCCGGCTGGCTCCGAACGCCGCGTATCTCGTGCCGCGGTTCGGGTTCTACCGGTCGATCAGCGAGCAGGTGATGGGGCTGCTGCGGGCGTTGTCGCCGCTGGTGGAGCCGTTGAGCCTGGACGAGGCGTTCGTGGACCTGGAGGCCGGGGGAGCCGCCTGGGACGCGGACTCGGCGCGGCTGACCGGGGAGCGGCTGCGGGCCGACATACGGGCGGTCACGGGGCTCACGGGATCGGTGGGGCTCGCCGCCTCCAAGATGATCGCGAAGATCGCCTCCGAGCGGGCCAAGCCCGACGGGCTCGTGCTGATCGAGCCCGGGAGCGAGCGGGCCCTGCTGGGGCCGCTGTCGGTGCGCACGCTGCCGGGGGTCGGCCCGGCGACGGGCGACCATCTGCGGCGGGCCGGGATCACCACGGTCGACGAGATCGCCGAGGCGGGCGAGGACGAGCTCGTACGGCTGGTGGGCAAGGCGCACGGGCACGCGCTGTACGCGATGGCGCTCGCGCACGACGAGCGGCCCGTGGTGGCCGAGCGGGAGACCAAGTCGGTGTCCGTCGAGGACACGTACGACGTGGACATCCACGACCGGATCCGGGTGGGCCTGGAGGTGCAGCGGCTCGCCGACCGGTGCGTGCGGCGGCTGCGGAGCGCCGGGCTGTCGGGGCGGACCATCGTGCTGAAGGTGCGGCGGTACGACTTCTCGACGCTGACCCGGTCCGAGACGCTGCGCGGGCCCACCGACGACCCGGGAGTGGTGCGGGAGGCGGCGGCCCGGTTGCTGGACTCCGTGGACACCACGGGCGGGGTACGGCTGCTAGGGGTGGGTGTCTCCGGGCTCGCCGACTACACGCAGGAGGACCTGTTCGCGCAGGCGGCGGGGGAGCAGGCCGACCTCCTTGAGGAGGAGCACACGGAGGAGGTCGGCGAGGAGCAGGCGGCGCCCGTGGAGCGCCACTGGCCCGCGGGGCACGACGTGCACCACGCCGGGTTCGGGCACGGGTGGGTGCAGGGAAGTGGGTTGGGGCGGGTCACCGTGCGGTTTGAGACGCCTGAGGATGCGGGGCCGGGGCGGGTGCGGACGTTCCGGACCGACGATCCGGAGTTGGAGCCGGCGGAACCGTTGCCGTTGGTGGCGCGGGAGGCGGGGGAGTCGCCGGGGGTGGCTGTGCCGCCGGTCGAGCCGTTGCCGTTGGCCAGGCGAGATTCCGGTGTCGGGCCTGCCGAGACTTTGCCGTCGGCCGCGTCGGACCCCGACGTTGCGCAGGCCGAGTCGCCGCCGTCGGACGTGCGGGATTCCGGCGGCATGCCTGCTGCGCCGCCGCCGTTGGCAGTGTCGGGGCCCGACGACTCGCCCGCCGCGCCGACGCCTCCGGAGCTTCGAAGATCGGGCGACGACCCGGCCGTCGAACGGGCTCAGGTTTCGTGCGAGTCTGCCGGCTTGCCGCTGTCGTCGGTCGCGCGACCTCTCGGCGTCCCGCCCGCCGCGTCGACTGACCCGGAGACTCGACGGCCCGGTGATGACCTGCCCGCCGAGCGGCCTCAGGTGTTGTCGTCCGAGCCTGCCAGTTTGCCGAAGTCGTGGTCCGGGAGGGACGGGGGTGGGGCCACGTCGAGGCCGTAGTGGTGGTAGAGCTGGAGTTCCTGGTCGGGGGAGAGGTGGCGGCCGACTCCGAAGTCGGGGGCGTCCTTGATCAGGGAGCGGTCGAAGGGGATGTGGAGGGTGCCTTCGATCAGTTCGCTGGGCTCCAGGGGGACGAAGGCGTCTCTGGAGAACAGGCCGGTGCGTATGGCCGCCCACTCCGGAACGCCGGTCGCGTCGTCGAGGTAGACCTCGTCGATCGTGCCGATCTTGGCGCCGGTGCGGTCGAACGCCTTGCGGCCGATCAGGTTGCGCGGATCGATATCGGTCTGCACGGGCCCTCCTCCTGGTCGCAACTCATCCGTAAGCACTACAAAAGAGCACATTGGAGAAGGTGGCCACTCGAAAGCTCGGCTTCAACGCTCGCTGGTAGGCTGGCAAGCGGCTGCTGACCCCGTGCGGGAGAGTCCTCCAGACTTCATCGGAGGCGCCGAAGGAGCAAATCCTCCCCGGAATCTCTCAGGCTCACGTACCGCACGGACGAGGTCACTCTGGAAAGCAGGGCGCGTGTCGTCGATGGTGTCGACGGCTCGCGCTCTCACCGACGGTGAAAACCGGTGACCTTCGGGTGGCCGGTGAAGCTCTCAGGTTGAGATGACAGAGGGGGAGGCCGTCCGGCACCCCGATGTCGTGGTGCCCTCGAAGGTCGTGTCCGACCAGGAGGCCTCCCTCATGACCACCCCTCGCCCTTCGCTCTCCGAGCTCGAACAGGGCATCCCGTTCGAGCAGCGCCACATCGGACCCGACCAGGAAGCGCGGGCCAAGATGCTCGCGCAGGTCGGCTACGGCTCGCTCGACGAGCTGACGGCCGCCGCGGTCCCGGATGTGATCAAGAACGCCGACTCCCTGGACCTGCCGGGCGCCCGCACCGAGGCCGAGGTGCTGGCCGAGCTGCGCTCCCTCGCGGACCGCAACGAAGTCCTTGGTTCCATGATCGGGCTCGGGTACTACGGGACCTTCACCCCGCCCGTGATCCTGCGCAATGTCATGGAGAATCCGGCTTGGTACACGGCCTACACGCCGTACCAGCCGGAGATCTCCCAGGGGCGGCTCGAAGCCCTGCTGAACTTCCAGACCATGGTCGCCGACCTGACCGGGCTGCCGACCTCCGGCGCCTCCCTGCTCGACGAGGGAACCGCCGCCGCGGAAGCCGTGGCGCTGTCGCGGCGCATGGGCAAGAACAAGAAGGGGCTGTTCCTGGTCGACGCGGACGCGTTGCCGCAGACCATCGCCGTGATCGAGACCCGTGCCGAGCCGGCCGGCGTCGAGGTCGTCGTCGCCGACCTCAGCGAGGGCATCCCGGCCGACATCGCCGAGCGTGAGATCAACGGCGTGCTCGTGCAGTACCCGGGCGCCTCCGGTGCCGTACGCGACATCAAGCCGCTGATCGAGCAGGCGCACGCGCTCGGCGCCCTCGTCACCGTCGCCGCCGATCTGCTCGCGCTCACGCTGCTGAAGTCGCCGGGTGAGCTGGGGGCGGACATCGCGGTCGGTACGACGCAGCGCTTCGGGGTGCCGATGGGCTTCGGCGGGCCGCACGCCGGATACATGGCCGTGCGCGAGAAGTTCGCGCGCAGCCTGCCCGGGCGACTCGTGGGCGTGTCCGTCGACGCCGACGGACACAAGGCCTACCGCCTCGCCCTGCAGACCCGCGAGCAGCACATCCGCCGCGAGAAGGCCACCAGCAACATCTGTACCGCTCAGGTGCTGCTCGCCGTCATGGCCGGGATGTACGCGGTCTACCACGGGCCCGAGGGGCTCAAGGGCATCGCGCGGCGGACGCACCGGTACGCCACGATCCTTGCCGCCGGGCTCACCGCCGGCGGTGTCGAGGTCGTGCACGGCGGTTACTTCGACACGCTGACCGCGCGCGTTCCGGGCCGGGCCGCCGAGGTCGTCGCCGCCGCCCGCGAGGACGGGGTCAACCTGTGTCTCGTGGACGCGGACCAGGTGTCGATCGCCTGCGACGAGACCACCACCCGTGCCCAACTGGCCGCCGTATGGGCCGCGTTCGGGGTGGCTGGTGACGTTGAGGCGCTTGACGCCTCCGCCGCGGACACGCTGCCCGAGGGCCTGCTGCGTACCGACGCCTACCTCACGCACCCCGTCTTCCGGGACCACCGTTCCGAGACCGCGATGCTGCGGTACCTGCGCAGGCTCGCGGACCGGGACTACGCGCTCGACCGCGGCATGATCCCACTCGGCTCCTGCACCATGAAGCTCAACGCGACCACCGAGATGGAGCCGGTCACCTGGCCCGAGTTCGGGCAGCTGCACCCCTTCGCGCCCGCCGAGCAGGCGGGGGGATACCTCACACTCATCCGGGAGTTGGAGGAACGGCTGGCCGAGGTCACCGGGTACGACAAGGTGTCGTTGCAGCCGAATGCCGGTTCGCAGGGGGAGTTGGCCGGGCTGCTTGCGGTTCGCGGGTATCACCGGGCCAACGGGGACGAGCAGCGGACTGTCTGCCTCATTCCGTCGTCCGCGCACGGCACCAACGCCGCGAGCGCCGTGATGGCCGGCATGAAGGTCGTCGTCGTGAAGACCGCCGAGGACGGCGAGATCGACGTCGAGGATCTGCGGGCGAAGATCGAGCAGTACCGCGACGAGTTGTCGGTACTGATGATCACCTACCCGTCCACGCACGGGGTGTTCGAGGAGCACGTCGCCGACATCTGCGCGCAGGTGCACGAGGCGGGCGGACAGGTCTACGTCGACGGCGCCAACCTCAACGCCCTTGTGGGGCTTGCGAAGCCGGGGCATTTCGGTGGTGACGTCTCGCATCTGAATCTGCACAAGACGTTCTGCATTCCGCACGGCGGTGGCGGTCCGGGGGTCGGGCCGGTTGGCGTGCGTGCGCACCTGGCGCCGTATCTGCCGAACCACCCGTTGCAGCCTGCGGCCGGGCCTGAGACGGGAGTGGGGCCGATCTCGGCCGCTCCGTGGGGTTCCGCCGGGATCCTGCCGATCTCTTGGGCGTACGTCCGGCTCATGGGTGGCGAGGGGCTCAAGCGGGCCACGCAGGTGGCGGTTCTCAGCGCCAACTACATTGCCAAGCGCCTTGAGCCGCATTACCCGGTGCTCTACACCGGGCCCGGCGGGCTCGTCGCGCACGAGTGCATCATCGATCTGCGGCCGATCAGCAAGGCGACCGGTGTCACCGTCGACGACATCGCCAAGCGGCTCATCGACTACGGCTTCCACGCGCCGACGATGTCGTTCCCGGTGGCCGGGACGCTGATGATCGAGCCGACCGAGTCCGAGGACCTGATCGAACTGGATCGGTTCTGCGAGGCGATGATCGCGATTCGGGGGGAGATCGAGAAGGTCGGGGCGGGGGAGTGGGCGGCCGAGGACAACCCGTTGCGGAACGCGCCGCATACCGCTGCCGCGCTGGGTGGGGAGTGGGAGCACGCGTATTCGCGTGAGGAGGCTGTCTTCCCGGCCGGTGTTTCCGTTGCCGACAAGTACTGGCCGCCGGTGCGGCGGATCGACCAGGCGTTTGGTGACCGGAACCTGGTTTGTTCCTGCCCGCCGTTGGATGCGTACGAGGACTGAGGTCGCGTTTTGGCTGCTGGTCCGTTGTGGCTGGTCGCGCCCGCGCGGCGGAGCCGCAAATCGATACAGCCCCGCGCCCCTTTCGGGGCGCTGTAGCTCAGGTTGGGTATGAGTGGGTCTGGGTTGCCTTGACGGCGGCCCAGACCGACGCGCCCTGGTGTAGGTCCAGTTCGGCTGCTGCCGGTGTCGTCAGGTCTGATGTCAGGGGGAGTTCGCCGGTCAGGTCTACGCGGATCTGGTCGCCGTGGGTTTCCAGGCCCGCTACCTCGCAGTGCCAGAGGTTGCGGGCGCTGGCGCCAACGGGGCGGTCGCGGAAGAGAGTTACCGCGCTGGGTGGGAACGCCACGAACACCTCGCCCTGGAGGTCCTCCGTGGTGGTGATCGCGGGGCCGGTGTCGAGGGTGACCGTGTGGCCGTCGGCTCGGCCCTTGTAGAGGTTGAGGCCGACTAGTTGGGCGATGTAGTCCGTGCGTGGGTGGCGGGCGATGTCGGCGGGGGTGCCCTCCTGGACGATCGTGCCCTGCTCGATCACGACCAGCCGGTCGGCCAACACCATGGCGTCCAGCGGGTCGTGTGTGACCAGGACGGCCACCGCCTCGAACTCGGCGAGGTGGCGGCGGAGTTGCGCCCGTACGTCGAGACGGGTTCGGGCGTCAAGGGCGGCGAGGGGTTCGTCCAGGAGCAGGAGTCGCGGGTGGGTCGCCAACGCCCTTGCCACGGCGACGCGTTGGGCCTGGCCGCCGGAGAGGCTGCGGGGCTTGGCGCCGGCGTGCTCGGCGAGACCCATGCGGTCCAGCCACTCGGCGGCCACCGCGCGGGACTCCGCCTTGGTCGCGCCCTGGCAGCGCGGGCCGAACGCCACGTTGTCGAGGGCGGTGAGGTGCGGGAAGAGGAGATAGTCATGGAAGACGACGCCTACGGGGCGGGATTCCGGGGGCGTGCGGTCCAACTCGGCGCCGTCCAGCCGTAGGTGACCATCCGTCAAGTCGGCCAGGCCCGCCAGGGCGCGTAGCGCTGTGGTCTTGCCGGCGCCGTTGGGGCCGAGGAGGGCGACTACGTCGCCGGGGGCGGCGGTCAGCTCCACGTCGAGGCGGAAGGTGCCGCGGTCCACGACGAGACGGGCGTCGAGGCCCTTGTCGCCCGTGGCTTCGGTGTCGGTCGTGCGGGGGTCGCTCATGATGTGGTCATCCAGCGGTCCCGGAGCCCCGCCAGGACCGCGATCGACACGGCCAGGAGGACCAGGCTCAACGCGATCGCCGCCTCGGGGTCGTTCTGCAGGGCGAGGTAGACCGCGAGCGGCATTGTCTGGGTGCGGCCGGGGAAGTTGCCGGCGAAAGTGATCGTCGCGCCGAACTCGCCCAAGGCACGGGCCCAGGCGAGGACCGCGCCGGCCGCGATGCCGGGGGCGATCAGGGGGAGTGTGACTCGGCGGAATGCCGTGAAGCGGGAGGCGCCGAGGGTTTGGGCCGCCTCCTCGTAGCGGGGGTCGGCGGCGCGCAGGGTGCCCTCCACGCTGATGACCAGGAACGGCATCGCCACGAACGACTCCGCGATCACGACGCCGGTCGTGGTGAAGGGGAGGGTGATGCCGAACCAGGAGTCCAGCCACTGGCCCACGACTCCGTTGCGGCCGAGAGCCAGGAGGAGCGCTACGCCTCCTACCACCGGGGGCAGGACCAGCGGGAGTGTCACCAGGGCCCGGACGAAGCCGCGGCCGGGGAACTCCGTGCGGGCCAGGACCCAGGCCAGCGGTACGCCCAGGACCAGGCACACAGCCGTCGCCGCGGTCGCGCTGAGGAGGGACAGTTGGAGTGCTTGCCAGACTTCCGTGCTGGTCAGCCGGCTCGGCAGAGAGCGCCACGGGGCCCGTACGAGAAGGGCGAGCAGGGGCAGGAGCAGGAACGCCAGGCCTACGAGTGCGGGGAGCAGGAGGGGGAGCGGTACCCCGCGGCCTGTCGTCCGGACACGGCGACGCCGCGGCCCGCCCTTCAGGGTCTGGGCCGCGGCGTCGGAGGTGTCGAGCCGGGTCACGGCTTGAGGAAGCCCGCCGCGGACAGCACCTTCTGGCCCTCGGCGGACTGCACGAGCGCGATGAACGCCTTGGCGGCGACGGCGTTCGGCGCGTTCTTGAGGAGGGTGATCGGGTAGTCGTTGATGGCTCCGGCGGACTCGGGGAACTCCACGCCCTCCACCTTGCTGCCGGCGGCGTGTACGTCGGTCTTGTAGACGACCGCCGCGTCGGCCTCCTTCAACACCACCTTGTTGAGGGCGGACTTGACGTCCTCCTCGTACGACACCGGGGTGAGCTTCAACTTGCTTGCCGTCAGTGCCTTTTGGGCGGCGGCACCGCACGGCACCGTCTTGTCGCACAGGACGACCTTGAGCGAGGACTTGGTGAGGTCCTTCAGGGAGGCGATCTTGTCGGGGTTGCCCGGCAGGGTGGCGATCTCCAACTGGTTGCGCACGAACGTCGCCGGAGTGCCGACGCCGTCGCCCTTGTCCGTGACGATCGCCATGGTCTTGGGGCTCGCCGCGGCGAACACGTCGGCCGGGGCGCCGCTGGTGATGCTCGCGGCGAGGGTGTCGCTGCCGGCGAAGTTGAAGGCGACCTTGGTGCCCGGGTGGGCCGCCTCGAACTCCTTGCCCAGGGTCGTGAAGGACTCCTTGAGCGAGGCGGCGGCGAAGACGGTGACCGTGCCGGACATCTTCGGGGACGCGGACGCCGAGGAGCCGGACTTCGTGGAGGACGAGTCGTCGCTGGAGGAGCAGGCGCTCAGGGCCAGCAGCGCGGCGGCTCCCGCCCCGGCAACCTGCAGGGTCCGGCGGGTCCGACGCGCGGAACGGGTCATCACGGTTCTACTCCTCTGATTCTGCTGATATGGGGTCGTCGCGCCCTTGCCCGGCCGCAACAGCCGTGCCGCGATGATACTGCCGCATATGCAAGGCATTAGTCTCCTGTCGCATCGCATGAGCTGCGCTATTCGCTTGCGGGGTGCGCATGTGCGTTTGTACGGGACCGTCCTCCGGGTACCACATTCCGGGAGGTGATGGCTCGTGACGCTCGCGCAGCTCGACCTGACGGGGGACCTCGCCCGACCCGCCCGGCTGACGGTGCCGGACCTGTTCAACTGGCCGCTGCACCGGGTGCGGGTCAGCTTCGAGTGCGCCACCAGCGGCACCCAGGTCCACCGCTTCGCCGGACCCCGGCTCTACGACGTCCTGTCCTCGGCCGGCCCCGGCTTCGACCCCGTCCGCCGCAAGGACCGGCTGCGTTTCCTCATCGCGGTCAGCGGTACGGACGGGCACCACGCGCTGTTGTCCTGGGCCGAGATCGACCCCGACTTCGCTCATGCCCCTGTTCTGCTCGCCGTGAGCATCGACGACACCCCGCTCGACCGTGCCGGACCGCAACTGGTGCTTCCGCAGGACCGTTGCGGGGCCCGGCACATCAGTGGGATCAGCGCGATACGGGTGGACGGGGGGTACGGCGCGGCGAGTCGGCCAGTGCCAGCCACACCCGGTCGCGGGTCAGCGGAAGTTCGGTGAAGCGGACGCCCGTCGCGTCCCGCAGGGCGTTGGCGAAGGCGGGTGCGACCGGGTTGAAGGGGCTCTCGCTCATCGACTTGGCGCCCAACGGGCCGATGGTGTCCGCCGTTTCCATGAAATGGACCTCGGTGCGCGGCACGTCCGCGTACTGCGGGAGCCGGTAACGGCGGAACGCGGCCGTCTCCACCGCCCCGTGCTCGTCGATGCGGACGTTCTCGAAGAGGGTCGCGCCGAGCGCCTGGGCGACCCCGCCCTCCACCTGGCCCCGGCACTGCATCGGGTTCATCACCTTGCCCGCGTCGGCCGCGTGCACACTGCGCAGGATGCGGATCTCGCCCGTGTCCGGGTCCACGGCGACCCTGAACCACTGCGCGTTGAAGGCCACCGAACGCGGGGTGCCGCCGAAGTGCCCGTCGGCGGTGAACTCCATCCCGGCCGCCGCACCCGCCGCGTGCAGCTCCTTCAGGGTGAGACGGCCGTCCGGGTGCAGTATCGCCTCCTCCGCCAACCGGCAGTCCGCGCGCGGGACTTGCAGATGGGCGGCGGCGAAGTCGAGCAGCTGGTCGGCGAGGGCGCGGGCCGCGCGCAGGGTGGCCTTGCCCGCCACCACCGTTCCCGTGGAGGCGAAGGCGCCCGTGTCGTGCCGGACGACATCAGTGTCGGACTGGCGGACGGTGATCCGGTCGACGGTGGTGGCGAGTTCGCCGGCCGCGATCTGGCGATGGACCGTGGTCGTGCCGTTGCCGAACTCGGCTGTGCCCACGGCGAGATCGAAGCCGCCGTCGGGGAGGAGGCTCGCCTTCGCGTCGGCGATGTGGCCGCCGGGCGGGCCCGTCGCGATCATCGCCAGGGCCGCTCCTTCGCCCACCAGCCAGCCGTCAGGAGCCGCGTCCCAGGGCTCGGCCTGCGCGCGGCGCACGATCGACACGCACTGGTCGAGGCCGTAGCTCGCGATGTGCAGGTCCTCCTCCTCGACGCCGGGGGAGAGCATCGGCTCGTCCGGGCCGATGATGTTCTTCTCCTTGAACTCCAGCGGGTCCAGGTCGAGTTGACGGGCGAGTTCGTCGAGGGCCGACTCCACGGCGAACATCACCTGGCCGAGGCCGTAGCCGCGGAAGGCGCCCGCCGGGACGGTGTGCGTGTAGACGGAGTAGGCGTCGACCTTCTTGTGCGGGGCGCGGTAGACGGCCATGGACTCGCCGACGCTGTGGAACATGACGGCGGGGCCGTGGTTGCCGTAGGCGCCGGTGTTGGAGACAACTCGTAGCTGGAGCGCGGTGAGTTGGCCGTCCCGGCGGGCGCCCACCTTCACGTTGACCGTGAACGGGTGGCGGGTGGTCGCGCCGTGGAACTGTTCGGCGCGGGTGTACTCCAGTTTCACCGGGCGGCGCAGGCGCAGGACCGCGAGGGCCACGATGTCCTCGACGAGCATCTCCTGCTTGCCGCCGAAGCCCCCGCCGACCCGGCCCGCGATGACCCGCACCTGCTCCTCGGGGAGGTCGTACAGCGCGCACAGGGCGCGGCGGGTGAGGAACGGGGTCTGTGAACTGGTGCGTACCGTCAGCCTGTTGTCCTCGTCGAACCAGGCCACCGCGCCGTGCGTCTCCAGGCTGGCGTGCTGGACGCGTTGGGTGCGGTAGGTGTCCTCGTAGACGGCGTCGGCATCCGCGAAGCCCGTCTCGACGCTGCCGATCTCGCCGTGTGCCTCGCCGACCACGTTGTTCTGCGGGCGTGAGATCCGGGCCGTGGCAGCGTCCTTGTCGTGGACCACCGGTGCGCCGGGGCGCATGGCCTCCTCCGGGTCGAGGACTGCGGGCAGGGGGTCGTAGGTCACCTCGATCCGCCGGCAGCCTTCCTCGGCGGCGGCCTCGCTGTCGGCGACCACGGCGGCTACGCGTTGGCCGATGTAGCGGATGGTGTCGTCCAGGACGCGGGTGTCGTCCGGGTCCTCCGTGGGGTGTTCGTGGCGGGCGGTGGAGAAGTGCCGTTCCGGGGCGTCGTCGTGGGTGAACACGGCGTGCACGCCCGGGACTTGGAGTGCCGCCGTGGTGTCGATGGCGGTGATGCGGGCGTGGGCGTGCGGGGAACGCAGGAGCTTCATGTGGAGCAGGTCGGGGATGTCGACGTCGAAGGTGTAGCGGGCGGTGCCGGTGACGACCTGGGGTCCTGCGGGGGCGGGGAGGTTGCGGCCGACGGCCTCGCCCGCGTCGGGGGCTTCGGCGTGGCACACCCCGCGTACCGCGTCCTCGATGGCGCGGTAGCCGGTGCAGCGGCAGAGGTTGCCCTTGAACGCCCGGGGGAGGTCGGTGAGTTGGTCCTCGTCCAAGGCGGCCGTCGTCATCAGGAAGCCGGCCGTGCAGAAGCCGCACTGGAAACCCTGCGCGTCCAGGAACTTCCGCTGTACCGGGTGGAGTTCGCCGTCCTCGGCGGCCAGGCCCTCGACCGTGGTGACGGCGCGGCCGTCGGCGCGGAAGGCCGGGTAGAGGCAGCTGTGCACCGGCTCGCCGTCCACGTGGACCGTGCAGGCGCCGCAGTCGCCCGCGTCGCAGCCCTTCTTCACGCCGAACCAGCCGCGCTCGCGGAGGTAGGTGCGCAGGCACTGACCCGGGCGGGGTTCTTCGGCGACGGAGCGGCCGTTGATCTCGATCTTCATGCTGCCGTCTCTCCCAGCTCCCGGCGGATCTCCTCCGCGTAGTGGAACGTCATGTGCGCCCGCCACTCGGGCAGTCCGTGGATGTCGTCGAACCATTCGTCGTCGGCGACGGCGGAGGCGATCGCGGTGCGCAGTTCCTCGGCCGTGGGCAGCAGTGGGAAGCACAGGCGGAACGGGCGGACCGTCGAGGCGGTGACCGTCAGCGCGAGTGAGCCGTCGAGTGGGTCCAGGGCGCCGATGACCAGGACTCCGGAGCGGCCGAGGCCGTAGAGGGACGCCTGGCGGAACGCCGTACGGCAGGCGAGTGCGCGGGCCGGCAGGGTGATCGAGCGGAGGAGTTCGCCGTCGGCCAGGTTCTTGCGGCCCGCGCCGGTCACGAAGTCGACGACGGGGATGCGGCGGTGTGTGCCGTCCTGGGCCAGGAGCAGGCACTCGCCGTCCAGGGCGGCGGTGAGGGAGATCATCGGGCCTGCGGGCAGGGCGTTGCAAAGGTTGCCGCCGACCGTCGCCATGTTCCAGATCTTGAAGGAGGCGAGGAAGGCGCGGCAGCACTGTTCGAAGAGCGGGGCCGCCGCCTCGGCCGTCAACTCCTTCGCGAAACGGGAGAGTTGGGCGATCGTGCAGGTGGCGGCGATCTCCAGGGAGCCGTCCGGGAGCCGTTCGACGGGGGTCCAGCCGGTGCGGCTCAGGTCCACCAGGCGGCGCAGGTGCGGTTGCGGCTCGGAGAAGAGGTACGTGCCGCCGCCGAGCCAGGCGTCGCCCGGCCGCCAGGGTGTCGGCTGCCGGGCGTCGAGGATCTCGGCCACCGTGTTCAGGTCCATGACCGCCAGTGAAGCAACGCGGACCGGCTCGGGACGACTGGTTCACAGCACGGAAACACCGACGTTCCAGAACGTCACCCTGGAGGATCAACCAAGAGGCGTTTCGGTCGATTGGTCTTGCACTTACCATGCGATCACTCGTGTTCACCTGGCGAATGCGAGATGCGAGGAGTCGGAACCCATGTACGTCGAACACCTCCTTCAGGACGAGTCCCTCGGCCTGCGCCTGCTGTGGGCCGAGGACGGCCAGCTGGCCCGGGAGATCAGCGGAGTGACCGTGACCGACCTGGAGGACCCCGCGCGGTTCGTGCGGCGGGACGAGGTGGTGCTCAGTGGGCTGGTGTGGTGGTCCGCCGAGGACGGGCCCGGACGAGCGGAACGATTCGTCTCCGCGTTGCGGGGTGCGGGGGCCGCCGTGCTGCTCGCCGGGGAGGAGACACACGGCTCGGTGCCGGACGACCTTGTCGAGGCGTGTGTGCGGCACGGGGTGCCGGTGGCCGCCGTACCGGCGCACATCATGTTCCGCGCGATCACCGACACCGTGTACTTGGGGCGGTGGGGCGAGCTGAGCCGCCGGCACGCGCTGCCGGAGAACGTGCGGGGGCGGCTGAGCCGGATGGCCGCGCAGGGTGCGGGGCCGGAGGCGATCGTGGCGACGGCCTTCGCGCATCTCGAACGGGCCGTGGCCTACGTCCTCACGCCCTCCGGGCGTACGGTCGCGGCGACGGCGGGTGCGCCCGCGATACCGGCGCGGGAGGCGGCCGTGCTCCTGGCGGAGTCCGTGCCCGTCGACGCCGACGGGGTCTCGCCGTACGAGCGCTGGCATCTCTACCTCCCCGACCCCGACGACGCACCGCCGCGCATGGTGCACGAACTGGCCTCGGTGCTGGGGCACTGCCAGGAGGCGCGGGTCCGATCGCGGGCCGACGAGCGGCAGACGGCGGACGAGTTGGGGGCGTTGCTCGCGGTGCCGGGTGTCGATGGCGCGGCTGTGGTGGCGGCGTTGCGGGCGTGCGGGCTGCCGGAGGAGGGGCCGTATCGCGTGCTGGTCGCGGAGACCGGGGGGCGGCGGGCGGGGCTGGCCGAGGGGGCGTTGGCCGAGGTGGTCGCGCATGTGGTGCGGGGGGTGGGTGCTGCGGGGCGGGCGGCGGAGGGCGCGGTTGTCGCGGGGGCTCCGGGTCGGGCGGGGGACGAGACCGCGTCGTCGCGTGGGCGGGCGGGGGCGGGGAGGTTGCCGGACGGCACGGCTGTCGGAAGGGTCGCGCGGCGGTCGGCGGAGAGCGGGGCGGTTGCGGGTGGGGCGGATGGGGTTGCGGGAGCGGTGCCGGTGCCGGTGCCGGTGCCCGTGCCTGTGCCGGGGGCGAGGGCTGGGCGATCGTCGGACGGCGCGGTCGGCGCGGGCGCTGCGGGGCGATTGCTGGACGGTGCTCCGGTTGTGGGGGCTGGAGGATGGTCGCCGACCGGCGTGGCTGTCGCGGGGGCTGGTGAGCGGATGGCGGACCGTACTCCGGTCGCGGGGGCTGGGACGCGGTCGTCGAACGGCGCGGCAGTCGCGGAGACGGGTGAGCGGGTGTCGCACGGCAGGGCCGTCGCGGGGGACGGTGAACGGGCGGCGGGCGGTACCGGGGTCGCCGAGGGGCTGTTGTCGGGTGTCGGTGCCGTAGGGCGGTTGCCGGACGGTACCGCGTTCGCTGTTGTCACCCGGGGTGAGGTCGGCGCGCTCCACGAGGTGTGGGCGCTCGTTGCCGGTGCCGAAGCCGGCGTGCCGCTCTACGGTGGGACCGGGGCGCCCGTCGGTGCGGCGAAGGATCTCAACGGGGCGTTGGCGCAGGCGCGTTACGCGTTGGCCTCGGCGCGCAGTACCGCGTGTGATGGGTCGGCGCTCACCGACGCCTCTACGCTCACGGGACTCGACGCGCTGCTCACCGGTGTTCCGGCGGAGGTCCGTACCGCCTACAGCCGGACCGTTCTCGGCCAACTGCGGTCCAACGCCGTCCTGTTGGAGACCATGGAGACCTTCCTGGCCTGTGACGGCTCCTGGGCGCGGACCGCGGAGGCCCTGCATCTGCACGTCAACACCGTGCACTACCGCATCGGACGCATCGAGCACTTCACCGGCCGCGACCTCTCCCGCCTCTACGACCGGCTCGACCTGTGGGCCGCCCTGTTGTGCCGGACGGAAGCGGCTTAGCCTGCACGTTCCAGGGGAGGTTGGGCATGCTGCTGCGTCAGCTGGAGTACCTCGTCGCGCTCGCCCGTGAGCGGCACTTCGCGCGCGCCGCGGCGGCCTGCTTTGTCTCGCAGCCCTCGCTGTCGGCCGCGATCCGGCGCCTGGAGCACGAGTTGGACGTGCCGATCGTGCGGAGAGGCAGACGGTACGAGGGGCTGACGCCGGAGGGCGAGGTCGTGCTGGCCTGGGCGCACCGCATCCTGGCCGAACGGGACGCGCTGCACCAGGAGTTGTCAGCGCTGCGCGGTGGACTGACGGGTACGCTGCGACTCGGTGTGGTGCCCACCGCGCTGCCCGCCGCCTCCCTCCTCACCACCCCGTTCTGCGAACGGCATTCCCGGGCCCGGGTCGCCCTGGAGTCCCTCTCGTCCGTCGACATCACCCACGGACTCGCCGAGTTCGAGCTGGACGCGGCGATGACGTACCTGGACGACGAGACCCTGAAGAACGTCCGTCGTCTCCCGCTCTACGAGGAGCGGTACGTCCTTCTGACCCCCGTCGACGGGCCGCTCGCCGGTGTCGGCACGGTCAGTTGGGCCCAGGCGGCGACCCTTCCCCTCTGTCTGCTCAACTCGCGGATGCGCAACCGCCGCATCATCGACGAGTGTTTCGCCGCCGAGGGGGCGACGGCCGCCCCGGCGGTCGAGTCGGACAGTGTCGCCGGGCTCTACACGCTGCTGCCGGGCGGACGCTGGTCGAGCGTGATCTCGCACGCGTGGCTGCACATGTTCGACGTACCGGAAGGGATGCGGGTGGTGCCGCTGAACGGGCCCGCGCACGGGCCCCGGGTCGGACTGGTCGTCGCCCGCAGCGAACCCCAATCGGTGCTGGCGGAGGCCCTGTTGAAGGTGGCGAGGGAGGCGGGCGTACGCGACGCGCTCGACGAACTCCTGCACACCTACCTCGGCGGCGACGGACGCTGAGCGGCCGCTGATAGGAGCGGGCTATGTCGGCATAGCGACGTTCGCTTTGACCAGGGCGATTCACCCCGAGGATCGTGAAGTGCGTCTTCCGGCAACGCGGAGTTCTTCCGGCAACGGAGTTCTTCCGACAATGGAGTTGAGGAGCCGCGACATGGCCAAGGTTCTCTGTGTCCTGTACGACGACCCGACCGACGGATACCCGACCTCGTACGCCCGCGACGACCTGCCCGTGATCGACCACTACCCGGGCGGCCAGACCACCCCCACCCCCGAGGCGGTCGACTTCACCCCCGGTCACCTCCTCGGCAGCGTCTCCGGTGAACTCGGCCTGCGCGCCTATCTGGAGGCCGCCGGGCACACCCTCGTCGTCACCTCCGACAAGGACGGCGAGGGCTCGGTCTTCGACCGGGAACTGGTCGACGCGGACATCGTGATCTCGCAGCCGTTCTGGCCCGCGTACCTCACGCCGGAGCGGATCGCCGCCGCCAAGAACCTCAAGCTCGCCGTCACCGCCGGCATCGGCTCCGACCACGTCGACCTCGACGCCGCGATCTCCCACGGCGTGACGGTCGCCGAAGTGACGTACTGCAACAGCATCAGCGTCGCCGAACACGTCGTGATGATGACGCTGTCCCTCGTGCGCAACTACCTGCCGTCCCACCAGGTCGTGCTCGACGGCGGCTGGAACATCGCGGACTGCGTGGCCCGTTCGTACGACCTCGAAGGCATGCACGTCGGCACGGTCGCCGCCGGGCGGATCGGGCTCGCGGTGCTGCGGCGGCTCGCGCCCTTCGACGTGAAGCTGCACTACACCGACCGGCACCGGCTGCCCGCGGACGTGGAGCGGGAGTTGGGGCTGACCTGGCACGAGAGCGCCGAGGACATGGTGCCGCACTGCGACGTCGTGACGATCAACGCGCCGCTGCACCCCGAGACGGAGGGGCTGTTCGGCGACAAGCTGTTCGCGCAGATGAAGCGCGGCGCGTATCTCATCAACACCGCGCGGGCGAAGATCGTCGACCGGGACGCCGTCGACCGGGCCCTGCGCAGTGGGCAGTTGGCGGGATACGCAGGTGACGTGTGGTTCCCGCAGCCCGCTCCGGCGGACCACCCGTGGCGCACGATGCCGCACCACGGGATGACCCCGCACATCTCCGGCTCGTCGCTGTCGGCGCAGGCCCGGTACGCGGCGGGCACCCGGGAGATCCTGGAGGCCCACTTCGCCGGGCGGCCGATCCGGGACGAGTACCTGATCGTGGACGGGGGCGCGCTGGCCGGTACCGGCGCGCACTCCTACTCGGTCAGCAAGTAGTGCCGCGGTGACGGACGGGGGTCGCCGCTCGCCTCACACCCGGTCGATGTGCACGTTCGTCGACTTCACGCGGGCGGTGGCCTCCATGCCGACCTCCAGGCCGAGTTCCTCGACGGCCTCCCGGGTCAGCAGGGAGACCAGCCGGTGCGGGCCCGCCTGGATCTCGACCTGGGCCGCGACGTCGCCGAGCTTGATCGCGGTGACGATGCCGGGGAACGCGTTGCGCACCGAGGTGTAGGAGGGGTCCTCCTCGACACCGCCCGCCTTCGCCAACTCGACCGAGAACGCGGCCAGATCGACCCCGTCGATGAGCCGGCGCCCGCCCTCGTCGCGGTGGGTCGTCACCCGGCCCGCGTCCGCCCACCGGCGCGCGGTGTCCGGACTCACGCCGAGCAGCCGCGCCGCCTGGCCGATTGTGTAGGACTGCATACGCGCCACCCTAGGGGCAGAAACGGAAGTCGGTGGACGGGGGGTTGGCTCTGGGGTATAACGCGATATAGCGTCAGGCCGTCGATCGGGGTGAGGGTATGTCGGGTGAGCTGACCAGTACGACCGGGTTGCGGGCCTCGCATGCGGACCGGGACCGCGTCGTGGACGTGCTGACCGGCGCGGCCGGCGACGGACGGCTGACCGCCGAGGAACTCGACGAGCGCGTGGAGGCCGCCCTGTCCGCCCGCACGCTGGGTGAGCTGGCGGTCCTGACGGCCGACCTCCCGGTGACGGCCGACGCGGTCGCGGCGGAGGTCAAGGACGTTGCCCGCATCGAGCAGAACGGCGGTTCGACGCGCCGCGGTGACGGCTGGGTGGTGCCGCGCCGGCTGGAGATCCAGTCGCGCCTTGGCGATGTGACCCTCGACTTCACGCAGGCCGTGATCACCCAGGGCACGCTCCGCATCGACCTGGACATGCACCTCGGCGCGCTACGACTGCTGGTCCCGCCGGGTGTCGTGGTGGACACCGAGTCGGTCGTGCTCAACTACGGCAAGGTCAAGACGCGTGGGCACGGTGACACCGGTGCCCCGGTCGAGCTGCGGGTCGAGATCGCCGGGCAGTTGGGGTTCGGGAAGGTCCTGATACGCCGGACGCGGCGCGGAGTCAGGAAATCCCCGAAGCCCTGAGCACCGACCGCGCGGTCTCGTCGTCGATCAGATGACCGAGGTGACGCCGGACCTCGGTGCCCTGGCGCAGCGAGCCGAGTTCCATCGAGTGCCGTATGCCCGTGTCCAGCTCGTGCCAGAGCAGGGGGTTGGCGACCAGCACCCGGGGGTCCAGTTCGAGCCAGTGTCCGTGCGCGTCCCGCAGGACCAGGCGCGCGGAGACATCGCCGTACTGCCGTACGACGGTCAGCGCGTCCGTGTGCACCGTGCGCCGCAGCAGCGGGCCGTCCACGGTGAGCCAGCCGGGGCCCGCGGTGACGCGGTGCGGCAGGAGCACGGCGAAGAGTGTCGCCGACAGGACGAACCACAGCAGCGCGCGGGTCGGGGTGAGGGTTCCGGCGTTCCAGTCGACCAGCAGGGTCATGCCGAGGAAGCCGAGCGCGCAGCCCGCCGCCAGCCGGGCGTCGCCACGCCAGTGGCGGTCGCCGGCCGGGTCCGGTGGTGGGGTGCTGTGCCGCATGAGGCCGACCGTAGGCCGCCTCGCACGTGGCGCGAGGGCCCCTGACGGGGCTCTTACGCCACGGGACCGGATTTTGTCGTGTCTCTTACGGTGACGGTGACAAGAGGGGTCCCGAACGGTCAGCCGGTGTGCACACGCGGGCGCCGCGCGCGGTCCGGCTCCGCCTCGCGCAGGACCTCGCGGGTGACCGGGGCGACCTCGCCCTGGCCGAAGAGGAAGAAGCGGAGGAAGTTGGCGAACGGGTTGCCCTCGGTCCACTCGAAGTACATGTGCGGGATGCGGCCCGTGGTGTCGCGGGCGTGCAGCATCAGCGCGGCCAGGGCGTTCGGGACCGACGAGGACTCCAGGGTCAGCACCCGGTAGCGGTTGTGCAGGACCTCGCCGCGCACGGTCAGGCCCGCCTCGAACTCGGAGGCGTCGAGGACCGTCACCTCGACGAACACGAAGTCCTCGCCGGGGATGTCGTTGTCGGCGCGGATCTGCTCGATCTTGTCCCGGTACTCGGCCTTGTCGCGGCGGTCGGGCTCGTTGGCCACGAAGCGGATCTTCCGGCTGGCCATGTCACGGATGAATCGTTCCGCCATGGAGTCCAACTGCACGCTCGTCACACGGAGTTCGAAGGCGCGGGCCAGCCGGGACAGCAGGGAGACCAGGATGATGCCGGCGATGAAGCAGGCGCCGATCTTCACACCGTCAGGGCGTTCGATGACGTTCACGACGGTGACGTAGAGCAGGACCGCCGAGACGATGCCGAAGGCGATCGTCCAGTTGCGCTGCTGGGCGCGGCGGGCCGCGATGGTCACCGCGATCGCGGCGGAGGACATCAGGACCAGGACGCCGGTGGCGTAGGCGCCGCCCTGGGCGTCGACGTTGGCGTCGAAGATCCAGGTGACGAGGAACCCGACCAGGGTGAAGACGATCACCATCGGGCGCACCGCGCGGGCCCAGTGCGGGGCCATGCCGTAGCGGGGGAGGTAGCGCGGCATCAGGTTGAGCAGACCGGCCATCGCGGAGGCGCCGGCGAACCACAGGATGGCGATGGTGGAGAAGTCGTAGACCGTGCCGAAGGCGTTGCCCAGGTACTCGTGCGAGAGATACGCGAGCGCACGGCCGTTGGCCTGGCCGCCGGCCTTGAACTCCTTCTCCGGGATGAGCACGGTGGTGATGAAGCTGGTGGCGATCAGGAACACGCTCATGATGAGTGCGGCGGCCGTCAGCAGCTTCTTGGTGTCCCGGATCCGGCCCTTCGGGATCTGCTCGGTGTCGTCGGGGTCGCCCTGGACGTGCGGCATGACGGCCACGCCGGTCTCGAAGCCGGACAGGCCGAGTGCCAGTTTGGGGAAGACCAGCAAGGAGACGCCGACCATGGCGAAGACGTTGCCGTGCTCGGTGGTCAGGGCGCTGGTCCAGTCGGTGACCACGTGCCCCTCGGTGACCACATGCCACATGCCGACGACCACGACCACGGTGTTGAGCGCCAGATAGGCCACCACCAGGTACACCGCGACGCCGATCGCCTCCAGGAAGCCCTTGAGGAACACCGCGCCCAGCAGGGCGACCAGGATCAGGGTGATCAGCATCTGCTTGTCGTGCAGCACGCTCGTGAAGTGGGGGTTCTCCACCAGGTGAGTGGAGGCGTCCGCCGCCGAAAGAGTGATGGTGATCAGGAAGTCGGTCGCGGCGAAGCCGAGCAGGGCCAGGACGAACAGCTTGCCCTTCCAGAACGACAGCAGCCGCTCCAGCATCGCGATGGAGCCCTCGCCGTGCGGGCTCTCCTCGGCCACCCGGCGGTACACGGGCAGGGCGCCGAAAAGAGTGACCAGTACGAGCACGATGGTCGCCACCGGCGACAGCAGACCGGCGGCCAGGGCCGCGATGCCCGGCTGGTAGCCGAGGGTGGAGAAGTAGTCGACGCCGGTCAGGCACATCACCCGCCACCAGCGCTGCCCCTGGTGGGCGTGCTGCTCGGGTTCCGGCGGGGCCTGCGGAGCGGGCGTGCCGCCCTTGCCCATGTCGGCCAGCCCTTCCAGCATCCAGGCGCGCAGGCGACTGGGAGGGTGTTCGGTCGTGGCCATCGGCGTGCTCCTGAGATGCGGGTCAGCGTGTGGTCTTCGGCCATCACGCGGACGGCGGCACCAGCGTAAGCGGAGAGTGACGCGTGGGCCCACGGATGAGGGCGCCGCCGGCGTCAATCTTCCGTTAAGACTGGCCGGGTGAACGGAGGGGGCGCATCAGGAAGGGGTGGCCGGGACTGTTCTGAGGCGCGTTGGGCTGTATGGGGGTGAGGGGTGGGGATGATCTTCGGTGGATACCGAGCGTTACGGCGGGCCGGGGGTGGGTGTTCCCGAGCGGGGCCCGTCGGCTCCTGAGGTATGGGGGGGAGCCGGCAACCGCGTCAACGTCCCGTCAATCCCGCCCGCGCACACGTCAGGACTCCGTCAACGTGAGGCATCCCCGGCCGGACCGGTTCCAGACTGACGGAAACGGGGGGAGGGACCGTGACGATCACGGCCGGAACATCGCGGAGGCATCGGAGACCGGCTGTCGCACCGCCACCGGTGCGACCGGTGGCACCGGCCGGTGGAAGCCCCGGTCCACGGCCGGACGGCCCGTCGCACCGCCTCCGGCACCGGGCCGTGGCCGCACGGGCCGCTCTGCGTCACCGCTACTGGGCCACCGTGCCCGCGCGGCTGCGCCTCCTGCGCGCGGTCACGGTCCTGCTCGCCACCGCCCTGGCCGCACTCCTCGCGCTGGCCGGTCTCGCCGCCTCCGGCACCTGGAACACCGTGGCCGACCGCGACGCACCCCGCACCACCAGTGCCGCCGACCTCGAACTCGCCCTCAACGACATGGACGCCCAGGTCGCCAACATGCTTCTCGCCAACGGCGACGCGGGCAAGGGGCGGCTGGAGACGCCGTACAGGAAGGCGGTCGGGTTCTACGGTGACGCCCGGGACGGGATCGGACACGATCTGCGCGCGCTCGCCGTGGCGGCACAGGGCGACCGGGCCGACGAGCGGACCGTGGAGTCCCTCACCGACACCTTCGCCGAGTACCAGGAACTTGTCGGCCGCGCCCTGGAGAACGACGGCCGCACCGGGGGCAGGGCCGCCGCGTTGACCGACTACCGCCGGGCGACCGACCTGCTGCAACGGCAACTCCTGTCGGAGGCGCGGGACTTGGTGTCCTCCAACAACGCCGTGTTCAACTCGGAGTACACGGTGGCCGGGTCCGCGCTCTCCGCCCAGCTCGTCGCGGTCGTCGCGCTCGGTGTGCTGCTGCTCGCCGTACTCGGCCTGCTGCAGTGGTACTTGAACCGCCGGTTCCGAAGAATTCTCAACCCGGGCGTGCTGGCCGCCACCGTCTGCACCCTCCTCGCCGTCGTCCTCGGGGCCCAACTCCTCTCCTCCTCAAGGGAGAACCTGCACGGCGCCCGCCGCGACGCCTTCGACTCCGTCGTCGCGCTCTCCCGCGCCCGCGCGATCGCCTACGACGCCAACGCCGACGAGAGCCGCTACCTCCTGGACCCGCAGCGCCGCGACCAGTACGCGCGCTCGTTCCTCGCCAAGTCCCAGGAGCTGTACGGCATCCGGGGCGCGACCCTCGACACCTACGACGCCCAACTCGCCGCCACCTGGCGGGAGTACCGAACCGACCACGAACACCCGCGCTTCACCGGCGAGTTCCGGCGCGAGCTGGACAACATCACCTTCGCCGGTGAGCGGGTCGCGGCGGAGAAGACCGTCGAGTCGTACGCCGTCTACCAGCGCGACGACCGGACGATCCGCAACCTGGTGGCGGAGGGCGACGAGTCCGCTGCCGTGAGGTTCTGCATGAGTGGGCAAGCGGGCACCTCCAACGCGCACTTCGCGGCCTGGATGCGTGCCCTGGACGAGGTGACCGCCATCAACGAGCGGCACTTCGACGGGTTCGTCGCGGCCGGTCGATCGGATGTCACCGGGGCGCTGCCCTGGGTCTGTGCGCTGCTGTTCGGGGCGGTCGTCCTGACGGGGGTCGGGCTGCGGCCGAGGCTCGCGGAGTTCCGGTGAGTCACGCGTCCGTCAGCCTCGCCTCCTCCAGGTCCAGGGAGCGCTGGAGCCGCCTGCGGGTCGTGTCGCTGATGGCGTGGTCGTCGTAGAGGCGCTGGAGTTCGACCGCCTCCACGGCGATCAGGTCGCGGCGGAGTTGGCGGTAGACGAGGTCGGCGGACTCCGTGGGGGACGTGTGGCCGTTGTTCTCGGCGAGGCGGTCGCGGGCGTCGTCGAGGCGGGCGTTGAGGCCGCGGCGGAGGCGGTCGAGGACCACGTCCGGTACGGCCTCCAACTCGGCGAGTTCGTCGAGGCGGCGGATGCCCGCGTCGGCCAACCGGCAGCGGGCGGAGGCCTCTTCACGTTCCGTGTGGTCGGGTTCCAGGGCGATGCCGGAGCGGCGGACGACCGGCGCGAGCGTGAAGCCCTGCACGACGAGGGTGACGACCACGACCGAGGTGGTGAGGACCAGGACCAGGGGGCGGTCGGTCAGCGTGGCGCCGGTCCTGGTGACCTCGGGGATCGACAGGGCCGCCGCCAGCGGGAGGACACCCCGGGTGCCCGCCCAGGTCAGCACCATCGGCACGCGCCAGTTGACCCGGTGCGTCCCGCCCTTGCGCTGCACCACCGCCGACAGCGGCGCCAGCCACAGCAGTCGTACGGCGATCAGGGTGCCCGCCACGGCGAACGCGTACAGCGGCCACGCGCGGTCGCCGTCGGACAGCGCGCGCACCTGGGCGGGCAGCGCCAGTCCGATGAGCGAGAACACCACGCTCTCCAGCAGGAACACCACCGTGCCGTAGACGGCGTGCAGTTGGAGCCGGATGCGGGCGTTGGTCAGCCGGTCGCCGCGACCGCCCAGGACGACCCCGGCGACCACGACCGAAGTGACGCCGGAGGCGTGGGCGCCCTCCGCCAGGACGTAGGCCGCGTACGGGGTGACCAGGGCGATCACCGTCTCCAGGACCGGGTCTTCGGTGCGCCGCCGGATCAGCGTCACGACGTAGGCGACGGCCGCCCCGATGACCGTGCCGCCGCCCGCGAGGACGACGAACTCGCCGCCCGCCGCGCCCCAGTCGGCCGCCGCCGAGGCCACGGCGATGCTCACCGCGACCCGGAACAGGACCAGCGAGGTCGCGTCGTTGAAGAGGGACTCCGCCTGGACGAGTACCTGGACCCGGGGCGGCAGCGCGAGCCGCCGGCCCAGCGCGGTGACGGCGACCGGGTCGGTGCTGGCCAGGACCGCGCCGAGCACGAGCGCCATCTGCCAGGAGAGCGGAGTCACCGTCGACGCGACCCAGCCGACCGCCGCCGCGGACGCGAGGACCAGGCCGATCGCGAGGATCCCGACCGGCTTCCACACCGCCTTCAGCTCGCGCCACGACATGTCCTCGGCGCTGGCGTAGAGGAGCGGCGGCAGGACGACCAGGCCGATCACGTCCGGGCTGATCTCGATCGCCGGGGTGCCCGGCAGCAGGGCCACGGCGAGACCGGCGACCACGAGCAGGGAGGGCGCCGGGATGCGCCACCGGCGGGCGAAGGTCGCCACCAGCGTCGCCAGCACCACGAGTGCGAGAACCGTACCGACGCCGCGCATGCCGTCCCCCTGGGGCTTGGACGAGCCCATGTGGACTCCCCGCCGACCAGACTTCCCGGCACACCGCGTTCACCCTAACCCGGCCAAGGCCCGTCAAGACAGTGTCAACGTCCCCGCGGGCGGCGCCAGGGACGCATCAAGAAGCCTGCCCGCAGGCCTGCGGAGCGCTTCTCTGGGAGGCGATGAACGACGTACTACGACGCGGACGGCTGAAGGTCTACCTCGGGGCGGCCCCGGGTGTCGGCAAGACCTACCGCATGCTCGACGAGGCGCGGCGCCGAGCCGCCCGGGGCGCCGACGTGGTGGTCGGGTTCGCCGAGTGCCACGGGCGTCCGCGCACGGAGGCGATGCTCGACGGCCTGGAGGTTGTCGCGCGGGCTCAATGCGCCTACCGGGGCGGGGAGTTCGAGGAGATGGACCTCGCGGCGGTCCTCGATCGGCGTCCGGAGGTCGCCGTCGTCGACGAGTTCGCCCACAGCAACGTTCCCGGCGGCGGACGCAACGCCAAGCGCCGGCAGGACATCGACGAACTGCTCGCCGCCGGTATCGATGTCGTCACCGCCGTCAACGTGCAGCATCTGGCCTCCCTCAAGGACGTCGTCGAGAAGATCACCGGGGTGCCGCAGCACGAGACGGTGCCCGACGACGTCGTACGCCGGGCCCAGCAGATCGAGTTGATCGACATGCCGCCCGAGGGGCTGCGTCGGCGCATGGCGCACGGCAACATCTACGCGCCCGAGAAGATCGACGCGGCCCTCGCCAACTACTTCCGGCCCGGAAACCTCACCGCCCTGCGGCAGTTGGCGCTGCTGTGGGTCGCCGACCGGTTCGACGAGGCCCTGCACGCCTACCGCGCCGAGCACGCCATCGGCGGGGTGTGGGAGACCCGGGAACGCGTGGTCGTCGCCCTCACCGGCGGGCCCGAGGGCGACACGCTGATCCGGCGCGCCGCCCGCATCGCCGACCTCCCCCGGTCTCGGCTTCGCTCGACCGGGGGTACCCCCATCGCCGGCGGTGACCTGCTCGCCGTGCACGTGGCCCGCAGCGACGGTCTCGCCGCCGGGGTGTCGCACGCCTCGCTCGCCCGGCAGCGCAGGCTCGTCGAAGACCTGGGCGGCAGCTACCACTCGGTGGTCGGTGACGGAGTCGCCACCGCCCTGGTCGAGTTCGCCCGCACCGAGAACGCCACCCAACTCGTCCTCGGCACCAGCCGCCGGGGCCGGTTCGAGCGGTTCCTGACCGGCCCCGGCACAGGGGAGACGGTCACGGAACTCTCCGGTGACATCGACGTCCACCGCGTCACACACGAGCGCGCCGGACGCGGGACCCTCCTGCCGTCCCGTCGGCGCACTCTGTCCACAGCACGGCTGATTGCCGGACCGGTGGCGGGACTTGTGCTGCCGGTGCTGCTCACCGTCTGCCTCGCCCAGGTGCGCGGCACGGTCAACCTCACCAGCGAGGCCCTGCTGTTCCTGCTCGCCGTCGTCGGGGTCGCCTGCATAGGAGGCGTGACCTCGGCGGTCATCGCGTCGGTGACGGCCTCGCTGCTGCTCAACTACTGGTTCATCCCGCCCATCGGGCAGTTCACCCTGGACGACCCCAACGCCCTTCTGGCGCTGGGGGTGTTCACGGTGGTGGCGGCGACCGTGGCCGCCGTGGTCGACCGTTCGCTACGACTCTCCCGGCGCTCGGCGCGTGCCACCGCCGAGGCGGAGACGATGTCCTCGCTCGCGGGCAGCATCGTGCGCGGCGGCCAGACGATCCCGGCACTCCTGGAACGCACCCGCGAGACCTTCGGCACCGAGTCGGCCGAACTCGTCGACGAGCCACCGGACCACGACGTCGGCAGCGGTGTCACCACCGTCCCGGCGGGCCCCGGTGCCTTCCTCGTCCTGCGCGGACGCACCCTGTCCTCGTCGGAACGGCGGGTGCTGGCCGCCTTCGCCGCCCATGTCGGCTCCGCCGTCGAACGGGCCCAACTCGCCGAAGCAGCAGCCGAGATAGAGCCGGTGAAGGCCGCCGACCGGTTGCGTACCGCGCTGCTCCGGGCCGTAGGGCACGATCTGCGGACGCCGCTCGCGGCGGGTTGGGCCGCCGTGACCTCGCTGCGCGGCCGGGACGTGGAGTTCTCGGACGAGGACCGCGACGAACTCCTCGCCACCGCCGACGAGTCCATGGCCAAGCTGAACCGGTTGCTGGAGAACCTCCTCGACCTCAGCCGGCTGGAAGCGGGTGTCCTCCCGCTGAACCTGCGGGCCACGAGCCTGGAGGAGGTGCTGCCGATGGCGCTCGCGGACGTGCCCGACGTGGACCTGCGGGACGTGGAGGCGATTCCACCGGTGCTCGCCGATCCGCCGCTGCTGGAACGGGTGATCGCCAACCTGGCCGGCAACGCGGCCCGGCACACCCCGCCCGGGCGGCGGGTCATGGTCACGGCCGGCGCGCTGGGCGGGCGGGTGGAGTTGAGGGTCGTGGACCGGGGGCCCGGGCTGCCGACCACCGGACGCGAGCGCCTCTTCGAGCCCTTCCAGCGGCTCGGTGACACGGACAACACCACCGGGCTCGGGCTGGGTCTCGCCCTCGCGCGCGGCCTCACCGAGGCGATGAACGGCACCCTCACGCCCGAGGACACCCCGGGCGGCGGCCTGACCATGGTCGTGTCCCTGCCGCTGGCCGAACGGGCGGGCCAGGCGGAGCCGAGCCTCGCGGTCACTCCAGACCGGACACCCTGAACACGGTCTCCGCGGTCTCGCGCTCGACGCGTTCCGCGATCCGGCGCAGCGCGGTCTCCCCGCAGGTGAGCGAGCCGGAGGCAAGGGACTTGTGCGAGTCCTCGGCCAACCGGTGCCACACATCAGGGTTGTTGACCAGCACAACGGGATCGATCTCGACCCGGCCGCCGAACTCGTCCCGCAGCACCAGCCGTTGAGAGACCCCGTCCAGACAGCGCACCGACACCAGCCGGTCCGTGCGGACGCGCCGCTCGCGCAGCAGCCCGCGTGCGGACAGCCAGCCCTCGCCCGCCCGGACCCGGGCCGGGTAGAGCACCACGAGGAGCAGTGCGGCGAGGGTGAGCCACAGCGCGCCGCGCCAGAGGGTGAGACGACCGTTGAAGTGGTCGACGAGCAGCAGGAGTCCGAGCAGCGCGCCCGCGCAGCGGAACGTGTCGCGCAGGTCCCGCGCCCATCGTCGGTCCTCCACCGGTTCCATGGAGGTGACGGTAGAGATCCCCTGTGTACAGAATCCGGGTCTTGACGCGACTCTGACGGGCGTCCGGCGCTTCTTGACGCCGTCGCGGCGGCCGAGGGCAGTTGCCCTGGTCACACGCTCGTCAAGTTCGCGTCAAAGAACGTGTGTTCGGCGCGAAGAAGCCGCAAGGAGAAGGAGAAACCGGCGGCGGCGGGACGGAACCTGGAGCGCACCCGCGCGTTCCCGTCACCGCGCGTCCGTACGTGAAGGAGCCACCCGCATGACCGTTCTCACAGTCCAGCCGGGCGAGACGCCCGCCGACGAGGAGCCTCCGGATACCGGCGAGCGCCATCGGCTGACCGCCCTCGCCGGGTTCGCCGCCCTCTCTCTGGACGCCATGGCGTCGGTCGCCTACGGCCCCGAGGCGATCGTCCTCGTGCTGGCCGCCGCCGGCGCGCACGGACTCGGCTTCACCCTGCCGGTCACGCTCGCCATCGCCGCCCTGCTGGCGGTGCTCGTCGCGTCGTACCGGCAGGTCATCGCGGCCTTCCCGGACGGCGGCGGCTCCTACGCCGTGGCGAAGACCCACCTGGGCGCGCGGACGAGCCTGGTGGCGGCGGCCTCGCTGGTGCTCGACTACGTACTGAACGTCGCCGTGGCCGTCACGGCCGGGGTCGCGGCCCTGACCTCGGCGTTCCCCGGGCTCTACGACGACCGGCTGTGGCTGTGCCTCGTGGTGCTCGCGCTGGTCACGGGGGTGAACCTGCGCGGGATCGTCGAGTCGGCCCGCGCCTTCGTCGTGCCGACCGTCGTGTTCGTCGGCTCCGTCTTCGTGCTCATCGCGGTCGGCCTGTTCCGGTCCGCGCCGGTGAGCACCGCGACCGCCGACGGACACGCCTCCGCGCTCGCGGCCAACGCCACGAGCGTCGGCACCCTGCTGTTGCTGAAAGCCTTCGCCTCCGGATGCAGCGCCCTCACCGGCGTCGAGGCCATCGCCAACGCCGTGCCCTCCTTCCGCGCACCCCGGGTCAAGCGGGCCCAGCGCGCGGAGGTCGCCCTCGGCGCGGTCCTCGGCGTGATGCTGATCGGCCTGTCGGTCCTGATCTCCCGCTTCCACCTCCAGCCCGTGCAGGGCGTCACGGTCCTGGCTCAGCTCGCGGACGCCTCCCTCGGCCACAACTGGGCTTTCTACGTCATCCAGTTCGCGACGATGATCCTGCTCGCCCTGTCCGCGAACACGTCTTTCGGCGGGCTGCCGGTGCTGCTGAAACTGCTGGCCCGCGACAACTACCTCCCGCACGTGTTCGCGCTCAAGGCCGACCGCCAGGTGCACCGGCACGGGGTGCTCGCGCTGGCCGGGGTCTCGGCGGCCCTGCTGGTGTTCTCCGGCGGCGACACCAACACCCTTGTGCCGCTGTTCGCGATCGGTGTCTTCGTCGGCTTCACCGTCGCCCAGGTCGGCATGGTCCGGCACTGGCGCGGCGAACGGGGACCCGGCTGGCGCGGAAAAGCCCTGCTGAACGGCTTCGGCGCGGTCCTCACCGGTGTCGCGGCCGTCGTCGTCACCGCGAGCAAGTTCGAGGAGGGCGCCTGGCTGATCGTGATCGCCCTGCCGCTGCTCGTGCTCGCCTTCGAGACCGTGCACCGCGCCTACGCGCACATCGGCGAACGGCTCGGCCTCGGCCGTATCCCGGAGCCGCCGCACCGCGACCGTTCGGTGGTGATCGTGCCGGTGTCCTCCCTCTCCCGCCTCACCTCCGAGGCCCTGACGGCCGCCGCCTCCCTCGGCGACGAGGTCCGCGCGGTGACCGTCTGCTACCCCGACCCCGAGGACCGCGCCCACCTCCACGCCCTGGAGCGCGCCTGGGCCCAGTGGAACCCCGGCGTGCCCCTGGTCCGGCTCGCCTGCGAACGCCGCTCGCTGGGCCGCCCGATCGCCGCGTACGTACGAGACGTGTCGGCCACGGAACCGGACACCCGGGTCACGGTCCTGATCGCCGAGGTGGAGCCCGTACGGCTGTGGCAGCGACTGCTCCAGAACCAGCGGGGCGCAGTGGTCGCCCATGCCGTACGGCGGGACACGGACGCGGTGATCTGCCGGCTGCGGTTCCGGTTGTTCTGACGCGGGGGTGTGGGGTGGGGCTGCCTGTGGCGCCGTCGGGGTGTGGCGCGGGCACCTGTTCTGCCGCTGAGGTGTGGTGCGGGCGGCTGCTTTGTCGCCGGGGTTGCGGTGCGGTCGCCTGTTTCGCCGTCGGGGTGCGGTGCTCGCGCCGGCGGCTGTCGCACGGCGTCGGCGTTTGGGCCGCTTGCGTGTCGGTGCCGGCATCGGCGTTAACGCCCGCAGGCCGGTGCCGGTGCCGGTGCCGGCGTCGGCGTGAAACCCGGCGCAGGCGCGGGCGTCGGCGTAGAACCGCCTGCGGTCCGGTGCAGGCGCCGGCGTGGAGCCGCCCACGTTGGTGCCGGCGTCGGCGTGGAGCCGCCCACGTGCTGGTGCCGGCGCCGCCGAGGAACGCTCGCGACCCTGCGCCCCGCACCGCCGTAGAACCGCGCCTGCGGCCCGAAGCCCGCCTGCGCCGTAAGAGTCGCGTCAAAGGCGTATGCGCCGCCGTAAGGGACCCGTCAACGGCGGCCGAATCCGGTCACGGGCGCGGTTACCTCTAAGCGTCCGTTCCCTTCGCACCTCAATCCAGGAGCTCACGATGGCCGATCTGGCCTTCGTCGTCACCACGATCGCGGTCTTCGCGTTGGTGGCCCTCGTCGCCAAGGGGGTGACGAAGCTGTGACCGCCGAGAACATCGTCGGCCTCGTCGTGGCCGTCGCCCTGCTGGGCTATCTCGTCCTCGCCCTGATCTTCCCGGAGAGGTTCTGAGCCACGACATGGGTCCCGTACTCGCAGGCGTTCTCCAGCTGCTCGCCCTCATAGGCGCGCTGGCGCTCGCCTACATCCCCCTCGGCACCTACATGGCCAAGGTCTACTCCTCCGACAAGCACTGGCGGGTCGAGAAGTGGATCTACAAGGGCATCGGTGCCGACCCGAACACCGAGATGCGCTGGCCCGCGTATCTGCGCGGCGTGCTCGCCTTCTCGGCGGTCGGTGTTCTGTTCCTCTATCTGCTCCAGCGTCTCCAGGGCATCCTGCCCGGCTCGCTGGGCTTCTCCTCGGTCGATCCGGCGCAGTCGTTCAACACGGCCGTGTCGTTCGTGACGAACACCAACTGGCAGTCGTACTACGGCGAGCAGACCATGGGTCACGTCGTACAGACCGCCGGTCTGGCCGTGCAGAACTTCGTCTCCGCGGCCGTCGGCATCGCCGTGGCGGTCGCTCTCGTACGAGGCTTCGCGCGCTCGCGCACCGGTGAACTCGGCAACTTCTGGGCCGACTTGGTGCGCGGCGTCATCCGCATCCTGGTGCCCGGCTCGATCATCGCCGCGATCGTGCTCGTCGCCTGCGGCGCGATCCAGAACTTCTCCGGGATCCACGAGGTCGGTCAGTTCATGGGCGGCCACCAGCAGTGGAACGGCGGCGCGGTCGCCTCGCAGGAGGCCATCAAGGAGTTCGGCACCAATGGTGGCGGCTACTTCAACGCCAACTCCGCCCACCCCTTCGAGAACCCGACGCCCTTCACCAACCTCTTCGAGATCTTCCTGCTGCTGGTCATCCCGTTCGCGCTGACCCGCACCTTCGGCGTGATGGTCGGCTCGATCAGGCAGGGTTACGCGATCCTCGCCACCATGGCCACCATCTGGGTCGGCTTCGTCGCCCTGATGATGTGGACCGAGTTCGCCCACCACGGCGCGGCACTCCAGGCCGCCGGCGGGGCGATGGAGGGCAAGGAGACCCGGATCGGTGTCGGCGCCTCCTCGATCTTCGCGGTGTCGACCACGCTGACCTCGACGGGCGCCGTGGACTCGTTCCACTCCTCGTTCACCGGTCTCGGCGGCGGAATCACCATCCTGGGCATGCAGTTGGGCGAGATCGCACCCGGTGGTACCGGCTCCGGCCTCTACGGAATGCTGATCATGGCGGTCATCGCGGTGTTCATCGCCGGACTGATGGTCGGCCGTACGCCCGAGTACCTGGGCAAGAAGATCGGCACCCGCGAGATGAAGCTCGCGGCCTGCTACATCCTGATCACCCCGGCCCTGGTGCTGATCTTCGCCGCCGCCTCCATGGCGCTGCCGACTCCGCCGCACTCCATGCTGAACTCCGGCGCGCACGGCTTCTCCGAGGTGCTGTACGCCTTCACCTCCGCCGCCAACAACAACGGCTCCGCCTTCGCCGGTCTGAACGCGAACACCGACTGGTTCAACACCATGACCGGACTCGCGATGGTGCTCGGCCGCTTCCTGCCGATGGTGTTCGTGCTGGCCCTGGCCGGCTCGCTCGCCGAGCAGAAGCCGGTGCCGGTCACCGCGGGCACCCTGCGCACCGAAAAGCCTTTGTTCACCGGCCTGTTGGTGGGCGCGATCCTCATCATCACCGGTCTGACCTACTTCCCCGCCCTGGCGCTGGGACCGCTGGCCGAGGGGCTGGCGTCATGACCACCCGTACCGAGAACCAAGAGGACTCGATGTCCACAGCCACTCCGACCCGGGCGCCGCACAGCGATGTGCCGACCGGTCACAAGGACGAAGGGCGGGTCGGCGCGGGCCTGTTCGACCCGAAGCAGCTGATCAAGTCCCTGCCCGACGCCTGCCGCAAGCTCGACCCGCGGGTGATGGTCAAGTCGCCCGTCATGTTCGTGGTGTGGATCGGGTCGGTGCTGACCACCGTCTTCTCCTTCAAGGACCCGGGCGACTGGTTCGGCTGGGCGATCAGCGCCTGGCTGTGGCTCACCGTCATCTTCGCCAACCTGGCGGAGGCCGTCGCCGAGGGCCGCGGCAAGGCGCAGGCCGACACCCTGCGCAAGGCCAAGACCGACACGGTGGCCAGGCGGCTCAACGGCACCGTCGAGGAGCAGGTGCCCGGCACCGAACTCCGCATCGGTGACCTGGTGGTGTGCGAGGCGGGCGACATCATCCCGGGCGACGGTGACGTCGTAGAAGGGGTGGCGAGTGTCGACGAGTCGGCCATCACCGGCGAGTCCGCGCCCGTCATCCGCGAGTCCGGCGGCGACCGCAGTGCCGTCACCGGCGGGACGAAGGTCCTCTCCGACCGCATCGTCATCAAGATCACGACGAAGCCCGGTGAGACCTTCATCGACCGGATGATCGCCCTCGTCGAGGGCGCGGCCCGGCAGAAGACGCCCAACGAGATAGCCCTGAACATCCTGTTGGCGTCCCTCACCATCGTCTTCCTGCTCGCCTGCGCCACCCTGCCGCCGTTCGCGGACTACGCGGGCACGCACCTCACGATGATCGTGCTGGTGGCCCTCCTGGTCTGTCTGATCCCGACCACGATCGGCGCGCTGCTCTCCGCGATCGGCATCGCGGGCATGGACCGGCTGGTGCAGCGCAACGTACTGGCCATGTCCGGCAGGGCGGTTGAGGCCGCGGGCGACGTGTCGACCCTTCTCCTCGACAAGACCGGCACCATCACCCTCGGCAACCGCCAGGCCTCCGAGTTCGTGCCGGTGACCGGCACCACCGAGGCCGAACTCGCCGACGCAGCCCAGCTCTCCTCGCTCGCCGACGAGACGCCCGAGGGCCGTTCCATCGTCGTCCTGGCGAAGGAGAAGTACGGTCTGCGCGAGCGCCACCAGGGCGAGTTGGCCCACGCCGAGTGGATCGCCTTCACCGCGCAGACCCGTATGTCGGGCGTGGACGTCGACGGGCGCAGGATCCGCAAGGGCGCGGCCGGTTCGGTCGTCACCTGGGTCCGCGAGCGGGGCGGCGAGGTGTCCGAGGACGCCGGCGCGCTCACCGACCGGATCTCCGCGGCCGGCGGCACCCCGCTGCTGGTGGCGGTAGAAGACACCGAAGGCGCACGGGTGTTGGGCGTCATCCACCTCAAGGACGTCGTCAAACCGGGCATGCGCGAGCGCTTCGACGAGCTGCGGCGCATGGGCATCAAGACCGTCATGATCACGGGCGACAACCCGCTGACGGCGAAGGCGATCGCCGACGAGGCCGGTGTCGACGACTTCCTCGCGGAGGCCACTCCCGAGGACAAGATGGCGCTGATCAAGCGGGAGCAGGCCGGCGGCAAGCTGGTCGCGATGACCGGTGACGGCACGAACGACGCGCCCGCGCTCGCCCAGGCGGACGTCGGCGTCGCGATGAACACGGGCACGTCGGCCGCGAAGGAGGCCGGCAACATGGTCGACCTCGACTCGAACCCGACCAAGCTCATCGAGATCGTCGAGATCGGCAAGCAACTCCTCATCACCCGGGGTGCGTTGACGACGTTCTCGATCGCCAACGACGTGGCGAAGTACTTCGCGATCATCCCGGCGCTGTTCGCGGCGGTCTACCCGGGCCTGGACAAGCTCAACGTCATGCACCTGTCCTCGCCCGACTCCGCGATCCTCTCCGCGGTCATCTTCAACGCGCTGGTCATCATCGCGCTGGTCCCGCTCTCCCTGCGGGGCGTGCAGTACCGGCCGGTCAGCGCTGACAAGATGCTGCGCCGCAACCTGACGATCTACGGCATCGGCGGGCTGATCGCCCCCTTCGTCGGCATCAAGCTCATCGACCTGCTCATCTCCCTCATCCCCGGAATCGGCTGAAGGCCATGAACAACTCCGTTACGAACACAGCCAGGTTGCTCTGGGCGGGCCTGCGTGCCCTCCTCGTGCTGACCCTGGTGACCGGCGTCATCTACCCGCTGGTCGTCACCGGGATCGCCCAGGCGGCCTTCCCCGGCAAGGCGAACGGCTCGGAGATCAAGTCGGACGGCAAGGTCGTCGGTTCCTCGCTCATCGGCCAACAGGGCTACAGCCTGGACTACTTCCAGGGGCGCCCCGCCAATGGACTGGGCACGAACTCGGTCAACACCCAGTACAAGCTGATCCTCTCCGGTGCCACCAACCTCTCCGCCGACAGCAAGGTGCTCCTCAAGCAGGTGGAGGACGCCAGGGCGGCGGTCGTGAAGAACAACTCCACGGCCGACTACAAGGTCAGGCCCTCCCAGGTCCCGGCGGACGCGGTCACCTCCTCCGGCTCCGGCCTCGACCCCGACATCTCCCCGGCCTACGCCGAACTCCAGGTCCACCGGGTCGCCGAGCGGAACCACCTCTCCGTCACCCAGGTGGAGAAGCTGGTCGAGGACCACACCGACGGCCGCACCCTCGGCTTCATCGGCGAGCCCACGGTGAACGTGCTGGAACTCAACATCGCGCTCAAGTCCCTTGTGACGAAGAGCTGATGGCGTTACGCGACCGGCAGGGGAGTGGGGGGGCCCGGCGGGGGCCCCCCCCCCCCCCCCCCCCCCCCCCCCCCCCCGGCCCCCCCCCCCCCCCCCCCCCCCCCCCCCCCCCCCCCCCCCCCCCCCCCCCCCCTCC
>NZ_JBIVNL010000005.1:6132-762547 GCF_044753545.1 Streptomyces sp. NPDC088350 | reverse complement strand
CAGGGGTTACGGTGCGGGATCTCACCTTGGCGCTCAGGGCCCTTGTGAGTAAGTCGTTTTGGGGTTACGCGACGGGCTGGGGTGGCGGGGGCCCGGGAGGGATCCCGGCGCCGCCGACTCCCGCCGCCATGCCAGGGACCACACGAAAGGCACACCCCCATGACACGGGTGCTGGTGGTGGAGGACGACCCGCAGCTCGTACGGGCCCTCGTGATCAACATGCAGGCCCGCCAGTACGGCGTGGACGCGGCCCCCGACGGTGCCACCGCGCTGCGGCTCGCGGCCATGCGGCAGCCGGACGTCGTGATGCTCGACCTCGGACTGCCCGACATGGACGGCGTCGACGTCATCAAGGCGCTGCGCGGCTGGACCCGGGTCCCGATCCTGGTGCTGTCGGCGCGGCAGGCCTCCGACGAGAAGGTCGCCGCCCTCGACGCGGGCGCCGACGACTACATCACGAAGCCGTTCAGCATGGACGAACTCCTGGCCCGGCTACGGGCGGCCGTGCGCCGGGTCGAGGACGTGCCGCTCGCCCCGACGACCACCCTGGTCACCACCGACGACTTCACCATCGACCTGCTCGCCAAGCGCGCCACCCGCGGCGGCCACGACATCCGGCTCACCCCCACCGAGTGGCATCTGCTGGAGATCCTGATCACCAACCCGGGCCGCCTCGTCACCCAGAAGTACCTGTTGCAGGAGGTGTGGGGGGTGTCCCAGAGCAACAAGACCAACTATCTCCGGGTCTACATGGCCCAGTTGAGAAGGAAGTTGGAGGGGGACCCGTCGAGCCCCCGCTATCTGATCACCGAGCCCGGCATGGGCTACCGCTTCGAAGGATGACATGGCACGCGGCAAGCTCCGGATCTACCTCGGCGCGGCACCGGGCGTCGGCAAGACGTACGCGATGCTGTCCGAGGCGCACCGCCGTATCGAGCGCGGCACCGACTGCGTGGTCGCGTTCGTGGAACACCACGGCAGACCGCGCACCGAGGTGATGCTGCACGGCCTGGAGCAGATCCCGCGCCGCGAACTCGCCTACCGGGAGACACGGTTCACCGAGATGGACGTCGACACGGTCCTCGCCCGGCACCCCGAAGTGGCCCTCGTGGACGAGCTACCGCACACCAATATCCCCGGCTCCCGCAACGCCAAGCGCTGGCAGGACGTCGAGGAGCTGCTGGCGGCGGGCATCGACGTGATCTCGACCGTCAACATCCAACACCTGGAATCCCTGGGCGACATCGTCGAGTCCATCACCGGCGTACGGCAACAGGAGACCGTCCCGGACGAGGTCGTCCGCCGGGCCGACCAGATCGAGCTGGTCGACATGTCACCGCCCGCGCTTCGGCGACGCATGGCGCACGGCAACATCTACACACCGGACAAGGTCGACGCGGCTCTGTCGAACTACTTCCGGCCCGGAAACCTCACCGCGCTACGGGAGTTGGCGCTGCTCTGGCTCGCCGACCGGGTCGACGCCTACCTCCAGGAGTACCGCAGCGAACACCGTGTCTCGGCGATCTGGGGCTCGCGCGAACGCATCGTCGTAGGACTGACCGGTGGTCCGGAGGGACGCACGCTGATTCGCCGGGCCGCGCGCCTGGCCGAAAAGGGCGCGGGCGGCGAGGTGTTGGCGGTCTACATCTCCCGCAGCGACGGCCTGACGTCCGCTTCCCCGAAGGAACTGGCCCAACAGCGCACCCTCGTCGAGGATTTGGGCGGCACCTTCCACCAAGTCGTCGGCGAGAACATCCCGGTGGCCCTGCTGGACTTCGCGCGCGGGGTCAACGCCACCCAGATCGTCCTCGGCGTCTCCCGTCGCAAGGGCTGGCAGTACGTCTTCGGGCCCGGCGTCGGCTCGACGGTCGCCCGGGACTCGGGACCCGATCTCGACGTCCACCTGATCACCCACGACGAGGCGGGCAAGGGGCGCGGACTGCCCGTGAACCGGGGTACGCGGCTCGGCCGCGCCCGGATCGTCTGGGGCTGGCTGGCCGGTATCGGCGGACCGCTGCTGCTGACCTGGCTGTTGAGCAGCGTCGCGCCCGAAGTGGGCCTGGCCAACGACATGTTGCTGTATCTGACCCTGACCGTGGCGGCGGCCCTGCTCGGCGGACTCTTTCCCGCGCTGGCCTCGGCGGCGGTCGGATCGCTGCTGCTGAACTGGTTCTTCACCCCGCCCGTGCACACCTTCACCATCGCCGACCCCAAGAACATCGTCGCCATCGCGATCTTCGTGGCCGTCGCGGTGTCCGTGGCGTCGGTCGTCGACCTGGCCGCCCGGCGCACCCACCAGGCGGCCCGCCTCCGCGCCGAGTCGGAGATCCTCTCCTTCCTCGCGGGCAACGTGCTGCGCGGCGAGACCAGCCTTGAAGCCCTCCTTGAACGGGTCCGCGAGACCTTCGGCATGGAGTCGGCGGCCCTGCTGGAACGCGCGAGCGATGTCGAGCCCTGGACCTGCGCGGGCAGTGTCGGCCCGCGCCCCTGCCAGAACCCCGAGGACGCGGACGTCGACGTACCGGTCGGCGACCACATGGCCCTCGCGCTCTCGGGCCGGGTGCTGCCGGCCGAGGACCGCCGCGTCCTGGCCGCCTTCGCCGCCCAGGCCGCCGTCGTACTGGACCGCCGCCGGCTGCGCGAAGAGGCCGATCAGGCACGCGCGTTGGCCGAGGGCAACCGCATCCGCACGGCCCTGCTCGCCGCCGTCAGCCACGACCTGCGCACCCCGCTCGCCGGCATCAAAGCGGCTGTCACTTCCCTCCGCTCCGAGGACGTCGACTGGTCGGAGGAGGACCGGGCGGAACTCCTGGCCGGCATCGAGGACGGTGCCGACCGCCTCGCCAACCTCGTCGGGAACCTCCTTGACATGTCCCGTCTCCAGACCGGCACGGTCACCCCGATCATCCGCGAGGTGGACCTCGACGAGGTCGTCCCGATGGCGCTCGGCGGGGTCCCCGAGGACAGCGTCGAACTCGACATTCCCGAGACCCTGCCGATGGTGGCCGTCGACCCCGGGCTCCTGGAACGCGCGGTGGCCAACCTGGTCGAGAACGCCGTCAAGTACAGCCTGGACGCAACTCCCGTACTGGTCAAGGCGAGTGCCATCGCCGACCGCGTGGAGATCCGCGTGGTCGACCGGGGCCCGGGTGTCCCCGACGAGGCCAAGAACCGCATCTTCGAACCCTTCCAGCGCTACGGCGACGCCCCGCGCGGAGCGGGCGTGGGCCTCGGTCTCGCGGTCGCACGTGGCTTCACCGAGGCCCTCGGCGGCACACTCGGCGCCGAGGACACACCCGGCGGCGGCCTCACGATGGTGCTCAGCCTTCAACTCACCTCCGCGCAGAACCTTGCCGCCGTGCCCGGATCCACCTACAGTCCCGCTCCGTAATGTTCGTCAATCGGCCCGAAACTTTCGAACACGGCCGGACGGAGGGCCCGAGGCGTATGCGGACGTACGACAACCCGGTCATCGGCGGTTTCCATCCCGACCCCAGCGTCTGCCGGGTCGGCGAGGACTACTACCTCGCGTGCTCCAGCTTCGAGTACTTCCCCGGGGTGCCGCTGTTCCACAGCAGGGACCTGGTGCACTGGCGCCAGATCGGCAACGTCCTCGACCGGCCGGGTCAGTTGGACCTGCCGGACGACACCCCCGCCTCGGCCGGCGTCTACGCCCCGACCCTCCGCCACCACGACGGCCGCTTCCACCTGATCACCACCGACGTGGGCGGCAAGGGCACCTTCCTCGTCACCGCCGACCGTCCCGAGGGCCCCTGGTCGGACCCGGTACTCGTCGACGTGCCCGGCATCGACCCCGACCTGGCCTGGGACGAGGACGGGAACTGCTGGTGTGCGGTGGCCGGGGTGAAAGTGGCCCGCATCGACACGACGACCGGCAAGGTCCTGGAGGGCCCGCTCCCGGTCTGGTCCGGCACCGGACTCCAGCACCCGGAGGCCCCGCACCTCTACCGCGTCGGCGACTGGTGGTACCTGATGCTGGCCGAGGGCGGCACCGCGCACGGCCACGGCGTCTCGATCGCCCGCGCCCGCTCCCCGCGCGGCCCCTACGAACCGGCCCCCGCCAACCCGATCCTCTCCCACCGCAGCACCGACCTCCCCGTCCAGAGCACCGGCCACGCCGACCTGGTCACCGCCCCCGACGGCACCTGGTGGATGGTGCTGCTCGGCACCCGCCCCCGCGGCTGGTTCCCCGGCTTCCACGTCCTGGGCCGCGAGACGTTCCTGACCCCGGTGGAGTGGGTGGACGGCTGGCCGAGGGTCGGCCCGGTACGGGAACAGCACCCGGCTCCGGCGGCCTGGCACCCCTTCCAACTCCCGCCGGTACGCGACGACTTCGACGCCCCGGCCCTCGCCTTCTCCTGGATCTCCCCGCGAAGCAGGCCGGACGGGAGCTGGTCCCTGACCGAGCGGCCGGGCTGGCTGACCCTGGACGCGCAGACGGGCCCCGCTTTCCTCGGACGCCGGCAGCAGCACCCCGACTGCCGGGCGGCGGTCCGCATCGACCCCGGCTCCGGGCGCGCCGGCCTCTCCGTCCGCATGGACGAGGCGCATCACTACGACATCGAGGTCGCCGGGGGAGCGGTGAGCGTGGTCGCGCGGATCGGCCCGGTACGGCAGCGCGTCGCCGACTGCCCGGTGCCGCCCGGTCCGCTGACCCTGGCCGTCGACATCGGCACGGCCGATGTCGTCACGCGCGGCCCCGACACCCTCGCCTTCTCCGTCGTGGGTCCCGAAGGCGCCGTAGAACTGGCCGTGTTGGACGGCCGCTATCTCTCCACCCAGGTCGCCGGAGGCTTCACCGGCCGTGTCATCGGCATGTACGTCACCGAGGGCGCGGCGGCCTTCGACTGGTTCGACTACGAGCCGCAGCAGCACAACATTCTGGATTGACATCGAAACTTTCGACCCCAACCAGCACGGGCGCCACCCGACGAACTGCTCACCCATGAACAGGAGTCGCACCATGCCCAGGAACAGACTCAGGCTCGCGGGCGCTCTCGCCGCCGTCCTCATCGCGGCGGGGATCGCCACCGGCCCGCCCGCCCAGGCCCACGAGAAGCCGGCCACCCTCGCCCAACTCGCCGAGCGCCACGGCCGCTACTTCGGCAGCGCCACCGACAACCCCGAGCTGACCGACACCGCGTACACGGCGCTCCTCGGCAGCGAGTTCGACATGATCACGCCGGGCAACGGCATGAAGTGGTACGCCACCGAGCCCCAACAGGGCGTCTTCGACTGGACCAACGGCGACCAGATCGTGAACCTCGCCCGCGCGCACCACCAGCGGGTCCGCGCCCACACCCTGGTCTGGCACAGCCAGTTGCCCGACTGGCTCACGTCCGGCACGTGGACGGCGGACGAGCTGAGGGCCGTACTGAAGAAGCACATCACCACCGAGGTACGGCACTACCGCGGCAAGGTCTACTCCTGGGACGTCGTCAACGAGGCCTTCAACGAGGACGGCACCTACCGCGACACCCTCTGGTACCGGACGCTCGGCCCCGGCTACATCGCCGACGCGCTGCGCTGGGCCCACCAGGCCGACCCGCACGCGAAGTTGTACCTCAACGACTACAACATCGAGGCCACCGGCCCGAAGAGCGACGCCTACTACGCCCTGGCCAAGGAGCTGAAGGCGCGGCACGTCCCGCTCGACGGCATCGGGCTGCAGGCCCACCTGGCGCTCCAGTACGGCTATCCGACGTCCCTGGAGGACAACCTCCGCCGCTTCTCCCGCCTCGGGCTCGACACCGCGCTCACCGAGGTCGACGTACGGATGCAACTCCCGGCGACGGACGCCAAGTTGGCCGAACAGGCCACCTGGTACCGGGACCTGACCGAGGCGTGCCTCGCGGTGCGCCGGTGTGCCGGGGTGACCGTATGGGATTACACGGACAGGTATTCGTGGATTCCGGCGTTCTTCCCGGGCGAGGGAGCCGCCCTTCCCTGGGACGAGCAACTCGCGCCCAAGCCCGCCTATGACGCACTTCGGGAGGCACTCCGATAGCGGCCGACTACGGGGAGTGATCGGCCCCGGAAATGCGTCGGGGCCGGTGCGCACCTCGTGTGTGCGGCCGGCCCCTCATGTTCTTGAATTGCTCAAGCGGCAGTCATCACCTGACGGTGCGGGGCGATGATCTGGCCGTCGGGCAGGAGCTCACCGGTGTCCTCGAACAGGAGAACGCCGTTGCACAGCAGACTCCAACCCTGTTCCGGGTGGTGCGCCATGAGGCGGGCGGATTCCCGGTCGGCGGATTCGGCTGTGGGACACGGTGGCTGGTGCTTGCACATTGGTGGGATCTCTCGCTCTGTTGTGGTCATGTCCGTCCCCCGTGGTGTTGAGTCGGTCCGAACCCAGTGTTGCCCCACGGGCGTCAATCCGCAGGGATTTAGCAGCACCGCTTCTCACAGGTTAGTGACGCTTCACCCGCGCGGACGGTTCATCCCAATTCCCAGCTCGTACGAGCTTTTTCCTGCTCGTACGAGCGTTACGAGCGTAATAGGGCCGGAAACGCGATCGTACCCCGCTGCCGGGAATTCGGCGGCGGGGTACGGCGGCGACGGAGGGGGAAACTCAGGCGGGGGAGCCGAGCAGGGGCGCGGGAGTCACCCGATGGGTCAGCACCGGCAGCAACTCGGCGACCCGGTGTGGACGGTGGGCCGCGATGCCGGGCGGTGCCGGGGCCAGCGGGACCAGGAGGTCGGACGCGGCGGGGTGGCCGTCGGCGCCGTCCGCGGTGAGGTCGCCGTGCAGCCACAGCGTGAGCATGTACAGGCCGGGCACGGAGAGGAGGCGCGGCTGGTAGGCGCCCTTCATGTTCTCGGCCTGGCGCAGCGCCCGCTCGGTGGCGGCGATGTACGGGCCCTCGAAGAAGTGCGAGAACGCCCAGCCGTCGGGCGTCAGCATCGTCTCGGCCGCGGCGACCGCGCGGTCACCGCAGCGGATCAGGAAACGCCAGCCGGCCAGCCGGGTGACCGCCGCCCCCTCCGGGGCGACGCTGTCCAACACATGGACGGGCAGCGGGAGTTCGGGGGTCGCCGGTCCCTGCGCGGCACGCAGGGACGGTGTTCGGGCCTCGCGGACTGCGGTGGGGGAACCGAGTGCCGTGAGAACGGAGCGCAGGGCGGGCGCGGGAGCCGGGGGGACATGCAGCGGCATGGTGGGTCGCCTCTCATTCGACAGGCACGGTGGCGCGAGGGCGGGACGGGGGCGGACGGCGCTGTCAGCTCTCGGGGGGTCAGAGAGGCGGGGGCCGGGTGGGGTGAACATGCGGAGGACCTGCCGCACGTCACCTCGACGGCAGGACCAGGACCGTGGGCACCAACCTTCTGCCTTGTTCGCGGAGTTTATACGACACGTGTTCAGACGATGTTTCGTCTAACCGTTTCCCGTATGAACAACAAGGGGCTATTCGGCCAGCGATTCGCGGGAATCACCCCTGTTCCGAACCGGTCCTGCGGCGATGACCTCGGGATATGGCACCGATGCGGTCGGCCAATTGTCGTCGGCGTTTTTCACGAGGTACTCATGGAGTGCGGAACCGCACGATGCCGCATGCCTCGTGAATGTGCCGCGGGTCACGTTCGACCAGAGTAGCGGGCGCCGGGCCGCTCCGGGACGTTATCGATCGCCAGGTCTGGGCATCATCCTTCCTGACCCGGGACGAGGAGGTGACGCATCGTGGGGGAGAAGGTCGTGGCGGGGCCGTTCGAGCTCGCAGACCGCCGGCGCCACCGCGCCAAGCTGCGGCGGTGCCTGACGGGACTGGAGCGGCTGCTGGCCGAGAAGCGGTTCGACCGCCCGAAGAACCTCATGGGGCTGGAGATCGAACTCAACCTCGCAGGCGCCGACGGCATGCCGAAAATGTTGAATGCGCAGGTTCTCGAACGCATCGCGAGCCGAGATTTCCAAACAGAACTCGCCATGTTCAATCTGGAAGTCAACATTGCCCCACATCGATTGGAGGGCCGGGTATTCGACCGGCTCGCCGAGGAGATCCGTACGTCGCTGGCATATGCCCATCGGAAAGCGGGCGAGGTCGACGCCGGAATAGTGATGATCGGTATTCTGCCGACGCTCGACCGGGACGACCTGGTCTCCTCGAACCTCTCCGCGGTCGACCGCTACACCCTGCTCAACGATCAGATCGTGGCCGCCCGCGGCGAGGATTTCGTCCTCGACATCGACGGCGTCGAGCACCTCACCTGTACCTCGGGCTCCATCGCGCCCGAAGCCGCCTGCACCTCCGTGCAGTTGCACCTCCAGGTCACCCCTGACCGCTTCGCGGACGTGTGGAACGCGGCCCAGGCCGTCGCCGCCGCGCAGGTCGCCGTGGGCGCCAACTCGCCCTTCCTGTTCGGCCGTGAGCTGTGGCACGAGTCCCGCCCCCCGCTGTTCCAGCAGGCCACCGACACCCGCCCGCCCGAACTCCAGGCCCAGGGCGTACGCCCCCGCACCTGGTTCGGCGAACGCTGGGTCACCTCGGCGTACGACCTCTTCGAGGAGAACCTGCGCTTCTTCCCGCCCCTGCTCCCGATCCACGACGACGAGGAACCCCTCGACGTCCTCGACGCGGGCGGCATCCCCACCCTCGCCGAACTCGTCCTGCACAACGGCACGGTGTACCGCTGGAACCGCCCGGTCTACGGCATCGCCGACGGCGTCCCGCACCTGCGCGTCGAGAACCGCGTCCTGCCCGCCGGCCCCACCGTCACCGACGTCATCGCCAACACCGCCTTCTACTACGGCGTCGTCCGCGCCCTCGCCGAGGAGTCGCGGCCGGTGTGGACCCGGCTGCCCTTCGAGGCCGCCGCCGCCAACTTCGACACCGCGTGCCGCCACGGCATCGACGCCCGCCTCCTCTGGCCCCGGCGCGGACGCCTGGGCGGCACCGCCGAGATCGACGCGGTGGCCCTCGTACGCGACGAACTGCTGCCGCTCGCGGAGGCGGGCCTGGACGCGTGGGGGATCGAACCGGCCGACCGGGACCTGTACTTGGGCGTGATCGACGAACGCTGCCGCCGCCGGGCCAACGGCGCGACCTGGCAGTCAGCCACGTTCCACCGCGCTCTGGAACAGGGCCTCACCAGGGAAGCCGCCTTCGCCGCCACGACCCGCCGCTACAGCGAGTTGATGCACTTCGGGGAACCGGTCCACACCTGGCCGGTGGGGCTGCCGGAGACGGTGCCGCTGGGGTGAACGGCGGTTGCCTCAGCAGGAGTTGGCGGAGGCGGGTGAACTACTGCTGCTTCAGCCCGCGTTGGCGGACGCGCCCGACGCGCCCGCGGCCACGATCGCCTGGAGGATCACCGACTGGATCTGGGCCGGGTCACTCACCTCGTGGCCCGAGCCGCCGGTCGCCTCGGCGATCTGGCGGGCCTCCTCCTTGTCGGCCTCCGGGCCCACCGCGATCATGATCAGCGGCACCGGCCGCTCCGGACTGGCGAGTTGCTGCAACTGGTTGAGAAGCGTGGAGCGGGAGATGCTGCCGGGGTCCTGGTTGACCCCGTCGGTCAGGATGACCAGCGCGTTGAACTTCCCCTTCACATAAGAGGAGGTGGCCGACCTGTACGCGGCGAGCGTGGTGTCGTAGAGCCCGGTCGCCCCGTTCGGCACCGGCTTCAGCGCGCCGAACGCCGCTGACAGCGTGTCCCGTTGGGTGCCGTCGCCCTTGCGGTCGCCGAGTCGCTCGGTCGGCACCAGGATGCGGTAGTCCTTGTCGCCGTCGAGCTTCGTGGAGAACTCCCACAGCCCGATCTCGTCCTCGGGCGTGAACGTGGCCAGCGCCTGGAGCAGCGACGCCTTCGTGACGTCCATCCGCGACTGCCCGGTCCCCGGCACCGACTCCGACATCGAGGACGACGCGTCGACGACCGTGGTGATCCGCGCGCTCTGCACCGTGATCGTCCAGGTGCCCAGGGCCTCCTGGAGCGCCGCGTCGGAGGCCTGCTCGGCCGGTGCCGAGGCGTACGGCTGCGGACTGGTGCCGCCGGCCTCGGCCACCACCGCCTTCGGCGCGGCGTCGTCATCCGTGCGGAAGCCGTACTTCACCATGAGCCTCTGCTGCGCCGGCCGGCTGAGATACGTCATGAACCGGATCGCCGCCCGGCTCTCGTCCGTCGTCAGCCGCTCCTGGTCGACCAGGTTGTACGGGTAGTCGAGCCGCGGCGAGCCGTCCTTCGGATAGAAGAGGTCGAGACTCCCGTCGCCGTCCGCCGACGCGTTGTACGCGAACGCCGACTGCTCGCTGAGGACCAGCGCCTGGTTCCGCTTCGGATTGCCCTGCTCGGTGCCTGAGGAGTCACGCGGCAGGGTGTCCAGGACCTGACTGTCGGTGTCCGAGATCCGCTGCGACAGCGTCTTCATCATCGCCGCCGCCTGCGTGGCCCCGCCCTTGACCTTGGCGGCGGCCGTACTCAACTGCGTGAGCGCCAGCAGCCCCGTCGCGCTGCGCGCCGGGTCGGCCGCGCCCAGCCGCAGCGAGTCGTCCCGGAGGGTGGCACCGGCCAGGTCCAGCCAGGTGTACGTCTTCTTCGGCCACCCCAGCGACTTCGCGGCGGCCGGTACCATCGCCACCCCGACCGGCGTCGAGGCCACGTTCCCCGCCGGGGTCACCTCCGTCGCGTTGCTGTTCGCGGCCGACGACACATGGTTCACCCACAACTCCGAGTCGGGCACCCACACCTGGATGTCCGGGTGCTTGCCCGCCTTGAGCGTGTCCGCGAACTTGTACGACTCCTCGGCGGTCACCGAGATGTTCAGGCACTGCCCGTCGGACGTGATGTTCTCGTCGCGGGCCTGTCCGGCCGCCACGCGGAGGGCGGGAGCCATGTCGGGGGAGGCGGCGAGCTTCAGCCGTACCGCGTCCCTCCGGCAGGAGGAACCGAAGGAGAGCAGCCCGCTCCGCACCGCGACCGCGGTACCGCCGGCGACAGTGAGCACGAGGACCGTGGCGATGGCCACCGAACGGCGGCGCGCCCGAGGACGGGGGTCGCTGCCGCCCGCCCCGTACTGATCGGGCAAGCTGTGACGTCCCATGACGGTGGTGCCCCTCCCTGTTGAACCTCGTGCCTCCGTCTCCCCCAACGGCCTGTCGCGCACGATCTTTCGTAAGTTCTTTCGAGACCCTAGCGGGACGAAGATGGGCATGAGGCGGGAATTCCGAACTGAAGGCAGGTGTGCAGGTGGAGGCAGGGCAGGTGGCCGAAACTCTTCCGCTGGAGCGGCCCACACGGGGGATTCTCCGGTCAGAGGCACTGCTCGTTCTGGGGCTTTCGCTCGGTGCGAGTGGAGTGTCCGCCCTGATCAGCTTTGTCGGATCGGTCACGAAACCGGGCGGCCTCAAGGACCAGGCGGCCACCCTCAACGCCTCGGCCGCGCCGGGCCGCCCATGGCTCGATCTCGCCTGGCAGCTGTTCGGGATCGCGTCGGCACTCGTCCCCGTCGCCCTCGTCGCGCACTTCCTCCTGCGGGAGGGCGAGAGCCTGCGCACGATCGGCTTCGACCGCACCCGCCCCTGGCCCGACCTGGGCCGCGGGGCGGCGATCGCGGCGGTCATCGGCAGCACCGGAATCGCCTTCTACCTGGCCGCACGCGGCCTCGGCTTCAACCTCACGGTGGTACCGGAGGCGCTGCCCGACGTCTGGTGGAAGTACCCGGTCCTGATCCTCTCCGCGATGCAGAACGCGATCCTCGAAGAGGTCATCGTGGTGGGCTATCTGCTGCGCAGGCTGGGCCAGTTGGGCTGGACGCCTGGCACCGCGCTGGTGGCCAGTTCCGTACTGCGCGGTAGCTACCACCTCTACCAGGGCATCGGCGGGTTCGTCGGCAACATGGTGATGGGCGTGGTGTTCGTCTACCTGTACCGGCGTTGGGGCCGGGTGGGTCCCCTGGTGGTGGCGCATTCCCTGCTCGACATCGGGGCGTTCGTCGGCTACGCGCTGCTGGCGGGGAAGGTGGGGTGGCTGCCGACGGCGTAACTCGTCGGCAGCGCGGGTCTCTTGGGGCTCAGGCGAGCAGTTCGCCGTCGATGACGGTGACCGCGCGACCGGTCAACAGGGTCCGGTCGCCGCGCAGTTCGGTACGGACGAGCCCGGAGCGCGGCGAGGCCTGAAGCCCGGTGAGGACAGCGCTCCCGAGCCGCTCGGACCAGTAGGGAGCCAGCGCCGTGTGCGCACTGCCGGTGACCGGGTCCTCGTCGATACCGATGTTCGGGAAGAAGCAGCGCGACACGAAGTCGTAGCCCCGGGTGGGGTCTTCGGCCCGTGCGGTGGCGATGATGCCGCGCTCGGAGTACGCGGCGAGGGCCCTGTGGTCGGGGGCGAGTCCTACGACGGTCTTCTCGTCGGCGAGTTCGACGAGGAGGTCGCTGATGTTCGGGCCGGTGTCGAACGCGGTGAGCGGCTCGGCGCCCAGCGCCTCGGCGACACCGTCCGGGATCTCGACGGGGGTGAGCGGGGCGGTCGGGAAGTCGAGGGTGATCGACCCGTCGTCCGACGGCGTGGCGATCAGCACCCCGCTCCGTGTGGCGAACCGCACCGTTCCCTCATGGGCGCCGGTGGTGTGCAGCACATGGGCCGTGGCGAGGGTCGCGTGCCCGCACATCGCGACCTCGGCCGCCGGCGTGAACCACCGCAACGCCCAGTCGGCGTCCCCGCCCGCGGGCAGCCGGTGCGCGAACGCCGTCTCGGCGTGATTCACCTCCAGCGCGATCTGCTGGAGCCGGTCGTCCTCCGGGAAGGCGTCGAGAAGCAGCACCCCGGCCGGGTTGCCGGCGAAGGGACGGTCGGTGAAGGCGTCGACGATTCGAATCCGCATGTGCCGACGCTAACCGCCGCGCGGACCCTCGGACCAAGGCCAATTCGGGGTCGGTGGCCCGATTGGCGGACCGCCTACGGCGACACGGTGCGCGAGACGGCGGGGCACACCTGCGGATGATCGCGCCGGGGCATCGGTAGGGTCCGCCCCGACGCACCGGGTGCGCGGCGCGGCGGTCCGCGAGGAGGAGGAATCACCATGGCCGAGTGCCGGCACGCAGCCGAGGCGGACGGAGCATCCGAGGCGGACGGAACGGAGCCGGACGGAGCGTTCGAGCCGGAGGGAGTACGGCCAGAGCTACGTCCCCTGGATCAACTGGCTGCTGATGGTCTCGGTCCTCACCCTGGTCTTCGCGTTCCGCAGTTCCACGGCGCTGGCCTTCGCCTTCGGCATGGCGGTCACCGGCACCATCACGATCACGACCCTGCTGTCCTTCTACGTCGCCCGCGCGAGATGGGGCACGCCCGTGTGGCTGCTCGTGACCGGCGCGACCCTCCTGCTCTCCGTCGACCTGCTGTTCGTGGCGGCCAACCTGACCAAGCTCGTCCACGGCGCGTGGCTGCCCCTGCTGATCGGCCTCACCGCGGAACGGGCGGAGCACGAAGGGTCCTTGCGTGAGTTCGTCGACCAACTCCGCAGTGGGGAGCGGCCGGTGCTGGAGGTGCCTGGCACGGCGGTCTTCCTCAACCGGGGCAAGGAGACGGCGCCGTTGGCCATGCGCGCGAACGTGGAACACAACCATGTGCGGGACGACCAGGTCGTGATCCTCTCCATCGAGCCCGAGCCCGTTCCCCGCGTCCCGGCCGACCAGCGGATCGTCATCGACGGCCTCGGCTACGGCGACGACGGGATCGTCCATGTCACCGCCAGGTTCGGCTACACGGAGACACCGGACGTCCCCGGCACGCTGGCGAACATTTCGGCCTGCCCCGCGACCGCACGGTCATCGTGGGCTCGCACATCGAGGTGTAGACGCGGTCGGCCCCGGCTTCCGCAACGGCGCTACGACGGCGAAGGGCGTTCCGGTTTCCGGGCCAGGAAGGTGGCGTACGTCCTCTTCGCGCCTTCGGCGGGCTCCTGGACCAGCCGGGCGGTGAGCGCGAGTCCGGCGCCTTCCAGCAACTCGGCGATCCGGTCCGGTGGGAGCAGATGGGACTCGTACGACACGGGGTGGCCGCCGTACGCCTGTGTCGGGCGCAGCAGTTGGTGGTCTCCCACATGGCCGGCCAGCATCAGATGGCCGCCCGGGGCGAGCATGCGGTGGAACTCGGCGAAGACGAGCGGGAGTTGATCAGGTGGCGTGTGGTGGGTCGAGTAGTGGGCGAGGACGCCGCCCAGCTCGTCGTCCCCGATCTCCGGCGCGGTCATCGAGCCCACGGTGAAGGCCAGACCCGGGTGGGCCCGCCGGGCCAGTTCGATCATCTTCGGGGAGATGTCGATACCGAGGACGGACACCCCCAACTCCGCCAGATACGCGGTGACTTTGCCGGGCCCGCAGCCCAGGTCGGCCACCGGCCCGAGGTCCGCCGCCCGCACGGTCTCGGCGAACGCGGCCAGCATCGCGCGGGACAGCGGGTCCAACTCGGCCGGATCCTTGACGAGTTGGACGTAGTCGGCGGCGACGGTGTCGTACGACGTCCGGATCGCGGCGAGGTAGGAGGGATCTGTCACGCGGGAGACTTTAGGCTCGGGGCGGTTCCTACGAGTAGCGGTTGCCGTGGTGGTCCCGCCGGCCCTCACGCCGTCGCGTCGTACACGGCCCGCAACCGCACGTCGCCGCCGGCCCGTGTTCGCGGGGCGCGCTCCGCGAACACGGCCAGCCGCAGCACGAGATACCGGCCGATTCCCACGAGCGCGGTCGCCGACAGATACACCGTCTGCTGGAGGACGAGTCCGGCGCCGGGGCGGAGCGCGGCCAGCGCCCCGACCGCGCCTGATGTGACCAGCCAGCCGACGGCGATGGTGGCCGCGCTCTTCAAGTGCCCGGCGAGGCCCGGCCGTCCGTGGCCGAACGCGACGCGGGCGTGCAGTTCGGTGGCGATCGCGGTGGAGGCGACGGTGGTCAGCGCGTTGGCCGCCGGCCACGGGATCCACTGCGAGAGCAGGACCAGGACCGCCGAGGCAGCCAGGGTGACCCCGCTGCCGAGCCCGGCGAAGCGTCCGAAGGCCACCGCGTGCCGACGGATCAGCCCACGGATCCCGCGCGAGCCGCTCATGGTGATCCCCTCCCGGACCGCTGCCCCTGGCGGGGCCGTTGTCGTCATGCCGCAGAGGGTGGCCGACCTCCCATTCAGCGTGGTTTCAGAGCGTTCTCAGGGATGCGGGCCCCGGTGAAACCGGTACCGCGCTCCTCGCCGCAGCAGGGCGACGCCCCGCGACCCGGTGTCAGTCGGCGGTCGTAGCGTGTGCGCGTGACTCAACTCATGCAGTCCTACGCCTACTTACGTCCCTCGGCCGTGCGTGACTCCACGGCCGGGCGCAGTCTCGCGCTGGAGACCTCCGGCGGTGTCACGCCGGCCGGAGAGGTGGCGAACCCCCACTTCTTCAGCGGGTTCCTGACCGCGCCGGCCGCCGCGGCCACGGCACTGCTCGCGGTCGCCGACGTGGCCGCCGCCCGCTACTACCCGCCGGGCGGCGGTTCCTCGCTCGATCCGGTGGTGACGGCCGACGGCGACCGGCTGCGCCTGGAGTCCTTCTCCGGCTGCTGCGGTGTCTACGCCCGGCTCGACGTGCTCGCCCCCGGCCTCGACGGCGACGACGTCGGGCACGGCACCACGAACGTGGACGTCAACCCGCCGCTGCGCCGGGCACTCGCCGGGCTCGGTGGTCTCGACCCGCTCCATCTGGCCGTAGGACCCGAGGAGTTGGCGGTCCGCACCTTCGACGGCGAGTTCGTGGAGAAGAAGGTCCCGCTGCCGGAGCGCTGGCTGCGCGGCTTCGCCGAGGCCTAGGTCCTCGCGGCGGGCTTCATGCTCAGGGCCGAGGTACCCGCGGCGGAGGCGGCGGCCGTGCTGCGGGCGCTGCCCCGGCCCACCCGGCAGTCCGACGCCCGTACGACGCGCTGGGTGATACCCGCGGGCCGTACCCTGCGCCCCACGACCAGACCGGCACCGAACGCGGTGTGCCTGCCCGGCCCGGAACGGCTGCTGACCCTGCTGACGGTACTCCGGCACGCGACGACCGTACGGCTGTACGCGCCGAACGCCCCGGCCGACGGGGACGGCGCCGCAGCCGTCGCCTGGGAGGTCCAACTGCCGGGCATGCGGCTGACGTTGATGCTCTCCCAGAGCGGCTCACGCGGCTTCTCCGGCGAGGGCGGAGTGCTCCAGGACCTCGCCACCGGGCCTGCGGCTGCGGACGTCGAACGGGTCGCCGAACTGCTCGCCTGGGAGCCGAGGATCGACATCGGCGAACTGTCCGGGCAGACAGGTCTCCCGGCCGGCCGGGTGCGTGCCGCGCTGACCGCGCTGGGCACGTCCGGTCAGATCGGCTACGACCTCGCCGAGGAGGCGTACTTCCACCGCCACCTGCCCTACCGGGCGAGCGCCGCCGAGACACGCAACCCCCGGCTGCGCGCGGCGCGGGCACTCGTCGTGGCCGGGGCGGTGGGTCTCGACGGCCCGCTGGCCCGGGTCGGAAAGGGCGACGACGCCCATGTGGTCCGCACCGACGAGGCATCGGGCCGGCTGAGCTGCACCTGCTTCTGGTGGGCGAAGTACCGGGGCGGACGCGGCCCCTGCAAGCACGTCCTCGCGGTGGGCATGGTGCGCGGCACGACGGTGGACGCGGACGAAGGTGCGGCGGCGGATGCGATAGAGGGCACGAGCACGACAGTGAGCGTGGGCGCGAACGGAGCCGTGGGTATGGCGGCGGTCGGGGCAGTCGGCACGAGCGCGACGGTGGGCGCGGGCGCGAACGCAGCCGCGAGCAGGGCGCCGGACGGGGCAGAGGGCGCGGGCACGGCGGCGGACGCGGGCACGAACCCGGCCGCAGGCACGGCGGCGGACGGGGCAGCGGCCACGGGCGCGACGCCGGGCACGAACGCAGCCGCAGGCGCGGCGGCGAACACGGCACGATCGGAGACCGCACGATGAACCTGGTCCACCTCGCGGAAGCCGGGGACGTCGAAGGAGTGCTCAGGGAACTCGGCGCCCTGCCGCCGGCCGAGCGCGCGGCGCAGGCCGAGGCGTTGGAGGAGCGGCGCGCGCCGCTGCGCGCCGGCTGGTTCCACGTTCCCGAGGAGGAGAAGGCCGCCCAGCTGGCCGCCGAACTCGGCTGCCGGACCGACCCGTTGGCCGCCGCCGAGTGGATCCTGCGGCCCGAGAACGGCGCGAACACGGTCGTCCTGCCCCTCGACGGCGCCTGGATGCTGGACGTCGTCAACCTCCAACCCGTCGCCTGGCGGGCCGAGTTGGCCGGACGGATCGCCGAGTTGTCGACGCCCGGGAACACCGTCAGGTCCGATCTCGTCGAGCACCTCGTCCTCGACACGGGGTGTCCCGTCCCGACCTCCGACGGGTTCATCGACAGCTGGCTGCGATGGCGCGACCGCGGCTGGGAACATCCCGCACACCTGCGCGGCGGAACGCGGCCCGGTGCCACCTTCCTGGCGCGGCTGCGCGCCGACGACCTGACGCCGCAGCTCCTCCCGCTGCTCGTGGAGCGGCCGGGAATCCACCTCGGCGCGCAGGGATTCCACCACCAGACGACGCGGCACGACCTTCGCCACGTGCGCGAGAACACCAGGCTCGGCGTGCTCATCCACCTCTCCGCCGAGAGCGACGGGCCGGTCGACCGGGCCGCGTTGATCCGGCGCGTCTTCGCCGACCTGCTCGCCGCACCGGTCTGGGGGCAGGACGCGGCGATAGCGCTCACGCAACTCGCCCTCACCCCGGAGGAACACGCCTCGACGACCCGCGAACGTTGCGCGCTCGCTGGGCAGTTGCAGCCGCAGCTGCTCCAGGACGGCACCCGCGCGGAGACCGCGCCGCCGCTCGACCACCTGCGCGCCCTCGCCCTCACCCCGGCCGAGAACGCACCCGCCCTCCGGGACCACGTGGCGCTGCTCGACCTGTCGTCTCCGGTCGCCGCCTACGCCCAGGAGGTCCTGATCGGCCTGGACGAGGCCGGGCTGCTGGAAGCCGACGTGCTCACCGAGATGTGCCTACGGGTCCTTGTGCGACCGGAGAAGAAGCTGGTCCGTACCCAGCTGACCCGGCTCGACCGCGCGGCCCGCAAGGATCCCGCCCGCGCCCGCAGGGCCGTACTCGACGCCGCGACGGCCTTCGACCACCGGGACGTCGACATCCAGGAGCGCGCCCTCGACGTGGTCGCCCGGCACATCAAGAGCGCGGGCGACACCGTACTGCCGGAGCTGCGCACGGCCGCCGCACGGATCAACCCCGCCCTCGCGGCACGAGCCGCCGCACTCTTCGGCACCGCACCACACCAACTCCCCGCCCCGTACGCCGACATGCTGCCCGCCGTACCCGAACCCCGCCCGGTACCCGGCCCCATCGGGACGCCCGCCGAAGTCGCCGAGGAGCTCGCGGCGGTCGTCGCGAACGACAGGGACGTGGCGACGTTCGAGCGCGTCCTGGACGGACTGGTCCGGCACGCGCACCTCGAACGGGCCGCGCTGGCAAGGGCGTTGAAGCCGGTCATGCGCAAACAGCCCCGCGACGCCGTGGACTTCACCCAGTCCGACGTCTACGACGTGGCCGCGGCGCTGCGCGGCGACGAGCCGAGGCGGCGCAACTTCGTCGACCGCCTCAAGTACCAGGACCACTCCCCGGCGGGGGAGTTGCTCCAGGCGCGGCTCGCCGAGGCGCTCGACATCATCGAGACCGACGCGCAGCCGTTCCTGCTGGCCGTGCCGACCGACGCGACGGGGGCGCTGGACGCCGCCGTACTCGTGGAGCGGATCTCGGTGCTCGAAGGGCTCGGTATCTCCCCCGCGCCGGTCGACCTGGCCCAGGCCCTGTTGCGCGTCACCCCGACCCCGGACGAGACGGTGCTGGGCGCCGCCGAGCGGCTCGGGTCCGACGCCGGGCGGCGGCTGGCGGGGTGGCTGCGCGCGGGCGGGCTGCCGCACTGGGAGTCCGGGCCGCCCGGCGACTGGCCCGACGGCCGCACGGACAGGTACCCCACGGAATGGGTGAGCCATCTGCGCCCCGAGCCTGCCCCCGGCCCCCCGCTCCTCCCGGCCGCCGCGACCCTGATCGGGCCGTACCGTGCCGACGGCCTCTACGACCCGATGCTCCCCTTCTGGCTCGCCCAGCTGCCCCACCACCGCGACGTCGTGCTGGCCCGTGACTACTTCAGGTACCGGGTCTCCATGCGGGGCTGGGCCCACGCCCTGCCCTTCGCCGCGGAGTCCGGCGGCCCGGCGGGATTCGCGCTGCACCTGGCGGTGGCGTACACCCTCACCTACGACCAGCAGCGCGAACGCGACGCGGCGGTCGACGCGCTGCTCGTGCTCGCCGGGCGGGGGCAGCTGAACACCGACCTGCTCGGACGGCAGCTGGCCGTGCTGCTGCGCGCCAACTGCGTCGAGGCGAACCGGGTGACCGCCTCCCTGCGCGCGGCGGCCGAGACGGGCGCGTACGCCACCGTCTGGTCCGTTCTCGAAACCGCCCTGCCTCTCCTGCTGCGCGACCCCGTGGTCCGGGGCACCGGAGCGCTGCTCGCCCTCGGTGTCGACTGTGCCTCGCGCTGCGCGGCGAAGGGGGAGATCCCCGAGGTCACGACGGCCGCGGCGCGCACCGGCTCCAGCCAGGTGGTGAAGAGCGCGAGGCTGCTGCGCGACGTACTGGGCTGAGCGGCCCCAGTACTGGACGAGAGCGGGCAGGAGATGTCCCGTCTCGATTGATCTGGTTCGGAGTCAGGGCTGTGACCTGTGGGGACCAGATCACTTGAGAGGGTGAACTCCCTCGAATCTCATGTGATCTGGTCCGCCGGCGGCGTTTCGAAGTGACTGCAGGACTGCATGTCGAGCCAGGTCTGGCTACCCGCCCGCGAAACGCGCTGCCAGGTTCATGGCCTCCTGGGTGAGTTTGATGTGCAGGCCGGCGTCGTCCTGGGTGGCGACCTGGGTAAAGCTGCCCTCGTGCCACCAGAACACCGAGGGGCTCAGCGCGCCCGGTGACTGCTCGAAGCCCATGGCGGCGAACCGGGCCATGGCGTGCAGCGAGGAGGCCACGTTCCTGTCGCGGACGACGTGGAAGGCGAGTTGGTGCCGGTGCGGCAGCGCGACCAGGATTCCGTCCGGCGCCGGTGCGTCCTTGGTGTAGCGGAGTAGGACCTCGTCCAGAACCAGGGCGAGGCTCGCGATGAAGTACGAGCCGCCCATCAGCACGTCGAAGTGGGAGCCGTCCTTGTCCCTGACCACCTTGTGTTTGTCAACGCGGACGGCTCGTAGGTTCTGGAACGCACGGTCCCGAAGGGCCGTGATGTCACCCAGGTTGGAGAGGGAGTCCGCGGTCAGCATGTCGACGGTTTCCGGGAGATCGAGCGCCAGCACCTCCAACAGCCCCGGGACCGATTGGGGACCGTACCCGAAAGCCTTCAGGAGCGCGGGATCGCTGGGAATGAAGCGGGGGTAGAGCCGGGCCAGGAGCTGTTCACGCGGCAGGGCCTTGAGAGCCTGAGGTCCATCCATCGACCGGATGACCCGGTCGACATGTTCGTCTACGAGCGCCCGCCAGCACCGGGGGCCGCGGCTGTCGTTGTGGCACACGGCCGCAAGATTGGAGAGGCCGAAGCGCCAACCCGAGCCCGTGGTCACGCGGCCCGGTTCGACCGTTACCTCGATGCCGCGCTCCGCGCATGCCTCGCGGACGAAAGTACGCAACCGGGCAGCCTCCGCCTCGGACAGGAACGCGAACTCCCCGTCGCGCGGCAGGTCCACCCCATCACGACGCTCTCCGCGCCGAAATATCCCCACCAGGTCCCCAATCGCTCGAAGACGCGGATCATAGCCGCGACCGGCCCAGGGGTCTTCTTCAGGTATGCATGCCCCGGCAGAGGGGGCCTGGACGCCCGACGGCTCCTCGATTCCCTTCCCGGTGGCCTGCTCCCAGGCCAGGAGCCAGATCACCCCTGAGGCGACGGGCGAAACGGACCAGATCATCTGGGATTCCGACCGGACAGGCTGAGACGGGACAGGAGGGTCTTTCGGCGAAGGGTTGTCATCCGAACAGTTCCGATATATCGTTGACGCATCGCGACAGATCAACGATGGAATGGAGTGATTGCGATGCGTACCCACGGATACGAGCGTGGACATGGACAGGACGGCCCCTCCCGGCGCGGCCGGGGTGGCCCTGACGGGCGGCGTGCGGCTTTCGGTCCCTTCGGGCCGGGCGGCCCGGGCGGTCCCGGTGGCCCCGGCTTCGGACCGGGCTTCGGTCCCGGCCCCTGGGGCGGACGAGGGCGCGGCGGCCCGAGGGGCGGCAGGGCGCGGCGCGGCGACGTGCGCGCGTCGATCCTCGCCCTCCTGAAGGACCGGCCGATGCACGGCTACGAGATGATCCAGGAGATCGCCGAGCGCAGCGGCGGTGCGTGGAAGCCGAGCCCCGGCTCGGTCTACCCCACCCTGCAGCTGCTGGAGGACGAGGGCCTGATCGTCAGTGAGACGGAGGGCGGCAAGAAGCTCTTCGCGCTCACCGACGCCGGCCGTACCGCGGCCGAGGAAGGCCCGGACGCGCCCTGGGAAGAGGCTTCCCGCGGTGTCGACTGGGAGGCCCTCAGCGAGATCCGCCAGGCCGGCTTCGGTCTGATGGAGGCCTTCGGCCAGGTCTGGAAGACCGGCAGCAAGGAGCAGCGCGAGAAGGCGCTGACCGTCATCAACGACGCCCGCAAGAAGCTGTACCTGATCCTGGCCGACGAGGACTGATGTCCCCGGCGCCGGAAGAGGCGGCAGGCCAAGGCGCCCCGCGGAACCTCCGTGGGGCGCCTTCCCTTTGCGCGTTCCCGTTCCTGCGGTGCCCCTGCGCCTTCCTCAGGCCACCAGCCCGGCCAGTTTGCGGAGCGACTCGTTCAGGGCGGCCGTCCCCGAGTCCTTCAGCTTGCCCGCCATCAACGACACCGCCGCGCCCGTGAACTCGCCGTCGATACGGACCGTCGTCGCGTCGCCGTCGGGTGTGAGCGTGTAGCGCGTGGCGACGTTCACGGCCATCGGGCCCTTGCCGCGGATGGCCAGCACACGCGCAGGTTCCAACTCCTCGATGGTCCACTCGACTTCGGCCGGGAAGCCCATCAGCTTCATGTTCTCCTGGAAGGTCCCGCCCACTTCGAGGGCTTCCGGACCGCCCTTGGGGAAGTTCGTGTGGGTCGCGTTCCACTCGCCGTACGCGGGCCAGTCCGTGAGTTGTGCCCACACCTTCTCGGCCGGGGCCTCGATGCGTGCCTCCGCGCTGATTTCGGCCATGCGACCACCTCTTCGTATCGGGCTACCGTGTCGCGGAACGTAGCCGCAGGGCGCCCAACATTCAATACTGATGAACCGTCAGGAATTGTGTACGCCCGCCGGATCGCGGGATTCAGCTCACCCGCCGTATCACCGCCGCGTCGAACAGGTCCCACGCGCGCGGGTGGGTGCTTTCGTCGTGGCAGTGCCAGGCGTCCCAGAACAGGTCGGCGGGCAGCGCGTCCTCCGGGGCGTACACCCGGTACACGTACTGCCTGCCGTCGACCGCCGGCAGAGCCACCAGCCAGCACCTGCTCTCCACGATCGCGAAAGACGTACGCCGGGTGCAGTGCGGTTGCGTACGGGGCGCGCGGCGGGGAGGCGCGCGCCTCTCGGGGTCGGAGCGCGTGATCTCATCCGTAAGGAGGAGATTCCGTCGACCTGGGTCCACTTTGTGTGGGACGCCGAAATGCTTCCCCCCGGGGATGCCCTCGACGCGGGCGGCTGATGGGGTGGGAGAGTGCAACCCCGTATCCCCAGGCAGTCCACCCACGAACAGGGAATCCACCGCGCGGACAACGACGCCGGGCTCAGTGCGGAGCTGGCGGCGGTGGTCGCCGGCGCGCGCCGCCGGGCCCTGCGGGACGGGGACCGGCAGATCGACACCGCCCATCTCCTGCACAGCCTCCTGGAGTCCGACCCCGAAGCACGCGCCGTCTTCGGCGACGGCCCCCAGATCGCCCGGCTCCTCGGCTACCTCGTACAACGCAGCATCGGCTACGGCCTGCGCTGGCAGGGCTCGGTCGAGGACTCCGGCGCGATCCCGGTCGTCCCCGCGGCGGAGGGCTGGTCACCCCTCGCGGCGGGCGCCCTGGAATACGCCTGCGAACGCGCCGGACTCCGCGGCGACGACCTCGCCTGCGGCATCGACCTCCTCGCCGCGATCGTCGCGGACCCGGAGTCCCGCGCCGTCGAGGTCCTGCACCGGGCCGGCATCGAGTCGCCGGAAGTGCTGGTGTGGATCGAGACCAGGCTGGGGGAGTACGTCGGAGGCGGGGAGGGGTCCACGCCCTGAGACAGGTGTCAACGGGGGTGACGGTCATGTCGTCCCCTGTCATCATGTGGCCGTGCATACGTCTGAGAGCAGTGCGGCCGTCGGAGGCGGGAAGGGTGTCGGGCTGGGCCTGGCGCTCGGTTCCGCGCTGGCCTTCGGCGGATCCGGTGTCGCGGCGAAGCCGCTGATCGAGGCGGGGCTCGACCCGCTGGACGTGGTGTGGCTGCGGGTGGCCGGCGCGGCGCTCGTGATGCTGCCCCTCGCCGTACGCCATCGCGCGCTCGTGCGCAGCCGCCCCGCGCTGCTCCTCGGCTTCGGGCTGCTCGCCGTCGCCGGTGTCCAGGCCTGCTACTTCGCCGCGATCTCCCGCATACCCGTCGGCGTCGCCCTGCTCGTGGAGTACCTCGCACCCGCCCTCGTGCTCGGCTGGGTGCGGTTCGTGCAGCGGCGTCCGGTCACCCGGGCCGCCGCGCTCGGAGTCGTCCTCGCGGCCGGCGGCCTCGCCTGTGTCGTCGAGGTATGGTCCGGCCTGAGCTTCGACGCCGTGGGACTGCTGCTCGCGCTCGGTGCCGCCTGCTGCCAGGTCGGCTACTTCGTCCTGTCCGACCAGGGCAGCGACGCCGGCGCCGAGGCCCCCGACCCGCTCGGCGTGATCGCGTACGGCCTGCTCGTCGGCGCCCTCCTGCTCACGGCCGTAGCACGCCCGTGGACCATGGACTGGTCCGTCCTCCGGGGCGACGCCGCCATGAACGGCACCCTCGTCCCCGCTGCCGCCCTGCTCGCCTGGATCGTGCTGATCGCCACGGTCCTCGCGTACGTCACCGGCGTGGTCTCCGTCCGCCGCCTCTCCCCGCAGGTCGCCGGTGTCGTGGCCTGCCTCGAAGCGGTCATCGCGACCGTGCTGGCCTGGGTACTGCTCGGCGAACACCTCTCCGCACCCCAGATCATCGGGGGCGCGGTCGTCCTGCTCGGCGCGTTCATCGCCCAGTCCTCGGCCCCCACGAAGGGCTCCGAGGAGCCGGTCGCGAGCGGCGGCCCGGACCGGGAGCCGTCCGCCCGGGAGACGGCAGCCTGAGCCGCCCCCCTTCAACACCACTCCCTGCGTCAGCTCGGTCGCCGACGCGCCTGCCGCAGCTCGCGGTCGACGGCCCAGGCGTCCCCGACCGGGCCGAGGTGGCCGAGCTTGTCGGGGTTGATCACCGCGCGGATGGTCTGGATCTGTCCGTCCAGCACGTCGAGGACCAGCGTGTGGAGCACCTTCCCGTCGCGGTCGCGGAAGATCGCCCCCGGCTGGCCGTTCAGCTCGTGCGGCTCGCACGACACATCGATCCGGATCAGCCAGGGGAAGACCGTGCCCAGCACCCGGGCCACGTTCTGAGCGCCCACGACGGCCTTGGCCAGTTGGGGTGCCTTGCCGCCACCGTCCCCGACGAACTGCACATCGGCGGCGAGCAGTTCGCGCAGCCCGCCCACATCGCCGTCCTTCAACGCGGCGAAGAACCGCGCCGCCAGCTCCTGCCGCTCCTGCCGGTCCGCCGCGAACCGCGGCCTCCCGGCCTCCATGTGCCGCCGCGCCCGCACCACCAGCTGCCGGCACGCCGCCTCCGAACGCCCCACCGCCGCGGCGATGTCCGCGAAGTCGAAGGCGAACACCTCGCGCAGCACGAACACCGCCCGCTCCAGCGGACTGAGCCGCTCCAGCATCAGCAGCGCCGCCATCGAGACCGAGTCCGCCAGATCCAACGACCGCGCCGGATCCTGGTACGGATCGCTCAGCAACGGCTCGGGAAACCACGGGCCGACGTACTCCTCCCGCCGTACCCGCGCGGACCGCAGCACGTCGACGGAGATCCGCGTCACCACGGCCGAGAGATAGGACTTGGCCGACGTGGGCCGGGTCGCCGTGCCGTCGAAGCGCAGCCAGGTCTCCTGCACCGCGTCCTCGGCCTCGCCCACACTGCCCAGAATCCGATAGGCGATCGAGAACAGCAGCGGCCGCAGCTCCTCGAACTCCTCGACCTTGCTCACGCCGAAATCCCCTTCCCCTGCGCGGAGTTGACTCCCGATCCGAACAGCAACGCTGTGGTTCAGCCGAACATCCCGGGCTCGTAGTCACCGGCGCACGGCTGCCGGGTGATGATGTTCAGCCGGTTCACCGAGTTCATGAAGGAGACCAGGATGACCAGGGTGGTGAGCTGCTCCTCGTCGTAGTGCTTGGCGGCGCGCGCCCACACGTCGTCGCTCACCCCGCCCGCCGCGTCGGCGACCCGGGTGCCCTCCTCCGCCAGCTCCAGCGCGGCCCGCTCGGCCTCGCTGAAGACCGCGGCCTCGCGCCACGCCGCGACCAGGTTCAGTCGTACGGCGGTCTCGCCCGCGGCGGCGGCCTCCTTGGTGTGCATGTCGAGGCAGACGGCGCAGCCGTTGATCTGGCTCACCCGCAGCGCCACCAACTCCTGTGTCAAAGCGGGCAGTTGAGAACCCTTGAGCGTCCTGCCCACCGCCATGAACTGCTTGGCGGCCTTGCTGGCGATCGGGCTGGCGAGGTAGTTCAGTCGCGCGTCCATGAGGTGCTCCTCCGTGTCGTGTCCATCGGCTACACCCCCGAGACGAGACAGCCCGGCCCCCTGTGACACGAGCGAATGTGACCTGCGTCTCCCGCCGGCCGCCGCCGTGTGAGGAGGAACGCCTTGTGCGACGAGAGACGCTTTCCTCACCCCTCCCGCCGCCGCAGCACATGCTCCCGCGCCACCGCGTCCCGAGGACCACCCCGCTCCGCGAGCCCCGCCGCGATCCGGTCCCGCACCTCGGCCGACCGCTTGCCCGCGTACTTGAACTTCGCCCGCACACCGGTCACTTCGAGCCGCAGCACGCGAATCCCGGACAGGAGTCGTCCGTACGGCGCCTCGCCCGCCGCGACCGTGGCGGAGCCGCCCTCGGGCTGGAAGTGGCCGACCTGGCGGTTCAGGAGGGCCGCTTTCTCGGTCGGGTCGTCCACCAGGTGGGCGGTGCAGAGGAGTTGGACCGCCGCGTAGAAGCTGGTCGGTACCCCGTGCTCCGGTGGGCCGTCCGGTTCCGCCTGCCAGGGGCCGGTGACGTACACGTAGTCGTCGACGACGCTCAACACCACCTGGGGGTTCGCCTCCAGCGCGGGCCACAGGGGGTTGGGGCGGGCGAGGTGGGTGATCGCCTCGCCGCGCTCGGGGTCGTAGGCGAAGTGGAGCGGCTGGACGAACGGGGGTTCGCCGGAAGGGCCGTTGACGGCGAGTTGCCCGAAGTCGTGGGCGGCCAGCCAGTGTTGCCACTCGGCGTCGTCGCGGGGTGCGTCCCAGGGGTGGATCAGCATCACAACGCCGCCAGGTAGTCGGGGAGTTCGATGCCGGGGCCGAGGTCGTCGTTCGGGAGCGGTGCCCCGTAAGCGGGCCGGACGGGGACGACGCCGGCCCAGTGGGGGAGGTCCAGGTCCTCGGGGTCGTCGTTCGCGCCGCCGGTGCGGAGCTTGGCGGAGACCTCGTCGAGGTCGAGGCGGATCACCATGGTGGCGGCGAGTTCCTTCTTGTTCGCGGGCCGCGAGTCCGCCGACCGGCCCGGCACGACGTGGTCGACCAGCGCGTCCAGCGCCGTCCGCTTCTCCTCGGGATCCGTGACCTGGTGGGCGATGCCGTGCACCACCACGGAGCGGTAGTTGATCGAGTGGTGGAAGGCGGAGCGGGCCAGCACCAGCCCGTCGACGTGCGTGACCGTCAGGCACACCGGGAGCCCGGGATCGGCCTTCCCCGTCATCCGCAGCGGACGCGCGCCCGTCGAACCGTGCACGTACAGCCGCTCGCCAACCCGCCCGTACAGCGTCGGCAGCACGACCGGCGCGCCGTCGCGGACGAAGCCGAGATGGCAGACGTAGGCCGCGTCGAGTATCGCGTGCACCAGGTCCTTGTCGTACGACGCCCGGTCCGCGGAACGCGTGGGGACGGTCCGGTCGGTCGGGGTGTAGGAGGCGGGCGGCGATGTCGGCTGTGGGGCGGTGCCCTGCATGGTGCTCTCCAGTGTGCGATGCCGGTCTTGGGGTGGTGCGGTCCTGGCATTCCGATGTTGCGATGCGTATTGCACTAGTGCATAATGCTCTTTGTGCTAGGAGGATATCGGATCGAAGGGCGACGCGCAGCCGACATCGCTGCGGACGTCGAGCGCGCGGTGGGTTCGGGCGAGCTGGAACCCGGGCAAGTGCTGCCTCCCATGCGGGAGTTGGCGGTCGAGCTGGGGGTGAATCCCAATACGGTCGCCGCCGCGTACCGGACCCTGCGCGAGCGCGGGGTCATCGAGACCGCCGGGCGCCGGGGCAGCCGGGTGCGGCCCAAGCCGGCCACGACCGGGCGCGAGCACATCCGGGTGGACGTGCCGGCGGGGGTGCGGGACGTGTCCCACGGCAACCCGGATCCGGCGCTGCTGCCCTCCCTGGCGCGGGCGTTCACCTCGGCCGCCGAGCAGGCAGACCGGGAACCGGTCCTGTACGGCGACGACCCGGTCGAACCGGAGTTCGCCCGCATCGCCCGCGCCGCACTGGACACCGACGGCGTACCGGCGGGCCCCGTGGCCGTCGCCTCCGGCTCCCTGGACGCCATCGAGCGCGTCCTCGCCGCCCATCTGAAGCCCGGGGACACCGTCGCCGTCGAGGACCCCGGGTGGGGCAGCCTGCTCGACCTCGTACCGGCGCTCGGACTCCGCGTGACCCGCGTCCGCGTCGACGACGAGGGACCACTCCCCGACGACGTGCGCACCGCGCTGGAGTCCGGCGCGCGGGCCCTGATCGTCACCGACCGGGCGCAGAACCCCACCGGAGCCGTGGTGAGCGCCACGCGCGCGCGTGCCCTGCGTTCCGTGCTCCGCCGCCACCCGGAGATCCTGCTGATCGAGGACGACCACGGCCACGGCATCGTCCACCAGCCCCTGCACCCCCTGGCCGGCACCACCCGCACCTGGGCCTTCGTCCGCTCGGTCGCCAAGGCCTACGGCCCCGACCTGCGCCTCGCCGTCCTCACCGGCGACGCCGTCACCCTCGACCGCGTACGGGGCCGCCAGCGCCTGGGCCCGGGCTGGGTCAGCCGGATCACCCAGCGGGCCGTGGCCCGGCTCTGGGCCGACGGCGCCGTGGACACACCGGTGGTGGCAGCCGCGTACGGCGCGCGCCGCGACGCGCTGATCGCCGCGCTCGCCGCACGCGGGGTCGCGGCCCACGGCGGCAGCGGCCTCAACGTGTGGATCCCGGTACCGGACGAGACCGGCGCCGTCTCCCGCCTGCTCCACGCGGGCTGGGCCGTGGCCCCGGGCGCCCGCTTCCGACTCGGCGCACCGCCCGGCATCCGCATCACCGTCTCGACCCTGACACCGGACGAGACCGAGCCATTGGCGGAGGCGATCGCTTCGGCGTGCGGGGTGGCGCCGGTGCGGGGGTACGCGTAGGGGAGTCGGGTACGAGGCCATGGGCGCGGGGCGGAGTCGCGACGGGCTCACTCAACCGCCGTTGGGGTGAGGCAGGGGTGGGCCGGAGCCTTTGCTCTCGGTCCGCGCCCGGCCGCTGGAGTCGTGGCGGGCGGATCGACTTTCCTCGGGCGGGGCCGGGACGGGGTGCTGGGTTCTCGTCCACGGTCTGCGTCCGGCCGCTGGAGTCGTGGCGGGCGGATCGACTTTCCTCGGGCGGGGCCGGGACGGGGTGCTGGGTTCTCGTCCACGGTCCGCGTCCGGCCGCTGGAGTCGCGGCGACCGGTTCAACTGCCGTCTGCCGTTGGGGCGAAGCCGGTGAGCGGTGCGGAGCACTCGCTTGGGGCCCGAGCCGGGGGGAGCGCGACGGCAGCCCAGCTCCCGCCGGAGCGGGGCCAGGAGGTGGTCGGAGTCCTTGCTTTCGACCCTGTGTCCGGCACCCCAGGGACCCGCAACCTGCGCTCGGCCGGGACGGCCCCGGCCCGGCGCACGGCCAAGCCCCTGGCACCCCCGAGCCCTGGCTGCGGCCACCCGCACACGACCTACGGCCCCACCTGCCTACCGACATACCTGCCTACCGACTACCTGCCTACCGCCCCGCCTTCCCCCGCACCTGCGTGAGCCCCGCCCCCGCCAGCACGATCACCGCCCCCACCGGAGTCGACCAGGTCAGCGACTCGCCCAGGATCGCGACGCCCGCCGCCGTGGCGACGACCGGGATGAAATACGTGACCATCTGCGCGGTCGTGGGGCCGACTTCGGCGACCAGGCCGTACTGGAGGAGGACGGCGAGACCCGTGCCCAGGGCGCCCAGCGCGGCGATCGCCAGCAGGGGCAGGACCGGGAAGTGGGCCGGTACCGAGGTGAACAGCGGGGTGACGACGGCGAGTTGGAGGGTGGCCAGGAGCAACTGGGCGCCCGTCAGCGAGAGATGTGAGGAACTCGTCCCGGCCAGGGTCCGGCGGACGTGGATCCAGCCGATCGGATAGCTGAGCGAGGCCAGCAGAGCCATCACCGTGCCCGTGGGGTCCAGGCCGTTGAAGCCCTGCCAGGCGCCGAGGACCGTCAGGACGCCCAGGAAGCCGAGGCCGAGACCGGCGACGCGGATGCGGGTCGGGCGGTCCTCGGAGAGGGCGACCAGGGACAGCGCCATGCCCCACAGCGGCGAGGTCGCGTTGCAGATGCCCGCGAGCGTGGACGGGATCGTCAGCTCCGCGTAGGCGAACAGGGAGAACGGCAGGGCGTTGAGGAGGAACGCGGCGACCGCGACATGACCCCACGTGCGCGCACCGCGCGGCAGCCGCTCCCGCTTCACCGCCATCGCCGCCGCCAGTACCACCGTGCCGAACAGCAGCCGCCCGAACGTGACTTGGAAGGGCGCGTAACCCTGGGTGCCCACCTTGATGAGCAGAAAGCTGAAGCCCCAGATCAGGGACAGCGCCCCGAAGCGCAGCCGCCAGTGGAGGGCGCGGCGGGGAAGGCGTACGGGGGTGTCGGCAGGAGCAGCCTGGTTCTGGCCGGCGGTGACTGTGCTCATGGGCACCACCGTGCTGGACCCGACCTCGTAGCACAAGCGAGATTTCGCGCCCGGTATCTCGTAGTATCGCTAATATGTTGAACCTGGAGCGCCTGCGTACCCTGGACGCCCTCGCCCGGCACGGCTCCGTCAGCGGTGCCGCCGAGGCGCTGCATGTGACCACCTCGGCCGTGTCGCAGCAGATGTCCAAGCTGGAGCGGGAGGTGGGCCAGCAGCTCCTCGCCAAGAACGGGCGGGGGGTACGGCTCACGGACGCCGGCCGGCTGCTCGCGGAGCACGCGGGGCGCATCCTGTCGCAGGTGGAGCTGGCCCAGGCGGACCTGGAGGCCCAACGGGGGCAGGTCGTGGGGGAGTTGCGGCTCTCCGCGTTCCCGACCGCCGCCCGCGGCCTGTTCCCCGCCGCGCTCTCCGCCCTGCGCGCCCGGCACCCCGCGCTGCGCGTCCGCTCCACGGAACTGGAGCCGGAGAGCGGCATCGCGGGCGTCGTGCGCGGCGATCTCGACCTCGCGGTCGTGCTCGACTGGTACAACAAGCCGATGCCGTTGCCGGACGGCCTGGTGAAGGCGCCGATCCTGGACGATCCCGCCGATGTGGCGATGCCGGCCGGCCATCCGCTGGCCGGGCGCGACGAGGTGGACCTCGGGGAGTTCGCCGACGACGAGTGGATCACCTGGGCCGAGGGCGAGTTCTGTCACGAGTGGCTGATGTTCACCCTGCGCTCCCGGGGCATCGAGCCGATCATCGGCCATCGCGCCGCCGAGACACACACCCAACTTGGCCTGGTGGCGGCCGGGTTGGGCGTGTGCGTCGCCCCCCTGCTGGGCCGCCGCCCGATGCCCGCCGGAGTCGTCACCGTCCCGCTCAAGCAGCGGGTGCGCCGACACGTGTACGTCGTCTGGCGCGCCGACGCCGACCGCCGCCCGTCCATCCGCGCGGCGGTCGAGGCGCTGCAGGCGGCGGCCGAGACCCTCATCTGAGCAAGGCCGAGCAGAGCAGAGCAACAGCGAAACCGGGCAACTGGCCTACAGCGCCGCCAACTTGCGAAAGTCCCACGACGCGACCGTGTCCGGCGTCAGCCGTACCCACGCGTGCCTGCCGTCGTACGGCATCGCGTCCAGGCCGAAGTTCTTCTGCGCGAACAGCTTCTCCACGGCGACGAGTTCGGGATGCGGCTCGCCGGTGCGCGGGGCCTCGCCCACGAACTCGACGGTCCCGGACAGCTCGACGCCCCGCAGCTCGTCGTAGGCGTGCCCGCCGTCGACCACCACGGCGACGCGCGGGTCGCGGCGCAGGTCGGCCCAGCGCTTGCTGCGTGTGATCGAGTAGAGCCAGAGCGAGGTGCCGTCCCAGGCGAACCAGAGGGGGCCGACATGCGGGGCCCCGTCCGCGGAGACGGTCGCCACGCGGCAGGTGCGCTCGGCGGCGAGGAACTCGTCCAGTTCCTCGGGTGTCATCATGATCTTCCGGCCTCGACGCTGAGTGGCGGTCATGCGATCCCCTTCGGCTACGGCACGAGCGGCGGACAGCCGCTTCTGACGGTACGTCAGGAGATGGGCCGGAGGAACGTCGGCCGTCTTCCCTCCGCACGCGATGCTCGTTACTGTCGCCCGCCCCGGCCGTCGACGACAAGGGAGAGCCATGCCGTCGCACGCACAACTCAGTGAGATCCTCGACACGGTGAGCACTGTGCTGCTGACCGTCGAATGTCAACAGGGGGTGGTCGGCCCGGACAGCGCGCTGCCCGAACTCGCCCTCGCCGCACGCTCGTCGGGCGCGCTCACCAACGTCGCCAGACTCGTCGCCGCCGCGCACGAGAGCGGGGTGCAGGTGATCCACGCGATCGCCGAACGCCGCCCGGACGGCCGGGGCGCGAACCACAACGCCCGGCTGTTCCGCGCCGCCGAACGCCTGCCCGTACAGCAGCTGTCGGGCACCGCGGCGGTGCGCGTGGCGCCCCCGATCGAGGTCGCCGAGGAGGACTTCGTCGTACGACGGCTGCACGGTCTGTCGCCGATCCAGGGCACCGAAGTCGACGCGCTGTTAAGGAACTTGGGCTGCCGCACACTGATCGTCACGGGCGTCTCGGCCAACGTGGCGATTCCCAACGCGGTGTTCGACGCCGTCAACCGCGGTTACACCGTCGTCGTACCGAAGGACGCCATCGCGGGGGTGCCCTCGGAGTACACCCCCGCGATGATCCGCAACACCCTCGCATTGGTCGCTACGGTCGCGACCACGGACGAGGTGCTGGGCTGTCTCAAACGACCGCGCCGAGGCTGACCGTCACGCCAGCGTGATGGAGTCCCCGGACACGGTGATCTGCTCGGCGGGCAGCCCCTGGGTCGCGGGACCCTTCTTCACGCTGCCGTCGGTGACGGAGAACTCGCTCTTGTGGCACGGACAGACGATGACGCCGTTGCTGATGCTGCTCACCGCACAGCCCTGGTGGGTGCACTTCGACGAGAACGCCTTGTAGGTGCCCGCCGTCGGCTGGGTGACCACCACGCCCTTGCTGGCGAAGATCTTGCCGCCGCCCTCGGGGATGTCGGAGGTCTTCGCCAGTTCGGTGCCGCCGGCGGCACCCTGGGCGGTGGACGAACCGGCGGTGTTGGTGGAGTCCGAGGAGCCCGACGACGAGTCGTCGCTGGACGAGCACGCGGTCAGCGCGACGGCGAGTCCCGCCGCGCCGACCGCCGCCAACGCGGTGCGGCGGGACGGCGTCGTAACGGGTTCGAACGATTCGCTGGTCATGCTGACGTTCCTTCCATGGAAAGCATTCGTGGGTGTGCAAAGGGGTACGGGGTGCGGATGACCGTCGTTCAGACGGTGTCGAGAGCTTGGCCTTATCGAGATCAGGCGTGCGTAAAACGTCCCTGTCGTTCCGCTGTCGGCAGCGCATAAGGCCTGAACAGGCGCCCGCAACGGGCACCAGTAACCTGGGGCGATGCTCAAGGAAGTCATCGCGACCCGCTACATCACCCCCCTGCGTGAGGGCGGCTCGCTGCCGGGGCTCGTCGAGGGCGACGACTTCGCGCCGTACGTCATGAAGTTCAGCGGCGCGGGACAGGGCCGCAAGACGCTCGTCGCCGAAGTCGTGGTGGGGGAACTGGCCCGCAGGCTGGGCTTCCGGGTGCCCCGCCTGGTGACCCTCGACCTCGACCCGGTGCTCGGCCTCGGCGAACCCGACCCGCAGGTCCAGGAACTGCTCAGGTCCAGCGGCGGCACCAACCTCGGCATGGACTTCCTGTCCGGCGCGCTCGGCTTCGACCCGCTGGCGTTCACGGTGAGCCCCGACGAGGCCGGCCGGATCGTCTGGTTCGACGCGCTGGTCAACAACGTCGACCGCTCCTGGCGCAATCCCAACCTCCTGATGTGGCACGGCGACCTGTGGCTCATCGACCACGGCGCCACCATGATCTGGCACCACAACTGGCCCGGCGCGGAGGCTTCGGCGGGCCGACCGTACGACGCCACCGATCACGCCCTCGCCCGCTTCGCCCCGGATCTCGCGACCGCCGCCGCGCACTTGGCCCCGCAGGTCACCGAGGAACTCCTCGCCGAGGTCACCGCCGAGATCCCCGACGCCTGGCTGGCCGGCGAGCCCGGCTTCGACACCCCGGACCTCCTCCGTGAGGCGTACGCGGCACCCCTCCTCGCGCGCGTGCCCTTCCTCCACGAACGCATCAAGGGACTCCAGTGACCGAGCGCCACATCATCCGCCCGAGCGAGGCGAACACCCGGGACGTCTTCGAGTACGCCCTGCTGCGCGTCGTCCCCCGCGTCGAGCGCGGCGAACTGATCAACGCCGGGGTCCTCGTCTACTGCCGCGCCCAGTCCTACGTCGGCGCCCGCACCCATCTGGACGAGGCCCGGCTGCTCGCCCTCGACCCGGCGGCCGACGTGGCCGGAATCAGGGCCGCGCTCGGCGCCGTGGAAGGTGTGTGCGCGGGAGGTGAGGCGGCCGGGCAGGCGGCGGCGGACGACGCCGGGCGGCGCTTCCGCTGGCTCATCGCGCCCCGGTCGACGGTCGTGCAGCCGGGGCCCGTGCACACCGGTCTCACCGTCGATCCCGCGGCCGAGGCGGAGCGCCTGCTGGACCTGCTGGTGAGGTAATGGATCACACCCGGCTCGCATGGCGTTGACACCGCGTGCCAGGGCTTCTAGCGTCACGTCTGCCGAAGGTACTAAGCGGTCGCTCACCGACTGGCCGCGGTTTTTCAAGGGCGAGAGTCTCTCAAGGGCGAGGAGAACCAGGAATGTCCACCACTGAGCAGCGGGTCGCGATCGTCACCGGCGGGGCGCGGGGCATCGGCGCCGCCAGCGCCGTACGCCTCGCGGCCGAGGGCCGTGCGGTCGCCGTGATCGACCTCGACGAGGCCGCCTGCAAGGACACCGTGGAGAAGATCACCGCGGCCGGCGGCAAGGCCCTCGCGGTCGGCGCCGACGTCTCCGACGAGGCCCAGGTCGAGGCCGCGATCACGCGCATCGTCGCGGAGCTGGGCGCGCCGACGATCCTCGTCAACAACGCGGGCGTGCTCCGCGACAACCTGCTCTTCAAGATGAGCGTCTCCGACTGGGACACCGTCCTGAACGTGCACCTGCGCGGCTCGTTCCTGATGACCAAGGCCGTCCAGAAGCACATGGTCGACGCGGGCTTCGGCCGGATCGTCAACCTCTCCTCGTCCTCCGCCCTCGGCAACCGCGGCCAGGCCAACTACTCCGCCGCCAAGGCCGGTCTGCAGGGCTTCACCAAGACCCTCGCCATCGAACTGGGCAAGTTCGGCATCACGGCCAACGCCGTCGCCCCCGGCTTCATCGCCACCGACATGACCGCCGCCACCGCCGCCCGCGTCGGCATGGGCTTCGAGGACTTCAAGGCCGCCGCCGCCACCCAGATCCCGGTGCAGCGCGTGGGCGAGCCCGACGACATCGCCAACGCCGTCTCCTTCTTCACGAACGAGGCGGCCGGTTTCGTCTCCGGCCAGGTCCTGTACGTCGCCGGCGGACCGCTCAACTAAGGCTCACGGGAACACGGGAACACGGGAACGCAGGAAAAAATGACTGAACTGCCTGAACTCTCCGGCAAGGTCGCCGTCATCACCGGCGCCAGCCGCGGCATCGGCTACGGCGTCGCCGAGGCCCTGCTCGCCCGCGGCGACCGGGTCTGCATCACCGGACGCAACGAGGACGCCCTCAAGGAGGCCGTCGAGACGCTCGGCGCCGAGCGTGTCATCGGCGTGGCCGGCAAGGCCCACGACGAGGCCCACCAGGCCGTCGTCGTCGAGCGCACGATGGAGGCCTTCGGCCGGATCGACTACCTGGTCAACAACGCCGGTACGAACCCGGTGTTCGGCCCGATCGCCGACCTCGACCTGAACGTCGCCCGCAAGGTCTTCGAGACCAACGTCATCTCGGCGCTCGGCTTCGCCCAGAAGACCTGGCACGCCTGGCAGAAGGACAACGGCGGCGCCATCGTCAACATCGCCTCCCTCGCCGGGGTCTCCGCCTCGCCGTTCATCGGCGCGTACGGCGTCAGCAAGGCCGCGATGATCAACCTGACGCTCCAGCTGGCGCACGAGTTCGCGCCCGGCGTGCGGGTCAACTCGATCGCCCCGGCGGTCGTGAAGACCAAGTTCGCCGCCGCCCTGTACGAGGGCCGCGAGGCGGAGGCCGCCGCCTCCTACCCGCTGGCCCGGCTCGGTGTGCCGTCCGACATCGGCGGCGCCGCCGCGTTCCTGACCTCGGACCAGTCCGACTGGATCACCGGCCAGACCCTCGTCGTCGACGGCGGCATCCTCCTGAACGCCGGAGTCGGCTGACCGAACCGTCCGGGCGCCGATTCCTTTGCAGTTCCCTTGACGGAATCGGTGCCCGTGTCGACGCCCGGAACCGCGCACGGCCGCATGACAACGTCGTCATAAAAACGCTGATCAAAGGCCCCGTCCGAACCTTGCTCGACCGGCCGGGGCACTGCGGTATGGTCTGCCGACCCTTGGTACGGCGGATCGAGGAGCGTGCGCGTGTTCAACCGGAACCGAGGCCTGCGCGGAGTCGCGGCGATGGCGTCGATATCCCTGATGGCCGGATGCGGAGTGTTCTCGGACGGGAATCCCGACGACCACGGACCCATCGTCGTCGGGACCACCAGCGCCCCCAGCACACTCGACCCGGCCGCCTCCTGGGACGGCTCCTGGGAACTGTTCCGCAACATCTACCAGACGCTGCTCGCCTACCCGAACGGCGCGACCACACCCCAGCCGGACGCCGCCGAGTGCCGCTTCACCGACGGTTCGAACACCACGTACCGGTGCGAACTGCGCGCGGGCCTGAAGTTCGCCGACGGCGACACCCTCGACGCCAAGGCCGTCAAGCACTCCATCGACCGGATCAGACAGATCAACGCGCCGAGCGGTCCCGCGGGCCTGCTGGGCAGCCTCGAACGGGTGCAGGCCACTGGCGACCGCGAGGTCGTCTTCCACCTCAACAAGCCCGACGCCACCTTCCCGTTCGTGCTCGCCACCCCGGCCATGTCGATCGTCGACCCCGACGACTACCCGGCGCACTCGCTGCGCAAGGACGGCAAGGTCTTCGGCTCCGGGCCGTACACCCTGAAGTCCTACGACGACGGCAAGCAGGCCCAACTCGTCCGCAACGACCGCTACAAGGGCTTCGCCAAGCGCGAGAACAGCGCGGTGACGATCCGCTACTTCCAGGACTCCGGCACCATGGTCAAGGCGCTGCGGGCCGGGAAGATCGACGTCACCTACCGCGGTCTCGCCGCCGACGACATCGTCGCCCTCCAGGGACGCCCCTCCAAGAGCCTGCAACTCGTCGACGGCGCCGGCACCGACATCAACTACCTGGTGTTCAACCCCAAGGACCAGTGGGCCCGCAACCCCGCCGTCCGCAAGGCCGTCGCCCAGCTCGTCGACCGCGGCGCGATCACCCACAAGATCTACCGCGACACCGTCGACCCGCTCTACTCCATGGTCCCGAAGGGCCTCACCGGCCACACCACCGCCTTCTACGACGCCTTCGGCGACCCCAGCGTCCCCAAGGCCCGGAAGATCCTCACCAAGGCGGGCATCACCGAGCGGGTCCCGCTCACCCTCTGGTACACGTCCGACCGCTACGGCTCCGAGACCGCCCTCGAATTCAGGGAACTCAAACGACAGTTGGACGACTCAGGGCTCTTCACGATCACCCTGAGGAGCAGGCCCTGGAAGACGTACGTGACGGGATACCAGAAGGGCGAGTACCCGGTCTTCGGGCGCGGCTGGTTCCCGGACTTCCCGGACGCCGAGAACTTCATCGCACCGTTCGTGGGGCAGCGGAACGCGCTCGGTACGCCCTACCCGGCGACCAGGATCACCGACGTCCTGCTGCCCGAGTCCCGGCGGGAGACCGACCGGGCCGACGTGGTCAGGGAGTTCGAGGACGCCCAGCAGGTCCTGGTGGACGACACCAGACTGCTGCCGCTGTGGCAGGGCCGGCAGTACGTGGCCGCGAGCGACGACATCTCCGGCGGGGAGCGGGCCCTCGACCCGTCGACGATCATGATGATGTGGGAGCTGTACCGCAAGACCAGCTGGTGACGCGGCTCGGCGCACCCGTTGTCAGTGGTCGCCTGTAGGTTCTGGGGCATGGAGGCGACGGCACATGGCGGTCCCTCCGCATCGCAGTTGCCGCACACGGTAAGGAAGTTGACGTGACCGACATCTCCATGCTCCCCGAGTCCTGGCGCGGGGTCCTGGGCGACGAGCTTCAGCAGCCCTACTTCAAGGAGCTGACCGAGTTCGTCGAGGAGGAGCGGGCGAAGGGTCCGGTCTACCCTCCGCGCGAGGAGGTCTTCGCCGCGCTGGAGGCGACGCCGTACGACCAGGTGAAGGTGCTGGTCCTCGGTCAGGACCCGTACCACGGCGAGGGCCAGGGCCACGGCCTGTGCTTCTCGGTCCGCCCCGGGGTGAAGACCCCGCCCTCCCTCCGGAACATCTACAAGGAGATGAAGGAGGAGCTGGACCTCCCGATCCCGGACAACGGCTATCTGATGCCGTGGGCCCAGCAGGGCGTCCTGCTGCTCAACGCGGTGCTCACGGTCCGCTCCGGCGAGGCGAACTCGCACAAGGGCAAGGGCTGGGAGAAGTTCACCGACGCGGTGATCCGCGCGGTGGCCGACCGCCCCGACCCGGCGGTCTTCGTCCTGTGGGGCAACTACGCGCAGAAGAAGCTCCCCCTGATCGACGAGGAGCGGCACATCGTCGTCAAGGGCGCACACCCCTCCCCGCTGTCCGCCAAGAAGTTCTTCGGCTCCCGCCCGTTCACCCAGATCGACGAGGCCGTCGCCCGGCAGGGCCACACCCCGATCGACTGGCGCATCCCGAACCTGGGCTGACCCCACCGGGCCGGTCCGGGGCCGCCTGACGGGGATTGTCAGTGCGCCGAGTTAGCGTCGACAGGGACAGCCGACGGCGGCTGACGAGGTGCGGAGGACGCGGTGGCGGAGCGACAGGGACAGGCGGCGCCGGACGCTCTGCTGACGCGGATCGGACAGGTCGTCATGCTGCACCACGGCGGCGACCGCGAGGAGGCCCGGGATCGGTTGCTGGGCCTGTGGGCGGAGCTGGGCGAGGACGGCGACCCGCTCCACCGCTGCACCCTGGCCCACTACCTGGCCGACACCCAGGACGACCCGACCGATGAACTCGCCTGGGATCTCCGGGCGTTGTCGGCGGCGGACGAGCTCACGGACGGGCGGGAGACGGGGGAGACCGGCGAGGAGGGGGCGATCGCGGTGCGCGCCTTCTACGCCTCCCTGCACCTCAACCTCGCCGCCGACTATGTGAAACTCGGCCGCGCCGACGCCGCCCGCACCCACCTCCACCGCGCCCGCGGCGCCTGCGCGGTCCTCGCCGACGACGGCTACGGCAACGGCGTAAGGGCCGCGATCAGCAGACTGGAGCTGCGGCTCGACGCCGAAGGAGGAGCGGCGGGAGACGGGACCTGGGGGCCGCCGAGACAGCGGCCCTGAGGTCAGGCCGGCCCGGTCCCGCCGACCCGGTTCCGCCCGCCCGGTTCCGCCTGCCGGGTTCCGCAGGCCTCAACGGCTGTACGTCTGCCCGCAGATGACCGACTGGGGGCTGTCCGGCTTCCAGCCGCCGTACTTCCTGCCCAGGGCGCACACGTCCGCCGTGTTCTTCGGCACCGACTTCACCACGTCGGGGATGTCCGCGCCCGGCTGCCGTGGATGGCGCGGCTCAGGGTGCGGACGAGGGTGGGGCTGGGGACGCGGGTGTGCGCGGGGGACCGGTGCCTGTGCCGCCTTCGGGGGCACGGCCGGTGCGCGGTGCGGCGGATGCGGGGCCGGTTTCGGGCGGTGGGACGGGTCGATCAGCTCCAGTGCCTCCCGTGCCGGGGCCTGCACGACCTGCGGTTCCGCGCTGCCGTCCGGGCGCGGCACCGACGCTTGGGACGGTGGCGCGGCAGGGGCGAGGGCGGGTGGCCGCTGGACGGTCACACAGCCGGAGAGGGCCGAGACAGCCACGGTGACCAGGAGCGTTGCGGTGGTCGTCGTTCGATGCACCCGCGCAACTCTGCTGGTTCCGGCCCCGTTGGGAACAGCGGACGGGCGGATGATGCCCCACACGGGTGATCTCCGGCCCCTTACGGACGGCGCCCGCCCGCCCCGGGTGACGTGACGTCAGTCGCCGGTGTTGCCGTCGATCCGCTCACGGAGCAGGTCGGCGTGGCCGTTGTGCCGCGCGTACTCCTCGATCATGTGCGTGTAGATCCAGCGCAGGTTGAAGCGCTCACCGGTGCGCCGGTGCTTGCCCACGGAGACGTCGTCCAGGGCGAACCGGGCCGCCTGCTCGTTCGCCGCCGCGATCTCGGCCCGCCAGGTGCTGTGCGCCTCCGCCCAGGTGTCCGCCTCGGTGAGGTGGAAATCGCCGTCCGGGTCCTCGTCGCTGGAGTAGATCGGACCCGGCTTCTCGTCCGCCATGACGGAGCGGAACCAGCCCCGCTCCACCTCCGCCATGTGCCGCACCAGGCCCATGAGCGACAGCGTGGACGGCTCCACGGACGCGGTCCTCAACTGCTCGTCGCTCAGCCCCTCGCACTTCCAGGCCAGGGTCTCCCGGTGGTACGTGAGCCAGCCCTCCAGCATGGTGCGTTCGTCGGCGGTGGTCGCGGGTTCACTGCGCTCGATGGTCATGCCCGCATCCTCGCGTGCCAGGTCCGCACGCACCAGCGGATATCCCCCCGCCGTATGCTTCCGAGGTACCGCAGGGCAAGCGCCAGGGAGGCTCCGTGAAGGTCGGCTGCATCGGACTCGGTGACATCGCGCAGAAGGCCTACCTGCCGGTTCTCGGCGGCCTGCCCGGTGTCGAACTGCATCTGCAGACCCGCACCCCCGCCACGCTGGCCCGGGTCGCCGACGGACTCCACCTGCCGGCGGAACAACGGCACACGGACCTCGACGCGCTCCTCGCCCAGCACCTCGACGCCGCGTTCGTGCACGCGCCCACCACCGCGCACCCCGAGATCGTGACCCGGCTGCTGGAGGCAGGCGTACCGACGTACGTCGACAAGCCCCTCGCCTACCAACTCGCCGACTCCGAACGGCTGGTGCGGCTCGCCGAGGAGCGGAACGTGTCGCTTGCGGTCGGCTTCAACCGCCGCTACGCCCCCGGGTACGCGCAGTGCGCCGACCACCCGCGCGAGTTGATCCTGATGCAGAAGAACCGGATCGGGCTCGCCGAGGAGCCGCGCGCGATGATCCTGGACGACTTCATCCACATCGTGGACACCCTGCGGTTCCTGGTGCCGGGGCCGGTCGAGGACGTGACCGTGCGCGCCCGCACCCAGGACGGGCTGCTGCACCACCTCGTGCTCCAGCTCTCCGGCGACGGCTTCACCGCGCTCGGGGTGATGAACCGGCTCAGCGGCTCGGTGGAGGAGATCCTGGAGGTCTCGGGCCAGGACACCAAGCGTCAGGTCCTCAACCTCGCCGAGGTCGTCGACCACAAGGGCCAGCCGACCATAAGGCGCCGGGGCGACTGGGTGCCGGTGGCCCGGCAGCGGGGCATCGAGCAGGCCGTGCTCGCCTTCCTGGACGCCGTACGCGCCGGAAAGGTGCTCAGTGCCCGGGACGCGCTGGCGACTCACGAACTGTGCGAGCGGGTGGTGCGAGCGGTCGCGGACCGCTCCGCCGCAGCCTGAACGCCACCGCGCCCTCGCCGGCGCACATGGCCGCGAGCACCAGCAGCGCCACACCCACCGGCCAGGCGCCGTAGCGGACGTACGGGGTGACACCGTGCGCGAGGGGGACGTCGTAGACCCGGGTCGTGCTGGCGTTCGTGCCGATCCACGGGCCGATGCGCTGTCCGCTCGGGCCGTAGACGGCTGAGACGCCGGTCAGGGTGGCGTGGACCACCGGGCGGCCGGTCTCGGCGGCGCGCAGGGCGGCGAGTGTGGCGTGCTGTTCGGGGGCCCAGCTGTTCTGGAAGGACGAGGTCGAGGACTGGGCGAGCAGGACGTCGGCGCCGTCCTGGGCGAGATGGCGGCTCATGTCGGGGAACGCGGTCTCGAAGCAGATCAGCGGGCCGATGCGCAGCCCGTGCCCCACGTTCATCACGACCTGCTCGGTGCCGTGCCTGCGGTCCACGCCCGCCGCCTTGCCGACCGAGGTGGCCCAGCCGAGCAGCGAGCGGAACGGGATGTACTCGCCGAAGGGGACGAGCCGCATCTTGTCGTAGCGGTCGCCGGTGAGGCCGTTCGGGCCGACCAGGATGGAACTCTTGTAGATCCCGGGCCTGTCGGAGCGTTCGGCGTCCACGTTGACCAGGATGTCGGCGCCGGTCTCCTGGGAGAGGGCGGCGATACGGCGCGCGTAGTCCGGCCGCTTGGTGAGGTCGAAGCTGACGCTGCTCTCGCCCCAGGCGATCAAGTCGACGCCCTGACCGGCGAGTTGGCGGGTCAGCTGCTCCTCGCGGTCGAAGCGCCGGTCGCCGCTTTCGTCGCCGTCGATCATCCCGGGCTGTACGACGGCGATCCGGACGCGGCCGTCGACGTCGGGGCGCGGTGACCACATCCAGGCCGCCGAGGTCACGGCGGCGGTGACGAGAAGTCCGGCGACGGCGGGCACCCGCACCGCCCGGACCGCGATCAGCACGGCGACCGCGACATTGACGGCGACCACCAGGAAGCTCAGCAGCCACACCCCGCCGACGGACGCGAGCCGCAACGCGGGTTCCACCTGCCACTGGGTGGAACCGAGCAGACCCCAGGGGCCGCCCAACCCCTGCCAGGACCGCACGAGTTCGACCGTCAGCCAGCCCGAGGGCAGGACCAGGAGGGCGGCGGCGCCCCGCCGCGCCGACGGCACGCCACCGAGGAAGCGGCGCACCAGCCAGCCCCACGGCGCCCACAGCACGCCCAGCAGCCCGGCGATGACCACGATGAACACGCTCAGGCTCGGCACCAGCCAGCTGTGCACGGCCAGCATGAAACCGAGCCCACCGCACCAGCCGTCGTAGACCGCCCGCCGCCCGGTCGGCGCCGAGCGCGTCAGCAGGATCCAGGGGACGAGCGCGAGGTAGGCGAACCACCACAGGGACGGGGCGGGGAACGCGAACACGGGCAGCGTGCCCGCGAGTACGGCGAGCACGGATCGCCGCCAGGGGGAGACGAGCCAGTCGCCGAAGGTCTTCATATGAACCCCCTACCCGCTGGTGGCTCCAGTGTGCGTGCCGCGGCCGATTCCGGACGGCGGACGCCGATCCGGTCGTATCAGTTGATCACGGCTTCCGGGCGCCGTTCGGGAAGACGCCGCCACTTCTCCTCCACGGTGACCTCGGTCAGCCGCCAGCCGTCGTACGTCCGGAGCAGTCCGAACACGTACCGCCCGCCGCAGACGAAGTCGGGAGCGGTGGAGGTGTCGCTGTCGTCCTCTTTGGCGAAGCGCATCGGATTGACGTAGTCCGCCTGGACGCGTGCGGTGTCGTCGCTGTTCTGGTCCAGGGCGCCGAAGCGGATCCGCCGGTTGACGATCAGGTGCTGCCGCATCGGGAACAGCTTCATGCTCTCCGCGAGCCACCCGGCGACCTGTGCCGCGTCCCCCTCGATCCCTCCGGCGGACCGGTAGTCGGCACGCCCGTCCGGGGCGAACAGTTTCCGGTACGCCTCCCAGTCGCCGTCGTCCACCGCCACCGCGTATTCGGTGATCAGTTCGTCCACGGCCAGCCGGTCCATCACAATCGCCAGTTCCACACGCTGCGTCATCGGATCAGTGTTGGCTACGGAGCGTGTCGCGCCAAGGGGTACGCGGGGACAAGGTGGGGAACATTGGGTGGTTACTCGTCGATATTCATCGACAGTCATCGGTATTCGTCGCAGGGAGTGCTCATGAAGCGCCTTGTCACGGTCGTCACGGGCGGCAGCCGGGGGATCGGCGCGGCGACCTGCCGACGGCTCGCGGAGGACGGGCACGACGTGGTGGTGGGGTATCTCCGGGACGCGAGGGCCGCCGAGGAGGTGGCGGACGCGGTACGGCGGACCGGGGCCCGTTCGGTGTGCGTGCGGGCCGACACATCCGTCGAGGCGGACGTCGAGCGGCTCTTCACGGCGGCGGAGAAGCAACTCGGGCCGGTCACCGGGCTGGTGAACAACGCCGGGATCACCGGACCGTTCGGCCGGCTCGCCGACACCGACCCCGCCGACCTGCGCCGGGTCGTCGAGGTCAACCTCCTGGGCACACTGCTGTGTTCACGCCGCGCCGCGCGGACGATGACGGCCCGGGGAAACGGCGTGATCGTCAACGTGTCGTCGTCCGCCGCGACCCTCGGCAGCCCCGGGGACCACGTCCACTACGCCGCCACGAAGGCCGCCGTCGACGCCCTCACCCTGGGCCTCGCCAAGGAACTCGGCCCCGACGGCATCCGCGTCAACGCGGTGGCTCCCGGCATCATCGACACGGAGATCCACGCGAGGCAGGGCGACCCGGACCGCGCACAGCGAGCGGCGGCCTCGATCCCGCTGGGCCGCGCGGGCCAGGCCGAGGAGGTCGCCGCCGCGATCGCGTGGCTGATGTCGCCGGACGCGTCGTATGCGACGGGCGCGGTGTTGCGGGTGTCGGGCGGGAGGTGAGCGCTGTGCCGTGCGCTTCCGGCCGTTGTCGGCGGACGTGTCCGATGCGAGGGGGGTCTGCGGGTGTCGGGCGGGGAGGTTGAGCGAGGCCTGTGCCGTGATCGCGTGGCCGTTGTCGCGGGACGCGTCGTATGCGACGGGCGCGCTGCTGCGGGTGTCGGGCGGAGGGTGAGCGAGCCCTATGCCGCGGCCCGCAGCCGCTCGAACGCCGTCGGTCTCGGTCTGCCGGGCAGGAAGTCCTTGATACGGCGGGCACACTCGCTCGGGTCCCAGCGCGCGGTGTCGCACTCGATGTCGTAGACACGGTGCGCGTGGACCTGGGTGAGCTGGCGGGCGGCGAGACCGGTCGGCCGGTCGGCGCGTTCGCGCTCGCGGCGGTCCAGCTCCTCCGGCGGACAGTGCACGCCGACGAGCACTACATCCTCCGGGACGAACAGCGAGAGACAGTCCCGCAGCCGCCACTCGGCGCTCAACACATGGTCCACGACGACGTTGTTGCCGGCGGCGGCCATCCCGGCGACGGCACGGTGATAGCCCCGCCAGGTGCGGTGCAGCACGGTGTCGAGGTCGCCGGGGTCGATCGGGACCGGTGAGCGCATCGCGTGGAACGTGTCGACCGGCATATGGAAGTACGGCTCGTCCAGGATCCGCAGCAGCTCGGCCGCGATGCTCGACTTGCCCGAACTGGACGTGCCGTTCAGGAAGATGACGAGCCCCTGGCGCTGCGGCACGCTGCTGAGATGCTCCACGCGGTGGATCCTATGCACTGCCGGGGGTCAGGCTGCCGCGATGACCTCGTCGCGGATCGCGGCGGCCCACTCGACCACCAACAGCTCGTATTCCTCCCGCTCTTGGGTGGAGAGCGAGCCGCCCGCACGCAGCCAAAGTGCCCGGATCTGCTCGTTCACCTCGGCAGCAGACCGCACGGAACCAGGGGACACGAAATCGGGGGACATGCGAACAGCCTAGGGGCAAGGACTGACACTGCGCTACCGGACGGCTACTCAGACCGTATGGGGTTGGTCACGGGCGCGGCAGAACGGGGCTCCGGGGCGGGCCGGACGCTCAGTCGACCCACGTGACGACGCACTGGGAGTGACGTGCGGCGGTGCGGTAGAACTCCCGCACGGCGACGATGTGTTCGGCCGGATGGTCTCGCCCGCCGCCGCTGAATGCGCCCCTGAGTCCAGCCCCGAATCCGCAGACGGCGGCAGCGTCCGCAGGGGACGCCGGCATGTCCGCGAGCAGGTCGCCGAGTTGGACGCGGTCGAGTGCGGCGGCGATGTCGGCGACCGCGGCGGGGGCGAGCAGCCGGGGCGGATCGCCGAAACCGTCGTACACCTCGGCGTGGTCAAGGAATCCCACGTTCCCGTCGGGATCGCCCGAGACGGCCCGGTCGAGCAGGGCGATCACTTCCGGGTCGGCGCCGGTCGAGCGGCAGTAGCGGATGAGACCCCACAGTGCCCAGCCCGTGTCGAGCAGGTCGCCGTCCGGGATTCCGGCCCCGGTGAGGCGCCGGACGCGGCGAGGGCCGAAGTGCGGCAGTGGTCAAGGTACTCGGACGTCACCCGGGCGAACTGCTGAGTCAGCGCCAAGGGTTGGCTCACCCCGGCCGCTCGGCCCACACCCGGGACCACTCCGACAACGGCCCCATCGCCGTCACGAGGTCCCCGCCGAGCGGGGTCAACTGCCATGCCCCGTCGGGTGTCTGTGCCGCGATGTCCGACTCGCGCAGCTCCGTGAGACGGGTGGAGAGGACGCTGGAGGACATGTCGTCGCAGCGGCGTCGCAGGTCGCGGAAGCCGATGGGGGTGGCGTGTTGGTGGAGTTCCCAGATCACGCGGAGTGTCCAGCGCCGGCCGAGGAGGTCGAGCGCGGCCATGACGGGGCGGCCGGTAGTCGATCCGCGTACGGGGCGACCGGGGGTGGGGGTCGGGGTCGGTTCCAACGGGGCCTCCTCGCCTGGCTCATGGCGATTTCCTGGTTCACTCTTGCGCTTCGATTTCAGAAGCGCAAGAGTCGGTGGACATGAAACAGCGCATCGAAGGAGTCACCCCGCCCTACACCCCCGACACCGACCGCGCCCTGCACCGCTGGATGCCGCCCGGCGTCACCCGCGAACCCCTCATGCTCTTCAAGGTCCTCGAACGCCACCCCGAACTCGCCTCACGCATGCGGGCGTTGGGCGCCGGGCTCCTCGTCCACGGCCGCCTGGGCGCCGCCGACCGCGAACTCGTCATCGCCCGCGTCTGCGCCCGCGCCGGCTGCGCCTACGAGTGGGGCGTCCACATGGCGACGTACGCCGAAACCGCCCAACTCACCCCGCCGCAGGTCACCTTGACAGTGACCGGAAAACCCGACGACCCGGCCTGGTCGCCCCGGCAGTCCGCGCTGCTCCGAGCCGTTGACGAACTCCATGCCGACGCGCAGTTGAGTGACGCGGCCTGGGCCGGCCTGCGGGAGCATCTCGACGAACCCGAGGCGATCGAATTCCTTGTGCTGGCGGGGTGGTACCGCACCATCGCCTACGTCGCCAACGGCGTCCGGATCGAACCCGAGCCCTGGGCTCCCGCCCTGCCCGAGGGGTAGCTCAGTTCGCCGACTCGGCCGCGTGCGGGCTCAGTACGCCCGCCGTCACCAGCGCGATGATGACGATGCCGAGCGCGATGCGGTAGTAGACGAACGGCATGAAGCTCTTGTGCGAGATGAACTTCATGAACCAGGCGATCACGGCGTATCCGACCACGAACGCGATCAGCGTCGCGAATATCGTCGGGCCCCACGCGACATGCCCGCCCGCCGCCGCGTCCTTCAACTCGAAGGCGCCCGAGGCCAGTACGGCCGGCATGGCGAGGAGGAAGGAGTAACGGGCCGCCGCCTCACGGGTGTAGCCCATGAAGAGGCCGCCGCTGATGGTCGCGCCCGAGCGGGAGACGCCGGGGACGAGGGCCATCGCCTGGCAAAGGCCGTACAGCAGGCCGTCCTTGGCGTTCAGGTTCTCCAGTGTCTTGCGCTGCTGGGGTGCCCGGTGCCGGCCGCCCGTCTCGTCGCGGGCCGCGAGGCGGTCGGCGACGCCGATGACGACGCCCATCACGATCAGCATCGTGGCGGTGATGCGCAGGTCGCGGAACGGTCCCTCGATCTGGTCCTTGAGCGTGACTCCGAGCACACCGATCGGGATGGAGCCGACGATCACCAGCCAGCCCATCTGGGCGTCGTGATCGCGCCGCATCTCCTTGTTCGTGAGCGACCGGAACCAGGCGGCGAGAATCCGCCCGACATCCTGACGGAAGTAGATCAGCACCGCCGCCTCCGTCCCGAGCTGTGTGATCGCCGTGAACGCCGCGCCCGGGTCCTTCCAGCCGGAGAAGGCCGCCGTCAGCCGCAGATGCGCGCTGGAGGAGACGGGGAGGAACTCGGTCAGCCCCTGGACGAGTCCGAGGATGAGGGATTCAAACCAAGACATGGAGTGACGACGTCCAAGTGCTGATCGCGGAGCGGCAAAGGACACACCAAAACGCCGCGCGCGGTGATCGAGTGTGTATGAGAGGCAGCGTAGCGTCCCCGTGTGACAGGCCGGACACAGGGGTTTCGCGCGCGTGGGGTGACTCCGGGCACAGAGGTTTCACGGGCGGTCCGGAGACGGCGGCTTCGCGGTGTTGACCTGCTGCGGGGGCGGCGCATACGTTGCAGCGGAGGAAAGCGCTTGCTGGACGCGCTAGCTGTCTCCGGAGGAGTGCTGATCACGCCCATGTCCACACCCGTCACCCGCCCCGGGGCGTTCCAGCCCTTGCCGCCGCTCGCCGGGCGCCGCATCAGGGCCGCCGTGGTCGGCGCCGGAGCCATCGGCCGCGGCTCCCATTTCCCGGCGCTCGCCCGGCTCGCCGAGGAGGGCGAGACCGAGGTCGTCGCCGCCGTTGACATCGATGCCAACTCGGCCGAGTCCTTCTGCGCCGAGGCCGGGATCCCGCACGCCTACACCGATCTCGATCGGATGCTCCGGGAACAGCGGCCCGACCTCGTCACCATCTGCACCCCGCCCACCCTGCACCGCGCGCAGACCGTCGCCGCGCTGCGGGCCGGCGCCTGGGTGTGGTGCGAGAAGCCGCCGGTACCGACGCTGGCCGACTTCGACGCCGTGGAGGACGAAGAGGGCCCAGGACAGGGGACGGCCGGCGGCCCGTACGCCTCCATCGTCTTCCAGCACCGCTTCGGGTCGGGCACCCGGCATGTGCGCCGGCTGCTCGCCGAGGGGGCCCTGGGCCGGCCGCTCGTGGCGCACTGCCAGACCACCTGGTACCGCGACACCGCGTACTACGCCGTGCCCTGGCGCGGGCGCTGGGAGACCGAGGGCGGCGGTCCCGCGATGGGACACGGCATCCACCAGATGGACCTGCTGCTGGATCTGCTCGGGCCGTGGAGCGAGGTGAAGGCCATGGCCGGGCGGCTGGTGCACGACGTGGAGACCGAGGACGTCTCGACCGCCCTGGTCCGTTTCGAGAACGGCGCGATGGCGACCGTCGTGAACAGCGTGCTGAGCCCCGACGAGGTCAGCCGTATCCGCATCGACTGCGAGCGCGCCACCGTCGAACTCACCCACCTGTACGGGCACAGCAACGACAACTGGCGCATCACACCCGCCCCGGACGTCTCGGGCGAGGAGGTCGCCGCCTGGCAGGACTTCGGGCGGGACGTGCCCAGCTCGCACCTGGAGCAGCTGCGTGAACTGGTCGTGAGCATGCGGGCCGGTGAACGGCCGCGCAGCAGCGGCACGGACGGGCGCACCAGCCTCGAACTGATCACCGCGCTCTACAAGTCGGCGTTCACGGACACGACCGTACGGGCGGGCGAGATCGGCCCAGGCGACCCCTACTACACGGCGCTGCACGGTGGCGCCCCCGGCTGGGCGCCTGTGGCGCGCGAGGAGGTGTCGGCGTGACCGGCCTGCGTATCGTCCACGCGCACGGCGACCGCGTCACGGTGACCGAACCGGTCACCGGCGTCGAGCTGTTCAGCTACGTGTACCGGCCCGAGGCCGCCTGGGAGGCGCCGAAGCCGTATCTCCACCCGATCAGGACGCTGGCCGGTGACATCGTCACGGACTACCGGCCCAACGACCACCGCTGGCACAAGGGCCTTCAGCTCACCGCCTCGCATCTGTCGGGCGCCAACCTGTGGGGCGGCAACACATACGTTCACGGTAAGGGGTATCTCGAACTCCCAGAGCGGGTCGGGTCGATGGCCCATGTCGCCTTCGACGAGATCGACATCCACACCGACTCGGGCGCCGAGCGTCTCGTCATCGCCGAACGGCTGACCTGGCACCCGTACAGCGGCGAACTCTGGGCCGACGAGCAGCGCCGGATCGAGGTGCACGACGTCGACACAGGGTCGGGTTCCTGGGCGCTGACGTGGACGAGCGCCGTGACGAACCGCCGTGACGAGCCGCTCGTGTTCGGCAGTCCGACCACCGCGGGACGCGAGGCCGCCGGCTACACGGGCCTGTTCTGGCGCGGACCCCGTGCTTTCCGCGACGGCCGGATCATCGGCCCCGACGGCGAGGGACCCGAGCTGATGGGCAGCCAGGGCCCCTGGCTCGCGATCTCCGGCGAACACGACGGCACCGACGGCCACGCGACCGTCGTCTTCGCACACGCCCCGGAGAACGACCACACCGGCGCGCAGGGCACCCATCCCGACCACTGGTTCGTCCGCAACGAGCCGTTCGCGGGGATCGCTCCCTCCTTCGCCTTCTACGACGAACTGGAGCTCGCGCCGGGCGACACGCTCACCCGGCGCTATCGGGTCGTCGTGGCCGACGGGGCGTGGGAGCGGGAGGAGATCGCCAAGTATTTGGAAGCGCGGCCGTGGTGAGCGCCTCTGCGGTGGGTGGGGAAGGGGCGAGTGCGGAGGGCTTCTCCGGGCTGCCGGGCGGGGTCGCCGTTTCCCATCTGTCTGTCTACGACTGGCCCGCCGAGGCTGATGGCGGAGTGTGCGGGGGAACTCCCCATATGCACCTCACCTGTTCGGAGGGGTACGTCGTCACCGGTGGGCACGGCGCGGTGCAGACGCTCACGATGTCCGGCACAAAGTCCGGCACAAAGTCCGGCACAAAGTCCGGCACAAAGTCCGGCACAAAGTCCGGCGCGCCGTCCGGGTACGAGGTCACGCCGCTCGCGGCCGGAACGGTCGCCTGGTTCACGCCGGGGACCGTCCACCGGCTCGTGAACGAGGGCGACCTGCGCATCACCGTCCTCATGCAGAACAGCGGGCTGCCCGAGGCGGGGGACGCGGTGCTGACCCTGCCCCCGGAGTACCTCACCGACCCCGAGACGTACGCCGCCGTCACGGTGATCCCGGCCGACGCGCCCGAAGCGGAGCAGGAACGGATCGCCCGTGCCCGGCGCGACCTCGCGCTGGAGGGCTACGAGGCGCTGCGCTCCGCCGAGGGCCCGGAAGCGCTGGCCGCGTTCCACCGGGCCGCCGCCGCGCTGGTACGACCCCGGCTCGCCGAGTGGCGTGCGCGCTGGGAGCGGGGGGCGCGGGCCGCCGCAGCGGCCACGGGGGAGCAGCTCGACCGGCTTGAGCGGGGCGACTTCTCGCACCTTGCCGGCGCGGTCGTACGGGCTCAACAGCCTTCGGCGTACGGGAAGTTCGGGATGTGCGGGCGGTTGGACGTCTACGACGTCCAGGACGCCAGCAAGGGGTCGTAGTTCCGGACCAGACTTTCTGGTCAGGCCGCCGTCGGGCCCGTGACCGTCCAGCCCGGCGCCTGCGGGTGGGCCGTCAGGTCCTCGTGGCGGACCGTGTCGCCGCAGGCCGTGCAGGTGACGAGCGGGACCAGTTCGTTGCCGCAGATGTGCTCGACCACCATGGGGCGGTCGAGGATGTCCTTCCGGAGATGACGGTCGCCCCATGCCATGAGGGTCATCAGGACCGGCTCCAGTTCGAGACCCGCCTCCGTGGGCCGGTACTCGAAGCGCTGCGGGTGTTCGCTGTAGGTCCGCCGGGTGAGGATCCCGGCGTCGACGAGGCGGCGCAGCCGGGCGGCCAGGACGTCGCGCGGGGCACCGATGTTGCGGACCAGCTGGTCGAAGCGGCGATTGCCCAGGCACACCTCCCTCAGGACGAGCAGGGAGTACTTCTCGCCCACGAGCGCGAGGGCGTCGGCGATGGAGCAGGGGCGCGGGGCTTTGTTCTTGTCTTGGTTCTTGTTTTTGGGGGCGGGCATAACAACCACTTTAAGGGAGGGTTTGATTTTCCTACTGACAGGGCTATGGTGAGTTTGGATTTCCTACTCACTAGTGGTTCTAGCTGCTGCTCGTTCTAGCTGCTGCTCCTGGAGGCCCGCACGATGTCGGTAAAAATTGGGCGTGACGCAGTGATCGTCGAAGCCGTACGCACGCCTGTAGGCAAGGGCAAGCCGAACGGCACCCTCGCTCAGGTTCACCCCGTCGAACTCCTCTCGCACACCCTGCGCACCCTCGTCGAGCGCACTGGGATCGACCCGGAGGCCATCGATGACGTCATAGGCGGCACGGTCACCCAGGTCGGTGAGCAGGCCGTCAACATCACCCGGCAGGCCGTGCTGTCGGCGGGGTTCCCGGAGTCGGTGCCCGCGACCACGGTGGACCGGCAGTGCGGCTCCTCCCAGCAGGCCGTGCACTTCGCGGCGCAGGGCGTGATCTCGGGGGCGTACGACATGGTCGTGGCCTGTGGAGTGGAGTCCATGGGGCGCGTGCCGATGGGGTCGAGCGTGCTGCCCGGCACGGACCCCTTCGGCCCCGGTGTCGCCGGACGCTACCCGGAGGGCCTCGTCCCGCAGGGCATCAGTGCCGAACTCATCGCCGCGAAGTGGTCGATGACGCGCGACCAGTTGGACGCCTTCGCGGTCTCCTCGCACCACAAGGCGGCCACCGCGTGGGACGCGGGACTGTTCGACGCCCAGGTGGCGCCCTTGGCGGGTGCCTCGCGCGACGAGTGCGTACGGCCCGGCAGCACGACCGAGATCCTCGGGGGTCTGAAGCCCGCCTTCTACGATCCGGCGTACGCCGAGCGCTTCCCGCAGATCGAGTGGAACATCACCGCGGGCAACTCCAGCCCCATCAACGACGGCGCCTCCGCCGTCCTCATCACCTCCAGCGAGACCGCGGCCCGGCTCGGGCTGCGCCCGCTCGCCCGGCTGCACAGTTTCGCCGTCACCGGTTCCGACCCGCTCCTCATGCTCACCGGCGTCATCCCGGCCACCGAGAAGGTGCTCCGCCGGGCCTCGCTCACGCTCGACGACATCGACCTGTTCGAGGTCAACGAGGCCTTCTCCAGTGTCGTTCTGGCCTGGCAGCAGGAGACGGGTGCCGATCTCGCCAAGGTCAACGTGCACGGCGGGGCCATCGCGATCGGGCATCCGCTCGGCGCGAGCGGTACGCGTCTGACGACCACGCTGGTGCACGCGATGCGGGATCGTGGGGCGCGCTACGGGCTGCAGACCATGTGCGAGGCGGGGGGTCTCGCCAACGCGATGATCCTGGAAGCTGTCTGACCTGTGTGGTTGTTGTCCGCCTGGTTGTTGTGCGCCTGTTTGTTGCCCGCCTGTTTATTGTCCGACCGTTTGTTGCCCGCCCGGTTGTTCAGTGGTCCCGCAGGTGGTGGCGCTTGCGCCAGGCCACCACCGCGCCGCCCAGGGCAGGCAGGGCGATGCAGGCCATCGCGATCAGGAAGGCCGGCGAGGTGGGACTGGACGCGCGGGCGCCGGCGACGACGTACGCGGCGGTGTTCGGGATCGAGCCGAGGGCCGTCGCGAGCAGGAACGGCATCCAGCGCATGCGGGAGACGGCGGCGCAGTAGTTCACGCCCCAGAACGGCAGTCCCGGGAAGAGCCGTGCCGCCATCATCGACCGGAAGCCGTGCCGGCTGAGCTGGCCGTCCGCGGCCTTCAGCCACCGGCCCCGCAGCAGCGGGCGCAGGGCGTCCTGGCCCAGCACACGGCCCAGGCCGAAGGAGATCCCGGCGCCGAGCACCGTGCCCGCCAGTGCCGAGACGGTGCCCAGCTGCGAGCCGAACACCGCGCCCGCGGCGAGGTTCAGCAGCGGGCGCGGTACGAACGCGACACTGCACAGGCCGTACGCCCCCGCGAACACCAACGCGGCCATGGCGCCGCCGAGTTGGGGTGGCCAGCCGTTGGAGAGGAGTCTCTGCGGGTGGAAGAGCAGCACGGTCGACGCCGCCCCGGCGAGCAGCACGAGAAGCAGCGACAGCCGCGACCACGGCGAGAGCAGGGCTCTCGTGCAGCGCGCGGTGAAGCCGGTCGGAGCGACGGGCACCAGGGGCGCTACGGGCACGGCCGCGGGTACGGCGACGACGAGCTCCGTGGCCACGGCCAGGGGAGAGGCCGTGGCGGTGCCCCCAGAACGGGTGGTGGCATCGGCGAGCATGTCGGCGACACTAACCGACCTGTGTATGTGATCGCCGTATGGTTCGTCTCATGAGCGTCACAGGTGCGGGCACCCCGGACGTGCCCGGCAGCGTTCTCGCCGACACCGTGCTGGAGCGGCTCACCGTCACGTACGCCGCCGCGGCCGACCCCGAGCGGGCCGCGCCGATGCGGGCGTACATGAAGGACGTGGCGCCCTTCCTGGGCCTCCCCACACCCCTGCGCCGCGCCCTGTCCCGGACGGTCCTGGAGGGCACGCCCCGCCCGGACGAGGCCGACTGCGTCGCGATCGCCCTGCGCTGCTGGGAGCTGCCGGAGCGCGAGTACCAGTACTTCGCGGTGGACTACCTGCGCGGCCATGTGCAGCGCTGCACGTCCGGCTTCCTGCCGGTCGCCCGGTACCTCGTGTCGACCGTCCCCTGGTGGGACACCGTCGACGCACTCGCCTCCCACGTAGTGGGAGGCCTGGTCGCCGCCGATCCGAAGCTGCAGGCCGACATGGACGAGTGGATCGTCGACGACGACCTGTGGGTCGCCCGTACGGCCCTGCTCCACCAGCTGCGCTACAAGGAGCACACCGACACCGAACGGCTCTTCGCGTACTGCCTGCGCCAGTCCGGGCACCCGGACTTCTTCATCCGCAAGGCGATCGGCTGGTGTCTGCGGGAGTACGCCTGGACGGACCCGGAGGCGGTGCGAGGGTTCCTCGCACGGGAGAAGGGGCGGTTCGCGCCGCTGTCGGTGCGCGAGGCCCTGAAGAACATCGGGCCGTGAAGAGCATCGGCACCTGAACTTGCCCCCATAAATCATTCGACTCGGGGCAAAGCGTCGGCAATGATCGGCGTCATGTTCCGGTACGCCTTCCACCTCGCAGCATCCGCGGTCGCGGATGCCCCGAAGGCTGCCGTTCCCGTCCTCGTTCCTGTTCCAGCGGCAGCAGTCGACGGCGCCCGAAGCTGACCCTCTCCGGATCGTCCGGCGGACCCCGCAGGGGGAGGGTCGGCGATTCCTCGGGGTCCCCGCATCCACTTCACCAGGCTTCGAGGTACCGCTATGTCCAAAACGGCATACATCCGTACGAAACCGCATCTGAACATCGGCACGATGGGTCATGTCGACCACGGCAAGACCACCCTGACCGCCGCCATCACCAAGGTCCTCGCCGGGCGCGGCGCGTCCACCTTCGTACCGTTCGACCGCATCGACCGGGCGCCGGAGGAGGCCGCGCGCGGCATCACCATCAACATCGCGCACGTCGAGTACGAGACCGACACCCGGCACTACGCGCACGTCGACATGCCCGGCCACGCCGACTACGTCAAGAACATGGTCACCGGGGCTGCGCAGCTCGACGGGGCGATCCTCGTCGTCTCCGCGCTCGACGGGATCATGCCGCAGACCGCCGAACACGTGCTGCTCGCCCGACAGGTGGGCGTCGACCACATCGTGGTCGCGCTCAACAAGGCCGACGCGGGCGACGACGAGCTCACCGACCTGGTCGAGCTGGAGGTCCGCGAACTGCTCACCGCCAACGGCTACGGCGGCGACTCCGTACCCGTCGTACGGGTGTCCGGTCTCAAGGCCCTTGAGGGGGAACCCCGTTGGACGGCGTCGATCGACGCGCTGCTCGACGCCGTGGACACGTATGTGCCCATGCCCGAGCGGTACTTGGACGCGCCGTTCCTGTTGCCGGTCGAGAACGTGCTCACCATCACCGGGCGCGGGACGGTCGTCACGGGCGCGGTCGAGCGCGGCACGGTCCGGGTCGGCGACCGGGTCGACGTGCTCGGCGCCGCCGTGGAGTCGGTGGTCACCGGGCTGGAGACCTTCGGCAAGCCCATGGCGGAGGCGCAGGCCGGTGACAGTGTGGCGCTGCTGCTGCGCGGGGTGCCGCGCGACGCGGTGCGACGCGGGCACGTCGTCGCGGCGCCCGGCAGCGTGGTGCCCAGCCGGCGGTTCTCGGCGCAGGTGTATGTCCTGTCGGCGCGGGAGGGTGGTCGTACGACCGGTGTGTCGACGGGGTACCGGCCGCAGTTCTACATCCGTACCGCGGATGTGGTCGGGGACATCGATCTCGGTGAGACGGGGGTTGCTCGGCCGGGGGACACCGTGACGATGACGGTTGAGCTGGGGCGGGAGGTGCCGTTGGAGCCGGGGCTTGGATTCGCCATCCGTGAGGGTGGGCGGACGGTTGGGGCGGGGACCGTTACGGAGGTCGGCTGATGGCTTGGCGGGGTCGAGCGTAGGGGGGCTGAGGGTGTGCGGGTTTCTGCGGGCCGGTTGTGGCTGGGCGCGCCCACGCGGCGGAGCCGCATATCGGCACAGCCCCGCGCCCCTATCGGGGCGCTGCCTGAACCCGGTGCTTATCCGCACCGGCACAATGGACCTCGTGAACGAGCCGATACCCGTGACCCGGGACGTTGATCACGGGACCGCCAAGCTCATGCCCGACGTGGATCGGGAGCGGGCCTGGCTGCTGACCGTCGACGGGGCGCCGCAGTCGTACGTGGACCTGGATGAGCCGACGCATCTGGAGTTCGAGTACGCGCGGCGGCTCGGGCATGTGCTGGACATCGTTGCCGAGCCGGGACGGCCGCTGGACGTGCTGCACCTCGGCGGGGGCGCGCTCACGTTGCCCCGCTATCTGGCGGCGACCCGGCCCGGTTCGCGGCAGGACGTGGTCGAGGCCGACCGGGGGCTGCTGGAGCTGGTCACCGAGCATCTGCCGTTGCCGGACGGCGCCGGTGTCACCGTGCACGGCGCCGACGCCCGGGCCTGGCTGGAGGCGGCGCCGGACGGTTCGGCGGACGTGATCGTCGCCGATGTCTTCGGGGGCTCACGGGTGCCGGCGCACCTCACCTCCGTGACGTACGCCCGTGAGACCGAGCGCGTCCTGCGTGCCGACGGCGTCTACCTCGCCAACCTCGCGGACGCCGCGCCCTTCACGTTCCTGCGTTCCCAACTCGCCACGTTCAGTGCGGTGTTCGGGGAGCTGGTGCTGATCGCGGAACCAGGCGTACTGCGCGGACGGCGCTTCGGCAACGCGGTCCTCGTCGCAGCCCACCAACCGGTCGACACGGCGACCCTGACCCGCCTCGTGGCCTCGGACGTGTTCCCGGCACGGCTCGAACACGGGCTCGCGCTACGGGAGTTCATCGGGGGCGCGCGACCGGTCCGGGACGAGGACGCGGTGCCGTCGCCCGAGCCGCCGGAGGGGGCGTTCGGTATCGGCTGATCGGTACGCCCGCGGCCCACCGCGCCAAGAACGCCGACCCCTCACCCGATCCCCCCGGCGGAGCGTTCGGCATCGGCTGACCTGTTCGCACCCCGCGCCTTCCCCTGCGCCGAAGGCCCCGTCCGTCGCCGCAGGTTCCGTACCTCCGGTACACACAGCACCGCCGCCGTGACCAACGTGACCAATGTCGCGCACCCCCACAGGGCCGCCGTACGCCCGAAGGCCGACTCCGCCGGACCCGCCGCCGCGGCGGCGATCGGCATCAGCGCGATCGAGCCGAACCAGTCGTAGGCCGAGATGCGGGAGAGTTTCTCCTCGGGGATCTCCTGGTGCAGGGCGGTCATCCACGACACCCCGAACACCTCCACCGTCGCCCCCGCGACGAACATCACCGCGAACAGGACGCCCACCGGCACCGGTATCGCGAGCGCGGCCGAGGGGAGGGCCAGGGGGAACACGCCGAGGGTGCCCGCCAGGAGCAGGCGGCGGGGTTTCCAGCGGGTCATCAGGAGGGCGCCGGCGACCGTGCCCGCGCCGAACGCGGCCAGGGCCAGGCCCCAGGGGCCCGCGCCGCCGAGGCTGTCGCGGGCGACGAGGGGGCCGTAGACCGCGTCGGCCGCGCCGACCACCGCGTTGGCGACGGAGAACGCCACGACGATGGACCACAGCCAGGGGCGGCCGATGAACTCCCGCCAGCCGTCGCGGAGATCGGCGAGCATGCCGCCGCCCGGGGCGCGCGGTGGGATGTGACTGACGTCGAGGAAGGAGCGGAGGGCGCCGGCCACCGCGAACGCCGCCGCGTCGACCGCGAGCACCCAGCCGGGGCCGACCGCCGCGACCAGCGCGCCGCCGAGGGCCGCGCCGCCCAGGGACGCGCCCTGCATCGCCATGCGGAACACGGCGAACGCCCGGCCCGCCTGTTCGCCGCTCACCGTGGACATCAGCATGCCCTCGGCCGCCGGACCGAAGAACGCCTGCCCGGTGCCGCCCAGCGCGGTCAGCAGCATCATCTGCCAGAGGCGGGGCTCGCCGGTGAGGACGAGCACAGCGAAGGCCGCCTGGGAGACGCAGCTGAGGGCGTTCGCCGCGACCATGACGTGGTGGCGGGGGACCCGGTCCGAGATCGCGCCGCCTATCAGCAGGAACAACACCAGCGGCAGCGTGCGCGAGGCGGCCACCAGACCCACGTCACCGCTGTCGCCGCCCGCGTCCAGCACGGCGAACGCGGCGGCGATCAGCGCGCCGTTCCCGCCGAGGCCGGTCGCCACCGCGGCGGCGGTCAGCAGGGTGTAGTTGCGGCCCGCCCAGTCGGGTCGGCGCGATCGGCGAGGAGAGGGGGTGGCGGTCACCGGGCGACTATCGCCGCACGTGCCACGCCCTGCCAAACAGATTGCCGTCAGAATCCGGCCAAACGGTCAGCCCTCGATGACCGGAGGGTCAGCTCGTGGCACCCGTCGGATCCCCGTGCAGTCGTACGGTGCTGAGGATCTTCTGCACCGTCGCGTCGGGGATCTCTTCGCTGACGCCCTTGGCGCCGTAGAGCGTCCAGGAGACGAAGTCGTCCGCCGAGTTCTTGAAGGCGAACGTGGTCGCCTTGCCGTCGGAGGAGCACTTGCCCGTCTTCGGGACGCCGGACGTGTAGGACGTGGCGACGCTGCCCGTGACACCCGACTTCGTCGTGTAGGGCTTCGCCGCGCCGATCTTCAGGTACTTCTTGGACGAGTTCTTCTGGTCCGTGTACCCGCCGAACGCGAACGTCGCCGCGTCACCGCGCGCCGTGCTCGCCGTGTCCTTCGCGCCGTCCTCGCCCTTCGTGCCGCTCGACGCCAGCGACGAGGTCTCCTTGGTGCCGTCCTTGTTGTCGTCGGACTCGCACCAGTTCTGCTTCAGGTAGGCGGGCGCGGAGAAACCGATGTACGGGGAGCCGTCGCCCTTCTGCTGGTCCTCGAAGAAGGTGAAGGTGCCCGGGGTGCCGACCTCCCAGTCCGCGGGGACGTCGAAGGCGGTGCCGTACTTCTGGTTGACGACGACCTTCCAGCCCGCGATGGTCGGCTTCTCGGTCTCGTTGCCGCGCGGGTTGTCGTCCGAACCGGAGGAGGACGCGCTCGGGTCCGCGGACGCCGACGGCGACCGGCTCGACGTGTCCTTGCCGCCGTCCGCCTTGTCGTCCTTGTTGCCGCCCAGGACCAGGTAGCCGGTCACACCCGCGGCCACGACGACGGCCGTGGCCGCCACGATCGCGACCAGCTTCGTCCGGTTTCCGCCGCCCCCGTCCTTCGGCGGCTGCGGCCCGCCCGCGGGACCCGGAGCGCCCCACTGCGGTTGCTGCCCATAGGGGTTGGGCTGCTGGTAGCCGGGCTGCTGATACGGATTCGGCTGTTGGTACCCCGGCTGCTGGTACGGGTTGTTCTGCGGGTTCTGCTCGCCCCCGGGCGGCTGCTGTCCTGGCCACATGGGCAGTAACCCTAGTGCCGGGTGGGACACGGTGGGTCACCGCCCCTTGTCAGGGCCGTACCAACTCGGGGACGGGACATCGTTTGCCGGCGCACAGGTCTGGCCCGCATTGGCTACTCGTGGGTAACATGTTGCTCATGAGCGCAGATCAGATGTCCATAGGCGAGTTGCTGGCCGCCACGGTGCCGATGGTTCGCACCTTGAACCTGGAGTACCTGGAGACAAGTCCGGAGCGGGCCGTGCTGTCCCTTCCGGACCAGAGCGAGTACCGCAACCACGTCGGCGGGCCGCACGCCGGCGCCATGTTCACCCTCGGCGAGTCCGCCAGTGGCGCGATCGTCCTCGCCGCCTTCGGCGACCAGCTCTCGCGGGCGGTGCCGCTCCCGGTCAACGCCGAGATCGCGTTCAGGAAGATCGCCCTCGGCCCGGTGAGGGCCACCGCGACCCTCGGCCGCCCCGCCGCCGACGTCGTCGCCGAACTCGACGCCGGCGAGCGCCCCGAGTTCCCGGTCACCGTCGCCATCCAGCGCGAGGACGGCGCCGTGACGGGCGAGATGACGGTCACCTGGACGCTCCGGCCGAACGGCTGACAGGTGTCGCCGAGTTGAGTCGAGTTGAGCAGAGTCGAGTCGAGCTTGAGTCGATTTGACTTGACTTGAGTTGATACGGGGGCCCGGTCGTCGCTCGCGGCGTGACCGGGCCCCCGTGCGTGGGGAGTTCAGGCCGCGATCCGCGCGCCCTCGCTGTCGCCGGTCCCGCCGGTCTCGTTGCTCTCGTTGTTCTCCAGGCCCGCCACGAACTCCTTGAGCCACGCGACGAATTCGGGGCCCAGGTCCGAGCGGTCGCAGGCCAGGCGGACCACCGTGCGCAGATAGTCGGCCTTGTCGCCGGTGTCGTAGCGCAGGCCCTTGAAGACGACTCCGTGGACCGTGCCGGTGGCGGCCAACTCCTGGAGGGCGTCGGTGAGTTGGATCTCGCCGCCGCGGCCGGGCGGGGTGCGTTCCAGGGTGGGGAAGATCGCGGGGTCGAGGACGTAGCGGCCGATGACGGCGTAGCGGCTCGGCGCGTCCTCCCGGGACGGCTTCTCGACCAGGCCGGTGACCCGTACGACACCGTCCTCGCCGGTCGGCTCGACGGCCGCGCAGCCGTACAGGTGGACCTGTTCCTCGGGGACTTCCATGAGGGCGACCACGCTGCCCGCGTACCGTTCGCGGACCTCCAGCATCTGGCTGAGCAGGGTCTCGCGCGGGTCGATCAGGTCGTCGCCGAGGAGGACGGCGAAGGGCTGGTCGCCGACGTGGTGGCGGGCGCAGAGCACCGCGTGCCCGAGGCCGAGCGGGTCGCCCTGGCGGATGTGGTGGATGTCGGCGAGGCGCGCGGGATCGCGTACGGCGTCCAGGCGCACGGTGTCGCCCTTGGCGGCCAGGGCCTGTTCCAGTTCGAAGGCGTGGTCGAAGTGGTCCTCGATGGCGCGCTTGTGCCGGCCGGTGACCATCAGGATGTCGTCGAGTCCGGCCGCCGCGGCCTCCTCGACGACGTACTGGATCGCGGGCTTGTCGACGACGGGGAGCATCTCCTTCGGCGTCGCCTTCGTCGCGGGCAGGAACCGCGTGCCGAGCCCGGCGGCCGGCACGACCGCCTTGCGGACCGTGGGGACGGGGGCGGGCGCGGGCGCGGGGGTGGCTGAAGAGTGGGGGGCGATCATGGGGTTCATGGTGGCCCACCGCGATGAGAGCACCCCGAGAGAAACATCGGAGTTCCCTGTGCGCCTCCCTTAGTTCGCGGGAGAGTTGGAGATTTCGTGTAGACGCCTGTGGATACCGTCGGTAACCAATCTGAATTTTCGGCGTTTTGAACATCGGTCACTCGAACTCCTTGTTTCCTGTCAGAGGCTTGTGCGAGTGTGAGCCACCCCGTGAGGCGAGTGGCGAGAAGTCAATGGTCAGGGTCGTTTTCTGACACCTCATAGGTATGCACCAATCAAGCGCCTGCTTTCCGATGGTCGGGCATTCGTGTGCCGTCCTGCGGCTTGGAAGGAAATGGTTCCGTGCAATCCCCCTACCCCCCACGCCCACCGTTCCCGCCCCGCCCCGGAGCGAGTCCGGGGGAGTCCGACCGCAATCTCGTCGCGCAACTCGGCGATAAGACCGCGGGCACCCGTGCCGTCGCCCTGCTGCTCGCCCGCCATTGGCAGGCGACAAGTGAATATGCCTCCATCTGTCTCGCCTCCGCCGGGAGTTCGGCGTCCATGGTGGCGACCGCCGCCTTCCACCAGGTACTGTCCGGCCGCGCGACCGGCGGCGCCCTGCGCCCCCAACTCCTTGTAGCGGTAAGGGAGATGGTGAAGAAGTGGGCTGCGGAGGACCGAATTACCGCGCTGCTGCCGGAACTTCGTAAACCCACCGGCGGCCGGGGTCTGCGCGCGGCGCGGCCCGGGACCTCCGAAAGGCGGCAGCTCGCTGAACGTGCTTTCGGGGCGCTGCCGGGCGCCTCCCAATGCCTGTTGTGGCACACCGAGGCCGAGGCCGAACCCATATCCGTACCGGCCGGTCTGCTGGGCGTGGACGAGGCCACCGCGAGCGCCGCGCTGGACCAGGCACGTGAACAATTCAGGGCGGGCTGCGTGCGCGCCCACCGGGAACTCGCACCGACCCCGGAATGCCGCCACTACAACCGACTCCTCGACGTCCCGATCCGCCGCGGCGGCAGCCTGCTGCCCGATGTGCAACGGCATCTCATGACATGCCGCTACTGCCGTTTCGCGGCGGAACAACTGAGTCATTTCGACGGCGGCCTCGAAGTGCTGCTCGCCGAGACCGTCCTCGGCTGGGGCGCCCGCCGCTACCTCGACTCACGGCCCGGCCGCGCGACCCCCGAGACCTCCGCCCGCGCCGCCCGCCACCCGGTGGGCCGCCACCGCCCCGCGGCGGACGGCCGCCTCGCCTTTCCCCGCAGGCACCCCAAGGCCGCGGTGGTCGGCGTGGGCCTGGCCTCCCTCGCCCTGCTCGCCACCGTGCTCGTCACCAAGGGCTGGACCGAGGGGGACAACGCGCCCGATCCGCAGGCCACCTGGGGTGCGCCCAGCGGCAGTTCGACCCACCCGAGCCCCGTCGCCGCACCCTCGTCCGACGGTTCCGCGTCGACGGCAGCCGCCGTCGCGGGCGTCGTCGAGCAGGGCGTCCTGCGCAGCCTCGATTCGGGACTGTGCGTCGACGTCCCGGGCGGCCGACTGGAGACCGGCGCCGCCGTCGCCATGGCGGCGTGCTCGTCCGCCGGGTCCCAGCAGTGGTCGTACGACCAGGACGGTCTGCTGCGCAGCCTCGCCGACCCCGGACTCTGCCTGGGCTCCGACACCACCGCGGGCACGGTCACCCTGGCCGGCTGCCTGGTGCACGCGGGCGAGGTGCACTACGACCTGACGGTGCGCGGCGAACTCCTGCTCCGCTGGAGCCGGGGACTGGCCGTCGCCCCCGTGAGCGGGAAGGCGGGGGCACGGGTCGAGGTGACGGAACGGGACGGGTCCGCCGGGCAGCGGTGGGCGCTGGAATCCGGCACTGACGCGCGGGTGAAGCAGGGCGAACCGGGCGGAGAGGGAGAGGCCGAAGGGAAGGGTGGTGTGCCTGGGAGCAGCGGCGCACCGAACGTGCCCGGGCCGCCCGAGGGCGCGCCTCTGGGCGACCAGCCGCCACCGCCTCCTCCCTCGAACCTGCCGCAACAGCGGCAGAGCGACCCGCAGTACGCGCCCCGCGCCGCGCAGGTCGCCTGTTGCGGCGATCCCGCGCCGGTATCCGAGCCCGTGGGCGCGGGCGCGGGCGCGGGCGCGGGTACGGGTACGGGTACGGGTACGGGTGCCGTCGTCGGCGCCGTGCAGCCATTGGCGACGGTCGTGACGGACGTCGTGAACACCGTCACCGGCCTGATCCCGGTACTGCGCTGACCGTGGGGCCACCCCATGCGGGTGGCCCCACGCCCGTCCCACCCTTCGGTTCTTGTCGACTCGCGGCCGATTTCTGTTGGAATCGTTGACACGAGTCAGTGGCGGTCATAGTTTTCCCGCCGCGCGATGGGTTCCCAACGGGTCGTCAAGTCGGGCCTGACGCATGGTGCGTTCAGATTCCGAACACGGTCCGGGGCGCCGAGGCGCACCCGCGGTCCACAACGTCGTGCCCGCACACCGAAGGAGTGACGGCTCATGACCGACACCGTGTCCCGGCGATCCGCCCTGCGTCTGCTGGGCGGCGCGATCGCGGTCGCCACGGCGGCCACCACCGGACTCGTCTTCCCGTCGCACGCGTACGCGTCCATGCAGGCCAGACCCGAGGCGGGGGCCGGCCCCCGCGTCGAAGGACTCCTGGCCAAGCTCACCCTCGACGAGAAGATCTCCCTCCTGCACGGCGCCACCGACCCGAACTCGCTCGGCCAGGCCGGATACCTCCCCGGCGTCCCCCGCCTGAAGATCCCGCCGCTACGGCTCACCGACGGTCCCGCCGGCGTCCGCGTCACCGCACACGCCACCGCCCTCCCGGCCCCCGTCCTGCTCGCTTCCGCCTTCGACCCGGAACTCGCCCGCCGCTACGGCCGGGTCGTCGGCCGCGAGGGACGCGCCCTCGGCCAGGACGTCCTGCTGTCCCCGATGGTCAACCTCATCCGCACCCCGTACGCGGGCCGCAACTTCGAGACCTTCAGCGAGGACCCACTGCTCGCCGGCGACCTGGTCGCCGCCGAGATCAAGGGCATCCAGGGCGAGGGACTCGTCGCGACCGTCAAGCACTTCGCAATGAACAACCAGGAGAAGGACCGCAACGCCATCGACGTGCGGGTCGACGAACAGACCATGCACGAGAGCGAGTTGCGCGGTTTCGAAGCGGCGATCGGTGCGGGCGCCGGCGCGGTCATGGGCGCGTACAACAAGGTCAACGGCACGTTCGCCTGCGAGAACAAGACCCTCCTCACCGACGTCCTGCGCGGCCAATGGGGCTTCGACGGCTGGGTGATGACCGACTGGTTCGCCGCGCACAGCACCGTCGCCGCGATCACGGCCGGTCTCGACATGGAGATGCCCGACGGGACGTACTTCGGCGCACCCCTCAAGTCGGCCGTGCGGAACGGCAGTCTGCCCGAGTCGTACGTCGACCGCGCGGTGCGCCGGATCCTCAGCGTCATGGACCGGTTCGGGCTCCTCGACGGCAGCGCGCCGCCGCGCCCCGACCGCGACGCGAAGGCGGGTGCCGCCGTCGCCCTGGAGGTCGCCAAGGCGGGCGCGACCCTGCTCCGCAACGAACACCGCACCCTCCCGCTGACCGACGGCTCCATCGCGGTCATCGGCCCCACCGGCACCCTTCCCTTCGTCAGCGGCGGCGGCAGCGCGCATGTCGTACCGGACGGTGCGGACAGCCCCCTCGACGCGATCAGGGCGCGGGCCGGTTCCGGCACCCGGGTGACGTACACGCTCGGCGAGGACCTGTTCGGCAAGGCGCTCCCCGCGTCCGCCCTCACCCCCGCCTTCGACAGCGAAGGGCAGCGGGTGGACGCCGGCAAGACGTGGGAGTACGACGGCTCGCTCGCCGTCGCCGGGACCGACGAGTGGACCTTCGTGCTCCACTTCTCCTCCGCCCCCACCGCCCGCCCCCAAGTCCTCCTGGACGGTGAGGAGTTGTTCCCGCTCGCGGCCGGATACGGCGAGTACTTCTCGGGCGGCCTGGTCTCGGCCGACCCAGACGGCCTCTCCGTACGCCGCAAGACCCTCACCCTCGCCAAGGGCGCCCACACCCTGAAGATCACCGCCGCGGGCGGCGACGCCGGACTGCTGTTCCGGCTGCGCCGCATCACCGGTGCGACCCGCGCGCAGGACGTCACCGACGCCGTCAGCGCGGCCCGCTCCGCCCGCAGTGTCGTCCTGTTCGCCTACGAGGACGCCACCGAGGGCGTGGACCGCACAACCCTCCAACTCCCCGGAAACCAGCCTCACTTGATCGACGCGGTGACGGCCGCGAACCCACGCACCACAGTCGTCCTCAACACCTCGTCCGCGACCTCGATGCCGTGGCTGGCTCGCGCAGGCGCGGTCCTCCAGATGTACTACCCGGGCCAGGAGGGCGCCGCCGCCACCACCGCCGTGCTGTTCGGCGACTGCGACCCCGGCGGCCGGCTCACCCAGTCCTTCCCGGTGGACGACGCCCACCACCCGGTCGCCGGCGACCCGCTCCGCTACCCCGGCGTGAACGGCACCGAGGAGTACTCCGAGGGCATCCACGTCGGCTACCGCTGGTACGACGCGGAGGGCGTACGGCCGCTCTACCCCTTCGGGCACGGACTGTCGTACACCTCCTTCTCCTACGACGACGTGTCGGCGCGCTGGAACGGCCACGGGCTGGACGTGACCTTCACGGTCCGCAACACCGGGCGCCGGGACGGTGTGGCCGTGCCTCAGGTGTACGTCGGGCGCTCACCGGACCTCCAACTCGACCAGGCTGTGCGGGTGTTGGGCGGTTATCGACGGCTCGCGCTGCGGGCGGGGGAGCGGCGGCGGGTCACGGTGCGTGTCGATGCGCGGACGTTGTCGTCGTGGGACGCGCGGCGGCATGCGTGGGTGCTGGGGACGGGGCGGCGGGCCGTGTGGGTCGGGGCGTCCTCGGGTGACCTTCGGCTGCGGACGGGCGCCGTCGTGAGGAGGTAAGGTAAGGCTAAGTTGACTTGGGGTCGGTGGAGGCTCATATGGCAGACAACGCAAGCGCCCCGGCGCCCGCGCTGACGCTCGCCCGGGTGCGGCTCGGTGCCCGTGGGCCGCTGGTCCGGGTGCGGGTGGCGGACGGCAGAGTCACCCACGTCGTGGCGGAAGCGGATGCGGATGCCGATGGGGACGCCGTGGTCGGCGGTGAGCGGGCTCTCGATCTCGGCGGGCGCGTGTTGTTGCCGGGTCTGTGGGACGCCCACGTCCACCTCGCGGAGTGGGCGAGCGCCCGGCACCGGCTGGACCTGGCCGGGACCGCGTCCGCGCGGGCGGTGGCCGACCTCGTCCGGGAGCGCGCCGGGGCATCCGACGGCGCGGTGCTCTACGGCTACGGGTTCCGCGACGGGTTGTGGCCCGATGCCCCGCACAAGCGGCTGCTGGACGCGGTGGTGCCCGATCGGCCCGTCGCCCTGGTCAGCGCCGATCTGCATGCCGCGTGGCTCAACTCCGCCTGCCTCGCCCTCGTCGGCCGGGGTGAGCACCCCACCGGCCTGCTCAGGGAGCACGAGGCCCACGAGGTTCTCTCCGCCCTCCCCGCGGCACCGGTCGAGCTGGTGGACGGCTGGATCGAGGACGCCTGCCTGGCCGCCGCCGCGCGCGGGGTCACCGGTGTCATCGACTTCCAGTTCGGCGACACGGTCGGGGACTGGGAACGGCGGTCGGCCGAATTCCGGCCCGCCGTACGGGTGTCGGCCGCCGTGTACCCGAGTTACCTGGAGGCGGCGGTCAAGCGTGGGCTGCGCACGGGGGACGACGTCGGTGCGGGTGGCGGTCTGGTACGGGTGGGCCCGCTGAAACTCTTCACGGACGGTTCCCTCAACACCCGTACCGCTCTGTGCCGCGACCCCTACCCGGGACTTGAGGAAACGGACGGCGCCCACGGCATCGAGGAGACGTCCCCCGGCGAGCTCGTACGGCTCATGCGCCGCGCCGCCGCGCACGGCATCGAACCCGCCGTGCACGCCATCGGCGACCGCGCCAACACCGTTGCCCTGGATGCCTTTGAAGCGGTGCGCTGCCGGGGCCGGATCGAGCACGCACAGCTGCTGAGCGCCGAAGACCTTCCGAGATTCGCCGAGTTGGGGGTTGTCGCCGGGGTACAGCCCCGGCACGCCACGGACGACCGCGACGTGGCGGACCGGCACTGGGCGGGACGTACCGAACGCGCCTTCGCCTACGGCGACTTGCTCGCCGCCGGTGCCCGGCTGGAGTTCGGCTCGGACGCGCCGGTCTCGCCGCTCGACCCCTGGCTCGCGATCGCGTCCGCCGTCAGCCGCACCGACGACGAACGTCCTGCCTGGCATCCGGAGCAACGCCTTTCCGTGCCGGACGCGTTGGTCGCGGCGGCTCGTGGACGCCGGCTCATCAGGGTCGGGGACCCGGCCGACCTGGTCGTCGTGGACGTGGACCCGCTGGACGCCGATCCGGACACCCTGCGTGCGATGCCGGTGCACGCCACGATGGCCAACGGCCGCTGGACACATGGGCCTTACTGAGGCGACGAGCGTGACTGGTAGAAAAACCCCGGGCCCGGAAGGGACCGTACCCTCCGGGCCCGGGGAGTCGGGGGTGGCGTCAGACGGGCAGTTTCGCCGCCTGTACCGAGTTGTGGATCTCCTCCGCCCGTACCGCGACCGTCGACAGCAGGGTGCTGGTCAGCCCGTGGGTGTGTTCGGTGCCGCCCTGGAGGTAGAGGCCGGCCGTCACCTCAGGGACCGTCTCGACCCGGTGGTCCCGGCCCACGCGGATCTCGTCGCCGTCGTCCCTGAGGCAGAGTTTGGCCGCCTCGCCGAGCAGCGAACTCAGGTCGCGGGGGCGGTAACCGGTGGCGAGCACCAGCACGTCGGCGCCCAGCACCTGCTTCTCGCCGGTGGGCAGGAACTCCACGGCGACGTCGAGGCCGCCGTCCGTCGCGGGGTCGACGGCGCGGATGCGGGAGACGTTGAGGAAGCGCAGCCGTTCCCGTCCGGACACCTTCTCCCGGTACGCGGTGGCGTACAGAGCCTCGATCAACTCCATGTCGACCACGGAGTAGTTGGTGGAGCGGTGGTAGTCGATGAGTGACTGCTTGACCTCGGACGGGGCCGAGAAGTAGACGTCCACCGCCTCCGGGTCGAAGATGCGGTTCGCGAACGGACTGTCGTCGGCCGGGGTGTAGCCGTACTTGGCGAACACCGAGCACACCTCGGCGTCCGGGAAGGTGCGGTGCAGATAGTCCACCGCCTCGGCGGCGCTCTGCCCGGCGCCGAGCACCACGGCCCGCCGCACGGGCGTGCCCGCCTCGGCCAGCCCGGTCGCGCGGGGTATCAACTCGCTGTTGTGCCAGACGCGTTCGCCCAGTTCGAGACCGGGCGGTACGTGCGGCTCAAGACCCATCGCGACGCTGATGTTGCGGGCCCGGCGGGTCACGGTCGTACCGGAACCCGAAGGGTCGCGGCTGGTGACGTCGAAGAAGGCCATCTCGCCGTCGTCGCCGCGCACCGGGTCGACGGAGACGACCTCGCTGTCGTAGGAGACCAGGTGGGAGACCCGCTCGGCCGCCCACTCGAAGTACTCGTGGAACTCCACGCGCAGCGGGAAGAGGGTCTTCTGGTTCAGGAAGTCGATCAGTCTCCCCTGCTCGCGCAGGAAGCACAGGAAGCTGTAGTCGCTGGTCGGATTCCTGAGCGTGACAAGGTCCTTGAGGAACGACACCTGCATCGTGGCGTCGTCGATCAGCATGCCCCGGTGCCAGCCGAAGCGCGGCTGGCGTTCCAGGAACAGGGCGTTGAGACGGCTGTCTGCCGGAAGGCTCTTGTTGTGCTCCTCAACCGCTATGGACAGTGCGAGATTTGACGGACCGAATCCGATTCCGAGTACGTCGTGGACGACTTCGGAATCCATGAGCGGTGACTTCACCGTGGCATCGCCTCCCTCAGGCAGCCCAATGCTAGATAAGGTAAGGCTTACCTTGCAATGGAGTCGTTGAAGGGAAGAACCGTCATGCGGGTCGTCATGCTCGGCTATCAGACCTGGGGTCACCGCACGCTGCAGGCGTTGCTGGACTCCGACCACGAGGTCGTGTCCGTCGTCACCCACCCGAAAAGTGAGCATGCCTACGAGAAGATCTGGGACGACAGCGTCGCCGAACTCGCCGAGAAGAACGACGTCCCCGTCCTGCTGCGCAACCGCCCCGACGACGCCGAACTCCTCGACGCCGTACGGGAAGCACGGCCGGACATCATCGTCGCCAACAACTGGCGCACCTGGCTGCCCCCGGAGCTGTTCGACCTCCCGCCGCACGGCACCCTCAACATCCACGACTCGCTGCTGCCGTCGTACGCCGGGTTCTCCCCGATCATCTGGGCGCTCCTGAACGACGAGCCGCGCGTCGGTGTCACCGCGCACCGCATGAACGGCGAACTCGACGCCGGGGACATCCTCATCCAGCGCTCGGTGCCGGTCGGGCCCACCGACACGGCGACCGACCTGTTCCACCGGACCGTCGACCTCATCGCGCCGATCGTGCGCGAGTCACTGGACCTGATCGCCTCGGGCCGCGACGCCGGCCAGTGGGTGCCGCAGGACCGGAGCCGCGCCAGCTTCTTCCACAAGCGGTCGGCCGAGGACAGCCGTGTCGACTGGAGTTGGCCCGCGGAGCGCTTGGCGCGCCTCGTACGCGCCCAGTCGGACCCGTACCCGAACGCGTACGCCTTCCATCGCGGTGAGCGGTTGAGGATCGTCTCGGCGGCTGCCTCGGAGGGGCGCTACGGCGGAACCCCGGGCCGGATCTTCATCCGGGAGGGGGATGGCGTGGTCGTCGTGGCGGGCCCCGAGGCCCATACCGGGCGCGGCCGTGGGCTGTTGGTGCGCCGGGTGCGCACCGACGACGGCACCGAGTACGCGGCCGGCGACTACTTCCGCACCATGGGCGGGTACTTGACGTCCCGGCCCTGAGCGAGCGGGCCCACGTCGGTCGGCGAGTCGGCCCGGGCGGGGTAGGCGTTTTCGAAAATGTGACACCTCATGCAGTAGGTGTCACATTTTCCCGGCCACCCTGTCGGTGGGGCACGCTCAGCTGGTCGTGACGGCGTCCTCGGACTTCTCGGCCCGGGAGGAGCCGTCATGGTGATGCCGCCCCAGCGGGATCACCAACGGCGTGCCGCTGACCGGGTCGGGCGCGATCCGGCAGCGCAGGTCGAAGACGTCCTCGACCGTGGCCTCGGTGACGACATCCGCGGGCGCGCCCTCGGCGACGATGCGGCCGGCCTTCATGGCGATGACGTGATCGGCGTACCGGCAGGCCTGGTTGAGGTCGTGGAGGACCATCACCACGGTGCGGCCCTCGCGCCGGTTGAGGTCCGTGATCAGGTCGAGTACGTCGATCTGGTGGGCGAGGTCGAGATAGGTCGTCGGCTCGTCGAGGAGCAGGACGGGGGTGCCCTGGGTAACCGCCATGGCTATCCAGGCGCGTTGCCGCTGGCCGCCGGAGAGTTCGTCGACCGGGCGCTCGGCGAGGTCGGTCAGGTTCGTTGCCTCAAGGGCCGCGTGCACGGCCTCCTCGTCGGCCGTGGACCACTGCCGCCACCAGGTCTGGTGCGGGGAACGGCCCCGGCCCACCAGGTCGAGGACGGTCAGCCCCTCCGGCGCCACCGGCGTCTGCGGCAAGATGCCCAGTTTGCGGGCGAGGTCACGGGTCGGCACGGAACGCAGCGCGACACCGTCCAGCTCCACGACACCCTGGCGCGGGGCCAGCAGCCGGGCGAGTGCCCGCAACAGGGTTGATTTCCCACAGGCGTTGGCGCCGACGATGGCCGTGATCCGGCCGGTCGGCACGGTGAGGTCCAGGTTGTCGACGACCACCCGTCCGTCGTAGGCGAGTTGCAGGTTCCGGGCGCGCAACTCGGGTCCCGGCGCGGGTGATTCGGACGTGCGCGGGGCGCGCGGGTCAGTGGTCGACATGCGATCAGCCTCCAGAGCCCGCGCGGTTGACGCGGATGAGCAGCCACAGCAGGACCGGCGCGCCGAGGGCACCGGTGACGATCCCGACCGGCAGTTCCGTCCCCGGGATCGCCTCACGGGCGAGGAGATCGGAGCCGAGGACGACGAACGCGCCGGTGAGACCGGAGACGAGCGGGGGCGGTGACGCGGTGCCCGCCAGCCGCTGGGCGATCTGCGGACAGGCCAGCGCGACGAACGCCACCGGACCGGCCGCCGCCGTACCGAAGGCGACCAGGCCGACTCCGGCCAACAGCAGTGCCAGCCGGACGGGTTGGACGGGTGTGCCGAGCCCGGCGGCCACGTCGTCGCCGAGCATCAGCGTGCGCATCCAGCGGCCCATGCCCAGGGTGATCGGCAGGAGTACGGCCAGGGCGATGGCCAGGGAGTCCACCTGGCTCCAGGTCCGGCCGTTGAGGTTGCCGACCAGCCAGCCGAGGGCCGCCTCCGCCTCGAACCGATTGCCGCGCGCCACAAGGAAGTTGGTGGCGCTGGAGCAGATCCAGGACACACCGATGCCGACGAGGATGATGCGGTACCCGGTCGCCCCGCCCTTCCACGCCAGCGCGTACACGAGCAGCGCGGTCACCAGCGCACCGAGCAACCCCAGCGTGGACAGGCCGAGTCCGCCGGTCCAGCCCAGAACGACCGCCGCCACTACGGCAGTTCCGGCGCCCTCGGTGAGACCGATCATGTCGGGGCTGGCCAGCGGATTGCGGGTCATCGTCTGGAACACGGCCCCGGAGACCCCGAACGCGACCCCGACCAGCAGTCCGACCAGAGCACGTGGCAGCCGTAGATCCTGGACGACGATGACCGTGCCCGCGTCGCCCGAACCCCACAGCGCCCTGATGACATCGGTGAACGCCACCGGATAGTCGCCGATGGTCAGACCCCAGCAGAACAGCAGGAAGGCGCCGAGCGCGACGCCAACTCCCGTGAGCAACAGGCGCGGACGCAGCACGCCGGACACCGGGGGGACGGCCAGCCGGAACGGCCGGTTGGCCAAAGCGGCTGGTGACGGTGGTGCGGGCACGCTCATACCTCCGCGAGCTTCCGGCGGCGGACCAGGACGATGAAGAACGGGCCGCCGAGGAAGGCGACGAGGACACCGGCCTGGATCTCGGTCGGGCGGTCCACCATCCGGCCCAGGATGTCGGCGGACAGCAGCAGCGCGGGCGCGAGCGCGGCGGACAGCGGCAGCAGCCAGCGGTAGTCGGGGCCGATGCCGACCCACTGGGCGAGGACGCGGGCGATGTGCGGGACGACCAGTCCGAGGAAGACGACAGGGCCGATGACGGCGACCGACGCGCCGGTCAGCAGTACGACCGCGGTGACGCCCTGGAGCCGTACCAGACCCAGCCGCCGCCCGAGGGAGGCGGCCACGTCGTCACCGAGGGCCATGCTGTTGAGGGCGGGCGCGCAGGACAGGGCCAGTACGGCGCCGACGGCGAGGAAGGGCAGGACGCTCACGAGGTCGCCGGAGTCCTGGTCGGCCAGGGTGCCGGCCGACCAGAAGCGGTAGCGGTCCAGCGCGTCCTGGTCGGTCAGCACGATGGCGCTGGTGAACGACTGGAGCAGCGAGGTGACGGCGACCCCGGCGAGCGCCAGTTTCACCGGGGTGGCCCCGGACCGGCCCAGCCGTCCCAGGAAGAAGACCACGACACTCGCCACGAGCGCCCCGCCGAACGCGAACCACACATAGCCGTACAGCGAGGTGGCCCCGAGCACCCCGACCGCCAGCACGATCGCGAAGGACGCCCCGGCACTCACCCCGAGAATCCCCGGGTCCGCGAGCGGATTGCGGGTCAGGGCCTGCATCAGCGCGCCGGACAGACCGAGCGCGGCGCCCGTCGTCAGACCGAGCAGAGTGCGGGGCACGCGCACCGACCAGATGACGTTGTCGATCAGCCGGCTGGGCGGGTGACCGAGGACCGAGCGCACGACCTGGTCGAGCGGGACGCTGAGCGCGCCCAGGGCCACGGACAGCAGGGAGAGCAGGACGAGGAGGGTGACGATCAGTGCCACCAGCACCGTGGTGCGAAGCCTTCTGCCTGAAGCCACGTGCCGGTCTCCATGTCGTGTTCCGGGTCGTCTTCCGGGTCATCTTCCGTGCTCTGGGGCCCTGTTGGCGGACCACCGGACGACCCGGCCGGCAGCTTAGGTGAGCATAACCTCAGTGGCTGTGGCGCGGGCCCGCGGTTCCGGGGTGGGGCTATCAAGTAAGGCAATGCTTACCTTACTATGCGAGCGGTCGCGGCTCCGCTGAGCCGTTCCGCAGGCATGGGGAGGCACGGGCAGCTGTGGCGGGCAACACGCTTTCTTCCGCACGGGCAACGGCGACGAACGACTTCTGGCGACGGCGCTTCGCGTCTCCGGTACCGGAGACGTCACTGCCGCTGGACTTCCCCCGTCCGCCTCGTCAGGAGGGCACGGTGCCCCGCGCGCGACGCGCGGCCACCCTCGACGTCACGGCCGACGCGGCCACCCGACTCGCCGCCTTCGTCGCCCTGTTGCACCGATACGGCGGCACGACGGCCACCGAGACGGCAGTGGCCCACGAGGGCCTCCCGCTGCGCGTCACCATCGACGGCGACACCCCGTTCGCCCAACTCCGGGACCAGATCGAGGCGGTACGCGCGGAGGCCGCCGCCCACCACCTGCCGACCGCCGAGCTGCTACGGCTCCTCGCCCCCGAACCCCTCCGCGGTGGCGGCCTGTTGTGCGCCACGGGCTTCGGCCCCGCCCCCTGGGGCGAGAGCGCGCCGCTGGACCTGGCCCTGACCGTGACCGACGGAGAGGTGTCGGCGGACTACCGCACCGACCTCTTCTCGCCCGGCACCGTCGACCTGATCCTCGGCCACTACGGCACCCTCCTCGCCGACGCCCTGACCCGCCCCGGCACCCCGGTCGCCGACCTGGAACTCCTCGGCGCGGACGAACGGCACCGCATCCTGCACGACTGGAACGACACCGAACACGACGTCCCCGCGCTCACCTGGCCGCGCATGTTCGCCGACCAGGTCGCCGCCCGCCCGCACGAGACAGCCCTCATCCACGAGGACATCCGCCTCACCTACGCCGAACTCGACGCCCGCGCCACCAAGTTGGCGCACGCGCTGGTGGCTCGCGGTGCCGGTCCGGAACAGGTCGTCGCGCTCGCCGTGCCCCGCTCGGCCGACATGATCGTCGCCGAGGTCGCCGTCCTGAAGTCGGGCGCCGCCTATCTGCCCGTCGACACCGACTACCCGGCCGACCGCATCGCCTACATGCTCGCCGACGCCCGCCCGGTCTGCCTCGTCACGACCGCCGAGATCGCCCCCGACCTCCCGCCGGACCTGGACCCGCTGGTCCTCGACGCCCCGGAAACGGTCGCCGAACTGGCCGCCCACCCTGCCCAAGGCCCGTCCACCGACGACGAGTTGACGACCGCGCACGCGGCCTACGTCATCTACACCTCCGGCTCCACCGGCCGCCCGAAGGGCACGGTGCTCTCCCACGCGGGCGTCGCCAAGTTGGTCGCCACCCAGCGGGAACGATTCGGGATCGGCCCGCACAGCCGGGTCCTGCAGTTCGCGTCGCCCAGCTTCGACGTCGCGTTCTGGGACCTGTGCCTCGGCCTGCTCTCCGGCGGCCGTCTGGTCGTCGTCCCCGCCGACCGTCGCGTCCCGGGCGCACCCCTCGCGGACTACGCCAACGAGCACGGCATCACCTTCATGATCCTGCCGCCGGCGCTCCTGGCCGCAATGCCCGAGGACGTCCAACTCCCGCCCGAAGCGACCCTGTTGGCGGGCACCGAACGCGTCTCGCCCGAACTGGTCGGCCGCTACGCGCGCGGCCGGACGATGTTCAACGCCTACGGCCCGACCGAGGCCACCACCAACTCCACCCTGGGCCTGTGCGACCCGGACACCCCGCCCGGCACCATCGTGCCCATCGGCGTCCCCGACCCCGGCACCCGCGCGTACGTCCTCGACGACCGCCTGCGCCCCGTCCCCGCCGGGGTCACGGGAGAGCTCTACCTCGCGGGCGACGGCCTGGCCCGCGGCTACCTCGGCCGCCCCGCCCTCACCGCCGAACGCTTCGTCGCCGACCCCTTCGGCGCACCCGGCGAACGCCTTTACCGCACAGGTGACTTGGTGCGCTGGAAGGCGGACGGCCGACTGGAGTTCCACGGCCGCGTCGACACCCAGGTCAAGATCCGCGGCTTCCGCATCGAACCCGGCGAGATCGAGTCCGTCCTGCGCTCCCACCCCGCTGTGGACCAGGCCGCCGTGGTCGTCCGCGAGGACCGCCCCGGCGAACGCCGCCTCGCCGCCTACGTCGTGCCCTCGCTGGACGCCGACCCGAACCCCGACGAGGGCGTCGCCGATTGGAAGGACCTGCACGAACTCCTCTACTCCGCCGCCGGATCGGACGGTTTCGAGGAGAACTTCGCCGGCTGGAACAGCATGTACGACGGCCTCCCCATTCCCCTCGCCGACATGCGCGAGTGGCGCGAGGCCACCCTCGACCGCATCCGCGCGCTACGACCCCGGCGCATCCTGGAGATTGGGGTCGGCTCCGGCCTGCTGCTGTCCCGGCTCGCCCCGGACTGCGCCGAGTACTGGGGCACCGACCTCTCCGAGGAAGCCGTACGCGCCCTGCACGCCCAGGTGTCCGCCGTCCCCGAACTCGCCGACCGCGTCACCCTGTTGGCCCGCCCCGCGCACGACCTCACCGGACTGCCCGAGGGCCACTTCGACACGATCGTCGTCAACTCCGTCATCCAGTACTTCCCCGACGGCGACTACCTCACCGGCGTGCTCCGCGCCGCCGCCGCTCTCCTCGCCCCCGGCGGCGCGGTATTCGTCGGCGACGTACGCAACCTGCGCCTGCTCCGCACCCTGAGCGCGGCCGTCGAGAGCGGCCGGACACGGGACGAGGGGGACGAGACGGGCGCGGACAAGGAAGCCCTGCGCGCCGCCGTCGACCGGTCCGTCGCCTGGGAGGGCGAACTCCTCGTCGACCCCGACTACTTCACCACCCTCGACGGCCTCACCGCCGACATCCGTGTCAAGCGCGGCACCCACCACAACGAACTGACCCGCTACCGCTACGACGTTGTGCTGCGACCGCAGTCGGACGCACCCGAGGAGACCTCCGAGTCGCCCTGGCCCGCGCTCGGTTCGGTGCAGGCCCTCGACGAACTGCTCGCCGGCCGTCCGGCCCGCTTGCGGATCACCGGCATCCCCAACTCCCGCCTCGCCGACGACCTCGCCGCGCTCGGCACCCTCGACGACAGCAGCAGGCCGGCCGCCGGACCGTACGGCGTGGATCCCGAGGTCCTGCACGAGATCGCCGCGCGCCACGGCTACGACGTGGCGCTGACCTGGAACGGGGACGCCGAGGACGGCAGTCTGGACGCCGTATTCGCCCTCGAAGCGGAGGCGCAGGCACGGTACCGCCCCGGAGGCGGTCACCCGCTCACCAACCGCCCCGCGCCCTTCCGCAACGTCAACGCCCTGATGTCGACGCTGCGGACGCATGCCACCGAGTTCCTGCCCGACTACATGGTCCCGGCCGCGTTCGTCCCGCTGGACCGGCTGCCCGTCACCCCCAGCGGCAAGCTCGACGCCGCCGCGCTGCCGGTCCCGGACTTCACCCGGATCAGCGCGGGGAGGGCACCAGAAACACCCCGCGAGCGACTGCTCTGCGACCTGTACGCGCGGGCCCTCAAGATGCCCACGGTCAGCGTCGACGACGACTTCTTCGCGCTCGGCGGCGACAGCATCGTCGCCGTCCAACTCCTCGTCCTCGCCCGCAAGGCAGGCCTGGACCTCACCCCCCGCGATGTGTTCCGGCACCGTACGGTCGCGGAACTCGCCACGGTCGCCCGCACCGGGACGGCCGACGATGTCGACGCCACCCCGTGGCAGACACTGAGCGACGACGAACTCGCCTCGCTCCAGGGCGAGTTCCCCGTCACCGTCGAGGAGGCGCTACCCCTCGGCCCGCTCCAGGAGGGCTTCTTCTTCCATGCCCTGGTGGACGGCGCCGAACTCGACGCATATGTCGTGCAGCAGGTCATCGAGCTGTCCGGACCGGTCGACGGCACCCTTCTGCGCACGGCGGCAGGGCGATTGCTGGACCGGCACGCCCCGCTGCGCGCCTGCTTCCGCCAGACGCCCGACGGCCGCCCCGTCCAGCTCATCGCGTCCGGCCTCGAACTGCCCTGGCGCGAAGTCGACTTGGCCGCGCAGGACGACGCCACGGTCCGCCGCGCCCTCGCCGAGGCCGTCGCCGCCGACGAACGTGCCCACCGCTTCGACCTCGCCCACCCGCCGCTGGTCCGCTGCGCCCTCATCCGCTTCGGCGAGGACCGCAGCCGCCTGGTCCTGACGTTCCATCACATCGTCGCGGACGGCTGGTCCCTGCCCGTCCTGCACCGCGAACTCCTCGCCCTCTACGGCGAGAACCCCGCCCCGCTCCCCGAAGTCGCCCCGTACCGCGGCTACCTCCGCCGGATCGCCGGCGCAGACCGCGAGGCAGCCCGCGCCGCCTGGCGCACCGCGCTCGCCGGGGTCGACGAGCCGACGCGGCTGGTCGAAGCCCCCGCACCCGCCGGACCCGTCGAACCCGCCCAGATCCGGGTCGAGTTGACCGAGCGGATCACCTCACGGCTCGCCGCCCGCGCCCGGGAACGCGGAGTCACCCTCGGCACCCTCGTCCAGGGTGCCTGGGGCCTGCTGGTCGGCCGGATGACAGGCCGCCAGGACGTACTGTTCGGCACCACCGTCGCCGGACGCGACGCCGCCGTCGACGGCATCGAGTCGATGATCGGCCTCTTCATCAACACCCTGCCCACCCGCCTGCGTTGGGCCCCCGGCGACACCCTGGGCGCGCTGCTCGACCGGCTCCAGGAGGAGCAGAGCGCCCTCCTCGACCACCAGCACCTCGGCCTCGCCGACATCCAGCGCGCCACCGGCCACGCGGGCGACGGCGAACTCTTCGACACCCTCGTGGTGTTCGAGAACTACCCCGGCGGTGAGGGCGCCCCGGACATCACCGACCCCACCGGCGCGATCGCCGTTGCCGGACACGCCTTCCACGATGCCGTGCACTACCCCCTCGCCCTCATCGTCAAGCCCGGCCGCCGTCTTGACCTGCGCCTCAAGCACCACGCCCGACGCCTCGACGCCGACGCCGTGCAGTCCCTCGCCGACCGGCTCACCCTCGTCCTGCACGCCCTGGCCGACGACCCCGGCGCCCGCATCGCCGACCTCGATCTGCTCACCCCGGACGAACTGGCCACCGCCCACCCGGCGGGGGAGTCCCGGCAGGTCCCGGCCACCACGCTCGCCGCCGCGTTCGCCGCGCAGGCCGCGCGTACTCCGGACGCCACAGCCGTCGTCTTCGACGGTACGACCCTGACCTACGCCGAACTGGACGCGCGAGCAGCGGAGTTGGCCGCGCGGCTGCGGGCCAGGGGCGCGGGACGGGAGCGGTTCGTCGCCGTCGCCGTACCCCGCTCGGCGGAGTTGATGGTCGCGCTGCTGGGTGTCCTGAGGTCGGGAGCCGCCTATCTGCCCCTCGACCTGGACTATCCGGCCGAACGGCTCGCGTACATGCTGGCCGACTCGGGTGCGACCACGGTCGTCACAACGGGACGGGACGCCGACCGGTTGCCGTCCGTCGAGGGACTCGACGTGCTGCGCGTGGACACGGAGGGCGGAGAAGCCCTGTTCGGCGGAGTCCTGGACCCCGCCCGCCCCGACGACCCCGCCTACCTCATCTACACCTCCGGCTCCACCGGCCGTCCCAAGGGCGTCGTCGTCACCCATCGCGCCATCGGCAACCGACTGGCCTGGATGCAGGGCGAGTACGAACTCACCGCAGACGACCGGGTGTTGCAGAAAACCCCGTCCAGCTTCGACGTGAGCGTGTGGGAGTTCTTCTGGGCGCTGTGCGAGGGCGCCGCCGTAGTCCTCGCCGCGCCGGACGGACACCGCGACCCCGCCTATCTGGCCCGCCTGATCCAGGACGAGGGCGTCACGACGATGCACTTCGTGCCGTCGATGCTGGAGGCGTTCCTCGCCACCGACGAGGTCACCGCCGACCCCGCGTGGGCGGGCAGCCTGCGCCGCGTCTTCAGCAGCGGCGAGGCCCTCTCCGGAACCGCCGCCCACCGCTGGCACGAGCTGACCGGCGTCCCGCTGCACAACCTCTACGGCCCCACCGAGGCCGCCGTAGACGTGACTTACCACCCCCACGACGGCCCGCCCGGCACCACCGTGCCCATCGGCAGGCCTGTGTGGAACACCGGTCTGCGCGTCCTCGACTCCTGCCTGCGACCGGTCCCCGACGGCGTCCCCGGCGAGCTGTACCTGACCGGCGTCCAGCTGGCCCGCGGCTACCACCGGCGCCCCGCGCTCACCGCCGACCGCTTCGTCGCCGACCCGTACGCCACCGAGCCCGGCGCCCGCATGTACCGCACCGGTGACCTGGTGCGCCGCCGCCCCGACGGCACGATCGACTACCTCGGCCGCACCGACCGCCAGGTCAAGCTGCGCGGTAATCGCGTCGAACTCGGCGAGATCGAGGCCGAGTTGATCCGAACGCGGGGCGTGGCACGCGGCGCGGTCGTCATCCGCGACCAGCGTCTCGTCGCCTACGCGGTCCCGGCATCCGGAGCACTGCTCGACCCCGCCGAACTGCGCGCCGCCCTCACGAAGGCGCTGCCCGCGCCCCTGGTCCCGGAGGCGTACGTCGTCCTCGCCGACCTCCCGCTCACCCCGAGCGGCAAGCTGGACCAGGCCGCGCTGCCCGCCCCCGAGGCGGAGCGCGCCGAACGCCGCTTGCCCGCAGGGCCGTTGGAGCGGCAGCTCACCGAGATCTTCGCGGCCGTCCTCGGCATCGAGGACGCGGGCCCCGACGACGACTTCTTCCGCCTGGGCGGCGACAGCATCAGCTCCATCGGCGTCGCGAGCCGCGCCCGCGCGGCCGGACTTGACCTGAGCCCGCGCGACGTGTTCACCCACCGCACACCAGCCGCTCTCGCGCTGGCGGCCGGCACGGCAACGCCCGTAGCTGCCACCCGCGTTGAGGCATTCGCGCTCACGGACGCCGAACACGCCCGCGTCCGCGCCGTCGCCGCCCCGGCGGAGGTCGCCGACGTATGGCCGCTGGCCCCCCTCCAGGAGGGCCTGTTCTTCCACTCGGCGTACGACGAGGGCGCGTTGGACGTCTACACCGTCCACGAGACCTTCGACTTCGCCACCCGCCTCGACACGACCCGCCTGCGCGCCGCCGTCCGCACCCTCCTCGACCGCAACCCGGGCCTGCGCGCGGGCTTCACCAGCGACGGCCTCGACCAGCCCGTGCAGTTCATCGTCGAGGCCCCGGAGATCCCCCTCGAAGAGGTGGACCTCTCCCTCCTCCCGGCAGCCGAACAGGACGTACTCCTGCGCGAGTTGACGGACGCCGAGCGCAACCGCCGCTTCGACCTCTCCGCGCCCCCGCTCTTCCGGCTGCTCCTGCTCCGCCTCGGCGCGGAGCGCGGCGACCGCCTCGTCATCGGCCGCCACCTGATCCTCTGGGACGGCTGGTCGGCCTGGCTCTTCCTCGACGAACTGCTCGCGCTCTATGAGACGGGCGGCGACGCCAACGGCCTCCCCGAGCCCGGAAGTTACCGCGACTACCTGACCTGGCTGGAGGAGCAGGACGTCTCGGTCGCCACGGCCGCCTGGCGCACCGCGCTGGCCGGCCTCGACGAGCCCACCCTGCTGGCCCCGGCCGCCACCGACGGCCTCGAACCGGTCATCCCCGACCAGCTCGATGTCCGCCTCTCCGTCGAACTCGGCGACCGGCTGCGCGCGTTGGCCCCGGCCCACGGCCTGACCCTCAACACGATCCTCAACGCGGCCTGGGGACTCACCCTCGCCTCCGCGACCGGCCGCGCCGACGTCGTCTTCGGCACGACCGTCGCCGGTCGCCCCAGCGAGGTCCCGGACGTCGGCGACATCATCGGCCTGTTCCTCAACACCGTCCCGACCCGGATCGCCCTCGACCCCGCCGAACCGGTGCTCGACCTGCTCCGCCGCATCCAGGGCGAACGCCTCGACCTCATGCCGTACGAGCACCTCAGCCTTGGCGTCCTCCAGGCCGAGACCGGACACCGCAAGCTCTTCGACACGCTGTTCGTGCTGCGCAACAACGACACCGAGGAGCGGCTGGCGGACCTGAGGACCCGGCACGGCGCCACCGCCGTCGCCAACGTCGACGCCACCCACTACCCGGCCAACCTCGTCATCACCCCGGGCCGCGAGATCGCCGTCACCCTCACCCACCGCCCCGACCTCGTCCCAACTGACCGCGCCCAGAGCCTGCTCGACCGTTTCGCGCTGCTCGTGGACCGCCTCACCGCCGACCTCACGGCACCGGTCGGCTCCCTCGACCCGCTCCTGCCCGCCGAACACGATGAGCTACGGCGGGAGTCGGCGGCCGGCCGTGTCCCCGACCCCGAGGACACCATCGCCGAGCTACTGGCCGCGCAGGCCGAACGCACCCCGGACGAGCGGGCCCTCGTCTTCGGCGAGCGCAGCATGACGTACGCCGAACTCGACGCCGCCGTCAACCGGATGGCCAGGCTGCTGATCGAGCGGGGCGCGGGCCCGGAGAAGGTCGTAGCCCTCGGCCTGCCGCGCTCCCTCGACATGGTGGTCGCGCTCTTCGCGGTCCTGCGCACCGGAGCGGCATATCTCCCCCTGGAGTTGGACCACCCGGCCGACCGCCTGTCCCTCATGCTCGCCGACGCCCGCCCGCTCCTTCTGCTCAGCACCAAGGCCGTATCGGCCACGCTGGACGGCGAGATGGCCCGCGTCCTGCTCGACGACCCCGAGACCAAGGGGGAGTTGGCGGGACAGCCGGAGGCTCCGGTCCGCCGACGCTTCAGCCTGGAGCACCCCGCCTACGTCATCTACACCTCCGGCTCCACCGGCCGCCCCAAGGGCGTCGTGACCCCCTACCGGGGCCTGACGAACATGCAGTTGAACCACCAGAAGGAGATCTTCGAACCCGCCATCGCCTCGGCGGGCGGCCGACGGCTGCGCATCGCGCACACCGTGTCCTTCGCCTTCGACATGTCGTGGGAAGAGCTGCTCTGGCTGGTGGAGGGCCACGAAGTCCACGTCTGCGACGAGGAGTTGAGGCGTGACGCCGAGGCGCTGGTCGCCTACTGCGAACGCCACCGCGTCGACGTCGTCAACGTCACCCCCACCTACGCCCGGCTCCTCATCGAGCAGGGCCTGTTGAAGGGACACGTCCCGCCGCTCGTCCTGCTCGGCGGCGAGGCCGTACCCGAATCCGTGTGGACGGCCCTGCGCGACACCGAGGGAACGTACGGCTACAACCTGTACGGGCCGACCGAGTACACCATCAACACCCTCGGCGGCGGCACCCTCGACAGCGACACCCCCACCGTCGGCAAGCCCATCCGCGGCACCCGCGCCCACATCCTCGACGCCTGGCTGCGCCCGGTGCCCGACGGCGTGCCCGGCGAACTGTACATCGCCGGAATCGGCCTGGCCCGCGGCTACTTGGACCGGCCCGCGCTGACCTCCGAGCGCTTCGTCGCCGACCCGTTCGGCGACCCCGGCGAGCGCATGTACCGCACCGGCGACCTGGTCCGCCGCAACCCCGACGGCAACCTCGACTTCCTCGGCCGCACGGACGACCAGGTCAAGATCCGCGGCTACCGCATCGAACCCGGCGAGATCGAGACCGCCCTCAGCCGCCACCCGCTCGTCGCCCAGGCCGCCGTGGTCGTCCGCGACGAACGCCTCGTCGGCTACGTCGTCCCCTCCGGCGCCGACTCGGCCGAACGCACCGCCGCCGAGGCGGCACAGGTGGGGGAGTGGCAGGAGATCTACTCCGACGAGTACGAGGAGATCGGCACCGCCGTCTTCACCGAGCAGTACGACGGCTGGGACAGCTCCTACGACGGACAGCCCATCCCCTTCGAGGAGATGCACGAGTGGCGGGAGGCCACCCTCGCCCGCATCGGCGCCCTCAAGCCCCGCCGCATCCTCGAAATCGGCGTCGGATCAGGCCTGTTGCTGTCCCGGCTCGCCCCTGACAGCGAGGCGTACTGGGCAACAGACTTCGCCGCGCCCGTGATCCGCAAGATCGGCGAGGAGGTCCGTCGCGACCCCGCACTCGCCGCCAAGGTCGAACTCCGCTGCCGCCCGGCCGAGGACCTCAGCGGTCTGCCGTTCGCCTACTTCGACACGATCGTCATCAACTCCGTCATCCAGTACTTCCCGAGCATCGACCACCTGACCACCGTCCTGCACGGCGCGATGGAACTGCTCGCGCCCGGCGGCGCCCTGTTCGTCGGCGACGTCCGCAACCTGCGCCTCGCCGGCACCTTCCACGCCGAGATCCAGCGCACCCGGGGCACCGCCGAAGCGGACCTGGAACGGGCGGTCGAGCGCGGCCTGCGACTGGAGAAGGAACTCCTCGTAGACCCCGACTACTTCACCACCCTCGGCTACGGCGTCGACCTGCGCACCAAGCGCGCCCACCACCACAACGAGCTGAGCCGGCACCGATACGACGTCGTCCTCTACGCCGACGAGCCGGACGTACGCCTGGCCAACGCCCCGTCCGTCGACTGGGCCACCGGCAACACCATCGGCGAACTCCTGCGCGGCGACTGGTCGTCGGCCCAGGCCATCGGTCAACTCCTGGACGGCAACTGGTCCGCGACCGGGGTGGCCGGTGAACGCCCGCGCGGCGAACGGCCCGAGGCGCTCCGCTTCACCGGCATTTCCGACGGTCGTACAAGCGAGACGGGTGTCGATCCCGAGCATCTGCACGAACTCGGCACGGCGGCCGGCTACCAGGTGTTGACGACCTGGTCGGAGCAAGACGGGACGTACGACGCCGTATTCCTGAAGTCCGCCGAACTGCGCCTGACCGGCGGCCTGTTCCGCCCCGGCGGCGGTACCCAGCCGTACGCCAACGACCCCACCGCCGCCCGCGGGGCGAGCGCGCTGGTACGCCGACTGCGCGAGGACCTGGGCCGCGACCTGCCCGACTACATGGTCCCGTCGGCCTTCGTCACCGTCGACGGCCTGCCCATGAACGCCAACGGCAAGCTCGACGTCCGCGCCCTGCCCGACGCCGAGCCCGCCGTCGCCCTCGGCGGCGGACGCGGCCCGCGCACCCCGCAGGAAGAGGTGCTGTGCCGCCTGTTCGCCGAGGTGTTGGGACTCCCCGAGGTCGGCGCGGAGGACAACTTCTTCGACCTGGGCGGCCATTCGCTCCTCGCCACCCGGCTGGTCAGCCGCGCCCGCACCGAACTCGGCGCCGAACTCGCCATCCGCGACCTGTTCGAGGCCCCCACGCCCGCCCTGCTCGCGGGCCGCGCGGACACGGCGAGCCCCGCCCGCCCGGCGGTCATCCCCGTCACCGACCGGCCCGACCGCATTCCCCTGTCGGCCGCCCAGCGACGGCTGTTGCTCGTCGAGCAGATCACCGGCAGCGGCGTCGCCTACAACTTCCCGCTGGTCTTCCGGCTGCGCGGATGCCTCGACACCGAGGCCCTGGCCGTCGCCCTGCGGGATGTCGCCGGACGCCACGAGGCGCTGCGGACGGTGTTCCCGACACACGAGGGCGAGCCGTATCAGCGGATCATCCCGGCCGCCGACGCCCATCCCCTCTGCACGGTCGTGGACTGCGTGGAGGGCGACCTGCCCGCCCTGATCGAGGCAGCCCAGCGTCGCCCCTTCGACCTCGCCACCGAACTCCCGCTGCGCTGCGCCGTGTTCAGGCTCGGCCCGGACGAGCACGTGGTGGCCGTCGTCCTGCACCACATCACCACCGACGAGTGGTCCGACCGCCCCTTCCTCGCCGACCTCGACACCGCCTACGCGGCCCGCCGCGAGGGACGGGAGCCCGAGTGGGCGCCGTTGCCGGTCCAGTACGCCGACTACACCCTCTGGCAGGACGACCTCCTCGCCCGCACCGGCGAGGCCCAACTCGCCCACTGGGCCGCTGCCTTGCTCGGCCTGCCCGACGAACTCGCCCTGCCCGCCGACCGACCGCGCCCCGCCGAGCCGACCGGCCATGGCGGCAAGGTCCGCCTGGAACTGCCCACCGCCACCGGCCACGCCCTGCGCGACCTCTCCGGAGCCACCGGGACCAGCATGTTCATGCTGTTCCAGGCGGCCACCGCCGCACTCTTGAACCGGCTCGGCGCGGGCGACGACATCCCCCTCGGCGCACCGATCGCGGGCCGCACCGACGAAGCGCTCACCGACCTGGTGGGCTTCTTCGTCAACACCCTGGTGCTGCGCACCGATGTGTCCGGCGAGGATCTGACGTTCCGTGAACTCCTCGGCCGGGTACGGGAGTCGTCGCTCGCGGCATTCGAGTACCAGGACCTGCCCTTCGACCGGGTCGTGGAGGCCCTCAACCCGCCCCGCGTGGCCGGCCGCAACCCCCTCTTCCAGGTCATGCTCGGCTACCACCACCGCCCCGACGGCGACCCTGACGTGTTCGGCCTGGCGACCGAGTGGTTCGACATGGACACCGGCATGGCCAAGTTCGACCTCCACTTCACCTTCGTCGACGAGACCGGCCGTGACCGTGTCGTCCTGCTCCTGGAGTACGCGACCGACCTCTTCGACCACGACACCGCCGAGCGCGTCGCCGGTCGCCTGGCCCGCCTGCTGGACCACGCGGCAGCCGAACCGGACCGTGCCGTAAGGGACTTCGACCTCCTGGAGGACACCGAACGCGCCCTGGTCCTGGGGGAGTGGAACGCCACCGAGCACCCCGTCCCGGTCACCACCCTCCCAGAACTCTTCCGCGCCCAGGCTGCCCGCACCCCCGACGCCACAGCCCTCGTCTTCGAGGGACAGCGGCTGACATACGCGCAGTTGGACACCCAAGTGGAGCACACGGCACGGGTGTTGGCCGCCCTCGGCGCCGGCCCCGAGCAGACCGTGGCCGTAGCCCTCGCGCGCTCACTCGACCTCGTCGTCGCCCTGCTCGCCGTCCACCGCGCCGGAGCCGCCTACCTCCCGCTCGACCCGGACTACCCGGAGGACCGCCTCGCCCTCATGGTCGAGGACGCCCGCCCGGTGTACGTCATCCGCGACACCCTGCCGACCGGCCCCGAGGGCCGACTCCCCGCGTCCTACGACCCGTCGAGCCCCGCGTACGTCATCTACACCTCAGGCTCGACCGGTCGTCCCAAGGGTGTCGTCGTCCCCCACCAGGGCATCGTCAACCGGCTGCTGTGGATGCAGGACGCGTACGAACTGACGCCCGACGACCGGGTGTTGCAGAAGACGCCGTCCAGCTTCGACGTGTCGGTGTGGGAGTTCTTCTGGCCCCTGATCACCGGCGCCACCCTGGTCGTCGCCCGCCCCGAAGGCCATCGCGACCCGGCCTACCTGGCCCGACTGATCCGCGAACAGGATGTCACCACCGTCCACTTCGTACCCTCCATGCTCCAACTCTTCCTGGAGGAACCGGCCGTAGCGGACTGCACCGGCCTGCGCCGGGTCATGTGCAGCGGCGAGGCCCTGCCCGTCGCCCTCACCCACCGCTTCCACGAGGTCCTGAACACGGCCGGGTTGCACAACCTCTACGGCCCGACGGAGGCCTCGGTCGACGTGACGGCCGTGCGGATCGGCCCCGACGCGACGAGCGTCCCGATCGGCCGCCCGGTGTGGAACACCCGCACCTATGTCCTCGACGCCGGACTGCGCCCGGTACCGCCCGGTGTCCCGGGCGAGCTGTACCTCGCGGGCGTCCAGCTCGCGCGCGGCTACCTCGACCGGCCAGGCCTGACCGCCGAGCGGTTCGTCGCCGACCCGTACGGCGCCCCGGGCACCCGTATGTACCGCACCGGCGACCTGGCCCGCTGGAACGCCGACGGGACGGTCGAGTACCTGGGGCGCACCGACGACCAGGTGAAGGTGCGCGGCTTCCGCATCGAACCCGGTGAGATCCAGGGCGTGTTGGCCACGCACCCGTCCGTCGCACACGCCGTCGTGGTGGTCCGGGAGCAGACCCTCATCGCGTACGTGGTCCCGGCCGGACCCTTCGAGGCGCCCGCCTTGCGCGCCCACACCGCCGCCGCGCTGCCCGCCCACATGGTCCCCGCCGCCTTCGTCACGCTGGACGCGCTGCCGTTGACCCCCAACGGCAAGCTCGACCGCGCCGCCCTGCCCGCCCCCGACTTCACTGCCGCCACCGGCCCGGACGCGGGCACCTCGCCCCGCAGTCCGCGAGAGGAGATCCTCACCGCACTCTTCGGCGACATCCTCGGCCTCGAACGCGTCGGCGCAGACGACGACTTCTTCGCCCTCGGCGGCCACTCCCTGCTCGCCATGCGCCTGGTCAGCCGCGTCCGTACGGCACTTGGCGCCGACCTCACCGTCCGTACCGTCTTCGAGGCCCCAACTCCCGCACAGCTCGCGGCCCGTCTCGACGACCGGGCCGGTGGACTGCCCGCCCTCGTCCCCGCCGAACGACCCGACGAACTCCCGCTCTCCTACGCCCAACAGCGCCTCTGGCTGCTGCACCGCATCGAGGGCCCGGGAGCCACGTACAACATCCCGGCAGCCTGGCGACTGACCGGCTCGCTCGACCGGGACGCGCTGGCCGCCGCGTTGAGCGACGTCGCCGTACGGCACGAAAGCCTGCGCACGGTCTTCCCCGAGCAGGGCGGGCGTCCCCACCAAGTCGTGCTGGACCAGGCCTCGGTGCCCCTCCACCACAGCCGGGTCACGGAGACCGAACTGCCCGTCCTGCTCGCCGAGGCCGCCGCGCGCGGATGCAACATCGATCGTGAACTCCCCCTGCGTGCCCACGTGTTCGAGCTGACCGAGGACGAGCACGTCCTGCTGCTGGTGCTGCACCACATCGCCGGCGACCAGTGGTCCGACGGGCCACTGTGGCGCGACCTGGCCACCGCCTACGAGGCCCGCCGCCAGGGACGGGCGCCCGCGTGGGCACCACTTCCCGCGCAGTACGCCGACTACGCCCTCTGGCACCGCGACGCACTCGGCGACCCCGACGCCCCGGACAGCCGCCAGTCCCGTCAACTCGCCTACTGGGAGGACATCTTGGCGGGCCTGCCGGACGAGCTGACGCTGCCCGTCGACCGGCCCCGCCCGCTGGAGAGCAGCCACCGGGGCGGCGCGGTCGGACTGACCCTCGACGCCGAACGGACCGGCGCCCTGCGTGCGTTGGCCCGCCGGCACGGCGTCAGTATGTTCATGGTCGCCCAGGCAGCCGTCGCCGCTCTGCTGCACCGGCTCGGCGCCGGCAACGACATCCCGCTCGGCGCGCCGATCTCCGGACGGGCCGACGAACACCTCGAAGACCTGGTCGGCTTCTTCGTCAACACCCTTGTCCTGCGCACCGATCTCTCCGGCGACCCCACGTTCGCCGACCTGCTCGCCCGCGTCCGGGACACCGACCTCGCCGCCTATGAGCACCAGGACCTGCCCTTCGAGCGCCTGGTGGAGATGATCAACCCGGCCCGTTCGCTGGCCAGGCACCCGCTGTTCCAGGTGATGGTCGTGCACCTCGACGACGAGGGCGCCACCCCTGTCCTGCCAGGTCTGACCGCCCGTCGTGAGGAACTCGGCCAGCAGGGCGCCAAGTTCGACCTCAGCTTCGACTTCGTCGAGCAGGGCGAGGACGGTATGCGCTGCTGGATCGAGTACAGCGCCGACCTCTTCGACGAGTCGACCGCCGAACTCCTCGCCCAACGCCTGGAGTTGCTGCTGGCCCAGGTCGCGACCGACCCGGACCGACGGGTCGGCTCGCTCGACGTCCTGCGCGACGACGAACGCGCCCTCGTCCTCACCGACTGGAACGCCACCGCCCGGACCGTTCCCGACCTGACCCTGCCCGAACTGTTCCGGTGCCAGGTCGCCCGTACTCCCGAGGCCACGGCTGTCGTCTTCGAGGACACCGCGCTCACCTACGCCGAACTCGACCTGCGGGTGGAGAAGTTGGCGCACACCCTTGCCGCGCGGGGAGCACAGGCAGAGGCTGTCGTCGCCGTCGCCCTGCCACGCTCACTCGCCCTCGTGGTCGCCCTGCTCGCGGTCCACCGCGCGGGCGCCGCCTACCTGCCCCTCGACACCGGCTACCCGACCGACCGCCTCGCCTACACGCTCGCCGACGCCCGCCCGGTCTGCTTCGTCACCACAGAAGGCGTCACCCTCCCGGAAACCGACGTGCCCACCCTCACGGTGGACGCGGCCGGCACCCCGGACCAGCCGGCGTACGCACCGCTGCCCACCGCCCACGACCCCCGCCACCCCGCCTACGTCATCTACACCTCCGGCTCCACCGGCCGCCCCAAGGGCGTCACCGTCCCCCACCAGGGCATCACCAACCGCCTGTTGTGGATGCAGGGCGCATATCGCCTGGACGCCGACGACCGGGTGCTGCAGAAGACCCCGGCCGGATTCGACGTGTCGGTGTGGGAGTTCTTCTGGCCGCTGATCACCGGTGCCACACTGGTCGTGGCCCGCCCGGAAGGCCACCAGGACCCGTTCTACCTCGCAGAATTGATCCAGCGTCAGCACATCACCACGGCTCACTTCGTCCCGTCGATGCTCCGCGCCTTCCTCGACGAGCCCGCCGCCGCGCGCTGCACCGGACTGCGCCAAGTCATGTGCAGCGGCGAGGCGTTGCCCGCCCCGCTGGCCGCCCGTTTCCACCAGGTACTCCCGGACACGCGCCTGCACAACCTGTACGGCCCCACGGAGGCGTCCGTCGACGTCACCGCCCACGAGGTCGCCGCCGACCCGGCCACCGTGCCGATCGGCCGCCCGGTGTGGAACACCCGCACCTACGTCCTCGACGCCCACCTGCGCCCGGTCCCGCCCGGCGTGGCCGGCGAACTGTACTTGGCGGGCGCGCAGTTGGCGCGCGGCTATCTCGGCCGCGCCGCCCTGACCGCCGAGCGGTTCATCGCCGACCCGTACGCCACCTTGCCTGGCGCCCGCATGTACCGCACCGGCGACCTCGCCCGCTGGACCCGGGACGGCGAACTGGAGTACCTCGGCCGCGCCGACGACCAGGTCAAGCTGCGCGGTTTCCGTATCGAACTCGGCGAGATCGAGACCGTCCTCGCCGGCCACGCGAGCGTCGCGCACGCCACCGTCGTCGTACGGGACGAACGGCTCGTGGCGTATGTCGTGCCGGCCGGCACTCCGGCGGACTCCACCGAACTACGGGCCCACATCGCCCAGTTGCTGCCCGACCACATGGTCCCGGCGGCCGTCGTCACCCTCGACGCCCTCCCGCTCACCCCCAACGGCAAGCTGGACCGGCGTGCCCTGCCCGCCCCCGACTTCGCGGCCGAGGTCACCGACACCCGCCCGCGCACGGCGCTGGAGGAGACTCTCTGCGCGCTCGTCGCGGACGTGCTCGGTCTCCAACACGTCGGTGTCGAGGACGACTTCTTCTCCCTCGGCGGCGACAGCATCGTCGCCATGCAGTTGGTCGCCCGCGCCCGCGCCGCCGGGCTCACCTTCAGCCCGCGTGACGTCTTCCGCCACAAGTCGGCCGCAGGGCTCGCCACCGTCACCGCCACCACGGTCACCGCCGAGCGCGCCGACGACACCGTGCTGCTCGACCTCACCGCCGACGAGCGTGCCGAACTCGCCGCCCTGCCCGCCGGAACCGAGGTCCTGCCCGTCTCCCCGCTCCAGGCCGGCCTGCTCTTCCACGCCGCCCTCGACTCCGGCGACGACGGACCGGACGTGTACACCGTCCAGGTCTCCTACGACCTCGAAGGCCCGCTCGACGCAGACCGGTTGCACACCGCCGCGCAGTCCGTGCTCGACGCGCACGAGAACCTGCGCAGCGGCTTCCGGCACCTGTCGTCCGGGCGGCCCGTCGCCGTCGTACCGCGAACGGCCGTACTGCCGTGGCGGCAGCTCGACCTGGCCGACGACCCCGACGAGTGGGACCGGCTGCTCGTCCAGGAGCGGCGCCGTTTCGACCCCGAACACCCGCCACTGCTCCGGCTGTTGCTGGCGCGGCTCGGTCCGGACCGGCACCGGCTCGCGCTCTCGCACCAGCACCTCCTGCTGGACGGCTGGTCGTTGCCGCTGCTCAGCGCCGAACTGTGGGCGCGATACGCGGGACGTACACCGGTCGCGTCCGCCCCGTACCGCGAGCACTTGAGGCTGCTCGCCGCCCACGACCCGGGCGTCTCCGCCGCCGCGTGGGCCGAGGCCCTCGGCGGACTGGCCGAGCCCACCCGGCTCGCGCCCGTCGACCCCGACCGTGCCGCCGTCGTACCGAGCACCCACACCGTGGAGTTGGACCCGGACCGCACGGCGGAGCTGGAGGCGTTCGCGCGGCGCCAGGGCGTCACCGTCAACACCCTGGTCCAGGCGGCCTGGGGCGTGCTCCTCGGTCGGCTCACCGGACGGGACGACGTGGTGTTCGGCGCCACCGTCGCCGGGCGTTCGCCCGAACTGGACAGGGCCGAGTCGATGATCGGCCTGTTCATCAACACCGTGCCGGTTCGCGTCCGGATCCGCCCGGAGGAGAGCACGGCCGCGCTGCTGGAACGGCTCCAGGACGAACAGTCCCGGCTCATCGCCCACCAGCACCTCGGCCTCGCCGACATCCAGCGCGCCGCCGGACTCGGCGAACTCTTCGACACACTCGTGGTGTTCGAGTCCTACCCGGTCGCCGACGCGGAAGACGGCGGCGACGGTCCACGCGTCACCGTCCGCGATCACGAGGACTCCACCCACTACCCGTTCGCATGGGCGATCGAGCCCGCCGAACGGCTGCGGCTGACCGCCGAGTTCAGGCCCGATCTGTTCCAACCGGCTGTCGTACGGCGGCTCTCGGACGCCCTGGCATCCCTCCTCACCGGGATGGCGGCCGACCCCGACCGTCCCGTCGGCCGCCTCGACCTGCTCGGTCCCGCCGAGCGGCACACGGTCCTGGAGACCTGGAACGACACCGCGCTCCCGGAGTCCGAGCGACTCGGCACCGTACCCGCGTTGTTCGCCGCCCAAGCTGCCGCCAGCCCGGACGCGATCGCCGTCACCGACGGTCGTACGACCTGGACGTTCGCCGAACTCGACGCGCGCGCGGACCAGTTGGCGCGCACCCTGGCCGGGCACGGCGCCGGACCCGAGCGGATCGTGGCGCTCGCGCTGCCTCGCACCGCCGACCATATCGCCGCGATCCTCGCCGTGATGAAGGCGGGCGCCGCCTATCTGCCCCTCGACCCGGACCTCCCCGAGTCCCGCCTGACCGGCATGCTCGACGACGCCCGCCCGGTGCTGATCCTGGCCACGGACGAGACGGCCGCCGCGCTGGCCCCAACCGGCCGGCCGATCCTGCGACTTGACGCCCCGCTCGACGGACTGCCGCAGACGGTACCCGTCGCCGCCGACCCCGATCACCCCGCCTACGTCATCTACACCTCCGGCTCCACGGGCCGCCCCAAGGGCGTCGTCGTCACCCAGCGAGGCATCGCCAACCTGTTCCACAGCCACCGCCACGACCTGTACGAGGTCGCCAGGCGGCGCACCGGGCTGCGGCGGCTGCGGGTCGGCCACGCCTGGTCGTTCTCCTTCGACGCCTCCTGGCAGCCGCAGTTGTGGCTGCTGGACGGGCACGCGCTGCACATCGCGGACGACGAGACCCGCCGCGACCCCGAACTCCTCGCCGCGTTCATCCGCGACCGGGGCATCGACTTCATCGAGGTCACCCCGTCGCTGCTCGCACAGATGGCGGACAGCGGCCTGATCGGCGCCGAGGGCGACTGCCCGCTCGCCGTGGTCGGCTTCGGCGGCGAGGCCGTACCCGAGTCGCTGTGGACACGGCTGGCCGCACTGTCGGACACCGAGGCGTTCAACCTGTACGGCCCCACCGAGGCGACCGTCGACGCGCTCGTCGGCCGGGTCCGCGACAGCGCCACCCCGGTCGTCGGACGCCCCGTCCACGAGTCCCGCGCCTACGTCCTCGACACCGCCCTGCGCCCGGTACCGCCCGGCGTCACCGGCGAGTTGTACCTGTCGGGACCGGGGCTGGCCCGCGGCTATCTCGGCCGACCCGAACTCACCGCCGAACGCTTCGTCGCCGACCCGTACGCCACCAGGCCCGGTGAGCGCATGTACCGCACCGGCGACATGGCCCGCTGGACCGAGGAGGGTCTGCTGGAGTTCGCCGGCCGCACCGACGACCAGGTCAAGATCCGCGGCTACCGCGTCGAACTCGCCGAGATCGAGGCCGCGTTGGACACCCACCCGGCCGTCACCCAGACCGTGGTCGTGGCCCGCGAACACCGCCCCGGAGTACGGCAGTTGATCGCCTATGCGGTCGCCGACGAGGTGGACGGGGTCGCTCTTCGCTCCCATGCCGCCGCCGTGCTGCCCGACTACATGGTCCCGGCCGCCGTGGTCGTCCTCGACCGGTTGCCGCTGCTGTCCAACGGCAAGCTCGACCGATCCGCCCTGCCCGCCCCGGACTTCAGCGCGCAGGGCGGCGGCCGGGCCCCGGAGAACAACACCGAGCGCACCCTGCGCGACCTGTTCGCGGACGCCCTCGGGCTGCCCGCCGAGGGGGTCGGCACGGACGACGACTTCTTCACCTTCGGCGGTGACAGCATCGTCGCCATGCAACTCGTCGCCCGGGCACGCGCCGGTGGGCTGCGGATCACCCCCCGGCAGGTCTTCCAGCACCGAACTGTCGCCGCCCTCGCGGCCGTTGCCGTCCGGCTCGGCAGCGACGAACGGCACGCCGTCCACGACGACGGCACCGGTCCCGTCCCGCTCACCCCGATCATGCGTGGCCTGTTGGAGCGCGGCGGTCCCATCGCCGCATACCATCAGGCGGCCCTGGTCCAGACTCCGGCCGACCTGACCGAACCCGGCCTGCTGGCCGTGCTCAAGGCGCTCGCCGACCGACACGACATGCTGCGGGCCCAACTCGTGCGAGAGCCAGAGTGGTTGCTGCGGGTTCCGGCCGCACGGGACACCGACGTGAGCACCTGGCTCACCCGCGTCGACGTGCGCGGTACGGACGAGGCCGGACTGCGCACCGCCATCTCCCAACACGCCGAGGGAGCAAGGGCGGGGCTCGACCCCGACAGTGGGGCGATGGTGCGGGCGGTCTGGTTCGACGCCGGCCTCGGACAGCCCGGGCGGCTGCTGATCCTCGCCCATCACCTGGTGATCGACGGCGTCTCCTGGCGGGTGCTTCTGCCCGACCTGGCCACCGCCTGGGCGGCGGTCAGGGGCGGTCGTACGCCCGAACTCGCCCCCGTGGAGCTGTCGTTCGCCCGCTGGTCCCGGCTCCTCGGGACCCGTGCCACCGATCCCGCCACCGAGGACGAGCTGCCGTGGTGGACCTCCGCTCTCGCCGACGGTGCCGAACTCCCGCTGTCCCGCCCGCTCGACCCGGCCCGGGACACGGTCGCCACCACCCGCTACCTCTCCCTGACCCTGCCCGCCGACCTCACCGGCCCCCTGCTGAGCCGGGCCCCGGCCGCCTTCGGCGCCACCGTCAACGACGTCCTGCTCACCGCGTTCGCGCTGGCTGTCGGTGACTGGCGGGCGCGGGAGTTGGGCGGGGAGCGGACGGGCGGACCCGTCCTGGTGGACGTGGAGGGCCACGGCCGCGAGGAGCAACTCGCCGGCGACGCCGACCTGTCCCGTACGGTCGGCTGGTTCACCAGCGTCGTACCCGTACGACTCGACCCGGGTGAGGCCGACTTGGCGGACGCCTTCGCCGGCGGGCCCGCACTCGAGGCGGCCCTGGCCCGCATCCGCCCACACCTCACCGCGCTGCCCACGGCCGGTATCGGGCACGGCCTGCTGCGGTACCTCAACCCCGGGACCGGTCCGCGACTCGCCCAACTCGACGAGCCGCAGATCGAGTTCAACTACATGGGCCGCTTCGACCGCCCGGAGGCAGCCGACTGGTCCTATGCCGCAGAGGACGACGCCGCCGACCTCGACGCCGACCCCGGCCAGCCGATGTCCCACGCCCTGACCCTCAACGCCATCACCGAGGACCGCCCCGAGGGCCCGGAACTGAGCGCCCACTGGGCCTACGCCGCCGAACTCCTCACCGAGGAGCAGGTGGAGGACCTGGCCCGCACCTGGTTCCGGGCGCTGGAAGCCGTCGTACGACGTGCTGCTGTCCTGAACAAGCCCTGACCGCAACGCGATTACCCGCTCGCACCTACCCATCCGACCGCATCAGAGAGGCAAGGGACCCCCGACATGAGCAACCCGTTCGAGAACCCCGACGGTGTCTACTCCGTCCTCGTCAACGACGAGGGCCAGTACAGCCTTTGGCCCGACTTCGTGGACGTACCGGCCGGCTGGACGGTCGCGCACGGACCCGCGGCCCGCCAGGAGTGCCTCGACCACATCGAGACCAACTGGACGGACATGAGGCCGAAGAGTCTGGTCGACGGGGTCTGAACACACGGAAGGGGGGCGGGCCCGAGAATCGGACGCTGACTCTGTCGGGGATCTTGGCGGTCTGCTCAGTCTCGGGCAGACCGCCAAGACCTCGGCCGGGTGATTCCGTGGTGGTCCAGGTAGTTCTGGAAGGCTGTCGGCGGCCGGGGCGGAGGTGCTTCTCCGCTCGGCGGCCGTCGGCTGAGGCGCTCGATGTTTGCGGCGATGGCTGTGAACACGTGTTGTAAGTGGGCTTTGTGCTGTCCCCGGTAGCGGCAGCGGCGCATGCCGTGTCCGTGGGCGAGTTCGTTGATGGTGCCTTCCACTCCGGAGCGGACCGCGTAGCGGGCCTGCCATTCGGGTGTCTGCTGCTCGGCGCGGACGCGGAGTTGCAGGTCACGGAGTTCTCGCGGGGGAAAGCCCACGCTCCGGGCGCTGTCGGCGGTGGTTGTGCAGCGGGTGCGGACGGGGCAGGGGCGGCACTGGCTCTTGGTGAACCGTGCCACGATCAACGGGGCGGCGGTGGGTGAGGAGGTCGGGTAGGGGCCGTGCCATCCCGCGCTGGTCTGGCCCTGCGGGCAGGTGACCTGTCGGCGGTCGAAGTCGATGTGGAAGTCGTCGCGGCCGAAGCCGTTGTTCCTGCGGTTCTGGCGGGTGGTGTTGACCGGCAGTGGTCCGGTGACCGTGACCTGGTGTTCGCGGGCTGCCTGTTCCAGATGGACCAGGAAGGTGTAGCCGCCGTCGACCAGGTGCTCGGCGGGCAGCAGACCGCGGCGCTTGAGCCGGGTGTGGATGCCGGGCAGAGCCTTCGCGTCGTAGCCGGTGGCGTCGGTGGTGGCCACATCCGTGATCACGTTGACGCCGTCAGGATCACAGGTCTCGGTGAGATGCGCGACGAACCCTTTCCAGCGGGTGACGTGTCCGCGGCGCGCGTAGCGGGCCGTCGGATCGTAGGGCGAGACGACTGCGACGGCCGAGGGCGGCAGGCCGCCGTCCTCGGCGGTGCGCCAGCGCAAGCGGCCGGCCCCGTCGCAGTAGTAGTTCTGCACCATGATCTGCCGCAGGGCCTGGACGCGGGGACCGGACAGGCGTTCCGGCCCGAGGTGCTCGATCAGCCGGACGGCGTCACCTCCGGTGGCGAGGATCCTGGTCTTGGGGCGGGTGGGGTTCTTGCCCAGACGGACCGGGCGGCCGTAGCGGCGCCCCCACTCTTCGTCGACCAGGCCTTCCAGCAGGTGCGGAGCTGTGCCGGCCAGTTCTTCCAGCGCGGCGCGGACGGCCTCGGTGACCAGTTCCAGCCGGGTCAGGTCGCGCACTGCGGCCAGGACGTGGGTGGAGTCCGTGCGCTGGGTGGTGCGCTCGCGGACGAGACCGGCCTCCTTCAGGCGCGCGAGCGCGAGGTCGAGGAGACGGTCGGCTCGGCCGTCCCCGGTGAGACGGTCGCGGAAGTCAGCCAGCACACTGTGGTGGAAGCCGGGATCGTCCAGTTCCATGGCCATGGCGTACTTGAAATCGATGCGGCAGCGAACCGCTTCGGCCGCCTGCCGGTCCGACAGACCGAGGAGGAACTGGAGCACGCAGACGGTGGCCAGCTGAGCGGGCGAGAGACCCGGACAGCCATCACGCGGGTACCAGTCGGCGAAGTCCTCGTCACGCCACAGCCCACCCAGCTGGTCTCTCACCCACATCGCCGTCGTACCGCCCGGGTTGCTCGCCCGCGCCATCTGCACGGTCAGAGAAGGGACTTGCTCACCAGAACGGGCGTGGAGCGACAACGGGCACCTCGTCAACTGCATCGGTCCTTGAACAGAGCCGAGCATGCCCGTTGATCATGCTGCCCCGCCGGGGATCCTCAAGATCCCCGACAGAGTCAGCGTCCGAGAATCGGACCCGCCCCCCTTTCACGTTCCCGTGGTTCAGGACGCCGGCTGCTCCACCTTCGTCGCGGTCTTGCCGTCCACCGCCGCCGCGAGCTGCGGCACCAGGCGGTCGAGGACGTAGGGGATGCTCAACACGGTCGACAGGGATACCGCGTTGCCGTAGTCACTGGTCTCCTTGATGAAGACCTCGCGGCCCTGCTTCACCACGTTCAGGTCGCCGTAGATCGTGTCGTCGTGCAGCTTGGTGACGGCCGTGGTGGTGTCCGGGACGATCCACACGGCGACCTTCTGGTCGAGGAGGTCGTAGCGCTCCTTGCTGATGTTCGCGCCGAACGTGTCACCGATGACCTTGTCGAGGTCCTTCGGGAGCGAGAAGCCCAGGTCGGACAGGAGGCGGGAGCGCGGGTCCTGGCTGCCGTAGACGAAGACGCCCTCGTACGGGGTGGCCATGACGGCCGACGCGCCGGCGAAGGCGGGGTTGGCCTTCTCGGCCGCCGTGAACCTGGCCTCCACGCCCGCCACCAGGGTCTTGGCCTCGGCGGCCTTGCCGAGCGCCTGGCCGATCTCCTCGGTCTGCTGCTGCCACGGCACGCCGTAGTCGTTGTACGCCTTCGGCTGGGCGACGACCGGCGCGAACTGCGACAGGCTCTGGTACTGGGCCTTCGTCAGACCCGAGTAGACGGCGAGGATCAAGTCGGGCTTCAGGGCGGCGATCTTCTCCACCTGGGGGCCGGTGCCGGTGTCCTTGAGGACGGTCGGCGCGGGTGAAGTCCCCAACTTGTCCTTCGCCCAAGGGCCGATGGCGCCCTTGTAGCCGCCGAGCCACTCGGTCGTGCCGACCGGCACCTTGCCCAGGGCGAGGACGGCGTCCTGGTCGGTGAGACCGACGGTGACGATGCGCTTGGGCTCGGACTTGATCGTCGTACTGCCGAACTTGTGGGCGATCGTCACGGGGAAGGCGTCCGCGGAGGCCTTCGCGTCCGACCCGGCAGTGTCCGAAGAGGACGCGGTGGAGCCCGAGTTGGAGGAACCGCAGCCGACCGCCGTGACGGCCAGCAGGAGTACGGAGGCGAGCAGGCCGGACAGCCGGGAGGCTCTGGTGGCGCGGGGCATCGGATGATCCTTCTGTTCGTCGCGGTGGGTTCGGCGGGGGGTGACAGATCTTCAGCGAGCGGAGGGGGACTAGTGGGCGTCGGGGGCGGCGTCGGCGGAGCGGCTGTCGGACCAGGCGTGCCACAAGGTGGCGTACTGGCCCTGGGCGGCGAGGAGTTCGGCGTGTGTGCCGTTCTCCACGACCCGGCCGTCGCTCAGGACGACCACCCGGTCCGCGGTGGCGGCCTGGCTGAGCCGGTGCGCCACCACCAGTGCGGTACGACCGCGCAGCGCCTGTTCGGCGGCCTCGTCGAGCTGTCGGGCGCCCGAACTGCCCGCCTCCGCCGTCGCCTCGTCGAGGACGACGACCGGCGGGTCGGCCAACAGCAGCCGGGCCAGGGCGAGTTGCTGCGCCCTGTCGGCGGTCAGTCGATGACCGCCGTCGCCGACGACCGTCTCCAGGCCCTCCGGCAACGCCTCGACCCAGCCGAGTGCGCCCACCGTGGCGAGTGCCTCGCGGAGTTCCTCGGCATGCGCGTCCGGGCGGGCCAGCCGCAGGTCGTCGGCGAGCGGCCCGGCGAAGACATGCACCTCCTGCGTGACGAGCCCGACCAGACGACCCGCCTCGTCCGGCTCCGCGCCACCCACGTCGATCCGGCCCGACTGCGGGCGGTGCAGCCCCGCGACCAGCTTGGCGAGCGTCGTCTTGCCCGCACCGGTCGTACCGACCAGCGCGACCCGCTCCTTGGGCCGTATCTCCAGGTCGACGTCGTGCAGCACCGGGCGGCCCGGCACATACGCGTGGGAGACACCGGTCAGCGTCACGGACGGGGGTCCGGCGGCGGTCGTACGGTCGTCCGCGCGCTCGGCGACCACGGGCGCGGGCTCGTCCACCACCCCAACGAGCCGCGCCAGCCCGGCCGTTGCCGACTGGGCGTCGTCCAGCAGTACCAGCGCGGTGTTGACCGGCCCGAAGAGACTGTGGAAGTACAGCGCGGCGGCGGTGGCCGTACCGACCGTGGCGGAACCGTCGCGCACCAGCAGGAACCCGGTGACCAGGACGGCGGACAGCCCGAGGTACTCGGCGATGTGCAGCCGACTGTAGAAGCGCAGCATCAGCCGCACCCCGCTCATCGTCAACTCCACTGCGGCACGCGAGCGTTCGGTGACCCGGCGGGTGTGCCCGGTCTGCAGCCGGTACGCCCGTACGGTCCGCGCCCCGCCGATGGTGTCCAGGAGTTGCTGCTGCTGTGTCCCGGTGGCGATGCGCTCCTTGGCGTACAGGGGAACGGCGTTGCGCACATACCAACGCGCGGTGTGCGCCTGCACGGGCACGGCGATGAGCGCGGCGAGCAGGAACCGCCAGTCCAGCAGGGCGAGCGCGCCCAGCGTCAGCACGATCGACAGGGCGGACCGCGCCAGCTCGGGCAGCGCCCCGCGCACTGCGTCGGCGACCCGCGAAACGTCCCGCGTGACACGGGAGTTGAGATCCCCGGAGCCGGCCTTCTCCACCCGGTCCAGGGGGAGCGACAGGGCACGCTCGACGAACAGTTCACGCAGCCGGGCGAGCGCGGTCTCACCCAGCCGGGACACCAGGGACATGCCCAGCGCGGTGGTCACGCCTTGGACCACCGCGACACCGGCCAGCGCGACGACAGGGAAGGTGAGCGCGTCGGGGGAGCGCCGCTCGGTGACGACATCGACGATGTGGCCCAACAAGGGCTGGGTGAGCAGCCCGACGGCCGTGGCGACGACCATCAGCCCGAACCCGGCGGCGGCCAACCCGCGCTGCGGGCGCAGGAGTTCACGGACCGCGGCGCGAGTGCGGGCGGGGGTGGCGGTGGGGAGGAGCGCGCGGTCGGTGTCTGTCTGTGCGGCTTCCGTCGTCATGCCAGTACCGCCGTCCGGTAGGTCGCGTCGGTTCGTACGAGGTCCGCGTGGGTGCCCTCGGCGCCGACCCGGCCGGCGTCGAGGAGGATCACGTGGTCGGTGACGGCGAGGAGGGCGGGGCTGTTGGTCACGACGATCGTCGTGCGGCCCTGCCGGAACTCGCGCAGCCCTTCCGCGATGCGGGCCTCGGTCACCGTGTCGACGGCCGTCGTCGGATCGTGGACGACCAGGACGGGCGGCCCGGCACGCAACGCCCGCGCCAGCAGCACGCGTTGACGCTGACCGCCGGACAGGGAGCGGCCCCCCTCGCCGACACCGGTCGCGGTGCCGTGCGGCAGGGAGTCGGCCACCTCGTCGGCGCGGGCGGCGGCCATGGCGTGCCCGGTGCGGAGGCCGGGTTCAGGTGCACCGTCCGCCGGATCGTTCCCGGCGATCACGTTCTCTGCCAACGAGCCCTCGAACAGCGCGGCGTCGTGCGCGGCGACCAGCACGGCCGCCCGAAGTCCCGCCGGATCAAGCCGAGTCAGCGGTACGCCGTCCAGCTCGACCGAACCCGACTCCGGGTCCGCCTCCCGGCCCAGACAGCGCAACAGTGCCTCGGCACCGGCCGGGTCGGTCACCGCGATGCCGGTCAACTGCCCGGCGGGCAGGTCGAGATCGAGGCCGTCCAGACCACCGAGCCGTACGCCGCGCAGCCGTATTTCCCCGCGCACGGGCTCCGCGACCGGGTCGTAGCCGTCCACGACGGCAGGTCTGCCGGCCAGTACTTCCGCGACGCGCGCGGCGGAGGCGCGGCCCTGCGCCAGTTCGGCGTTGACCCAGGCGAACGTCTCCAACGGCCCCAGGAGGAACAGCGCGAGACCCACCGCCGCCACCAACTGCCCCAGCGTCAGGGACCCGTTGAGCGCGAGCCGCCCGCCCACCAGGGCGATCAGCGCGATGAACCCACCCGTGAGCGCGAGCACGAGCCCGGTCTGCCAGGACTCGGCACGCGCCGAACGCAGCGTGGCCGCGAGCGAGACCCGACTCGTGCGCCGGTACCGCTCGACAGCCGCCTGCTGCGCGCCGAGCCCCTTCAGCACCCGGAGCCCGGCCACCAAGTCGGCGGCCACGCCCGACGCATGGGCGGCCCGGTCCTGCTCGGCCTCGCTGCGGCGCTCCAGCGGCTTGCTCAGCAGATGCCCCAGCCACAACAGGACGGGCGTACCCAGCAACACGATCAACCCGAGCGTCACGGACGTCAGCAGCAGGGCCACGGCGCTCACGGTGACGCCGGCGAGCGCCCACATCCCGCTCATCAAAGCCATGTTGACCGCGCCGACCCGCTTGGCGTCCTCGGTGGCGACGTTGGCCAGTTCACCGGGCAGCCGTCCCTCCTCGGCGCCGCCGCGGGCATCGAGCACCCGGCCCACGATCGCCAACCGGAGTGTGTGCGCGGCCTCTTCGGCACCGCGCTCACCGGCCTTGGCGCCCAGCCGGAAACTCCACGACAGCGTCACGTACATGAGGGCCAGCACGCCGAGCCAGAGCACCAGCCGCCCCGCGTTCCGACCGGCGACGGCCTGATCGATGACGACACCGATGAGCACCGGCACCAGGGCTTCCCCCAGTTGGTGCACGCATCCGAGCGCCGAGCCGAGAGCGACGCGCCGCATCTGTCCCTTGACCGAGCGCGTCAGGACGTCCCGCCCCGACAGTTCCCCTGCTCCCACCAGCCACCCTCCGGAAACCGGCCAACTTAGGCAAGGCTATCTTAAGTGAATCCGGGGCGGGTGATGCCCTTTCGGCCCCTCCGGCAAGTAACGGAGGGGTTCCGATGCCGTCGATCCGATCCCTCGATCCGAGGGCGTCGGCGCGTGACGCCGAGCGGTAGGCTTCCCAAGTGCGCCCTTTGTGCGGCGCAGGCCGGCAAGGCGGTACGCGAACTCAGGAGGACCGGCGTTGCACGTCCAGGAATGGCTCGACACGGTTCCCGCGGTGGCCGTCTACGCCCTGGTGGCGCTGGTCATCGGGGTGGAGAGCCTGGGCATCCCGCTGCCGGGGGAGATCGTCCTGGTCTCGGCGGCCCTGTTGTCCTCCCAGCACTCCGACATCAACCCGGTCGTCCTCGGCGCCTGCGCCAGCCTCGGAGCCGTCATCGGCGACTCCATCGGCTACGCGATCGGCCGCAAGGGCGGACGCCCCCTGCTCGCCTGGCTGGCCGCCAGGTTCCCGAGACACTTCAGCGAGGGTCATGTCGCCACCGCCGAGCGGTCGTTCGAGAAGTGGGGCATGTGGGCCGTCTTCTTCGGCCGCTTCATCGCCCTCCTCCGCATCTTCGCCGGCCCCCTCGCAGGCGTACTCCGCATGCCGTACTGGAAGTTCCTGATCGCCAACGTCCTGGGCGGAATCATCTGGGCCGGCGGCACCACCGCGGTCGTCTACTACGTAGGAATCGTCGCCGAGAACTGGCTCAAACGCTTCTCGTACTTCGGCCTGGCGGCAGCGGTCCTGATCGGCGTCGCCTCCATGCTGATCGTGAGGCGCAAGGCCCAGAAGATGTCGGCCGAGAAAAACGAGCCCGAGCCGGTAAACGCGGGCGAGTAGCGAAGGGGCGCGGGGAACTGCGCGACCAGCCGCAGACAACCCGCACCCGCCAGCCGGTCTACTCGTGCACCCCCTTATGCGCCTTGGCCAACTCCGCATACATCGTGCCGTTGAGGGTCAACCCCTCCCGCTCCTCGGCGCTCAGTTCGCGGCGAACCTTGGCGGGCACACCGGCGACGAGTGACCCCGCCGGCACAACCATCCCCTGCGGCACCAACGCCTGCGCCGCAACCAGCGAACCCGCCCCGATCACCGCCCCGTTGAGCACCGTAGCCCCCATCCCGATAAGGCAGTCGTCCTCAACGGTCGCCCCATGCACAACGGCGTTGTGCCCGACGGAAACCCGCTCCCCGACACTCACCGGAAACCCGGGATCGGCATGCAGCGTGCAGTTGTCCTGAATATTGCTGCCGGCCCCCACAGAGATCCGCTCCACGTCGCCGCGCAACACCGCCCCGTACCAGACACTCGCCCTCGCCCCGAGCGTCACATCCCCGATCACCGACGCCGTAGGAGCCACGAAGGCCTCCCCGTCGACCTTCGGTTCCCTGCCGCCCATACCCACGATCAACGCCCTGTGCGTCACAACACCCTCCCAAGCCGTCGGAGACACCCGCACGGTACGTCATCCGGTAGGGCGAAGATCACAGCGGCCGAACCTCATGGGTGCGGCTCACGCTGAGTACCGTGGCCGGGTGCCCAACCGCAAGAACACGTTCTCAGAATGGCGGCGCCACCTCGCGCAGCGCGCCGTCCACGCGGGCTGGGCCTGGGTGCAGCGCACGGGCTCCGTCACCGCCGCACACCCGGGACGTTTCCGCTTCGGCGCGATGGGAACAGGTACCAGACTCGCCTTCCCGCTGGGCACCGTCTTCGGCGAACCCTGGATCCACCTCGGCGCCCACTGCATCGTCGGCGAGCAGGTCACCCTCACCGCCGGCCTGATGCCCGACCTCGACCTCGGCCCCGACCCCATCCTGCGCCTGGGCGACGGCGTCGTCCTCGGCCGCGGCAGCCACGTCATCGCCGACACGACGGTCACCATCGGCAGCGACTGCTACTTCGGGCCGTACGTCTACGTCACGTCCACGAACCATTCCTACGACGACCCGCACGAGCCCATCGGCAAACAGTGGCCGCGCATGGAACCCGTCGAGATCGGCCCGGGCTGCTGGATCGGCACCGGCGCGGTCATCCTGCCGGGCGCCCGGATCGGCCGGAACGTGGTGGTGGCGGCCGGTGCCGTGGTCCGCGGCACGGTGCCCGACCATGCCGTAGTGGCGGGTGCGCCGGCACGCGTCGTGCGCCGGTGGACCCCCGCCGAGGGCTGGCAGCCACCGCTCCGGACCCCGGCACCGGTGCCGATCCCCGAGGGCGTCACCCCGGACCAGCTGAACGCGCTCGCGGGCCTGGACGAGGCGACCGCGGCCCGGCTGGCCGACCTGGACGAGGCGACAGCGACCCGGCTGGCCGACCTGGACGAGAACGCGATCGCGCGCCTGGCGGAGCTGGACGCGGAGACCTGATCCGGCACCCGCCCCGAGCCCGAGCCCGGCCCGAGCCCGCCCCGAGCCCAGCCCGAGCCCGAGCCCGGCCCGCCCCGAGCCCGGCCCGCCCCGAGCCCAGCCCGAGCCCGAGCCCGAGCCCGGCCCGAGCCCGCCCCGAGCCCAGCCCGAGCCCGAGCCCGAGCCCGGCCCGAGCCCGAGTTCCAGCACGAGCCCCCGCCCCAACCCCCGCCCCTCACCCCGTCGCCAGCAACAACGTCCCCACCAACGCCAGCCCCGCCCCCGCCGCCTGCACCGCCCGCAACCGCTCGCTCAGGAGTCCGCGCGCGGCCAGGGACGTGACCACCGGGTAGAGCGACGCGAGCACCGCCGCCACCGTCACCGGTCCATGCTGCGCCGCGACCGAATACGTGCCGTTGGCCGCCACATCCGCGAGCCCCACGAACGCCAGCGCAGGCAGCGAACCCCAGGGGAACCCGCCCGCCGGGAGCGCGCTCCCGCCCCGCCGCACCGAGACACAGAGCGCGGCCCCACCAGTCGCCACATTCGTCACGCGCTGCACGAACAGCGCGAGGAAGAGGCCGGTGACGCTGGTGGACGCCTCCGCGATGAGCGCGAACACCGTGCCGAAGCCGAGCGCAGCGACGAGCGTCAGCAGGATCGCCTGCCGCTGCACGGGCGCGCCCCGCAACTGGGGTCCGCCCGCGAGGACGACCCCGGTGACGGCGACCGCGATCCCCGCCACCTGCATCAGGCCGGGCCGTTCCCCGAGGAAGAGCCCGACGCCGACCGGCACCGCCACGCTCAGTGTCGCGAGCGGCGAGACGACCCCCATCGGGCCCAGCGCGAGCGCCTTGTAGAAGGAGAGGAGGGCGACCGGCCCCACCAACCCTGCCGCGAACGCGAACCACAGCCGCGGCCCGGCCTCGCTCCAGCCCCCGGTGGCCACGACGACCGCGCCGAGCACGGCCGCCGCGATCCCCTGCGAGACCACGACCACCGTCAGCGCCGGTGTGCGCCGGGTCAGCAGACCTCCGCCGAAGTCGGCCAGCCCCCACAGCAGGCTGGTGGCCAGGGCGAAGAATACTGTCACGGGGTGCCTCGCAGTACAGTTCGGTGAACGAGCGGGTGCACCTCATCGTAGTTCATCAAAATGAACTGCGTCATCCACAATATTGAACTCAATCGAACTGAAGGTATGGACGGAACGTGTCGGACCTCGACCTGCTGACCCAGTCCCTGGCGCGCAACGTCAAGCACTGGCGCTCGGTGCGCGGCTTCACCCTGGACGTGCTCGCCGCCCGGGCCGCCGTCAGCCGGGGCATGCTCATCCAGATCGAGCAGGCCCGCACCAACCCCAGCATCGGCACGGTCGTCAAGATCGGCGACGCCCTCGGCGTCAGCATCACCACCCTCCTCGACTACGAGCAGGGCCCGAAGGTCCGCGTCGTCCCCGCCGAGCGCGCCGTACGGATGTGGCACACCGACGCCGGCAGCTACAACCGCCTCCTCGCCGGCACCGAGGCGCCCGGACCGCTGGAGATGTGGGACTGGCGGCTGATGCCGGGGGAGAGCAGCCCCTCCGAACCCCACCCCACCGGCACCGTCGAACTGGTCCACGTCCTCACGGGCGAACTGACCCTCACCGTCGACGGCGAGGACCACCTCGTCCCGGCCGGCGCGAGCGCCACCTTCGAGGCCAACACCCCGCACACGTACGGGAATCGGGGCGAGGCGCCGATGGAGATGGTGATGGCCGTGTCGGTCCCGCCCGTGCGCGCAGACACCCCGTGAGCAGCCGCCGCGGGACTGTTAGCGTGCCGTCATGCGCGCACCCATCGGACACTTCGACCACGCCACCCCCGCCCCCGACTGCCTCGACGAACTGACCCGCCCGGTCGCCGACGCCGTGCGCGCCTGGCGCGGCGGCGTTCCCGCCGAGCAGATCGTCTACGTCGACACGGACCCGGAGTGGGCCGACACCGCCACCTTCGTCGAGCACTACGGCCGCGACCTGCTGGACCAGTCCGCGAACTGCGTGGTCGTGGCCGGAAAACGCGGCGGCGAGACCACGCTGGCCGCCTGCGTGGTCCTCTCCACCACCCGCGTCGACGTGAACGGCGTCGTACGCCGCCAACTCGGCGCCCGCAAGGCCTCGTTCGCCTCCATGGACACCGCGACCGGCGAGAGCGGCATGGAGTACGGCGGTATCACACCCATCGGACTCCCCGCAGACTGGCCGGTGTTGGTGGACTCGGCCGTGGTGGACCTCCCGTACGTCCTGGTCGGCAGCGGACGCCGCCGCGGCAAACTCCTCGTCCCCGGCAAGGCGTTCGCCGGGATTCCGGGCGCGGTGGTGCTGGAGGGCCTGGGCGTCGCCTGACCCGCTCCCGGACTCAGGCCGTGCTGTGGTGGGCCAACTCCCCGTGCGGGTCAGCCTCCCCCGGCACCGGCGCCGGATCCGCGTGCACCAGGGCCGCCGTGAGCCGCGGCACCGCGTGCGGCAACGCGTGTTCCGCCGCTACGGCGACGGCGTGGGCCTGCCGTACCGTCACCTCCCCGTCCACGACCAGCGCCACCTCGGCGCGCGGCCGGTGCCCGATCCAGCGCAGCCTCAACTCGCCCACCCCGCGCACCCCTTCGACCTCCCGCACGGCGCGCTCCGCCCAGTCCACAAGATTGGGATCGACGGCGTCCATCACCCGCCGGAACACCTCGCGCGCCGCGTCCCGCAGCACCAGCGCGAGCGACCCGGAGACGACCACCACGACCGCCTGCACCGGCGCCGTCACCCCGAGGACCGCGAGCGACACCCAGAGCGCGCGCATACCGCGGGCCGAGGACTCCAGGGCGGAGTCGAGTTTGTCGGCGGTCTCGTGGCAGTGGGGGTGAGGAGGTGGGTGAGATGGTGCCGGACACCCTTGGGGGAGTGGTGATGGTGGTGCTCGTGTAAGTCCTGGCCCTTCTCGGCGACCGCACCCGCCTACTTACTGCGCGACGGACACCTGCGCCGCCCGGTGGACGAGGCCCTGAACGTGGCGGACCACCGGCTCAACGACCGCCCGCCGCACGACTGACGGTTCAGCGCTGAGGATCCTTGCCCAGGTACGACTCCGCGAACGCGAGCCCGGCGGCGGGGGATGCGAAGACGCGGCGCAGTCGGGCGAGGGTGGTGCCCGCGCGGTACGGGTCGCCGGACGAGGCTCCGTGGTACACCTCGGAGAGCCACTGGGAGAACTCCTGGTACTCCCACACGCGGCCCAGACAGGCCTCCGAATAGCCGCCGAGGCCCGCCGAGTCGCCCTTCGTGAGGTACGCGACGAGCGCGTCGCCGAGCAGGAACGCGTCGTGCAGGGCGAGGTTCATGCCCTTCGCGGCGATGGGCGCGGTGAGGTGGGCCGCGTCGCCCGCGAGGAAGAGCCGGCCGAACACCATGGGCTCGACAACGTAGTTGTGCATGTCGAGCACGCGCTTCTCGACCAGCCGGCCCTCGGTCAGCGGCGGGGCGCCGGTCGCGGCGAGCCGGTGCTGGAGTTCGGCCCAGACGCGGTCGTGCGGCCAGTTGTCGGGGTCGTCGCCGGGCGGGCATTCCAGGTAGTAGCGGGTGACTTCGGGGCTGCGCGCCATGTGCCCGGCGAAACCGCTCGGGTGGACGCCGAACAGTACACAGTCCGAGGACGGCGGCGCCTCGGCGAGCAGCGCGAGCCACCCGATGCCGTAGTCGTGCCGCGCGATCCGCGCCCGCTCCGGCGGCAGCGCGGCCCGGGTCGCCCCGCGCGCACCGTCACAGCCCGCCACGAAGTCACAGTGCACGAGGCGCCGTTGACCGGTTTCCGGGTCGGTGTACGACACCGCCGGGCGGTCGGTGTCCAGGTCGTGTGGCTGAACGTCCCGCACACCGAAACGGATCTCGCCGCCCCGCACGTCCGCGTACTCCCGCACCAGGTCCGTCACGAGCAACGGCTGCGGATAGACGTAGTGGTGATGCCCCGTCAACTCGGTGTACGACAGCCGGTGCCGCTGCCCGCCGAAGCGGAACTCGCACTGGGTGTGCCGCTGCGCCCGCTCCAACAGGTTGGCGGCCAGTCCGCGTTGACTCAGCCCGTGGACGGCCCACTCCTCGATGACACCGGCCCGTGGCCGCTGTTCGATGAACTCACGGCTCTCCGTCTCCAGTACCAGACAGTCGAGCCCGGCCGCCCGCAGGATGTTGCCGATGGTGAGCCCGGCGGGGCCGGCGCCCACGACGACGACCGAACGGCGTTCCGGCAGCGGGGAGTCGGGGTGGGGGGAGGGTGGGGTGGTCACGCCTCGCAGTATGTCAGGAGGTGTGTGGCCGCTTGGTGAAGGAGAAGATCATCCCAGGCGGGGAATCTCGATCGCCGGGCACCGGTCCATCACCATCTCCAGACCCGCCGCCCGGGTCCGCTCGTACGCGGCCTCGTCGATCACGCCGAGCTGGAACCAGACCGCCTTCGCGCCCTTGGTGACCGCCTCGTCGGCGACCGGGCCGGCGAGGTCGCTGTTGACGAACACGTCGACGACGTCGACCTCGAAGGGGATGTCCGCGAGGGACGCGTATCCCTGCTCGCCGTGGACCGTCTCCGCCTTGGGATGTACGGGGACGACCCGCTTGCCGAAGCGCTGGAGCACCTCCGCGACGCCGTACGCCGCGCGGGACCGGTTCGAGGACAGGCCCACGACCGCCCAGGTGTCACCGGACTCGGTGAGGATCTTGCGGACCGTTGCTGAGTCGCCGTACACGATCGGCCTCCTGGGATGGGTTCGTCGCCTGCTGCTGTCGCTCACAGGACAACAGCAGACGGCCCCCGGGGATTCCGCGTCGACCACCGTGACCGGCGTGTCCATGGATTCGACCTCCAGGTCAATGGTCCGGACGAACCGGGGTGCCGGGGGCGCTTACGCCCTCGGTGCCGCCGTGCTCGCGCGGATCACCAGCTCGGGGTCGAAGAGGAGTTCGCCGACGGGGACGTCGCGGTTGCCGACCAGGGCGAGGACGCTGCGGCCCACCTCCGAGGCCAGGCGGTCGGCCGGCTGGCGGACCGTGGTGAGCGGGGGATCGACGAAGTCCATGATCATGGAGCCGTCGTAGCCGACGACCGACACGTCACCCGGCACGTCGTACCCCTGGCGCCGCGCGCCCCGGATCGCGCCCAGCGCCATGTAGTCGCTGGCGGCGACGATCGCCGTGGCGCCCCGGGCGAGGAGCGAGATCGCGGCGGACTGGCCGCCCTCCACGGTGTACGACTGCCGGACCACCCACCGCTCCGAGTCCTCGACACCCCGTTTGGCCAGCGAGGCGACGAAGCCGGTGACGCGGCGGTCGGCGGGGCGGTTGCCGACCGGGCCCGACGCCATGCCGATACGGCGGTGGCCGAGCCGGTGGAGGTGGTCGACGGCGAGTTCGGCGGCGAGCAGGTCGTCGGTGGAGAACACCGGCGCCTCGCTCACCCCCTCGAAGCGGCCGTTGACCCCGACGAACGGGATCCTGCGGGAGCGCAGCAGTTCGTACGCCGCCGGGTCCGCGCCCTCGATCGTGTTGCTGGCCGTGAGGAACACGACGGCCGCGACGCCCCGGTCGGCGAGCGAGGTCACGAAGTCCAACTCCTGTACCCCGCCCGGGAAGCACGGGCACAGGACCGTCTTCAGGCCGTGCGGGGCGAGCACGGACTCGATCCGTTCGGCGACATCGGCGAAGAACGGGTTGGAGACCAACTCGGTGACGACCGCGACGAGTTGACCCCGTGTCTGCCGCTCGTACCCCAGGTCGGCCATGGCCTGCTCGACGGCCTCGCGGGTCCTGCGGGACACGCCCTGGCGCCGGTTGATGACCCGGCTGACCGTGGCCTCGCTCACCCGTGCCCGGTCCGCGACCTCGGTGATGCCGACCTTCATGCGGTTCCCTCCCGGCCCGACTTGCAAGAAGTGAGCGAAAACTTTCAGCTCATCAGTCCACGCAACATAGCAGCAGAACTGCGTGCCTTCCATGTTTCTCGCGCATGGCCATTGAATCGCCGCTTCCGCCCCTGCTAGCTTTCCGGCCACCGCTCGGCCCCCCACCCCGCAGTCACCGAAGACCGGGAGACCCGATGAAGCCCTCGCGGCTCATGCTGCTCACCGCTGTCGCCCTGCTCGTGCCGCTTGCTCCCGCGCTGTCGGCCAACGCCTCCGCCGCCCCGCGACCCCAACTCGCCCTCCCCGACCCGGGCTTCGAGAACGGCGGCACGGGCTGGACCTTCACCTCGGGCGCCGGTGTCGGCACCGGCAACAGACATGGCGGCGAGCGTTTCCTCTACCTCGACGCGGGAGCGGGCAAGAGCGCCGAAGCGACCATCACCGCGCCCCGCAACGGCAGTTACGACTTCTCCGCGTGGATCGGGAGCGCCGGTACCGGCGGCACGTACACGGTCCGGCGCAACGGCGAGACCGTCGAGACCATCACCCTGCCGCAACACCCCGGCTATGCCCGATACACCATCAGCGGCGTCCGGTTGAGGACCGGCGACCGGCTCCAGATCGCCTTCGGCTCGGGCAGTGCCTGGGTCAACGCCGACGACCTGATGATCTCGCCCGCCGCGCCCGCCCACCCCAAGGTCACCTCGTCCGACCCCGAGGTCGTCGAGATGTTCGCGTGGGCCCAGAAGAAGGCCAACAGCTGGGTCCAACTCCCCGGCACCGTAGGCCCGGTCAACGTCGACGAGCACCGTACCGGCGGCACCGGCACCGCGTCGTACGAGCCCACCTACTGGGCCGGATACGCCAACCGCAGCGCCTACTACTCCCGTGACGTGACCCACCAGCTCGCCGGCGCCCATCTCATCGGCCTCGACGCCGAGAACGCGACGATGCTCCGCTCGTACGCGGCCTCGGCCACCGCCGAGCACAAGTACTTCCCGGTGTGGTCCCTCAACTTCGACGCCAAGACCTACCTGAGCATCGACTACAAGAGCCCCGACAACTTCGTGCGCGAGGTGCCGGCCACCTTCGAACTCGTCGAGAAGGCGGCCCAGGCCTACCTGTGGACCGGCGACCGCGGATACGTCGACGACCCGGTGCTGTGGGACTTCTACCGGCACGCCACCGAGCAGTTCATCGACCTGCACAACTCCGCCAAGGACAACGGCAGGGTCAAGGTCGCCGAGGGCACGGGCCAGGGCATCTTCCAGGGCGCCGCCAGCTACAACGAACAGGACGGCGACGGCCTCGCCGAGGCAGGGGACGGCATCGCCGCCGAGTACCAGGCGTATCTCGCGATGGCGATCCTCGCGCGCGGCAAGGGCGACATCGCGCTCGCCGGGACGTACGACAAGCGTGCCGCCGATCTGAAGACGTACTTCAACGACACCTGGAGCGGCACCGGCAGCGGCGCCGACATGGTCCGCGCGTACACCCTGTCCGGCACCCCGGTCACCGGCTGGGGCAAGGAGAACAGCGTCTTCATGCCGATGAAGCAGATCATCGACCCCGGCCCGCGTGACGACGCCTACCTCGACTACATCCAGGCACAGGAGCTGGGGCCGGACGGATCACCCAACATCGAGTCCACGACCTACCTGCCCGACATGTCCTTCAAGAACGACCGCGCCGACACCGCCTGGCAGTGGATGCGGAAGATCTACGGCGAGCGCGAGACCCAGCACGTCAACTCCCGCCAGGGCCCCGACGGCGACTACCCGGAGGTGTCGTTCACCCTGGTGAGCCAGACCGTCCAGGGCCTGATGGGCATCACCCCGGACGCGCCCGACCACAAGGTGACCACCCAGTCACAGCTCCCGTCCGGCATGAAGTGGCTCCAGGCGGCCGACGTCCCCCTCGGCACGGGCACCGTCACCGTCCGCCACGACGGAGCGACCAGGACCACCCTGACGAACAACTCCCGCGAGGACGCCTACAGTTGGGAGGCTCGCTTCCCCGGTGTCCACAAGAAGATCGAGGTCGACGGCGTCCCGCAGCGCGTACGCACCAAGACCGTCAACGGCGTGACGTACACCTACGCGACGCCGACGGTACGGGCCGGGGCGACGGCCGTGGTGCGGGTGAGTGACTGACACGAACTCCGGCTCACCCACGGCCTCGTAGCGCGACGGCGAGTTCGTCGAGGTAGCGCGCGACCGGGCCCAGGGTGAGCAGGCCGCTGCCCGCCCCGGCCAACTCGGCTGCGGCGGGGGACAGTTCGGTGTGCGCCCGCTCCATCGTCTCCCGGTCGTCCACGGCGAGCGCGGCACGGGCGGCCAGGCACCACAGGGCCTCGAACAGCAGATCGCGCGGCGGCTCCGGAAGCGAACGCAGCGCGGCCCGTGCGTCGTCGGGGCGGTCGCGGGCCAGCAGCACCAGAGGCCGGGCCCACGGCTCGTACGGTCCCCAGTCGATGTCCTCGTCGGTCCGGGCGGGTTGCCCGTGCCGCAGGCGCAGGCACAGCAACGCCAGTGGCAGCAGCCCGCGTTCGAGGCCGGGCATGCCGGCTCCGTCCAGCCGTCGCGCCGCGTCCCGGTAGGCCGCCTCCGTCGCGGCCACCTGCGCACGACCGGTTTCGGAGAGCCGTAGCGCCCGGTACCACTGGGTGAACACGCCCACCAGCGGCAGTTCATGACGTTCCGCCAGGCGATCCGCCGCTGTCGCGTGCGTGTCCGCTCCGGTGAAGTCCGCGAGGGCGCTGCGGGACTGGAGCCGGACGAGATGACCGAGGACCTCGTGGGTGACCAGGCCGTGGCGGGCGGACAGGGCGATCAACTCGGCGCCGATCGCGTCCCGTTGGGGTGCCAGGCCCGCGCGGTGGAAGGTCTGCATGAACAGGCTGTTGAGGGCGAAGGCCAGGAGCGCGGGGTCGTTCAACCGGCGGGCGATGTCCTCGGCCTGGCGGGCGGCCCGGGGTCCGCGCGCCGAACGGGTGCCGCGTGACTCCAGGGCGATGGTGGCCAACAGGCGGGCCCGCGTGGCGAGATGGGCGTCCGGTGGCAGTGCGGCCAGGGTGTGTTCGGCGGCGGCCACCGTGTCCGCCGCCTGCCGCGGGTTGTCGACGCGGGTCCAGACCGCCGGCACGTCGTAGGCGCCGATCACGCGGGCGGTGAGTTCCGTGTCGCCCAGTTCCTCCGCCGCCGTGATGGCCGCGAGGCGATGCCGCCGGGCCGCCTCCAGGCCGCCCCCTCCGGTCACCGCGAGATCGCGCAGCAGACCCACCGTCGACTCCAGCCGCGCACGGGCACCGGACGCCACGGTCCGGTCGTAGGCGGCGGTCGCCTCCGCCCACACCCGCTCCGCCGGACCACCGGGACCGGGGTCCAGGTGCGGGGCGTGGTCCAGGATGTCCGCCTCCAGGCGGCGCAGGGCGGGTCCCGGATCCGCCCCCAGCTGCTCTACGAGGAGGCTGCGCGCCCGGCGCAGCACCGCGAGCGCGTCGCCCTGGCGGCCGGTGCGGTACAGGGCCAGCGCCAGCAGCCGCCAGGCGTCCTCGCGCCACGGGTGCTCGGTCACCTGCGCGTCCAGGTCGGGCACCGCCTCCGCGGCCCGCCCCAGGGCGAGTTGGGCCGCGGCCCGGCGCTCGACGGCGTGCAGCCGCAGCTCGCCGAGGCGGGAGCGTTCCGCGCGGGCCCAGATCTCCTCGCCGAAGTCGGCGTAGGCAGGACCCCGCCACCAGCCCAGCGCCTCCTCCAGCCGGGCGAGCGCGTGCGGGTCCGGCAGGGTCCCGGCGGCGGTCACCGCCCGCTCGAACCGCCACGCGTCCACCGCCTCCGGCTCTGCGCGCAACGCGTACCCCGGACCCTCGGTCACCAGCAGCCGGGCCGGAGTGCGCGGCGGGCGCTCCGGTTCCAGTGCCCGGCGCAGCGCGGCCACGAAGGTGCGCACCGCGCCCACCGCGTCGCCGGGCGGCTCGTCCCGGCCCGCCCACAGATCCTCGGCCAGCCGCCCGACCGGGACGACCCGACGCCGGGCGACGAGCAGCCGGGCCAGCACGGCCCGGTGCCGGGGCCCCTTCAGGGCGATCGCGTCCCCGGCACCGTCCCAGGCCGCCACCGGCCCCAGCACCCCGAACGCGACGTCCATCGCGGACCACCCTTTCCGGGGCATCGCCCCAGGTCACGGTAGCGCGCTCACCGGATGCTCATTGGCGCGCGGCAGGCTCGGTGGCATCCCTTACGACTGCCACAACCGTACGAAGGAAGAGCGCCCCATGCCCCCGACCATCCCCGGCTTCACCTACCACCGCGTCCCCGTCGCGGACGGCGTGTCCCTGAACGCCGCCGTGTCCGGCTCCGGCACCCCGATCGTGCTGCTGCACGGCTTCCCGCAGACCCACCTCATGTGGCGCCATGTCGCCGCCGACCTCGCGGCCGACCACACGGTGATCTGCCCCGACCTGCGCGGCTACGGCGCGAGCGACAAACCCGCCGAGACCGACGGCTCCGCCTACGCCAAGCGCACCATGGCCGCGGACGTCGTCGCCCTCGCCCACGCCCTGGGCCACGACCGCTTCGCCCTCGCCGGGCACGACCGGGGTGCCCTGGTCGCCTTCCGCGCCGGACTCGACCACCCCGGCACGATCACCCATCTCGCCTGCCTCGACGTACTCCCCACGCTGGACATGTGGGACGTGCTGCACGGCGTCACCGCCGCCGTCGGCTTCCACCTCTACCTGATGGCCCAACCCCCTGGCCTGCCCGAGCAGTTGATCGCCGCCGCCCCCGACACCTTCTTCGGCCACTTCCTCGACATCTGGACCAACGACCCGCAGGCGATCCCCGCCGGCCTCCGCACCGCCTACCTCGACGCCTGCCGCGCCGCGATCCCCTCGATCGTGGCCGACTACCGCGCCTCCGCCGGCCTCGACATCGTCCACGACCGGACGGACCGGGACGCGGACAACGTGCTGCGGATGCCGGTCGCCGTCCTCCAGCAGGACTGGGGCGCCGCCCTCGGCTTCGACGCGGCGGCCCGGTGGCGCGCCTGGGCACCGGACCTGCGCCACGACACCGTCACCTGCGGCCACTTCATGGCGGAGGAGGCACCGGCCGCCGTAGCGAAGACGCTGCGGGACCTGGTCGCCGCCCGGTGAACCGACAGGTCCGGGTCCAGGTACCGGACAGACCGGGGTGAATACCGCCACCCCGGCCGGAACAGAGCGAACATGCATGCGTACGGCCCGCCGCCCGCCTACGCTCGGGCCGTGCTGCGCATCATCGACTCCCGAACCGGCGAGCCCGTCGAAGCCGCCCCCGCCCGCCGTGGCCTGACCAGGGTCGAGGCGCACGCGTCCGGCCTCGACGCCACGGCACTACGCGTGCTCCTCGTCTCCGACCTCCTCGTGCGCGCCCTGGAACTCGGCGGCACCCCCGTCTGGGCACTGCTCACCGGCGACCTGGAACAGGCCGAACTCCGCGCCGCCGCCGGGGCGTTGGGCATCCGCCCCTTCGAGGACGGCGGTGACATCGGCTCCGGACTCGGCGAGGCACAGGTCCTCCACGTGGCCGCCGAGGGCGGTGCGAGAACCGGGGGAGTCCTGGTCGCCGTGGCGCCCGTCGGGTCGGCCACGACCGCTGCCCCGGACCTCTCCGACCCGGGGGCGCTCCGGCTCGCCCTGCTCTCGGCGCCCCGGAAGCTGCCGGTACGGCTCGACGAGGCCGGGCTTGAGGAGGCGCGGCGGACGCTGGCGCACTGGCGCGGGTCGGTCGCCGACTGGGCGCGGCGGCCCTCGCGGCCGGTGCCCGACGAGGTCCGGGTGCTGTTGCGGACCGCCTGGGAGGACGACCTGAACGTGCCCGAGGTGCTGGAGGTGCTGCGCCGGGTGGAGACCTGGCCCGACCTGCCGGACGGCGCCCGCTTCGAGACGTACGCCTACGCCGACCGGCTCCTCGGTCTCGAACTCACCCGTGACATCGGGTCGTTGGCATGAGCGCCGCCCGTGCCGGGGCCCGTCCGCTGCGCCGTCTGGTCGTGCTGCGGCACGCCAAGTCGGCCTGGCCGGAGGGCGTTCCCGACCACCGGCGCCCCCTCGCCCCGCGGGGCCGCCGGGACGCCCCGGCCGCCGGTGCCGCGCTCGTCGAGGCCGACTGCCTGCCCGACCTCGCCCTCTGCTCCACGGCCGAACGGGCCCGCCAGACCTGGGAGTTGGCCTCCGCCGAGTGGGGCACCCCACCGCCCGTACGGTACGAGCCGCGGCTGTACGCGGCCGACGTACCGGAACTCCTCGACGCCGTCCACCAAGTGCCGCCGGAGGTCGAGACGTTGCTCCTGATCGGGCACAACCCCGGCCTGGAGGACCTGGTCCTGGAACTCGCCGGTGACAGCCTCGACGACGCGCTGGACGAGGTCCGCGTGAAGTTCCCGACCTCGGCGATCGCGGTCCTGGCCTGGCACGGCAGCACCTGGCAGGACCTCGCCCCGGGCACGGCCCTGCTGACGGGCCTGACCGTGCCGAGGGGGAAGAAGAAGTAGCCCTGCGGTCAGGGGACTTGAAGGAACTCGCGGGCTCCGCGCAGCCGTGTGCGCAGGCCCGCCCGCGTCGCGCCGCTGTCGAGACGGACGTCGAGGGCGGTGGTGCCTTCGCCGCGTCCGGCGGGCAGGCGGGCCGCGTCGAGTCCGTCGCGCCGGGCGATGAGCACACCGAGTTCGTGACGGCTGAGGGCGTCGGGTCCGGCAATGTGGAACACGCCGGACCGGTCGGACAGGGCGAGTTCCAGCAGGGCGGCGGCCAGGTCCTCAACGTGTACCGGACACCGGACGACATCGGTGAACAGGACGCCGTCACGGGTCCCGGCGGCCAGCTCGTGGACCATGCGCTCGTGCGCCGAGCCGCCGTTGCCGATGATCAGCGAGGTGCGGGCTACGGCTGCGGACGGTGTCAGGAGCCGTACGGCGGTCTCGGCGGCGGCCTTCGCCGCGCCGTACGGGGTGACCGGGTCGGGCAGGCGGGACTCGTCGTAGTGGACGCGGGAACCGGAGAACACCGCGTCGCTGGAGACATGGACCAGGCGGCAGCCGTGGCGTGCCGCTGCCAGTGCCACGTGGAACGAGCCATCGGCGGTGACCGCCCAGTCGCCTGGTCCGCTGGTCGCGTTGATGATCGCGTCGGGGGTCAACTCGGTGAGCAGATCGTCCAGTTGGGAGGGGGTCCGGACGTCGAGCCGGTGCCATGGGACGCCGGGCGCGGTACCGGGGCGGGAGGAGCAGTACGTCGCCGCCGTGGCCCGGCCCGCCGCCGCAGCCCGGCGTACGAGTTCCGTGCCCAGGAAGCCGCTGCCGCCGACGATCAGAAGCTTCACGGCGGTCAGCCGACGTGGATGCGGGGCCGCCGGTGCCGGTCCGGTTCGGCGCGGCGCAGTACCTCGCGGGTGACGGGCGCGACCTCGCCGTCGCCGAAGACCAGGAAACGGATCAGGAGGCCGACCGGGTTGCCCTCGGTCCAGTCGAAATAGGCGTGCGGGACCTCGCCGGTGCGGTCCCGCAGGGCCAGCAGGACCGCGGCGATCGAGTTGGGCACCGTGGGGCCCTCGACCCTCAGCCTTCGTACCCCGTACTTCTTGTCACCGTGCACGGCGATGTCCGCCGTGAAGTCCGAGGAGTCACGGACGATCACCTCCAGGAAGAGCACCGCCCCACGGTCAGGGATGTGGGTGTGCTCGCGCTGGCTGTACTCCTTGGCGCGGTACTCCCGCCTGCTGTGTTCCTGCGGCTCGTTCGCGATCAGCAGCAGCGGGCCGCTGCGCGCCGCCTCGTCGACGAACCGGGCCGCCACGTCGTCGAACGTGACCTCGGCGGCGCGCAGTTCGAAGGCCCGGTGGACGCGCGAACCGAACGACGTCACCAGGATCAGCACGATGAAGATGCCCGCGATCTTGATGCCGTCGGGCCGTTCGACGACATTCGCGACCAGCGTGTACGCGAACACGGCGGTGATCACGCCGAATCCGACCGTGGCCTTCAGATGCCCCCGCTTGTGCACGGTGACCGTGGAGGCGAACGCGGCCGACAGCATCAGCACCAGCACACCGGTCGCGTACGCCCCGCTCTGCGCGTCGACGCTCGCGTGGAACCACAGGGTGATCAGCACGGCCGTCACCATGAACACCAGCACCAGCGGACGCACCGCTCGCGTCCACTCCGGGGCCATGCCGTAGCGCGGCAGATAGCGCGGTACGAGGTTCAGCAGTCCGGCGAGCGCGGACGCGCCCGCGAACCACAGGATCGCGATCGTCGAGACGTCGTAGAGCGTCCCGAAGGCCTGGCCCAGGTGCTCGTGCGCGAGATAGGCGAGCGCGCGGCCGTTCGCAGGACCGCCCGTTTTGAAGGCGCTCTGCGGGATGAGGATGGTCGTCGCCAGGCTGGACAGCAGCAGGAATCCGGACATGATCACGGCGGCCGTGGTGAGCAGCCTGCGGGTCTCGCGGATACGGCCCGCCGGCTTCGCCCAGGTGTCCGTCGCATCGCCCTTGACCTGCGGCATCACCGCCACGCCCGTCTCGAAGCCGGACATGCCGAGCGCGAGTTTCGGGAACACGAGCAGCGCGACGCCGACCATCGCGAGCGGCGAGGAGTGCGCGGCCGTCATCGCGTCCGTCCAGTCTCCGATCTTCACGGGATGGCTCAGCACCTCCCACGCGGACACCGCGAGCACCACCACATTGAGCGCGAGATACGCGCCCACCAGCACCACGGCGATCCCGATGGCCTCCCGGAACCCCTTGAGGAAGACCGCGCCCAGCGCCCCGACGAGCACCAGTGTGATCCAGGTGTTCCCGCCGTGCATCCAGCCCGGCGCGAACGGGTTCTCCACGACGTGCGCCGCCGCGTCCGCCGCCGACAGGGTGACCGTGATCATGAAGTCCGTCGCCGCGAAGCCCAGCAGCACCAGCACGAAGATCTTCCCCGACCACCACGGCAGCAGCCGCTCCAGCATGGCGATCGACCCCTCGCCGTGCGGAGACTCGTGCGCCACCCGCCGGTAGACCGGCAGCGCCCCGAGCAGCGTCAGCCCGATCAGCACGACCGTCGCCAGCGGGGAGAGCAGTCCGGCCGCGAGGGCGGCGATGCCCGGCTGGTAGCCCAGCGTGGAGAAGTAGTCGACGCCGGTCAGACACATGACCCGCCACCAGCGGTGGCCCTCGTGCTCCGGGTCCGGGGTGGCGTGCGGGCCCGGGTGGCGGGCGCTCTGCTCGCTCAGCCCGTCCAGGAGCCAGGCCCGGCAGCGGTCCGCGGCGGACCCCGTGGTCTCCGTACGGTCCACCTGTGTGCCGGTCATGGTGACAACCCCCTGCGATCGAACGGTCGTGCCCGGTGCCCGGACAACGACGAGCGAGTATCCACCACATCGTCACCCGCACCCGGACCGGGGGCGACCGTCGACACTGCGCATAGGCTGGCCGGATGCAGGACGAGTACCGCACAGTGGCCCGCCCGGGCGTGCACGAGACCGAGGTCAACCGCTCCCGCTTCCTGTGCGCCCTCGCCCCGGCGGCCACCGAACAGGAGGCCCAGGACTTCGTCGCCCGCGTTCGCAAGGATCACACCGACGCCACCCACAACTGCTTCGCCTACGTCATCGGCGCCGACGCCGCGATCCAGAAGGCGAGCGACGACGGCGAACCCGGCGGCACCGCGGGCGTCCCCATGCTCCAGATGCTGCTGCGCCGCGACATGCGGTACGTCGTCGCCGTCGTCACCCGCTACTACGGCGGCGTCAAGCTCGGCGCGGGCGGCCTCATCAGGGCGTACGGCGGCTCGGTCGGCGAAGCCCTCGACACCCTCGGCACACTCACCCGCCGCCGCTTCCGGCTGGCCACGGTCACCGTCGACCACCAGCGGGCCGGCAAGGTGCAGAACGACCTGCGCGCCACCGGCCGCGAGGTACGGGACGTCCGCTACGGCGAGGCGGTCACCATCGAGATCGGCCTGCCGGACGCCGAGGTGGACGCCTTCCGGAGCTGGCTCGCGGATGCCACGGCGGGGACGGCGGGGCTGGAACTGGGCGGCGAGGCGTACGGAGACGCCTGACCCGCCCTGCATCCTGACGTCCCGTCAGGAGCGCCAGGTCCAGGCCTGGTTGGAGTTGCCCGCACAGCCGAACCCCTGCACCGTCTGACCGTCCTGCCCGGAGCCGGAGGCCTCCGCGTCCAGACAGAGACCGTCCGGGACACTGACCAGGGTCCCGCCGCCGCCCAGCCGCCACTTCTGGGCGCTCAGCCCGTCGCAGCTCCTGGCCCGCACCTTCTGCCCGTTCCGGCCGACCGTGCCGGCGTCGGCGTCCAGGCAGGAGTGGGTGCCCTGATTGACCACCAGGTACTGGGAGTTGTCGCCGGGCACGTGATACAGCGCCCACTTCTGGGCGGCCGTGCCGTTGCACCCCCACACCTGGACGACTCCGGCGCGCGTGTCCAGGCATCGGGCGACATCGACGGTGTCGACGCTCTGGGTGACGGTCACCGAACCGGCCCGGACCGGCCCGCGCTCCGTGCCGTACAGCAGCTGCGCGGTCCGCGCGTCGACCGACCCGCTCGCGGGGGTCCCGGCCTCGGTCTGGAAGGCCTTCAGCGCGTCGGCCGTCGCCTCTCCGAAGTCGCCGTCGACCGTGACGTGCAACCCGTAGCCCGCGAGGAGGAGTTGGAGCGCCTTCACGCAGTCGCCGTGGGAGTGCGACGCGAGTTCGGCGACGCAGGAGGCGATCCGGATGTCGAGGGTCGCGGGATCGTTGGTGGCCGGCGCCTTCGTCGGACTCTGCGAGGCCGAGTTCCCCGTCCCCGGCAGGGTCGCGGCACCGCTCGGCGAATTGCCCGGTGCCGAGGGCGAGTTCTCCGGTACGACGCCCGCCGACGAGGACGACTCCGGCCCGCCGCCCGACGTCGCGGTGCCGCGGTGGAGCAGCAGCGTCGCGGTGACGGTGCCGGCGACCAGGACGGCCGCCGCGGCGATCGCACCCATGATCAGCTTCCGGCGATTCCCGGGCGCGCTGCCTTGCTCGCCGGGCGCGGTGGGCGGTTCCGGAGGTGCCGCGGCGGGACCGGGTGCGGGCCGCTCGACGCGGGAGGGTCTGCGCTCGGTGGTGACGCGGGTCGGACCGCCGACCGGCGTGGACAACTGGTGTCCGATCGCCGTCCTGAACACGGCTTCGGGCGACGGCCGCAGCTCGGGGTCCTTGTCCAGGCAGATCCGGATGAACGCGGCCAGTTCGGCGTCGACGCCCGCGACCTTGTCGAGGACCTCCTCCCGGGGCGGGTCGAACGCCACCCGGTGCAGCACGTCGACCCCCGTGCCCTCGCCGAACGGCGCCTCCCCGGCGACGGCGTAGGTGAGCGTGGAGGCCAGTGAGAACACGTCGGAGGCCGCGGTGACCTCGTGGCCGCGGACCTGCTCCGGGGACATGTAGGCGGGGGTGCCCACGTTCTGGCCCGTCGCGGTGATCGACGTCTCGTCGCCGGCCTGGACGACACCGAAGTCGATGACGCGGGCGCCGTCGGCACCCAGGATCACATTGGACGGCTTGAGGTCGCGGTGCACGATCCCCGCACGCCAGATCGCCTCGATCGCCCGTCCCACGTCGGCCAGCAACCGCCAGGCCGCCTCCGCGCCGACCGGCCCCCGCGCGTCGACCAGCTCGTCGAGCGTGGGCCCGGGTATGTACTCGGTGGCGACCCAGACCAGGTCCTCCTCGCAGCCGCTGCCCAACAGCCGTACGATGTGCGCCCCTTGGATCCGGTCCAGGGCGCCCACCTCGCGCTCGAAGCGCCTGCGGAACTGCGGGTCCTCCGCGTACTCGGGCCGGATCACCTTCACGGCGGCCGGGCCCGTGGCGCCGGTGGCGTCCCGGCCGAGATAGACCCGGCCCATCCCGCCACTGCCGAGCACCGACACCAACCGGTACGGGCCCGCCTCCCTGGGGTCGCTCTTCCGCAACGGGACGACCGGCGGCGGCTCCATCCCCGCCGCCGCATAGGCCATCGTTTCGGACCGACCGCGGTACTCGACTGGCATGGGAACCCTGTGTCTCTCGCGTGCTGCGTGTGACGCGAGGTTAGCGCAGCACGTGTGTGCGACAGGGGAGTTGAGGGTTTCCTGTCGCCGGGGACGGCCCGCGTGACATCACTGTCTCCCGGCACCCGGGGAGTACCGGCATGGGTCTCCTTCCTTCGGGGTCTTCTCGGACCCGCGTCCATTTACTTCGAATTCGAAGCATTTGGGGAAAGTGCTTCGACGGAACCATGAAGATCGTCGTGCTGGGTGCCACCGGCAACATCGGCTCACACGTCGCGAAGGAGGCGCTGTCCCAGGGGTACGAGGTCGTGGCCTACGTCCGCAACCCTGACGCGGTGCAGCCGCAGTCCGGGCTGACCGTCGTGCGGGGTTCCCTCGACGACCGGGCCGCGCTGGCGAAGGCCTTCGTCGGCAGCGATGCCGTGATCTCGGCCATCGGGGTCGCTCTTCGCGCGAAGAAGCCCGTCGATCTGATGCAGCGCACCCTGCCGGTCGTCACCGCCGCGGCGAAGGCGTCGTTCCTGGGGCGGCTGGTCTACAAGACGGTCGTCGCCGCGATCTTCAAGGACAAGGAACTCTCGGAGCGGAGCCTGTCCGCCAGTGGCCTGAACTGGACGATCGTCCACCCGGTCAACCTCAAGGAGGCCCCTGCCGCACCCGCCGCCACGGTCAGGCGCCTCGACCAGGTCGCCAAGGTCCCCGGCCTGCCGACCCTCCCGTTCGCGAACGTCGCGCGCGCCCTCGTCGAGATCGCGGGTGACCGTGGCCTCGCCGGGCAGCGGGTGCTGGTCACGACGGAGAAGGGGTGGAAGCCCGTGGGGCACGCGGCCTGAGAGGGGCGGTCCGACGATCCGCGGGGTGCCCCAGGTCCCGGCGTGGTGCGAGGCGTGCGGTACGCGGGTCGCGGTCCGCGCGGCAGAAGCTCGGGCGCCGGTGCAGGGCGGCCTCGGCTCGTCGGCGGAGTGTCAGGCGAGGGCGAGGAAGAGCTTCTCCAGCTCTGCTTCCGTCATGGGCGGTGTGTCCTCGTCGGCGGTCGCCATGCACTGGCGCATACCGCTGGCGACGATCTTGAAGCCGGCCCGGTCCAGGGCCCGCGAGACCGCGGCGAGTTGAGTGACGACGTCCTTGCAGTCGCGGCCGGCCTCGATCATGGCGATGACGCCGGCGAGCTGCCCCTGGGCGCGGCGCAGGCGGTTGAGGATCGCGGTGCTTGCTTCCTCGTCGACGGTCATGGCCATGGGCGGGTCCTCCTGGTGGATGCTCGGTCCATGGTACCCCGTGGGGTATCGGTGACCCCGGGCGTCCCGGAGGAGCGCGGGGCCACCGGGCGCGGGGCGCGGGTCAGTTGTGCGAGAACCTGATGTCGGGCAGCACCTTGCGCAGCCACCCGGGGCTCCACCAGGCAGCCCGCCCGGTCAGCCGGAGCAGTACGGGCAGCAGCACCAGCCGTACAAGGGCGGCGTCCAGGAGTACGGCCAGGCCGAGGATGACGCCCATCTCCTTCGGCGGCAGCGGTCCCGACAGGGCGAAGGTGAAGAAGACGGCGACCATGACGGCCGCCGCGGCGAAGACGACCCGCCCGGAGTGGGCCAGTGCGCCCACCATCGCCCGGCGCGGGTCGCCGGTCCTCTCGTACTGCTCCTTGGCGGAGGAGAGCAGGAAGACGGTGTAGTCCATGGCGATGGCGAAGATCATGGCGAAGAAGAACACCGGTCCCCAGCCGTCCATGAAGCCCTGCGGAGTGAAGCCGAGCAGGCTCGCGCCGTGCCCCTCCTGGAAGATCAGGCGGGCGGCACCGAAGGCGGCTCCCGTGGCGAGCAGGTTGGTGACCGTGCCGAGGAGCGCGACCAACGGCGCCTGGAGAGCGAGGAGCAGCAGCAGGAAGCCCAGGGCGAGGATCGTGCCGATGACGATCGGGGTGTTTTCGTCCAGAGCGCTCTGCAGATCGAGGTTCTCGACGGCGGCACCGCCGACCAGCGCCTTGTCCGGCAGGTCGTCGCGGAGTCGGTCGACGGTGGCGGACAGGGCGGCGTCCGAGGGGTCCACCGTGGGGACGGCCCGGATCAGGACGAGCTCCGAGCCGTCGGCGGCGCTCTGGGCGGGCAGCACGGCGGCGATCCCGGAGTCGCTCTTGAGCGCCGCGGTCGTGGCCCGCGCCTCCGAGGCGGGCGCGATGATCTGCAGGGTGCCCGGGGCGCCGTCGCCGAACGCCTTCTGTACGGCGGTGTAGCCGGTGTGCGAGGAGGAGTCGGCCGGTACGACGTCGATGGACGGCATGGCGACCTTCAGCCCGATGACGGGCACGGCCAGTGCCACCAGCACGACCAGGGCGGGAACGCCGTAGCGCAGGGGGTGGGCCCACAGCCGTTCGCCCCAGGAGCCGAAGCGCGGCGAGCCGCCGGTGGGTTCGGACTTCCCGCGCCGCCAGGGCAGGGCACCCGAGTTGACCCTCGTACCGAGTCTGCCGAGGACGGCCGGCAGCAGGGTGAGGGTGGCGGCGAGCACGAAGGCCACGGCGAGCATGATGCCCAGCGCCATGGTCCGGAACGCGGGCGAGGGCACGATGAGGACGACGCCGAGGCTGGCCACCACGGTGATTCCGGAGAGCAGGACGGCCTTGCCCGCGGTGTCCATCGTCTCGCCGACCGCGCGACGGGCGTCGCCGTGGCGGGCGAGGGCGGCCCGGAAACGGACGACCAGGAACAGGGCGTAGTCGATGCCCAGCGCGAGCGCGAACATCATCGCGAAGTTCATCGCCCAGATCGACACCGGTGTGAAGCGGTCGATCAGCACCAGGGTTCCTGCGGAGGCGGCGAGCCCCGCCACGGTGAGCAGAAGCGGCAGCCCGGCGGCGACCAGCGTGCCGAAGGCCAGCACGAGGATGCCGAGGGTGACCGGCCAGGACAGCAGCTCGGACTTGATCATCGCGTCGTGGCTGGCTGTGTTGAAGTCGCTCCACATCATGGAGGAACCGGTGGCGCTGACCTGGATCGTGGCGGTGGACAGGGCGGTCAGCGGGCCCTTCAGCCCCTCGGCGGCCTTGACCATCTCGTTGGTGTCGGCGCCCGAGCCGCCCAGGATGACCGCTGTCCTGCCGTCGCGGCTGATGGTGGACCCGGGCTGCGGGGCGACGACTTCGGAGATGTCGGGGTCGGCCTTGAGCAGGGCTGTCGCCCGGCCGATGACCTGCTGCACGGCGGGGTCGGTGACCGGCCGGTCGGCCTTGACGACGACCTGGAGGGCGGCGGAGGAGTCGCCGCCGAAGTGTTTCTGGGCGAGTTCGCGCACGGCGACGGAGTCGGAGCCGTCGGCCTGCCAGCCCGCCCCGGCGAGCGTGGAGGTCGCCGAGGGGGCGAGTGCGCCGAGCCCCGCGACCAGGACCAGCCAGATCACCGTGACCAGGCGCAGATGGGCGGCGGACCACAGGCCCAGACGGCCGAGAGGGCCGGGCGGGGAGCCGCCGGGTGCGGTGGGTTCGGTCGCCGCCGGTGATGCGGCGATGCTGTCGGTACTGGTCATGGAGACTCCCTTACTGATACCCCTGGGGGTATGTATCCGGCCAGGCGAGGTGATGCCCTGCGGCGATATCGCCACCGGTGTGTGCCGATTCAGGTGGGCGTGCGGATCGGGTGGGTGGATTCAGGCGACGGCGCCGGGCCTGCCGCGTCCGTCCACGACCGGCAGCCCGGCCTGCTGCCAGGCGTTCATTCCGCCGCTGACGTCGACGACGTCCACGCCGCGCGCGGCCAGGGACGTGGCGGCCTGGCGCGAACGGTGACCACCGCGGCAGATCGCCACGACCGGCCTGCCCTGCGCCGCCTTCGGCAGAGAGGCCCCGGCCAGCAGACTGCCCAACGGCAGATGAACGGCGCTCGGAGCGTGCCCGGCCTGCCACTCCGGCTTCTCCCGCACGTCGAGCAGGACGGCATCGCCCGTGCTCGTCCGCTCATGGGCCTGGGCGGGAGTCAGGCGGCCGGGGCCGCGCTTGAATCCGAACATCACGCATCACTCCGTTGCTGGGGTCGGGGAACAGGGGAACAGCGGGCAGGGCGAGTTCACAGGACGGCGTCCAGAAGCATCAGGGCGGCGACCGCGAGCAGTATCAGCGCGAAGGCGCGTTGCAGCGCGGCGCCGGAGAACCTCTCCGCGAGCCGTTTGCCGTCCCACGCGCCGAGGACGGCGGCACCGGTGAACGGACCGATCAGCGCCCAGTCCAGGCCGGCCAGGGACCCGGTACGGCCGAGCAGGGCCGCGAGTGTGTTGGTGATGATCACCAGCAGGCTGGTGCCGGCGGCCTCGGCCATGGGGAAGGCGAGCGCGGAGACCAGGGCGGGTACGGCCAGGAAACCGCCGCCCACGCCGAGCAGCCCGGTGAGCGTCCCCAGGCCGGCACCGGTGGCGGCGATGCGCCCGCGGCCGGCCCGGGCGGTGCGTACGGTTCCGTCGGTCCGGAGCATGCGCCAGGCGGCGAGCGCGGCCACGACGGCGAACCCCGCGGTCAGCAGAGCGCCGGGCAGCTGAGCGGAGAACAGACCCGGGGCGGCGGCGAACGGCAGTCCGGCGGCGGCGAACAGCGCCCCCGCCCGACAGCGACAGGTGCCGGTACGGAGATGGGCAAGCAGTCCACCGGCCGAGGTGAGGGCCACGATGACCAGCGCGGCACTGGCGGCCTGCCGTGGGCTGAACCCCAGCAGATAGACCAGCGCGGGCACTGCCAGCATGCTGCCCCCGCCGCCCAGTCCGCCCAACGCCAGCCCGACCAGCCCCCCGGCCACCAGTGCGAGCAGCGTGGCGGTCACGGGTACTCCGCAACGGGATCGGTCTGTCGCGTCATCGGACCGGCGGCGTGACCAGGCCGAGGTCGCGGGCCGTGGCGAACCCGTCGTCGATGGCGGTGACCTCGCGGTCCGCGGTGTCCAGGAACGACGCGGCGATGGCGGCGCGCAGACCCCCGGCGCAGTGCACCCACACCGTGCCGGGCGGCAACTCGCCGATCCGCCGGGGGAGTTCGTGCAGGGGGAGGTGTATCGAGCCGGTCACCCACCCGGCGGTGGCGCGCTCGCTACGGCGGCGGACGTCCACCACCACCGGGGCCGCGCCGCCCTCGTGGGCGGCAGCCACGGCATCGGCCAGGGCGGCGAAGTCCGCGCGCCGGAACGAGCGCAGCTCCTCGCCGCCGGGTGCCCACTGCTCGGCGGGGCCGGTGGCCGCCGCGGCCGGACGGTCGATGCCGACACGGGCCAGCTCACGCTGTGCGGCGGCGATCTCCTCGACGGTGTCGGCCAGCAGCGTGACCGGCTTGCCCCACGGGAGCAGCCAGGCGAGGTGGGTGGCCGGCTGCCCGCTGCCGTCGAAGTTCAGTGACCCGGACAGATGCCCCTCGGCGAACGCCACCCGGTTGCGCAGGTCCACCACCCACTCCCCGGCGTCCAGCCGGGTCGTGAGCTCAGCGGCGTCGGCGATCCGCGGGGCCGTGAGGTCGACCGGCGCGGGCCCCGCCGCATTGGCCGGGCCCATGTGGGCGTAGTACGCGGGTATGTCGTCGAGCGCTGCGAGCAGTTCGGCGACGAAGACGTCCACGTCGCTGGTCAGCGCGGTGTTGTGGACCCTCTCCCGGCCGATGGTGCTCGCCTCGCCCTCGGCCTGTGTCGCGGAGCAGAGGCTCCCGAAGCCGTGCGTGGGCAACACCTTTACGCCGTCGGGGAGTTCGGCCAGACGGTGCGCGGAGGCGTGCTGGGCACGGGCGAGCCGTCGGGTCAGCCGCGGGTCCACCAGGTCGGGGCGGCCCACCGAGCCGATCAGCAGCGACCCGCCGGTGAACGCGGCCACCGGGGTGTCGCCGTCGTACAGGACGTAGGAGGTGTGGTGCGGGGTGTGGCCGGGTGTGTCCACCGCCCGCAGGCTCAGGCCACCGTCGATTTCGGCCCGGTCCCCGTCGGCGGCCGGCACCCGCCCGTACGCGACCTGGGCTCCGGCCGGAACCAGGTATGCGGCACCGGTGATCCGGGCCAGTTCGAGGCCGCCGCTGACGTAGTCGTTGTGCACATGGGTCTCGGCCACGTGTGTGATGCGCACTCCGCGGCGGGCGGCGGTGGCAAGGACCCGGTCGATGTCGCGCGGCGGATCGACGACCACCGCCGTCTCCCGCCCGCCGGCCAGGTAGGACCGGTTCCCCAGCCCTTCCGTCGCCAGTGTCTCCACGAAGTACATACGCTGTCCTCCTCACGGCAGATACCCAGGGGGGTATCCATGAGATTCAGCAGCGTATACCCCCACCCGTATTTCGCCAAGCCGGCTTCTTGGCCGACCCACGGCTCGGGGCGGGTCTTCGGGGTGGGGTGCGCGGGCCGTCTCCGGGCCCTGCGGATCGGTGGGTGAACGGCTTGCCGAATTCCGGGCACTGCTGGTGGCGGGCGGGACGACGAGCGTCTGGTGCGGGTGGCGTGCCGGAACACCGCCGTTCCGCCCCGGCCGAGGTGGAGCCCCCTTCCTGCCCGGCTTCTCACCTGTGTACAGCTGCGGTCAGTGGCCACAGGCCGCGTGCGAGTGGCCCGGACCGCACACGGCGCCGGTGGCACGCAGCGTCTTCGCCGCGGCGGTCGAGGCGTGCGTCTTCTTGGACGCCGCGGTGACCGAACCGGCCTCGTGGACGATCTCGCCACCGATCATGGTGAGTTCGGCCTTGGTGTCGCTGATCTCGGTCGCTTTGACCTTGAGCAGGTCGCGGTCGGTGTACACGAGGTCGGCCTGCTTGCCGACTTCGAGGGTGCCGGTGCGGTGCTCCTGGTGCAGCTGGTAGGCACTGCCCGGGGTGTGCATGCGCAGTGAGCCGAGCCGGGAGATGCCCTCTTCGGGGTGGAAGGCGGGGGTGCCGTCCCGAAGGGCGTCCTGGGTCTGTATCCGGTCTCGCAGAACGGCACCCAGGGCTGACGGACACGTCCCGCACAGCGATCGCGCCCGGGGCCGCGCGAGGTGAGCGCCGCAGCTGCAGCCCCGCCGACCCGCCCGGCCCCGGAGCGGCCCCCGACGGATCTCCGGAAGCGACGCCTTGGACCGTGTCCTATGTGGTGAGGCGGACGTTGGCCTCACCATGGGGCGAGGAACCTGGAGTCGGATCGTTCCGGACGGACTGTGGGAGATCGCGAAGCCGTTGGTCCCTCCGTCCAGGGTGCGGTCGCGGGGCGGCGGAACGCAGGACACACCTGATGAGACGCTGTTCGCGGGCGGTGTCCCTGTTCTCGAAATGTCGCGATGGCTTGGCCACGCGACCATCCAGATCACGGCAGACAGCTACGGCCACCTGACGCCAGACGCCGGTGGCAGACCGAGGTCCGTGATGGACCAGGTGCTGACAGGCGTTAGCGTGGTCGGTGCTGAGAGCGAGAACCGTGCTGGTTCGGTGCTGAGTCCAGGGGTGAAGTAGGGGGAAAAATGCAGGTCGGAGCGGCGTCTTGAGAATTCTGCACACTTCCGACTGGCACCTGGGCCGGGCGTTCCACCGCGTGAACATGCTCGACGCCCAGGCCGGCTTCGTGGGCCATCTCGTCACCACCGTGCGTGAGCGCGAGGTGGACGCGGTGGTCGTGTCGGGAGACGTGTACGACCGGGCGGTACCGCCGCTGGCCGCCGTCGAGCTGTTCGACGACACCCTGCACCGGCTCGCGGACCTGGGCGTGCCCACGGTGATGATCTCCGGGAACCACGACTCGGCCCGCCGCCTCGGAGTCGGCGCGGGACTGATCGACCGCGCGGGCATCCACCTGCGCACCGAGCCGTCGGCCTGCGGGACGCCGGTCGTGATCCCGGATGCGCACGGTGACGTGGCCTTCTACGGGCTGCCGTATCTCGAACCGGCCCTCGTGAAGGCCGAGTTCGGGGTGGAGAAGGCCGGGCACGAGGCAGTGCTCGCCGCCGCCATGGACCGCGTCCGCGCCGACCTCGCCGCCCGCGCGCCCGGCACCCGTTCCGTCGTCCTCGCGCACGCCTTCGTCACCGGCGGCGAGGCCAGCGACAGCGAGCGGGACATCACCGTCGGCGGAGTCGCCGCCGTCCCGGCCGGTGTCTTCGACGGCGTCTCCTATGTGGCGCTGGGACATCTGCACGGCTCCCAGACCATCACCGAGCGGGTCCGCTACTCGGGCTCGCCCCTCCCGTACTCCTTCTCCGAGGCCGACCACCGCAAGAGCATGTGGCTCGTCGACCTGGACGCCGACGGGACCGTCACCGCCGAACGCCTCGACTGCCCGGTGCCGCGCGAACTGGCCCGGATCCGGGGCCCGTTGGAGGAACTGCTCGACGACCCCGACCTCGCGCGGCACGAGGAGGCGTGGGTCGAGGCGACACTCACCGACCCGGTGCGCCCGGCCGACCCCATGGCCCGGCTCACGGAACGCTTCCCGCACACGCTGAGCCTCGTCTTCGACCCCGAGCGGGCTCCCGACGACCCCGACGTGTCGTACGCCCGGCGCCTCGCGGGCCGCAACGACCGGGAGATCGCCGACGACTTCGTGGCCCATGTGCGCGGCGCGGGGCCCGACGGGGACGAACAGGCCGTGCTCCAGGCCGCGTTCGACGCGGTGCGCGCGGACGCCGTCGTACGGGAGGTCACGCCGTGAACGCCCGGTGCGCGGGAGAACGGGGAGGCGGCGCCATGAACGTGCGGCCCTCAGTGGGACAGGGTGTGCGATGAGGCTGCACCGGCTCGACCTCACCGCCTTCGGGCCCTTCGGCGGCTCCCAGACAGTCGACTTCGACGAACTGTCCTCCGCCGGGCTCTTCCTCCTGCACGGGCCGACCGGCGCCGGCAAGACCTCCGTCCTCGACGCCGTGTGCTACGCGCTCTACGGCTCGGTGCCCGGCGTCCGCCAGTCCGGCCAGGGCATGAACCTGCGCAGCGACCACGCGGCGGCCGGCACCCGCACCGAGGTCAGGCTCGAACTGACCGTCTCCGGGCGGCGGTTGGAACTCACCCGGCAGCCGCCCATGGAACGCCCCAAGAAGCGCGGCACCGGCAGCACACTGGACAAGGCGCAGAGCTGGCTGCGCGAGTACGACGCGACGGCCGGCGTCTGGAAGGACCTCAGCCGCTCGCACCAGGAGATCGGCGAGGAGATCACCCAGCTCCTCGGGATGAGCCGGGAGCAGTTCTGCCAGGTCGTGCTGCTGCCCCAGGGCGAGTTCGCGCGTTTCCTGCGCTCCGACGCCGAGGCACGCGGCAAGCTGCTCGGCCGGCTCTTCGACACCCACCGCTTCGCCGAGGTCGAGAAGCGGCTCGCGGAGCGGCGGCGGGCCACCGAGGCACAGGTCCGCGAGGGCGACGCCGAGTTGCTGGCCGACGCGCACCGCATGCAGCAGGCCGCCGGTGACGCCATGGAGCTGCCGGACCTCGCCCCGGGCCAACCCGGCCTCGCCGACGAGGTGTTGGGCGCGGCGGCCGTCGCCCGCAGCACCGCACGCGAGCAACTCACCGTCGCGCACAGCGGTCTCGCCGCCGCCGAGTCCGCGCAGGCCGCCGCCGACCGGGCACTGGCCGACGTACGCGAACTGGCCCGCCTGCAACAGCGGTTCACGCAGGCGCGGGAGCGAGCCACGCTCATGGAGGAGCGGGCCGACGGCTACCGGCAGGCGCACGCGCGGATGGAGCGGGCCCGGAAGGCGGAGGCGGTGGCACCGGCGCTGGAACTGCGCGAGGCCGCCGACCGCGAGCACCGGGAAGCCGCTCGGGCCGAGACACGCGCACGCGACCTGTTGCCGGAGACCTTCGCGGGTGCCGGAGCGGCCGGCCTCGCCGCCGCCGCACGCCGCGCCGCCGAAGAACTGGGCGGACTGGAGTCGGCCCGCCGCGCCGAGCAACGCCTCGCCGAACTCGGCCTGGAGCGTGCCGAGTTGGACCGGCAGGAGCGCGACGACGAGGACGTACGGCAGGAGGCCGAGGCCTGGCTCGCCCAGTGGGACGCCACCCGGGCGGGACTTCAGACGCGGATCGAGTCGGCCCAGGAGGCCGCCACCCGGGCCGAACAGCTCGGTGTGCAGCGCGAGCCCGCCGAGCGACGGCTCAAGGCGGCCCGGCAGCGGGATGAGTTCGCCGGTGACACCGAGGACGCCCACCGGCACGTGCTCGCCTCCGCCGAACACGCCCTGACGGCCCGCGCCCACTGGCTCGACCTCAAGGAACAGCGGCTGAACGGCATCGCCGCCGAACTCGCCGCCCACCTCACCGACGGCGAACCCTGCGCCGTCTGCGGAGCCATCGAACACCCCGCGCCCGCCCGCAAATCCGCCGGACACGTCGACCGTGCGACGGAGGAGCAGGCGCTCACCGCCCACCAGCGCGCCGAGGAACAGCGCACCGAGGCCGAGCGTCGCCTGGGCGTCGTACGGGAAGCACTCGCCGCTGCCACCGCCGAGGCGGGTGACACGCCGACCGGTCAACTCTCCGACGAGGTAGCCGAGTTGGAGCGACGGTACGAGCAGGCACGGCAGGACGCGTCCTGGCTGCATCCCGCCACCGAGGAGCTGCGCCGGGCCGAACAGGAGCACGAGCGCCGGATCGCGATCCAGCAACAGGCCGCCCTGCGCACCGCCTCCCGTACGAGCCTCCGCGACACCCAGGACCGCGAAAGAGCCTCCCTGGAGCAGGAGTTGGCGCACGCGCGGGGCACCGCCGACAGCGTGGCCGCGCGCGCCGCCCAGCTGGAACGGCAGGCCGCGCTGCTCACCGGCGCGGCCGACACCGCACGCGCCGCCGAGGACACCGCCCAGCGGCTCAAGGACGCCGACGCCCGGCTCGCCGACGCCGCCTTCCGCGCCGGGTTCGACACCCCGCAGGCCGCTGCCGCCGCCCTCCTCGACGACACCGCCCATCGGGAACTCCAACGGCGGCTGGACGCCTGGCAGTCGGAGGAGGCCGCCGTACGCGCGGTCCTGGCCGAGGCCGACACGGTGGCAGCCGCGCAACAGGCCCCCGCCGACCCGGACCTGGCGGAGCGCGCCGCGACCGTAGCCGCACAGCGGACACGGGACGCGGCCTCCGCGCGCGACGCGGCGGCCCGGCGCTGCCAGGAACTCGACCGGCTCTCCGCCCGATCGGCGGCCGGCGCACGTCAACTCGCCCCGCTGCGCGAGGAGTACGACCGGGTGGCCCGCCTCGCCGCCCTCACCGCGGGCACCTCCGCCGACAACGAACGCCGGATGCGCCTGGAGTCGTACGTCCTCGCGGCCCGGCTGGAACAGGTGGCCGCCGCCGCGACCGTACGGCTGCGGCGCATGTCGTCCGGGCGTTACACCCTCGTCCACTCCGACGACCGGGCCGGGCGGGGGCGCAGCGGACTCGGGCTGCATGTCGTCGACGCGTGGACCGGGCGGGAGCGGGACACGGCGACACTGTCCGGCGGGGAGACGTTCTTCGCGTCACTCGCCCTCGCGCTCGGACTCGCGGACGTGGTCACCGACGAGGCCGGCGGGGTCCGGCTCGACACGCTCTTCATCGACGAGGGCTTCGGCAGTCTCGACGAGCAGACCCTCGACGAGGTTCTCGACGTCCTCGACTCCCTGCGCGAACGCGACCGCAGCGTCGGCATCGTCAGCCATGTCGCCGACCTGCGGCGGCGCATTCACGCGCAGCTGGAGGTCGTGAAGGGGCGCGCGGGGTCGGCGGTGCGGCAGCGCGGTCAGTGACCCAGCGGCCGGCGGGGGAGCGGCGAGGAGTAGACGACGCTGGTGGTGACCGAGCCGAGCGCGCCGATCCGCCCCGACACCTCCTCCAGGTGGCGCATCGAACGGGCCGCGACCTTGATCATGAAGCAGTCGTCGCCCGTGATGTGATGCGCCTCCAGGATCTCCGGCGTCACCGCGACCAGGTCGTGGAAGGGCTTGTAGTTGCCGTTCGGATAACGCAACCGCACGAACGCGAGGATCGGCAGCCCCAGCCGCTCCGGGTCCACGACCGCCGCGTACGCCTGGATCACCCCCGCCTCCTCCAGCCGCCGCACCCGCTCGGTGACCGCGCTCGCGGACATCGACACGGCCCGGGCCAGTTCGGCGAAACTGGCCCTGCCCTCCCGCTGAAGGACCTCAAGGATGCGCCAGTCGGTGGCGTCCGGGGAATACATGGTCATCCTTGAGGAATAGCAGGGAGATCCCCGGCCGATCAAGGGCGACGCCGGGGATCATGCCTTCAGCGAGCCGGTCGGCGGCCGTAGATTTCTGGCCGTAGAGACACCTCGGTGAAAGGCCGGACCATGAGCAGCAGCATCGCCGTCAACCCCGTTCTACGGGTCGCCCCCGCCGCCCCTTCGGCAGCCGCCGCCCACTTCCGCGCGAGCCTCGCCTTCCACGCCGACGTCTCCGACGTGGCCGCCGCGCTGGCGACGGGCGGCGACCCCGGCTTCGTCGTCCTCGACTCGCGGTCCACCGAGTCCTGGGACCAGGGGCACGTCCCGGGTGCCGTCCACCTCCCCACCGCGCTCATCCCGGAACAGGCCGGGGCTCTCCTCGACAAGTCGGTGCCGGTGGTGACGTACTGCTGGGGTCCGGGCTGCAACGGCGCCACCCGAGCCGCCCTCGCCCTCGCCGAACTCGGTTACCAGGTCAAGGAGATGCTCGGGGGGTTCGAGTACTGGGTGCGCGAGGGCTTCGCGTTCGAGACGTGGGAGGGGCGGGAGCGGCGCGTGGCCGATTCGTTGACGGCGCCGGTGGGGGCGGAGGAGTGCGGTTGTTGAGTCTCAGTCCCGGATCACGGTGGGCAGTGGACGGAGGAAGGGGCGGTCCGGTGCGGTGAACTCCGTTGCCGGACACGCCGCTTGCAGGACGACGTCGAGGGCGGCGTCGGGGTCGCAGGCGTAATGCCCGCTCGCCCAGGCCGCGTTGGCCTCCACGACCGCCCACTCGCCGTCGGTCAGTCGCCCGACGTCGACCACGATCGCCGACGGCAGCCCGTGGCCCATGGTCAGGCGTCCGGCGAAGTCCAGGACCTCGTCCTGGAGCCGGTCCTCGACGAGCGGGGTGACATCGAGCTGACCGTCCGTCAAGTACCGGCTGCCGGTACGGACTTCGCCGTCCAGCACGAAGAGTCGGTACTCGACGGCGAACGTCACGATGTCGCTCACCAGCACCGCGGTGTCGTCGTCGACCGCGTCGGGACCCGGCAGCCGGCTGCCGTCGGGGTAGATCCGCGCGGGGAAGCTCTTGTCGTTGGGCGGCTTCACGAACGCCGGGCGGCGCAGCTGCCGTGCCTCGGCGAGGGTGGTGAACTCGACGTCCCTGCGCGTGAGTTCGTACGGCAGCCGGGCCAGCCAGTCGGACGGCGCCTCCACCAGCCCGAGGCCCAGTTCGCCGGCGACGGCGTCCGCGAACAGCGGCCCGGCGTACAGCGAGGCCCCGGCCGCCCCGCGTGACTCCTCCGGCACCCGCCAGTCGCGCAGGACTTCGGTACGCATACCGCGCCGCCGTGCCGCGTCCGCGAGGGCGTGTCCGGTCGCGGTGACGCGGGGGGAGAGGAAGAGGGTCCGGGTGTTCATAGGAGACGAGGATGGCCGATACGGAGGTTCGGGGACAGCGAATATGTGGGGTCGCTGTGCGTGTAGGTTCTGCCCATGGCGCGATACGCGGAGCCGGGCACGGTGGTGCAGTGGGTGGAGTCGGGCGGCGGGCCGCTCATAGCGGTGCCGGAGACGGTGCTGCCGTTCTGGACCGGAGCCGACGGCGACGAACTGGCCTCGGACTACGACCGGGCGTGCGAGGTCGGCGGCCATGTCGGCCTGCTGCCTGTGGGGGACAGCGCGGCCCTGGTCCTCGGGGAGGATCCCGCGTCGACCTCCTTCCTGCCGGACCACGGCACGTTCGTACGGTGGTGTGCCGCGAACTCCGAGGACGACGTACTGGCCGGAGTGCCCGCCGCGCTCGCCGGCGCGACCTGGGAGAACGAGGTGCAGTGGGACGTGCCCGGAACCGTCGTCCTCTTCGACTCGGCCTGGCCCGGGCGGGACTCGGAGGGCACCGAGCATCTGAAGGTCGAGCTGGAACCGGGCCGCTACGCCGTCCGCGCGGGGCAGGCCCAGCCGGGCCCGGAGACCTGGCTCGGGCTCGTGCACCTGCGGAAACTCCCGAACTGACCACCCTGGACGGGGACTTCGAGCAGCCGCATACCGAAGTCGCGTCCTGGCCTGGAGACGTGGGTGGCCGAGCCCCGAACTCCGGGACCCGGCCGCCGACATGTCACACCGTGCGCGGGAGTCCCGTCACAGCTGCGACAACTCGTCCACCAGGTCGTCCAGCCCCAGCGAACCCTGCGACAACGCGGCCATGTGCCAGGCCTTCAGGTCGAAGTCGTCGCCGTGCCGCCGCCGTGCGTTCTCCCGGCCCAGCAGCCATGCCCGCTGGCCGAGTTTGTAGCCGATGGCCTGGCCCGGGATCGTGAGGTAGCGGGTCAGTTCGCTCTCCACGAAGTCCGCCGGACGGCTGCTGTGCGTCCCGAAGAACTCCTGGGCCAGCTCCGGAGTCCACCGCTCACCGGGGTGGAACGGCGCGTCCGCCGGAATCTCCAGCTCCAGGTGCATGCCGATGTCGACGATGATCCGGGTGGCCCGCATCATCTGCCCGTCGAGGAAGCCGAGTCGCTCCTCCGCGTCCTCCAAGTAGCCCAGCTCGTCCATCAGTTGCTCCGCGTACAGCGCCCAGCCCTCGGCGTTGGCGCTGACCATGCCGACGGAGGCCTGGTAGCGGGACAGCTCCCCGGCGACGTGCGTCCACTGGGCGAGCTGGAGGTGATGGCCGGGGACGCCCTCGTGGTACCAGGTCGAGACGAGGTCGTAGACCGGGAACCGGGTCTGTCCCATCGTCGGCAGCCAGGTGCGGCCCGGCCGCGAGAAGTCCTGCGAGGGCTGCGTGTAGTACGGCGCCGCCGAACTGCCCGCGGGGGCGATGCGCGACTCCACCCGCCGTACCCGCTCGGCGAGTTCGAAGTGGGTGCCGTCCAGTTCCTCGATCGCCTTGTCCATCAGGCCCTGGAGCCACTCGCGGACCTCGTCGACGCCCTCGATGTGCCGGCCGTGCTCGTCGAGGTGCGCGAGTGCCACCCACGGGGTCTCGGCGCCGGGCAGGATCTTCTCGGCCTCCCGCTCCATCTCGGCGAGCAGCCGGCGGTACTCGGACCAGCCGTACGCGTAGGCCTCGTCGAGGTCGAGTTCCGTACCGTTGTAGTAGCGGGCCCACCGCGCGTACCGCTCACGGCCCACCGTGTTCGGGGCGCCCTCGATCGTCGGCGCGTACACGTCGCGCATCCAGTCCCGCAGCTCCACCACGGCCGCGGTCGCCGTGCGGGCGGCCTCGTCCAGCTCGGCGCGCAGGGAGTCGGGGCCGGCCGAGGCGAAGTCCTCGTACCAGCCCCGTCCCCGGCCGTCCGTGTCCGACCACTCGGTGAGCTGGCCGATGAAGGTGGCTGTGGGGCGCGGACCGGCGAACAGCTTGCGGTCCAGGCCCAGTTGAAGCGATTCGCGGTAGCCGGCGAACGCGGTGGGCACCGCGCGCAGCCGCTCGGCGATCGCCGCCCAGTCCTCGTCGGTCTGCGCCGGAGTCACCGTGAACACATCGCGCACGGAGTGCGCGGGCGTGTGCATGTTGCCGACCTCGCGCAGGCCCTCCTCGGTGTCGTACACGCCGAGTGCGGCGGTCAGCCGCTCGCGCAGCAGGCGCGCGCAACGGCGCTCGCCGTCACTGTCCGCGCCGGGCCGGCGCTCTGCCTCGTCGAGCTTCGCGAGGGTCGCCCGCTGAAGCTCCGCGAGTCGTTCCTGACCTGCGGGGGAGAGGTCGGGCAGGCGGCTCGAACTCTCCTTCACGCCGAGATACGTACCGATGACCGGGTTGAGGGCGATGAGGTCGTCGACATAGGTGTCGGCGATCTGCCGGGGCAGCGGAGTGTTGGTCTGCGACATGGGGACCATCCTCATACGCGGGCCTGTCCTCGTCATCCCGATTCAGCTATGGGCGTGGCAGGCGGCAGCAGGGGCCCGCAGTCCCACTGCTGGAAGATCAACCGGGTCTCCACCCGCGCCACTTCGCGCCGCGACGTGAACTCGTCCAGGACCAGCCGCTGCAGGTCGGCCATGTCCGCGACGGCCACATGGACGAGAGAGTCGTCGGGCCCGGTCAGATGGAACACGGTCCGCGACTCGGGCAACGCCCGGATCCGCTCCACGAACGGCCCCACCAACTCCCGCCGATGCGGCCTGACCTGCACCGACAGCAGCGCCTCCAACCCGCGCCCCAACTTGGCCGGATCGAGCCGCAGTTGATGCCCGAGGATCACCCCGGCCCGGCGCAGCCGCGCCACCCGGTCCAGACACGTCGACGGCGCGACCCCGACCCGCGCGGCGAGATCGCGATACGTCGCCTGGGCGTCGTTCTGCAACAACCGCAGCAGATGGAGATCCACCGGATCCAGTACGACAGATTCGGCCATGGCCCGAACGTAACACGGGAGTTGAGCCTTTCCGGCCGCTCGGTGTTCACTCTTCCGTCCATGGATTCAGCGAGCCCGCACCTCTCCCCGGCCCCGCGAGCACTGGCCACCGAAGCCGTGCACGCCGGCCGCGACGACCTCGCCCGGCAGGGCCTGCACGCCCCGCCGATCGACCTGTCGACCACCTACCCGTCGTACGACAGCCGTGCCGAGGCCGCCCGCGTCGACGCCTTCGCCACCACCGGCGCTCAACCCGACGGCCCACCCGTCTACGGCCGCCTCGGCAACCCGACCGTCGCCCGCTTCGAGACCGCCCTCGCCCGCCTCGAAGGCACCGACAGCGCGGTCGCGTTCGCCAGCGGCATGGCGGCCCTGACCGCGGTCCTGCTCGCGCGGGCCGCGACGGGCTTGCGCCATGTCGTGGCGGTACGGCCCCTCTACGGTTCCAGCGACCACCTGCTCACCGCCGGGCTGCTCGGCACCGAGGTGACCTGGACCGACCCGGCCGGAATCGCCGACGCGCTGCGCCCCGACACCGGGCTCGTGCTCGTCGAGTCCCCGGCCAACCCGACCCTGGCCGAACTCGACCTGCGCGCCATCGCCCACTCCTGCGGCCCGGTCCCGCTCCTCGCGGACAACACCTTCGCCACACCCGTCCTGCAACGCCCCGCCGAACACGGCGCGCGGATCATCCTGCACAGCGCCACCAAGTACCTCGGCGGGCACGGCGACGTGATGGCGGGAGTGGTGGCCTGCGACGAGGAGTTCGCTGGCCGACTGCGCCGGATCCGCTTCATGACCGGCGGCGTCCTGCACCCCCTGGCCGGCTACCTCCTGCTGCGCGGCCTCGCCACCCTGCCGGTACGGGTACGGGTGCGGGCCGCCTCCGCCACCGCCGCCGAACTCGCCCGCCGCCTCACCGCCGACCCGCGCGTCGCCTGCGTCCACTACCCGCGCATCGGCGGCGCGATGATCGCCTTCGAGCTCCACGGCGACCCCCACGAGGTCATCGCGCGAGTCCGCCTGATCACCCCGGCGGTAAGCCTCGGCAGCGTGGACACCCTGATCCAGCATCCGGCTTCCATCAGCCACAGGGTGGTGGACGCGGAGGACAGAAGGGAAGCGGGCGTAAGCGACCGCTTGCTGAGACTGTCGGTGGGCTTGGAGGATGTAGAGGACCTGTGGACAGATTTGGATGGGGCGCTTGCGCCCCTCCAAAGGGGCGCGGGGAACTGCGCGACCAGCCACAACGCACCCGCACCCGCCCACCGAACCTTGGATGCTACGGCGCTTCGGCCTTCCCGAACTCCGTGACCTCTGCAACCCCTGCAGACGCACCCAACCGAGCCGTGACCACCAACGTCCCCTCCTCGATCTGATAGTCCAGCGGCAGATCAAGCCCCCGCATCGCCGCGACCATCCCCGTGTTGGACGCCTGCGTCACCGCGTACACGCTCTCGCACCCCGCCTCGACAGCCATCCCCACCAACCGCCCCAACAACTCATTGCCGATACCCCGCCGCTGCCAGTCGTCCTCGACAAGCAGCGCGACCTCCGTCTCGTCCCCGTCCCACAGCAGGTGCCCGAGCCCGACGATCCGCCCCGAGGCCGTCTGCACGGCGAGCGTCCGCCCGAAACGCGGAGACAGCAGGTGGTTCAGATAGCGGTCGGCGTCACCGACCGGTCCGTGATAGCGCATGCCCAGCGTCCGCGCCGAGCACCGCTCGTGCATCTCCCGCGCCGCGTCCAGATCACCGGTGTCCGCGCGCCGCACGGTGATCGCGTTGCCCTCGGGCAGCGTCAGCACGTCCTGGCTGCGCGGGATGCGCGGACCGAGCCGGGCGTCCAGCTCGACCAGCGCCCTCGCCCGCGCGAACTCGGTGGGCGTGAACGGCAGATACGGCCGCTCCACAGTGATCACTCCGCCTTCCGGCGCCCGCAGCCGCATGACCGTGTCCTCCAGCGCCCCCTCCACCGGCAGCGCCTCCTGCTCGCGCCCCTTGCCCGCGACAACGTTGGCTGGCAGGGAGCGGATGGTGCACCGGCCCAGCAACTGCCGCAGCGCCAGCGGCAGTTCCGCCGCGTCCAGCGCCGTACGCGTGGCCAGGCCCAGGACCCGGGTCGGCGCGTCCACCAGATCGTGGGCGTCGGCCCGCTCGATCCAGGTGCCCGAACCGCCGGCCAGCGACACCGCTCGGGTGATCTCGGACGCCTCGACCGCACCCGGCGCCCGCAGCAGGAACTCGTCCACCGTGCCCTCGGCCAGCGGATGCGTCTGCAGGCTCAGGATGTCGACCTGCTTACCGGCCAGCGCCGTGCACAAGGCCGCGAGCGATCCCGGCGCGTCCCGCACCGTCGTCCGCATCCGCCACAGCGCGGCCGGCTCGGCGACGGCGTCCGGCGTCGCGGACGACTGCTCGGACTCTGAGGCCGACGTGGACGTGGATGTGGACGTGGCCGTGGATGTGGCCTCCGATTCGGTCCCGGACGATCCGGTCGGCCCGGTCTGCCGCAGCCGCGCGGCCGGCCGGGCACCGGTATCGCCCGTCGGCGGGGCGTGACCGTGGCGGCGTGACCACCATGTGTGGAACCCCGCGGTGGCGACCAGCGCCAGCGCGGAGATCGCCAGCAGTACCGGACCGTCGGGCCCGTGCCCCACCAGATCGGCCACGACGTCCGCCACCGCGACCGCCGTGAACAGCGCGGCCAGCTCCACCAGGTCCCGCCGCCAGTGGTGCACCGGACGCCCGTGCCTGGCGCGCGTCACATCAGACATGTCTCGACTCATGCAACCACTGTGAAGGAAGGGTGTTGCGTGATCACGAACGCTCTGTGACCGACCGGTAAAAGCGTGGTTCTGTACCTTTTGCTGTTCTTTTTGCAAGTGTGGCGCGCCGGAGGTCAGCCCTGTCGCCCTACGTCAGGCGGCCACCCCCTCCACCAGCGCGCTGCGCAGCCGACGTGCCTGCGTGACCAGCCGGGACGAGCCGCTCCGCGCCGCCGTCTGCGCCAGATGCGGCAGCTCACCGCGGGCCCCGGACCGCTCCGCGCATTCGGCGGCCACGGCGAGAAGGTCCCCGAGCCCCCGCGTCCGGGCGGGCTTGGCGTCGTCGCCGAGGTCGGTGAGCAGCGCGGTCAGGGTGGTGCGGAGGATCCCCCATATGGTCGCGTTCGCCCCGGTCGCAGCCCCTGTCCGCACCGACTCGGCGAGCCGCGAGGGCTTCACGGCCCCGCTCCGCACCAGCTCCCCGAGATCCGTGCCCAGCCGGGCCACGTCCAACTGTCCACGCGCCGCGAGCACCAGCAAGGCGTCCACCGCGGCCAGCCGGTCCTCGGGGTGCCGCGCGCCGAGTCCGTACGCCAGACACAGGTGCGTGGCCTCACCGGCCTCGCCGTCGGACTCGGCGAGCAGCGGGAGTACGGCGGCGGCGCCACGGGTGCCGTCGAGGGCGACGGCGGACACGTCCCGCACCAGCCGCGCCGCGACCAGTTCGCGACGCTCGGGAAGTATCGCGAGCCAGTGCTGCCGCAAGTCCCGGCTCCAGTGGTAGCAGTACCAACGCTCGCCGTAGGCGGTCACCGGCCGGCCCAGCACGCGGAACTCCGCGGGGAAGTCCTCCTGAAGATCGAGGAGTTCAGCGAACTCCAGCACGATGCGCGCCCCGGCCGTCCGTCGCCTGCTCAGGGGCAGGGCGGGGCCCTCGGACATCAGCCAGCGCGCCAGCCGGGTACCTTCCGTCGTGCCGAGCGCCTCCGCCCGCCCGGCGGCAGCGGCTGCCGCCGCCCGGTCCCCGCGGCGCACCCGCAGCAGCGCCTGCGCGAAGTCGGCCGCCGAGGCGCGTACGCCCAGGTGCCGGTACGCCTCCAGCCGGTCCACCAACTCGCCGGGCTCCAGCAGACCCGTGCTCCAGCTCGGCGTGGACAACAGGAACGGCAGCGGTTCCGCGCGCAGCCGGTACGCCACCTCCCACACCCGGGCGTCGAAGACCCGCGACAGTCCGCTGTGCCCGCACTCCTGGGACCGGTGGCCGTGCTGTACCCCGTCGTGGAGCGTGGCGGTGCGCACCTTGCCCCGGAGGGTGGCCAGAAGGAGTTCGAGCCCGCTCTCGACGTTGCCGAAGTCGTTGTGCGATCTTCTGAAGTGGTCGTCCGGAGGCTGGACGTAGTAGGGATCGGTGCCCTCCCACCAGCGGCTCGCGACCGCCGGCCCCAACGCCTCCACCAGGGTTTCGTGGTCCCGGTACGCGTGGCGGACGAGTCCGTCCAGCACGCGCTCGAAGGCGGTCACGTCGCCCTCGGCCGCCAGCAACGCTCCTACCTCCTCGGCGAGTTCGATCGCCGACTCGGGTGCGGGCGCGAGGCGCACCGGCTCCGGCGCCGGCGGGAGCACCTCCTCGTACACCGTAGCCGCTGCCGTCACGGGAGCGGCACCCAGCGTCTCGACCGCGCGGACGCGCAGGGCGGGGACCAACTGGTCCGCCGCTGTGGCCAGTTCGGCGCGCACTTCGGGGGAGTCGACCTTCTTGAGGTGCCGTTCGGCCAGCTTCAGTGCCCGCTCCTGCACCTCCGCGTCCTCGTGCCCGAAAACCTGCGCCAGGGCGGGCAGCACTTCGGCGGCGGCCGACGCGTCGCGCGCCAGCACCTTGCCCAGCAGCACGAGCTGCGCGCGGACGAGCTTCTTCTCGGTCCGGAACAGCACCGCGTCCGACATCTCCGCCAGCCGACGCGGAGTCAACTCCCCGTCCAGGGCCAGCGAACCGAGCACCGACTGGGCGTGCGAGGCCACCGTGGACACCGCGTCCGAGGCGAGCGCCAGCCAGTCGGCGATCCGCTTCCGCTCCTCCTCAGGGGTCAGGGCGAGGGCCTTCAACAGGCGCAGGAACACTCGGTCGTCCATGGTCGTACCGCCCCGCAGCAACCGGGCCACGCACGCGTCCACCGTCGCCTTCCGGTCCAGGCTTCCTTCCGCGGTGAGGAGGGCGAGCGCGTCGACCCAGTTGTTCGGGCCCTCGGTCGAGTTCCAGTCCAGCGGGCTGCCGATTTCCTCCGTCTCGAAGACCGCGGCCACCAGCTCCGCGAGATGCGGGTCCTTGCGCAGCCGGTCGACCAGGGTGTCCCCACGCTGCCAAATGCTGCCGTTGTGCTGCACCCAGCCCCGCACATAGGCGTCCGTCCTCGGCACCGGGCAGCCGGAGAGCCGCACCAGACCGGCCAGCAGCTCGTACGGCACGCCGGCGGAGGCCGGGCGCGCGGCGAGGCGCCGCGTCACGTCGGCGAGCCAGGCGGTGTCGCGGTCGCCCAGGATGTGGATCAGCAGCCCCGGCGACGACTGCGACCAGCGCATGTCGGCAGCGGCGATCCAGGTCGCCGCAGCCGCCGCCCCTGTCTCGCAGGCGGCCCCGGCCGCGTGCAGGGCCGGATAGGCGCGGCGGGCCGGCTCCGCCCACGGCGCCTTGCGCAGCTCCTTGCGCAGGTCCTTCAACTCCGGCAGGAACGCCCGCCGTTCGGTGTCCGTCAACCCGTCGAGCAGTCCCACCGCCTCGGCCGTCCGGCCCGCCCGCACCGCTTCCATCAGCGAACTCATCGCACACCCCCGTCGACCCGCACCATGTTCTGATCCGTGCTCAGGTCCGCGTTCCGGACCGTGTCCTGCTCCTTCGCGGCACCCCGCCGCACCATCCGCACCGCCAGCGCGTGCTTGCACGGCCCGCGCCCGCCCCGGTACTTCGCCCACCACACGCAGCTGCAACTCAGCACCCCCGCCTCGTCCCGCACCCGGTGCACATGCCCGTCCTCGGCGGTCACCGTCCCGATCGCGCCCTCCAGGGTCACCGCCCCCGCGGCCACCAGCGCGTGGGCCGAGCGCAGCCGAGGGTTGTGGCGCTCCACGCGCCGCGCGTCGTAGGGCAGTTCACGGTGGAAGTAGGACGCCTCCGCCGTGTCGTAGCCGACACGCCCCGACGTGCCCAGCCGGACCAGGGCGGCACGCACCCGCTCGGGCGCCAGCCCCGAGGAGGCGGCCAGGTCGGCGATGTCGATGCGGGGCTCCCAGGCCAGCAGTACGGCGATCAACTCGGCGTCCTCGCCCGCCTCGTCGGCGGTGAGCGCGTCCAGGACCCCGCCCTCGCCGGAGAATCCGCGCGACGCGTCCGGCGACAGCGTGAGGGTGAGCCGCATGCCCGGCAGGACGGCCTCCCACGCACCGGCCGTGGCGTCGGCGCCGATGACGGAGGGGCCGTAGATCCGCAGGGCCGTCGCGTGGCGCAGGACCCGCTGGAGGGCGACGAGGCGCTCCGGGCCGGGCAGGCACACCGCGCCCGGTACGGGGCGGGTGGTGGGGCGCAGGCCGCGGCCCGCCGGGACGACCCAGCGCGGTCCGCTCGCGGCGCCGCGAGCACCGCCCTTGGGCAGCGAGCGCAGGAACCGCACCGCCTCCGCCGCGGGCAGCTCGGCCCGCAGGTCGAAGCCGGCCGCGATGACCTGGGCCTCCGCGAAACCGCGCAGCCACCGGTCCGGCAGCGGCACCTTCTTCTCCACCACCGGGCCGTCCAGCGTGGTCACCGCCAACTCCTCTGGCCCGACGCGCAGATGGAGCGGATCGTCCGAGCCGATCCGGGAGAGGGCCTCGCGCAGCGGGTTGTTGACGTCGACGTTCGTCGTGCCGTGTCCCACCTCGTCGCCGTCGAGACCGGGGCCGAGGACGTCCAGGCGTGCGTACACCCCGCCGCAGCCCGAGAACGACTCGAAGCGCAGCCGGTCGCCGCCCGCCGTCACCACCGGGTCGAGCGAGGCGGGCAGTTGGCGCTGGTAGTAGCGCGTGGCCGCCACGTCGGCCACCGCCAGCAGCGCGGCCGAGGCCACCTGAGGCGAGGTCAGGAAGCCCGCGAAGAAGCGCGGATGGTCGGTGACACCCGAAGGAGTCGCACCCTGTGAGGTCTCAAGGCCGAGGCGCCGCTCACCCGCCGCCGACTCCAGCACGGAGGGTCGGCGATAGGTCACGGCCTGCAAAGATCGCGTCATGGAAAAACCGTAGAGGCCACCACTGACAATCGGCCCTGACCTGCGAAGACGCGGTCCGCGAGGGGATGTTTGGGGCACTGCGGCGCACGCCGCGCACCGGGGGATGACGCCGGTGCGCGGCCCGCGTACGAGGGTAGTGGAGTTACTGGCCGACCCGTCCCGGCTGGAGTGTCTTGGTGAACAGCACGGTGCCGTCCTGCTCCCGCAGACGCACCGTCAGTTCCCCGCTGTGGCCGTCGATGTCGACCTCGCCGAAGAACTGGTAACCCGCGGCCGGCGACACGTTCGCCACGGTCGGCGCCTTCACGAACACCCGCTCAGGACCGAACGTGTTGTCGAGGTCGTTGGCCGGGAAGGCGCCCGCGTTCAGCGGACCGGAGACGAACTCCCAGAACGGCTCGAAGTCGGTGAACGCGGCCCGCGAGGGCTGGTAGTGCTGGGCGGACGTGTGGTGCACGTCGGCGGTCAGCCACACCGTGCCGGTGATCCGCTGGTGCTTGATGTGCCGCAGCAGCTCGGCGATCTGCAGTTCACGCCCCAGCGGCGCGCCCGGGTCGCCCTGCGCGACGGCCTCGATGTTCGCCTTGCCCTCGGTGGCGTCGGGCACGACCAGGCCGAGCGGCATGTCGGCGGCGATCACCTTCCACACCGCACGCGAGCGCGACAACTCCCGCTTGAGCCAGTCCAGTTGCTCGCGGCCGAGGATGCCCTGCGGGTCCACGGTCTGCTTGTCGGGCGAGTTGGCGTTGCGATAGGTCCGCATGTCCAGGACGAACACGTCGAGCAGCGGACCGTGCCGCATCACCCGCTGGACGCGGCCCTCCTTGGCGCCCGGCCGCAGCGTCGAGACCGGGAAGTACTCGCTGAACGCGCGCCGGGCGCGCACCGCAAGGGCGTCGACGCTCTTCTCCGTGTAGCGGGTGTCGGAGGCGGCGATCACCTCGCCCGGGTACCAGTTGTTGCGCACCTCGTGGTCGTCCCACTGGATGATCGACGGGACCTGGGCGTTGAACCGCTTGAGGTTCTCGTCGAGCAGGTTGTAGCGGAAGTTGCCGCGGAACTCGGCCAGGGTCTCGGCGACCTTGGACTTCTCCTCCGTGGTGATGTTCCGGTAGAGGCTGCCGTCGGGCAGGGCCTGGGTCGCCGCGATCGGACCGTCGGCGTAGATGTTGTCGCCACTGCACACGAAGAAGTCCGGGTCCAGCTTGGCCATCGCGTCGTAGATGCGGTAGCCGCCGAGGTCCGGGTTGATGCCCCAGCCCTGGCCCGCCAGGTCGCCGGACCACAGGAAGCGCACACCGCGCCGCCCGGTGGGCACCGTACGGAACGTGCCGGCGACCGGCTCGCCGGTGCGGCGCGGGTCGTCGGGGTCGGCGAGCAGGACCCGGTAGTGGATCTGCTGCCCCGAGGGCAGCCCGCGCAGCCGGGTCGTGCCGGTGAAGTCCGTGTCCGCGCCGAGCAGCGGACCATGCCACCGGTGCGGATTGCGGAACGACTCGGTGGCCGAGGTCTCCACGATCATCCGGGCCGGGCGGTCCGAACGCACCCACACCAGACCGGAGTCGGAGGTCACGTCCCCCGCCTGCACGCCCCAGCCGGCCTTGGGGCGCCCCGACAGGGCGAGAGCCGGTGCCGCGCCGAGGGCGACGGGCACGGTCAGGGCCGCCGACGCGGCCAGGGAGCCGCGCAGGACACTGCGGCGGCCGGGGAACGGACGATGTGGCATGGGGTTGCGCCTCCACGGACGGGATGCGGTCAGGGTGCACCGCCACACCTACTGGTGCGCCGCAGCGCACACGGAAACCACGGGTGAACAATGGAACGCGGTGACATGGGAGCCCGCGTGCGACCTCAGAGTTCGCGCGGGCGTACGGCGTCGGCCATGAGACGTATGCCCGCGCTGATCCGCGCGGGGGACAGCTGCGCGTAGCCCAGGACCAGCCGTACGACCGCGTCGTCCACGCGCGCGTGTCCGTAGGCGGTGAGCGGGCGCACGGCGACACCTGCGGAGGCCGCGCGGTCCAGGAAGTCGTCCTGAGGGCCGTACTTCTCCGGCAGTTCGGCGATGACGTGCAGTCCCGCCGCGATCCCGGTCACCTCCGCTCCGGGGAAGTGCTCCTCCAGGGCGGCGACGAGGGTGTCGCGGCGCTGCCGGTAGGCGCGCTGGCAGCGGCGCAACTGGCGGTCGTAGTCGCCGCGTTCCAGGAAGCGGGCGAACAGCGCCTGGTCGAGGGTCGGGTGGCCGAGGTCCATGGTCCGCTTGCGCTCGACGACCTCGTCGGCGAGGGACTCCGGGACGAGCAGCCAGCCGAGCCGCAGCCCCGGGGCGAGGGACTTGCTGACCGACCCCGCGTAGGCCACGTGCTCCGGGTCGAGCCCTTGGAGCGCGCCCACGGGGGCACGGTCGTAGCGGAAGTCGCCGTCGTAGTCGTCCTCGACGACCAGACCGTCCACCGACCGCGCCCAGTCGAGGAGTTGGGCACGTCGCCGCGCGGAGTACGCGATGCCCGTGGGGAACTGATGGGCGGGCGTGGTCACTACGACCCGTACGCCCGACGCGCGCAGTGGCCCGACCGCCAGGCCCTCCTCGTCCAGGAGCAGCGGTACGGTACCGACGCCCGCCGAGGCGTACAGGGCGTCGTGCTGCGGGCTGCCCGGGTCCTCGACGCCGACAGTGCGGATCCCGCGCGCGTGGAGCACGAATCCGAGCAGCGCCGTCGCCTGCGCCACCCCGGAGACCACGATCAGCCGCTCCGGGTCGGCGACCGCACCCCGGCGGCGCGCCAGGAGTTCCGCGAGAGCCGTACGCAACCGGGGCAGCCCGCGCGGATCGGGGTAGCCGAGCAGCTCGTGCGGCGACTCCGCCAGCACACCGCGCTGCGCCGCGGCCCAGGCGGCGCGCGGGAACAGCGACAGGTCCGGAGTGCCGGGCACGAAGTCGGCCAGGGCACCGGGGGAGCGCGGCGCGAGATCACGCGCGCGTGGCCGCGCCGCCCGCACGGCACCGCCCACCCAGGTGCCCGCACCCCGGCCGCTGCGCAGATACCCCTCCGCCGTCAACTGCTCGTACGCCTCCGTGACCAGTCCGCGCGACACCCCGAGGTCGGCCGCCAGGTCCCGGCTCGACGGCAGCCGCGTGTCCGGCGCCAGCCGCCCCGAACGCACCGCCTCGCGCAGCGCCGCCTGAAGCGAGCGGCCACGCGCGCGTGCCGGTGCCGAGGCGGCGGGCAGCAGCAACTCCCAGGCGGCGGAACCCGTCAGACCCTCCGGATCGGTCTGCCCCTCCGGATTGGTCCGCGATGACGTCATGGAAGTGGACCTTAAACCGGACCGCCGCTCTCCCTAGCGTCGCTGCCATGAACACCACCACCGCCCGCGGCGCCCCGCTCGCCGCCTTCGCCTGCGTCCTCGTCGGCGCGTCCTTCACCGCCAACAGCGTCCTGGGCCACTACCCGTACGCGGGCGGCCAGTTCCTGCGCTACGGCCTCGCCTGCCTGCTGCTCCTCCCGTTCACCGGCAAAGGCGCGACGGCCCGGCTGCGGGCACTCACGCCACGCCAATGGATCCGCCTCGCCCTGCTCGCGGCCGTCGGCATGGTCGGCTTCAACCTGGCCGTCATCGCCGCCGAACGCAGCGCCGAACCCGCCGTCCCGGGCGTCTTCGTGGGCTGCGCCCCCGTGGCCGTCGCGGTCGTCGTCCCCCTTCTGGAAGGGCGCCGTCCGCGCAGGATCGTGCTCTACGGGGCGTCGCTCGTCGCCGTCGGCGCGTTCACGGTCCAGGGGTGGGGCCGTACGGACGGGGCCGGGATCGCCTTCTCCGGGTGCGCACTCGCGGGTGAGGTGGGCTTCGCGGTGCTCGCGGTTCCCGTACTGCGGCCCCTGGGACCGCGGTTGCTGTCGGCCACCGTGTGCGGTGTCGCCGCGATCGAGGCGGCGACGGCCGGGCTGGTCCTGGACGGGACCGCCTGGCTGCGGCGACCCGACGGCACCGAGGCCGCCGCACTGCTGTGGCAGGCGGCGGTCGTCACGGTCGTCGGGTTCGTGTGCTGGTACATGGGCATGCAGCGGATCGGCGCGGAGCGCGCCACGCTCTTCTCCGGCCTCATCCCGGTCGCCGCCGCCTGTACCGCACCGCTCGTCGCAACGGGCTCCTACGGGCCCGCCCAGGCCGTCGGCAGTGCCCTCGTGGGTGCCGGAGTCGCCCTGGGATCGGGCGCGTCGGCGCTGCTGCCGCGCCGGTCAGCGGCTGCCGTCGAGGATGACGCGCGCGACCAGGGCCGGGTCGTCGTTCATCGGGCAGTGCCCGCAGCCGGGCAGCCGCACCAGTCGGGAGCGCGGGATCAACTGCTTGGCCCGGACCCCCTGGCGGCGCAGCAGCAGCCGGTCCCGGGTGCCCCATGCCACGGTCACCGGGACACCGGGGATGTCGTCGGTGAACCGCACGCTGATACCGGCCCGGAGCGTGTCGTCGAACCCGGTGGCGTTGACCAGCGCGAGCGTCTCGGCGACCACGGCCTCGGGTGAACGGCGGCCAGGGCGGGCGTAGATGGTGCTGGTGAGCGCGGTGCGGCCGACCGCCGTGCGCGCCAGCCGCTCGACCATCGGGAGCGGCATGCCGCGGGCGATCCGCCGCATGGTGAGCAGCACACCGAAGGCGTAGCGACGCTCGGCCTGGGACCAGAACCCGGCCGGGGACAGGGCCGTGACGGACCGTACGACCTTCTCGCGGCCCAGCTCCAGGGCCATCAGACCGCCGAGCGAGTTGCCCGCCACATGCGGACGGTCGAGTCCCAGCGCCTCGCAGAAGGCCCGGAACACGGCGGCCGTCGTGGACAGGTCGTACGCCAGCCCCTCGGGCAGCGCGGGGGACGCACCGAACCCGGGCAGGTCCACGGCGATCACGTCCCGCTCGGTCGCGAGGACGTCCACCACCGGGTCCCAGGCCTGCCGGTGATGGCCTATGCCGTGCAGCAGGAGCAGCGGTTCGCCGCGGCCCACGCGCGCGTAGGACACGGTCACGGTCCGCGGGCCGTGCGGAGAGGGAACCGGGAAGGAGACGGTGGCGGACATGGGGGTGCTCCTCGTCTGGGACGCGCTGACGGACGCCGTACAGGCCGCGTAGACAGTTTGTCAGCAACTGCTACCGACCGGTAGCCCCAGGTGTCGTAGACCTCCTTTTCGCTCCGGATGGTCCCTGCGACCCTCAACGCGCCCTGCGCACCTCCAGGTTGAACTCGGCGTGCCCGAGACTCTGGAACAGGCTCAGCCACAGCGGCAGCATCATCTCGACGGCACGCGCCGACTCGATGCCGCCCAGGTCCAGCACCCGGTGCGGCGGCCAGCCGAACTCCCCGAGCAGGGCCGTCACCTGGGCCTTGGCCGCCACGTCCGCGCCGGACACGAACACCTGGTGCTCGCCCGGCACGAGCGAAGGCTCCACCATCACCTGGCAGTTGACGGTGTTGAGGGACTTCACCACGCGCGCGTGCGGGAAGGCGCGCTGGATCTGCTCGCCCACGCTGTCCGACTCCACGGGCGACAGCCTGAGCCGGCCGTCCTCGAACGCCATGGGGTTGGAGACGTCGAGGACGACCTTGCCGTCGAGGTGCTCCGCCCCGGCCGCCTCCAGCGCGGCGAGCGCCACCCGGCCGCCCACGGCGTTCACGATCACCTCACCCGCCGCGGCGGCCTCCGCGAACGTGCCCGTACCCGCTCCCGCACCCGTGCTCTCGGCCCACTTCGCAGCGGCCGGATTGTCCTTCGTGCGCGAGCCCAGGGTCACCTCGTGCCCCAGCCCGACCAGCTTGCCGCCCAAGGTGCGGCCCACCTCGCCCGTGCCCAGCACCCCATACCGCATGGCCACCTCCGGAAAGAGTCGCCGGACACCGCCGGCCCGTGGCCCATTCTGCTCCGGGACACGCGCTTTCTCCTGGACACGCGGCCTATCCGTCACATGGGATGGCACTGTGACCACCGACGCCGAAACCGATGTCTTCGAAGAGCACCGTCCCGTCCTCATGGGAGTGGCCTACCGCATGCTCGGGCGGGTGGCCGACGCCGAGGACGTGGTCCAGGAGGCCTGGCTGCGCTGGTCCGGCGCCGACCGCGACACGGTCCGCGCACCACGTGCCTACCTGGTGCGCGTCACCACCCGCCTCGCGATCGACCGACTGCGCCAGGTCAAGGCGCGCGGCGAGGCCTACGTAGGCCCGTGGCTGCCCGAGCCGTACGTCACCGACTTCGGGGACACCGTCCCGGACACGGCGGAGCGCGCCGTGCTCGCCGACTCCGTCTCCTTCGCCGTACTCGTCGTCCTGGAGTCGCTGTCGCCGCTGGAACGCGCCGTGTTCGTCCTCAGAGAGGCGTTCGGCTACCCCTACGCCGACATCGCGGCCATGCTGGACCGAGGCGAGCCCGCGGTACGCCAACTCGCCGGACGCGCCCGCAAGCACGTCGACGAACGGCGCCCGCGCTACGAGGTCGACCCGGCCCAACGCCGCGATCTGACCGAGCGGTTCCTCGCCGCGGCGGCCGAGGGCGACCTGGCGGGCCTCATGGCGCTGCTCGCCCCGGACGTCCGGCTGGTGGGTGACAGCGGCGGCAAGTCCAAGGCGCCGCTGCGAATCCTGGAGAGCGCCGACAATGTGGGCCGCTTCCTTGTCGCCATCGCGGAGAAGGGCGTCCAGGAGATGTCGTTCCGCTTCCTTGAGCTCAACGGCGGACCCGCGGTACTGATCCTTTCGGGTGACACGCCCGACAGCGTCCTCCAGGTGGACGTATCCGCCGGACGCATCCGTTCCGTCTATATCGTCCGCAACCCCGACAAGCTCCGGTCGTTGGCTTCCGCTTAGCCGAGGCCCCGGCAGAGCCCCCGTTTCACGACGGGGGCTTTGCCGTCGTGTCACGAAACAGGCCCATTGTGAACGCCCCGTGAACGCTCCACGGCAACCGCTCTCTGTGGTGCCTGTGGGATCGAGGATTGGTCTTGACCAAGGGTGTGGGCCGTCCTATGGTCACAGATAAGTGAAACAACCTTTAATAAACAAGGGCGCTAAAACGCGGCCGGACCACGGCGATTGCGGAGGACAGGGTGGGGACCACGCAGTTGGAATCGGTGCCGGAGCCGAAGTACTGGCATCTCAAGACAGTGCTCAGTGAGGCACTGGACTCCGAGTTCTCCGTGGGCGAGATCCTGCCCAACGAGCGAGACCTGGCAGCCCGCTTCGGCGTCGCCCGGGCCACGCTCCGGCAGGCTCTGGAACAACTCGAACTGGAAGGCCGGCTGCAGCGCCGCCGCGGCGTCGGCACGACCGTCGCGCCGCCCCGCATGGGCGTCGCCGTCGGCACCCAACAGCACGCCTGGCCGGGCGCCGCGGGGGACGCCTGGCAGTCCGTCGACTGTGTCCTGGCGACTCCGCCGGCGGCCGTCGCCGACGTCCTGGAGACCGGTTCCGGGGAACTGGTGCACACCGTGCGGCGCTCCCGGGTGAGCCACGGCCAGCCGGTCGCCGCCGAATTGCTCTACATCCCGGAGTCGTCGGTGCCCGACCTCTCCGCGATAGACGCTCCGTCCGCGGTGGCACGCGCGCGTGCGGTACTGCGCGAGTTGCAGCGCCTCGAACTGGAGGGCCAGGACCGTGCCGTCGAACTCGGCTCGGCCCGCGCGGACGACGCCAAGGAACTGGACCGCCTCCCCGGGGCACCGGTTCTCGTCGTCACCACCCGCTTCTTCGCCGAGGGCCGCACCACCGCGGTCTCCGTCGCGACCTACCGCGCGGACACCTGCCGACTGACCTTCGCCGACTCCGGCGGCGTCGAAATCCACCACGGCCCGGAACGCCAGGCTTCCTGACCGAGATCACAGCGAAACCCGTCGCGCCCCGGACGAGTCCGGGGCGCGACGGGTTTCCTTCTCAGCGCCGGGCACGGCACCCCCCAAGGGGCGCGGGGAACTGCGCGCCCAGCCACAACGGACCCGCACCCGCCACACGACCATCGCACCCAGCCCCAACGGCGCCGCACCCCACACACGACCTCACGGCCGGCCACAACGGACCCGCACCCAAAAACCAACCCCACCGCCAAGCTAGCGCCGCGTCACCGTGCCCTCGACCGCGAACAACTGCTCCTCCACGTGGTCCAGAGCCAACCGCAACGCCCCCGTAGCCGCAGCCGCCTCACCGAGCAACGACAGGGCGACCTTCGGCGGCCGCAGGCAATACCGCGCCAACTCCCGCCGCAACGGTTCCAGTACACCGTCCAGCCCGGCCGCCCACCCGCCCACGACGACCAGCTCCGGATCGAGCGCCAGCACCAGCGCGGCGACATCGTGCACAAGGCGTTGGATGAACCGGTCGACGGCCGCCCGGGCCCGCTGGTCACCGTCGCGGGCCAGCGCGAAGACCCGCGCGACCGCCTGCTCGTCCAGCGGATGCAGCGGCTCGTCCGTGGTGGAAAGCAACGTCTCCGGAGTGACATCCCGCCCCAGCAGATGCAGCGCGCCGATCTCACCGGCCGCCCCGCGATACCCCCGGTGCAGCCGCCCGCCGATCAGCGAGCCGGCGCCGGGACTCAACCCGGCCAGCACCATCACCATGTCGTCGGACTCGGTGGCCGCGCCCTTCCAGTGCTCGGCGACCGCCGCCGCGTTCGCGTCGTTCTCGACCAGCACCGGGCACTTGAAGGAACGGCTCAGCCGCTCGCCCAGGTGCAGCCCCGTCCACTGGGGGAGCGCGGTGCCCAGCCGCACGGTGCCGTCCGCCTCGACGATGCCCGGCGTGGCGACGCCCACCGCGCGCAGCGAACCGCGGGCGACTCCGGCCCGGCGCAGCAGCTCGGCGACCGCGGTGCGCAGCCGCTCCAGGCGCTCGTCCGCCGAAGCCGTCTCGTCGACGTCCTTGGCGATCGCGCCGAGCACCCGGCCGTCCAGATCGGCGAGGAGCACGGCGACGCGATGCGCGCCGATCTCCAGGCCCAGCAGATGCCCCGCCTCGGCCCGGAACCTGAACCGCCGCGCGGGCCGCCCCTGCCGCCGTACAACGCTCTCGTCGGCCGCCTTCTCGACGACCAGCCCGGCCTCGATCAGACCCTCGACGACTCCCTCGACGGTCGGCCGGGACAGCCCGGTCACCCGGGTGATCTCCGTCAGCGTGGCGCAGTCCGTGGCACGCAACGCGTGCAACACCACCGCGGAGTTGATCCTCCGCAGCAGCGAGGGGTCCCCGCCGGTCAGCCCCGCCAAGGTCTGTCCTCCCAGCTCGTGCGCGTGTTGGGCGGATCGTACTCGGCGCGGCGGACCCCGGCGAGTGCCGGGCGCCCTCGGCCCACCCGCCCCACCTGTTCACCCCGGCGCGACGAACCCCGACTCGTACGCCGCGATCACCGCCTGTGTACGGTCCCGCGCCCCCAGCTTCGCCAGTACGGCGCTCACATGCGACTTCACCGTCTCGGTCCCGACGACCAGCCGCGCGGCGATCTCCGCGTTCGACAAACCCCTCGCCATCAGCCGCAGCACCTCGGCCTCACGCTCGGTCAACCGGGCCCGCTCCATCACCGCGCGCGCCGCCCGGTTCCCGCCCTCGTCGCCGTACTCCGCGGCCAACTGCCGTACGGAGGCCGGGAACAGCAGCGACTCGCCCTCGGCCACCAGCCGTACCGCGTGCACGATCTCGGCCGGCCGGGCCCGCTTCAGCAGGAACCCGTCGGCACCGGCCCGCAGCGCCTCGTACACGTACTCGTCGTTCTCGAAGGTCGTGATGACCAGGATCTTCGGCGGATCGGCGACCGTGCGCAGCACCGCGCGCGTGGCCTCGATGCCGTCCAGGAGAGGCATCCGTACGTCCATGGCGACCACGTCCGGCCGCAACCGCCGCACCAGCGGGATCACCGCCGCCCCGTCGGCGGCCTCACCGACCACCTCGATGTCCGGCTGCGCCTCCAGCACCGCCCGCAGACCCGCGCGTACGAGGGGTTCGTCATCGACCAGGAGAACGGTGACCGGCATCCGGCCAGCCTAGATCAGCACAACGGCAGCTCCGCGTGCACCTGCCAGTCACCTTCGTCCGGCCCGGTGTACGCCCGGCCCCCTAGCAGTGCGGCACGCTCGCGTATGCCCCGCAGACCACTGCCCCGGCCCGGCGCCGATATCGCCGCCGTCAGCGGATTGCGGACCTCCAGACCGAGGGTGCCGTCGGCGACCTGGATGCGCACCCGGACGGGGACGGCCCCGGCGTGCCGCAGCACATTGGTCAGCGCCTCCTGCAGAATCCGGTACCCCTCCCGGGAGACCGGCCCCGACACCGTCTCCAACGGCCCCGTCACCTCCGCGTCGACCTTCGCCCCGGAGGCCCGCGCCGACTCCAGCAACCGGTCGGCGTCCACCAGCGTCGGCCGACTGCTCACCGGCCGCTCCGCCTCCCGCAACACACCCAACACGCGCTCCAGGTCCTCCAGAGCGGCCCGGCCGGTCTCCTCGATGGCGCCCAGCGCGCGCTCGGTGAACTCCGGGTCTCCCGCCGCCCGTGCCGCGCCTGCCTGCACCACCGCCACGGTCAGCGCGTGCCCGATCGAGTCGTGCAACTCCCGCGCGATGCGGTTGCGTTCCAGTAGTTGCTCGGTGCGTTCCTCCAGCGCGGCGAGTTGCTCGGCGCGCGAGGGGCCGAGCAGCTTCCGCGCCAGCAGCGTGGCCAACGTGCCGAGCCCGACCACAGCCGCGTACAGGGCGATCAGGGGCAGGGGCACCAGGAAGGCGTACCAGCCGTGCGGCGTCGCCTCCTTGAGAAGCCATACGTCGTTGGGCACGCGCCCGCGTGCGGCCTCGATCAGCTGGAAGGCGATGACCGGCAGCCAGACGCAGGCGAACGAGGTCGCCCAGCCCAGAGCCATCCGCGCCTCCAGCCACAGCACGGTGCGCCCCCGGTCCCGCCAGGTCGCCGACGGCGCCACGGAGATCCCCGAGTCCTCCCTGCCCGGCGTCAGCAGCAGCTGCGCCTGCACCCCCTCGCCGATCCGCACGGCCGGGATCAGGCCGACCGGGATCAGCGCGAGGGCGGGTGCATAAGGCGTTTCAGGGCTGATCAAGATCCACACGGCGGTGAGCAGCATCGGCACCCAGAGGTGCAGCAGACGCGTATACGTCGTCCCCCGGAGCAGCGGGCGCAGGAAGCGGGCCATTCCGACATCGTGACAGCCGGCACTGACAATCGGCCTCCCCCGGGCGAGGGAGACGATCTCCACCGGCGGGGGAGGCCCCAACCCCCGTGCACGGCCAGGCTGTTGGTCATGACCAGCATCGACGTACGAGACCTCACCAAGGAGTACGGCACCCGACGAGCCGTGGACCACGTCACCTTCGACGTCCGCCCCGGCAAGGTCACCGGCTTCCTCGGCCCCAACGGCGCCGGAAAGTCCACCACCATGCGCCTGGTCCTCGGCCTCGACCGCCCCACCTCCGGAACCGCCACCATCGGCGGCCACCCCTACGCCGCGCTCACCGAGCCGCTGCGCCACGTGGGCGCCCTCCTCGACGCGCAGGCCGCGCACGGATCCCGCACCGGCCGTGACCATCTGCGCGCCCTGGCGGCGAGCAACCGCATCCCGGTCGCCCGGGTCGACGCGGTACTGGAGGAGACGGGACTCGCGTCGGTCGCACGGCGCCGGGTGAAGACGTACTCCCTGGGTATGCGTCAGCGTCTGGGCATCGCCGGTGCCCTCCTGGGCGACCCCGAGGTCGTCCTCCTGGACGAGCCGTCGAACGGCCTCGACCCCGAAGGCATCGTCTGGATCCGGGAGTTGCTGCGCCGACTGGCGACGGAGGGCCGCACGGTCCTGGTCTCCAGCCACCTCATGAACGAGACCGCCTCCTTCGCCGACCACCTCGTCGTCCTCGGACGCGGCCGACTCCTCGCCGACACCCCCATGCGGGACTTCATCGACGCGCGCGTGCAACCCCACGTACGCATCCGTACGACGGACGCCGGCGCCCTCAAGAGCGCGCTCGCCCGGCACGGCCACGACGCCGTGGAGCACGAGGACGGGCACTGGACCGTGACGCACGCACGCGTGGACGAGATCGGCGCCCTGTTGTCCACCGCCGGCGTCCCGATCCTCGAACTGGCCCTTGCCGAGGGCACGTTGGAACAGGCCTATCTCGATCTGACGGCCACCGAGACCGAGTTCACCGCACAGCACCAGGAGGCCTGACCATGGCATTCACACCCGTGTTCCACTCCGAGTGGATCAAGATCCGTACCCTGCGCTCCCAGCTCGCGTCCCTCGCCACGATCCTCGCGGTGACGGCGCTCTTCTCCGCGCTCGCCTCGTCCGACACCGGCGGCGACGACTTCGACCCACTGTTCGCGGTCTTCTTCGGTGTGACCTTCGGGCAGATCGCGGCGATCGCCTTCGGCACGACCGCCGTGTCCTCCGAGTTCCAGGGCGGGGCGCTACGGCTGTCGTTGGCCGCGGTGCCGCACCGGGGGCGCTGGTTCGCGGCCAAGGCGACGGCGATCGCCGTACCCGTGCTGGCCGTCGGTCTGGTCACCGGCCTGTTGACCTTGATGGCGGGCAAGGTGGTGCTCGGCGCCAAGGCCGACGGGCTCGGCTGGGCGGAGCAGACGCGCGGTGTGGTCGGCTGCGCCCTCTACCTCACGCTGATGGCACTGTTCGCGGCCGGTCTCACGGCGGTGCTGCGCAGCGGAGCGGCGACACTGGGCATCCTCGTCCCGTTCCTGCTGATCGTGTCCTTCGTGGTCGGCGACATGTCGAACGACATCGCGGACCTCCTCCCCGACCGGGCCGGCCAGGTGGCGCTCCACGAGACCTGGGACGGCGCGATGGGCCCCTGGACCGGGCTCGGGGTGACGGCGCTGTGGACGGCGGCGGCGTTGGCGGCGGGCGCGTGGAGCGTACGGCGCCGGGACGCCTGACCTGGGCAGGACGCCGACGCCCCGCCGATTGTCAGTGCCGGCTGGTCTACTGGATCACATGACCAGCTATCCCCGCGCAGCGTCCCGCAGCCGCCCGAACTCCTCGGCCATCGTCGCCGCCGTCCAATGCGCGTTGAGCCCGCTCGGATTGGGCAGCACCCACACGCGTGTGTCCCCGAACGTCCGCTCCTGCGGCCCCACTTGGGCCCGGCGGTCGTCGAAGGCAGCCCGGTAGGCGGTGACGCCCAGCACCGCGAGCCACCGCGGCTTCCACCCGGTCAGCTTCGACGCGAGCAGTTGCCCGCCCTCCCGGTACTCCTCCGCGCTCAGTTCGTCGGCACGGGCCGTCGCCCGTGCCACCACGTTCGTGATGCCGAGGCCGTGCGAGAGCAACTCCGCCTGCTCCGCGGGCTTCATGAGCCTCGGGGTGAAGCCGGACAGGTGGAGCACCGGCCAGAAACGGTTGCCGGGACGGGCGAAGTGGTGGCCCGTGGCCGCCGTCATCAGGCCGGGGTTGATGCCGCAGAACAGCACGGCGAGGCCGTCCGCGACGACGTCCGGTACGAGACGGTCGCGGGCGGCCTCCAGCTCGGCCTGGGTGAAGCGCTTCGGAGGCGTCGGAGGCGTCAGAGGATCGCCCCGGGGGTGTAGCCCGCGGCCTCCGGGTGCTGCTTCGCCAGCTCCTCGACCCGGGCGACCACGGCGGCGACCTGGTCGGCGGCGGCGCCCGTGAAGGAGAGCTTGTCGGCCATCAGCGCGGCCAACTGCGCGCGGTCCAGCGGGATCCGCTCGTCGGCGGCGAGCTTGTCCAGCAGCTCGTTGCGCTCGGCGCCCTGCTCCCGCATCGCCAGCGCGGAGGCGACGGCGTTCTCCTTGATGGCCTCGTGCGCGACCTCACGGCCGACACCCGCGCGGACCGCGGCCATCAGCACCTTGGTCGTCGCGAGGAACGGCAGATAGCGGTCCAGCTCCCGCGCCACGACCGCCGGGAAGGCACCGAACTCGTCGAGCACGGTCAGGAACGTCTCCAGCAGACCGTCGAGCGCGAAGAACGCGTCGGGGAGAGCCACCCGGCGCACCACCGAGCACGAGACGTCGCCCTCGTTCCACTGGTCGCCCGCCAGCTCGCCGGTCATCGACGCGTAGCCGCGCAGGATGACCATCAGGCCGTTGACGCGCTCGCAGGAGCGGGTGTTCATCTTGTGCGGCATCGCAGAGGAACCGACCTGGCCCGGCTTGAAGCCCTCGGTGACCAGTTCGAGCCCGGCCATCAGCCGGATCGTCTTCGCCAGCGACGAGGGCCCCGCCGCGACCTGCACCAGCGCGGTCACCACCTCGTAGTCCAGCGAGCGCGGATACACCTGGCCGACCGAGGTGAACGCCTGCGAGAAACCGAGGTGGGAGGCGATCCGCTGCTCCAGCTCCGCGAGCTTCGCCGCGTCACCGCCGAGCAGGTCCAGCATGTCCTGCGCCGTGCCCACCGGGCCCTTGATGCCGCGCAGCGGGTAGCGGCCGAGCAGCTCCTCGACCCGGCCGTACGCCACGAGCAGTTCGTCGGCGGCGGTCGCGAAGCGCTTGCCGAGGGTGGTGGCCTGCGCGGCGACGTTGTGCGAACGGCCGGCCATGACCAGCTCGCCGTACTCGCCGGCCAGCTTGCCGAGACGGGCCAGGACGGCCACCGTACGGTCGCGCATCAGCTCCAGGGAGAGCCGGATCTGCAACTGCTCGACGTTCTCCGTCAGGTCGCGGGACGTCATGCCCTTGTGGACCTGCTCGTGCCCGGCGAGATCGTTGAACTCCTCGATCCGCGCCTTCACGTCGTGCCGCGTGACCTTCTCGCGCTCGGCGATCGAAGCCAGGTCGACCTGGTCGAGCACGCGCTCGTAGTCCGCGATCGCCGCGTCCGGCACCTCGATCCCGAGGTCCTTCTGGGCCCGCAGCACAGCGAGCCAGAGCTGCCGCTCCAGCTTCACCTTCTGCTCGGGGGACCAGAGCGTGGCGAGCTCGGTGGAGGCGTAGCGTCCGGCGAGGACGTTCGGGATGCGGGGCTTGGCGGCAGCGGAAGTCACGTGCACGGATTCTACTGGCGATTCGTGCAGGCCAGCGCCACGGCCACGTTCGTCGGAAGCTACGAGACCTCCGTCACCCTCCCGGAGTCCGCGAGCTCGGCCAGCACCCCCGCGTGGCACAGCAGCGGCGCGCACCAGCAGGCCAGCGTCCGTCCGCGCAGCGCCGGCACCAGGGCCAGCAGATCAGGGCGCTCCAGCAGATACGCCCGGTACTGCGCCATGACCTCCGCGCGCGTGCCGTCCCGGCGGCGCGTGGCGGTGTCGTAGGCGAAGGGGTTGTAGAGCGGGTGGCGGGGGAGGTTCCAGCCGCCGAGGGTCCAGCGGCGGCCTACGTAGAGGATGTCCTGCGGGGCGAGTTCCAGGCGGGGGCCGAAGTCGTGGATACGGCCCCTGACGTTGATCACCCGCGTGGTCATGGGGAGTTACGCCGCCGGGCCCTCGTAGGGGAGCAGGTCCGGGCGCTTGGGGGAGAGGCCGTCGCCCGAGGAGCGGCCGGTCAGGCGGCGGCCTATCCAGGGGAGGAGGTACTGGCGGGTGAAGCGGACGTCCTCGACGCGGCGGGCGGTCCAGTTCGGGGGCGGGGTGGGCGGCATCGGGGTGCGCCACTCCGGGTCCTCCGGCTCGTAGCCGAGGGTCTGCCAGACGGCCTCGGCGACGCGGCGGTGGGCATCGTCCGTGAGGTGGAGACGGTCGACGTCCCACGCGCGCGGGTCGCCTAGCGAGGGGGCGCTGTACAGGTCCACGACGAGGGCGCCGTGGCGGTCGGCGAGGTCGTCGACGCAGGTGAAGAGTTCCTCCATGCGCGGCCTGAAGCGCTCCAGGACCGGGCCCTGGCGGCCGGGGCTGCGCATCAGCACGAGGTGCTTGCAGGCGGGGGTGAGGCGTTCGACGGCCTCCTCCAGCAGGGCGCGCACCCGGCCCATGTCGCACTTGGGGCGCAGGGTGTCGTTCAGGCCGCCCACCAGCGTGATCACATCGGGCTGCATGGCTGCCGCCGGGCCGACCTGCTCGTCGACGATCTGCGCGATCAGCTTGCCGCGCACGGCGAGGTTGGCGTACCGGAAGCCGGGCGTCCGGGCGGCCATCCGTCCGGCGAGGAGGTCGGCCCAACCCCGGTAGGAGCCGTCCGGGAGGAGGTCCGACATGCCCTCGGTGAAGGAGTCGCCGATCGCGACCAGGCTGGTGTGCGTGGGATTCGTCTGCATGGCGACGAAGATGATATCCCGTGTCCATACCCGTCGGTCGGTGACCCTCCACCGCCGCTCGCCGTGCCTACGCCCGCTGCCCGAACAGCTCCCGCAGCACGTCCTCCATGGTCACCAGGCCGGTCAGTCGCCCCTCCTCGTCCTGGACCGCCGCGAGATGTGTGCGGCTGCCGCGCATCGCGGTGAGGACGTCGTCCATGGGCGTGGTCTCCCGGACGTTCGCGATGGACCGCATGTCCTCCACCTTGAACGGCTCGTCGCGCGGTGAGGCGTCGAGGGCGTCCTTGACGTGCAGGTAGCCGATGATGCGGCGCTCGCCGTCGACCACCGGGAAGCGGGAGAAGCCTGACTCGGCCGACAGCACCTCCAGCTCGGCCGGGGTGATGCCGGCGACCACGTAGTCGACGCGTTCGAGGGGGAGGACGACGTCCCGTACGGGCCGTCTGCCCAGCTCCAGCGCGTCGTTCAGGCGCTCCAGGGCCCGTTCGTCGATGAGTCCCGCCTCGCCGGAGTCCCGTACGATCCGGGCGAGTTCGGCGTCCGAGAAGCTCGCCGTGACCTCGTCCTTGACCTCGACGCGGAGGAGCTTGAGCAGGGTGTTGGCGAACGCGTTGATGGTGAAGATCACCGGGCGCAGGGCCCGGGACAGCGTCACCAGCGGCGGGCCCAGCAGCAGGGCGCTGCGCACCGGCTCGGCCAGGGCGATGTTCTTCGGGACCATCTCGCCGAGCAGCATGTGCAGATAGGTCGCGGCGGCCAGCGCGATCACGAAGGACACCGCGTGCCCCGCGCTCTCCGGGACGCCGACCGCGTGGAACACCGGCTCCAGCAGATGCGCGATCGCCGGCTCGGCGACGATGCCGAGCACCAGCGTGCACAGCGTGATGCCGAGCTGGGCCGCTGCCATCAGCGCCGACACGTGCTGCAGACCCCACAGCACGCTCTTGGCGCGCCGGTCGCCCTGCTCCGCGTGCGGCTCGATCTGGCTGCGGCGCACCGAGATCAGCGCGAACTCGGCGGCCACGAAGAAAGCGTTGACGACCAGCGTCGCCAATCCGATCAGCAGTTGTACGGCGGTCACAGCTCCCCCTGCACGGAGTCGGAGTCGGCATCGGAGTCGTCGGGCGGCGCGTGCAGCAGCAGCCGCGCGGCCCGCCGCCCGGACGCGTCCACCACGTCGATCCGCCACCCGGCGACCTCGACGGTGTCCCCGACCTCCGGAATCCGCCCCAGCTCGGTGGCGACAAGACCGGCCAGCGTCTCGTACGGCCCCTCCGGCGCCCGCAGTCCGACGCGCGCGAGCTGGTCCATGCGGGCGGCGCCGTCCGCCGAGTACAGCGCGCGGCCCTCGTCGTCCGTCCCGGCCGGGGCCAGGTCGGGCGTCTCGTGCGGGTCGTGCTCGTCCCGCACCTCTCCCACGACCTCCTCGACGATGTCCTCCAGCGTCGCGACTCCCGCCGTGCCGCCGTACTCGTCGATGACGACGGCCATCGTGCGCTTGCCGGACAACCGGTCCAGGAGGCGGTCCACGGTCAGGGACTCCGGGACGAGAAGGGGTTCGCGGACGACCTGGGAGATGGGGGAGCGGGCCCGCCGGTCCGCCGGTACCGCCAGGACGTCCTTGATGTGGACCGTGCCGACGACCTCGTCGAGGTTGCCGCGGTACACCGGGAACCGGGACAGCCCGGTAGCCCGGGTCGCGTTGGCCACGTCCTCGCAGGTCGCCTGGGCGTCGAGGGCGACGACCTGGACGCGGGGCGTCATCACGTTCTCCGCGGTGAGGTCGGCGAGGTTGAGGGTCCGTACGAACAGCTCGGCGGTGTCCGGCTCCAGGGCGCCCTCCCTGGCGGAGTGCCGGGCCAGCGCGGCCAGCTCCTGCGGGCCGCGCGCGGAGGCCAGCTCCTCGGCGGGCTCCAGGCCGAGGGCGCGCACCACGTGGTTGGCCGTGTTGTTCAGATGGCTGATGAACGGGCGGAACGCGGCACTGAACCAGCGCTGCGCGTTGCCCACCCGTTTCGCCACGCTGAGCGGCGAGGAGATCGCCCAGTTCTTGGGCACCAGCTCACCTACGACCATCAGGAACACCGTCGACAGCGCCGTACCCAGCACCAGTGCGACGGACTTCGACGCGGGGTGCGAGATGCCCAGCGATTCGAGCGGGCCCGCGATGAGCACGGCGATCGACGGCTCGGCGAGCATGCCGACGACCAGATTGGTGACGGTGATGCCGAGCTGCGCCCCGGAGAGCTGGAAGGTCAGATTCCGTACGGCCTTCAGGGCGCCCGAGGCGCCCCGCTCGCCGCGCTCGACCGCGCGCTCCAGCTCGCCGCGCTCGACGGTGGTCAGCGAGAACTCGGCCGCGACGAAGGCACCACAGGCCAGCGAGAGCAGGATGGCCACCAGCAGGAGGAGCACTTCGGTCATCGGGTCACCTCCGTCCCATGATCGGACAGGGCAGGGAGGTTCGCGCGATGTCGCGTACTGGGAGGCTCGCCCATGGGCGGACGCTCACACCTTTCGAGGAGATCGATTCCGAAGTTCCGTACTGGCTCCTTAATAGTAAAGGATGAGCAAAGCGATCAGGTGGTGAGGGGCTTCACCCAGCGCCGCCAGTGTTCCTCGGGTGCGTACCCCGCCGCGCGCCACGCATGCTGCCCGGTCTCGTTGCGCTCCAGCACCATCGCGTCCCCGCGCCGCCCGCCCAGCGCCACGAACCGCTCCTCCGCCGCCGTGAGCAACGCCGAGCCGATGCCCCGGCGGCGGTGCTCCGGGTGCACCGCCAGCCGGTAGAGGTGACAGCGCCAGCCGTCGAAACCGGCGATCACCGACCCGACGAGCCGCCCGTCCCGCTCCGCGAGGATCAGCGCGTCCGGGTCCCTGGCGATGAGCCGGGCCACCCCGTCCCGGTCGTCACTGATGCTCGTCCCTTCCGCGGCCTCGCGCCAGAACGCCAGCACGGCGTCGATGTCGGCGAGGGCGGCACTGCGGATATGAAGATCACTCATGGGACCAGCCAAGCAGGGGACGGACGCGGGCGGCCAGTGGGTTTCGGGTACGGCCTGTCGTCAGCGGCGGCCGAACGTGTCCAGCCCGGTGGTCTCCGGCTCGGGTCCGCTGCGCAGGCCGGTGTCGAGCGCGTCCAGTAGCGGTTGCTCCCGCCGAGCGGGGACCAGGACTGGGTGACGACACCGAGCCGCTCGTGCAGGTCACGGAGTTCCCGCTGGACGGAGTACGGCGGGTTCCGCGCGGTCGGCCGCGAACTCCCGGTACCGGGCGACCCGTTGGCCGAACCCGGTGGCGTCGACCGGTGCCAGCCTGCCCTCCGTGTTGCCCGGCACCAGCCGCGCGCCCGTGAACGCCGCGATGTCCGCGTGCTCGGCGGTGAGGCGCAGCATGCGGTCGCCGTTGCCGCCGAGGAGCAGCGGTACCCGGCGCTCCGCGTCGTCCAGCAGCCGCCCCAACTCCTCGACCGTGCGCCGCAGATGGTCCACGCGCTGCCCCGGCGAACCGAAGGGCAGCCCCGCCGTGTCGTGCTCCGCCTGTACGTAGCCGGTGCCGAGGCCGAGTTCGAGGCGTCCGCCGGTCAGGTCGTTGACCGTCGTCACCTCGCGGGCCAGCAGAGTCGGGTTCCAGAAGCCCGCGTTGAGCGCGAACGTGCCCACTCGTGGCCGCTCGGTAGCCTCCGCCGCCGCGACCAGCGCCGGGAACGGCGCGACCATGCCCAGATGGTCGGGGACCAGGATCACGTCGTAGCCGAGTGCCTCGGCCCGGCGGCACTTGGCGCGCCACTCGGCGGCGGGTGCGGACGTGAGCAGACTGGCCCCGAAACGAAACGGGCGCGCCATGAACTCTCTTTGACGGCGGGCGACTTGGGCGACTGTGGCAATTCCCCTGGGCTACGGGCGACTTGAGTGAATGGTGCAATTCTCCTGGGAGGCGGGCCACTTGAGCGGCCGTCGCAATTCTCCTGGGTGGCGGGCCACTGGAGTGAACTGTCGCAACTCTCCTGGACGGCAGGTGACTTGAGCGACCGCCGTGATTCCCTCACTCGTGTGCGATCGCCGCCAGCACGTTCAGGCGGGACGCGCGCAACGCCGGCAGCAGTGCCGCCACGATGCCGACCACCGCCGAGCCGATCACCACCGCGACGATCGTGGTCCACGGGACCGCGAGCGCCTTCATGCCCTGGAGCGCCAGGACTTGTTGTGCGCAGACGCCCCACACCAGGCCCAGCCCGAGTCCGAGTACCGCACCGAACACGGCGATCACCACCGACTCCAGCCGGATCATCCGCCGCAGTTGACGCCGCCCGAGCCCGATCGCGCGCAGCAGCCCGATCTCCCGGGTGCGCTCGACGACCGACAGGGCAAGGGTGTTGACCACGCCGAGCACCGCGATGACGATGGCCAGCCCGAGCAGCGCGTACACCAGGTACAGCAGCACGGCGATCTGGTCGTGGACCAGCTTCTTGTAGTCGGCCTGGTCGCGGACCTGTACCTGCGGATAGGGCTTGAGTGTCGTGTCCAGCGCCTTGCGGAGCTGGTCGGCGCCGGTGCCGGCCGTGGCGTTCACGTACAGCGCGGAGTCCTGGCCGTTCGGGACGTACTTCTCGACCGTGGCGATCCCGAAGAACAGCCCGCCCTGCGTCCCGAACCCGCCGGAGGAGCCCTGGTCGCTGAGGGCGCCCACCGTCAACTGTGTGGTGCGTCCGCCCGGGAACTCGACGGGGAGCACGCTGCCGAGCCGTACGTGGTGGTCCTTCGCGAAGTTGACGTCCATGGCGAGATGTCCGGCGGCGAGCGCCGAAGTCGTGTTCCCCTGGGCGTACTTGATGTGGGCGACATCGTCGAGCCGGGTGTCGTAACCGGCGGCCGTCGTCTCCACCCGCCTGCCGTCCGGCAGCCGGACCGCGAGGGGCGCGAACCGGTCCCGTACGACGAGACCGACGCCCGGCGTGGCCCGCACATGGTCCGTGACCTCCTTGGAGAACGGCAGGAAGCCGCCGTTCTGGATCACGAAGTCGGCGCCCAGGGTCTTGTCGATCTGCTGGTCGAAGGACTTGGACATGGAGGCGCTGGCCACCGACATCCCACCGACGAGGGCGAGCCCCACCATCAGTGCCGCCGCGGTGGCGCCCGTACGGCGCGGGTTGCGCAGGGCGTTGCGCTGGCTCATCCGGCCGACCGAGCCGAACAGGGCGGGGAAGGCACCGCCCAGCACCCGGATCATCGGGCGGACCAGGAGCGGGCCCGCGATCACGGTGGCGATCAGGGTCAGGACGATGCCGAGGCCCAGGAAGGAGGCGGACGAGGCCGTCTTCGTCGCGGCCGCGCAGCCCGCGAGCGCGGCCGCACCGAGCGCCCCGACGACCGAACCCACCACGGCACGCACCCTCAACGGCCGCCCCACACCGGCGACTTCGGCGTCCGCGAGAGCCGCCATGGGCGAGACCGTCGCGGCCCGGCGGGCCGGGAGGTACGCGGCGACGAAGGTGACGCCGACGCCAACGACGTACGCAGCCACGGGAGTCGGCCAACTCACCACCATCTCCGTGGTCTTGAGGTTCATGCCGAAGGCCGTCATGAGCTTGATCAGCCCGGCCGCGAGCCCGATCCCGGCGGCCAGGCCCAGCGTGGAGCCGATCAGGCCGAGCAGCAGTGCCTCGGTGAGCACCGACCGCCGCACCTGCTTGCGGTCGGCGCCCAGGGCGCGCAACAGGCCCAGTTCGCGGGTGCGTTGGGCGATCAGCATCGAGAACGTGTTGACGATCAGGAAGACGCCGACGAGGACGGCGATGCCGGCGAAGCCCAACATGACGTATTTGATGACGTCCAGGAAGCCGCCCAGGTCGGCGGCGGCCGACTTCGCCTGCTCGTCGGCGGTCTTGATGTCGTACGTACCGGACGAACCGATCGCCGCGGCCACCCGCTGCTTGAGTACGGCGTCGGTCACACCCTTGGCCGCGTCCACCGAGATGCTCGTGGCCCGGTCGGGGGCGCCGAGCAACTGGTCCTTCGCGGTGGCGGGGTCGAGGAAGACCAGTGCGGCGCCGGGGTTCGTGGTGGTGAAGGTGGCGATGCCGACGATCCGGACCTTGAAGCTGCCGGGCTGCGCCTGCACGGTCAGGGTGTCGCCGATCTTCACGTGCTTGTGGTCGGCGGTGTCCGCGTCGAGGAGGGCCTGGTCGGCGCCCTGCGGGGGGTGCCCCGAGGTCAGTTTCACCGGGCTGCGGTCGGTGAGGTACCAGTCGGTGGCGATGGTGGGGGCGCCCGTGGTCGGGCCGACCGACTTGTTCCCGCTGTCGACGACCACGATGTTCTGCACGGACACGTCGGCGTGGGTCGCGGCGACCCCGGCCACCTTCGCCACCTGCGCGGCCAGCGAGGCGGGCACGGTCTCGGTCGCGCCGGTGGGCACCGAGGACTTGAGGTCCTGCCTCGGCTCGACGGTCACATCGGCGGAGGTGGACGCGAAGAGCCGGTCGAAGGTGCGGGTCACCGTGTCGGAGAAGATCAGGCTGCCCGCCACGAAGGCCACGGACAGCACGACGGCGAGCGCCGAGAGCAGCAGCCGTCCCTTGTGCGCGAGGAAGCTCCGGAGGGTCGCCTTCAGCACGGGTTCAGTCCTTGTCGAGGGTTACGTCGGTCGTGTTCTCGGAGGGACCCTCGAACTGGCTGCGGGCGAGGTCGAACCCGGGGGTCTGGGGGTTTCCCCCGGAAAAGAGGTGCATGCGTTGCAGCACCGCCTCCGCCGTGGGCCGCTCCATCTGGTCCACGATCCGTCCGTCCGCGAGGAAGAGCACCACGTCGGAGTGGGCGGCGGCGCCCGGGTCGTGGGTGACCATGACCACGCTCTGGCCCAGTTCGTCGACGGCGTCGCGCAGGAAGCCGAGCACTTCGAGGCCCGCCCGCGAGTCGAGGTTGCCGGTCGGCTCGTCCGCGAAGATCAGCTCGGGGCGGGAAGCGAGCGCCCGTGCGCAGGCCACGCGCTGCTGCTGGCCCCCGGAGAGCTGGGACGGCCGGTGCCCCAGCCGGTCCCGCAGACCGAGTGTGTCGATGACCTGGTCCAGCCACTTCTGGTCCGGCTTCTTGCCGGCGATGTCCATGGGCAGGGTGATGTTCTCGGCCGCGTTCAGGGTCGGGATGAGGTTGAACGACTGGAACATGAACCCGATCCGGTCCCGGCGCAGCCGGGTCAGCTCGCGGTCCTTCAGTCCGGTGATCTCGGTGTCGCCGAGCCACACCTGTCCGGCCGAGACGTTGTCGAGCCCCGCCAGGCAGTGCATCAGCGTGGACTTCCCGGAGCCCGAGGGGCCCATGACCGCGGTGAAACGGCCGCGCGCGATGTCCACGTCCACCGAGTCCAGGGCGAGCACGGTCGTCTCGCCCGAGCCGTACGCCTTGGTCAGACCGCGGGCGCGGGCCGCGTTCCCGCCGGCCGAGGCCCGACCCGGAGCGTGCTCCGCAGCAGATGTGGACAAGACAGCCCCCTGGGATTCCCTCGCTCGTGGACGTTCCGAAACCCTCGTGGACCGAGCCTAGTGTGACGCTCCGCACAGCCGATATCCCCCGTACGACCGAGGCGGTCTCCGTCCCAGGTCGGGCCCCCGATACCGGTGTAAGGGGCACCCTCCACCCGTCGGAGGAGCCCTGGCGGGTGCCTTGCGGGTGCTAGCGATCCGGCGCTAGCGTCTGGGTATGGCGAAGACCCAGCTGAACGTACGCGTGGACGAGGGCACCGCCCGCGCGGCCCGTGAACGTGCCCTGGCGCGCGGCATGAGCGTCAACCGGTACATAGAAGAGCTGGTCAGACAGGACACCGGCGAGGTCGGCCATACGTTCGTCGAGGCCGCGGCCGACTTCATGAAGCAGTACGAGTCCGTCTTCGCCGACGAGTTCGGCGCCGACGGGGAGAGCACCCGCGAAGGCCGCCGCTGATCCCTTTGAACAACCTCAGGATCGACCTCGCCTGGCTGCTGATGCTCGCCGAACAGAAGACACCGGGTGACCCCCAGGTCACCGACTGGGGCGCGCTCGTCGCCGCCGTCGCGCGCCACCAGGCCGACATATTCGACGTCCCCGTCTACGACAGCCCGTACGCGCGCGCCGCCTCCTTACTCCAACTCCTCATCCACGTTCCCGCGTTGGAGCGCTCCAACGCCCTCTTCGCCTCCGCCGTCGCGTACGCCTACCTCGTCGCCAGCGGTCTCAAGGTCGTCACCTCGCCCGAACAGGTCCGCGATCTGGCCCGGTTGGTGAAGAGCGGCGAGGCGTCGGTCGACGACATCGCGCAGGAGTTGCGCCAGTGGAGCCTGTGATCAGTCTTCGGCGGCAGGGCGCCAGGCGGTACCCAGGACGCAGTGCGACGTGGGCAGCGTGGGCCCTTTCTCCGGGATCAACACCCGCCGGTACGGCCCGAGTTCGAAGCCCGCGGTGCGCAGCGCGGCGACCGGGTTGCGGGCCAGATGGCAGCCGCCGTTCAGCGGTGGCCACAGCGTGCGGTCCAGGGCGCGCTGGGTGAACGCCATCGCCGGTCCGCCGCCCCGGCCGTGCTCGAAGAACCGCACGACTCCGCCGGGCCGCAGCACCCGCCGTACCTCCGCCAGCGTCCGCGGTACGTCGCGCACGCTGCACAGCACGAGCGACAGCACGACCGCGTCGTAGGCCTCGCTCTTGACGGGCAGCTTCTCCGCCGCGCCCGGCACCACGTCGACGGGCACCTCGGAGCGGCGCGCGGACTCCACGGCCAGCCGGCGCAGACTCCGCTCGGGCTCGATCGCGACGACCTCGGAGACGGCGCTCGGATAGTGGGCGAAGTTCAGGCCGTTCCCGGCCCCGATCTCTATCACCCGCCCGGAGAGCCCGGCGAGCAGCCGGTCGCGCATCCCGGCGATGCCGAACCGCGACTCGGCGGCCACGCTGACACGGGCGTAGTAACGGGCGAACAGCGGGTGGTGGACGGCGTCCCGCGGCACAGTGCCGGAGCCTGCGGACCGTAGCGGCATGGCGACCTCCCGGACCGGACCGGGCCGAAACCGGTCCCTACCGGGATTGTCCCCCCTGCCGCCCTTGACCACCCCCGCTGCCGCCGGGGAAGGACGGGCCGGGATCAGGAGATGAAGTCCCGGACCTGCTGGTAGACGCCGTAGTCGTTGTTCATGTCCTCGTGCGATATGCACCCGACGTCGACATTGGTCGCGCCGCTCAGCTCGGCCGAGGTGTCCGGGTTGATCGCCGCGTCGCAGTCCGACCAGTAGGCCGCGTACGACACGCTGCCGGGCGTCTCGTCACCCGAGTTGAGCGCCGTGAGGAACGAACTCCCCGTCTGCATCTCCTTGCAGGACGTGTACAGCCAGCCGCACAGGGAGGCGATGGAGGTGCCGTGGTTGACCCCGGCGACCGAGACGAAGTGATCGACGTACGACGTGCCGCTCAGGTTCTTGAGGAAGTAGCGGGAGCTGAGCGTCCCCATGGAGTGACCGACGATGTCGACCTTCGACGCCCCGGTCTGCGCGAGCACGCTCTTGACCTCGGTGGCCAGCTGGGAGGCCGTGGTGACGTTCGACTGCGTCCAGTCGTAGGACCACGCGAACAGCTCGGACGAGGTGTAGCCGTCGGCCTTGAAGTCCGCGACCCAGTCGTCCCAGCTGCTCGACGAACTGCTCAGCCCGTGCACGAACACGATCGGATCGTGGCTCGCCGCGTGAGCGGGCGTCGAGGCCAGGGAGAGTGACAGAAGGAGCGACGTGGTCACGGCCGACAGGGCCGCGGCGATGCGACGCTTGTGGCGCTGCATGATGCCTCCTGATACGGGTGGGGTTGTCAGGAGTGTCAGCGGGGGTCTACGCGCGCCGCATCGGCGAAATCGCCGGTCTTTACGGGTGAATTAACTCGCCAGTAACGTCAGTTGTGTGCTGACTCCGGTGAACCCCACTTCTCTAGACCGCACTTCGCCACCGTCGCGCACCGACGCGGGGCGAACCCTCGACCCCGCGCTCCCCGAAGGGGTCCGCATCCGGGTACTGCGCGCGACCTACGGCGATCCGCGCGCCGCCGCCGAACTCCTCCCGCGCCTGACCCCACGCCAGGCCGCGGGCCTCGACCCCCTCCCGACCGAACCGGCCTCCCTGGCACCGGAGTTGCTGAGCCGGCACCGCCGGGAGATCCGCGCCCTGCCCGACGACACCCGGCTGCTCCTTCTCCTCGCCGCCGCGGACCAGTACCCGGTCGCCACCCACGCCTTCCTGCGCGCCGTCGCGGCGGGCCGCCTCGACACCCGGCCCCTGGACGCCGCCGAGACGGCCGGGGTCGCGCAAGTGACGGCCGGTGGTGTGGTGTTCCGCGACGCGTGGACGAGGATCGCCGCGTACGAGACCGGGTCCCCCGCCGACCGACGGGACGTCCACCGGTTGCTGGCACGGGTGTTGCGCGCCGAGGGGGAGACGCCCCGACGCTCCTGGCACCGGGGTGCGGGCGCGCTCGGCCCCAGCGTGCGGCTCACGGCGGAACTCCGCACGGCCGCACAGCGGGCACGCGACACCGGTGAACACACCCTCGCCTGCGCCCTCGTCGAACGTGCCGCCGCGCTCTCCCGCGACCCCCGCGAACAGTCCCGCCTCCTCGACCGCGCCGCCGGCGACGCCTGGCAGTCCGGAGAGGGCGACCGGGCCCGAAGACTCGCCGCCGCGACGGACAGCGACGCGTTGAACGGGGTGTTCGCGCTGCGGGCGGGGAACGCGGCGGAGGCGTTCGACGCGCTGCTGATCGCGGTGGGGCGGCGGGAGTCGGGGGAGTCTGCGGGCTCGTTGAGCGAGGTACCCAGGTCGGCGGAGACGGCCGGGGCGGCGGGGGCACGCCGGTCGGCCGGGACTGCCGGAACGGTTGAGGCACCCCGGTCGACCGGGACGGTCCGATCGACGGAGCTATCCGGATCGACCGCATCCCCTCGGGCGGCCACCGCCCCGTCGACTGCGGCACCCCGAACGACCGGGACGCCCCCCGTCGCCATCTCCGCCGTACCGCGAACTCCCGCCCCGGACCACGCTGTTCACCTTCTCGCCCGGGCCACCGAGGCCGCCGTCTACACCGGGGACCTGAGACGGTGCCGGGAGGCGGCGGCCGTCGCCTCCCGGCTCGGGATCGTGCCGCACGGGACGCTCGGGGGACTGGCCGCCGCTTGCGAGGGGCGGTACGAGGACGCGCGGGACCTGTTGAAAGCCGCCGCCGGGAGATGCGGACCCGGAGGCGACCCCACCCTGCTCATCCATGCCGGGATCGCCGCGCTGATGCTCGGCGACCACACCCGTGCCACCACCGCCACCGTGCGGGCGGCGACCTCGGCCCGGGCGCGGGGCGCGACCGTGGTCGTCGCGCAGGCGATGGAGTTCCGGGCCTACGCCGAGTTCTGGACCGGGCGTCCACGGGCCGCCGAGACGGCCGCGGCGGACGCCCTGTGGCAGGCCCACGCGACCGGACAGGACAACGGCGCGTGTCATCTGCAGGCCGCGCTCGCCATGTTCGCGGCGCTCACCGGAGACGGCGACGTCTGCCGGGAACGCGCCGCCGCCGCCCGCTCCTACGCTCTCGGCCGCGGCCTGGGCCTGCCGGCCGCCCTCGCGCAATGGGCGCTCGCCTACCTCGACCTCAGCAGCGGCCGGTTCGCCGCGGCGGCGGCCAGGTTGCGCGCGCTCGCCGGGTTCGGCCCGGGCCACGGCCACCGGGCGATCCGGCACCTGGCCACCCCGCACTACGTCGAGGCCGCCGCCCGCAGCGGCGACACCCGTATCGCCCGCGCCGCACACGCCGACTACGACCGCTGGGCACGCGCCGTCCGCAGCCCCGACGACCTAGCCCTGAGCGCCCGCTGCCGGGCCCTGCTCGCACCCGGCGACGAGGCGGTCGAGCACTACCGCACCGCCCTCGACCTGCACGCGCGCGGCACCCGCGACTTCGAACGGGCCCGCACCGAGCTGCTGTTGGGCGGCGCCCTGCGCCGACTGCGCCGGCGCACCGAGGCCCGCGACCGGCTGCACACCTCGCTGGAGGCCTTCGAGTCCTTCGGCGCCCCGCACTGCGCCGCCCAGGCCCGCGCCGAACTCCGCGCGCTCGGCACACCGGTGGGCGCGACCGCCCTGCCTCCGCCTGGAGCCACCACCACCCGCCTGACCGCCCAGCAACTCATGGTCGCCCGCATGGCCGCCGACGGCGCCACCAACCGTGAGATCGCCGTCCGCCTCGCGCTCAGCCCGCGCACGATCGACCACCATCTGCGCGGTGTGTTCAGCCGGTTGGGCATCCGGTCGCGGATCGAACTGGTGCGGTTGCTCGCCGAGGGGGAGGCCTCATAGCCCTGGCCTGACCTGACCTGGCCTGACCGGGTCGAATCGAGGTGACGGAGTCGCGTGTGATGCGTGGCGGTGCTGCGTTCGCCGAGGGCGGTCCGTTGGGTCGCGCCGGGCCCGAAGCCAGTCGGCGGACGGCCCCTAAACCGTGCCCCCCTTCCAAGAAGGCGGCGCCTCCCGCACCCCGAACCCCTCCGCGTCCCACGTCCCGTCAAGCCTTGGCGCCAGCCAACTCGGCGCCGCAGCACGGAAGTCGGCCGGAGTGAGCGCCCCCGCCCCCTCCGGCAACGCACCCAGCAGCGGTACCTCGGACACCTCCGGCAGGTCGGCCACATTGCAACGCGACGCCAGATCGGGCTCGGTGGGCCAGCCGCCGATCACCACGCCCAGCAAGTCGAGCCCCCGGGAACGGAGTTCACGGGCCGTCAGTTCCGTGGTGTTCAGGGTGCCCAGGCCCGCCGACGCCACGACCAGCACCGGAGCGCCCAGCAACCGCGCCGCGTCCGCCAGCGTGCCGCCCTCCGCGTCGAACCGGACGAGCAGTCCGCCCGCGCCCTCCACCAGCACCAGATCGTGCTCGGTGGCCAACTTCTGCGCCGCTTCCGCCACTTCGTGCGGGCGGACCGGCGCCATACCGGCCCGGCGCGCTGCCGTGCCGGGTGCCAACGGCTCGGGGTAGCGGGCGAGTTCGGCCGCCGTCACGGCGCCCACGAGCCGGGCGACCTCGTCGGCGTCGCCGCGCTCGTCCGGCCGTAGACCCGTCTGGGCGGGCTTGAGGACGGCCACCGTGCGGCCGGCCGCTACCGCCGCGGCGGCGACGGCTGCCGTGGCGATCGTCTTGCCGACCTCCGTGCCCGTGCCCGTGATCACCAGTACCGGCATGTCATCCCTCCCGTGCCGCCGCGCACACCGCGCGGGCGATCCGTGCCAGGTCGGCGTCGCCCGTGACGTACGGCGGCATCGTGTAGACGAGGTCGCGGAACGGCCGTAGCCACACGCCCTCGCGTACGGCCGCGTCCGTGGCGGCCTTCATGTCGACGGAGTGGTCGAGTTGGACCACTCCGATGGCGCCGAGGACGCGGACGTCCCGGACGCCGGGGATTCCCGAAGCCGGGGCCAGGCCCTCCCGCAGGGCCGTCTCGATGCGCTTGACCTCCGCCAGCCAGTCCTGGTTCAGGAGGAGTTCGATCGACGCGCAGGCCACGGCCGCCGCCAGCGGGTTGCCCATGAACGTGGGGCCGTGGGCGAGGACCGGTACCTCGCCGCGCGAGATGCCGTCCGCCACGCGTGACGTGCACAGCGTCGCCGCCATCGTCATATAGCCGCCGGTCAGCGCCTTGCCCACGCACATCACGTCGGGCGTGACGGCCGCGTGGTCCGCCGCGAACAAGGCTCCCGTACGGCCGAAACCCGTCGCGATCTCGTCGAACACCAGCAGCACGTCGTGCGCGTCGCACGCCTCGCGCAGCACCCGCAGATACGCGGGGGAGTGGAACCGCATCCCGCCCGCACCCTGCACCACCGGTTCCACGATCACCGCGGCCAGTTCGTGCGCGTGCCGCCCGATCAGCTCGCGCAGATGGTCGGCGTACGGCTCGTTGTACTCCGCCGGAGGCGCGTCCGCGAAGAGCTGTTGCGGCAGCACTCCCGCCCACAGCTCGTGCATCCCGCCCTCGGGGTCGCACACCGACATCGGCTGCCAGGTGTCGCCGTGGTAGCCGCCGCGCCAGGTCAGCAGGCGCTGCTTGGCCGGGCGGCCGAGCGAGCGCCAGTACTGGAGGCACATCTTCACCGCGACCTCGACCGACACCGAGCCCGAGTCGGCCAGGAAGACATGCTCCAGGCCGTCGGGAGACAAATCGACAAGGAGCTTCGCCAGCCGTACGGCGGGCTCGTGCGTGAGCCCGCCGAACATCACATGGCTCATCCGGCCGAGCTGCTCACGCGCGGCCTCGTTGAGCACGGGGTGGTTGTAGCCGTGGATCGCCGACCACCAGGACGACATCCCGTCGACCAGCTCTCCCGAGCCGTCCGCGAGCCGGAGCCGCACCCCACTCGCCGACTCCACGACGAGCGGTTCGACGCGGCCGGGCATCGGGCCGTACGGATGCCAGACGTGCCGCCGGTCCAGTTCCAGCAGCTCGGCGATGGGCACGCCGCCGGTCGGGTCAGGCATTGGGCGCGAGATCCGTTCCGGCACCTCGACGGCGTACGGCGACCAGGTCCCGGCGCACCTCGTCGACCTGCGGCACGGGAGCGGACGTAGAGGCGGGAGCGGAACCGCAGACTCCGGTGCCCTCGTGCCCACCGCACCCGGCGCCCTCCTGCGAACCGCACCCGGCACCTTCGTGCGACCCGCAGCCCGCGCTCTCGTGCGAACCGCACCCGCCCGCCGCCACAGCCGTCCGGTGCTCCGGCAGCGTCACCTCGCCCGCGCCCTCCACCTCGAAGCCCGCGTCCGCGATCATCTCCAGGTCGGCGTGGCCGGCCTGGCCCTCACTGGTGAGGTAGTCGCCGAGGAAGATCGAGTTGGCGAGGTTCAGCGCGAGGGGCTGCATCGTGCGCAGGTGGACCTCACGGCCGCCCGCGATGCGCACCTCGACGTCCGGGCACACGAACCGCACCATCGCGAGGATGCGCAGACACCGCTGCGGGGTGAGGTGCCACTCCTGGGCGAGCGGGGTGCCCTCCATCGGGATCAGGAAGTTCACCGGCACCGAGTCCGGGTCGAGATCGCGGAGGGAGAAGACGACGTCCACCAGGTCCTCGTCCGTCTCGCCCATGCCGGCGATCAGACCGGAGCAGGCGGACAGGCCGGCCGCGTGCGCCTTCTGCACGGTGTCGACGCGGTCGGCGTACGTGTGGGTGGTCGTGATGTCGCCGTACGTCGACTCGGACGTGTTGAGGTTGTGGTTGTAGGCGTCCGCGCCGGCCTCGCGCAGCCGGTCGGCCTGGCCGTCGGAGAGCAGGCCGAGGCAGGCGCACACCTCGACGCCCTCGTTCTGGTCCTTGATCGCCTTGATGGTGCCCGCGACCCGGTCCACGTCCCGGTCGGTCGGACCCCGGCCGGAGGCCACCAGACAGACCCGCTTGGCGCCACCCGCCACACCGGCCGCCGCGGCCTTCGAGGCGTCGTCGGGTTTCAGCCACGTGTACTTCAGGATGTCGGCCTTGGAACCGAGCCGCTGCGAGCAGTACGAGCAGTCCTCGGGGCACAGTCCGGACTTGAGGTTGACGAGATAGTTGAGCTTCACCCGTCGGTCGAACCAGTGCCGGCGCACCTTTCCGGCCGCGGCCACGACATCCAGCAGGTCGTCGTCGGAGGTGGCGAGCACGGCGAGTGCTTCCTCGCGGGTCGGCAGCTCGCGCCGAAGCCCCTTGTCCACGAGCGTGTTCAGCAGGTCCATGAGGCCCGATCCTGTCCTACGGGACCGCCCGCGGCCAAGGAGAGATCGGACAAGAGACAGGGTTCGACGTGTGGGTATTGCCACATCCTGGGCGGCTGGTCGTCCGATTAGTGTCTGTGCACTGCCTACAAAAGCCCCGGAGGAACCATGGCGTTCGGCTGGATCGACGACCAGGCGGAGCAGCGCCGCCGCGCCGGGCTCGTACGGACCCTGCGCCCCCGTCCCGCCGACTCGCCGCTCCTCGATCTCGCGAGCAACGACTACCTGGGTCTTGCCCACCACGCGGAGGTCGTCGAGGGGGCCGCCGCGGCGGCGCGGACCTGGGGCGGCGGTGCGACCGGGTCGCGGCTCGTCACCGGAACGACCGAATTGCACGTCCAACTGGAGCGTGAACTGGCCGAGTTCTGCGGCTTCGAGGCGGCCCTCGTCTTCTCCTCCGGCTACGCGGCCAACCTCGCCGCGGTCACCACGCTCGCGCCGCACGGCTCGCTGATCGTCTCCGACGCGGGCAACCACGCCTCGCTCATCGACGGCTGCCGGCTGGCCCGGGGCGCCACCCAGGTCGTAGGACACGCCGATCCGGACGGCGTGCGCAAGGCGCTGCGGACGCACGACGGGCAGGCCGTCGTCGTGTCCGACTCGGTGTTCTCCGTGGACGGGGACGCGGCGCCGGTGGGCGCGCTCGCCGAGGCGTGCCGGGAGCACGGGGCGGGGCTGCTGCTCGACGACGCGCACGGGCTCGGGGTGCTGGGCGACGGCGGGCGCGGGGCGCCGTACGCGGCGGGGCTCGCGGGGGCCGAGGACGTGGTCGTGACGGTCACCCTGTCCAAGTCGCTCGGCAGTCAGGGCGGAGCCGTGCTCGGGCCGGCCCGAGTGATCGACCATCTGGTCAACGCGGCACGGACGTTCATCTTCGACACGGGACTCGCGCCGGCGGCGGCGGGTGCCGCGCTGGCGGCGCTCACCCTGCTGCGGCGCGAGCCCGGGCGGGCCGCACGGGCCCGCGCCGTGGCGGGTGAACTGCACGCGCGGCTGACCGCCGCGGGTCTGGAAGCGGTACGTCCGGACGCCGCGGTGGTGTCGGTGCGCGCGCCGTCCCCGGAGGCGGCCGTGCAATGGGCGGCCGACTGCCGTACGGCAGGGCTGGCCGTGGGCTGCTTCCGTCCTCCTTCCGTGCCCGACGGCATCTCACGGCTCAGGCTGACCGCCCGAGCGGACCTCTCCGGGGCGGAGATCGAACGCGCTGTACGTGTGATCGGCGAGACGCGACCATGAGTCGGCGTGACACGGTCGTGTGCCGCTGACGGGGGAACCGATCAGTGGAACGCGGTGAGGAAGCCAGTCCAGCTCTCGGGGGAGAAGAGCAGGGCGGGTCCTTCCTGGTCCTTCGAGTCGCGTACGGCGAGCAGCCCCGAGCCGGGGCCCGAGCGCGGACGGGCCGCCTCGACGCAGTTGTTCGCTCCCGTGCTGTAGCTGCTGCGCAGCCACCGCACACCATGCAGATCGGTACTGGAAGGTACGTTCCGAGGCAGTGCAGACATGGTGCCTCCTTACGCGCCGTCACCTATCCCGGCGATGTAATCCAACGAATCCTCGGTCGAAAGGGCGTGGAACTGAAGGGTGTTGAAGGCCTCGCTGTAGGCCTCTAGGTCTTCTTTCCGTTCGAGGTAGAGGCTACTCGTCAAGTGGTCGAGAACAACCACGTCCAGATCAGAAGTGCTCGGAAAGGAGAAGATAACGAAAGGTCCGGTGATACCGATGTGCGCTCCTGCGGCGAACGGCAAGACCTGAAGCCTCACTTGGGGCAGGTGGGCCGCCTCCACGAGCCGCTCCAGCTGACGTGCCATCACACCCGGCCCGCCGACCTCCCGGCGCAACACCGCCTCGTCGAGGACCACGCTCAGTGCCAGCGGCGGGTCCATCCGCAGCACGTCCTGCCGGGCCAGCCGCACCTGCACCAGCGCGTCGAGCCGCTCGGGCCCGTCGTTGTCGAGCCCTCCCACGGCGGCCCGGGTCACCGCCCGCGCGTACTCGGGCGTCTGCAACAGCCCGGGGACCACCGACGTCTCCAGCGTGCGGATGGTGCTGGCCTGTGACTCCAGGCTGATGAAGTCCCGGTAGGCGGGCGGCAGTACACCGCGGTAGGCGTGCCACCAGTGGTGCCGGCCGCCGCCGTCGTCGGAACCCGCCAACACCAGCAGCATGTCGCGGAGTTGTGCGTCGCCGACCTGATAGGCGTCCAGAAGTAACCGGACGTCGGGCGCTTTCACGCCACTCGCGCCGGTCTCGATCCGGCTCACCTTCGACTGGTGCCAGCCGACCAGCCGGGCCGCCTCACCGCTGGTGAGCCCCACTCCCGCGCGCAGCGCGCGCAGTTCGGCACCCAGTTTCCGGCGGCGCACCGCGGGACCGTACTGCATGGGTTTCTCCTTACTCCTTCCGAGTCGCCCAAATAGAGTCCGGGTTCGCAGAGTTCACCGCTTCGAGCGACAGATATATGCATATCTTGGTGGATCGGCACCGTTGGCGACGCGGTAATGGCAGTCTGGCGAAGAAGCACCAGTCCGGGACCGTACTCGAACCATCCGCTCCGTGTCGGACACCGGTCCCGCGGGAAAGGGACGACCGCGCCATGGCAGACCATCTGGAAGCATCCGTCACTCTGCCGAGCGATCCCGCCTCGGTCTCCACCGCCCGCTCCTACGTGGTCGGGACCCTCGCGGAATGGGGACTGCCGACGGACACGGAGGCCGCCGACACCATCCGTCTCATCGTCTCCGAACTGGCCACCAACGCCGTACAGCACACCTTCGGGCAGTCACCCACCTTCACGGTGGACATCGAGCTGGAGCGTGACGAGCAGCTGCGCATCGGGGTCACCGACAGCCACCCGCGCTTCCCCAAACGCCTGCCCGCGGCGGTCCAGCAGGACAACGGCCGCGGCATGGTCATCATCCGCTGGCTGACCGCGGAGTGCGGCGGCAAACTCAAGGTCAGGGCCACCCGGGAGGGCGGCAAGACGGTCTCCATCGAGGTGCCCTGGACGGTACCGGCCCGGCCGGTGACCGCTGCGGGTCAGCAGGAGCCGTAGAGAGACATGGCGAAGGCCTCTGGACACCCGAGGGGGTGGCGGTCCGTCAGGAGACCGCCACCCCCTCGGGAGTTTCAGCACGGGTCAGCTGACCCGGCCGTACCAGACGCTCTTGGTCCAGATCTTCTGCAACCGCACCACGTCCCCGGTCTTCGGGGCGTGCCAGATCTTTCCCCCGCCGGCGTAGATGCCGACGTGGTAGACGCTGGAGCCCGAGTGGAAGAAGACGAGGTCCCCGGCCTTGCGGCTACCGGCCGAGATGTGGTGGGTCTTGTTGTACTGCTGGGCGGCCGTACGGGGCAGCTTCTTGCCTGCCTTCTTGTACGAGTACAGCGTGAGCCCGGAGCAGTCGAAGCGGCCCGGTCCGGTGGCCCCGTACCTGTACGGGGCGCCCTTCTTGGACGCCGCGACCTGGAGTGCCTTCGTCGCGGGTGTCGCGGCCGCGGCGTCGGATGCGACGCCCGGTATCACGACGGAACCGCCAACGGCGGCGATGGCGAAGGCCGAGGCCGTACCGGCTCGGACCATCAGCGACGGGACACGATTGAGCGCAGTCATGCGCAACCCTTCGTCAGCCGCCTGTGAAGGATGACCTGTCGGATTCGGGCTGACAAAGTTGCCCGGCCGCACACTCGCGGCTTCACCCCAAGGGCTGCTCGACCCGGTCATGGCGTGACCGTCCCGGCGACCCGTCGTGCCTGGGTCCTCCACTCCTACCGATGCAATCCTGTCGACCTGTCATCCCGGCGGCGGTAGGGCTCGGCGTCCGCCCGGATCGCCCCGCCGCTGCGGCGGGGTCTTGTCGTCAGACAGGGATCTTCACCTATGAATGTCCGAAAAGCCCAACGGAATCGGGGATTTGTGGGGTTACTCACCACTCACCCGTTCGGCTGAACATATCGGTGTTCGAAGGAGTGCCGAGGGGGTGCGACGCTCGGACCAGCACGGGAACACCTCTCCCGGCCCCCGGGCTACGCGTGCTGCGTGACCCGGACGGCGGTACCGACGGAGCGGCGACTACGTCGATCGGCGGTACGTCGTTCGGCCCGTTTCATCCCCGCCCCGGACGGCCGTGCGCCTCTCAACTGTCGGAGGGCGCGGGGATGGTGACGCGCGCCGTGCGGCGCTCCCCGTCCAGTACGCGCAGCGCACGCGCCAGCGTGGGGGCGTGCAACTCGGTCTCGCCCCGCTGGTGCATCAGCGCCAGCGCGTCCCGCAACTGCGTGGCCTTGGCCACCAGCGCCTGGGCGGCCCGCAGTCCACGGTACGTGTCCCCGTGGTGCGCCGGGTTGATACGGCCCAGCAGATCGGCCACATCCAGGTAACGGTCGATCAACTCGCCCTCGGCGCGCGTCAGTGCGGGCAGCGGCGGAAGTTCCGGCGGCAGCATCGTCGGCTCACTCCCCGCCCGGCTCGGTCAGCGAGGACTTGCGGGTGGACACGATCCGGTCCACCAGCCCGTATTCCAGGGCCTGTTGGGCGTTCATGATCCGGTCCCGCTCGATGTCCGCGCTCACCTGCTCCACCGTCCGGCCCGTGTGCAGGGCGAGTATTTCCTCCAGTTGGGCCCGTGAGCGCGCCAACTCCTGTGCCTGGATGACGAGATCACTCGCCTGACCCTGGACCGGCTCGGTGAACGCGGGCTGGTGGATCACCACCCGCGCACCCGGCAGCGCGGACCGCTTGCCCGGTGTGCCCGCCGCCAGCAGCACCGCCGCGGACGAGCCGGCCTGGCCCAGACAGACCGTCTCCACGTCGCAACTGACGAACCGGAGCGTGTCGTAGATCGCCGACATCGCGGTGAACGATCCGCCGGGCGAGTTGATGTACAGCGAGATGTCCCGGTCCGGCGCCTGGTACTCGAGGTGCATGAACTGGGCCATCACATCGTTCGCCGAGATGTCGTCGATCGGCGTCCCGAGGAACACGATCCGCTCCTCCAGCAGCTTCGCGTACGGATCGAGGGTCCGGTGCCCGGCGCTGGTGCGCTCGGTGAACTCGGGCAGGACATGGCGGGCGGACGGTCGGGTCATTGGCGTAGCCCCTCGCTGACTGGCTCTACTCTGGCTTGCTCTGTACAAAATGTACAGGACGTATGGAACGTATGATGGGCCCATGGCCTACGAGATTCCGGTGACGCAAGCCAGGGCTGAGCTCGCCGACCTGATCAACCGGGTGGTGTACGGCGGTGAGCGCGTCGTCGTGACGCGGCACGGGAAGCCGCTTGTCGCCCTTGTCTCCGCCGCCGACCTGGAGCGACTGGACGAACTGGACCGGTCCGGCGAGGAGCGGGTGATCAGTGCCGTCTCCGTCGTGCGTGAGGTCGCGTCCGCTCCCCGCGAACACCAGCGGTTCGGTATCGCGGCCGAACACCGGGGGGTCAATCCCGCGTAGTGGGGGACCGCTCTACGGGCGTAGATGTGATTGCCCTGATCACAGCTCGGTTAACTTGCTTGAAACCCGGTCCAACTAGCCTGCCGATCCACGCCACCAGGCACTTTGACCGGGGGCTGCGGCAGCCGGACCCCGCACGGTCCGGAGCGAGGACTGTGAGGTGGGAGCGTGCAACTGACCCCGCACGAGCAAGAGAGGCTGCTGATCCATGTGGCGGCCGACGTGGCCGAGAAGCGCCGGGCCCGTGGTCTGAGGCTGAACCACCCCGAGGCGATCGCCCTCATCACGTCGCACATCCTCGAAGGCGCCCGGGACGGCCGTACCGTCGCCGAGCTGATGTCCTCCGGGCGCAAGCTGCTCACCAGGGACGACGTCATGGAGGGCATCCCCGAGATGATCCACGACGTGCAGGTCGAGGCGACCTTCCCGGACGGCACCAAGCTCGTCACCGTCCACGACCCGATCGTCTGACGAAGGGGAGCGACGCCATGATTCCCGGAGAGTTCCTGTTCGCGGACGACCCGATCGTCTACAACGCGGGCCGCGAGGTCACACGGATGACCGTCCTCAACGCCGCCGACCGGCCCGTCCAGGTCGGCTCCCACTACCACTTCGCCGAGGCCAACCCCGGCCTCGCGTTCGACCGCGCCGCGGCCCGCGGCAAGCGGCTCAATGTCGCCGCCGGCACGGCCGTGCGCTTCGAGCCGGGGATTCCCGTCGACGTCGAACTCGTCCCGCTGGTCGGCGCCCGTGTCGTGCCCGGACTGCGCGGGGAGACCGGAGGTGCCCTCGATGCCTGAGATCTCCCGTGCCGCGTACGCGGACCTCTTCGGGCCGACCACCGGCGACCGTATCCGGCTCGCCGACACCGATCTGCTGATCGAGATCGAGGAGGACCGCTCCGGCGGTCCCGGACTCGCCGGTGACGAGGCCGTGTTCGGCGGCGGCAAGGTCATCCGCGAGTCCATGGGCCAGGCGCGTGCCACGCGCGCGGACGGCACCCCCGACACCGTCATCACCGGCGCCGTCATCGTCGACCACTGGGGCATCGTCAAGGCCGACGTCGGCATCCGCGACGGCCGGATCACCGGCATCGGCAAGGCCGGCAACCCCGACACCATGGACGGCATCCACCCCGACCTGGTGATCGGCCCCGAGACCGAGGTCATCGCCGGGAACGGACGCATCCTCACGGCCGGCGCCGTGGACGCGCACGTCCACTTCATCTGTCCGCAGATCGCCGACGAGGCGCTCTCCGCCGGGGTCACCACGCTGGTCGGCGGCGGCACCGGACCGGCCGAGGGCTCCAAGGCGACCACCGTGACGCCCGGCCCCTGGCATCTGGCCCGGATGATGGCGGCGATGGAGCAGTACCCGCTCAACATCGGCTTCCTCGGCAAGGGCAACACCGTCTCGCACGAGGCGATGATGTCCCAGATCCGCGGCGGCGCGCTCGGCCTGAAGCTGCACGAGGACTGGGGCTCGACCCCGGCCGTCATCGACGCCTCGCTCACCGTCGCCGACCGCACGGGCGTCCAAGTCGCCATCCACACCGACACGTTGAACGAGGCCGGGTTCGTCGGCGACACCCTCGCCGCGATCGCCGGACGCGGCATCCACGCGTACCACACCGAGGGTGCGGGCGGCGGGCACGCGCCCGACATCATGACCGTGGTCTCCGAGCCGCACGTGCTGCCCAGCTCCACCAACCCGACCCGGCCCTACACCGTCAACACCGCCGAGGAACACCTCGACATGCTGATGGTCTGCCACCACCTCAACCCGGCGGTCCCCGAGGACCTGGCCTTCGCCGAGTCCCGCATCCGCCCGTCCACGATCGGCGCGGAGGACATCCTCCACGACCTCGGCGCCATCTCGATCATCTCCTCCGACGCGCAGGCGATGGGGCGCGTGGGCGAGGTGATCCTGCGGACCTGGCAGACGGCGCACGTGATGAAGCGGCGGCGGGGCGCACTGCCGGGCGACGGGCGCGCGGACAACCATCGCGTACGGCGCTATGTCGCCAAGTACACGATCAACCCCGCCCTCGCGCAGGGCCTCGCTCGCGAGGTCGGCTCCGTCGAGACCGGCAAGCTCGCCGACCTCGTGCTGTGGCAACCGGCGTTCTTCGGTGTCAAGCCGCACCTCGTGATCAAGGGCGGACAGATCGCGTACGCGCAGATGGGCGACGCCAACGCGTCCATCCCGACCCCGCAGCCGATCCTGCCCCGCCCGATGTTCGGGGCGATCGGACGGGCGCCGGCCGCCAACTCCTTCAACTTCGTCGCGCAGTTGGCGATCGAGGACGGGCTGCCCGAGCGGCTCGACCTCGGCAAGAAGTTCGTCGCCATCGAGTCCACGCGCGGGGTCACCAAGGCCGACATGCGGGAGAACGACGCCCGGCCACGCGTCCAGGTCGACCCCGACAGCTTCGCCGTGCACATCGACGGGGAGCTGGTCGAGGCGACTCCGGCGGCCGAACTGCCCATGGCCCAGCGGTACTTCCTCTTCTGATGAGGGGGTTCCGATGAGGTGGGTCTCATGAGCAGGGCGGCGCTGCTCGTTCTCGCCGACGGGCGCTTTCCCGCCGGAGGGCACGCGCACTCCGGCGGGGCGGAGGCGGCGGTCAAGGCCGGGCGGATCACCGGGGCGGCGAGCCTCGGCGACTTCTGCCGGGGGCGGTTGCATACGGCCGGGCTCGTGTCGGCCGCCCTCGCCGCCGCTGCCGTACTCGGTGTCGATCCGGTGGAGTTGGACGCCGCCGCGGATGCGCGGACGCCCTCGCCCGCGTTGCGGGTGGCCGGGCGGAAACTCGGGCGGCAGTTGATGCGGGCCGCGCGGGCGACCTGGCCGTCGGCCGAACTGGACGCCCTCGCGCGGGAGTTCCCCAAGGGGGCGCATCAGCCGGTGGTGTTGGGGCTGGTGGCTCGGGCGGCTGGGCTGGGGCCCGAGGACGCGGCTTACTGCGCGGTCTACGAGAGCGTGAGTGGGGCGGCGTCCGCGACGGTGCGGTTGCTGAGTCTCGATCCGTTCGACGCTACGGCTGTACTGGCCCGGTTGGCGCCGGAGTTGGACCTGGTCGCCGACCGGGCGGCGGAGGTGGCCCGGCGTGTTCTCGACGAGGGGGTCGACGTGTTGCCGTGTGCGTCCGCGCCGTTGCTGGAGATCGGGGCGGAGGCGCATGCCGCTTGGGCTGTGCGGTTGTTCGCGTCGTGACGGAGGGACTGCGCGCCGTTGCTGGGGGCTCCGCCCCCAGCCCCCCGATCGGCCCTGAAGGGGCCTCGTCCTCAAACGCCGGACGGGCTGGATGGTGTCGGCCCCGATGGAAAGGGTGTCGGAGCTGGATGGTGCCGGCCCGGATGGAAAGGGTGTCGGAGCTGGATGGTGCCGGCCCGGATGGAAAGGTGCCGGCGCTGGATGGTGCCGACCTGGATGAAAGGTGCCGGGGCCGTCAGCACAGTAGAAACCGGGGCCGTAAGCACCGTAGAAACACGTAAGGAGCCGCACTCATGCACCTCGACCACACCCACGACGGCCCCGCCGCCGTCAGCGCCGACGCTCGCCGCCCCGACGGTAGTCGCAGGGCCCTGCGTATCGGGCTCGGCGGGCCCGTCGGCTCGGGCAAGACCGCTACCGTCGCCGCGCTCTGCCGGGCCCTGCGCGACGAACTGTCCCTCGCCGTCGTCACCAACGACATCTACACCCGCGAGGACGCCGAATTCCTGCTCAGGGAGGCCGTGTTGCCGCCCGAGCGGATCAGCGCCGTGGAGACGGGGGCCTGCCCGCACACGGCGATCCGGGACGACATCTCCGCGAATCTCGAAGCGGTCGAGGATCTGGAGGACGAGGTCGGGCCGTTGGATCTGATCCTGGTGGAGTCCGGTGGGGACAACCTCACCGCGACCTTCTCCAAGGGACTCGTCGACGCGCAGATCTTCGTGATCGACGTCGCCGGCGGGGACGACATCCCGCGCAAGGGCGGGCCCGGGGTCACCACCGCCGATCTGTTGGTCGTCAACAAGACCGACCTCGCGCCGTACGTCGGTTCCGATCTGGGGCGGATGGCCGCCGACGCCAAAGCCCAGCGGGCCGAACTGCCCGTCGTCTTCCAGTCGTTGCGGACCGAGGCAGGGGTAGCCGACGTCGCCGCCTGGGTGCGTGCGCAACTCGCCGCGTGGGTGGCGTGATCGTGAGCGGGGTCCGGGCCACCGCTCGGATCGTCGCCCGGGAGGACGGGCGGGGCGGTACCGCGCTGCCCGTGCTGGAGGGGGACGGGCCGCTCGCGCTACGGCGGACCCGGGCGAGCGGAACCGAGGCGCGGGTCATGCTCGTCGGGGCCATGAGCGGGCCGCTCGGCGGGGATCACTTCGCCGTGGAGGCGGATGTGGAGCGCGGGGCCCGGCTGCGGGTCGGTTCGGCCGCCGCGACCATCGCGCTGCCCGGGCAGACGAAGGGGGAGTCGCGGTACGACGTGCGGATCGACGTTGCCGAGGACGGTGAACTGCACTGGCTGCCGGAGCAGTTGATCTCCGTGCGCGGGAGCGACCTGCACGTCACCACCCGCGTCGACCTCGCCGCCTCCGCGCGGCTCGTGCTGCGCGAGGAGCAGGTGCTCGGGCGGGCCGGTGAGGAACCCGGACGGCTCACCAGCCGGCTGACGCTGCGGATCGCCGGACGGACCGTGCTGGACCAGGAGTTGGCGTGCGGGCCCGGAGCGCCGGGCGGCTGGGACGGGCCCGCCGTCCTCGCGGGACATCGCGCGGTGGGGCAACTCCTCGTCGTACGGCCGGAGTTCACCCAGGAGCCGGTCGCGGCGCGCATGCTGGGGGAGTACGCGGCCCTCGTGCCGCTCGCCGGTCCCGCCGCGTTGGTGACGGCTGTCGCGGCGGACGGGCTGCGGTTGCGGAGGGTGCTGGACGAGGCGTTGGCGTCGCTCGGGTGAGTATCCGCTGAGCGGTACGCGGGTTTCCGCTTATCGGATTGGTAAAGAAGGTCAACTGCCTCTGTTCTCAGGTGGCTCACAGCCGCGAGGATCCTCCGAGACCATTTCGCGACTATGAACGGGGAGGGGCCCACTTGAGGCACATCAGACCGAAGAGCCGGGTAATGGCGTTCGGTTCGGCCGGATTCGCGGCGGCGGCACTGATAGCCGGCGCCGTCGTGGCACCCACGGCGAACGCGCAGACCAACCAGGCGGCAGGTCACGGGCAGGACCGTGCGGCAGCCCACGGTGCCGCGATCGCCGCCGCCCGCGCCGCCAAGGCCGGGATCAACTGGCAGGACTGCCCCGCCGACTGGGGTTTCGAGAAGCCGATCCAGTGCGGCTGGGTCACCGTGCCGATCGACTACACGAAGCCCAACGGCAAGACGATCAAGCTTGCCGTCGACCGCATCGGCAGCACGGGCACGAAGGAGGAGCGCCAGGGCGCGCTCGTCTACAACCCCGGCGGTCCGGGCGGCTCCGGAATGCGCTTCCCGCGCCGTGTCACCACCAAGAACCCGCTGTGGGTCAACACGTCCAAGGCGTACGACTTCGTGGGCTTCGACCCGCGCGGTGTCGGCCACTCGGCGCCCATCTCCTGCGTCGACCCGCAGGAGTTCGTGAAGGCGCCCAAGGCGGACCCGGTACCGGACACCGAGGCCGACAAGACCGCGCAGCGCAAGCTGGCCCGTGAGTACGCCGACGGCTGCGCCGCGCGCACCGGCCGCACCATGCTCGCGCAGATGACCACGCCGAACACCGCGCGCGACCTCGACGTCATCCGCGCCGCCCTCGGCGAGAAGAAGCTCAACTACCTCGGCGTCTCCTACGGCACCTACCTCGGCGCCGTCTACGGCACGCTGTTCCCGAGCCACGTCCGCCGGATGATCGTCGACAGTGTCGTCGACCCGGCGCGCGACAACATCTGGTACGAGGCCAACCTGGGCCAGGACGTCGCCTTCGAGGGCCGCTGGAAGGACTGGGAGGACTGGGTCGCGAAGAACGACGCGGCCTTCCACCTCGGCACCACGCGCGCCGCCGTCCAGGCGAAGTGGCTGGAACTGCGCGCCACCGCGAAGAAGAGCCCCCTCGGCGGGGTCGTCGGCCCGGCCGAGCTGATCGGCTTCTTCCAGAGCGCCCCGTACTACGACTCCTCGTGGGTGCCGGTCGCCACCGTCTTCAGCAAGTACTTCGCCGGAGACACCCAGGCGCTGATCGACGCGGCCTCGCCCGACCTGTCGGACACCGCGGGCAACATCACCTCGGAGAACGGCAACGCCGTCTACACGGCCGTCGAGTGCACCGACGCCAAGTGGCCCACCAGCTGGAAGAAGTGGGACAAGGACAACACGGAGCTCAACAAGCAGTACCCGTTCATGACGTGGGCCAACGCCTGGATGAACCTGCCGTGCGCCACCTGGCCCGTCAAGCAGCAGTCCCCGGTCGAGGTCAGGACCGGCAAGGGCCTGCCGCCGGTCCTCATCGTGCAGTCCACGCGTGACGCCGCCACGCCGTACCCGGGCGCCGTCGACCTGCACAAGCGCTTCAAGGGCTCCCGCCTGATCACCGAGAAGGACGCGGGCTCCCACGGTGTGACCGGCCTGGTCAACCCGTGCATCAACTCCCGTGTGGACACCTACCTGTTGACCGGCAAGCTCGACGCCGCCGACGTGACGTGCACCCCGCACGCGACGCCGGTGCCGTAACCGGTAGCGGTAGCGGTAGCTGTAGTAGTCGTACGTGACGAGGGGCGGCCGGTTCTCCACCGGTCGCCCCTCGCTCACGTCAGCTCGATCGCCCTCAACTCAGCGGCAGGCGCGGGAACTTGCGTTCCTTCGCCGCAGCCGCCTGCTCCGCCTTCGCGACCGCCGCGTACTGGTCGACGTACTCCTGCTCGGAGAGCTTGAGGATGGCGTACATGATCTCGTCGGTGATGGCACGCAGGATCGCCTTCTCGTTCTCCATGCCCTCGTAGCGGGAGAAGTCGAGAGGCTTGCCGAAGCGGATCGTCACCGGGTGGATGTTGGGGATGACCTTGCCGGGCGGCTGGGCCTCGAAGGTGCCGATCATCGCGCAGGGGATGACGGGTACCTGGGCCTGCAGGGCCATCACCGCCACGCCGACCTTGCCCTTGTAGAGGCGGCCGTCGTGGGAGCGGGTGCCCTCCGGGTAGATGCCGAGCAGCTCGCCCTTGCTCAGGACGCCGAGGCCCTCGCGGATCGCGGCCTGGCCCGCGTCCTTGCCGGAGCGGTCGACCGGGATCTGGCCCGCGCTGCGGAAGAAGGTCGCGGTGAGGCGGCCTCTGACCCCCGGGCCGGTGAAGTACTCGGCCTTGGCGAGGAAGGTGATCCGGCGCTTGAGGACCGCCGGCATCAGGAAGTGGTCCGAGAACGACAGGTGGTTGCCGGCGACGATCGCCGGGCCCGTCTCCGGTATGTGGTCGAGGCCCTCGATCCGGGGCCGGAAGACCAGCCTGAGCAAAGGACCCAGAACGACGTATTTCAGGAGGTAGTAGAACAAGGGGGGTCGCTCCTCACTCCGGCGGGTCGGCTCGACCGACCTGTTCTCGCAGGTCACCCGGTACCTCGTGGGCTGCCAGTGTAGGGGCAGGCGCCGCCGCGTGGAACCGGGGCGATCAGGCCGCCGCCGACACGCCGGAGGGCGGCGAGGAGATCGTCCTCACCGCCCTCGGCACGGGGCAACCGGCCCCGGTTCGCCCTGACTTACAGGGACGCGGTCCGCGTCCTGCGGCGGTACACGGCGAACGCCGTGGTCGCTCCCACCGCCGTGAGCAGGCCCGCGCCGATCGCGACCGGCAGGGCCGTGGAGGAGTCGGTGCTGGCGGCGACGTTCTGCGCCTTCAGGTCCTGGACGTACGCCGGGTACGGGGCCTTGGTGGCCGTCGACGACGTCTGGGAGTAGTGCGGGATCCGCTTCACCGACTTCACGGAACCGTTCGCGTTCAGCAGCACCTGCTTGTCGTTCGGGTGCTTGAAGTCGAACATGCCGGCGAGGCTGCCCGCCCTCTTGTCGAAGGACGCGTCACCGATCCGGCCCGTGCGCCAGTTGTCCTCGATGAACTGCGTGATCGACGCCTGCTCGGTGGCGGTGTGGTCGATCTTGTTGACCTTGCTGTACGGCGAGACGACCAGCAGGGGCTGCCGGGTGCCCGGTCCGCAGCGGTCCGCGTAGCCGCTCTTGGCGGCCGGGCCGGACTGGCAGGCGGGGCTGTCGACGGCCTTGCCGTTGGAGCCGACGGTGGAGTCCGTGGAGCCGTTCAGCACCTTCGAGGAGACGTGGTCGTACCAGCCGTCGGAGTCGTCGTAGGCGAGCACGACCGCTGTCGACTTCCACTCGGGCGACCGCTGAAGGGCGTTGATCTCCTTGATCAGGAAGTTCTGCTCGTCGGCCGGGTCGGAGTAGCCCGCGTGCCCGTCCTGGTACTCGGCCGCCTTCAGGAAGCTCACCGCGGGAAGGTTGTTGGCCTTCAGGGCGGCGTCGAAGTCGGTCAGGTCGTAGTTGTGGTTCGCGCGGCCGTTGTGCCCGATCTCGGCGACGGACTGCGGGGCCAGGTGGTGCGGGTTGGACGTCGACTTGTAGTACTGGAACGGCGAGTGGTGCGGACTGTAGTCCTCGGAGGCCGCGCCGCCCACGTTGGTGTGGGTGGTGCCGCCGCACTTCGCGTAGTCACCGCTCTTGCCGTCCCACGCGGTGCTGGGCCGGAAGCCGCCCTGGAACCAACCCCAGCTCACGCCCTTGGAGTTGAGCAGGTCACCGATGTTCTTGCCCTGCATCACCGCGAGCGCGCTGGTCGAGGAGTGGTCCTTGTCCGAGCAGTCGTCGAAGGCCGGGTCGGGGTCGTTGATGACCGTGCCGACGCCCTTGGCGTTCGGGGAGACCACCGCGTACGGGTCCGGCGTCGACGTCTGCTTCGGGTTCTCGGTGCCGGAGGCCGGGTCGACGGATATGACGCCGTGCGTCTGACCGGAGACCAGGTTCAGGGCGCCGGGCGTCGAGGGGCCGTAGACCGAGCTGAAGGAGTGGTCGTTGAGGGCGTACCGCTGGGCGTAGTTCCACAGGCCCGTCACGGTGTTGCCGTCGTAGTAGTCCATCACCAGGCCGGGCTCACCGAAGAGGCCGGTGCACTTGTTGACCTCGGTGTTCTCGACGTACTTGTCGGCCTTGCCGCCGTCGGCCGCGTACTGCTCGGGGCCGTAGGAGTGGTTCTGGTCGCAGGTCATCACCTGCGAACTGCTCAGCCGGGTCGGGGTGTAGAGGTTCGGGTTCTTCTTCAGCAGCCCGGCGGTGAGCAGGTTGTCGGCCTTCGGCGTGTGCGCCGCGGCCTTGAACGTGGTGCCGTCGGTGTTCGCGGCCTGCGGGTAGGTGGCGAAGTAGTGGTCGAACGAGATGTTCTCGTCGTAGATCACGACCACGTGCTTGATCGGCGTCGACGTGTGCGTGCCGCCCGAGGGCTTGTGGCCGTTCGAGGCCGCCGCCGCGGGGAACGCACCGCCCGCGGTGGCCAGGGCCGCGGCGCCGAGCAGGGCGCCCACGCGGGTCAACCGACGCCGTGCGCCTGGGTTTCTTCCTGTGCCGATCATGCTGTCTCGCCTTCCGGGAGCAGTGGTTCCGCGCACACGCCGTCCGTGGCCGTGACGCCTACGGCCGAAGCCTGGGCAATGGTGACGGCGGGGCGGGGGAGCGGCAATGACGCGAGAGCGAACGCCCGGTCAGGAAATTCTCATGGTCTGTTGGCCCTTTCTTGACCGGTGTCTCAGATCGCGGTGTCTCAGGTCAGCAGGGTGCGGCCCAGCCAGTCGGAGGCATCGCGTACTCCGGGCAGCGCGAAGAAGTAGCCGCCGCCGTACGGGGAGACGTAGTCGACCAGTGGTTCACCGGCCAGCCGCTTCTGCACGGTCTCGAACTGCCGGGCCAGGTCCTGCTGGTAGCAGCAGAACAGCAGGCCCATGTCGAGGTCGCCGTTGCTGTCCATGCCCCGGTCGTAGTTGTAGCCGCGCCGCAGGATGCGCTGGTCGGCGCTCCGCGTGGTGCGCGGGTTGGCGAGCCGGATGTGGCTGTCGAGCGGGATCACCTCGCCCTGCGGGTCCTGCGCGAAGTTCGGGGTGTCCTTCTCGTGGTGCCCGTCCAGCGGGGCGCCGGTGTCCCGGGCCCGGCCGAACATCCGCTCCTGCTCGGTGATCGAGACCCGGTCCCAGAACTCGACCAACATCCGTATCAGCCGTACGACTTGATAACTTCCGCCGGTCGCCCACTCCGGCTCGCCACCGCTACTGCCCACCCATACAAGGTCGTTCATCGCGCGGGCGTCGGTGACCGCCGGGTTGGCGATGCCGTCCTTGAACCCCAGGTGGTTGCGCGGGGTGCCCGAGGGGCGCGGCGGACTGATGAACCCGTCCGTCCGCCACCGCACTTGGAGACCGCCCCGGGTGTGCCGGGTGACATCGCGCAGGGCGTGCAGCACGGTGTCCGCGCTGTCCGCGCAGAACTGCACGCTCATGTCCCCGTGACACCAGTCGGCGTTCAGATCGTCGTCGGGGAACGAGGGCATCGCGGTCAGCCGGCGGGGCGCGAGCTTCGCCAGCCCGTAGCGGTCGTCGAAGAGGGAGGCCCCGACGCCGACCGTGACGCTCAGCCGGTCGGCCGGGAGGTCCGGGCCCAGCGTGCCCGAGTCGGCGGGCGGCGCGGTGATCCCCAGGTCCTCCGGGCTGCCGCCGGAGGTCAGGAAGCGGGCCCGGTCGGTCAACGTCCGCAGCAGGTCGGTCAGTTCGGCCCGGTTCTCGGCGGTGCTGTCGAAGGACACGAACGCCGTGGCGCGCTGCGCGGGGGTGAGGATCCCGGCCTGGTGGGGCCCATGGAAGGGCACGTTCGCGGCGGGCCTCTCCACGGCTGCCGCGGCGGCACCGCGATCGGCGGCCACCAGCCCGGCACCGGCCACGGCCGCCGCGCTCGCCAGGAAGCCCCGGCGGCCCACCTCGTTTGCGCGCTTCACGCGGTCCTCCGTACGTCCGTGAGGGCGGCCACGTCGGCCAGTCGCTCGACGAGTCCACCGAGGTCGGCGTCGACCTTCTCCCGCTGCGCACGGGTCAGTTGGGCGAGCGGTGTCCACTGCCCGGAACGGTCGAGGCCGTCCAGGGTGTGCTGGGCCCGGTCCATCCAGGAGTCGAGTTCGACGAGACCGGTGTCGCGCGTCTTCAGCAGCGGGCGCAGACAGCCGAGCAGCACGCGGGTGCCGTCGAGGTTGGCGCGGGCGGTGGCCAGGTTGGTGCCGCTGCCGTAGTCGGTGCGGCCGGTCAGCTCGAACTGCACGGTGTTCTCCAGGATCTCGTGCGCACGCAGACCGGTATCGGCCGGATCCATCCGCTGGGTGGCCCAACTGCGCTCCAACGCGTGGACGTCCTTGGCGAGTTGATCGGCGGGACCGCGCAGCCCGCTCGCCGACTCGCCGTGCCACAGCCCGTACTCGACCCGGTGGAACCCGGTGAATCCGGCGTCGCGCACCCCGCCGGAGAGCCCGGCCGTGGTGCCGTTGACCGCCCCGTCGGCATCGCCGAACGTGCCGTAGGCGGCGCCCATCCGCTCGTAGACGAGATGCGCGGGCAGCCAGGCGGCGCGGGCCGCGGTGAGGTCGCCCCGGTCGACGGCGGTACGCAACACGTCGGTCTTCTGGGCCAGTTCGACTGTGCGGGCCTGGATCCACTTCTGGTAGGCGAGCGTGGGAGGGATGAGTTCCTGCTGGGTGATCGGGACGGCGGCCGGTCCGCTCCGCACCTTCGCGCCGGTGATCCGCACGGTGGGCCCGGTCACGGCGTCGGCGTCGTCGGGCAGGCACTTGAAGGCGTACGACCCGTTGCCGAGGGTGACCCCGAGCGGGCGGACGGTCCCCGGGGCCAGTCCCTCGACCTCGCCGTAGACCGCGCCGGTCGTCGGATCGGTCAGATACACCTCGGCCGCCGTGCTGGACGTGTTGTGCAGCTCGAAGACCTGGTGTCCCGCCTGTGGATGCGTCCAGCCGCTGCCGCACCCGGCGGTCGCGACCTCGACGGTGGTGTGCGGGAGCCCGTCGGCGGCAGCGGTGGCTTTGCGGTCCGAGTCGGAGCCCCGGGCCGCGAGCACCCCGGCTCCTACGGCCGCCACGGCGACGAGGGCGCCGGCCGCGAGCAGCACGGTGCGGCGGCGGGCGGCGGCGGGGCCCGACGAGGGCGATATCGGACCGGGCTCGGCTTCGGCTTCGGCGCCGCGCGCGGTTTCGGGCACGCCGGGCCTCCAGGGGGAGTCGTACGAAAGGTGGCGGTACCAGCGATCCTATGAGGGCGTCGCGGCCCCCACCGCGTCCCTTGACCCTGTCCTGACCTGAGGGCGGGCGAGAATTCGCCCGGGGTTCACCCGGGGTCCGTGAGCGCCACGGTGCGCTGCGCGGGGGTGCACGGTGGGCTACGGCCGCTCTCGCGCACGTCGGGAACAACCCGGGCCCGTTCCGCGCTGCTCCTGATACCTCGCCGGGTACTCAGGGAAGGGTTGTGGAGGAGATGAATCGGTCAGGGCAGGAGCCGCTCCCGCCGTCAGGTGAAGCGCCGTTGGTGACCACGTGCGGCCGACAGGTCGCGGTGAAGCGACTGCTGCTGGCGCTCCCGGAGCGGCCGATCAGCCGGGTCACCCTGGACGTGGGTCCCGTCGTGCGCGGCGAACCCGGGCTCTGGGCTTCCCTGACCGTGGACGAGGCCCGTGACCTGGCCCGTCGCCTCCTCGCCCAGGCCGCTCTGGCCGACACCGGCGCTCCCACCGCCACGTAGCAGTCGGTGCGGGTGGTGGGACCGACGCCTGTGTGCCGGTCCCACCACCCGCACACCTCACGCCCCTTGCGTCAGCACCGTCTCCAACGAGCCCAGGGCCGACCGGAGTTCGTCCGCCGTGATGGTCAGCGGCGGGGCCAGCCGGATCGTCGAGCCGTGGGTGTCCTTGGCCAACACGCCCTCCCGCATGAGGCGTTCGCTGATCTCGCGCCCGGTGCCGATGGCCGGGTCGACATCGACGCCCGCCCACAGACCGCGCGCACGGAAACCGACGACGCCCTTGCCGACCAGCTCGGTCAGCCCGTCCCGCAGCACCACACCCAACTCCGTGGCCCTGCGCTGGAATTCACCGGTCTCCAGCAGTCCGACGACCGCCGTGCCGACCGCGGCGGCGAGCGGGTTGCCGCCGAACGTCGAGCCGTGCTCGCCCGGATGCAGCACCCCGAGCACCTCGCGCCGCGCGACCACCGCCGACACCGGCACGATCCCCCCGCCGAGCGCCTTGCCGAGCAGCAGCACGTCGGGGACGACACCCTCGTGCTCGACGGCGAGGGTGCGACCGGTGCGGCCGAGGCCCGACTGGATCTCGTCCGCGATGAACAAGCAGCCCTTGCGGGTGGTGAGTTCACGCACACCGGCCAGATAGCCCGCGTCCGGGATGATCACCCCGGCCTCGCCCTGGATGGGCTCGATCAGCACCGCCGCCGTAGTCTCGTCGACCGCCGCCTCCAGCGCCGCGAGGTCGTTGTACGGCACGATCCGGAAGCCCGGAGTGAAGGGACCGAAGCCCGCCCGCGCCGTCTCGTCGGTGGAGAAGCTGACGATCGTCGTCGTACGGCCGTGGAAGTTCTCCGCCGCGACGACGATGGTCGCCCGGTCGGCGGGGACGCCCTTCACGTCGTAGGCCCATTTGCGGGCCACCTTGATGCCGCTCTCGACCGCCTCCGCGCCCGTGTTCATCGGCAGCACCATGTCGAGGCCGGTCAACTCCGCGAGCCGTTCGGCGAATTCGGCCAGCCTGTCGTTGTGGAAGGCGCGGGAGGTGAGCGTCAGCTGGTCGAGCTGGCGGTGGGCGGCCTCGATCAACGCGGGGTGGCGGTGACCGAAGTTGAGGGCCGAGTAGCCCGCGAGCATGTCGAGATAGCGGCGGCCCTCGACGTCCTCCACCCAGGTGCCCTCGGCGCGGGCGACGACCACCGGCAGCGGGTGGTAGTTGTGCGCGAGGACCGGCTCCTCGGCGCGGATGAGGTCGGCGGACGTACGGGCACTGGCGGGTTCACGGGTGGGCACAGTCATGAGCGGATCTCCTGGGTGCAGCACTTGATGCCGCCGCCGGCTTTGTGGAACTCCGACAGGTCGACGGGGACGGGGACGTAGCCGCGTTCGGCGAGGCGCGCGGCCAGTGCCTCGGCCTGGGGTGCGATGAAGACGTGCAGGCCGTCCGAGACGGAGTTGAGGCCGAACGTCATCGCGTCCTCACGGGTCGCGAGCACCGCGTCCGGGAACAGCCGCGCGAGCACCTCACGGCTGCCCGGAGAGAACGCCTCCGGGTAGTAGCAGATGTTGTCCTCGTCCAGGACGAACAGCGCCGTGTCCAGGTGGTAGAAGTACGGGTCCACCAGCGTCAGGCTGATCACCGGGACGCCGAAGAACTCCTGCACCTCGCGATGCGCCTCGCGGGTCGTACGGAAACCGGTGCCGGCCAGCAGATAGCGGCCGGTCGGGATCAGGTCGCCCTCGCCCTCGCTCACCGACTCGGGGCGGTGGACGTCGTAGCCGGCCGCCTTGAACCACATGTCGTAGTGGTCGGACTCGGGGCGCCGCTCGGGCGCGTGGAAGAGGGAGCCGAAGACGCGGCCGTCGACGACGACCGCCGAGTTCGCGGCGAACACCATGTCCGGCAGGCCGGGGGCCGGGGGCACGGTGTCGACGGTGTGGCCGTGCTCGCGGTAGGTGTCGATCAGCGTCCGCCACTGCTCCTGGGCGAGATCGACGTCCACCTGGGTGTCGGGGTGCATCCAGGGGTTGATCGCGTACTGCACGGCGAAGTGTCTGGGTTCGCAGACGAGAAAGCGCCGCCGGCGCCGCACACGGGTCTCGGGCACAGAGGGGTTCCTCCGCTTCCTGTGATGTCGACTGGGGTTGACACCAAGGTAGGAAGAGACCAATACGTGCGACAAGCGATGAAGGCTGCGTGTCTGCGCAGGAATGCTGCGTCTTTGGTGGCTTCAACGCACGTCTGATGCGTCCCCCGGTGCGGGGTAGGTGGCGCCCGCTTCCGGGCTTTCCGGGAGGAGGTGGGACAGCACCATGACGCTGATCGTCTTCCGGATGAACGGCTCCTGCCGGATGCGCTCCAGGACCTCCTCGAAGTGGTCCACATCGGTCGCCCGGACATGCAGCAGCGCGTCCGCGCCGCCGGTCACCGTCATCGCCGCGGTGATCTCCGGATGGTTGCGCACCACCTCCGCGAGCCGCCTGGGCGGCGCGGCGCCCTCGCAGTACACCTCCACGTACGCCTCCGTGCGCCAGCCGAGCGCGGACGGCCGCACGGTCGCCGTGAACCCGGTGATCACACCGGTCTCGCGCAGCCGGTCCACACGCCGCTTCACCGCCGTCGCGGACAGCCCGATCGCCGCGCCGATCTCGGCGAAACTGGTCCGGGCGTTCGCCATCAACGCGGTGATGATCTTCCGGTCGAGTTCGTCGAACGGGCTGGTCCTGCTGTTCATGTCGGCACTGTATCCAGCGCGAACCTCCATGCCCGGTACATGTCCAGCGCCGCGAATAACTCCTACACTCCACGTTCATGCTGCGCGCCCTCGCCGTCGACGACGAACGCCCCTCGCTGGAGGAGTTGCTGTATCTGCTGAACGCCGATCCACGCATCGGCAGCGCGGAGGGCGCGGGCGACGCGACCGAGGCGCTGCGCCGCATCAACCGCGCCCTGGAGTCCGGCCCCGACGGACCCGAGGCCATCGACGTCGTGTTCCTCGACATCCAGATGCCCGGCCTCGACGGCCTCGACCTGGCACGGCTGTTGACGGGATTCGCCCAGCCGCCGCTCGTCGTGTTCGTCACCGCGCACGAGGACTTCGCCGTACAGGCCTTCGATCTCAAGGCAGTTGACTACGTCCTCAAGCCCGTCCGCAAGGAACGGCTCGCGGAAGCGGTGCGCCGGGCGGCCGAACTCGGGGGCGCCGCACCGCGGATACCCGTGCACGAACCCGACCCCGACCACATCGCCGTCGAACTCGGCGGCGTCACCCGCTTCGTGGCCGTCGACGACATCACCCACGTCGAGGCCCAGGGCGACTACGCCCGCCTCCACACCGACCGGGGCAGCCACCTCGTCCGCATCCCGGTCTCCACGCTCGAAGACCGCTGGCGCGCCCGCGGCTTCGTCCGCATCCACCGCCGCCACCTCGTCGCCCTGCGCCACATCGGCGAACTCCGCCTGGACGCGGGCACGGTGAGCGTTCTCGTCGGCGGCGAGGAACTCCAGGTAAGCCGCCGCCACACCCGCGAGCTGCGGGACCTGCTGATGCGGAGGTCCTGACGATGCCTCAGGACCCCACCGAACGCAGGGTCGTTGTCACCGGCCCGCCCCGCCGCACCCGGCGCGCCTCCGGCTACTCCCGTCCCCGCACCGAGATCGACGAACAGACCACCCTCGGCCACACCTACGTCCGCTCCCTCATGCGCACCCAACTCCGCGCCGCCCTCACGGTGTTCGCGGTCCTCGTCCTGCTCGTCGGCCCGCTGCCCCTGGTGTTCGCGGCGACCCCGGACTCCCGCCGCCTCGAATGGCTGGTCCTCGGCTTCTGCCTCTACGCCCCGCTCGTCCTGCTCGCCCTCTGGTACGTCCGCCGTGCCGAACGCAACGAACGCGACTTCGTGCGCCTCGTCGAGGACCGATGAACGAGGTCCGATGAACTCCAGTTACGCCGTACCGGCGGTCGCCCTCGTCGTCGTCGCGACCGTCCTCGTCGGCGCCTTCGGCCTGCGCATCTCCCGCACCACCTCCGACTTCTACGTCGCCTCCCGCACCGTCGGCCCCCGCCTCAACGCGGCGGCCATCAGCGGCGAATACCTCTCCGCCGCCTCCTTCCTGGGCATCGCGGGACTGGTCCTCGTACAGGGCCCCGACATGCTCTGGTACCCGGTCGGCTACACGGCCGGATACCTGGTCCTCCTGCTGTTCGTCGCCGCCCCGCTGCGCCGCTCCGGCGCCTACACCCTCCCCGACTTCGCCGAGGCCCGCCTCGCGTCGCATGCCGTACGACGCCTCGCGGGGGCCTTCGTCGTGGGGGTCGGCTGGCTGTACTTGCTGCCCCAACTCCAGGGTGCCGGGCTGACGTTGACCGTCCTCACCGGAGCGCCCGACTCCCTCGGCGGGCTGATCGTGGCGGTCGTGGTGGTCGCCACGGTCGCGGCCGGCGGCATGCGCAGCATCACCTTCGTGCAGGCCTTCCAGTACTGGCTCAAGCTCACCGCGCTGCTCGTCCCCGCCCTGTTCCTGGTCCTCGCCTGGCAGAGCGACGGCGCACCCCGGCACGCCTTCGAGGAACCGGCCGCCTTCCGCGAACAGCGCGTGGTCCGCGTCGACGACACCCTCGACCTCACCCTCGACCACCCGTTGACCATCACCGTGAACGGCACGGTCGACGGCCGCCACTACGACGCCACGAAGCTCCAACTCCCCACCGGCACCCATCACATCGAGCGCGGCACCCGTCTCACCTTCGCCAAGGGCGCCACCGTCCCCGTCGCCGACCGCGGCACCAACGGCGGTATGTCGACCTCCCTGGCCGCGAGCCGCGAGGAACGCCCGCTGTACGCCACGTACGGCCTCATCCTCGCCACCTTCCTGGGCACCATGGGCCTCCCGCACGTCGTCGTCCGCTTCTACACCAGCCCGCACGGAGTGGCCGCCCGCCGCACCACGGTCGCCGTCCTCGGCCTGATCGGCGCCTTCTACCTCCTGCCGCCCGTCTACGGCGCCCTCGGCCGCCTGTACACCCCCGAACTCACCCTCACCGGCGACGCCGACGCGGCCGTACTCCTGCTGCCCGACCGCATGATCGGCGGCGTCGGCGGCGATCTGCTGGGCGCGCTGGTCGCGGGCGGTGCCTTCGCCGCGTTCCTGTCCACCGCGTCGGGGCTGACCATGGCCGTCGCGGGAGTCCTCACCCAGGACGTCCTCCCGTCGCGCGGGGTACGGCACTTCAGGCTCGGCACGGTCCTCGCCATGGCCGTACCGCTGGCCGCGAGCGCGTTGGTCGGCGGGCTGCCCGTCGCCGACGCCGTGGGGCTCGCGTTCGCCGTATCGGCGTCCTCCTTCTGCCCGTTGCTGGTCCTCGGCATCTGGTGGACGCGGCTCACCCCGCCGGGTGCGGCGGCCGGGATGCTGGTCGGCGGCGGATCGGCGTTCGTCGCCGTGGCCGCGACCATGGCGGGCTTCCCCGGCACCGGCTCCCTGCACGCCCTGCTCGCGTGGCCCGCGCTCTGGTCGGTGCCGCTGGGCTTCCTCACCATGGTGCTGGTGTCCCTGGCCACCCCGGGCCGGGTGCCCACGGGAACGGCGGCGATCCTGGCGCGGTTCCATCTGCCGGAGGAGCTGCGCGCGGAGGTGAAGGCGTGAGATCACCCCAAGCCACGGGAGTGGGCGCATGAGCGGATTCCTGGCCGGCCTCTGCGTCGCCGTACTCCCGCTCCTGGCCGCCGGTTTCTGGCTCGGCCGGCGCACCGCACGGCCCGAGAGCCTCGGCGGGCTCGGCACCCCCGTCGAGCACGCCACCTTCCAGACCCTGCACACCGCCTCCCTCGCCGCGCCCCCGCTGCGCGCCGGCCTCACCGAGGAGACGGCCCGCCGCTCGGCCCGCAGACTGCGCACCCTGCTCGGCACCGACGCGCTGTGCCTGACCGACCAGAGGCAGGTCCTCGCCTGGGACGGCATCGGCGACCATCACCGCGACGAGATCATGGAACGCCTCGCGGGCCCCCTGGAGACCGGCCGCGGCGAGGCGTTTCGGCTCACCTGCTACGCCCCCGACTGCCCGCTGCGCTGGGCGGTGGTCGCCCCGCTCACCGTCGACGACCGGGTCCACGGCGCGCTGGTCGCCTGTGCGCCGCGCGAGTCGGCCGTCCTCGTCCGGGCCGCCGGAGAGGTCGCCCGCTGGGTCTCCGTACAACTGGAGTTGGCGGATCTGGACCAGTCCCGGACCCGGCTGATCGAGGCCGAGATCAAGGCACTTCGGGCCCAGATCTCCCCGCACTTCATCTTCAACTCGCTCGCGGTGATCGCCTCGTTCGTCCGCACCGACCCCGAGCGCGCCCGCGAACTCCTCCTGGAATTCGCCGACTTCACCCGCTACTCGTTCCGCAGGCACGGCGACTTCACCACGCTCGCCGACGAACTCCACGCCATCGACCACTACTTGGCACTCGTACGGGCCCGCTTCGGCGAGCGTCTCTCGGTCACCCTGCAGATCGCCCCCGAGGTACTGCCGGTCGCGCTCCCTTTCCTGTGCCTGCAACCGCTCGTCGAGAACGCCGTCAAACACGGCCTCGAAGGCAAGGCCGCGTCCGCCACGGGCAGGAGCCGTATCAGCATCACCGCGCAGGACGCGGGCGCCGAGGCACTCGTCGTCATCGAGGACGACGGCACCGGCATGGACCCCGACCTGCTGCGCCGCATCCTGGCGGGCGAGGTCAGCCCCTCGGGCGGCATCGGCCTGTCGAACGTCGACGACCGGCTCCGCCAGGTCTACGGCGACGACTACGGCCTCGTCATCGAGACCGCCGTAGGAGCGGGCATGAAGATCACTGCCCGGCTGCCGAAGTACCAGCCGGGCGTGCACTCGGCGAGCCGGCCCAGCGAGGAGTAGCGCGCGTCAGGTGCTGCGGGTGGCCACCATCCCGAGGGTGATCAACCCCAGCACGACCCAGCCGAACCACAGCCAGCCGTTGCTGCCGAGCGCCACCGTGTAGGCCGTCACCACCACCAGTCCGCCGACGGTGATCACCCCCATGGTCTTCGTGGAACCGGGCATCGCGACACCCTCCTCATGGTTCGTTCCCCTCCATGGTGCCCCCGTTCTGCTTCCGCACGGCGCACACGACGAAATGTGTGCCCGACTTCCACGGTCCCTGGCTGGTCCAGGAGGCGGCCTCGTAGTGCGACGGATCGAATCCGTAGTCGGCCGGCGGGACGTCCCGCGCACACGCCGCGTCCGACCGGGTACGGGCCTGGGCCAGCGTGACGCCCGCGCCCAACCGGGTGAACCCGACCACTACCTGGTCGTGCCTGCCCGTGCAGGAGACCAGGCTCGCGGCCCGGTTCGAGGGCACGTCCAGACAGTCCCGCTTCTGCATGGTCGACGTGTCCGCGAAGCCCGCCCCCATGACCCGGTGACCGCCGAGCGGCCCGTAGACCGGCCCGTGCGCACCCAGCACCAGACAGGCGGTGCGGTGTCCGGCGGCCTCGAAACCCGCGTCGGTCGGCACGATCGCGAAATCCCGCACGTCCGCGAGCTTCCCCCGGATCTCCTGCGTCCGCCGCGCACACCGCTCCGCACCGACCTTGCGCGCCTCGGCAGCGGAAGCGGTGGCCACGAACGCCATCACCTGACCGTCGGGCACGATGTTCCGGCAGGTGGGGTCGACGCCGAGCCGGGGCGTCCCCTGGAACCGGTTCCCGCCCGGCCAGTCGGCGGTGACACAGTCGCCGTCCTTGAGCGGCGCGGACAGCCCGACGGCCGCGCCGTACGGCCGGCTGCTCTTGCCCGTGTCCTTGCCGGGCGGCTGGTGGGCCATCGCGTACCAGACACCGCCCAGGGCGAGGGCGAGTCCGAGCAGGCCCGCGAGGACGGACTGGAGGAGCCGGGGTCGAGGCCGCCGACGCCTGCCGGCGGCGGAGAGCAGGGACGGAGGAGCCCCGTATCCGTACGGCGGGGAGGCCTGCGTCGGCACCGCCACCGGCGCTGCCTGGCCCTCCCACGGCGACTGCGAACCCAGAGCCGTCTGGGTCCGGGCATACGACTCCGCCTCCGCCTGCGGCGTCACGATCCGCGACAGCGCGGCCTCGGCCTCCGCCGCCGGAATCCGCCGTAGCGGATCCTTCTCCAGCATCGCGTGGAGCACCGGTGCGAGCGCTCCCGCGTGGGCCGGTGGGAGGGGGTCATCCATGACCACGGCGGTGACCTCCGCGAGCGGCGACTCGCGGGTGAAGGGCCCGTGGCCTTCGACGGCGTGGTACAGCGTGCAGCCCAGGGAGAACAGGTCGGCGGCGGCGGTCGGCGGGCCGCCCGTGGCCCGCTCCGGCGCCAGATAGCCCGCCGTACCGACGAGCACGGACGTCAGCGTGTAGCGCGTCTCCCCGGCGTCCGGCTGCACCGAGATGCCGTAGTCGGTGAGCAGGACCCGGGCGTACGGGGAACCGGTGCGGTCCGGCGCCAGCAGGATGTTCGCCGGTTTCACGTCCCGGTGCATGACGCCCCGCTGGTGTCCGGCGGTCAGCGCGTCGAGTACGGCGAGCCCGATACGGGCGCACTCGGCGGGGGCGAGCGGGCCGTGCCGGGCGACCATGTCGCGCAGGTCCATGGCGTCCGCCACGTACTCCATGACGATCCAGGGCAGCCCGTCGTGCTCCAGCACATCGTGGACGGTCACCACATGGGGGTGGCCGCGCAGCCCCGCCGCGTGCCGTGCCTCGGCCTGGGCGCGCGCGACCCGGGCCTCCCGCTCGGCGTCGGCGGAGGCGGGGTTGCTGAACACGATCTCCTTGAGCGCGACCTCACAGGCCAGCCTCTGGTCATGTGCGAGCCACACATGTCCCATCCCGCCACTGCCCAGCCGGTTCAGCAGCAGATAGCGGCCGGCGATGACCCGGCCCACTCCCGACGTCGGCGATCCCTGTGGCATCCGGTGTCCCCCTCCCGGTTCCCCGTCATGTCTCGGTCGCGGCGGGCGTGCCGGTCACCGGGTCACTGGCCACCGGGTCACTGGTGACCGGTTCGGCGGAGACCGACGCGCTGGTCGTCACGGGGGCGCTACTGGTGACGGGCGCGCTGCTGGTCACCGGAGCACTCGTCGTCACGGGCGCGCTGCTGGTGACCGGCGCGCTCGTCACGGGCGAGTCGGTGACCACCGAGGGCGAGCCGGTCGTAGGAGAACTGCTCGACGGGGGTGGGGATTTGCTCGCGGGCGAGGACGGGGGTGGGGACGAGGGCGGTGAGGAGGAGGTGGGCGGCGTCAATGTGGACGTCGAGGGCGGTGCCGTGGAGGTCGGCGGGCCCAGGGTCGGTCCGGAGGTCGTCGGAGCCGGGGGAGTGGATGTCGCCCCCGTGCTCGTCCCGCCGGACACGCTCAGCGTCACGTACTCCCCGAACCGCAGCGCGGTCCCGGCCGGCGGATCGGTCGCGGTGACCTTCGCGTCGTCGGGCGGCGGCGCGTTCCCGCCGTACCCGACGGCCAGCCCGCTGCTCACCAGTCGCTCCCGGGCCTGCGCGAAGGTCACCCCGGCCAGGTTCGGCACGGCGTGCTGTCGCCGCGTGTCGAAGGCGGTGTCGTGCTTGCCCGTCGTACCGACCGGACGCGTGATGCCCTGGTCGGGATCGTCGATGTCGACGAGGGCGAGCCGGTCCATCCTGTGCGGCGCCGGACGCACGGCCACCACGGAGGACGACTCATATCCGGTCCACTTCCTGTTGCCGTCCGCGAACTTGACGGAAATCCGCCCCGCGTCGCCCTTGAAGGGGCGCAACGGATTTCCGCACGAGCACTTCGCGGCGGGCTCGCCCTGCTCATCGACGAGAATCGCGATTCCCGCCTGGAGAAGGGAGTTGAAGGGCGTGGCCTTTCCCTTTTTGTAGTCGTGGTTCTGTACGAGAGTGTCGTGACGCAGGAGCACGGGTGTGAGCCGGTCGAGATAGGCCGGGATCCCGTCCGTGGTGATACCCAGCACGCTCGACCACGCCACCGCCTTCTGGTGGTTCGCGGGATCGGTCAGGAACCTCTTGAGCTTCGCCACGTCACAGATGGTCGGCTTGGTGGTCCCGCCGTACAGACCAGGTGTGTCGCCCTGCTGCAAGGTGCCCTGCACCGGCAGCGAACGCGCCTGGGTGTCGTGGCCCAGTCCCTGTTTCTCGTCGAAGAAAGGCGCGAGCGACGGAACTCCGGCGGCGACCGCCTTCACGACGAACATATGTACGCCCCCGCCGCAGCCACTCACGACCAGGACGCAGACGAGCAGTACGGCGATCCTGCGGATCACCGCAATTCCAGTCCTTTGCACAACTGCGCGACATGTCATTACCGCTCCCCCCGGTGGCGGTTCCCCCATCGCGCTTTATGCTACTGAATGAAATTGCCGTTCAGTTGCCGCATGTGTTCAATTGCCTCGTGTGTTCAATGAGGCCAAATAGGCGTTGTACGCCTCGAGTTCCTTGTCGCCGTCCCGGTCGGCGGCCCGGTCCTGCCGCTTGGCCTGCCGCTGCTCCGAGCTGTACCACTGGAACAGCAGGGCGATCAGCACCAGCACGGACGGGATCTCGCTGAACGCCCAGGCGATACCGCCGGCCGCGTTCTGATCGGAGAGCGCGTCGATGCCGAGCGAGGCGGACGGGTGCTTGAACGTCTCGACCATCGGCTCCGACGCCATCATCAACGCGATGCCGAAGAACGCGTGGAACGGCATCCCGGCGAACAGCTCCAGCATCCGCATCAGATAACCGGGCCGGTTCGGCCCCGGATCCACACCCATGATCGGCCAGAAGAACACCACACCCACCGCGAGGAAGTGCACCATCATCGCGATGTGCCCGGTCTTCGAGCCCATCAGGAAGTCGAAGATCGGCGTGAAGTACAGCGCGTACAGGCTCGCGATGAACAGCGGGATCGTGAACGCGGGATGCGTGACGATCTTCATGTACCGGCTGTGCAGGAACATCAACAGCAGCTCGCGCGGCCCCTTGCTGCCCCTCGCCGCAGGCGGCAGCGCCCGCAGCGCCAGGGTGATCGGGGCGCCGAGCAGCAGCAGGATCGGCGAGAGCATGCTGATGATCATGTGCTGCACCATGTGCACGCTGAACATGACCATGCCGTAGTCGTTGAGCTTGGTGCACATCACGAGCCCGATGGTCAGCACACCGATGACGTACGAGATCGTCCGCCCCACCGGCCACGAGTCCCCCCGCCGCCGCAACCGCACGACCCCCCAGCCGTACAGCCCGAGCCCCACCAGACAGGCCGTGAGGAAGAACGGGTCCGCCGACCACTCAAGCCCCCGCCCCAACGTGAACGGCGGCAGATCCATGGTCATGCCGTGCCCGCCGTGATCCATCGGACGGCTCCTGATTCGTGGGGGTTGTGCAAGTCTGTCCGCACCAGACTAGAACTGCCCCCGGTCACTTCTGCGACCGGGGCCAGGTGCACCCACCCAGGGGCGCGGGGAACTGCGCGACCAGCCCCAACGCACCCGCACCCGACGAACTACCTCGCGGCGCTCACAGCACGCACTCAGCCTCTTCATACCGATCAGCAGGCACCGTCTTCAACGTCTCCACCGCATCCGCCAACGGCACCATCAAGATCTCGGTCCCCTGAAGCGCGGTCATCTTCCCGAACTCCCCCCGATGGGCGGCCTCCACCGCATGCCACCCAAACCGAGTCGCGAGAACACGGTCGTACGCGGTAGGCGTACCACCCCGCTGTACATGTCCAAGGATCACCGGCCGCGCCTCCTTGCCGAGCCGTTCCTCCAGCTCGATGGACAGCTGCCGAGCGATCCCCGCGAAGCGCTCATGGCCGTAGACATCCTTCTTGCCCTCGTCGAAGTCCATGGACCCCGCACGCGGCTTGGCGCCCTCCGCCGCGACGACTATCGCGAACCTCTTGCCCGCTGCGAAGCGTTCACCGACCCGCGCCGCCAACTCCTCGATGTCGAAGGGGCGTTCAGGTACGACGATGGCGTGGGCGCCGGCCGCCATGCCGGAGTGCAGCGCGATCCAGCCGGTGTGGCGGCCCATGACCTCCACGACGAGGACGCGCTGGTGGGACTCGGCGGTCGTCTTGAGCCGGTCGAGCGCCTCGGTCGCGACACCGACAGCCGTGTCGAAGCCGAAGGTGACGTCCGTGACGGCGATGTCGTTGTCGATGGTCTTGGGGACGCCGACGATCGGCAGACCGGCGTCGTACATCAGCTTGGCCGCCTTGAGCGTGCCCTCGCCGCCGATCGGGATGATGGCGTCGAGACCGAGCTCCTCGACATGGCCCCGGGCCCGCTCGACACCGTCCCGCAGATGGGAGGGCTGGACGCGGGACGACCCGAGGATGGTGCCGCCGCGAGCGAGGATGCCGCTCACCGCGTCGAGGTCGAGCTTGAGGTAGTCGCACTCCAGGAGGCCCTTCCAGCCGTCCCGGAAGCCGATGACCTCGTCGCCGTGGTCCACGACGGCGCGGTGCACGACGGACCGGATGACGGCGTTCAGGCCGGGGCAGTCGCCGCCGGACGTGAGGACACCAATGCGCATAGCCCGAAGAACCTTCTCAACGTGGGCCGAAACCGGACCACGTTGTCCGGTACGAACCCCGCCACCCTAACGGCAGGAGGGGGCGGGACCGTAGCGTGCGTCCGCCTGCTGGACGACCCCGCTCACCTGCGCGGACGTGCCGTCAGACGGGCTGGTTGCCTGCGTCCGAAGACGAGGTGTACGGGTCGCCTACGCAGGCTGCTGAGCTGCGGTGATGCGCTCGTTGCGGAGCGCCTCGTACCAGCGGTCGTCGATCGGCGGCAGCGCGTTGACATCGAGGGCCAGCTTCAGCAGCAGGTCCGCGATCAGCGGGTTGCGGGCGAGTACGGGCCCGTGCATGTACGTACCGAAGACGGTGTCGTTGTACGCGCCCTCGGTGCCGTCGCCCGTGCCGTTGCCCTTGCCGAGGTGGACCTGGGCGAAGGGGCGGGCGGTGGGGCCGAGGTGGGTGACGCCCTGGTGGTTCTCGAAGCCGGTCAGCTGGGGAAGGCCCAGGCGCGGGTCGATGTCCGCCAGGACGTCACCGACGCACCGCTCGCCCTCGCCGCGCACCGACACCACGTCGAGCAGGCCGAGGCCGGGTTCGCGCTGGCCGAGGTCGTTGATGAACTCGTGGCCGAGGATCTGGTAGCCGGCGCACACCGAGAAGACGATCGCGCCGTTGCCGACGGCCCGGTGCAGGCCGCCGTCACGGCGCAGGCGCTCGGCCGCGAGCCGCTGCGGGCGGTCCTCACCGCCGCCGATCAGATAGATGTCGCCCGAGGTGGGGATCGGCTGGTCGCTGCGCACGTCCATCCGGGCCACGTCGAGGCCGCGCTGGCGCGCCCGGCGTTCCACGACCAGGGCGTTGCCCTGGTCGCCGTAGGTGCTCAGCAGGTCCGGGTAGATCCACACCAGACGCAGCTGGTTGTCGCTCATGGTCAATTCGTCCTCTGAGTCTCAGTTGCCGACGCGGCGGCGCAGGTCCTGGAACGCGGTGTAGTTCGCGATGACCTCGATCCGGCCAGGCGGTGCCAGCTGCACGGCCTGGTCGAGGTTGTCGCAGACCTGGAAGTGCTGGTTGGCGACCTCCAGTCGGACCGCGAGGTCCAGCTTGCGGTCGCCGACGACGAAGATGGGGTGGCCGGTCAGTCGCGTGTAGTCGACGTCCCACAGCCACGAGGTGTCGGTGCCGTCCGCGCCGCGCGCGTTCACCGAGAGGATCACCGGGGTCGGCGGCGGGTCGATGAGGCTGAACGTTTCGAGCCAGCCCGCCGGGTTCTTCGCCAGCAGCAGACGCAGGTCGCGCTGCATGAACTGGACGACGTCGTACCGCCCGGCGACGGCCTGCACCCGGTACATGCGTTCCAGGGCGACCTGCGGCGGCACCCCGAAGACGGCGGCGACGGCGGCCGAGGAGGCGGCGTTTGCCTTGTTGGCGCGCCCCGGAAGCTGGAGGTGAATGGGCCAGGCGGACCCGTGCGGATCGAGCACATGATCCCCGGAGAGCGCCCAACTCGGCGTAGGCCGCCGGAATCCGCACTCGCCGCAGAACCAGTCGTCACCGGGCCGCTGCATCACGCCACCGCAGGACGGGCACGACCAGGCGTCGTCCTTCCACATCTGGCCGGCGGCGACCCAGATCACGTTGGGGGAGGAGGAGGCGGCCCACACGACCAGCGGGTCGTCCGCGTTGGCGACGACGACCGCCTTCGAACCGGCAAGCCCCTCACGCCAGTTCTCCGCGAGCATGCGGGTCTCGGCCGCGCGGTCCAGCTGGTCGCGGGAGAGGTTGAGCAGCGCGATGCACTTGGGGTCGGTGTCCCGGGCGACGCCGGCGAGGTACTTCTCGTCGACCTCGATGACCCCGAACTTGGCGTCCGAGCCACCGGCCAGCGCCGAGGTGATACCGGCGGGCATGTTGGCACCGAGCGCGTTCGACACGACCGGTCCGGCGGCCCCAAGGGCTTCGGCGATCAATCGCGTGGTCGTGGTCTTGCCGTTGGTGGCCGAGACCAGGGTCACATCAAGGCTCTGCGCGAGCCGGGCGAGGAGGTCGGGGTCGAGTTTGAGTGCCACTCGGCCGCCGATCACCGATCCGCTGCCCCGCCCCGCGGCACGCGATGCCGCCGCGACCGCCTTGCCCGCCGTCACGGCCAGCTTGGCCCGCGGCGTGAGCGGGTCCGAGTTGCCTGCCATCAGTTCTCGATCCTCCTTGCGTACGCGCCGCGCCTCTGCCTCCGGCAACGTGGTGTGGACCTCAGCCTATCGAGATCCCTCCCAGTGCCCGAACCGCGGCACCGCGAACGCCTCGCGGCGGGCGTGCGCCGTAGAGAACCGTACCCTTGCGGCCATGCGATACGGCTCCATCCCGGGCGCCCACGGGCGAGTCCGCCCCCTCACTCTGCTCGGCGACCCCTTGCTTCACACCTCCTGCGCGGAAGTCACAGACTTCGGCCCACAACTCGCCCGCCTCGTCGAGGACTTGTTCGCGACGATGTACGCGGCCCAGGGTGTGGGCCTCGCCGCGAACCAGGTGGGCGAGTCCTCGCGCGTATTCGTCTACGACTGCCCCGACGACGAGGAGGTCCGCCACGTCGGCCATGTGGTGAACCCACGGCTCGTAGAGGCGGACGGGCTGGTGCTGCGCGGCCCCGAGGGCTGCTTGTCCCTGCCGGGTCTGGAGGCGGGGACGGAGCGCTACGACCACGCGGTGGTGGAGGGTTTCACGGTGACGGGAGAACCCATCACCGTGCACGGCACGGGTTGGTTCGCAAGGTGCTTGCAGCACGAGTACGACCACGTGGAGGGGACGGTGTACGCGGACCGTGTAACGGGCTGGCGCCACACCCGCTTGATGAGACAGGTCGGCCGAGCTTCATGGCACCGGTGAACTGAGGCCTTTTAGGGGCGCAGGGCTGTGTCGATTTGCGGCTCGGCCGTGTGGGCGCGACCAGCCCCCACCGACCCGCAGCCGAAACACAACCCCCCTAAAACCCCGGCCCACCCACCTTGTCCCCGGCGGCAGCCAACCGCCCCCACAACAGATCAGCCAAACTCCGCACCAACTCGGCCCGAGAGCAAGGCCGTTCCCCCAGCCACCAATCACCCGCCGCATGCATCATCCCGACGATCCCATGCCCCCACACCCGAGCCAGCTGCTGACTGTTCGGCCCGAGATCCACCCGCTCCTCGATGACCTGAGCGAGTTCCTCCCCCATCCGCCGAAGCAGCGGAACCGAGTGATTCCCCGTGTCGAACCCCTGGTCAGCGGTCTGCCCACCTTCCACGGGATGCATCAGAAACCGATACACCTGAGGCAGTGCCTCGATCGCGGCGAGGTAAGTATCAAGCGTGGCCTCGACCCGCTCCCGACGCTCGGCGGGAGCGTCCAGCGCGGCCCGCAGCGAAGACAGCAGGGCGTCCGTGTGCCGTTTGGCGAGGGCGGCGTACAGTCCACCCTTGTCCCCGAAGTGCCGGTACAGAATCGGCTTCGTAATACCCGCTTCCGCGGCGATCGCGTTCATCGAGGCCTGCGGACCGTCACGCAGCACCACTCTGTCCGCGGCCTCCAACAACTCGCGCCGTCGGCGGTCGGCGGACCGCTGTTGATCGGTCCGCTGTGTGGTGCTCATGGTCTCTCCCCGCCCGTGCTGAATCGGTGACGCCTGCGCAAACTAACACTCAACGTGCCACACACCTCGAACGGGCTGCCGAGAGGTCATGGGGAGTTGACTTTCCTACCCGTCGGTAACAGACTCTGTCGTTACCGCAAGTAACATGCTAGTGCGCCGCTGGAGGAGTCATGGCCGAGTTCACCATGGAACTCAACGACGAACAGAAGGAGGTGCGGGACTGGCTGCACGGCTTCGCCGCCGACGTCATCCGCCCCGCCGCCGCCGAATGGGACGAGCGTGAGGAGACTCCCTGGCCGGTCATCCAGGAGGCCGCGAAGGTCGGCATCTACTCCCTGGACTTCTACGCCCAGCAGTACTTCGACCCCACCGGCCTCGGCATCCCGATGGCCATGGAGGAACTCTTCTGGGGCGACGCGGGCATAGCCCTCTCCATAGTCGGCACCGGTCTCGCCGCGGTCGGCGTCCTCGCCAACGGCACCGAGGAGCAGATCGGCACCTGGATTCCCCAGATGTACGGCGACGCCAACGACGTCAAGGTCGCAGCCTTCTGCTCCTCCGAGCCCGACGCCGGTTCCGACGTGGCCTCCATGCGCACGCGTGCCGTGTACGACGAGGCCAAGGACGAGTGGGTGCTCAACGGCACCAAGACCTGGGCGACCAACGGCGGTATCGCCAACGTCCACGTCGTCGTCGCGGTCGTCGACGCGGACCTCGGCTCCAAGGGCCACGCCTCCTTCATCGTCCCGTCGGGCACGCCGGGCCTGTCCCAGGGGCAGAAGTTCAAGAAGCACGGCATCCGCGCCTCGCACACCGCCGAGGTCGTCCTGGAGGACGCGCGCATCCCCGGTTCCTGCCTGCTCGGCGGCAAGGAGAAGCTCGACGAGCGCCTCGCCCGCGCCCGTGAGCGCGCGAAGGCAGGCGGCGGCGAGCGGGTGAAGAACGCGGCGATGGCGACGTTCGAGGCGAGCCGCCCCGCGGTGGGCGCCATGGCGGTCGGCACCGCGCGGGCTGCCTACGAGGTCGCCCTCGACTACGCGATGACCCGCGAGCAGTTCGGCCGCCCGATCATCGACAACCAGGGTGTCGCCTTCCAGCTCGCCGACATGCGTACGTCCATCGACGCGGCCCGGCTGCTGGTGTGGCGCGCGTCCTGGATGGCCGTCAATGGCAAGCAGTTCACGGCGGCCGAGGGCTCGATGTCGAAGCTGTTCGCGAGTGAGACGGCGAAGAAGGTCACGGGCCAGGCCATTCAGATCCTGGGCGGCAACGGCTACACCCGTGAGTATCCGGTCGAGCGCATGCACCGTGACGCGGCGATCTACACGATCTTCGAGGGCACGAGTGAGATCCAACGTCTGGTGATCGCGAGGACGTTGTCGGGGATGCCTATTCGTTGAGTCTCGGGTGCGGGCCCGGTGGGAACTGCGCGACCAGCCCCCACCGGCCGGTAGACGAACAACTACCGGTGTTTGAGAGGCGTCAACTGCTCGATGTCATAACGCGCCCTGAGCTCCTCGATAGCCGCATGATCCGGCGGCCCCCCACCCCCGAGGATCTCCAACAGCTCCTCGAAATACCGCTCGTGGTCCGGCGGCGGAGACGCCTGGAAGAACATCTTCGCCGGCGTCTCCGTCGGGTTCGCGAACGCGTGCGGACAACCGGGCGGTACGACGATCACCGTGCCCGGTGTCGCCCGCACCACCCGACTGCCCGAACTCGCCTCCCAGCGCTGCCAGTTGTCCGGTGTCCGGATGCGCGGCTCGAAGGCGAGGACGTCCAGCTCGCCTTCGAGCACGTAGAACAACTCCTCGCTACGGGTGTGCACATGGGCCCCGACGTCGAACCCCGGCGGCACCACGACCTCGAAGGTGGACGCGGTCCGCGAGTGCGAGCCGGTCACCTTGAACGTCACGTGCTGCGCCGGCGTCTGTACGATCCGGCCGTGCCCCGGCGGCACGAGCAGCCCCTCCGTCGCCGTCATCGGCACCTCACCACGTCACGGGCAGTGCCTCGGGCCCGCGGATCAACGCGCCCTTCTTGAACGGCACTTGATCGGCCGGAACCGCGAGCCTCAGCCCCGGCAGCCGGTCCAGCAGCGCGTCCACCAGCAGCTCGGACTCCAGCCTCGCCAGCATGTTGCCGGGACAGAAGTGCGGGCCGAAACCGAAGGAGACGTGCGGGTTCGGACTGCGCGAGAAGTCGATACGGTCCGGGTCCGGGAACACGTCCGGGTCCCTGTTCGCGGCCAGGTACGACACGTACACCGGGTCGCCCGCCCGCATCCGTACGCCGCGGATCTCCACGTCCTCCATGGCGATCCGGGACAGCCCGACCGCGTTGCGGTGCGGGATGTAGCGCAGCAGTTCGTCGATGGCCTGGGGTCTCGACTCCGGTTCGGCGCGCAGCCGTTCGACGAGATCCGGGCGGGTCAGCAGCAGGTAGAACATCTGCCCGCTGTTGTTGGTGACCGCCTCGCCGCCGATCTGGAGCAGCACCGCGAGCCCGACGGCCTCCTCCAGCGTGATCTCCTCCCGGCCCACGGCGGCACCGAGCAGCGAGGCGACGTCCTCACCGTCACTGCCCTCCCGCAGACCGATCAGGTCGCCGAAGTAGGCGCCCATCTCCTCCTTGGCCCTCTCGCTGACCTTGGCGCCGTGCGAGGAGGACAGAATGAGCTGCGTCCAGGTGTGCATGCCGTGCCGGTCGGCGGCCGGCACTCCCATCAACTCGCAGATCACCGCGATCGGGAAGGGGCTCAGCACGGTCTCGGTGAGATCGGTGGGCGGCCCGTCCTGGAGCAGCTCGTCGACCAACTCGTCGAGCAGCAGCCGGGACTGCTCCCGCACCCGCTCCACCCCGCGCGCCGTGAACGCCGGGGCGACCGAGCGCCGTAGCCGGGTGTGGTCCGGCGGATCCAGGAAGCCGACCGCGCCACGGGCCGGGATGAAGTGCGGGGCGAGCCGGGTCACCGGCTGGTCCATCACCGCCTCGCGGCTGAACCGGGGATCGTTGGCGACCATCCGCACGTCGTCGTGCCGGGTGACCAGCCACGCCCAGCCCTCGCCGTTGGGCAGTTTGATCCGGTTGACCGGACCCTCCCGCATCAGCTTGGCGAGGACCGGGTCGAAGTCCACCCCGGTCAGATCGAGGGCCGGCCAGGGCCGGACCGGGGGCAGGGTCTCGGTGAGCGTCTCTTCAGTCATGCCGGACTCAAGCCGTCTCTCGGTCGTCGCGGTGCCAGCGGCCCAGGGCCATCTCGGCGGTGATACCGGGTCCGAACCCGGCGAGCAGTCCACGCGCCCGGTGCTCGGCGCCGCCCTCGTCGAAGAGCCGGCGCAGCGCGTCCAGCACGACGGCGCTGGCGATGTTGCCGTACTCGGTGAGGGTGGCCCGGCTGAACCGGAACGCGTGCGGGTCGACCTGCAGGAACTTGCTCAGGTCGTCGAGTATGCGGGGCCCGCCCGCGTGGACTATGTAGAAGTCCAGGTCGGCGGCGTCCCAGCCGTGCAGCCCCGCGAGGTCCTGGAGCGCCGGGGCGAGGGGCTCCATGGTGGCCGGCACCCGCTTGTCCAGCAGGAAGTGGAACCCGGTGGCCCGGACGTCGTACATGATCCACTCTTCGGTCTTGGGGATCAGGTACGACCCGTTGCGTTCGAGTTGGATGCCCGTGCCGCCCCGCCCGCGCACCACGGCGGCGGCAATGCCGTCGCCGAACAGCCCGTTGGAGAGCAGGGAGCCGATGCCGAGGTCGGTCGGCTGGTAGCACAGCGAGCAGAACTCGCAGGCGACGATGAGCGCGTTGGCGTCCGGGTAGGCCGTGCAGAAGTCGTGCGCCCGGTTGATGGCCGCACCGCCGGCCGCGCAGCCCAGCTGGGCGATGGGGATCTGGCGGGTGGTGGACTCGAAGGCCATCTCGTTGATCAGCCAGGCCGTGAGCGAGGGCATCATGAAGCCCGTGCACGACACGTAGATGATCACGTCGATGTCGGTGGTGAGAAGCTCGGCCTCGTCGAGCGCGCGCTGCACGACCGCCGGGACCCGGGCCTTCGCCTCGGCCGTGTAGATCTTGTTGCGGTCCTCGAACCCCGGGTGCTTCAGGGTCTCCTCGATGGGCTGCACGATGTGCCGGGTACGCACACCGGTGTTCTCGATCAGCCGGAGGGCCAGCGGCAGGTTGGGGTGGTCCGCGTGACGGGAGCGCGCCAGCTCCAGCGTCTCCTCCATCGTGATCACGTACTCGGGAACCGACACCGAGGGCTTGCACAAAGTCGCCATGAACCGTCCCTGCTTTCGCCTTCCGGAAGGCCTTCGCCCGCCGGTCAGAAGGTGGTTCACCTCAGAGGGTGGTGTCCCCACGATCACCCTTGAGGGCGACGATCTCTCGGTGGACTACTCCAATTCAGGGACCCTGTGTAAAGGTCGGATCAGTATCCGGACCCCGGCTGAAGAAGGACGCGATGACCACCAACCCTTTGGTAGCCCGAATCGAGGCCGGCACCGCACCCCGGGAAACCCTCGCAACCCTGGCCCTGGAACAACACCGGGTGATCCCGGCCGACCGCCGCGCTTTCCTGCATCTGGCGCAACGCAGGACGGCAACTCCCGAGGCGGCCGACTTCTTCGAGTTCCTGGCGGAGGGGGAGGCGATGGCGGGGGAGCGGCTGACCGCCTTCGCGGAGGCGTGCGGAGTGGACGAGATCCGGTTGCGGACCTATGAGCCGTTGCCCGGCTGCCAGGCCTATCCGGCGTACGTCGCGTGGCTGGCCCTCAACGCGGAACCGACGGACGTGGTAACGGCGTTGACATCCAACTTCGCGGAATGGGGCGGCTATTGCGCGACAATCGCGGGCGCGCTGCGCCGGCACTACGGCTTCGCGGAGGGGGCCTGTGGCTTCTTCGATTTCTTCGCACAGCCATCGCCGGAGCTGGATGAGAAGGCGGCGGCAGCGGTGGGGAGGGAACGGGCGAACGAGCGGCTGGTGAACACGTACAGCACCATGCTCAAGCATTACGAGGCGATGTTCTGGACCACGCTAGGGGAAGTTTCCTAGGGGCGCGGGGCTGTGTCGATTTGCGGCTCCGCCGCGTGGGCGCGACAAGCCACGACGCACCCGCACTCGGCGAACTACGACGACCCCCCACTGCTGTGCGCGATACACGCAACGTCGATCCGATCGGCAAGCTTCGCAAGCTCGATCGTCAACGCAGCCACCGTGTCCTCATCAAGCCCCTCCTCCCCGGCCTCGACAAGGTGCAGCCACCTCCCACCCACGGTACGGAGAAGCTTGCTCACATCGGCCGCAGCCACCTGCAAGGTCCCGCGGTCGTCGACGATCAGAGGCAGAGTCACTTCGCGGTTCACACAGGGGATCGTAGCCGCGGAACGCTCACGCTCCGTGCCATACCGTGGTGATGTTGCAGAACTCGCGGATTCCGTGCCCGGACAACTCCCGCCCGTACCCGGACCGCTTCACCCCGCCGAACGGGAACGCCGGATGCGACGCGGTCATCCCGTTGACGAACACCCCGCCGGCCTCCAGATCCCGTACGAAACGGTCGACCTCGGCGTCGTCCCGCGTCCACACGTTCGAACTCAGCCCGAACGGCGTGTCGTTGGCGATCAGTACGGCCTCGTCGAGGTCGGCGACCCGGTACAGCGTGGCGACGGGCCCGAACGCCTCCTCGCGGTGGATGCGCATCTCGCGGGTGATGTCGGTGAGGACGGTCGGCGGGTAGTACCAGCCGTCCCCGTCGGGCCGCTCGCCACCGCACAGCACGGTCGCCCCGCTCTCCACGGCGTCGTCGACGAGCTCCTCCAGATCGCTGCGGCCCTGCTCGCTCGCGACCGGACCGACCTCGGTCTCCTCCTTCAGCGGGTCGCCGACCCTCAGCGCCTTCATGCCCGCCACGAAGCGCTCGGTGAACGCGTCGAAGACATCCGTGTGCACGAGGAACCGCTTGGCGGCGATGCACGACTGCCCGTTGTTCTGCACCCGCGCCGTCACCGCGATCGCCGCGGCCCGTTCGACGTCGGCGGACGGCATGACGATGTACGGGTCGCTGCCGCCGAGTTCGAGCACCGTCTTCTTGACCATGTCCCCGGCGACGGACGCGACCGCCCGCCCCGCCGGCTCGCTGCCGGTGAGGGTGGCCGCCTTCACCCGCTCGTCGCGCAGGATCTCCGCGATCGCGCCCGAACCGACGAGGAGGGTCTGGAAGGCGCCCTCCGGGAAGCCCGCGCGGTGGAACAGGTCCTCCAGATAGAGCGCGGTCTGCGGGACGTTCGACGCGTGCTTGAGCAGGCCTACGTTGCCCGCCATCAGCGCGGGTGCCGCGAAGCGGATCACCTGCCAGAGCGGGAAGTTCCACGGCATCACCGCGAGCACGGGCCCGAGCGGCCGGTAGCGGACCAGGGCGCGCGAGGCACCGGAGTCCTTCACGTCGGCCGCGGCGGGCAGTTCGTCGGCGAGCAGTTCCTGCGCGTGGTCGGCGTACCAGCGCATCGACTTCGCGCACTTCGCGGCCTCCGCGCGGGCCTGCTTCACCGGCTTGCCCATCTCGGTGGTCATGATCCGGCCGATGTCCCGCTGGTCCTCGTCGAGCAGGTCGGCGGCCCGGTGCATGAGCCGGGCGCGTTCGGCGAAGGCGGACGTGCGGTAGGTGCGGAACGTGGCCTCCGCGAGTTGGAGCCGGCGCTCGATCTCCTCGTCACCCATGGCCTCGTACGTCTTGAGTGTCTCGCCGTTGGCCGGGTTGACCGTCGCGATGGGCATGGCTGACCTCCTGGAGCGGGCTGTGCTTCGACCTTCCCGCGTGGTGGGGACGGCCGCAACGTATGCGCGTCTGCTCAGTCCGAGTGCTCCGCCAGCCGGTCCAGAAACGTGGCCTGCGCCGAGACGATGACCGCCCGCGCCCGTTCGAGGCCGAACCACTCGACCCGGTCCAGCTCCGGGAACTCCTGGACCTGCCCGGACTTCGGCGGCCACTCCATCCGGAAGGTGCCGGGCACCATGGTCGCCGGGTCCAGATCGGCCTCGATCGCCCACGCGGTGACGACCTTCCCGTTGGTCTGCCGCACCTCGCCGAGCGCGATCGCCTCTCCCTCGGGCGGCGCGAGCCCCAGCTCCTCCTGGAACTCGCGCCGGGCCGCGTCCCAGGCGGGTTCGTCCGGCTCGTACTCACCCTTGGGCACACCCCATGCCCCGGCGTCCCGCCGAGCGAAGAACGGGCCACCCATATGGCCGAGCAACACCTCCAGACCGTGATCGGTGTGCCGGAACAACAGCAGTCCGGCGCTCCGTTTCCCGTTCCCGCTCACGGCTTCACCTCCGGGTGCGCGGCCAGCAGCGTCTCCACGGTGTCGGCTTCCTCCGCCCGCTTGTCCTCGCGATAGCGCACGACCCGGGCGAAGCGGAGAGTGACGCCGGCCGGATAGCGGGTGGACCTCTGCAGACCGTCGTACGCGATCTCCACGACCAGTTCGGGCCGTACGGTCACCACGTGGCCGTCGCTCTCCACGGCCAGCTCCTGGAGGCGCTCGGTCTGCCAGGTCAGCACGGCGTCGGTCATGCCCTTGAAGGTCTTGCCGAGCATCGCGAAGGAGCCGTCGGGGTTGCGGGCGCCGAGGTGGAGGTTCGAGAGCTTGCCGGTGCGGCGGCCGTGGCCCCACTCGGCGGCCAGGACGACCAGGTCGAGGGTGTGGACGGGCTTCACCTTCAGCCAGGAGGCGCCCCGCCGGCCCGCGCTGTAGGGGGCGTCGAGGCCCTTGACCACGACCCCCTCGTGGCCGCGCTCCAAGGTCTCGGCGAGGAAGGCCTCCGCTGCGGGGACGTCCTCCGGGCCGGACACGAGGGTGCGGCGGACGCGCATCGGTTCCGGCACCAACTGGGCCAGTTCCGCGTGCCGTTCGGCGAACGGCAGATCGAGCAGGTCGCGGCCGTCGACGGACAGCGCGTCGAAGAACACGGGGGAGACAGGCACGGTCTCGGCGGCCGTGCCCACGTCCACCCGGGAGCCGACCCGGCCGGCCGTCTCCTGGAAGGAGCGCGGCCGTCCGTCCGCGTCGAAGGAGATGACCTCACCGTCCAGGACGAACCGCTCGCCTCTCAACTCCAGGGCGGCGGCGGTGAGTTCGGGCAGGCGGTCGGTGATGTCGTCGAGGGTGCGGGTGTAGAGCCGTACGACGTCGCCGTCGCGGTGGACCTGGACGCGGATGCCGTCGAGCTTCTCCTCGACCGCGCAGACGCCCAGCTTCTCCACCGCCTCCGCGACGGAGGGGGCGCTGTGCGCGAGCATCGGCAGGACCGGGCGGCCCACAGTCAGCCGGAAGCGGTCGAGGGAGGCGGGGCCCTCGGCGAGCAGGGCCTCGGCCACCGCCTGGAGCGAACCGGCCAGCATGACCGCCCGCCGTACGTCCGTGGAGGGTGCGCCGGTCGCCTCGGCGAGGCCTTCGACCGCGACCGCGTCCAGGGCGCCCTGCCGGACCTCGCCCGTGATCAGGCCGAACAGGAAGCGCTGCTCGTCGGCGGTGGCCGCGCCCATCAACTCGCCCACGAGACGGGCGCGTTCGGCCTGTGAGCCGGTGCCCGACACCTTGCCGAGGGCGGTGAGGCGGGCATCCACCTCGCGCACGGTCAGGGTGGGTTCCGGGGCCGGGGCGACCGGTTGGCTCAGCACCTTCCAGCCGATGCCGAGCCGGCCCTGGGGCAGGCGGCCCGCGAGATACGGGATGACGATCGGGACGTCGTCCGCCTCCGCGTCCCGGAAGAGCTCCGCGAGCAGAGCGATCTTCCGGGACCGCGCCGAGGTGGCGGCGACCTCCTGGGACACCTGCGCGAGCCGGGTCAGCAGCATGCAGCCATCGTGCAACGGAGGCGGGCGGTCTACACCCGGGCGGCTACGACAGGATGTCGGCGTCGAGGTCGGCCATGAGGAGCTCCCCGTTGATGGTGGCGCCCGCGCGGTAACCGGCGGAGGCCGCGTTCACGACCTGCTCTCCGAAGCCCATCGCGTTGCCGACCGCCCACACCCCGGGCACGGTCGTCTGGCCCGTCGGATCGACCACGGGGTACGCGCCGAACGGGGTCTCCTGCATTTCGGCGCCCAGCTTCTCCAGGAGGCCGGTCTGCGGAATCGGACGGGGCGCGACGAACACGGCCTCGCGGGGGTGCGTGGTGCCGTCCGCCAGGCGGACGCCGGTGAGTCGGTCGTCGTCGACGACCAGTTCCACGACTTCACCGGGCACTACGGCGACCCCGGCGGCGGCCAGCCTGCGCAGGTCGTCGTCCGTCAGCTCCGACTCGGCGACCGTGTGCAGGAACAGGGTCACGTCCTTGGACCACTGCGAGACGATCAGCGCCTGGTGCACGCTCATCGGCGTCGTCGCGAGCACGCCGAACGCCTGGTCGCGGACCTCCCAGCCGTGGCAGTACGGACAGTGGATCACGTCCCGGCCGAAGCGCTCGGCGACTCCGGGGACGGTGGGCAGCTCGTCCTTGAGACCGGTGGCGATGACGAGCCGCCGGGCACGGACGGTCTCCCCGCCGGCGAGCGTGACCGCGAAGCCGCTGGTGACGTCCACGACCCGGTCCCGGACCAGGTCGACGCCGTAGCGCCCGATCTCCTCGCGGCCGAGCGCCTGGAACTCGGCGGGGGACATGCCGTCCCGGGACAGATAGCCCTGCATGTGCGCGGCGGGCGCGTTGCGCGGCTCGCCCGCGTCCACGACCAGCTTGCGGCGCCGGGACCGGCCCAGCACCAGCGCGGCGGAGAGCCCGGCAGCGCCCCCGCCGATGACGATCACTTCGTATGTGTCGGTCACGGTGACCACCTCCACTCAGAAGGTCGCCCCGGTCCGGCCGTATTGACAAACGCGTTTGCCGAAACTGCAATAACGGACATGAGCGACGACACGGACGAGATCCTGGCGGAGGTCGGCCCGCGGCTGCGACGGATCCGGAAGGAGCGGGGCGCGACCCTCGCCGGGCTGTCGGAGACGACCGGCATCTCGGTGAGCACGCTGTCCCGGCTGGAGTCCGGGCTGCGCAAGCCCAGCCTGGAACTGCTGCTGCCGATCGCACGGGCCCATCAGGTGCCGTTGGACGAACTGGTGGGGACGCAGGCGGTGAGTGATCCACGGGTGCGGTCCGAGCCCATCCAGCGGCACGGGCGCACCTACTGGCCGCTCACCCGCCAGCCGGGCGGACCCCAGGCCTTCAAGGTGCTGGTGCCCCAGGGGCAGGAGGAACCCGATCCGCGGACGCACGAGGGCTACGAGTGGCTGTACGTGATGTCCGGGCGGCTGCGGCTCGTGCTCGCCGAGCACGACGTCGTGCTCGCGACCGGGGAGGCCGTCGAGTTCGACACGCGCGTGCCGCACTGGTTCGGGTCGACGGGGGAGGGGCCGGCGGAGTTCCTGAGCCTGTTCGGCCCGCAGGGGGAGAAGATGCATGTAAGGGCCAGGCCGAAGCGGGGCCAGTAAAAGACGTCGCCCACTGGAGCGCCCCTTCAGGGGCGCGGGGCTGTGTCGATTTGCGGCTCCGCCGCGTGGGCGCGCCCAGCCCCCACCGGCCCGCGCTCAAAGAGCTGTACGCACCCCCGGACCGTGACGAACCCGACGGTTCCCCGAATCGCAAGCGACCGCTTAGTATGCAACCGACCCCGGTCAGACAGAGCAGTCCCGTGGAGGCCCCGCATGCAGGCATGGCAAGTGCACCAGAACGGCGAGCCGAGTGAGGCGATGCGCCTGGAGGAAGTGCAGCAGCCGACACCCGGCGACGGCCAGGTCCTGCTCAAGGTGCGCGCCGCGAACATCAACTTCCCGGACGTCCTGATGTGCCGAGGCCACTACCAGGTCAGGCCCCCGCTCCCGTTCACCCCCGGCGTGGAGATCTGCGGCGAGACCGAGGACGGCCGCCGCGTGATCGCCAACCCCGCGCTGCCGTACGGCGGTTTCGCCGAGTTCGCCGTCGCGGACGCCGCCGGACTGCTGCCCGCCCCCGAGTCGCTGGACGACGCGGAGACGGCCGCGCTCCACATCGGTTACCAGACGGGCTGGTTCGGCCTTCACCGGCGCGCCCGCCTGGAGGCCGGCGAGACCCTGCTCGTCCATGCCGCCGCCGGAGGGGTCGGCAGCGCGGCCGTACAACTCGGCAAGGCCGCCGGTGCCACCGTCATCGGTGTCGTCGGCGGTGCCGAAAAGGCGGTCGTGGCACGGGAGTTGGGCTGCGACGTCGTGATCGACCGGCGTACCGAGGACGTCGTCGCGGCCGTCAAGGAGGCCACCGGCGGGCGCGGCGCGGACGTGATCTACGACCCGGTCGGCGGCGACGCCTACACACAGTCCACGAAGGTCGTCGCCTTCGAGGGCCGGATCGTGGTCGTGGGCTTCGCGAGCGGCACCATCCCGAGCCCGTCGCTCAACCACGCCCTCGTGAAGAACTACGCGATCCTGGGCCTGCATTGGGGCCTGTACGCCACCAAGAACCCGAAGCTGATCCTGCACTGCCACGAGCAGCTCACCGACCTGGCCGCCCGGGGTGTCATCAAGCCCCTGGTGAGCGAGCGCGTGCCGCTGAGCGGGGCGGCCGACGCCGTGCAGCGGGTCGCCGACGGCGTCACGACCGGCCGGGTCACCATCGTGCCGTCGCTGGAGAACCCGTCGTTGGAGAACGGAGCCGCCGCATGACGATCGACGCAACTGAACTCAGGCGTCTCACGGCCGAGTTGCTGGCCGCGCACCCGCCCCTGGAGACCGACCGCCTCGACTTCCTCAAGGCCCGCTTCGACTCGGGGCTGGCCTGGGTCCACTATCCCGAAGGCCTCGGCGGACTCGGTGCCCCGCGCGCCCTCCAGGCCGTCGTGGACGCCGAGTTGGAGGCCGCGGGCGCCCCCGACAACGACCCCCGCCGGATCGGCATCGGCCTCGGCATGGCCGCCCCGACGATCCTGAGGTACGGCACGGAGGAGCAGAAGCAGCAGTTCCTGCGGCCCCTCTGGGTCGGCGAGGAGGTCTGGTGCCAGCTCTTCAGCGAGCCGGGCGCCGGGTCCGACCTGGCCGCGCTCGGCACCCGGGCCGTCCGTGAGGGCGAGGACTGGATCGTCAACGGGCAGAAGGTGTGGACGTCCAGCGCCCACCTCGCCCGCTGGGCCATCCTCATCGCGCGCACCGACCCGGACGTGCCCAAGCACGCGGGCATCACCTACTTCGTCTGCGACATGACCGACCCCGGTGTCGACGTCCGCCCGCTGCGCCAGATCACCGGCGAGGCCGAGTTCAACGAGGTCTTCCTCACCGACGTCCGCATCCCCGACGCCCACCGCCTCGGCGAGGTCGGCGACGGCTGGCGGGTCGCGCAGACCACGCTGATGAACGAGCGCGTCTCCATCGGCGGCATGCGCATCCCCCGCGAGGGCGGCATGATCGGCCCGATCAGCGAAACCTGGCGCACGCGACCGGAGTTGCGCACCCACGACCTCCACCAGCGCCTCCTCAAGCTCTGGGTGGAGGCCGAGGTCGCCCGGCTCTCCGGTGAGCGGCTGCGCCAGCAGCTCGTGGCGGGCCAGCCCGGCCACGAGGGCTCCGGCATGAAGCTCTCCTTCGCCCGCCTCAACCAGGAGATCAGCGGCCTGGAGGTCGAACTCCGGGGCGAGGAAGGCCTGTTGTACGACGACTGGACCATGCGCCGCCCGGAACTGGTGGACTTCACCGGCCGCGACGCCGGCTACCGCTACCTCCGCTCCAAGGGCAACAGCATCGAGGGCGGGACCAGCGAGGTCCTGCTGAACATCGTCGCCGAGCGCGTCCTGGGCCTCCCGGCCGAGCCGCGCACCGACAAGGACGTCGCCTGGAAGGACCTCGCCCGATGACGGATCTGCTCTACTCGGAGGAGGAAGAGGCGCTGCGCGCCGCCGTCCGGGACCTGCTCACCGACCACTGCGACGCGGCGAGTGTCATCACGCGCACCGAGTCGGACGCCCCGCACGACCTGTCCCTGTGGAAGTCCCTCACCGAGGGTATGGGCCTCGCCGGACTCCTGGTGCCCGAGGCGCAGGGCGGCCAGGGCGCCACCCACCGCGAAGTCGCCGTCGTGCTGGAGGAGTTGGGCCGCGCGGTCGCTCCCGTGCCGTACCTCACGAGTGCGGTCGTGGCCACCGAGGCGCTGCTCGCGTGCGACGCGGACGACCTCCTCGCCGAACTGGCCTCCGGCCGGCGGATCGGCGCCCTCGCCGTGTCCCTGAGCGTCGCACCGGGCAGCTCCTACAAGGCCGTGCGGCACGAAAACGGCTCCCTGTACGGGGAGTTGACCGGGATCGCGGACGCGTCCGCCGCCGATGTGCTGCTGGTGCCGGGCGAGGACGGCGGGCTGTACGCCGTCGACGCGGGCGCCGTGACCGTCGTACCGCAGGTGTCCCTGGACCTGACGCGGCCGTTGGCGCGTGTGGTGTTCGACGGGGCAGCGGGGCGCCGGATCGGCGACGCCGAGCCCGCCGTACGACGCGCCCTGCGGGCCGGTGCCGGGCTGCTCGCGTCCGAGCAACTCGGGCTCGCCGACTGGACGTTGACCGAGACGGTCCGGTACCTGAAGGAGCGCAAGCAGTTCAACCGGCCCGTCGGCGGGTTCCAGGCGCTCAAGCACCGGCTCGCGCAGCTGTGGCTGGAGGTCGTCAGCCTGCGGGCCGCCGCGCGCAACGCGGCCGACGCCCTCGCGACCGGCGAGGACACCGACGTGGCGGTCGCCGTCGCACAGGCCTACGCGGCGGCCGTCGCCGTCCACGCGGCCGAGGAGGCCGTCCAGTTGCACGGTGGCATCGGCATGACGTGGGAGCACCCGGCCCACCTCTACCTGAAGCGGGCCAAGGCCGACTCGATCGCCTACGGCACGGCGGGCGCCCACCGCGAGGCACTGGCCGAACTGGTCGACCTGCAAGCGCCCTGAGCGCCCTGAGCGCCATGAGGTGAAGCCTGCGGAAAGCCCGTCCCACCTGGGGCGGGCTTTTCCGTGCGCCCCCGCCGAAGGAGTGAACAAGCGAGGGCGGTCCGGCCAACTCCTGGCATGTACAGGTTCGTTGGAGTCCCGGCAGCCTCATACTCCCTGTGGTTCGAACCCGCCCCACAGGGAGGAACACCATGGCCCACATCACCCGCCGCAGAGCCCTCACCGCGCTCGGCACCACGCTCGCGGCCGTCCTCGCCCCGCCCGCCGGCAGCGCGTTCGCCGGCGAACAAGGGCACCGTCCACGGCCGTTGTGGCGCGCCCACGCCCACAACGACTACGAGCATCCCCGCCCGCTCTTCGACGCCCTCGACCACCGCTTCGGCAGCGTCGAGGCCGACATCTTCCTCGTCGGCGACCAACTCCTCATCGGTCACGACACCTCCGAACTCGACCCGAGCCGCACGCTCGAATCCCTCTACCTCGACCCGCTCGCCGCCCTCGTGAAGGCCAACCACGGCTCGGTGCACCGGGGTTGGCGCAAGCCGCTCCAGCTCCTGATCGACATCAAGACCGAGGGCTCCTCGACCTACCTCGAACTCGACCGCCATCTCCTGCGCTACAAGCACCTGTTCACGACCTACGCCCACGGACGCGTCCACCCGGGCGCGATCACCAACGTGATCTCCGGCGACCGCGCGGCCCGTATCCCCATGGAGGCGCAGACCGTGCGCCGCGCCTTCTACGACGGCCGGCTCACCGATCTCGGCAGCTCCGCGCCCGCCTCCTTCATCTCGCTCATCAGCGACAACTGGGCGCTCAACTTCACCTGGCTCGGCGACGGCGCCTTCCCCGACGCCGAACGGCAGAAGCTGCGCTCCATCGTCCGGCAGGCACACGGGGCCGGGCAGACCGTACGGTTCTGGAACACCCCGGACCTGGCGGGCCCGGCCCGGGACGCGCTGTGGGGCGAACTGCTCGCCGCCGGTGTGGACTTCCTCAACACCGACGACCTCGCCGGTCTGGAAGCGTTCCTGGACGCCCACCGCACGGCGTGAGACCGCACGGCGTGACACCACACGTTCGGGGGACACGTCAGTAGCCCGGATGAACCCTCCGCTACGCCACACTTGCGGCCGAACGCCGTGAATCAGACATGGCGGCGTGGCGGAGGAGGGTGACGATGGCCATTTCCATCTCTGTGGTGCTGCTGCTGTTGATCCTTGCGGTGATCTTCATGCGCAGCGGCGGGCTGAAGGTCTCCCATGCGCTGGTCTGCGCACTGCTCGGGTTCTTCATGGCCAGTACCAGCATGGCGCCCACGATCCACAGCGGCCTCACGGCCACCGCGGATCTGGTGAGCGGCCTGCATCCGTGAGGTCAGCCGGTCGAGAAGATCCCGACACCGTTCGGTACGGGCCGTTCGGCGCCGCCGCTGGGATGGTTCCGTACCGTGACGGCGCCCGCGCCGGACGCGCGGGTGACCAGGGTCGTCGAACCGCCGCCGTCCAGGCTGAAGGCGTCGACCGAGCCCAGTTTCCGCATCTGGGCGGCGACTTCGGCGATCGTCAGGCCGCTGCGGTACGCGACCGCGCCGTCCGTCGCGAACAGCAGCAGGCGGTGGCCGCTGTTGGCGATCCCCACGGCGGTGCGCACGGCCGAGGTCGTGTTGTCGAGGCCGGCCGGCGGCTGTCCGCCGCGCAGGACCGGGTAGCCGCCGAGAGCGAAGCGGTACGGGACCCCGGACCGCGATGCCACCAGCCGGTGCTGCACGCGTACCGGCTCGCCCCTGACCAGCTTCCGCAGCCGCTGCGCACCCGTCTCCCGGCCGACGAGCACGGTGGTGCCGGCGGCGATGGCACCGCTGCCGGGGGTGGTGGAGGACGACACGACCCGGCCGCCGCGAATGGTCACTTCATATGTGTTCGCACTACAGGCGGCGGCCCGGTTCGTGTCCGTGCCACATGTGGCCCGCACCCGGGAGACACTGCCCCACTGTGTGGTGAACGCACCGATGGAGTTCTCCGGCAGGGCGTACTGATTGAACCCGCCGAGTGTCAGCCGTCCGTGCGGGGTGCGGATCGTCCCGCTGAGGGTGAGGCTGTCCAGCCGGGCCACCCGGTCGACACCCACGCCGAGCACGTTCCGGGTGTTCGTACCGGGCGGCGGCGCGGGCCCGAAACGCTGGCCGTCCGGCACCGCGGCCTTGAGCGCGACACCGGACGCGATCGCCGGTCCGTCGGTGGAGCCGGTGGCCGCGACGCCCGGGTGCTGGGTCTCGGTGATGTTGAAGAAGTCACCGTTGACACCCGCGACGGCGCCCACCGAGTCGGCCAGCCGGGAGACGGGCTCCCGGGCCGCGACCGCACCCGGATACAGCAGGTTGACGCGCACATGGGCGTTGCGCAGATCGACGACGACCACATGGGCGTGGGTCACCCCCTTGGCCGCCGAGATGTCGAACTGCTCGTAGGTGACACCCGGCGCGAGCCGGGTGACGCCCTGCACGGCGCCGGCCGGTGCCGCCCCCAGCAGGGCCGCACCGGCCAGCGCGCCGAATGCCGTGAGAGACGCGAGTACCGATCTTCCCGCGCCCGCACGCTCCGTTCTTCTGAAACTCTCAGCTCGGAAACTCTCAGCTCTGAAACGGTCTGCTCTGAAACGCTTTTGACGGTGCGTCACAGTGCCCCCTGATGTCTCGTCAACTCTCCCAGGACTCAGGGGAAGTGCATCAGAGGACGGTGGCCGGCGGGGCTCCTAGGCGCCGACTACACGAGAACGGGTGAGAAAACGCACCCCCTCGGGTGCTTCCAGCGAGAAACCACTGCCCCGGCCCGCTACGACGTCCACGATCAGGCGCGTGTGACTCCACACCTCGTTCTGGCTGCGCGAGATCCAGAACGTCACGGGCTCCGGCACGCCCTCGACCACCAGTTCGGCGAGCAGCACGTCCGAGCCGCCGGTGCGGAACTCGCCCTCCGGGTAGCACATGGGCGCACTGCCGTCGCAGCAGCCGCCGGACTGATGGAACATCAGCGGGCCGTGCTGGGCGTGCAGTTGACGCAGCAGGTCGGCCGCGGCGGGGGTGAGTTCGACGCGCGGGGTGTTTTCGTCCATGTCAACCGTCCCCAGAAAGCCGGATGTCGGTGGCCCATCGCAGCACACGCAAGGTTGCGAGAGGGTTGCGTGGCATTTCGGTGTCCGTGGTCGGCCCGCCTATTCGGCGCGGAGCGCGGTCGCGGTGCGGATGCGCGCCGCCCAGCCGGCCGGGAGCAGGGAACCGAGGACGGCGACGGCGACACCGGCGAGCCCGAGCAGGACCAGGTCCCGGGCGTCGTAGACATCGATGACGGACTCGGGCAGCCGCAGGTCCGCCGTGTGGCCCATCGCGGGGAGCACAGCGCCGTGCACGGCCAGGCCGAGCGGTACGCCGAGGGCGCCGCCCGCGAGTCCGGGCAGGACGACCGAGGTGACGACCATCGTGACCGTCTGCCGGGGTGTCATGCCGAGCGCCTTGTGGATGCCGAGGTCGCGGACACGCTCGTGGGTGTCGAGGACGACCCCGCCCACACACCGAGTGCGGCGACGCACACCAGCAGCAGGGTCAGCAGTGCCGTGAGCGAGTCGAGGAGGGCGGCGGCGTCGCTGCCGCTGGCGTACCTGGCGCTGGTCGCGCTGACCCCCAAGGGCTTCAACTCGGCGTCCAGCGCGGTGACATACGCGTCCGGGTCCGTGCCGGGCTTCAGATCGACGTACTGGGTCGTGGACTTGAGGTCGGGGGCGGCGGACTTGAGCGTGGCCGCGTCGGTGAAGACCGTACGGCCGTCGTTGCTGGTGTCGAACACCTCCCCGACGATCCGAACCCCAACTGCCTTGCCCCGCACGGTGAGTGTGACGGTGTCGCCGACCTTCGTCCCGGTGGCGGTCAGGATCGTACTGGGTACGACGGCCTCGCCCGCCTTCGTGAACCAGCGCCCGCCGACCATCGTGAAACCGCCCCACGAGGCATCGCCCTCGAACGCGGTCGCGGTGACGGCTCCGCTCATCCCCGATACGGCGATCTCCGTGGAGGCGCTGCCGTAGTACGCGCGGGTGCCCGGCTGGGCCGCGATCACCGCGGCCAACGACGAGGACAGACCGGTCGCGAAGGTGACGGCGGCGACGCCGAACAGCACCGCGACGACCATCGCGACCGTACGCGCGGGCCGAGCGAACGGCCGCGCCGGCCCCAGCCCCACCGGCCGCGACAACGGCAGCCGAGCAGCGAGCCGGGCCGCCCGTCGGCCTCGACCTGCGGGCGGGGTGGGTTCGGTTGTCCGCCGGTCTTGGTGGGTGGTGGAGGTGTGCTGGCTGGTCTGTCGGGCGTGGGCTGCTGCCGGGGTGGGCTGGTCCTGGTCCACGGTCGGGGTGCGCCCGGCCGTCCACTGCTTCCGGCCGGCCGCCGGTGTGCGCCTGAACGTTCACCAACCCCGGCCCGCCGCCGGTATGACCCCGATCGTCCACCGACCTCGTCGGCCCGCCGCCGGCATACGCCCGACCGCCAGCGCGTCGACCGTACGCAGCCGTCCGGCTCGCCAGGCGCTCGCGCACGCGGTGAGGGCGACCACGGTCAACACCCCGCCGATCACCGCGACATCGACCCACAGCTCGACGCCGAGCCCGGCCGTGCCGTAGGCGTCCGCTGTCTCGGAGAGGACGGGGACGGCGAGCAGATGACCGATGGCCGTGCCCAGCGCCGCGCCGGCCACAGCGGGGAGCAGGGCCTGGCCCGCGCAGGCCCCTACGACCTGGCCGGGGGTGCAGCCGACGGCCTTGAGGATGCCGATGCGGCGTTGGCCCGTGGCGACCGCGCCCGCGACCACATTGCCGACGATCAGTACCGACATGACCAGGCCCAGCACTCCGAACGCGACCAGGAAGGGCACGAACAGCGCGGTCTCCCGTGTGGCGATCTTCTTCACACCGAGCCAGGACCGGGCACCCGTCAGCGACTTCGCGGGCAGTGTCGCCGTCAACGCGGCGCGGTCCCTGGTCAGTTGGGCCGAGGTGTCGGCGTGGGTGAAGCGGTAGAGCATCTGGTACCCGCCGATCCTGCCGGACGGCGTCAACTTCGCGATCTGTGACGGCAGTACCCAGGCGTCGGCGGTACGGCTCACCGAGCGGGCCAGGCCGACCACCGTCAGTGCCGGACTGCCGGGCAGATCAGGGAAGTCCAGCTTCTGACCGAGCCGTACTCCGGGTCCGGTGCCCGCCGACACGACGATCTCGCCGGGCTTGTCGACCCAACGGCCGTTGGTCACCGCCACGTTGTCGACCCGGGCGTCGGACGTGGCACGCCCGGCGACCGAGAGCGGCGCCCCGCTCTGTCCACCGAACTCCGGCGCGATGGTCACGGTCGGGAACGGGCCGGACGAGTCGGTCACCCCCAACGCCCGCGAGGAGTGGGCGAGTTGGGCTGCCGTGACCCGGCTCGCGTCGAACTGCGCGGTCAGCTGCGCCCCGTGCTGCCGGTCGAAGGCCTTCTCGAACGGCGCCTGCGACGACACGAGCAGCGAACCGCCGAGCACGGACGCGGTCACGGCCAGCATCGTGGCCAGCCCGATCACCAGTGTCTGCACCCGGCGACGGGCCATGCCCGAGCGGATCACCCGGCCCAGCCCGTTCATCGGACGGACTCCGGTTCCGTGCCGACGGCGGTGGCGGTGGCGCAGGAGGTGACGTCGGAGGTGATCCGGCCGTCGACGAGCCGGACCGTGCGTCGCGTGCACGACTCCGCGAGCGCCATGTCGTGCGTGACCACGAGGATCGTCTGGCCGTCGGCGTTCAACTCCCGTAGCAGTCGGCTCACTTCCTCGCCGGACGCGGAGTCCAGCGCGCCGGCGACGCCCTGCTCGCCCCCGCCATCACCCGCCGCCTGGTCGAACGGTTCGCCCGCCGGGTTCCCGAATCTGCCTCCCTCCACCGCGACTTGGCCGCCCTGACACCCCGTGAACTGGATGTCCTACGACTGCTCGCCCAGGGCCGGAGCAACGCGGAACTGGCCACCGGGCTCCACCTCTCCGAGGCCACGGTCAAGACCCACGTCTCCCACATCCTCGCCAAACTCTCCCTCCGCGACCGGGCGCAGGCGGTTGTCGTCGCGTACGAGACGGGACTTGTCAGCCCTGGGGCGCGGCGGGAGGGCGCGGAGCCGCGTTGAGGCCGGGCCCCTTGCCGCCGGGTGGCGGAGAGTTCAGGGCTGAGCGGGTGCCGGGGTGGGGTTCGTGCTGCGGGGCGTGTCCGTCGGTGGTGTGTCCGCCGAGCTGTGGTCGGGGGAGAACCAGGCCAGGCCGACCAGTAGTGCCGCGAGGAAGACCACCACGGCGGCGACGGTTCCCACTGTCCTCGATCGGTGGACGACGGCGCCGCGGGCTCCCGTTCGTTGCCGACGTCGTGTCCGGTGGGACGCCGTGGTGCCGGCGACGGCGGACGGGAAGGCGTACGTGGTCGCGGAGCCGGGAGACGCGTTCGCCTTGGGCTTCACGACCTCGTCCCAGGCGGTCGCGCCTGGTCCCGGCGCGGGGTGCGGTGCGGCGGCGGGGAGGGGCTCGGGACGTCCCCTCCAGGAGCCCGAGGCGAACCACTCGGCCGCCTGACGCGCCGTAGGGCGGTCTTCGGGCCGCTTGGCGAGGAGGCCGAGTAAATAGTTCTCGAAGGCGGGCGGCAGTGTGACGCCGAGCTCCCGGGGCGGTACGGGGGGTGTGTCGAGGTGGTGGTGGAGGACGGCGATGGGACTGCTTGCCCGGAACGGGGGCTGTCCGGTGAGGAGTTGGTAGAGCACGCAGCCGAGCGAGTAGACGTCGGACGGGGGTCCTGCGGGCTGGCCGAGGGCGCGTTCGGGGGCGATGTACAGGCTGGTTCCGACGATCTGGCCGGTCGCGGTGAGCGCGCCGCCGGGGTCGTTCATGAACTGCGCGATGCCGAAGTCGCCTATTTTCAGGGAGCCGTTGGCGTCGAGGAGAAGGTTGCCGGGTTTGATGTCCCGGTGCACGATGCCCTGTTGGTGTGCGGCGGCGAGTCCGGCGGCCGACTCGGCGGCGATGCGCGCCACTTGTTCGGCCGGCAGGGTTCCCGCCCGGGTGAGCACGGCGGCGAGACTGTCGCCCTCGACCAGTTCCATCACCAGGAACAGCCGGCCCTCCTGCTCGCCGAAGTCGACGACACCGACCACATGGGGGTGGCTGAGCCGGCCCGCGGTCTGGGCCTCCAGGCGGAACCGGGCGGCGGCGGTGGGCTCGGAGTTCTGGGCGTGCAGGAGCTTGACGGCCACCGGCCTGCCGGCCATCTCGTCGTACGCCCGCCAGACCTCGCCCATCGCGCCACGCCCGATGGCGATGTTCAGCCGGTACCGGCCCGCTATCAGCACCTGTTCCTTCATCCTCACGCAGTGAGACGACTCGACCGCTGCCGCCCATGTCCCTTTGGGGGGACGGATGTTGGTGGGGATGCCGCAGCCGCCCCAGCTTACTGGCGGCCCGACGGCGACTGACCCCAATCGGGAATCGGCGGCCGGGTAGCGGCGATGGACTGCCCCTGCGGCTGCTGCTCCGCCTCACGTTGGGCGAGGAACGTTCCCGACGGGAAATCGCCCAGAGCGGACGAACGGACGTACGAGGGACGACAGTTGGTGACTGTCGGCCCTCGACGCCGCAGGACGTCGACGAGCTGTTGTGACGTCAGCTGTCGTGAGTGCCCCGCGTTCCCCGGAGGTTGCGGGTGAGCAGTTCGACGGACTGGGGGACGCCGATCCGGTCGTCCCCTCCCGCCGGGAGCCGGCCGTCCGTCGCCTTGAGGTCGGTCAGAGCCTTGTCCATCGCCTCGTGCGCGGCGAAGAGACAGGGGGTGCTGTAGATCGCCACGTCCACACCGAGTTCCGCCAACTCGCCCAGTGACAAACGGGGGGAGCGGCCTCCGGCGATCTGGTTGAACAGCAGGGGCTTGTCACCGATGCTGTCGCGGATCCGGCGGATCGCCTCGACGTCGCGCACGCCGTCCACCAGCACCACATCGGCGTCGGTGGCGGCGAGCGCCTTGGCACGCGTGAGGATCTCGGCGTCGTCGGTGGCGTCGGTCCGCGCGACCACGGTCAGATCGGTTCCGCAGGCCAGCACCCGTTCGAGTTTGTCGAGGTACTCGTCGAGCGGCAGGAGCTGCTTTCCCGCCACATGGCCGCACCGGCGCGGGCGCTTCTGGTCCTCCAGGATCACCCCTGAGGCGCCGGCCTGTTCCAGACGGCGTACGACATGACAGGCCACCTCCGGGTCGCCGTAGCCGTCGTCGATGTCCACCAGGAGGTGGTGGTCGGGGAAGGCCCAGCGGAGCCGTTCCGTGAAGGCCACGATGTCCGGCCAGGCGATGAAGCCGATGTCCGGCAGACCGTAGTAGGACGCCGCGAATCCGAATCCCGAGACGAAGAAACCGTCGTAGTGCTGGGCCGCGATCGACGCCGAGTACATGTCGTACACGCCGATCAGAGGTGTGGTGCGGGGAGTGGCGATCGCGCTGCGCAGTGCGCTGCCATGAGGCATGGAGCAAGTCCTCTTGTTTTTGGCCGGGTTGGCGAGGTGCGCTCGCATAACGATCCACATCTTTTGGGAGTTACGCGGACGTCTCGCGAGCGTCTCGCGGGTGTCCCCTCCGGGGCCCGGCAACCCCAGCGCTCATCCCGGCAGTTGGGGGTCGATCCCGAGGACAGGCAGACAGTCGGCGACGGCGACGAGTTCGATGTCGTCACGCCGCCGCCGGATCCACTCCTCGCGGGTCAGCCGCCAGCACCTGATCTGCGCCCGCTCGCCCCGCCGGGTGTCCCAGGAGACACCGTTCGGCACATACCCCAGGGCCTCCGAGACACGGTTCGAGGCGTGGTTGTCGACGAAGGCGTCGCTGCCCGCCTCACCGGCCCCCATCCCCTCGAAGGCCAGATGCAGCACCGCCTGGCGCATCTCCTTCCCGAACCCGGCGCCGCGCGCGTCGGGGCTGAGCCAGGAGAACGTGCTGACCGTGCCGAACCTGGCGAAGTCGACGCCGATCAGATCCTGCATGCCCACCGGCTCCCCGTCGACGACCACGACGAAGTACAGGCGCCAGGAACCGGCCGAGACCCGGCCCCGCCCGGACCAAATCGCCCGCAGCCAGCGCCACTCGCGTTCCGGGCTGTCCTCGTACAGCGACATCGGATCGTCGAAGGGCCACGGAGGGCTGGTGGCCACCCCTTTGCGCACCGCGGGGACCAGACGTTCCAGGAGCTCGTCCGTCGCCCCCAGCAAGGACAGCCGGGGGGTGTGCACCCGCACGTTCAACGGGGGATACGCGGACAGCGGTGAAGCGGGCGTCGGCATGGGCGCAACCCTAGAAGCGAGTCACCACAGGTGCATCACCTTTTCGGCCTGTGTCAACGGGCCGCCTCGCGACTGGACTTGGGGGCGTGCCGGCCCGGGGTCGGGTCGGCTGGTGGTTCGGGAAGCGCAGGTTCGGCCCGTTACTCGTACCGGTACTTCAGCGAGTCCGCCTCCACCTGTTCGATGTCGGCGATCGTCAGTTCCGGCATGCGCAGTTGGGCCAGTGTCACCTCGGCCGAGGCCGGCTGGGCGTCCGCAGGCAACCACTGCTCCGGCTTCCAGGCGCCGCTGCGCAGCAGTGACTTGGGGCAGTGCGGGTAGACCTCCTCGATCCCCACCACCAGTGCGCTGGCCGGTGGCTTGCCGACGGCGGTCAGCTGGGACAGCAGTTCCGGGCGCGTGGACACGCAGGCACGGCCGTTGACCCTGAGTGTCGTGGTGCGCCCCGGGATGACGAACAGCAGCCCGGCCCGTCCGGTGGCCACGACGTTGTGCAGGGTGTCCAGCCGCTTGTTCCCGGTCGCGTCCGGTATCGCCACCGTGCGCGCGTCCAGGACGGCGACGAACCCGGCGGGGCCGCCGCGCGGGGAGACGTCGCAGTTGCCCTCGGCGTCCACGCTGGCGACCAGGACCAGCGACGAGCAGCCGATCAACCGCCGTGTCTGCTCGGTGAGTTCGGTCATCTGCTTGCGCACGGCGGCGTCGCTGGGAGGCTGATAGATCCGGCGCAGCGCCTCCTGGTCGGCCACGGCGTCGAGGCGGAGCGAGTCGAAGGCACTGCCGGCAAGGGATGTTGTCATGCCTCCGACCCTAACGAGCCGACCTGCGATGGATCTTGGTGGATGGGCCGAGGACAGGGGAACCGCCGCTGACAGCCGGCGCGGCCCGGCCCGGCGCCCCGGCGTCGAGACGGGACCGGTCATCTGTCGACGGCGGACGCCTCGGCTCGTGGACTGCTCCCCGCGGATGTGGTTGGCCCGCCCGGTGCTACGGCGGCGTGGGCAGGCGCGGGGAGCGGAGCACGAGCAGGGTGATCTCGCTGGGGGCGAAGACGCGGAACGGCGGGCCCCAGAAGCCGGTGCCGCGGCTGGTGTAGAGGAGGGTGCGGCTGCCGTGGTGGGTGAGGCCGGCGAGGGCGGGCTGGTCGAGGCGGACCAGGTGGTGGAAGGGCCAGATCTGGCCGCCGTGGGTGTGGCCGGAGAGCTGCAGGTCGATGCCGTCGGCTGCCGCCCGGTCGACGAACTTGGGCTGGTGTGCCAGGAGCAGGACGGGCAGGTCGGGGTCGGCGCCGGTCAAGGCTCCGGCGAGGTGGGCGCGGTGGCCAGGCAGGCCGGAGGACTCGGCGGTGACATCGTCCACGCCGGCGACCACGAGGGTGTCGCCTCCGCGTTCGAGCAGCAGATGGCGGTTGCGCAGCGGTTCCCAGCCCAGCTCGCCCATCAGGTCGACCCAGCCCTGGGCCTCGCTGTAGTACTCGTGGTTGCCGGTGACGTACACCCGGGCATGGGTGGCCCGCACGGTTCCGAGGGGGACGGCCTGGGCGCGGCGGCGTGCGGCCGTGCCGTCCGCGATGTCGCCGGTGTGGCAGACCAGGTCGGCCTCCAGCGTGTTCACCGTCTCGCACACCCGCGCCGACCAGCGAGCGCGATCGAGCGGGCCGTAGTGGGTGTCGGTGATGAGGACGACGCGGAGACCGTCCAACCCGGCACCCAGCCGCGGGAGTTGCACGTCGAGGCGGCGCACGCGTGGCACGCGGCGGGCTTCGGCGTACCCCCAGGCGAGCAGTACGGCGGTGGTACCGAGGACGGCCCAGGTGACGATCCGGGCCCGGTCCTGGCCCTCGCCGACGCCGGCCACGGTCAGGGCGAGCCGCAACAGGACGCCCAGCAGAACGGACCAGGTGAACAGAACCCAGCCGGCGCCCAGCAGGGTGTCACCGACTATCGCCGCCCGGTCCTGCTGGCGCCGGCCGTGGCCGCGCGCCATCGCGAGCGGCATACCGACGAGGCCGAGGACGAACAGGGCGGTGCCGATCAGTGCGACGGGCAGTGGCCAGTGCTGGCCGGTGTACAGGAGCACCCCGCAGGGCACGGCCCACAGCAGGACGGGGGCGATCAGGGGGAGGTAGCGCATCAGGCGGTGCAGTCTGCTCTGCCGCGGAGCCTGCACCTCGCTGTCGGCGGGTCGGGTGTCGCTGGTGTCGGTCACGCTACGCCTCTCTGACCAGGCTGCCGTCCCGCGCACTGTATCCGGTCGTTCCCGGGCCGTACGGACGGGTGTTCATGGGTGCGGCGAATGAGCCGCACCGGGGCGGGCACTCGGGTGGCTCGGGCGGCGGATCGGGGCGGATGATGCGTGGCTCGGGCGCGGGGGCACGGTCGACGCGGTGACGGCCGGCTCTCCCGGAGCGGTCGTAGGAGGGCTGGGTGGGGAGCTCCGGTCCGTCCCGTGAACCGACTGCGGCCATGTGCTGGTGATCTCTTGGCGGAGCTGACGCGTGAAGTGGCGGAGGAGATCCAGCGTCTCCCTGCGCGCGGTCCCGGGACCGTCCCTGCCGTCCTTGGGCCGGGAGCTCCGGATTCGACGGGCGGGAGTATCGGCGAGTTCCCACATCTGGAGGCACCCGAGTCGCATTGCCTGGAGTGCAACAAAGCCTCCAGGCAACCGACTTCAGGTGGTTCCCGGACTGCTGGTGGTACAGGCCACAGGCGTCGACGACCTGTGAAGATGCGAGATTTTAAGGGGACTCCGGTGAAGAAGCGGGCCACTGTGCCTACTGCGGGACGGAGTCCAGGAGCGGACGCCCGCGTGTTCGCATCAGCTCGATCACCTCCGCGTAGGGCGCCTACCCCGACACTCGTACGGACGACGACCCAGCCTTCTTCACCGCCGTTCCACAGGAAGGCGTACTCATCGGCTGCGCTGCTCACTTGATGTGGCTCCACTGCGATATGCCCTCGTTGGTGAACATCCGTCACGGTAGGCCGCCAGTAGCTGGCGAGTTCGTCCGCTCCGGCGCTGTACAGCAACTGGAATCGGAACAGTGGCGGACGAGGCCGGGCCGGTGGCCGGTGGTTCCTCGGTCCGCCCGGGGCGGCTCGTCGCCGGGGGAGCGGCAGCGGTGTCGATGATGTCGGCGCGCCGCCCTGTTCGAACCACTGCTCGTCGCGGTCCGTTCGTCGCCCGGGGCGGGTGACCGTGGTGTCGTCGATTCGGCCCGTGTGGTCGGATCCCGCTCCGGGACTACGTGCGGTTCAGGTCGAAGTCGCCGGTGTGGCCCATGAAACGGGCCCAGATCCGGGGCGGAAAGATATTGCCGCGGAGGGAGTCGGCGCCGCCCACGCCTTTGAGGGGCAGGAGCTGTGCCTGGCCGGGCTTGTTGCGGAAGAGGGTGATGGCGGTGGAGAGGTCCTTGGTGTAGGCCACGAACCAGGCCGACTTGGTCAGGTCGTGGGCGCCGGTGGCGACGGACGCGGAGTCGGGGACGATCGCCTGGGTACCGTTCCGGAAGGCCACACCGTGCAGCATCTTGTCGACGATCGCGGCCACCCCCGGACCGAACGCGGCGCGTGGGTGCGGGTGTTGGAGACCGCCGACCGGCTTGCCGTGCCGGAGTATCCCGGTCACCGAGTAAGGGTCGTTCTGCTTGCCCTCGTTGGCGAAGGTCGCGTAGGCGTCGGCGGTCCGGATGGCGCTGGGGGTCGAGGTGCCGATCGGGAACGTCTGCTCCAGCGGGGCCATGCTGCTCCGCAGCAGCCCGGCCTTGACGGCGGTGTTCCTGATCACGACCCAGCCTATGGACTTGCCCAGTTGGACGAAGGGCGCGTGGGCCGAGGTCACCAACGCGCTCTGCATGTCCGAGATCCCGGGCGGAGGCGTGTACTCCGACCGGCGGACGGGCTGGGCGCGCTGCTTGCCGTTGAACAGGGCGGCGAGTGCGAAGGGCTTGAACACCGACCCGACCGGTACGCCGGAGGTGTCCGCGTTGTCGGTGAAGTGCTTGGTGGCGTCCGAGCCGCCGTACAGGGCGAGTACGGCACCGTCCCGGGGCCGGATCGTGGCCGCGCCGACCTGGACATCACGGTCGGCGGAACGGTTCTTCGGGTCGAGGCCCTCGCCGGTGACGTCCTTCACGGCCTGCTCCAGCCGCCGCACCTTGTCCTTCTCGAAGGTGGTGTGGATCCGGTAGCCGCCCCGCGCGAGATCCTTGTCCGCCAGTCTCGTGCGCTTGGTGATGTAGGCGTTGGCGACGTTGACGAGATAGCCGATCTGGCCGGCCATGCTCGTCGCCACCGACTGCTTCTTCGGCTCCGGGAACGTCCGGTACGTGTTCCGCTCCGCCGGGGTCATCAGCCCGCTCGTGACCTCGCGGTCCAGGATCCAGCTCCAACGCGTCACCGCACGGGCGTGGTTGGCGGCGCTGAGCGAAGGGTCGTACTGATCCGCGCCCTTCAGTGTCGACGCGAGCAGCGCGGCCTGGCTCGGGTCGAGGTCCTTGGCCGGGATGCCGTAGTACGCGTAGGCCGCGGCCTGTATCCCGTATGCCTGGCGGCCGAACCAGCTGCTGTTCAGATAGCCCTGGAGAATCAGGTCCTTGCTCTTCGTCCGGCTCAGCTTCAGGGAGATGAAGAACTCCTTGATCTTGCGGGTGTAGGTCTGGTCCTGCGAAAGATAGGTGTTCTTCACATACTGCTGGGTGATGGTCGAACCGCCCTGGACGTCCTCGCCCTTGGCCATGTTGACGACCGCGCGCAACTCACCCTTGAAGGAGACGCCGGGGTCGCTGTAGAAACTCGCGTTCTCCGCCGCCACCACCGCGTTCCGCATCGGGACGGGGATCTGGGACAGCGGCACGATCTGCCGGTTCACCTGCCCCACGGCCGTCATCTGGCTGCCGTCGGCCCAGTAGTAGACGTTGGCCTCCTGCCGCGCCGCCACGTTCTCGTCCGGTATGGAGACCTGCGCGTACACGTAGGCGAAGAGCCCGCACAGGCTGGCAGCGAACAGCAGAAAGCTTCCGAGCAGCAGCCGCCAGGACGGCAGCCAGCGACGGACGCCCTTTCTGCCGCGGCGCGGGTAGTCGATCAGGCGCCTGCGACCGGAGCGGGCGGCACGGTGGGTTCGCACCGGGGGCGAGGACGGTTTCTGGGACGACGGCCTGCGCATCGAGGGGGACTCCTTGTTCACCGCGAACTGGCGACTGCCGAAAGGGCGTTGTGAGTGATCGAGGCTGGAGGAGTCATGTGATCGGACCTGGCCCGGAATGTCACGAGACCGTAACGGCCCCCCTGTCGGCGTCGCGCGCCCGCAGCCGGTCAGGCCGGTGACAAATCACCCGTGATCACGGGATCATCCGCCAAGTGGGTTCCGTTTATGGATACTTGTGTGCATGCCGCGTGTCCTGTTGATCGAAGACGACTGTGCGGTACGCGAGGGTGTCCAACTCGCGTTGCGCCGCAAGGGACATGACGTCGCCGTCGCCGCGACCGGTGAGGACGGGCTCGGCCGGTTGCGGTCCCGCGGGGCGGACGTGGTGGTCCTCGATCTGATGCTGCCCGGTATGTCGGGGCTGGAGGTCTGCCGCCGGATCCGCGCCGACGACAACCAGATCCCGATCATCATGGCGACCGCCCGGGGCGACGACGTGGACATCGTTGTCGGACTCGAAGCGGGAGCCGACGACTATGTCGTCAAGCCCGTTCAGGCCAGGGTCCTCGAAGCGCGGATCCGTGCCCTCCTGCGGCGCGTCGGCGCATCCCTCGACGGGGGCCTGCCGAAGATCGAGACCCATGGCGAACTCGCCATCGACCGCACCGCGTTGACCGTCAGCAGCAGGGGCGTGCCGGTCGCGCTCGCCCCGTCCGAACTACGGCTCCTGCTGACCCTGTCCGCCTCGCCGGGCCAGGTCTTCAGCCGGCAGCAACTGCTCGAAGCGGTCTGGGAGCACAACTACCACGCGGACGCCCGACTGGTGGACGCCTGCGTCAAACGCCTGCGCACCAAGATGGGCGAACCTCCGGGACAGCCGCGGTACATCCACACCGTGCGCGGGTTCGGCTATCGCTTCAAGGAGTCGACGCGACAGCCCGACGGATGGAGACCGCCCGAGGAGGGCCGGTCCAGCGGATACGGCGGCCGGCCCGGAGCACGATGAGGAACCTGCCGGTGGGGCGGCGGGTCATCAGGTCGGTCATGGCGAGGCGGCGGTGGAGTTCTGGAGACCGGCCGCGGTGACAGCTGCCGGCGCACCAACTCCCGTAACGGGCATAGGCAGTTGCTGCCCCGTGCGGCCCGAGGTTGCCGCGAAGATGATCGCGCCGGCAGGCGACGCCGTTGGAGCGCAGGCCGGGGAGTCCGATGACAGCCAGTGAACTCGGTTGGAAGACCTCGCCCTTGGCCGAGGGAGCCGGTTGGTTCTGTCCTTCCAACAGGAGAACTCGACAACCACGCGCGCCCAGGGCACTGGCGCACATCAGGCCACCCACACCGGCGCCGCACACCACCAGTCAGTCGGCGGGCAGGGGGCCGATGCGGTAGAGGACCTCGTCGTGGTGACTGTCGGCAAAGAGGCTGCCGGGAAACAGCACGTAGGTCTCGGGCTTCTCAGGGTGGCGGTAGCCGGTGAGGAAACCGACGAGTTCGTCGTCGACGGTCGCAACCGGCGAACCGTCAGCGAAATCCCGGAACCACCGGCTCGCCCGCACGGCTCCTTTTCGCAGGTCTCACTCCGCCACGGGCAGGCACTCGGCGAGCAGGCCCACGACGTCGCGCCAAGCGCGCTGGGCGTGCCGAGGGTGGTGGCCGACTCCGGGGACCACCATCTGGTCGACGGGAGGGTGGTGGAAGGCGTGCACCGCGCCCCCGTACAGCACCAGACGCCAGTCGACACCCGCGCCCTGTATCTCGGCGACGAACGCCTCGCGCTGCGCTGGCGGCATGATCGGGTCCTCCGACCCGACCCCGGCCCACACCGGGCACCGGATGCGCGCTGCCTCGCCCGGTCGGCCGGTGGTGAGTGCGTTGACCGTGCCGATTGCACGCAGGTCGACGCCGTCACGGCCGAGTTCCAGCGCGATCGCACCTCCGGTGCCGTATCCGACGGCGGCGATCCGGTCGGGGTCGGTGCGCGGTTCGGCGCGCAGGACGTCGAGTGCCGCGTGGCCGATGTCCCGCATACGCAGGGGGTCGCGGAGCAGCGGGGTGATGCGCGCCAGCATCTCTTCGGGGTCGGTGAACCAGCGCCCTCCATTGATGTCGAAGGCCAGGGCGACGTAGCCGAGTTCGGCCAGTGCGTCGGCCCGGCGCCGTTGGTAGTCGTTCAGCCCTGGTCCCTCAGGCCCGATGAGAACCGCAGGCAGACGGCCGCTCCCAGCCGGGAGCGCAAGGTGACCGACCATGGTCAGGCCGTCGGCCGGATAGGTGACCGTGCGTGTCACTACCGTCGTCATGCAGACGGACTGTAATGACTGGACAACTGCTCCCCGCGTCCACACGCCGACGCCAACGGAATCCTGGTGTGCGCCTGAAGTGCAGTCTTCGCTCGCCGACCATCGCCTGTGGGCCGGTGGGATGGTCCGCGTCGCACGCGTATTGGTGTTGACGCACGGTCGGCTGAGCGGACAAGGAAACACGGGGACGGGCGCTTCTTCTGCGCGGGTCTCGTGATCACGAAGTCGTCGTTGGTGAGCGTTGGGCGCGCCCTTCGGGGTCGGATGGCCGTATCGGGGTCGCTTACTCGGCTTGTGTCCATGATCCATGGTGTCCGGGCGGTCGTGACGGGTGGTGATCCCTGCGGTGCGACCTCAGCGTGCGGTGTGCGCAAGGGGACGGGCACCGCGCGCGTCGTATTCGATCTGCGGGCGGCCGACCGGTCCGTGCGCCGGTGGCTCCGGTAGCCAGGGCCAGATCTCGGACCTGGAGATCCACGGCCATGAGGTGCTGCGTCAGCGTGAGCTCATCGAGGGGTTTCTTGCTCACCACACCGGCCGTGATGTCGCGAAGGTCCATGAGGACATCGAGCGTGACCGAGTGCTCACGGCGGAACAGGCCCGGGAGTTCGGGCTCGTCGACGAGGTGGTGATCCCGTGTTCGGGCTCCGGGGTTGGCTGACTCCTTTCCCTTCACCCCTTGTCCTCGGACTTTCGTGACGGTCCGTCGGTTCTTCCGGCGGGCCGTTGTGGGTGTTCGGGCTGGTGGCAGCAGCGCTGATGGCCCGGCTGTCGCGTTGGGTGGGCGCCGGGTTCCACGGCTCCGGTCGGGATGGTGCTGCTCGTAGGGAAGGGAACGTGCTGGTCAGCCGGGGTTCGGGAGGGCTTCGAGTCGGGCGAGGGCGTCGGTGATCACGTCGGTCCAGGGCCAGTGACGCGGATGTCGCGGTGTCCAGCCCGGCCCTGCGGACCGTCTCGACCAGCAGCACACCGCCCGCCTGGCCGGCGACACCGCTACCGCCGCCCTCGACGCGGACACGCGGACAGGGAACCGACACGCTTCTTCACCTGAGTCAACCAGGGGCCCTTCGGGCTCCGCGGTGGCGAGGGAAGACGAGGGCGCCTTCCGCGTCCGTGCTGCTCGAGTCGACTGGGGACGGCAGGATGGCCCCTGTCCGTTCCGGACGATCCCGAAACTACTCCCGGTGCCCATGAGCCCGGATTCGAGTCCGGTGGCGGAGGACGGCAACGGGAACCGGATCCGAGGGGTGCTGTCGCCGGTCCGGGTGGCACCGGCTGATCGCTGATGAGAGCGTGTCCGCCGTCAGGCGGGCTGCGTGATGTGGCTGCCGACCGCCCGTGCCCTGCCACCGGATCGCCTCCCGCCGGGGACCCATGCGGGCCCTGGTCGCCGTCGAACACTCCACGGCCGTCGCGATCTGGCACATGCTCACCCGCGGTGTTCCCTGCACCGACCTCGGCGGCGAGCAGTACACGCGCCGCGATCGGGTCCCTCGGCGGGCGCCGGGATCAGCTGCCCTGCCCGCTCGGGCGAGGCCCCGGTCTCCTCCTGGAAGCGCACGGCGCGCCGCTCGGGCTCCTGCCGGCCGGCGCGGAGGTCGTCGGAGGGGAAGCCGCTGGGCCCCAGTGTGGGGTGTCCCCGAAGGCGGGCAGCCGGGGCCCGCCCGGGTGCCGCGCGTGGACGGCCTCGGCGTACACGGCCTGGTCGGGGAAGTGCGGCTCCTCGAACTCCCCTGCCCTGTCGCGCCGGTGGGCGAGGAAGAGCCCTCCTGGTGCTCGTCGGCAGCAGGGGCGCGGTCATGACGATCGCCTCTCTCCCGTCCGGTGCGTGACGCCACTGTCGCAGCACTGCGGACAGTGCGGACCCCGCCACTGACCGTCCCGGCTGACCTGCGCGCACGGCGTGCCGCGACCGCTCACCCACCCGTAAGGCCGCCCCCGGCGGGTGTGTCACCACCGCACCGGCAGGCTCCGCCTCCCCCGGATCAGCATCCCCGGGAGCCACTCCCCCGGCTCCCCGTCCGCCGTCAGATCCGGGCAGCGCTCCAGCAGCGCGCGCAGCGCCACCTCGCCCTCGAGGCGGGCGAGGGGGGCGCCCAGGCAGAAGTGGATCCCGTGTCCGAAGGAGAGATGGCCCCGTGCCTCCTCGCGCCGTACGTCGAAGCGTTCCGGATCGGGGAAGCGCGCCGGGTCACGGTCCGCGCCGGCCATGGCGATCAGCACGATGGCACCGCGCGGCACCCGTACGCCGCCGATCTCGGTCTCCTCCAGGGCGATGCGCGGCGTGGTGGTCTCCACCGGCCCGTCGTAGCGCAGCGTCTCCTCCACCAGCCCCGCCGCCAGCCCCGCCGGATCGGCCCGTACGGCCGCCAGCTGTTCGGGGTGGACGAAGAGCGCGCGCACCGCGTTGCCGATCGTGTTGACCGTCGTCTCGTGCCCGGCAACGAGCATCAGGAAGGCCAACGAGACCAGTTCGTCCTCGGTGAGCTGGTCGCCCCCCTCGTCGACCGTGTGGACGAGGGCGCTGAGCAGGTCCTCCCCGGGGCTCTCGCGCTTGGCGGCGATGAGCCCCGTGAGATACGGCATGACCTGCTCGTACGCCTCCTTCTCCGCCTCGGGGCTGGTGGGCGCGAGGGTCTCGTTGGACCAGGCGTGGAAGGAAGCGCGATCCAGGCCGGGGACGCCGAGCAGTTCGGAGATGACGATCATGGGGAGCGGGGAGGCGAACGCCTCGATGAGGTCGGCGCGGCGCGCTCCGTCCGCCGCCATGCGGTCCAGCAGCTCGTCGGTGATCTCCTGGACGCGGCCCCGCATCCCCTCGACCCGCCGGGCCGTGAACTCCCGCGCCACCAGCTTCCGCAGCCGGGTGTGGTGGGGCGGGTCGCTCATCAGCATGTTGGCGTTGCCGAGCATGTTCAGGGCGTACGGCGGGGTCCAGCCGGGCTGCCGGTACTCGCGCTGCCAGTCCCGGCTGAGCAGCGGGGAGCCGAAGGCCTCGCGCGCGGCCTCGTACCCGACCACGAGCCACACCACCCCCCTGTCGGGCCCCACTACCTGGTGCACCGGACCGCGCTCGCGCAGTCGGCGGTAGGCGACGTACGGGTCGGCGTCGAAGTCGGGGCTGAGCGAGGCGAGCACCTCGATCCCGCCCGGGCTGTCGGGCTGGTCTGTTCTGTCGGGTATCGCGGGATCGGCGGCGGCTTTCTCGGTCTCGGTCACGACGGAATTCCCTTCCCTCAGGCCCGGGTTACCGGCCCCCGCCGACCACTCCGAGCACGGCCGCTCACTCTAATCTCGCACCCCCACCCGCACAACTACCCGCTCCCCTTGCTTACCGCTGGCTTTCATGACACGAGAAATGCTTCTGACCTGCAACGATGGGACTTTTCCAGGGTCTTGTTGGCTGCAAAGAAAGAAGTGCCTTTGACGCGAAAATAGCGGTGAGCACTCCGGGGAGTTGCGGGAGGGTGATCAGTGGGATCATGTCGCTACACCGTTCTGCAGGATACGACCTCGGACCTTCGGGCGTGAGATATTTTCAGACAGAATCGAAGTCGCTGCACCGTTCCGCAGGACGCGGCTTCGGATCTTCGGGCGTGAGATGTTTTCAGACAGAATCTAATCTGAATTCGACCCGTTCCCGACAGTAGGACCTCGCTGAACAAGGGGTTGCGTGGTCGCGCATCGCGCGATTCGCGCCACGGGTGGAGAGGGGAGTCCTGCGATCTCTTGTGCGATTGCTGCATTTGAAGTTAGGTCTGTGGTTGTGAGTGTCAACTACGTGAGCGGTCGTGGCGAAACCTTCCCTTCATGTCGATGCCGCTCCACGGGGCGGGTTCCATGTGCTTGGCGCCGAGCTGGGGTGAACGGCTGCAGCATCGCGTGACCTGTGTTCCGCCTTCTGGCCCGCGAAGTCATGCGGTGCACGCTGCCGGTCGACCGTCGAACGCCACCGTCGCGGCACTGCTGCGGGCCCGGCCGGCCGGGGCCGGAAGCCGTCGGGACGACCAGCGGTCGCCCTGACGTGACCACGCCCTACCGCGCAACTTCGAAGACCCGACTTCGGGTGCTGGGGGTGTCGAGGTATGTCTGTTCCGCATTGACCATCAACCGGAGAAAACTGGTTGTGGAACTTGACTACTCCATGGCCGAAAGCGATTGCTCGCGACCTGCAAGAAACGTGGAGGGTAAACTATGAAGGAATTCTCGGAGACGGCCTTGGACGAGCTGTGGAAGCTGGTGTACACCAGCTTCAGGTTCCCATTCATGCACGCCGCTCTGCGTCTCGAACTCTTCACCCTGCTCAAGAATCGGCCGGGCAGCAGCCTTGGCGAGATCACCGCCGAGCTCGGGCTGCAGGAACGTGCCGGACACGTGCTGCTCCTCGGGTGCTGTGCGTTCGACCTCGTACGCAAGGAGGGCGACGGCTACCACAACACCGCGGCCACCGACCTGCTGGCCGGTGATCAGGACGCGTTCATGCCGGTGATCGTCCGCTACACCCACGAGATGCTGTACCAGCCGATGGGCTGGCTCCACGAGTCGCTGGTGAACAACGAGAACGAGGGGCTGCATCGCGAACTCCTCGCCGGCTCCCCGGCGACCACGCTCTACGAGCTCCTCGGCGAGGACAAGAACCTGGAGCAGGTCTTCACGGCCATGATGGAACACCAGAGTCGCTCGGTGGTCGAGGACCTCGTCAATGCCGTGGACTTCTCGTCGTACAAGAAGGTGCTCGACGTCGGCGGAGGCACCGGGACCAACTCCATCGGTTTCGCGCAGCGCTGGCCGCATCTTCAGGCAACCATCCTCGAACTGCCGAACGTGGCGGAGATGGCCGCCACCCGCATCGCCGAGGCGGGCCTCTCCGAGCGCATCAACGCGGTCGGGACCGACATCTGGAAGGACGAGTTCCCCTCGTCCCACGACTGCGTCGTCTACTCCCGTTTCCTTGAAATCTGGTCGCCCGACCAGGTCCGCGACCTCTTCGCGAAGACGTACCGCGCGCTGGAGCCGGGCGGTCACATGGTGATCGTCGCGTGTGCCCAGGACGACGACGAGACCGGGCCCGCCCACGCCGCGTTCATGGCGGGGTACGTCCAGACGATCGCGTCACCCGAGGGCCGTATCTACACGGCGCGGGAATTCGAGCAGTGGTACACCGAAGCGGGCTTCGAGCCGATGGACCGCCAGTACCCGGGCCGCTTCGACGTCATCCTGCGTGCCCGCAAGCCCATCGCCGAGTGAGTCCGGTCCGTTCCATGCCGCCCTGCCGATCCGGCAGGCGGGCAACTCCGGCCGTCTGACACGGGGCGGACCGCCCGTCCAGGGCGCGCCGGATCACTTCGCCGGGGCCCTGCGCCCGTGTGACCCACCCTTCGGGTCCTCATGTCCGTGCACCCACGCGTTCCCGCATCCCGCACCCGGGCGCCGTGCGCCAACCCACAGGCCCGTCCCATCCCTCCACGCGGCACGCGTGTGTGCGCGTTGCACGCATCCGCGCGCTGCCGCGCAACGGCGCTGAGCGCGGCCCGCCCCGCGCTGCCGGCACCTGATCCGGACCGCATCTCCGTCACCTCTGTCGTCACCCCACCCGCCTTCCCGCTTCCTCGGTGCCGGGGCGGGGCGGCGTGCCCTGTTCGTGTCCTCGGCGCCGCATCCAAGAAAGGGAGCTTGAGTGGATTCGCCTGACAGGCTTGCCATCGTTACCGGCGGAACCAAGGGGATTGGTCTCGCTTTCAGTCACCGGCTGACCCGTATGGGATTCCGGGTGGTCGCCACGTACCGCAGTGACGAAGAGTCGGCACAGCTTGCTCTGCATGAGGTGGAGAAGGGGCTGTCTGTCGTACGGTCGGATGTGTCCGACCCGGACGAAGTCGCCGAACTCGCTGAACTCGTACGGACCGAGCACGGAGTCCCGCAGGTCCTGGTGAACAATGCCGGTCTCAATATCGACGGTCCGGTGCTTGAGATTTCCGACTCCGACTGGCGCCGGGTACTGGACACCAATCTGTCCGGCCCGTTCTATATGACACGGGCCTTCGCCCCGGTCATGCTGGAGGCCGGCGGCGGTTCCATCGTCAACATCGGTGCGACCACGGCGATTCGGCCCCGGATGAACGGCGCCAACTACTGTTCAAGCAAAGCCGGGATGCTTCATCTCACCAAGTGCCTGGCCATGGAACTCGCTCCGAGTATCCGCGTGAACTGCCTCATTCCGGGAATGATCGACACGGAAGAAATGCGTACGCGCTACCGCTTGGCCGAGCCGGAGTACATGGATGCGTTGCTGAATGAGATACCGCAGCGCCGGATAGGTGCCACCGACGAGATGGCGGACGCGCTGGAATTCCTGGTGGGCGAGGGGGCCACGTACATCACGGGGCAGAAACTGATTGTGGACGGCGGCCAGTTCATGTGGTGAAGCACTCGCTGCACGACCGGGGCGCACGCTTGCTCCTGCTGGAACCGCCGGCAATCCATTAACTTCCCAGGAAGAGGAATACTCATGCGATCACGCCTTGAGCGCTACCAGGAGTTCCTGGAGCAGGAGTACCGCACAGGGTTCACCAAGTTCGACGAGTATGACATATCTGGCATCTCTTCCGACCTCCTGAAGAGGCTGAAGGACGGTCACTTCACGCGCATCGTCTTCAGCGGAATGGGCTGCTCGGCCATCGTGTCGGACGTAATAAAGGTGTTCTTCAACTCGATCCGCAGCGACCTCGAAGTATATGTCTTCAACGACTACGACTTCGAGTACCTTGTTCCGCGCGCGGTGATCGAGGACGAGCGCACGCTCATCATCCTGAGTTCGTACAGCGGCCACTCCAACGAGCCGGTCCGTGCCTTCCACGCGCTGCGCCCCATGCACGACCGGGTGCTGCTGCTCACCTCGGGCGGCCGGCTCGGCGAGCTGGGCGAGGAGCACGGCGTGTCCATCGCGCGCTGGACGCTGAGCAAGCCGGACCGTGAGTACCCGCTGTTCCATGTGGGTCAGTACTTCTCGATCCTGGTCGACATGTTCCTGCAGCTCGGTCTGCTGGACAAGGACTACGGGCCCGAGGTCCGTGCCCTGGCCGAGGACCTGCGGACCGACTTCACCCCGGAGTTGCGTGCCCTGGCCGCGGACGCCGCCGCGCGCAGCGCGAACGCCAACGTCATCATGCTCGGTTCGCCCAAGTGGCACGAGAGCCTGCTGAAGTTGGCCAAGATGCACTTCAACGAAATCGCCATGGTGCCGGCGACGCGCAACTATTTCCACGAGTTCTGCCACAGCGAGGTGGCTACGCTCACCGACCCTGAGCGCAGGCACAGCATCCTCGTCTTCGCTGACCCGGAAGAGGACGAATACACCCGGGCCAAGCGGGAAAATCTGGTGTCGTTGCTGACTGCACCGATCCCGCAGAACGCAAAGGTCACCGTCACCGAGATCGAACTCGGCCAGTCTACTTTCATCCGGCAGTACTTCACCGCTCTGGAGTTCGTCCAGTACCTCACTCTCGATCTGGGCAAGGCGCGGGAGACGAAGTCACGCAACCTCATATCCGAGGCTGCAGGAAACCCCTGGTACCACGACAGCACCATCGCTGCGGAGAAGACAGCCGAACAGCTCAGGAAATGAAGGCAAGAGCCGAGGAAAATGGAGCGATCGTGAATCGACGGGAGCGTAACTCCCTCACGGCCTACCAGCAGGATATTTGGGCTGCGAACTCTATCTTTCCAGATCTCCCACAGTTCAACTGCTTCATCACCGACCGGTTCACCGGCGACGTGGACGTCGACCTCCTCAAGGCGTGCCTGCGCCGTGCGGTCGACCGCAACGATGCGTTCCGGATCCGTATCGACCCGGAGGAGGGAACTCCGCGTCAGTGGACCGAGGATGAGGCTTACGACATCCCGACGATCGACCTTTCCGATGCTCCATCGCCGCGGGATTCCTGCGAGGCGTGGATCAAAGACGCGTTCGACGTTCCTTTCGAGGTGGAACGCAGCCGGCTGTTTACGCTCGCGGTCCTCAAGGAGGGCGAGGGAGTCTTTCATTCCTACGTCAAGGTGCACCACATCGTCGCGGACGCCTGGGGCCTGAACCTCTTCATGTCCCAAGTCCGCGCCGAATATGACCGGATACGAAGGACCGGGCGGTTCGAAGAGCCGTCCGTGCCGTCGTACCTGGAATTCACAGAGGACGAGCGCCGCTACCGTGCCTCGGACGACTACGCGGATGACCGGGCCTATTTCCAGGAGCAGTTGCGGGGTGTCTCCCCGGCCCTCTTCCGCCGCTCGGCCCCGGCCGGCTCCCGCAGCAGCGCCCGCCACAGCTTCATGATCGAACGCGGTGTCATCGAGAGCATCCGTGAACGCGGCCATTCGGTCTTCGCGTTCGTCGCGGGCGCCTTCGCCGTCTACCTGTCGCGGGTGCACGGCAGCGACGAAGTCGTCCTGGGCGTACCGCTGCTGAACCGGCCCACCGCTTCGCAGAAGCAGACCGTAGGCCACTTCGCGAACACCCTGCCGCTGCGGGTGACAGCCGGCGAGGACCGTACGATGAGCGAGCTCGTCGCCGAGGTGCAGGCATCGACCCGGGAGCTCAAGCCCCACGAGCGCTTCTCCCTGGGCGACCTGCTGCGCTGCGTACCGCTCCAGGAGAGCGGCCCCAAGCGGCTGTTCGACACCACCGTCGCCTATCTGCGCTGGCCCAGTCCACTCGCGGTCCAGGGCGTGGAGTACGAGACCGTCGTACAGGCGCGTGCCCACGACGACGACGTGCTGGCAGTGGTCGTCAACGAACTGGACGACGTCGGTGACGTCCTGGTCGACATGGACTACGCCCTCGACGTGTTCGACGCCGACTTCCCCGTGGAGTCGGTGGCCGGCCACATCGAGGCGATCCTCAAGGGCGCTCTCGCGGGGGCGGCCCTGACGCTGTCGCAGATCCCCATGGTCGGCGAAGCCGAACGTGCCGCCCTGATCGCGACGGGCACCGGCCCGGTGAAAGCGTTCAGCGAGGACATGACCGTCCACGCGCTCTTCGAGCGGCAGGCGGCAAGGACTCCCGACCGGCTGGCCGTCGTCATCGACGACCCCGCCCAGTCGCTGACCTTCGCCCGCCTCGACGGGTGGGCCAACCACATCGCGCACCAGTTGCGCGAGGACGGCGTGCGCACGGGCGACCGGGTCGCCGTGCTGGCCGAACGCGGCCCGCAGCTCGTCGCCGCGGTGCTGGGCGTCCTCAAGGCAGGCGCCGCGTACGTCCCGGTCGATCCGGACCATCCCGAGGAGCGCGTCCGGTTCGTGCTGGCCGACAGCGGGGTCGCCGCGGTGCTGCTGGGCAGCACCGTGCCCGCCGCCCCGGTGGGCGACGCCGTGTCCGTACGGCGCCTGGAGGCGACCGCGTCCGCCGCAACCGCCGGACCCGTCGCTCTGGGCGGGCCGCACGACCTCGCGTACGTCATCTACACCTCCGGGTCCACCGGACGGCCCAAGGGCGTGCAGGTCGAGCACCGCTCCGTGGTGAACCGGCTGGAGTGGATGCAGCGCTGCTACCCGGTCGGCGAGGAGGACGTCCTGCTGCAGAAGACGCCGGCCACCTTCGACGTCTCGGTGTGGGAGCTGTTCTGGTGGGCGATCACCGGGGCCGGCCTGGCGCTGCTGCCGCCCCGGGGGGAACGCGACCCCGAAGCCATCCTCGGTACGGTGCGGGCGCACCGCGTGACCGTGGCCCACTTCGTGCCGTCGATGCTCGGCCCGTTCCTCGACCGGATCGAGGAGAACCCGGCCCGGGTGGCGGACGCGGCCTCCCTGCGCCAGGTGTTCTGCAGCGGAGAAGCGTTGACGCCCGCTCATGTGGCGCGGTTCAACCAGGTGTTCGCCGGCGCCGGCGCCGCGGCTCCCCGGCTGGTCAACCTCTACGGCCCGACCGAGGCCACGGTCGACGTCACCTCCTACGAATGCCCCGGCGGCACGGACGGCGAAGCGGGCCGGGTGCCGATCGGGCGGCCGATCGACAACATCCGGCTGTACGTGGTCGGCGCGCACGGGCACCTCCAGCCCGCGGGTGTGGCCGGCGAGCTGTGCATCGCGGGCGTCGGCGTGGCGCGCGGCTACCTGGACCGGCCCGAGCTGGACGCCGCCGTGTTCGTGGCGGACCCGTTCACGCCGGGCGGGCGCATGTACCGGACCGGGGACCGGGCGCGCTGGCTGTCGGACGGCACCTTGGAGTACCTGGGGCGCCTTGACGACCAGGTCAAGATCCGCGGCAACCGGGTCGAACCGGGCGAGGTGCGCAATCGCCTGGCGGACTGTCCGGGCGTCCGGGACGCCCTCGTCGTGGACCGGACCGAGCCGGGCCGCGGCGTCCACCTGGTGGGCTACTACGTGGCCGACGAAGAAGTGGGGGCGGCCCGGCTGCGCGCCCAACTCCTCGAAACGCTGCCGCAGTTCATGATCCCCGCGTACTTCGTGCGGATCGACCGGATACCGCTCACGGCGAACGGCAAGGCCGACCGGCGGCAGCTGCCCGCCCCCGCGGTGGAGACGGGCGCCGGGTCGCGGGCGCCGTCCACCGAGATCGAGGTCGAGGTGGCGGCGGCCTGGGCGGCCGTCCTGGGGACCGACACGATCGGGACCGACCAGGACTACTACGCCCTGGGCGGAGACTCGATCCAGATGCTCCGCATCCAGGCGGAGGCACGGCGTGCGGGCGTCCACTTCACCCTGGCCGACATGGTCCGCAACCCCACGGTCGCCGCGCTCGCCGCGGTCGCGACGACCGTGTCGCAGGACGGGACGGACACACCGCTGGAACCGTTCGCCCTGGTCCCGGGAGTCGACCGGGCACGGCTGACCGGCCTTGAGGACGCCTACCCGGCCACCAGGCTGCACCTGGGCCTGCTGTACCACAGCGGGGAGCACGAGAGGTCGGCCGTCTACCACGACGTCTTCCGCTACTCGCTGAAGTCGCCGTGGGACGAGCAGGCGCTGCGTCGCGCCTTCGACGGGCTGGTCCGGCGGCACCCGGTGCTGCGCTCCGCCTTCGACCTCGGCGGCTACTCCGAGCCGCTCCAGCTCGTGTACCGGGAGGCCGACGGCGGGCTGCAGATCGCGGACCTGCGCGGTCTGGGCGAGCAGGAGGCGCAGGACGAGCTGGACCGGCACGTCCAGGAACGGCGGTACCACGAGTACCGTCTGGACCGGCCGCCGCTGTACCTGTTCCGCATGCACGTCCTGCGCGACTCCCTGGAGCTGGTGTTCAGCTTCCACCACGCGATCCTGGACGGCTGGAGCGTGGCCACGCTGGTGCGCGAACTGCTCCAGGACTTCCTCCACCACGCCGGGCAGCCCGTCGCCGCCGTCCCGGCGCAGGCACTGCCCTCGCCGGCCCTGTACGTGCGCGAGGAGCGCAGGGCCCTGGCCTCCAAGGAGAGCAAGCGGTACTGGCAGCGGCTGCTCGATGGTGCCGAACTGGCCCAGATCGACGGTCTCAGGCCGTACGAGCCCGTGGGCGACACGGGGCTCATCGTGCACCGGCTGGAGCTTCCGGACGGCCTGGCCGACCGGGTGGGCCGTCTGGCACGCACCCACAACCTGCCGGTCAAGTCCCTGCTGCTCGCGGCGCACTGCCTGACGCTGCGGCTGTTCTCCGACACGCACGACATCACGACCGGGCTTGTCACCGGCGGACGGCCGGAGCAGGCCGACGCCGAACGGATCACCGGACTGTTCCTGGAGACGTTGCCGCTGCGGCTGAACGTTCAGTCGCGTTCCTGGCTGGACTCGGCGCGCGAGGTGTACGAACAGGAGCGGGCCGGCCATCCCCACCGCCGCTATCCGCTGAGCGCGATCCAGGAGGACCGCGGCGGGAACACCGTCTTCGACACCGCCTTCAACTACGTCCATCCGCACGTGCTCACCTCGCTGTTCGAGGGCACCGGCATGAAGCTGACCGACTTCAGGACCTGGGAGGAGACGAACTTCAAGCTCCTGGTCAACGCCGTGGTCGACCCGGTGGACGAACGCCTGTGGCTGCGGATCGACTGCGACGGACGCACGTTCTCGCGCTCCCAGGTGGAGAGCATCGGACAGACGTACGCGGCCGTCCTCCAGCGGATCATCGAGCACCCCGAAGAGGACGTGGACTTCACCTTCCTGAGCGACGGGCCTGCGCAGGCCGCGCCGCGGACCGTCCCCGGCGCGGGCAGCGGGGCCGACGCGCCCGCGCACGTCATCCGTCTGATCGGCGAGCACGTCGCCCGCACGCCCGAGGCGGTGGCTGTCAGCTGCGGCACGCGCCGCTGGACGTACGCCCAGCTCGACGCCGCCGCGAACCGGATGGCCCACGCCCTGATCGAAGCCGGAGTGCGCACCGGCACCGCCATCGGCATCGCCATGGACCGTTCGCCCGAGACACTGGCCACCGTACTGGGGGTCGGGAAGGCCGGAGCCACCTGCGTCCCCCTCGACGCCGGCTACCCGCGTGCCAGGCTCGCGGCGATGATCGCCCAGGCCGACCCGCTGTGGATCGTCACCCACGAGACGCACGTACCGCTCTTCGACGACCCCTCCCGACTGCTGTACGTGGATGAGCTGCTGGGGAGGGAACCCGACCCGGCAGGTGTCGCGGAACTGCCGGAGATCACCGGTGAGACCGTCGCCTACCTGCTGTTCACCTCCGGGTCCAGCGGCGAGCCCAAGGGCGTCGAACTCCCGCACCGGGTGCTCGCCAACTACATGCGGTGGCAGGTGCCCTCGGCCAGCGGCGCGGCGGGCGGCAAGACCCTTCAGTTCGCACCCCTGAGCTTCGACGTGGCGTTCCAGGAGATCTTCTCCACGCTGTGCGGCGGCGGCACCCTGCAACTGCTCGCCGAGGACGAGCGGCGGGACATGCCGGCCCTGCTGCGGCTCCTGGAGCGCGAGGAGGTGGAGCGCGTCTTCATGCCCTACGTGGCGCTCCAGCAGCTCGCGGAGACGTCCCAGGCGCTGGGCATCCGCCCGGGTGCCCTGCGGGTGGTCATCTCCTCCGGTGAGCAGCTGAGGATCACCGACGAGATCCGCCAGTTCTGTGCCGCGCGGCCGGACACCGTACTGGAGAACCAGTACGGGCCGACCGAGACCCACCTGCTGACCCACCACACCATGACCGGTGACCCGGCCCGCTTCCCCGACCTGCCGCCCGTCGGCGTCCCCGTGGACGGCATCGAGCTGCACCTGCTCGACGGCCTCATGCGGCCGGTCCCGGCGGGCGCCAAGGGAGAGATCTACGTCGGCGGGGTGTGCCTGGCCCACGGCTACCGCAACCGGCCCGACCTGACCGAGCAGCGGTTCGTACCGCACCCGTCCGGAGAGCCGGGCGCCCGCCTCTACCGCACGGGCGACCTCGCCAGGGTCATGCCCGACGGCAACCTCGCATGGCTGGGCCGCGCCGACTCCCAGGTGAAGGTGCGTGGCTTCCGCGTCGAGCCGGCCGAGGTCGAACTGGCCATCGCCAAGCTCGCCGAGGAGCAGTCCACGCCCGGTATCCGCGAGGCGGCGGTGGTGTCGCGGCGCCGGGAGGGCGGTGACGCGTTCCTCGCGGCGTTCCTCGTCGGCGACCCCGAGGCCGTGGACCTGGACGAGGTGCGCGGCCGGTTGCGGGCGGTGCTGCCGGACTACATGATGCCCTCGCACCTGGAGTGGCTGGCGAGCCTGCCCCTGACGCCCAGCGGCAAGCGGGACGACGCGCTGCTGCGCCGCATGCCGCTGGCCGCGCCGTCGTCGGACGCCCCCGAACCGGCCGACGAGCACGAGAGGGTGCTCGTGGGCATCCTGGCGGAACTGCTGGAACTGCCCGCGGTGGGCGTGCGGGACAACTTCTTCGACATCGGGGGCACCTCACTGACCGCGATGCGGCTGGTGATGACGATCGAGAAGCGCTACGGCGTCAGCGTTCCGCTCTCGGCGTTCGTCGCCGCCCCGACCGTCGCCGGGCTGGCCCAACGCCTGCGGGGCGGCGACGCGGCGGCCCGGTTCGACCCGGTCGTGCCGATCCGCACCGAGGGGGACAAGCCGCCGCTGATCCTGGTTCATCCGCTGGGCGGCCACGTGCTGTGCTACGTACGCCTCGCCCGTCACCTACCGCAGGACCAGCCGGTCTACGCGCTTCAGGCGTGGGGGACCGTGCCGGGCACGGAGCCGCTCAGCTCGATCCCGGAGATGGCGGCGGGCTACCTGGAGGCCGTGCGGCGCGCGTGTCCCGAAGGGCCGTACGTGATCGGAGGATGGTCCTTCGGCGGCTTCATCGCCTTCGAGATGGCGCGCCAGCTGCGCCGCAGTGACCCGGGCGCCCTGCACGGCACCGTGCTGATCGACCCGATCGCTGTCAAACAGGGGGAGCGGCCCGACATCGCCGACCACTCGCTGCTGGAGTGGTTCTTCTGGGAGCTGCTGTGGATGGAGCGCGGTGGCACCGCACCGGTGGTCTCGCTGCCGGACGGTCTGGAGGAGGAGGCGAAGTTCGACTTCATCGTCGGACACGCCACGCAGGCAGGCGTCCTGCCCGCCGGCAGCTCGCGCACCACCGTGCGGCGCCTGTTCCAGATGTTCAAGGCGCACTGGCGGGCGATCCTCACCTACCAGCCCGAACCGGGCGACCAGGACGTGGTGCTGCTGCGCGCGACCTCGGAGCTGCCGGAGATCCTCCGGCCGATGCACGGAGCAGCACAGAGCCTGCATGCGGACCCCACCAACGGCTGGGGCGACCTGACCACGGGCCGGCTCCAGGTGGTCGACGTCCCCGGTGACCACCTGGTGCTCCTGGACGAACCGCACGTGAACGTCGTTGCCGAAAAGGTGGCACAGGCGGTGGCCGGCCGGCCGGGCCGACGACTGTCGGAGAGGAGTGGGAAATGACGCAGACCCCCCCGCGCAAGGCCCTCATCGTCGGAGCGGGCGTCGGAGGCCTCGCCGCCGCCGCGGCGCTGCGCCGTGTGGGCGTCGAGGTACAGGTCTTCGAGCGGGCTCCCGAGCTGCGGCCGGGCACCACGGCGGTGTCGCTGATGTGCAACGCGGTCCTGGCGCTGCGCAGCATCGACATCGACATCGCCCCGGGCCTGGAGAAGCGTGGTGCGGTGTTCGACGAGCTCAAGTTCCTCACCCGGCGGGGCCGTCCGATCAGGGCGCTTCCGTTCCGGGAAGTCTCGGACCGGCTGGGGGCGTCGAACTACGCCGTCCACCGGGCCGATCTCCAGCAGACGCTGCTGGACGCCCTCGGGGACGGGAGCGTCATCGAACTCGGTGCCGCGGCAGCGGAGTTCGTCAGCGGCGAGGACGGGGTCGAGGTCACCTTCGAGGACGGCAGGACCGCCTCGGGCGACGTCCTGATCGGGGCGGACGGCTTCAACTCGGCGATCCGCAGGCAGGTGGCGGGCGCCGACGAACCGCGGCCCGGCAACTATGCGTGCTGGCTGGCCACGGTGCCTTTCACCCACCCGCGGCTGAGCAAGGGCTACGCGGCGCACTACTGGGGGAGGGGCCAGCGCTTCGGCCTTGCCGACATCGGGCACGGCCGCGCCTACTGGTGGGCGACGAAGAACGTGCCCCCGGGCGCCTCCGGACACCTGCGGCGCGGCAAGGAGGGGCTCGCGGGCCTCTTCGCGGGCTGGGCCGACGAGGTGCGGGAGGTGATCCGTACCACCCCCGAGGAATCGATCGTCCACCTCACCGCCCAGGACCGCCCGTTCCTCCAACAGTGGGGCACCGGACGCACGACCCTGCTCGGCGACGCGGCCCACCCGATGCTCGTGAGCCTGGGCCAGGGGGCGGCGCTGGCCATCGAGGACGCCGTCGTCCTCGCCCAGCACCTGCGCGCGACGGCGGACCCGGTCGCGGCGCTGCGCGGCTACGAGGACGAGCGCAGGCCGCGGACGGAGGGACTGGTCGCCGCGGCCCGTGCGCTGAGCGAGACCGAGCAGCTGGAGGGCTTCGGTCCCGCCCTGGCACGCGACCTCTACTTTCGGTTCACGCCGCTGTCCAAGCTCACCAGCCAGAACGAAGCGGTTCTCACCTGGCCCCCACTGGGCTGACGACACCCCATGACCGCTGATGGCCGACCCGCGAGTGGGCATACGCGTGCCCGCCCGCGGCCGGACCGGTCTCCGCACTCTTCGGAGGAGCACCTCATGGATCTGTCCCATCCGCTGTTCGCCCTTGACCCGTTCGTCGCCGACGCCCGAGCGGAAGCCAAGCGGTTGCCTGAGGCCGGACCCGTCGTACCGGTCGGTGTGGTCGGTGTGCCCGTCCGGGCGGTCACCCGCCACGCCGTCGCCCAACAGATTTCTGAGGACCCGCGCTTCTCGACGAACAGCAGCAACTGCGGAGCGCCGCAGCGCGGTGAAGTCCCCGCAGGCCGGCCTACGCGCCAGGTCGAGGCCCTGAGGCCGCGGATCCAGCGGATCGTCGACGACCTGCTGGACCGGATCGCGGCCTCGCCCGCGCACGAGGCGACCGGCCTCAAGGAGGCGTTCGCCGTCCCGCTGCCGATGGGGGTGATATGCGAGTTGTTCGGCGTGCCCGACGAGGAGCACGCCCCGCTGCACTCCCTGTGCCACGCGCTCTTCGACACCACCGAACAGCCGACGGAGGTGACCGCCACCGAGGAGGCGCTCCACCGCTTCATGGCCGAACTGGCCGCGAGCAAAGCCGCCGACCCCGGCGACGACCTCGCCTCCATGCCGGTCGAGCACCACACCAGCGGTTCCCTCACCAACTCCCTCCTTGCCCTCATGGCCCACCCCGACGAGCCGGCACGGGTGCGCGCCGGCGAGGCGTCGTGGGAGCCGGTGACGATGTCGTGCGTGGCGCCGGGGCGCGACCCCGCGCATCACGGTCCGCCGGCCGCGTCGTTCGACGTCGCGCTCCCGGCGTTCTTCGACCGCTTCGACGCCGAACTGGCCCTCCCCACCAGGGACGCGGTCGAACCGGTCTCCTCGCCGGCACTCAACGGAGTCCGTGCCCTTCCCGTCACCATCCGGCCGCGCCAGAAGGCTGTGGCCGGTGGCTGACGTCGATGCGCAGCCGGTTGCCCTCATCACCCCCGAGGGCCTGCCGGTGGACCACCCGCAGTTCGACGTCACGCTGCCATCGGAGGAACTGACCGAACTGTACGAGTGGATGGTCGTCACCCGCGCCGTGGACGCGGAGTTCGTCAACCTCCAGCGGCAGGGACAGCTGGCCCTGTACCCCTCGTGCAGGGGACAGGAAGCGGCCCAGGTCGGCTGCGCCGCCGCCCTGCGCCGCGACGACTGGCTCTTCCCGCAGTACCGCGAGCTCGGCCTGTTCCTGATGCGCGGGATTCCCGCCTCCGCGGTCGGTGCGGTGTGGCGCGGTACCTGGCACGGCGGCTGGGGCTTTCCCGAGCACGCCTGCGCGGCGATGTCCATCCCCATCGGTACGCACGCCCTGCACGCCGTCGGGGCGGCCATGGCGGCGCCCAGGCTCGGCGAGGACTCCCTGACCGTCGCCTTCATCGGGGACGGCGCGACGAGTGAGGGAGACGTGCACGAGGCGCTGAACTTCGCCGCCGTGAAGGCGGCACCGTGCGTGTTCTACATCCAGAACAACCAGTGGGCGATTTCCGTGCCCCTCGCCGAGCAGACACGGGCCCCCTCCCTCGCGCACAAGGCTGTCGGTTACGGCATGCCGGGGGTACGAGTCGACGGAAACGACGTCCTCGCCTGCCGGGCGGTGACCGAACAGGCCGCCGCTCGGGCCAGGTCGGGCGGCGGACCGACCCTCATCGAGGCGGTCACCTACCGGCTCGCTCCGCACACCACCTCCGACGACCCGACCCGGTACCGCACACAGGACGAGGTCGACCACTGGGAGCGGCTCGACCCCCTGCCCCGCTACCGGCGCTACCTCACCCACCGGGGCCTGTGGCACGAGGAGGTCGAGGACCGTGCACGGGACCGGGCGGCCCGGATGTGCACCGAGCTGCGGGACGGCGTGTTCGACGCTCCCGACGTGCCGCCCACCGAGTTGTTCGCCCACGTACTGCACGAGCCGACGAAGGACCTGCTGGAGCAGTCCGGACAGCTGCTCGCCGAACTGTCCCGGAAGGAGTGAGCCGTGGCGGCGACCATGGTGGAAGCGATCAACACGGCGCTGCGCGAGGCCATGGCCGAGGACGAGCGAGTCGTCGTCTTCGGCCAGGACGTGGCTCGCCAGGGCGGAGTCTTTCGGGTGACCGAGGGCCTCGCCGAGCGGTTCGGCCCCCAGCGCTGCTTCGACACACCGCTCGCTGAGTCGGCGATCGTCGGAGTGGCCCTGGGCATGGCGATCCGGGGACTGCGTCCGGTGCCCGAGATCCAGTTCGACGGGTTCACCTATCCCGCACTGGACCAGATCGTCAGCCACCTGGCCAAGTACCGCAACCGCACCCGCGGCCAGCTCTCGGTGCCCGTGACGCTGCGCGTCCCGTCCTTCGGCGGCATCGGCGCGGTGGAGCACCACTCGGAGTCCACCGAGACGTTCTGGGCGCACACGGCGGGGCTGCGGGTGGTGACGCCCGCCACGGCTGCGGACGCCCATGCCCTGCTCCGGCAGTCCATCGACTGTGACGACCCGGTGATCTTCCTGGAGCCCAAGCGGTGCTACTGGCAGAGCGGTGACACGACGGCCGAAGTGCCCGCGGCGCGCTTCGGGCAGGCACGGGTCCGCCGCAGCGGTACGGACGTCACGGTGGTCGCCTACGGCGGCACCGTCGGTACCGCGCTCGACGCCGCGGAGACCGCCCGGCGCGAACACGGCTGGGAGCTGGAAGTGGTCGACCTGCGCTCCCTGGCCCCCCTCGACTTCCCTACGATCGCCGCCTCGGTGTCCCGCACCGGGCGCTGCGTCGTACTGCACGAGGGCCCGCGCACCCTGGGACTGGGAGCGGAGATCGCGGCCAGGGTGCAGGAGGAACTGTTCTGGGACCTGGAGGCCCCCGTGCTGCGGGTCACGGGATTCGACACACCGTATCCACCCGCACGATGGGAGAAGGCATGGCTTCCGGGCGTCGACCGGTTGCTCGACAGCATCGACCGGTCCTTCGGGTACAGCCATGACTGACGCCGTGGACCGCACGATCCGCGAATTCCTCGTGCCCGACCTGGGGGAGGGGCTGCTCGACGCGACCATCGTCGAATGGCTGGTGGTGCCGGGGGACACCGTCGGCGTCAACCAGCCGCTGTGCGTCCTGGAGACGGCCAAGGCCGAGGTGGAAATCCCGTCCCCGTACGCCGGGACCGTCGTGGAACGGCGCGGCGAGCCGGGACAGACCCTGCCGGTGGGCACACCGCTGATCTTCATCGACAGCGGGGTGCCCCCGGGCGCCGGCAGGGGCCCGGGCGTCGCTGCGGACCCGGGCGCGGCCACGAGTGCCGGGCCGGACACGACCGTCGGCACGGACGGGGCCGACCGTACCGGCGCTGAGTCGGGACCGGTGCTCGTCGGATACGGCACGGGGGCAGGGACGGACACCGGCCGGCGCGCGGTCCGCCGACGCCCCGCTCCCCGCCGTTCGCCGTCCACTGTGCCGACCGACACCGGGCGCCCCCGCGCCAAGCCGCCCGTACGGCTTCTCGCCCGCAGGCTCGGGGTCGACCTGGCCGTGCTGGGCACCGGCTCGGGTCCGGAGGGCACCATCACCCGCACGGACGTCCACGCGGCGGCGGCTTCCCCCACCAGGGGGACTGGCGGGGACGGCGGGAGCGACTCCGGGACCCGTTCGATCCCCGTGCGCGGCATCCGCGCACGCACGGCAGCACACATGGAGCGTGCACGCCGGGAGATCCCGGACGCCCACTGCTCCCTCACCGTCGACTTCTCCCGCCTGCTCGTCCTGCGAGACAGGCTGCGCGCGCGGGACGCCGAGAACGTTGCCACGCCCTTCGCCCTCCTGCTGCGGCTCCTGACGCTCACTCTGCGCGAACACCCCAGGCTCAACGCCACGTACGTCCAGGACGGCCCCGTGGTGCGTACGTACGACGCGGTGCACCTGGGCATCGGCACGGCCACACCGCGCGGCCTGGTCGTGCCCGTGGTGCGCGACGCCCAGGACCTGTCGACCGTGCGGCTCGCCCAGGAGGTGGCGCGGCTGGCGGACGGGGCGCGCGTGGGCACACTCACCCCCCGCGAGCTGACCGGCTCCACCTTCACGGTCTCCAACTTCGGCGCACTCGGCCTGGACGAGGGCGTGCCGGTCGTCAACCACCCTGAGGCGGCGATCCTCGGCGTGGGGTCCATCCGTCCCCGCCCCCATGTCGTGGACGGCGACCGGCTCGTTGTACGGCCCACTGCGAAGCTCACCTGCGCGTTCGATCACCGGGTGTGTGATGGCGCCGAGGCCGCGGCCTTCCTCACCGCACTGGGCGCACTCGTGGAGGACCCCGACACCCTCCTGCTGCGGCTGTGAGCGGGCACCCCCGCACTCCCTCCCTGTCCATGACTCCTGACTCCCTGCACCCGAGGAAAGGGCGCCACCACAGCGCCGTCGGCACAGCCCTGCCGCCCACGCGCCCGCGCCTGCGCGGGGCCGATCGCATCCAGAACTTCCGCCCGTCCGTCTTCACCCAGACCCGCGAGCTCGCCGAGCGGTACGGTGCGATCGCCCTGGGCCAGGGGCACCCGGACTGAGCACCCCCCCCGCGCGCTCCTGGACGACGCCATAGGGGCCCTCGCAGAAGGGCACAACCAGTACCCGCCCGCAGCGGGCCCGGCCGAGTTGCGGCGGGCGATCGCGGACAGCCGCTTGCGTCGCTCCGGAATCCGTTACGACGGAGGCACCACTCGCTTGCCTCGGTTCCCGGCATGCGGGAGCGCACCCCGGTGGTCTCGTCCGCGGGCAAGACGTTCAACGTCACCGGCGGGAAGGCCGGCTGCGCCCGCGGACCGGACAGGCTGGTGGAAGCACTCCTCTCCGTCAAGCAGTTCCCCACCTTCGCCTCCAGCACGCCGTTCCAGCTGCGCAGGGCGCGCGTCGGGCCCTGCTTCCAGGCACGGCCAGGCAGCCGGTCGGCGGGTGCCAGATCGTGCGCTGAGCCTTCGTCGTTCCGAGGGATGTCGCCGAACACGTTCCAGGTGATCGGCCGCGTTTCAGATCCTGTGAGCGACACAATCACACGTCGGTGCAGCCGAGTTGAACTCCACCGGGGTCTCCTGGCTACCGAGAGGCCCTGTTCTCATTGCCGCAGCCGACGCCAACCACCCGATCGGGACTCCCGTTCGACGCACACCCCTCAAGATCGGAACGACAACGGCTACTCATACGTGAAGCTGTCAAGTCTCGCTCGGTGCTCAGTTATCTCATCTCTGAGCTCCGGCGCCAGCAGACGACCGAGCTCCCTTGTACGGTCCGGCCACAACACCCGGATCAGCTCCGCGCCGAGCCACGGTGGAAGTGGCCTCAGCCTTTCGAGCCGCCGGCCAAGGGCGAGAGGGATCAGGTCTGCCCCCAGGAAGTCCAGGAAGGCGTCGAACACGCCCCCGGGGAGTCGTTGCTTGTCGCGCGAGAAGGCCGTGATCAGCACGTCAACGGCGCGAACCAGTTGTGGGGAAGGAGCGTCGAGCAACAATCGTATTCCGTGCAGGGCCCGCTCATGCAGGACACCGAGATGGCTGTCGACCGGTCCACCGCGGTCGGTGAGGAGCAGTTGTAGCAGGTCATGGGCGAGCGACGAGGCGGGAGCCCCATCCACTGCGACGAAGGTTGTTACGGCAGGACCGAGCCATTCGAAGACCGGGTCCATGGCATGTCGGACCACGGAGTCATTAGTACCGGCGGAAAGCGACATCTTGTGCCATATGTCATCCCAGTAGGATCGTGACCAGCCGAAACCACCATGCCCCTGGGGGTAGCGGTAGAGCCAGTTCATATCGAGCGGTTCGGGAGGTCTGGCGCTGTCCGTTCCTGTGCGCAGTGAAACCTTCAGGGCCCGTCCGGTCGCATCCCAGTGCGGGTGGACATCGAGCGACAGAGCGAAGTCTGTCCACTGGCTCTCCTCCATTGCCGAGCGCCATAGCAGGCAATGCCGGTGCCAGCTGCCTACCGCGTCCTCGGAGTCCGGAAACAATTCGGCCACCGAGCAGCGTCCCGCAAGCAGAACGATCATCAGGGCAAGGTTGGAGCCGTAGAGACCATGCCTCGTCGTGGTACGCAGGAGCGCGGGCCGGTATGCCGGATGCTGGTCGCCGGTCCGTGTCGTGTGCTGGACGTGAACCTGGATGAGGCGCCGCGCAAGCCGGCGGCGCTCGGCCATGGGCATCCGGCCGGTCAGCGAGCGGGCGAAGCGCAGCATCTGACGGGATGACAGGGAGGTGTACGACAGGAGGGCGAAGGCGAGGTCGTCATCAAAGCGGGCGCCGCCGAGCGAGAGGGCGGGGCGAGGCGCGAGCAGGTCCGCCAGCACGTGCAGCGCAAGCCGGATCGCCAGGTACTCGCCGAACGTTGCATGGAGGAACTCGTAGGTGGCGAGCACCTGTCCGTCGCGCACCGACTGTGCACGCTGAACGAAGAAGAAGCGCCCGAGGGCCGTCTCGGCTGCGCTCAGCGGAGTACGAAAGGCGGAGGTCTGCCTCTGCTGTCGCCCGAGTACCGCCGTGAGGTCTTCCTCAAGCTCCGCGGCCGACACCCACTGGCGGCCCCGGTTGAGCTGGGCGAAGGCCACGAGAGACAGGCGTTGCAGTTCCTGCTCGACGCGAGTGGCAGTCTCCTCATCCGGCACGGCGTCGAGGGTCGACTTGCCCACCTCGCGCCGGGCGAACGACGTGAGCAGTTGCTCATAGAGGTCCGCCACGTCGAAGGCGTCGCCAGTGGCGCGCTGGAGACCACCCTCGGTGGCGTCGTACAGCGCCAGCATGGTCAACAGCAGTGGCTGGGCAGCGAGTTCCGCGTGCCGCACGACGTGCTGCCAGGTCAGCGGTGCGCGACCGCGGGCGGAGAAGCCCACCGCATTGGCTGCATTCCACACCGTCAGCCATTGCTTGATCAGATCGTCCCGAAACGGCTCCAGGCGCAGTGCCACCAGGCCCTCGGGATAGCGGGCGCGGTCGGCTACGGCGGTACGACTGGTCACTATGGCCAATACAGGGCGACCTTGTTCGGCCTCCCGCCGCTGAAACTGGGCGACGCGGATCAGGAAGTTGTTCTGGTGAACGCCGGTGGTCTGCAGCAGCTCGTCGAAGCCGTCGAGGATCAATACTGGAGTGCTGCCACCCGCCGCGCGCACCAGTTCCGGCCAGCTCGCGGTCTCACCGGTGGCTGCACGGATCGCCTGCTCGATCTGATCCTGGAGTTCGTCCTCCGCGCGTACATCCCGCAGCGGCACCCGCACCGGCAGGAAGCCCACTGCTGGAAGGCGCGCGGCGAGCACCCGGGTCAGCGCGGACTTGCCGGCGCCGGGCTGGCCGAGAACCAGCAGCGGCGCCTCGGCCAGATGCGGGGAGGTGAGCGCGCCGGCCAGATATCGGTTCAGGTCCCGCCTGACGGGAACACGCTCCCACCACGACTCGTCCGCTGGTCCGCTCGGTCCGGACACGCCGCTCACCCGGAAATCCGGGTCTAGGTAGAGCTCCTCAAGGGTGGGGATACGGATGCCGTCCGGCGCGGACTCGGCATCCAGGATGGTACGGGTCAGCGCAGCACGATGGGCGCGCGCGAGCGCGGCGGCTACATCGACCGGCGGGCGCAACGCCTGGGCTGTGCGGGCAAGGAGCGTCTCGACACCATCTAGTGCCCGATGAACTTCGGCGCGGGTTGCCTGGTGTTCCAGTTGCGCCGTCCAGAGCGCGAACTCGGGGGCGTGACTGGCTAGTTGTACATACAAACCCTTATATTGCCGCTGCGCCAGCTCAGGCAGGACCTCGATGAGCAGTTGCCGGGCATTCCACTGGTCGTGCGTGCCGAGACGCTCCCATACCGCCAGCCCTTGAACGAAGTGCAGGAACCTGCCTGCGTACTCGTCGTACCGCCCAAGCATGGCCGCCGCTACCGCCTCGAACGAGGCGTCCGGGGCAGGGAAGGGAAAATCCGCCTCGACAAGCAGCGCGACGAGATCCACGACCTGCGGCGCCGGAGGCGCGGAATCGGCTTGAGCCAGTGCAAGTTGCTCGCCGCGCGTCAGCTCCACCTCGTCCAGGTCGAACGGCAGGTCAAGCTGCTGCATGGCTTCGAAGAACGCCACCACGACAATCACTGTGTGCGCGGCGCGCAACACGTCCGTCCGCTCGGCGCGGCCGTGCGCCCGTCCGAGGCGTGCGCCGATTCCCTGCACCGCATCTCGGCCGAGTCCGAGGACGCGGCCCCTGGCATCCGCCATCCCCACCACTGTGCCGCTGAGTCCACCGGTAGCCAGGTTGAGCGCGCCCCCAAGTACCCGGTCGAGCGCCGCCAGCCGCGGCGGCTCGGCACCGAGCAGTACCAACGCATCGCTGAACGTCAGCGCTCTGTGCGCCCCCATGGCCCCACCCCCGTGTGCGGCCTCCACTTTGACACGCGTCGACCCCGCATGGTGGGCAGCGGAGACGACAAGGCCGGCGGCCACCCGGCGTCCTGGGTCTCGGGGCCGTAGTCGTCACACTCCTGCTCCTGCCCGACCAGCCTTCGCAGCCCTCCCGGCCCTTGGCGCAAGACCACGCCGCCAGCACATCCTCCTGCCCACACCAGGGCCAAGCGCCGTGAGAGCCACCATCACGAGAAGAGCGACAGTCACGCTACGTGTGACTACCTGCTCCCCGGTGTCGTTGCACAGCCGGCAAGCCATGGCACCGTCCCTGATGGAGACCCTTCAGATGAGTTGCACCGCACGGCAGGTAGCGCCCCTGGTCAGGTCCGTTCTGCGGCGTGGGACACCTGTGGTCATGGCCTTGGTGGCGGCAGCCGGGCCCGCTGGGGGCGCGGCGGCGATCACGCCGCTACGGGCTGCCGACCCGGATCCGGTTGTGACGGTGTTCCACGACGTGCTGGCCGGCAGCCGTCTCCCGCGGCGCGAGGACACGTGGTTCGAAGTGCCGGGAGCCTCGGTGCGGTTTGTGGCCCGGCCCCGGCAGCGGGTCGTCATGGACGTCAGCTCCTTCTCCATGACGGCCGTCACCCGTCTTGCACGCGGGCAGAATGTGGAGGCTGGTGCTTTCCTGTCCTGCCCACAGATCCCCCTCGGGCGCCCCGACGGAGTGCATTTCGGGGACAACATCGCACCCGGTTTCCATGACACGGTCAGTCCGGTCCTGCGGTGGGTGTTCAAGGCCCCGCAGTCCACCGGAAGCGTGATGTACACCTGCAAGGTGGAGGTCAAGTTCAACTCCACGATCCAGCGGCACGGGCCCGTGGACGTGCGTTTGACTGCGCCACGGGGTGCTGTCCGCGTGACCACCGCGACTCCAGCCGGCGCGATCGGCCAGTGGTTCCTGAAGAACAACTATGCGGTGGGCGGCAGCCGCCAGAGCCTGCTGCGTACCAACGGCCATCCATACACGCCCACCAGTTCACAACCGTACGTGACAGTGCGCCAGGACGTGCAGCTGAGTACCTGCAATCAGGGCAGCAGGCCTCCTTACGCCGAATGCGTCTACGAGGGCACTGAGCCCAGCAAGGTGTCCACGTGGGTGGAGGCGCAGCCGCAGACTCCGGACGGCAGGTCGTGCGGCATGCCGCTGCGCGGGCCGGTGACCACTTCCACGATCACGCGCTCCGAACACCACCGGACGGTGCCGAACTCGCTCACCCTGGCCAAGTCGTCCCTGCCGGTCGGCTGCGGCAGGCTGCGGCTCTCTCTGCTCGTCCGGCACCACAGCGGTGAACCCGTCCTGGTCCACGGCGGCACCTACGGGGACACCGTCGACCACACCAGGCGCACCGCGTACACGCATGGTTACGCCTTCGAGCAGGCGTCCCGGTAGCTGAGCCGTCGTGGGCGGCGATGACGTCCGGTCGCGGCTGCGGAGTCGTACGCGATGAGGGCTGTCGCAGTGGCGACGAAGACAACGAGGACGATCACGCAGCGGGTTCCGCGGCGCGAGACGGTCCGGCACGGGCACATGGTCCAGCTCCCGGTTCAAGGACAGGGCGGGCGGTGGGCGGGCGCGACGCCGGCTCGTGGAGAGCCGGCGCCGGGGTAAGGGGACAGGTCAGAGTTCGGAGCACCAGGGCAGACCGCTGTAACTCAGGTAGAGGTCGACTCCGCGGGGGCCGGCACAGTTTTCGATGACTGCGGCGCCCAGGCTCAGGACCGCAGACAGCGCCGCGGCGTATCCCGCGAGCGGGGGGAAGAGATTGGCCACGGCCGCAGCGCCGGCCCCGGTGCGCAGCAGCCTCACCAACTTGTCGACGTAGGGCTTCTGCAGCCGCAGGACGGCTCCCCAGGAGTGGAACTCCACGGTCAGCCGCTCCACGCGGCCACGGCGCGGAAAGCGTCGCGGGGCCTGTCGAGGGCGGCGGCGCCGCGGGTGGGCCCGGGGAGCGCGACAGTGACAGTGCCGTCGGTGTTCTGCAGGTGCGCGTCGGACGCTGCGGGCGACGCGGAGGAAACGGCCGGGTGCCGGGCGGTGTTGGCCGAGGCGGCCCGTGCCGCAGGAGCGGCACCGTCGGCGAGCGGGGCGGCGCTGAGCAGGATGCCCGAGCAGGTCTGCCCGGGGCGACGAAGCAGGACGGACATGACGTGGTCCTTCCGGTCGGGTGAGCCGTCCGGCGGGTGGCAGCGTGCTGCCCCCGCTGTGACTCACAGGGGTGGGATGCGGCGGCCGAGGTGTCCCGGGGAGCCGCTGCTCCGATGTTTCGACCATCCGCGGCCGGCCGATAGCGGTTGCGTTTTGCTGAATGGGCCGCAACCCCGCAACGCCTCCTGACCTGTTGCGTTACGGCGGCGTACCCGCCGTCGTTGGGTGATGCGGCGGTGTCTTTCCGTCAGGCAGGGGTGGGAGGGTATGAATCCGGACGGCGATCCTGATGGCGAGGTGACTTTCGGCTCGGAGCTGCGCCGCAGGCGCACAGCCGCGGGCATGTCGCTGAAGGCGCTGGCTGAGGCGGTCTTCAGCGACAAGGGATTCATCAGCAGGGTCGAGAACGGGCACCGGCGGCCGGACGAGTTGTTCGCCCGCCGCTGTGACGAGAGGCTCGGGGCCGGCGGTGAACTGCTGGCGCTCGCCGTCGGTATGCCTGCCACCTGCCCCTACCGGGGGCTGGCGCCGTTTCGCACGCAGGACGCGAACTGGTTCTTCGGACGTGCCCAGGCCCTGTCCGACCTGGTGTGCCTGCTCGGGGACGTAGGCAGCGAGGGGCATCCGGTGATGGTGCTGGGGCCCTCCGGTGTCGGTAAGTCCTCCCTGCTGCGCGCCGGTCTCGCCCCGGCGGTGGCCCAGGGAGCGCTGCCGGGCCGGGTACCGGGCGAGCCGTCCGTGCTCTACCTCACCCCCACCGCCCATCCGGTACGCGAGCTGCGGGAGCAGGCCGGCCGCAGGCCGTTGTCCGACCATGCCCTGCTGATCGTGGACCAGTTCGAGGAACTGTTCACCCTGGCCCCGGAGGGCGAACGTGAATCCTTCGCCGACCAGCTGTGCGACCTGGCCCGGGGCGGCCTCCCCGTGGTCATCGGCATGCGGGCCGACTTCTACGGCCGCTGCCTGACCCACCCGCGGTTGCGCGAGGCACTGCGTGTCCGTTCCCTGCCCCTGGGGCCGATGACGGCCCAGGAGATGCGCCAGGCCATCACCGAACCCGCCGCAGCGGCCGGTCTGACCCTGGAACCAGGACTGGTCAACGTCCTCATGAAGGACCTCGGAGCACGCGACTGCGAAACCGGGGCCCTGCCACTGCTCTCCCACGCATTACGCGCCACCTGGCAGCACCGCGACGACGGCAGGCTCACCGTCGCCGGCTACGAAGCCACGGGCGGTGTCCACCGGGCCGTGGCAACCACGGCGGAACGCGCCTACGCACAACTCACCCCCGCCGGGCGCGAGACGGCCCGGCGCGTGCTGCTGAGCCTGGTACGGGTCGGCGACGGCAGCGAAGCCGACACTCGCCGGCGCATCGACCACACAGAGCACCACGAACCCGCGGTGTTGCCCGTGGTCGAGGAGTTCACCCGCGCCCGCCTGCTGACCGCCGACGCAGGGTCCGTGGAGATCAGCCACGAGGCGCTGCTGCACGCCTGGCCACGATTACGCCAGTGGATCGACGCCGACCGCGCCGGTCTGCTCCTGCGTCAGGAACTGGCCGACGCGGCCTCCGCCTGGAACGGCGGAGACCGTGACGACAGCCTGCTCTTCCGCGGCAGCCGTCTGGCCGCCGCCGAGGAGTGGTCCGCCGCCCATCCGGCGCGTACGACACCGCTGGTCGCTGCCTTCCTCAGGACGGGCCGCCGACACGAGCAGCGCGGTATCCGTCGGCTGCGCCGTCTTGTGGCGGCTCTGGTGGCTCTGTTTCTGGCCGCCACGGCGGCGCTGATATCCGCCGTCGTCCAGAAGGGGGAGGCCGACACCCGGCGTGACCAGGCGACCTCCGCCAGGCTGGTCGCCCAGTCGGACGCCGTACGCCGTGCCGACCCCGCCCTCGCCGCGCAGCTGGCACTCGCCGCCCGCAAGGCGGCCCGCTCGGCCGAAGCCGACGGCGCCCTGCTCAGCTCGTCGTCCACGCCGTATGTCACCCGCTATCTGGGCGGCGGCACGGACGTGACGGTCTCGGCGATGGGCCCCGACCACCGGCTGATCGCGGCAGGCACCCGGCGCGGCCGGGTCGCCGTCTGGGACACCCGCGGACCGGCACCGCACCGACCCGTGATCCTCCGCGTGTCCCTCTCAGCGGTCACCCGCATCGCCATCGACCCACACGGCGTCATGGCGGTCGCCGCCGCCACCGGTCCCGTACGGATGTGGAACCTGCGCGACGCGCTCGCCCACGACCCGCCGTGGACGCTGCCCGGCAGTGTCGGCAAGGTCACCGGCATGGCGTTCAGCTTGGACGGAACCCGGCTGGTCACCGGCGACGCCTCGGGCGTCCTGAGCCTGTGGGACGCCACCCGGACCAGCCGTCCGTCCCTGTTGCACCGCTGGCAGGGCCACACCGGGCAGATCACCGACCTGTCGCTCAGCAGGGACGGCCGCGTCCTGGCCACCATCGGCACGGACCACCAGGCCTTCACCTGGGGACTCACCGATCCCCGGAACCCCGCGCGGCACCGCGTCGACGTGCCGGACAGCCGGCCCACGCTCTACGCGGTCGCGCTGAGCGCCGACGGCCACACACTCGCCCTGACCGCCTATGGCAGGACCTGCCCCGTCTGGCTCGCCCCCGTCGACACCCACGCGGTGACCGGCCGCCTCAACTGGCTGTACGCGTCCCCCAACATCGCCATCGACCTCGCCCTCACCCCGGACGGGCGCACCCTGGCGGTCGGCGAGAGCGACAGCACCGTACGCCTGTGGAACACCGCCGACCACTGGGGTCCCCTTCCGCTGCCCTTGCCCGCGCGGGCCGGAGAAGGCCTGGCCTTCGGAGCCGACGGCACCTCACTGCACGCCTCGACCCCCGACGGCGGCGCCTACCTCTGGCACTCGGTTGTCCCACCGGTGGGCCACCGAGACGCGATCACCACCCTGCAGACCAGCCACGACCGGCCACTCGCCGTCACCACCAGCGACGACGGCACCGCCAGGCTCTGGGACACCACCCACGACCAGCCCCGCCCCCAGGGCCCCATGGACTGCGACGGACGCCCGCTCGATGCCGCCGCCATCAGCCGCGACGGCCACCTGGCGGCCGTCGCAGCGTCCGGGTTCAGCGCCCGTACGCCCGTCTGCTTGTGGGACATCACCAAGCCCCGCCACCCGAAGCGGCTCAGCCACTGGTACGCGCACGGCGACAACTCCATCACCAGCCTCGCCTTCAGCCGTGCCGCGACAACCCTGGTGACCGGCGGCAACGACGCCACCGCCATCGCCTGGGACATCACCCGGCCCAGCGCCTCGTCCGCCCCGCCAGCCATCGCCCACCTGACGCGCAAGGAGTTCGTCAACGTCCTGAGCCTCACCTTCCTCGGCGACACCAAGACGGTCGCCATCGGCACCTATCAGCAAGGCGTACAGCTCTGGGACACCACGTCCTCCCGCACTCACCCCCGCCTCTTCGCCCTGCCCGTGCGCGGCGGCGCCGTCGGAAGTCTGTCCGCGAACGACGACGGCACCCTCCTCGCCGCCGGCAGCCACGACAACAACGCCTACCTCTGGGACCTGCGGCGCCGAGCGGCGAAACCCCGCACTCTGCGAGGGCACACGGCGCCCGTCGCGGTCGACCTCAGCCCGGACGGCACGCGCCTGCTCACCTCCACAGCAACGGAAGGCCCCGCTCGGCTGTGGCGCATCTCAGGCACCCGGCAACCAGACGTCACCATCGTCTACAGCGGCGACACCGGCCGGGCCACCCTCGCCAGCACCGGCATGATGATCGCCGTCAATCCAGCCGTCAGGACGCTCCTCATCCGCCCCACCGACATCGACGCCGTCGCCGGCAGCGTGTGCACACGGGCCGGAGCCCCCCTGACCCCACAGGAACGTGGCCTCTACATCCCCGAGCCGTACCGCTCACCATGCCCGTAGCGAAGCGAGGAAGACCGAATTCCAGAAGGGCCTCCAGATATGCGCTCCTTCCCGACCTCGCTCAACCGGCTCGACGGCTGACTCCAGGCTTCCCTGCGTAGCCCCCGCTCGTAGAGCCGTTCACGGATGACGCCCTGGCGGTGATGCGGGAGGAGACTGGCGCCGACGTCGGCTGCTTCACCGTCCACGAGAGCGCCACGGCCTAGGTCCTGCATCCCGAACACGGAGCCATGGGCCACGCCCCGGGTGTCTACCTCGTACGCCGGCAGGTCGAGGACAAGGATCGCATCGTCCTCGAACGAACCGGCGGAATCGTCACAAGGGACGTCGGGCGGGGGTGTGAGGGTACTGAGCGTTTTCCAACCCCAATTTGAGCAGGACAGATGCAATGGTCTCGACCGCTTCGTGATCGATCCCGTGTGCGGCGAGGCGGGCCAGGATCTCGTCGAGGTCGTTCCCACCGAGCGTGACCATGGCTCCGCCTGATCGCTCAGCGCCCACGTCCCGATCGTCAACGACGACCCACGCGTTCTCACCGACCCGTCACAGGTACTCCTCGCCGATGATCCTGTCCGCCGGGCGCCCGAAGAACACCTCGAACCCTCCAGTGCCTTGATCCGGATACTCACGTACATGACGCTGTACAGGTCCACTCGGATGCCCGAGGGCGAGCGCCGGGCCCTGCTTCCAGGCGCGGCCAGGCAGCCGGTCGGTGGGTCTTCCCCCGCCCTCTGATCCTCCTGGAGCACTGGCAGGCCGGAGACGGCGACGATCGCCTCGATCAGATCGCACGACTTGACCGCCGTCTCCCAGCCCACCCCTGGACCTCTCTGCGTTTCGCCTCACACCACTGAAAATGGTGCAGTCCGGGTCATCCCGCTGGAGGGATCTCCGCGAGGTTCTTGCAGACCCACGTCGTTGCCCCGCTCCCGACCTCCTGGCCCACAGCTGCCGCTGCGGCGGCAGCCGCAGGGTTCCAGGTCTTGGCGCCATCAGCGAGCCCGGCAACCACCCAGACCGCCGCACCGACCCCCTTTCCCACAAGGTTGCAGACTCCGTCCGCCGCTTTGTTGTATCCGTCCTGCGCCGGAGCTGTGACCGTTGGGGCAGGCGGGTCCGCGGGAGCTGTCAGGTGCGGGGTGGGGACGGAGGCATCCGTCGTCAGCGCGGCCTTCGTGTCGGGGCCCGCGATCCCGTCGACGGCGAGGCCGTGCGATGTCTGGAAGGCGCGCGTGGCCTTGGCGGTGAGAGGCCCGTCGATCCCGTCGACGACCAGGTTGGCGCCGTTTGCGTTGAGCGCCTCCTGCAGCGCGGCGACACACGGACCCGCCAACCCCTGCGCCAAGTCGGGGCATTCGAACGTCAAGTTGGGTGATGCTGTTGCGGTGGCCGCGAGGCCGCCTAGGACGAGGCTGGTCGCCGATACTGCGGCAATCAGCACACGCGTGGTGGTCTTCATCTCAATACCCTCCCTGGAGATACAGGGAGCCAGTCTGGTCCCGAAAGCAGGCATTTAGTACTACTGGTTAGTGTTGCTACGAAGTGCGAGAGTTTTCCTGAATGCGCCAATGCGCCGCCGGACTTGGGAACCAAGCGGTCACGTTTGGCGTCACGGTCCGCTGCTGCGGCTCGCAGGACGGCGGACGCGGTGTCCGTTCTCGTCCTGGCGGTCGACGTCCGGGAGTCCCGCTCGCGTCGCGGGTCTGGGGACGCTTAAGGTCCGAGGCATCCGCCGGTGCGACGGATACGTCGTGAAAGGCTGCATGACGAACATATATGTTCAGTTGGGTAAAATTCGTGACTTCACGCATGCGTGCGCGCTGACCCCAGTTGAATCCCCGCATGGATCAGCAAGTGCCCCCGTCCTTCCCGCCGTCTCCTGGCGCGGACCGGTTCGTCCGTGCGTGGGACCAGCTCGTCACCACGAGATCCGGTCGCCGGTCGACCGCGGCGGCTCTCCTGCTCCTGTCGGAAGGGCCCACCGAACCGGCCCGCGCCATGCTGCTGGGGCTGTCCGCACGCCTCGTCGCGGACGATGCCGTCCTGGCTCCGCACGCGCTCGTGGAGGAGGCCGCGGGCCCCACCACGGTGGCCGACCTGTGCGAGCAGCTCGCCGCAGACCTGCCCGAGTCGATGCCGCCAGGCTCGGGCCGTCTGCGGTTCCCCTCGTACTGGCTGATGCGTGACATCGCCGGTGCCGAGCTGACGGAGGCGCCGGAGCGGCGCGGCCGGGAATTGCGCGGGTACCTGTACGCCAGGCATCTGCAACGCGCCGACGGCGGCAAGCTGCTGCGGGAACGGCTGCGTGAACACGGCGCCGGAGTCCTGCGCCCCCTCGCCGTCGCCGTCGACCTGTGGGAACTGATGGCCGGCCCGTTGTTCGGACGCCGCGTCCGCCGCCGCATGCTGCCCCGGCGAGGCCGCGGCTGGTACGCACGCTGGGCCCGGCACGGCGGCCGTCCCGTGAAGGACTTCTTCGCCTCGGCCCAGAGCCTCGCGCCCGGCGGCCGGTACGCCACCCCGGACCGCGTCGAGCAGGCCCTCATCAGGGCACTCCTCGGTGACCTCGATGAGGCACTGCGGCGCAGTCTGTTCTCGCCGTGGCGACGCCGGCGCGGTGCTCGGTTCGTGCTGTTCTTCACGGGGGCGGACCGGCCACCGTCGAGCGGGGCCCATGCCGCGCCCGCTAGGCCAGGCGCCGTGCACCGCTTCCTGAGCGAATACCTGGAGGCCGTAGGGGACGGGGGCTCCACCTCGACGTCGGTGGTCGTCTCCGGCGACCGGCGCCTGGCCGAGGAGCTGAGCGTGCCGGTACGAGAGGGCACGGACCTGGAGACGGCGGCGCAGCGACTGCAGAACCGCATCGGGAGCGGGGACGGCGACCCTTCTGTGGTCGTGGTGGCTGTACCCCGCCCCGAGGGCGTCCCCGCCGGAGCGCCGGGCAGCGTCTCCGCGCCGGTGGTCGACCGGCGTGCGGACGCCTGGCTGCGCCGCCACCCGAACGTACAGACGGAGACGTTCCGTTGGGGCCCGCGGACCGGACTCGTGCTCAGCGCGATCGGCACCGTGCTGGTGCTCCTGGCCACGGGAGCCGGCGCGAGCAAGTACTTCGAGGAACTGGTGCTCCCGCCGTGCCCCGGGGACCAATTCCCAGGTCCGGCCAGAACCGGCTGCCTCGGACTGAGCGACGGGCGCGAGCGCTTCGACGGCATGTCCCCGGAGTTCCGGCCCCTGTTCAAGGAGATCGCCGAGCAGAACCGCCTCGCCGACAAGCAGGAGAAAGGCGGATCCATCGTCCGCACGGTGGCCTACGTAGGCGCCATCACGGCCGTGGAGAAGGACCAGGCCCAGCAGCGTGGCGTCCTGCCGGAACTCCGCGGTGTCCTTCTCGCTCAGAAGTCGGTCAACGCCGCAGCGCTCGCGGACAACCGGAAGGTCTGGCTGAAACTGCTGCTGGTCAACACCGGGCCGAAGTACGCGGCCGGGGTCACGGCGGCGAAGATGGTCGTCGCGCGCCGGGACAAGGACCACCTGGCGGGCGCCGTCGGCTTCGGTATGAGCCTTCAGCGCAACTTCGACACGATGAAGGTGTTCGACGACGCGTCGGTGCCGATGATCGGCACCACCGGCACGGCGGACCAGCTCCTCCAGCAGTCCCAGCAGTACTACCAGACCGCCCCGATCAACGACCGTGAGGCCGCCGCGGCCGCCCTCTTCGTCAGCCGCCAGGCTGTCGTCGTCCATCCGGACGGTCGCAGGTCGATCGCCGGCGGGGCCGTGGTCGTGGAGAATCCCAGCGCGGACGACATCTACAGCCGGAATCTCGCGGAGGACTTCCAACGCCGCTTCCTGGATCAGGTGCAGGGCCCTGTCACCCGTCTCGGATACGCCCCCGACCGCGACGCGGTGAAGAACCCGGACGTCACCGTCGTGGACTCCACCGCCGCGCTGGCCCAGCGGGTGTGCGACGTGCTGGCGGCCCGACGCGACACCGTGGTCTTCTGGGCGGCCCGTGGCCCCGAGCTGATCGCCTTCCTGTACGACTTCCAGGCCCTGCCCACCTGCGGCGGCAAGCTCACCGTGCTGGGTGGGGACGACATCACCAATTCCCTCGTCGCGGACGCCCGGCCCACCACGAAGTACAGCAACCTCACCCTGTACCACGTGGCCCACGCGGTGCCCATGCTGGACGAGCCGAACGTCCAGGCAAAGCAGTTCGACAGCTTGTACGAGAAGGAGTTCGGCACCCAGGACGGCATGTTCACCGACGGCTGGCCCGCGCTGGGCTTCGACGCGCTGAACGTGCTGTCCACTGCCGTGAACGAGGCGTACCAGAACTCGGGCAGCAAGGCCTTCGACCGGGCCACGATCTCCAGCATCCTGCACTCAGGCATCGGCCAGGTCCACGAGGGGATCCAGGGCGCCACGGGCGTGTTCAGCTTCAACGGCACCCAGACCTCCACCCGGGTGCCCCTCGACAAGCCGCTGTACGTCGTCCACGACACGGACACCGGACCGGTGATCGCCATGAAGTGCGGCCTGTTCGCGATCGGAAGAAACGTCACCGAATGGGGCAGCCGATCACAACACCCGTGCCCACGCGACACGAACTGAGCGGAGCACCGAGGCACGGGCAGTCGGCCGGACACGTGGCCGACTGCCCCAGGTTCTGCCCGATGGATCATGGCCGGAGCCCTCGCTTGATGACTGCGGCGGTGACGGTGCCCTGAAGCTTGCCGGCTCGGCCACCCGAAGGCCGGCGTACTCCCGCCTGACCTGGTCGGAGAAGAGGTACGGGCCCCCAGGCATCGGTGATCAGGAGGTGCGCCGCGAGAAAGATCCGGACGGTGGTGTCCGTCTCCCGGAGCAGCACCGGCCGGCTCGGCGGCCCGTCGTTCAGGTCGAAGGGCCGTACTGACTCGTCGGCGATCCACGCCTCACAGCTCGCCTCGGGATCCGTGTCGCCGGAGAGGTCCAGCACCTCGACGTCGGGCGGTGATCCGTCGGTCCGCTCGTACGGAGTGCCGTCCCGCTCCGCGAACCGCGGCCTAAAGGCGTCGTTGGCTCGCACGATATTCCGCTCCGCGGGTGAGCAAGAGGTCGTGGACAATTTCCCCGAGAAATCGCTGGCTCAGGTGGATCGTGAACTGCGGACTGCTGGGAAACGGCTCGTGCGCCACCCGGATATCGCGTTGACAGGCTGTCAAAGGAATGGATGCTGTCACGGACTGCCTTCGGCTCCCGGAGCCGGCGGCCGTTCGGCGGTGATGAACTCTGCCCGGTATGTTGGGCGCCATCCAAAAATTCTGGAGCCTGGTAGCCCCGATACCAGCCACCGCAATTCCACTGACCACACGCCGGGTTGAGTGGTTCCCATCGGCGGGATAAAATCCGCGGACCTTTTTCCGAGCGGCCGTAGCGGAATACGCGCATGGTCGGGAAGAATCTGCAAGCGGACCGGCCGACCGCTTCCTGCTCATGGGGAACGCCCTGCCCGCAGGAGCCTCCATGAACGAGTTATTGGCCGTCGTCACCGAGGCGGCGGATCCGGATGACTTCGCCGCACTGCCAATTCTCGAGTCGTGTCGTGCCATCACCCTGCGCAAGGACGAGACCGAACACTTCGCGGGTCTGGACAGTCGCGACAAAGACCCGCGCAAGTCCGTGCATCTTGCGGAGGTACCGGTGCCCGAGCCGGGCGAGGTGCTGGTCGCTGTGATGGCCAGTTCCGTCAACTACAACACCGTGTGGAGCGCCGTCTTCGAGCCGGTGCCCACGTTCGCCTTGCTGAAGCGTTACGGCCGGACTTCGCCGCTCGCGCATCGCCACGATCTGCCGTACCACGTCATCGGTTCCGACCTGGCGGGATTCGTGCTGCGTACCGGACCGGGCGTGCGCGCCTGGCGGCCCGGCGACAAGGGCGTCGCACACTGCCTGTCCGTGGAACTGGAGTCGGCGGACGGCCACGACGACACCATGCTCGACCCGGAGCAGCGGATCTGGTGCTACGAGGCGAACTTCGGCGGACTGGCCGAGATCGCTCCGGTCGAGTCCAACCAACTGATGCCCAAGGCGGGGCACTTGACATGGGGGGAGGCTGCCACGTCGGGACTGGTCAACTCCACCGTCTACCGTCAGCTGGTCAGCCGCAACGGCGCCGACCTGAAACAGGGCGACAACGTACTGGTTCGGGGGCGACTGGGGGCTGGCCTCGTACGCGACCCAACTCGCCCTGGCCGGCGGCGCCCGGCCGGTGTGCGTGGCGTCCGACCGGGCGAAGGCGGATCTGTGCCGCACGGTGGGCGCGGACGTGGTGATCGACCGCAGCGCCGAGGACTACCGGTTCTGGAACGTGGACGGGACGCAAAACCCACGTGAGTGGCGACGGTTCGGCAGCCGCATCCGCGAGTTCACCGGTGGCGAGGACGTCGACATCGTGCTGGAACCCAGGCCGGGACACCTTCGGAGCCCCCGTCTACGTCACCCGGCGGGGCGGCACGGTGGTGACCTGCGCATCCACCACCGGTTACACGCACGAGTACGACAACCGCTACCTGTGGATGTCCCTGAAGCGGATCACCGGGTCCCCTTTCGCCGGCTAACGCGGGGTGTGGGAGGCGAACCGCCTCACCTGCAAGGCGCGGGGCCGCCCAACACTGTCCCGGGTCTGTACGTCGGCGGACAGCGGCCAGGCCGCGTTCGACGTCCATCGCAACCGGCACCACGGAAAGGTGGGCGTCCTCCGCCCTGCCCCCAGGGAGGGTCTCGGGGTGAGCGAACCGGAGCTTCAAGCACAACACATTTCAGCCATCACTCGATTCCGGGACACCGTCGAGTCCGTTGCCTGATGGTCCTCTGCTGTCAGCTAAGCAGCTGCCGAATCGAGGACACGTCCCAGCTGCCGTGTTAGCGTTGGGACGGTATCCGCGGTTAATCAAAAGGCCGACACATTCGGCATTTCGCGACAGCGGATATAAAGGCAAGAGAAAGACTCCGGGCGGCTGCCACAAGCGCCGCCTCCATTATCTCTGGGGGTTCAGTGACCTTAGCGCGCGACTATTCGTCTGCCTCGCAGATGCCGCGGGGCGAAGGCGGCATCAGCGGCATGGCAATGGGTGACCAAGTGTTCAGCCGACTCCTGAGCGACCGCATCGTCTTCCTCGGTAAGGAAGTCGATGACGACATCGCGAACAAGCTCACGGCTCAGTTGCTGATGCTCGCCGCGGAATCCAGTGAAGACATCTACCTCTACATCAACTCTCCTGGTGGTTCGGTCACTGCGGGAATGGCCGTGTACGACACCATGCACTACATCAGGAACGACGTGGTGACGATCGCCATGGGCTTCTGCGCATCCATGGGCCAGTTCCTGCTGACCGCCGGCGCAAAGGGCAAGCGGTACGCCCTGCCCAACACCAAGATCCTCATGCACCAGCCGTCGGCCGGACTCGGCGGCTCGGCCAGTGACATCAAGATCTACGCCGAACAACTGCTGCGCACCAAGCAGGAGATGGCGGCGCTGATCGCCCAGCATTCCGGACAGGACATCGACACGATCACCAGGGACTCGGACCGCGACAAGTGGTTCACGGCACAGGAAGCCGCGGAGTACGGGCTCATTGACGCGGTGATGAAGTCCGCCTCTGGTGTCTCGGGGGCCGGTGGCACGCTCGTGTCCTGAACGGACAACGGCCCGGCAAGGACCCCCTCACCCCTCAGGGACCGAGCCGGGCCGACCGCGTCCGGCCACCGCAGTCACACCCGACCCCAAGAGGAACCGAGACCATGGCCCTGCACGATCGTCCGGCCTCTGCATTCGGCGGTACGCCACCGCAGGCCCGATACATAGTGCCCCGCTTCGTCGAACGCACGGCACAGGGAACGCGTGAGTACGACCCTTACTCCAAGCTCTTCGAGGAGCGCATCGTGTTCCTCGGAGCGGAGATCGACGACACATCCGCCAACGACGTCATGGCGCAGCTCCTCTGTCTCGAATCCATGGACCCGGATCGGGACATCGCGTTCTACATAAACTCGCCGGGCGGCTCCCACACCGCCATGACAGCGATCTACGACACGATGCAATTCGTGAAGCCCGACATCCAGACAGTCTGCATCGGTCAGGCCGCCTCCGTCGCCGCTGTCCTCCTGGCCGCCGGCACTCCCGGAAAACGCGCTGCGCTGCCGGGGTCACGCGTACTGCTGCATCAACCCCACAGCGGGGGAGAGCGCGGACAGATCTCCGATCTGGAGATCCAGGCCCGCGAGATCCAGCGTGTGCGCACGCTGGTGGAGACCGTCCTGGCCCGTCACTCCGGCCGGCCGCTGGAGCAGATAGAGCAGGACATCGAGCGGGACAAGATCCTCACGGCCGAACAGGCGGCTGAATACGGCCTGATCGACCACGTACTGACCAGTCGCAAGAACGTACTGAACGATCGGAACAACGGAACGTCTTGACAGACCGCAAGGATCGGATCTCCGCCGATCACTTCTTCTCCGCCGACCTCCGGGTGGGGCGGATCCTGGACGTTCAGGATCCGGATGGATTGCCCGATTCGGGGTAACCGTGGACGAACGGCCGAATGCGCGCGCAGGGCCGGGCGGAGCATCCAGGTGCCCTTCCGGTACTACGCGAAGTTCCTGGAGTTGGCCCGGAAATACTCCGGACCAACTGGTCAGCGATGGGGTGACGGTGGGGCAAAGTGGGAGTAAGGAAGCATTTCACCTTGCTGCCTGAATGATGGTTGTGAAGGGTGCCTGACGGGATTTTTACCAGGTCAGGCACCCTTTCGTTTGCCCTTGGAAGAAGCCGAGCTTCTTCGGCGAGTAGCTCACCAGTAGGTTCTTGGCCTGCTGGTGGTACACGCCGCACATGGCTCTGACCAGTACGAATGCGGGCTTTGAAGAAGGGGCGGCGAGCTCTGGCCCGTATACGGTCCGGATCTTGGTCGTGAACTGGGCGAGGCGTGAGTCGGAGAGGGCCTCGCTCAAGGCGGGGCGTGATACGCGAAGCCGGGACGACGAAGAGATCTTCTTGAAGTTGTCTACCTGGGGGCGCTGACCTGCGGCGATGCTGCTGGGAACCTCTCTGGCCCAGGCCGATCCGGGCGGTCTCGTGGGCGGGGGTTTCGTGGACGCGTTCGGTGCACAGGGTCGGCGACTCGTGGATGGCGTGGGTCGTGTCATCCGGCCGGGTCCGTTCCCTGTCAAGTTCTGCGTGTTGAGGTGCTGTTGGACTGCGCCGCCGGCCTCTGGCTTTGGCGGCGGTTCGTGACCCACTTGGCAATCCGGGCTGGGGAGACCGTAGTGATCGCCTCGGCATCGCGGTCGCGGTCCTTGCGGCGGAGGTATCTCGGAATTGCGCAGCAGAGTCACCGCGCACAGCAAAACATCGATGCGGACAGGGACACCAGGAAGAAGAACCGGACGGAATACCGGAAGTTTTACCGGAACGAATCAAGAGCGCGGGCCCCATGCTCCTGGTCACGTGCCACCGACCGCGGTCGGACTGCGGGATCCTTGTGCATATTTCGGTCGGAACGCGCAAATCAAAGGGTGACCACGGCTGAAGGACCGAATTTGACGTCAGGATTCGGCGCAGGGTAAGACTCCTGACGATTCGAGGGATTGACGTTGAGGGGCAGTTATGTGGTTGCTATTCGTGCTATTGCCGCTAGCCGGCCTGCTGGCCGTCGATATCGGCGCCTTCTTGTGGTGGGCACGCCGGAGTCAGCTGCTGAACAGCGGCGTGCCCACGACCGGCGAGGTCGTGCGGATCAACATCACGGTGACCCATCACGTCGACACGGCCACGCGGTTGAGCTCGTCCTCCACCACGATTCGCCCGGTGGTGCGCTTCACCACGCAGACCGGTGAGCTGATCACCGCCTCACCGATGCGCAGCGCGGTCGACAAACTCCTGATCCCCGGCGATCCGGTCAAGATCCGCTACAGCGCGGGGAACCCGATGCGCTGCGTGGTGGACCAACGCGGCGCCAAGCAAGGCACCGTGCCCATGCTGGCGGGCCTGGTCTTCTTGAACATCTTCCTGATCGGCTTCGCCTCCATGGGCGGGCGCATCGCCGGGGAGTTGCAGAGCTACGACCAGCCGCCTACACCACCGACCATCGCCCAGGGGCTCGGCCAGCCGGCCGGTTCCGGGACCGGAAGCCGGACGACGTCCCCCACACCGCTCCCCGCCGCGACGGCCACCGGCGCGTGGTCCGCCGCCGACGGCGCCCTGACCGTGACCGTCGTCAAGGTCGTCAACGCCGGCGGGAACGTCAGTCTGACGGTCAGCGCGCACGACGGCGCCGCCGCATCGGTGACCCTGCCGATTTTTTCCAACTTCACCGCGACCGATGGTCAGGGCAACTCCTACACGGCACACCCGCTCGCACCGATCAGCGTGCCGGCCGGCGACACCGTCTCCGACACGTTGACGCTGGATCAGACCGTCCCGACATCGGCGCGAAGCCTGAAGGTCGCGTGGACCCATGTCTTCTCCCAGGATCCGGCACTGAACGGCTCGATCACCGTCACGGGGGTTCCGCTGCCACATCACTCAGGTTGAACGTACGTCCAGCAGTCCGAGGCACCGGGCGAGAAAGGAGGTCTAGTGCACCGGATGCCGGCTCGGCGCAGCCGGCCTGGGCACCGACGATCTCACCTGTTCTGGTCCTGGGTGTGGATGGCCGACGTCGTCACGGTTGATCTGGTTCCGCTCACTCGCGTCGGTCACTCGGTACAGGAGCGACCACGTCGTCTCACAGCTGACAGGCGCGGGTCACAGTCCTACCTCAGGTCCACATGACAGCGCTTCACACAGGTGCCGGTTCTCCACGGTCAACTGGTGGCGGCGTCTCTTGCAGGATGCGGTCGCGTTCGTCGGGTGCGGGGCTCATGCGGTTCCGTCCTGGAGGGTGATGCGGGTGCGGTGGTGGGCGTCGACGAGGTCACGGGGGCGTTCGGCGTTGCCGTGCAGCCGCTCGCCGAGCGGGCCAGGGGCGTGGGCTGCCCGCTGATCGAGTGCGGTGGCGTGGTGCCGGAGGCCAGCGGCGTGCTGATCGGTATGGGCGATGTTCGTGCCGGTGGGGAGGGACTGGTCGAGGCTGGGGGTGTCCTTGTGGGGGAGTTCTGCGAACGGCTGGGCGGAGCCCACACGGACGCTGTCCTGGCCATGCCCGACACCGTCCGGAGTGATGACGGTCGTGGAAGGCCTCCTGCGGGGCTTGGGAGCCGAGTCCCTTCACCAGCGGCACTCTTCGGGTTCTCCACGAGGAGGGGGCTGCTCGACACCTCACATGCAGAACATCGACACGGACACGAGTACCGGGAAGAAGCAGGGGACGGACTACCGGAAGATCCACCGGAGCGAAACGGGAGCGTGAGCCAGAAGCGCACACCTCCGGCGATGTCCGGTTCCAGGCTCCCCGGCGACCGTGACATCCAGGTCCTGGGCAAGCCGGCTGGGGGTGTGGCGGGAAGCCCGCTCTCGAGCCCCGCGGTACCTACCGGGGGTGGCCGGCTCCCGCCAGGCGTACCAGTTCCGACCGGTTGGTCACCCCCAGCTTGCGGCCCACTCGCTCCACCAGGCCGGTCACGTCCTGCGGAGTCAGCAGCAGGGCCTGGGCGACCTGACGGTCGCTGTAGTCGGCGCCTACCAGCTCCAGCACCTGGTGCTCGGTCAGCGACAGACTCGGGGCGACTGCCGGCGCGGCTCTCGGGCGTACCCCCAGCTCGGCCAGCGCCCGGCGTACCCGGCCGGACAGGAGGAGACTGCCGCAGGCATCGGCGAGGTCCAGCGCCTGGGTGAGAACCTGGCCGCTCTGGTGGGTCTCTCCTCTGCGCGACAGTACGACGCCCAGCTCGTACCGGGCGCGGGCCAGTTCCAGGCGGGCCGGAGACCGCTCCAGCAGGGCCACGGCTTCGCGCAGTAGGGCCTCCCCTTCGGAACCGCCCATGACGACACCCAGGGAGCGCGACGCCAGGCCGATCACCCGCTCGGTGCCCCAGCGGTGGGCCAGCTCCACTTCCTCGGTGGCCAGCTGGAGCGCGTCGCTCCGCTGTCCGAGCGCCAGGTGCAGCAGCGCCGCCCGCGACCGCCAGGGCGCCCCGGTCAGGTTCGTGACCCGCGTCCGCTTCTCCTGCGCACCGTACTCCAGCAGGACCGTGAGGGCGGCGGCCCGATTGCCCCGCGCGGCGTACACCCGGCTGCGTGCGAGGAGCATCGGCCCCTGCCACACCCAGCCGCCCCGGTCGGTGCCGGCGTCCGGCACCAGCAGCCGTGCGGCCGAGGCCAGGTCGCCCCGCTCGATCAGCGATTCGCCCACCTGGGCCATCAGCGCCAGCCGTGCCCGCGGCTCCAGCCCCTCGCCGTCCGTGACGGCGGGGTGTCCGAAGTCCGTGGTGAGCGCGAGCTGTTGGCCCCGGCGCGCGCGGACCCTGAGCTGCCATATCATCGCCGTCGACACCATGAGGAACACGCCCCACCGCGCACCGATGTCGGCGATCTGCTCGAACCGGGCGGCCGCGTCGTCGAGACGGTCCGTAGTCAGGAAGACCGTCCCGGCCAGGCTCACGAGCATCTGCGACTGGTCCATGGCTGCCAACCCGCCGCGCAGGGCCCGGTCCAGAAGGCTGTTGGCGACCTCGGCGCCGGCGTCCCCGGCGACGGCCCAGGCGGCCAGTGCGGCCAGGACCGCGCACTCACCCGGGGTGTCGCCGGCCAGCTTGTGACCCCATAGCCGGCCGGCGAGCTGCCGGGCCGCGGGGAGCGTGGACAGCTGGTCATAGCCGATCAGGAGCATCTGGGCCTGCAGAAACCATGACACCTCACGGGCCGCCCCGGTGCCGTCGTCGGCTTGCCGCAGGTCCTCCACCGCGCGGGCGAGCACCTCGACGGCGTCCGCGTGCTCATGCCCGAGGAACAGCGCGTTGGCGAGCAGATAGGCCGCCTGAGCGCGCGAGTACGGGTCCGTCAACACCGCGGATGCCTGCGTCAGATGATGCCGCGCGGCACCGACATCGAGCTGCAACTCGTCGCCGCCCAACTCCAGCAGCAGCGGACCGCGCTCTTTGCCGGACATCGGCTCCCGCAGGGCTCGGCGCAGATAGGCCGCGGTGACCTCCGGGGCGCCTCGGCCACGCGTGGCCCGCGCCGCCTGCCGCAGGGCGTCGACCCGCCAGGGCTCACCGCTCGGTTCGGCCAGCAGCAGGTGGGCGGCCACCCGGTCGCCGGCCGCCCCCTCGTGCCGCAGCAGTTCGGCTGCCCGCGCGTGTCCGGCGGCCAGCTCCACCGGTCCGACGGTCTCGGCGATCGCAGCACGGACCAGGGGATGATCGAACCGCACCGGCTCACCGGGTGCCAGCACACCGATCCGCCGCAACCGGCGCCCGTGCTCACGGGCCTGCGCCTCGCCCAACTCCGACAGTTCGGCCGCCAGATGCCAGTCGGTTCCGTCCCCCAGCACCACCAGGGCCTCGGCGAGACGCCGGGTCGGCTCCGGCTGGCCGGTCAGCCGCTTGACCACGGTGTCCGCCAGGATCCGGCCGCGGAACTCCTCGACCAGCCGTGCTCGGTCATCGACAGGCCTTACACCCTTGTCGGCAAGGGTGCGGAGCAACTCGCGCAGCAGCAGGGGGTTGCCCTGGGTCGCCTCGGCGCAGGCGGCGACGAACCGAGGTTCGGCGTCCTGGCCCAGACTCGCCCGCACCAGCCGGGCCACGCTGTCGACGCCCAGCGCCGGCAGCCCGACCCGCACGCAGTGCTGCTGGGCGGCGATCCGCTCCAGCAGCGGCTCGGCCCCGGTTCCGCTGTCCGGCCGTGCCGTCAGCACCAGCAGCAACGGCAGACCGCGCAGCCGCCGCGTCAGGTACTCCAGCCACCGTAGGGACGGGCCGTCCGCCCAGTGCGCGTCGTCGACCACCAGAGCGACCGGCCCGTCGTCCGTGACATGCACCATCAGCCAGTACAGGCTGTGCAGCAGGCCCTGAGACGCCTCCGGCGACAGGCCTCCGGCGTCACCGAGTCCAGCCACACGCAGGGCGTGCGACGCCGACTCCGCCGGACCCGAGAGCAGCCGTTCCCGCCCGGCCCGACCGGCTTGAGCCAGCAACGGCTCGGCCAACTGCCGTAGTACCGCGAAGGCGAAGTCCTGCTCCAGCTCTCCCCCGCTGCCCCGCACCATCCTGATCCCCCGCGGCTGCTCGGCTTCCGCCCAGGCGCTCAACAAGGAGGTCTTCCCCATCCCCGCGCCCGCCCGCAGCAGCACCACCGCACCCCGACCGGCCCGGGCCTCACCGGCCGCGCGGTCAAGTACCGCCAGTTGACGGCGACGATCGAGCAGACCTGATTTGATGGCGCCGTCATCGGCCGGGGAACCGCCCTGCCGACCAGAACGGTCGGCGGCGAGCAGCGCGTCGGCGTCGGCGTCGGTCAGTCTCAACGCCGTCACCAGCAGCTCCAGCGTGCGGCGCTGCGGCCGCTGCCGACGGCCCCGCTCCAGATCCCTGATCGACCTGGCCGTCAGCCCGGCGGCCTCGGCGAGCTCCTCCTGCGTCAGCCCTGAAGCCCGGCGCAGATCCCGCAACTTCTCACCGAACGTCATCACACGCCCCCACAGCCAGCCCAGAACGCCGACCACCGAGAAGACGTGACGGTATGTCGTCGTGCCAATAGTGATCATCAACGTCTGGGCAGAACCTTACCGGGGGGATCACGAGGCCTGCGAGCACGACGTCCAGTGTCCAGGAACCACTAGATGATTGAGTCCAAGGGATGGCCTGCGGACATAGGACGAGGGCGTCCAATGTCAGTGTGTGAAGACAGACCTGGACACCCTCGCAACGGCACTCCATGCCCGGATTGACGACGAGTTGAAGGCTTCGCCGTGGCTGGCGCCGTGGCGGCCGGTCATCGGAATCACGCCCACGCTCAGTGACGCCGAGCTGATCACGCTCACGGTCATGTCGGCGCTGCTCGGATACACGCCGAGGTGGTTGCGCAGCCGTCCGACGGGCATGTCGAGCCAGTCCAGCACGATTACCCGGGCGTTGTTCAGCCCGAGGGCGAGCGCGTAGTGGGCGCAGGGATCCAGACGGTCCGCGGCTACCGGATCCGGGCATGCGCGCAGGGATTCCAGCAGGTGGTCCACGCTCGTCTCGCTCGGAACGTCCAGTACGTCCAGTACGTCCAGTACGCCCAGAGGATCGTCGACCCGCTCCCCGGTCCACCACACGGTGTCGCTGCCGCGGCGCCGGTGGATGTCCGTGGCGAGAAGCAGGTTGGGCGCGGCCATGGCCCGGCTTCCGCACCGGTCGCACACCGGAGTGTTCACCAGCTGTAGGGCACCGCCGCGGCCGTGGGCGGTGGCGTTGACACTGATCAACTGGGCATCCCGGCTGATCCCGCTGGTGGGGATCGCCCGGGACTTGTTTCTCTCGGGAATCGTGGCCAGCAACTCGCCCTGCGTCCCGCACACCAGGCACAGGCCCGCCCCGCCGTTGCCCGACTTTCGGGCTCGCACCACCCCCGCCCACGCGGCGCAGACGGAAGGAATCTCGTGCAGCCACGTCCCGTCATGGCCCATCCACGCCACGGTGTCGGCACTGGTCCCGGCTCGGAGGCGACGGACACAGCACGCATGTCACTTTCCCGTACACCGGCGCCGGGGAGTGGTACACCTCGGCCGGCAGTCCCGTCCCCGTCGCGGACGGCGACCTGGCGGCCTACCACCAGGGCCTGCTCGGCCGCATCCGGCAGGGCCACGCCGCCGAGGTCACATGACAGCCGCGCGTGCCCGTGCCTGGCCCGGCACCCCAAGGCCCCACCGCGCCAGAACGCAGACACACCCCCTTGAACCAAGGACTCCCGATGATCCGAGCCGAATCGCGCCTGGGGCGCCTCGTCAAAGCCCTCGCCGCCGAACCTGCCCCGGTGATTCGAATCCTTCGCCCCTGCTGCTCGGCGGTCCGTGTATGGTCCGGAGGAGATTCGTTCCACGATCGTGAAGTTGCTCAAGGTGCTGGCGCCGCGACGCACAGTAACTGTCGTGCAGGTTGCCTGGAGAGCAATGACGCCTCCAGGCAACCGATTTGAGTCCTAGAAGAACCCGAGCTTCTGAGGACTGTATGAAACCAGAACGTTCTTCGTCTGCTGGTAGTGGTCCAGCATCATCTTGTGGTTCTCACGGCCGATACCGGACTGCTTGTAGCCGCCGAACGCCGCGTGCGCGGGGTACGCGTGGTAGCAGTTCGTCCACACCCGGCCCGCCTGGATCGCCCGGCCCGCGCGGTACGCCGTGTTGATGTCCCGGGTCCACACGCCGGCGCCGAGACCGTACAGCGTGTCGTTGGCGAGCTTGATCGCGTCGTCGAAATCGTCGAACGACGCCACCGAGACCACCGGCCCGAAGATCTCCTCCTGGAAGATGCGCATCCGGTTGTCGCCCTCGAAGATCGTCGGCTGGACGTAGTATCCGCCCTTCAACTCGCCGTCGTAGTCGATGCGTTCGCCACCCGTGAGGACCTTCGCGCCCTCCTGCCGGCCGATGTCCAGGTAGGAGAGGATCTTCTCCAGCTGGTCGTTGGAGGCCTGGGCGCCGATCATCGTGTCGGTGTCGAGGGGGTGCCCCGGCTTGATCGACTCCGTGCGGGCGATGGCCGCTTGGAGGAAGTCGGAGTAATGGCCGCGCTGGATCAGCGCCCGGGACGGGCAGGTGCACACCTCGCCCTGGTTGAGCGCGAACATCGTGAAGCCTTCGAGAGCCTTGTCGAGGAAGTCGTCGCGCGCAGACGACACGTCGTCGAAGAAGATGTTCGGCGACTTGCCGCCGAGTTCCAGCGTGACCGGCTTGATGTTCTCGGAGGCGTACTGCATGATCAGCCGCCCTGTGGTGGTCTCGCCGGTGAAGGCGACCTTCGCCACGCGCGGGCTGGACGCGAGCGGTTTGCCCGCCTCGACACCGAAGCCGTTGACGATGTTCACCACGCCAGGCGGCAACAGGTCCGCGATCAGGCTCATCCAGAAGTGGATGGACGCCGGGGTCTGCTCGGCGGGCTTGATGACGACCGCGTTGCCCGCCGCGAGGGCCGGGGCCAGCTTCCAAGTCGCCATCAGGATGGGGAAGTTCCACGGGATGATCTGCGCCACGACCCCGAGCGGCTCGTGGAAGTGGTACGCCACCGTGTCGTCGTCGACCTCACCCAGTGAACCCTCCTGCGCGCGGATCGCCCCCGCGAAGTAGCGGAAGTGGTCGATGGCGAGCGGGATGTCGGCGGCGAGGGTCTCGCGGATCGGCTTGCCGTTCTCCCAGCTCTCCGCGACCGCGAGCGGCTCCAGGTTCGCCTCCATCCGGTCGGCGATCCTGAGCAGGATGCCGGACCGCTCGGTCACCGACGTACGGCCCCAGCCCGGCGCCGCCGCGTGCGCCGCGTCCAGCGCCCGCTCCACGTCCTCCGCGGTACCGCGCGCGATCTCGGTGAACGGCTGCCCGTTCACCGGCGACGGGTTCTCGAAGTACTGCCCGCGGGCCGGCGGCACGTACTCGCCGCCGATGAAGTGGTCGTAGCGCGCCTGGTAGGAGACGATCGCGCCCTCGGTGCCGGGTGCCGTGTAACGGGTCATCTGGTCTGCCTCCCGGAACAGCGCTGCCCGCCGTTGGGCAGCTCTCGGCGCGAGGCTAGGGAACGGGAGGTTGCATGTACGTTGCGGTCGGCGTGCGTACGTCCACAACAGGCATCGGCTTGTACGTCCACCACAGGCGTGCGTACGCCCGCGACAGAGGTTTCGTCAGCGTGCCGGTGGCCGGGACCACGCGGTCGGCGCCGTCAGCTCGGACTCCAGCGCGGCGAGGCGGGAGCGCACCGGCGCCGTCGGCCGTATCGCCGCGAGCGCCCGCCATACGGCGAGGTCGTCCTCGCCCCACGGCGCGTGCGCCCAGTCCGCCAGCAGGTCGGGGTCGCGGCGGGCGATCAACGCCGTACGGAGACCGTCCGCGAGACGGGTCCTGAGCCGGATCACCGCCGGCGCCTGCGAACCGGGCAGCAGCGGACCCGTGTACGCCGTCACCGCTCCCGTGACCGCACCCCCTTCCAGCCGCCGCTCGACGATCGCCACATCGGACTCGACGGGCAACGTGAGCCGGTAAGGACGCGAGGCGAGCAGGTCGGGGCCCAACAGCCTGCGCAGCCGGGCCAGTTCGGCCCGCAACGTCACCGGCGGCACCGACTCGTCCTCGTACAGCGCGCACAGCAATTCGTCGCCGGTGAGTCCCTCGGGGTGCCGGGCCAGCAGCACCAGGATCTCGCTGTGCCGTCGGCTCAGCCTCATCTTGCGCCCGTCGACGCAGAGTTGGGCCTCGTCCCGGCCCAGCGCGGAGAGTTCGGGCCCGTCGACGGAGGTCTGCTCCGGGGCGAGCAGCGCCAGTTGGGACTCGGCGGCGCGCGCCACCGCCTGGACGAACCCCAGGCTGTGCGGATGCGCCAGCCCGTTCCCGCCGGTGATGTCCACGGCGCCGAGCACCCGCCCGGTGCGTGGATCGTGCACCGGAGCCGCCGCGCACGTCCACGGCTGTACCCGCCGGATGAAGTGCTCGGCCGCGAACACCTGCACCGGCCGGTCCACGGCGACCGCCGTACCCGGCGCGTTCGTCCCGACCGCGCTCTCCGCCCAGCGCGCACCCGGCACGAAGTTCATCCGGCCCGCCTTCCGCCGCGTCGCCGGATGCCCCTCGACCCACAACAGCCTGCCCTGCGCGTCGCACACCGCGAGCAGATGCTCCCCGTCCGCGGCGAACGTACCCACCAACTCCCGGATCAGCGGCATCACCCGCGCCAGCGGATGCTCCGCCCGATAGACACCCAGGTCACCGTCCGTCAGCTCCACGCTCGCCGTGCCCTCGGGACCGACACCGGCCCGCGCGGAACGCCGCCAGGAATCGGCCACCACCGACCGCACCGGCTGCGGCACCGTGCCGGCCACGGCGAACGTCTCGTGCGCCCGGCGCAGCACCCGTACCCGCTCGGCAGGGTCGGCCCCCGGCTCCAGGGCCACCCATGGATCGGTCAACTCGGCCTCCCAGGAAGGCGATACAGCGACGCGCACTCCGCGACACAGCGAGTCGAGTACCGCGACACAGCGGTGACACGCCCGCGATACGGCGGCGAAACGCCTGCGGACATCGTCACTCCGGGGAAGGGTACGGACAACCGTTTCGACCGGGGACGATCCGAACGAGCCGCATCGCGTTCGGATCGGGCCCGAATCGGGCTGGATCCGGCCGGAGTCCGGCTCGGGGCCGGCCTGGATCTGGCTTGGGTCAGGCGAAATTGACCAACCTTATATAGCGCGTCCAGTCCCAGTTCGGCCCCGGATCGGTGTGGTCGGTGCCCGGCACTTCGTAGTGCCCGATGATGTGCGCCCGGTCCTTGGGGAGCCCGTACTTCACGCAGATCGCCGCCGTGAGCTTGGCCGACTGCTCGTAGAGGGCGTCGGTGAAGTACGCCGGCTGGTCCACCCAGCCCTTGTGCTCGATACCGATGCTGCGGGTGTTGTAGTCCCAGTTCCCCGCGTGCCAGGCGATGTTGGCCTCCCGGACGCACTGGGCCACATGCCCGTCGGCCGACCGCACGAGATAGTGCGCGGACACCTTCTTCTTCGGGTTCTGGAAGATGGACAGAGTGCTGGCGTACGTCTCCTGCGTGACGTGGACGACCACGTAGTCGACCGGATAGGCGCTGGGGCGGTTGGACGCCGTGTAGTTGGAGGTGCTCGCCGGCTGCCACTCGGCCGACGGGTAGTCGACTGCCTGGGCCTGCGCGTCGGCCTCCGGGGCAGGGAGTAACGCGTACGGGACGGCGGCGAGGGCTGCGCCCTTCAGAAGCCATCGCCTGCTCGGGAGCGGTCTCGCCCGTTCCATGGTCGGTCGCCTTTCGGTTCATTGCCGGAGTGCCGCCGCGGTCTCCCGCAGCTGCGCGTGCAGTCCGCGATGAGTCTCGCGCGCGGGCAGCCATTCCTTCCGGATCTTCGCCACGCAGGTGTAGTTGGTGTCGCACACGTTGGCCAACGGCGACTCGACCGCCTGGGTCGCGAACTGGTAGGCGTCCAGTTCGCTGAACCCGTAGTCGCGCACCAGCCACCGCACCAGATCGAGCTGGGAGATCCGGAACGCGTCCTCCAGCGGGCGGGCCGAACCTGTCGAGATGATGTGCGTGTCCGACTCGATGCGCGGCCAGGGAGTGGCGACCCCCTTGAGCAGCTCCACGATCACGACCGTGTTCATCGCGCACTCGACGGCGACTCCGCAGGTCTCGCCCTCGCCCTGCCGCGCGTGCCCGTCCCCGAGGCTGAGCAGCGCGCCCTCCACGTTCACCCCGAGGTAGCAGGTGACCCCGGCCCGCATCTCGGGCGTGTCCATGTTCCCGCCGTGCGCGTCGGGCACCAGCGCCGAACGCACCTCCAGGTTGGCGGGGGCCACACCCACCGTGCCGTGCATCGGGTCGAGAGGCAGCTCGATCTCGATGTCGCTGTCCCGTGCGCGGAACAGCGCCGTGCGGCGGGTCCGGTCCAACTGCCAGATCCAGACGGTCTCCGGAAGCGGCGGCCGGAGTGTCGCTGTGGTGTGCGTCGAGGTGAGCGCGCCGAAGAGGGGCACCGTGGTGGAGGCGGCCCAGTCCCGGGCGGGTTCGATCGACACGAAGTGCACGGCGACCGTGTCACCCGGCTCCGCGCCCTCCACGTGGAAGGGGCCCGTCTGCGGATTGAGGAACGGGAACTCGCACACCTCGGAGACCAGGTCCTTCTCGGACCGTACCCGTCCGGCGAAGCAGTCCTCCGTGTACAGGTCGAGAACCGTGCCGGGCACGATGCGGGCCACGGGCGGGGCGCCGCCGAACGTCCAGGCGTACTCGCCCGGTTCGGGGCGCACCGTCAGGATCCGGGGGTCGTTCATGGCTGTACTGCTCCGTTCTGCGGAAGTGCGGTGAAGTCGGGTTCGTCGAGATGGACACGGGCGGTTTCGGCCATGCGCTCGGGGTGGCGTCGCAGCAGAACGAGCAGGACCACGACCCCGGCGGCCAGCCAGACGCCGACGACCGGACCGGCGGACGAACAGGACCTCACGCAGCCCGACGGCATCCCGCCGCAGCCCCTGAACTGTCTCCCCCGACACGTGAATCCCCCCTCGTCCACCCGCGTCCGCGTCTCCACCCGCACACCGTCGTCACGACACGACGGCTGCGCCTCGCGTGAATCACGGTACGGCGCTTGCGGGTTGGGCAGTAGGGCGTCGCGTGCTTCCGTGGACGACGGCGGAACTGTGGAAAACCGGGCCACTCGAACGAGCGAAGGCCGAGCCGAGGCCGAGTGGGGTCGGCCGTGTTTCAGGCCTGTTCGGCCACGATGTCCCCAGCCCGTTCGGCCACCGCCGCCGGGTCGTCGAGCACGGCTCGCACCACCGAGTGCGCGGCCCCCAGCAGCGGACCCTCGGGTCCCAGCCGCGACACCGACACCGGACAGGCGGGCCCCGCCGTGCGCCGCGCCAACTCGGCCTCCAGCGACGGCAGTAGCCAGGGCGCGAGCCCGGACAGCGCGCCGCCCAGCACCACCAGCTGGGGATCGAGCAGGTTGACCGCGCCGGTCAGGGCGATGCCGAACGCCGTACCGGCGCCGTACAGAGCACGCCGTACCGCCTCGTCACCGTCGGCGGCGCGGGTCGCGAGCAGACCGACCCGGTCCGTGCCGGGCTCGATGCCGGCGGCGCGCAGTACCGCCTCCTCGCCCGCGTACTGTTCGAGGCAGCCGCGCCCGCCGCACGCGCACTCCGGCCCGTCAGGACGCACCGGGACATGCCCCAACTCGCCCGCGAATCCCCGGGTTCCGCGCAGCAGCCCCCCGTCCACCACGACCGCGGCGCCGATACCGATCTCGGCCGACACATGCAGGAAGTCGCGGGGAGTGGTCTCGCCCAGCCAGAGTTCGGCGAGTCCGCCGAAGTTGGCCTCGTTGTCCACAGTGGGCGGGAGTTCGGCGGGCAGCAGGGCGCCGAGATCGATGTCGTGCCAGTCGAGGTTCGGGGCGCGCACGACCGTACGGCCGTCGCGTGCCACCAGACCGGGTACGGCGACCGCGAGCCCGGCCGGCCACAGGCCCTCGGCGTCCGCCTCGGCGACGACCTGCCGTACCAGCGCGGTGAGTTCGGCGAGCACCGGCTCGGGGGACCGGCCGCGGTTGACGCCGTGCCGTACGGCACGGGCCCGTATCTCGCCGCGCAGATCGACCGCGCAGGCCGCGAGATGGTCGACCCCGATCTCCGCGCCGATCCCGGCCGGACCGCGCCCGCTGACGGCGAGCGCCGATCCGGGGCGGCCCACGCGGCCGGGACGCTCGGGGCCCAGCTCTTCGAGGAGCCCCGAGCGGATCAGCTCGTCCACCAGCGTCGACACCGCCGCACGGGTCAGCCCGATGCGCGAGGCCACGGCCGCGCGCGAGAGCGGGCCCTCGGCGCTGACCGTGTGCATCACGCGCGCGAGATTGCGGCGGCGCATGCCCTGCTGGGTGTCGGGCAGGGCACGGCCGGGCCCTGCGGGGTGCGCCTCGTGCAGCGGTGCGGTCATGCCTCCCTCAGTCCTCGATCGGTGTGCGGCTGTTCCCCCGGGTGTGTGTCAACGGCCGTCCGTCCCCCGTTCGAGCAGCGGAGCCGCGTCGGAGAGTACCCCGGAGATCCTGGCGAACGTCGTTTCGTCCCGTTCCACGGCCTCCAGCACCGGCCCCGCGGCCGTGTTCCAGCGCCGGGCGACCGCGGCCGGGTCCTCGCCGGTCAGCAGGCCCGCGGCCTGTGCGGCGGCGCCGAGCGCGACCAGTTCCTTGGCCTCGGGCACCTGGACCGGACGCCCCGAGAGCCGTCGTACCGTCTCCTGCCAGGCCGTGCCCCGGGCGCCGCCGCCGATCAGCAGCAGCGGCGTGGTGCGGTCGGCGTCCTCGTCGAGGACCAGGTCGAGCGCGCCCAGCAGGGCGTGTACGGCGCCGTCGTAGGCGGCCTGGAGGAGCTGGCCGCCGGTGGTGTCGTGGCGCAGGCCGTGCAGGAGGCCCGAGGCGTTGGGCAGGTTCGGGGTGCGTTCGCCGTCCAGGTACGGGAGCAGCGTGACCGAAGTGCCGGGTTCCACGGCCTCGCGGTCCAGGCCCAGGAGGGCCGCGATCCGGTCGACGGCGAGGGTGCAGTTCAGGGTGCAGGCCAGGGGCAGCCAGTCGCCGTGCGCGTCGGCGAAGCCCGCGACCGTGCCGGACGGGTCGGCGGGTCGGTGCTTGGACACCGCGTACACCGTGCCCGATGTGCCGAGGCTGAGCACGGGGGCTCCGGGGCGCAGCCCGAGGCCGAGTGCGGCGGCGGCGTTGTCGCCGGTGCCGGGGGCGACCAGGGTGCCCTTGGAGAACGGCAGGTCGTGGCAGTCGCGCACCGTCCCCGCCACCTCGCCCGGCCGCACCACCCGGGGCAGCAGCGCCGGGTCGAGCCCGACGTGCCGGAGGATCTCCTCGTCGTACGACTCGGTGCCCGAGGCCCACCAGCCCGTGCCGGAGGCGTCGCCCCGGTCGGTGGTGCCCTGTCCGGTGAGCCGTTCGGTGAGGTAGTCGTGGGGGAGGCGTACGGCCGCCGTGGCCCGCACCGCCTCCGGCTCGTGCTCGGCGAGCCAGGCCCACTTCGTGACCGTGAAGGAGGCGCCGGGCACGCTGCCCGTGCGCTCCGCCCAGGCCTTCGGACCGCCCAGTTCCTCGATCAGGCGGCGGGCCTGCGGCGCCGACCGCACGTCGTTCCACAGCAATGCCGGGCGCACCGGCTCGCCCTGCGCGTCCAGGGTGACCAGGCCGTGCTGCTGGCCGCCGATCGACACCGCCGCCGCCTCGTGGGCCGCGTCCCCGCACTGGCGCAGGGCCTCGCACAACGCGTCCCACCACTGGCGGGGATCGCTCTCCCGGCCCGCCCCCGAGGAGACGGTGTGCGGCGCCTGGCCACTCGCGACGATCTGTCCGGTGGACACGTCGACGACCAGTGCCTTGGTGGACTGGGTGGACGAATCCACGCCGACGACGAGCGGACCTTCGGCTGCTGACATCGGGTTTCTCCCTTGTGTGCGGCATGTGTCTCCGCCCGGAGACACATTGTCCCTTCCCAGAGACGCTCCGGCATACTAATTTGTAAACCGCCATGACGAAATAGTCGGAGCGAAGCAACAAGGAGCCGCGTCATGAACTACCAGCCCACCCCCGAGGACAGGTTCACCTTCGGCCTGTGGACCGTCGGCTGGCAGGGAAGGGACCCGTTCGGCGACGCCACCCGCCGTGCCCTCGACCCGGTCGAGACGGTGCAGCGCCTGTCCGAGCTGGGCGCCCACGGTGTGACCTTCCACGACGACGACCTGATCCCCTTCGGGTCCTCGGACACCGAGCGCGAGTCGCACATCAAGCGCTTCCGCGAGGCCCTCGACGCGACCGGCATGAAGGTGCCGATGGCGACCACCAACCTCTTCACACACCCGGTCTTCAAGGACGGCGCGTTCACCGCCAACGACCGCGACGTGCGCCGCTACGCCCTGCGCAAGACGATCCGCAACATCGACCTCGCGGTCGAGCTGGGCGCCGAGACCTACGTCGCCTGGGGCGGCCGTGAGGGTGCCGAGTCCGGCGCCGCCAAGGACGTACGCGTCGCGCTCGACCGCATGAAGGAGGCCTTCGACCTCCTCGGCGAGTACGTCACCGACCAGGGCTACAGCATCAAGTTCGCGATCGAGCCCAAGCCGAACGAGCCCCGCGGCGACATCCTGCTCCCCACCGTCGGTCATGCCCTGGCGTTCATCGAGCGCCTGGAGCGCCCGGAGCTGTACGGCGTCAACCCCGAGGTCGGTCACGAGCAGATGGCCGGGCTCAACTTCCCGCACGGCATCGCCCAGGCCCTGTGGGCGGGCAAGCTCTTCCACATCGACCTCAACGGCCAGTCCGGCATCAAGTACGACCAGGACCTGCGCTTCGGCAACGGCGACCTGCGTGCCGCCTTCTGGCTGGTCGACCTCCTGGAGAGCGCCGGTTACGCCGGCCCGAAGCACTTCGACTTCAAGCCGCCGCGTACCGAGGACCTCGACGGTGTCTGGGCGTCGGCGGCCGGCTGCATGCGCAACTACCTGATCCTCAAGGAGCGTTCGGCCGCGTTCCGTGCCGACCCGGTGGTCCAGGAGGCGCTGCGCGCCTCGCGTCTGGACGAGCTGGCGCAGCAGACCGCGGCGGACGGCCTCAAGGCGCTGCTCGCGGACCGCTCGGCGTTCGAGGACTTCGACGTGGAGGCGGCGGCCAAGCGAGGAATGGCCTTCGAGCAGCTCGACCAGCTCGCCATGGACCACCTCCTGGGAGCGCGCGGCTGACCGCACGCACGCGTGCGTCACTCGCGGGCCCGCTGGATTTCGTGAGTTCCCTTTTGTGACCGGCCCCCGCGCGGAATGCTCCGGAATCATGCGATCCATGGCGTGAGTCCGTATCAACCACCGCGCGGGGGTCGCGTCATGACCGCTACGAGGCGACTCTTGACGGTATGGCCATGCCGCCCGTACCGCCTCGACCGCCCGGGCCACCGGACGCCACCCCGCCTCAGGGCGGCGGCTTCGGACCACCTCCCGATGACTTCGGGCACGGATCGGGAGGTGACTACGGGGACTACGGACCGCCTCCCCGCAGGCGCCCCCGCCCACTGTTCATCCTGCTCGCCGTGATCGTGCTCGCGGGGGCCGTCGTCGCCGTCGTCCTGATGGCCTCAGGGGGACATGACTCACGGGACAAGAAGTCGCCCGCCGGGAGCAGTTCGAGCGGGAACCCTTCGCTCACGATCCCGACGAAATTCCCCAGCAGCCTGCCGACCGAGCTCCCGACCGCGCTGCCGTCGAAATTCCCCTCGGAACTGCCGAGCGAGGTTCCGAGCGACCTAGAGTCGCTGCTCCCGTCCCTGTTCGGCTAGCAGCTACGGGAGTTGACGGGTACTCAGATACGGTGCGGCGGCTTCACGTAGACGACTGCCGCCTCGATACCGCTGTCGACCAGCTGCCCCTGCGCGTCGAACGCGCCCGCGCCGTCCGTCATCCCGAAGTCGTTGCCATTGATCAGGGCGAGCGTGTCGTGGTCCACGCGCGCGAGGCCCTCGATCTTCTGGGGCACCCCGGAGACGGTCCCCAGGTCGGCGACCAGCTTTTTTGGCCGGCACAGGGGCGCCGACGGCCATACTGGCCGCAACCAGGGCGACCGCCACGGCGAGCGGAACACCCGCTATGGCGGGACGACGGACACGGGTGTCGGCCCGTATCGGTCGGCGGAACCGCGGCGCACGCGCGCGTTGCGCTTCGTGCTGCGCCATGACACGGGCGGCCGGACGGAACACAGGGCGTTCCCCGCGTACTGACACCTCAGGAGGGCTGTTCGGCACTCAGTGGGCACTGCCGAACCACTTGGGCAGCAGGCCGTGCAGGTCCTCCGGATCGTCACCGACCCATGCCACGTGGCCGTCCGGTCGCAGGAGCACCGCAGGGACGTCCAGTTCCTCGCTGACGTCGACGACGTGGTCGACCCGATCCGCCCAGCCCGTCACCGACAGGCGGCCGGTCTGGTCGAGCAGCAAACCTCGGCCGCCGTGCGTCAACTCGTAGAGGCGGCCCTGCTTCAGCTTCACGTCCCGTAGGCGGCGGCCGAGCAGTTCATGTCCCTCGCCGAAGTCGTAGCGGATCCCGACCGCGGTGATCATCCCGGTCACGTACCGGTTCACCTCCTCGAAGTCCATCAGCGTCGAGAACAACTCCCGTAGTGCGGTCGCACCGGGATCGCTGCCCAGGAGCGTGATCTGCGCGCGCGTGTTGTCGAGAACGCGGGCGCCGACCGGATGCCGTTCGGCGTGGTAGCTGTCCAACAGTCCTTCCGGCGCCCAGCCGTTGACCGCGGCGGCCAGCTTCCAGCCGAGGTTGAACGCGTCCTGCACGCCGAGGTTGAGCCCCTGTCCGCCGGTCGGCGGGTGGATGTGCGCCGCGTCGCCGGCCAGCAGGACCCGGTCGACCCGGTAGCGCTCGGCCTGCCGGGTGGCATCGCCGAACCGCGACAGCCAGCGTGGCGAGTGCACGCCGAAGTCGGTGCCCGCGACGGCCCGTAGCTGCTGCTTGAATTCGTCGAGGGTCGGCGCGGGCGCGCGGTCCTCGGACACGCCGTCGGCGGGGACGACAACGCGCCACACGCTGTTCTCGCCGGGGCTTACGCCGAACCGTAGTTGGGTCCTGCGGACTTCCTCGACGGCGGCGGCGATTGTCGCCGGGTCCTCGGTGACCTCCATCTCCCCCAGCAGCGTCTCGACTGTCGCGGGCCGGCCGGGGAATCCGACGCCGAGCAGCTTGCGCACCGCACTGCGACCGCCGTCGCAGCCGACGACGTAGCGCGAGCGCAGACGCGTGCCGTCCGCCAGTTCGACGGTCACCTCGGCTCCGTTATGGGCCTGGCTCAGGCCGACCACTTCGCAGCCCCGCCGGATCTCCGTACCGAGTTCGACGGAGCGTTCGGTGAGCAGCCGCTCGGTGACCGGCTGAGGGGTGGCGACGCCGTACGGGTGAGCCGTGTCCAGGCGGTCCGGCCACGGCTTGACGATGCCGCCGAAGAGACCGCCGGCCTGGAACTTCTCACTGACCGCGAGGAACCGGTCGAGGAGGCCACGCTGATCCATGATCTCGACACTGCGCGCGTGCAGACCCTGCCCCCGGGATTCTCCGGTCGGTTCGGTCAACTTCTCCAGCACGACCACGCGCACGCCGTGCAGCCGCAACTCACAGGCCAGCATCAGGCCCGTCGGTCCGCCGCCGACCACGATCACGTCAATCATCGAAACGCCCACCCAATGCGATTGGTTTCCGGCCTGCCGCTCCGAGGACATGCGGTTCGTGAATCCTTTGTTTCCGCAGGTCCTGGCTTCGGTCGGCCATTTTGGGGTACGACCCGGGCCTTGCCGCAAGCCCCCCGCTGCGCTATATGTTGGGTGTGGCAAGGAGTCGACGACCTCCTTGCCATCGCTGTTTTCCGAGTGCTTCTCCGCAAGCCCGATTCCTGAAGGCCGGGCTTGCGATGGTGTCGTCAACCCCCTGTAAGAGCCCGGCTGCCCCCAGTACGGACACGGGGGGTGCCGTCATGGTCGCGACCGGTCACCGATTCGTACGTTGGCTCAGGTCACCCCGTTGCCTGAGAGAGCCGGAGACCGGACATGTCCCAGACCACCGCAGTCGTCGGCGCACCTGATCCAGGGGATGCCGTCGCGCCCCCGGGAAGCGAGTTCGCGCCGCTCCTGCGCACGGTCAAGGGCCGAGGCCTACTGGAACGGCGGCGCTCCTGGTACGCACTCTGCATGTCCGCCAACGTCCTCGCGCCAGCAGGCATCGTCTCCGGCATCGTCCTGATCGGCGACTCCTGGCTGACCCTGCTCCTGGCCCCGTTGCTGGCCGTGCTCGGCGCCCGGACGGCCTTCATGGGTCATGACGCCGGCCACTCCCAGAAGGGCATGGAGATACCGGACCCGAACGGCGAGCGATGGGGTCATCTCCGTCGCCAGGTGCTCACGTCTCGGAACATCCGCGGGAGTGCCTTGACCGACTGGTTCCTCGGCGGCCTCAACCACCAGATCGAACACCACCTCTTTCCGAGCATGCCGCGGCCCAATCTGCGGCTCGCTCAGCCGTTGGTGCGCGCCCACTGTCAGGATGTGGGTATCCCCTTCGTGGAGACCGGCCTCGTCGACTCCTACCGGCAGGCTCTGTGCCGCCTGCACGAGGTGGGGAAGCCGCTGAGGACGGAGTGGACGGAGTGGACGGAGTGACGGCGGAGTGGCCGACGGCCGGGTACCAGTAGGGGAAGCGCCTCAGGGATGTCTCAGGGTCGCGATCCGGAACCGTGGGAAGCGCGGACCCGTTTTCAGATCAGAGAGCGGCTGTGGCCGCGGAGGAGGCGACATATGTCGAAGAACGCGAAGATCGCCGTAGGAGGTGTGGCGGTCGGACTGATCCTGTTCATCTGGCTGCCCTGGTGGGTCTCATTCCTGATCGTCGTGGGAGTGCCGACAGCCGCATATCTCACGCTTGACCCGTCACAGCGGCGTCGGCTGCGCCGCGTCGCGGGCAAGGAGATCGGCCGCTGACGCACCGAGGCCCCACTGCGTTCCCGCCCGGCGCACAGGAGCAGAGCACAACACCGTCCGCGGGACTGCCGGCAACGGTCCTGCGGACGGCGCCCGGTTGAGGGCGGTGGCCATTCGGCCCGGGGCGTGCCTCGTCCGCACGGTGCCGCCCGTAGGGGAAGCCGTCGTCCACCGTGCGCGGGCCGCCGCCTGGCTCCCCGTCGCCCTGAACGAGCGGGAACCCCGCCCGTCCCACCGAACCGATGCCCGGAGCGGCTTTCCAAGGGCTCAGCTCGGCCGTACTGCCAGCTTGTCGAGTGCGTCCAGGAGGCCGGGCAGCTCGGGGCCCCGGCCGACCGGCAGCACCTCGCCGGGCTCGTCGTCGAGCAGGACGAACGCGATGTCGTCGGTACGGGCCACCATGGACCAACCGGGGCCGTCGGCACGCAGCGTGCGTGCCTCGCCCGGTGCGAAGGACGACCTCACGCGGCCGAGAGGCGGCGGGGAGTCAACGTACGCGCGCAGCTCCGTCAGCACCCGCCGGATCCCGCTGTGGCCCGTCTGGGTGCCTTCCGCGGTGCTGTCCGGGGCGACGTCGTCCGAGGAAGTGCCGCCCGCCTCGGACGTGGCGTCGGAGGTGGCGTCGGAGGTGTCCTTTTCCGCCTTAGACGCCGCGCCCGCCGCGTCGTCCTGAGCTGGGAAGGCCGAGTCGTCGATCTGCTCCCGCCACAGGGCCCACTGCAGCGCGATCTCGTCGGCACCCAGACGTCGCTGTGCCGGGCCCCAGGTCGTGGTGTCCGGGGGAGTCAGCGGCGGCCGGTCCACGAGGTCGGGGTCCGGATCGTGCGGCGCGGGCACGTTCGGAGCCGCGACGGCGACCGCGAGCGGCCAGCCCGGCAGGGCGGCGACCACCGTGCGCTCGCTCGGCGACAGGTCGTACTCCATACCGCAGTCCCAGGACGCGATGGCGACCGCGACCAGGGACACGTCGTCGATGACGACCGTCCACCGCGCACCGTCACCGTCCTGGCCGAGCACCAGGCCGTACCCGTCGGCGAGCGGCGCCATACCGAGCGCCGCGCAAGCCTCGGAATAGTCGTCGCCCAGCACACTCGGGAACTTCGCCGGCGTCAGCAGCACCGCCGTGAGCACATAGAGCGCATCGTCCTCGGCGGCGACGGCCTCTTCATCCGTGTCGGCCATCCCAGCCTCCCCATCGTTCGTCCAACCGCGCGCACCCTAGTGTGCGCGGAAGCCGCTTGTCACGACTCCCAAGTACACCCGGAGCTGCAGTTTTCCGGCTGGAGAGGGCGAAATGGGCACCGGTAACCGAAGTGTCAGGCCGCAGGGAGCCCAAGAAGGGCCCGGGCCACCGTCCGCGGCGACTCGTCACGCTCCCTGGCGAGCGCCACGACGGCCCGGCACGCCAGCTCGCTGACCCCGAAGGACAGCGCCTCCGGCGACACCCAGCCTGCGGCCTCGTCGATCCGGTCCTGGTCGTCCTCCGCGCGGGCCGAGACGTAGACGGCCGCGGCCTCGAACAGATTGTGCGGGCGCCGTTCCGGGTCGCTGCCCGCCTTCGCGCGCGCGGAGGTGCGAAGTCTGGCGAAGGTCTTGCGGGGCCTGTCGAACATGCTGACCACCTTCCTCCTGCGTGGTTTTCTGTCGCCGACCGTCCATCTACTGCTACCCAAACTAGAGTTGGAGTTGCGGCGTCCATAAGGGGAACGGTTCTATGAAGCGCTCCTCACAGACGCGGGTCAGCCGTCGAGTGAGTCCAACGTGGTCTGCGGCCAGGCCGGTTCGGCCCGGGGAGTGGCCCGCGCGATGGTGAGGATCCCGAGCCGGAAGGCGTTGGCCAACTCCTCGGCGCGCGGCGGCCTGTCACCGTCGTAGAAGAAGCTCGCGGGTTCCTCCTTCGCCGGAGGAGACGTCGGGTACGCACCTCGCGCACCGACGTCGGGCTTCGGCACGGATCCGATCCCGTGATGGGCACGATCCTCGAAGGGCTCGTGATCGACGGCGTGTGTCTCCAGGGCGAGTTGAGCGGCGAAGGTCCGGGCGGGCGAAGGCATGGAGGCGGCGGGAGCCCGCGCGCGGGCTCAGCCCTCGCGCACGGCGAGCGCCAGGAAGCGGGCGTCCTCGTCGGCGTACGACGTCATGCGCCACCCCGAACCGGCCAGCAGCGGACGGAGGTTGGGCTCCGCGCGCAGGTCGTCCGGCGTGATCTGCCGCCCCTGGCGTGCCGCGAGCGAGGCCCGGCCGATCGGGTGGAACAGGGCCAGCGTGCCGCCGGGGCGCACCACACGCGCCAACTCCCGCAGATTCGCGTCCGGTTGAGGGAGGTGTGCGATCAGGCCCGCCGCGAACACCGCGTCGAGCGACTCCGACCGCAGCGGCAGCGCGGCGACGTCGGCGAGCAGCAGGTGCCCCTCAGGGCCACGTCCGGCCCGTACGGCGGCCTTCAGCATCGCCGGAGTCAGATCTGCCCCGACCACCACTCCCGACGGCCCCACGGCTGCACGGAGCGGCGGCAGTGCACGCCCCGTCCCGCACCCCGCGTCGAGCACACGGTCCCCCGTGCGCAGCCCGAGTCCGGCGACCGCGGCGGCGTAGGCGGGGCCGTCGTCCGGGAAGCGGCTGTCCCAGTCGGCGGCCCGTGCGCCGAAGAACTCCTGGACGTGTGTGTGGTCGTCGCTCATGTTCCGCATGATCCCTCACCGACACGGATGACGCTTCGGCGCACACGTTCGAGCGTGACGCGGTCGTACCCGTACGTCTCTGTGTCATATTGCAACACCTTTCGAAATGCGCCCCCTTTGTGCGCCCGTGCCCCTACTAGCGTCCCCTGGTCATGGGACACCTGGACCACGCCACCTTCGGCTGGCTGACACCCGTGCTGTCATACGTGATGGCCTGTATGGGCGCCGCACTCGGGCTGCGCTGCACCGTCCGCGCGCTCGGCGCCACCGGCCGCTCGCGCCGCAACTGGCTCATCACCGCGGCCTCCGCGCTCGGCACCGGCATCTGGACCATGCACTTCGTGGCCATGCTCGGCTTCGGCGTCAGCGGCACCGACATCCGCTACGACGTGCCACTGACCATCCTCAGCCTCCTCGTCGCCATGGTCGTCGTCTGCGCGGGCGTCTTCGCGGTCGGCTACGGCCGTGACCGGGCCCGCGCGCTCTTCCTCGGCGGCCTCACCACCGGACTGGGCGTCGCGAGCATGCACTACCTGGGCATGGCGGCGATGCGGCTCCACGGGGGTGTGAGCTACGACCCGATGCTCGTCGGGCTCTCCGTGCTCATCGCCGTCGTCGCCGCGACAGCGGCCCTGTGGGCGGCCCTCAACATCAAGTCGCCCGTCGCGGTCACCGCCGCCTCCCTCGTCATGGGGGCTGCCGTCAGCAGCATGCACTACACCGGGATGTTCGCCGTGCGCGTGCACGTCACACCGTCCGGCGCGGTCCTGCCCGGGGCCACGGCGATGCAGTTCATCTTCCCCCTCGCCGTCGGCCTCGGGTCCTACCTGTTCCTGACCTCGGCGTTCGTCGCACTGTCGCCGACCACGGGAGAACGCGAGGCGACCGCCTCCGCCCAGCGGCCGGTCGAGAGCGTCGCCCACTGACCCGGCCCGCACCGGACGCCCCTGAGACCCACTTCCGAGCGAGGAGGCCATGCGTACCCCCCGTAGGACCCCGAGAGCCGACGCCGACACGCCGCCCGTGCGCGGTCGTCGCGCGCACGCCGGACCACCCGCCGAGGAACTCTTCGACGAGCCCCTCGACGCCCCGTCGGACGACATGCCCCCGCGCGCGGGACGATGGCGGATACGTCCCCGCACCGTACGAGCCAAGATCGTCTGTCTCCTGATGGTGCCGGTCGTCTCCCTGCTCGCCCTGTGGGCGTACGCCACCGTCAGCACCGCCCAGGACGTCGCCCGGCTACGGCAGTTGCAGCGCGTCGACTCTGCGGTGCGCAGCCCTGTCGCGGCTGCCGTAACCGCGCTGCAGGCCGAGCGGTCGGCCGCGGTGAGCTACGCGACCGACCCCGGGGCGGAGCCGGGCGGAGACCTGAAAAGGCTGGCGGCGACCACGGACCGGGCCGTCGCCCGGTTGCGGCTGGGCGATGACAACACGGTCGCCGACAGCGAAGAACTGCCGGCCGGAGTCGCCCAACGACTCAAGACCTTCGTCACCGGAGCCGAGCAACTGGGCTCGCTGCGGGCCGATGTACTCGGCCACCGCGCGGGTTGGGACGAGACGTACGGGCAGTACACGAAGACCATCTCGACGGCCTTCGCCGTGGGCGGTGCGCTGACCGGAATCCAGGACGCCGACCTCGGATCCGACGCGCGCGTGCTGCTCGAGTTCTCCAGGGCCGGGGAATCGCTGTCCCAGGAGGACGCGGTGCTCGCCGCCGCCCGGCTCGACGGCCGACTCGACGGGGAGCGACTGAGGCTGTTCACCGGCGCCGTCGACACCCGCCGCACCCTCACCGACTCCGCCGTCGAGGATCTAAGCGGCTCCGAAAGCGCCGCCTGGCAGAACCTCGCCGACACCAGTGCCTACACCACGGTCGGCGCCGTCGAGGACAGGGTCCTCGCCACCAACTCTGCCTCGCGGGCGATCGCGGCGGCTCCGGAAGCCACCTGGGACAACGCGCACGCACGCGTGCAGGACGGCATGCGCACCATCGAGGCGGACGCGGGCAGCGGCGTCGCGGACCGCGCCGACCCGTTCACCCGCGGGCTGCTCACCGCCGCCGGTGCCGCGGTCCTGCTCGGTCTCGCCGCCGTCGTCGCGTCACTTGTCATCTCGGTGCGCATCGGCCGCGGTCTCGTCGTCGAACTGGTGAGTCTGCGCAACGACGCCCTGGGGATCGCCCGCCACAAACTCCCCGAGGCCATGCGCAGGCTGCGCGCGGGGGAGGAGATCGACATCAGGGCGGAGGCCCCGCCCGGGCCGCCCGCCGAGGACGAGACCGGACAGGTCGCCGAGGCCCTGGGCACCGTGCACCGAGCCGCTCTGCGGGCCGCCGTCGAACGCGCCGAGCTCGCCAGCGGCATCTCCGGGGTCTTCGTCAACCTCGCCCGCCGCAGCCAGGTCCTGGTGCACCGTCAACTCAGCCTGCTGGACAGCATGGAGCGCCGCTCCGAGGACCCGAACGAACTGAGCGACCTCTTCCGTCTCGACCACCTCACCACCCGTATGCGACGGCACGCCGAGAGCCTGATCATCCTCTCCGGAGCGGCACCCGGCCGGGCCTGGCGCATGCCGGTCTCCCTGACCAACGTCGTCCGCGCCGCCGTCTCCGAAGTCGAGGACTACGCGCGCGTGGAGGTACGCCAACTCCCCGAGGCGGCAGTCGTCGGCGCGGCCGTCGCCGACCTCACGCATCTGCTCGCCGAGATCGTGGAGAACGCCGCCCAGTTCTCGCCGCCGCACACACGCGTGCGTGTCTCCGGCGAACCCGTCGGAAACGGCTATGCCGTCGAGGTCGAGGACCGTGGCCTGGGAATGGGCAAGGAGTCCCTGGGCGAGGCCAACCGCCGCATCGAGCAGTCCGAGGCCCTCGACCTCTTCGACAGCGACCGGTTGGGCCTCTTCGTGGTCAGCAGGCTCGCCGCCCGCCACGGCATCAAGGTGCACCTGCGGACCTCGCCCTACGGAGGTACCACGGCGGTCGTCCTGCTGCCGACGACGCTGCTGCACGGCGGTGCGGCGGAGCGCACTCCACGCGCGGCGGTGGCGGACGGGGAGCGGGCCGTGGAGCGCGAGTACGCGCGCGTGCCCAGCGCCGCCCAGCACCAGGAGTCCGTCCCGGCCCCGGCCGACCGGCCCGCCCTGGCGGCCGCCGCACGGGCCGCGGCGGAACCGGTGAACGACACCCCGCCCCCCGGAGTCACCACCTTGCGCCTGCACCGTCCTCCCGAGGACACCGAAGGAACCGAGGACAGCGACGACCTTCCGCGCCGCGTACGCCAGGCTCACCTCGCCCCCCAACTCCGCGAACAGCCCGCACCGGAACGGGAACAGGCGCCGGCCCCGCGCGACGAACACCACCGCACACCCGAGGTCGTACGGGACCGGATGGCGGCCTACCGCGAAGGCTGGACGCGCGGCGGCGGCAGGCACCCGGGCCGCGGTGCCACCCCAGGCCCCGCGACGGGCAGCGACAGCAGCGAAGGAGACCCCGCATGATCCAGGACCCGAGCATGAGGGCCGCCCAGCGGTCCGGCGAACTCGACTGGCTGCTGGACGACTTGGTGCTGCGTGTGAGCGAAGTGCGGCACGCCGTGGTGCTGTCCAACGACGGCCTCGCCATCGGCGCGTCCACCGACCTCGAACGCGAGGACGCGGAACACCTGGCCGCGGTCGCCTCCGGATTCCACAGCCTGGCCAAGGGCGCGGGGCGGCACTTCGGCGCCGGCGGAGTGCGGCAGACCATGGTGGAGATGGACGACGGGTTCCTGTTCGTGGCGGCGGCCGGAGACGGCTCCTGCCTCGCCGTCCTCACCGCCGTCACAGCCGACATGGGCCTGGTGGCGTACGAGATGGCACGGCTGGTCAAGCGCGTCGGCGAGCACCTCTACACGCCGCCGCGCGTCGGTGCGCGGCCACCCGCCGCCGGATGAGACGGGAGAGCGGTCCGCTTCGATGACCGAAGACATGACCGGCGCCCCGCACGAGCCGGGCAGCCAGTGGTACGACCAGGAGGCCGGGCCTCTCGTCCGCCCCTACGCCATGACGGGCGGACGTACCAAACCAGGCCCTACAGGGGTGCGTTTCGACCTCATCGCGCTCGTCACGCTGGATGTGGGCGCACCCGACTTCGACGACGACACCGGGCTCGGACCGGAACACCGGGCCCTCATCGACCTGTGCCGCACGGAAACGCAGTCCGTCGCCGAACTCGCCGCCGGAGCGGACCTTCCCCTGGGGGTGGTCAGGGTGCTCCTCGGTGACCTCCTGGAGCTCGGCTGCGTCACCGTCAGCCGTCCGGTGCCGCCCGCGCAGCTGCCCGACGAACGGATTCTGCGCGAGGTGATCGAGGGACTTCGGGCGCTGTGATGAAACTTCAGAACCACACGAACGCGTACGACACCGACTTGTGCACGCTTTCGCGCACCGAACGGGTGCGAGGCGGTCACATCGGGCAAATAGTGGTCCAACCTCCCAGGGTGAGGCCGCGCTTGCCAAGATGCGTATCTACGGACGTCGAGCGTTGCCGGCACTCCCGAGAGAAGTGATCGATGGTCTCCGAGCACTCCGATGTCGAAGGCGGCGAGACGACCGCCCTGGCATTGAAGATCCTGGTCGCCGGCGGATTCGGCGTGGGCAAGACCACCATGGTGGGCGCGGTCAGTGAGATCAGGCCGCTGCGCACCGAGGAACTGCTCAGCGAGGCAGGCCAGTTGGTGGACGACACCGACGGCGTGGACCAGAAGGTCACGACGACCGTCGCCATGGACTTCGGCCGTATCACCATCAGGTCCGGACTCTCCCTCTACCTGTTCGGCACACCGGGCCAGGACCGCTTCTGGTTCCTGTGGGACGAACTGTCGCAGGGTGCCCTCGGGGCAGTGGTCCTCGCGGACACCCGGCGACTGGAGGACTGCTTCCCCGCGGTCGACTACTTCGAGCACCGGCACATCCCGTTCGTGGTGGCCGTCAACTGCTTCGCGGGCGCCCGCAGTTACGGCGCCGGCGACGTCTCCCGCGCGCTGGACCTCGACCAGGGGACACCGGTGGTCCTCTGTGACGCCCGTGACCGCGACTCGGGGAAGGAGGTGCTCATCCGGCTCGTCGAATACGCCGGGCGGATGCACACCGCCCGGATGCTCGACTCGGTGGGCTGACGGGGTATCTCACTCCGAAATGCCCTTCTGCGCCAGGACCTTCTCGACCGTGACGCGGACGAGGAGTTCGCCCGGCACCCCGTTGCGGGCGCCGAACTCCTCGGCGCGCTCCTCGCCCATGTACCGGGCCCCGATCCGGGCGGCCCAGTACCGGAGTTCGCCCGGTTCCTCCGACAACCCGGCGCGCCCCTGCAGCACCACGAAGTCGAACGGCGGCCGATCGTCGTCCACGCAGAGGGCGACTCGCCCATCACGGGCCAGATTGCGCCCTTTTACGGTGTCCTTCGCGGTGTTGAACACCAGGTCGTCCCCGTCGAGCAGGAACCAGATCGGCGCCACATGTGGGCTCCCATCGGCGCGAACGGTCGACAGCTTGCCGGTGCGCGTGCCGTGCGAGACGAACGCCCGCCATTCCTCGTCGGTCATCTTCTGTGCCATGCCCCTATCCTCCTTGCCCCGGGCCGCGGAGGTGGTGAAGTCTGACGGGAGATCCTCCGGCCAGGGGGAGACGTGACACGGGGAGGCCGGAACATGGCGCAGAACCAGGGACTGAGCTGGCTGCTGGACGATCTGACCGAACGCGTCGAGCACGTACGACACGCTCTCGTCCTGTCCAACGACGGACTCGTGACGGGCGCGAGCACGGGACTGCGCCGCGAGGACGCGGAACATCTCGCCGCCGTCTCGTCGGGACTGCACAGCCTGGCCAAGGGCTCGGGACGCCACTTCGGCGCGGGCGGGGTGCGGCAGACGATGATCGAGTTCGACGACGCCGTCCTGTTCGTCACCGCCGCCGGCAGCGGCAGCTGTCTGTGCGTCCTCAGCGGCGCGGAGGCGGACATCGGCCAGATCGCCTACGAGATGACACTCCTCGTCAACCGCGTCGGCGAGCACCTCGGCGTGGACGCCCGGCAACCCGAGCGAACCCCGGTCACAGATCTCTGACCTGCGAGTTCGCCAGCTTTCGCGAAGTTATCCACAGGCTTGCCACGAGATCCGTCGGACCGGTTACGGTTTGTTCATCGCGAGCGCACACAGCGTGAGCAACGGACTCCGCGGGGGAGATCGACCATGGCAGGCGACACCATCACCAAACCGTCCGACGTCTTGTGCACGCCGAGTCGCGCGGCACGAGAACTGGGGCTCAAGCGAGGCGAGTTCGACCTCGCCGTACACCTCGGGCGCATCCGCACCGTGCCCGACGAAGGGGGCGGCGGCCGGCGCGTCGCCCGCACCGAGATCGACCGGCTGCGCTCGGCGGACGGGTTCCCCGAATCACTCCGGGAGAGTGTCAGGACCGTGGGCACCACGGACGGCGCGGCCCTCATGGAGATCACCTCCGCCAGGTTCACCCGCTTCGCGCGGCTGGGACTGGTAGTGCCAGTGACGTTCTACCTCAACCGCTATCGGGCCGTGGTCTGGCTCTATCTGGCCGAAGAGCTACGGCAGTTCGCCACCGACAAGAACCACACCTCGCTGCTGAACGGCCGCACGCCCGAAGGACTGCGGGACCAACTGCAAGCGGGCCTGGATCTACGGCCCCGCAACTGGCGGGGACGTCACCTGGGATTCCTGCTGCGCCAGGCCGACGACCCGTGGGAGCGCGCCGGAGCCCTGGCCGCCCTGCTCGACCCCGTCCAGATCGCCGAAATCGTCCAGGACCCCTACGAGCGCTCCTACCTGAACCGGTTCCGACCGGACCCGCCCGCCCAAGGGGCTCCCGGCTCGCCCGCCGCGCATCTCGCCGAGCGGATCATGACAGCGGCCGACCCGGACGAGATCGGCTGGCTGCGGGCGGATCTCGCCCAGGTGCTGGAGGAGGCACGCCGCCACCGCCCCGCACCCCGGCCCACCTCCGCACCGGCCGGCCCACCGCCGTCCCTGAGCGAGCACCAGCCCGAGCGATCACGCGGCGTGCTGGGTTGGCTGCGCCGCAGAAGCGCATGAGTCGCGGCGCTCACAGCATGGCCACGGAGCGCTGTGGCTAGAGCGCTCTGAACAGCCCTTCCTGGACGACCGAGACGAGCAGGCGGCCCTCCCTGTCGTAGATGCGCCCGCGGGCCAGACCGAGGCCGCCCGTCGCGATCGGGGACTCCTGGTCGTACAGGAACCACTCGTCCGCGCGGAACGGCCGGTGGAACCACATGGCGTGGTCCAGGGAGGCCATGTCGAAGTTCCGTGGTCCCCACAGGGGTTCGACGGGGATGCGGACGGCGTCCAGGAGCGTCATGTCGCTGGCGTACGTCAGCGCGCAGGTGTGCACCAGCGGATCGTCGCCGAGCGGCCCGACCGCCCGCATCCACACCGCGCTGCGAGGCTCGGCGCCCTTGATCTCCTCGGCGCTCCAGCGCAGCCCGTCGGCGTACCGGATGTCGAAGGGCTGACGCCGAGCCATCCGCTCCAACTGCTCCGGCAACGCGCCCAGATGGGCCCGGACCTCCTCCGCCACCGTCGGCAGGGACTCCGGGTCCGGGACTTCGCGGGCCGGCGGCAGCTGGTGCTCGAAAGGACCTTGTTCAGGCTTGTGGAAGGAGGCGGTGAGATTGAAGATCGTGCGGCCCTGCTGCACGGCGGTGACCCGACGGGTGGTGAACGACCGCCCGTCCCGCACCCGCTCGACCTGGTACACGATCGGCACGCCCGGCCGGCCCGGGCGCAGGAAGTACGCGTGCAGCGAGTGCACGGGCCGGTCGCCCTCGGTGGTGCGTCCTGCGGCGACCAGCGCCTGGCCCGCCACCTGGCCGCCGAAGACCCGCTGCAGGGACTCCTGCGGGCTGCGGCCACGGAAGATGTTGACCTCGATCTGCTCCAGGTCGAGCAGGTCGACGAGCCGCTCTGCCGGGTTCGTCATGGGTGGGATTCTCCTGTGCTCACAGCTGGCCGACGTCGGTGACGCGGACGACCGCACGGCCCTCCTCGTCGGAGGCAGCGAGATCGATCTCCGCGCTGATGCCCCAGTCATGATCGCCGTTCGGGTCGGCGAAAATCTGCCGAACGCGCCACAGGCCGTGCTGCGGCTCCTCCTCGATGAGCAGGAGCTTGGGCCCGCGGGCGTCGGGGCCGGTGCCGAGGTCCTCGTACTCGTCCCAGTACTTGTCCATCGCCTCGCCCCAGGCATCCGCGTCCCAGCCCGCCTCGGCGTCCAACTCGCCCAACTCCTCGACATGGTCGAGGGCGGCGAGCTCCACGCGGCGGAACATCGCGTTGCGCACCAGGACCCGGAAGGCACGCGCGTTCGCGGTGACCGGCTTGACCTGGTCGGCCTTCTCCTGCGCCTCCTCGGCGGTCATCTCCGCCGGGTTGGCCAACTGCTCCCACTCGTCCAGCAGGCTGGAGTCGACCTGGCGCACCATCTCACCGAGCCAGGCGATCAGATCCTCCAGGTCCTCGGACTTGAGGTCGTCCGGGACGGTGTGGTCGAGGGCCTTGAAGGCGCCGGCGAGGTAGCGCAGCACGATGCCCTCGGTGCGGGCCAGCTCGTAGTAGGAGGTCAACTCCGTGAAGGACATGGCGCGTTCGTACATGTCACGGATCACGGACTTCGGGGACAGCGGGTGGTCGCCGACCCACGGGTGGCTCTTGCGGTACGTGTCGTACGCGTGGAAGAGCAACTCCTCCAGCGGCTTGGGGTAGCTGACGTCCTGGAGGCGCTCCATGCGGTCCTCGTACTCGACGCCGTCCGCCTTCATCGCGGCCACCGCCTCGCCGCGCGCCTTGTTCTGCTGGGCGGCCAGGATCTGGCGCGGGTCGTCCAGCGTGGACTCGACGACGGACACCATGTCCAGCGCGTACGACGGCGACTCGGGGTCCAGCAGTTCGAACGCGGCGAGCGCGAAGGTCGACAGCGGCTGGTTGAGGGCGAAGTCCTGCTGCAGGTCGACCGTGAGGCGCACGATGCGGCCCTCGGCGTCCGGGGTGTCGAGCTTCTCGACGATGCCGCCGTCCAGGAGCGAGCGGTAGATGGCGATCGCGCGCCGGATGTGCCGCAACTGCTGTTTGCGCGGCTCGTGGTTGTCCTCCAGGAGGTGCCGCATCGCGTCGAAAGCGTTGCCGGGGCGGGCGATCACCGACAACAGCATCGTGTGCGTGACCCGGAAGCGGGACGTCAACGGCTCCGGCTCGGAGGTGATGAGCTTCTCGAAGGTGCCTTCCGTCCACCCGACGAAGCCCTCGGGCGCCTTCTTGCGGACGACCTTCCGGCGTTTCTTCGGGTCGTCGCCGGCCTTGGCGAGCGCCTTCTCGTTCTCGACGACGTGCTCGGGGGCCTGGGCGACCACGAGACCCGCCGTGTCGAAGCCGGCGCGTCCGGCGCGACCCGCGATCTGGTGGAACTCACGGGCGCGCAGCGTGCGTACCCGGATGCCGTCGTACTTGGCCAGTGCCGTGAACAGCACGGTGCGGATGGGCACGTTGACGCCCACCCCGAGCGTGTCCGTGCCGCAGATGACCTTCAGCAGACCGGCCTGCGCGAGCTTCTCCACCAGGCGCCGGTACTTGGGCAGCATGCCGGCGTGGTGCACACCGATGCCGTGCCGTACGTAACGGGAGAGGTTGCGGCCGAACTTGGTGGTGAAGCGGAAGTTGCCGATCAGCTCGGCGATCTGGTCCTTCTCCTCGCGCGAGCACATGTTGATGCTCATCAGCGCCTGCGCCCGCTCCACGGCCTGCGCCTGGGTGAAGTGCACGATGTAGACAGGCGCCTGCCTGGTCTCCAGCAGTTCGGTCAGCGTCTCGGTGAGCGGGGTCAGCCGGTACTCGTAGGACAGTGGCACCGGTCGGACCGCCGAGCGGACCACCGAAGTGGGGCGCCCGGTGCGGCGGGTGAGGTCCTTCTCGAACATCGCGACATCGCCGAGCGTGGCCGACATCAGGATGAACTGTGCCTGCGGCAGTTCCAGGATCGGGATCTGCCAGGCCCAGCCGCGGTCCGCCTCCGCGTAGAAGTGGAACTCGTCCATGACGACCTGGCCGACGTCCGCGTGCTTGCCGTCGCGCAGCGCGATCGACGCGAGGACCTCGGCGGTGCAGCAGATGATGGGCGCGTCGGAGTTGACGGACGCGTCGCCGGTCAGCATGCCGACGTTCTCGGTGCCGAACATCTTGCACAGTTCGAAGAACTTCTCGGAGACCAGGGCCTTGATCGGGGCGGTGTAGAAGGTGACCTCGTCCCGGGCCAGCGCGGCGAAGTGCGCACCGGCGGCGATCATGCTCTTGCCGGAGCCGGTGGGCGTCGACACGATCACGTTCGCACCGGAGACCACCTCGATCAGCGCCTCCTCCTGATGGGGGTAGAGCGTGAGACCGCGCTCCTTGGCCCACGACTCGAAGGCTTCGTAGAGGGCGTCGGGATCTGCGGTCGGCGGCAACTGGTCGATGAGGGTCACGACCCCATCTTGCCTGGCGTCCCGTCCGATGGGGGAATCGGCTGTGGGGACGAAGATCGCTACCGCTACGCTGTGGCGCCGACAGAGTGTCAGGGCACCCGAGCAACTGACCGGCGGCGTAAGAGGAATGGGGCGGGGAACGGCCATGATGGGACCAGCACACTCACTGTCGGGAGCGGCGGCCTGGCTCGGCGTCGGAGCCGCGACCGCCGCCGCCGGGCACCCGATGCCCTGGCCGGTGATCCTGGTCGGCGCCCTGATCTGTGCCGGCGCCGCGCTCGCCCCGGACCTCGACCACAAGGCGGCGACCATCTCCCGGGCCTTCGGACCCGTCTCCCGGACCGTGTGCGAGGTCGTCGACAAGCTCTCGTACGCCGTCTACAAGGGAACGAGGAAGCAGGGCGACCCGCGCCGCAACGGCGGGCACCGTACGCTCACCCACACCTGGCTGTGGGCGGTCCTGATCGGGGCGGGGAGTTCGGCCGTGGCGATCGCGGGTGGCCGGTGGGGAGTGCTGGCGATCCTCTTCGTGCACATGGTGCTGGCCATCGAGGGTCTGCTGTGGCGGGCGGCCCGCGGTTCCAGCAGCGACATCCTGGTGTGGCTGCTGGCGGGAACCAGCGCGTGGATTCTGGCCGGAGTGCTGGACAAGTCGGGCAACGGCTCGAACTGGCTGTTCACGGACCAGCACCAGTACCTGTGGCTGGGCCTGCCGGTCGTGCTGGGCGCGCTGGTGCACGACATCGGGGATGCCCTGACCGTGTCCGGCTGCCCGATACTGTGGCCGATCCCGTTGGGCCGGCGGCGCTGGTACCCGATCGGGCCGCCGAAGGTGATGCGGTTCCGCGCGGGCAGCTGGGTCGAGCTCAAGGTGCTGATGCCGGTGTTCATACTGCTCGGGGGAGTGGGCTGCGCCGCGGCGCTCAACGTGATCTGAGGGCCGGTCCCGGTTCCGGCAGTCGCTCACGCCTCGCCGGAACCCGGGCCCGCCCCGCCGCCGTAGCGCCGCTCGAACTGGGCGATGCGCCCCTCCGTGTCCACCGTCCTGGCCTTGCCGGTGTAGAAGGGGTGACTCTCCGAGGAGATCTCCACGTCCACGACCGGGTAGGTCTCGCCGTCGTCCCACTCGATGGTCCGGTCGCTGGTCGCGGTGGACCGGGTCAGGAAGGCGTAACCTGCGGCGCGGTCCCGGAAGACCACGGGGTGGTAGTCGGGCTGCTTGTCCTGCTGCATGGCTGCTCCTCGTGCGGACGACATGGTCGTGGCGGGGGTGTCGGTGACGGCGAGGGGGCGACGGGGTCAGCCGTAGAGGGAGTCCTCGTCCTCGTCGACGATGTGCATCGCGGCCTCCTCGGCGGAGGCGGCAGCGCCGTCGATGCCCACGTCCGTGGCGATCAGGCCGCTCTCCTCGTCCTCGTGCGCCCCTTCGTCGGGCGCCACGAGCCGGCCGGAGCGGGTGTCGCCGACTTCGAAGTCCCGGAGTTCGCCGTCGGTGTCCTCGGAGTCGCCGAGGCCGTCGCCGTCCGGCACGACGAGATCCGGGACCTCCTCGGCGAGGCGCTGGTCGAGCGACTCCCCGTGCTGACGCTCCGCGGCCGTGACATCGGCGCGTTCCACCGCCCAGGGGCGGTCCGGTGGGGACCAGCCGCGGTCGAGGGGGTCCTCGACGCCGTCGGCCACCAGGGTGTCCTCCGCGTCGAGCAGACCCGCGTCGTCCTGTACCTCGGATCCGTCGGGCTGGTAGACGTCGTCTCCCCATCCGTCGACGCTGTTCACGGATACCTCCAGGTGGTGGGGGCCGGCCCGTTCTCACCGCGGTCGGCGGCGGGTCGCCGCTGTGCGGGGCACAGGCGGCGCCCGGCACGAACCATGTGGTTCCCGGGCACTCCCCGAACCGGTGCCGCTCCCCAGCCTTCCACCCCTTTTCCCCCGCGCGCAACGGCACGCGCCCGAGCCGGGGGCGACGGTGTGCAAGGCCCGTGCCCCGTCAGGGGCGCGGGGAACTGCGCGACCGGCCCCCACCGGCCCGCACGTGAACCACCGACCCCCAGGTCGGTCACTGCCTTACCGGTGGAGCTTTCCTCACCCATGCCACGACCGCCACAGCGCCGCGTACGCCCCCTCCGCCGCCACCAGCTCGTCGTGGCTCCCCAGTTCGCTGATACGGCCGTTCTCGACGACGGCGATGACGTCCGCGTCGTGGGCGGTGTGCAGGCGATGGGCGATCGCGACGACTGTGCGGCCGTCGAGGACCCGGGCCAGGGAGCGTTCCAGGTGACGGGCCGCACGCGGGTCGAGGAGCGAGGTCGCCTCGTCCAGGACCAGCGTGTGCGGATCGGCCAGCACCAGCCGGGCCAGTGCGATCTGCTGGGCCTGGGCCGGGGTGAGCGCGAGCCCGCCCGAGCCGACCTCGGTGTCCAGGTCGTCGTCCAGGGCCCGCGCCCACCCGTCCGCGTCGACCGCGCCCAGCGCCGCCCACAGCTCGGCGTCCGCCGCGTCGGTCCTGGCGAGCAGGAGGTTGTCGCGCAGGGAACCCACGAAGACGTGGTGCTCCTGGTTGACGAGGGCCACGTGGGAGCGGACGTGTTCCGCGGTCATCCGGGACAGTTCGGCACCGCCGAGGGTGATCCGGCCGTCCCGGGGCGCGTAGATGCCGGCGAGGAGCCTGCCCAGGGTGGACTTGCCCGCGCCCGAGGGGCCGACCAGGGCCAGCCGGGTACCGGGCGCGACCTGCAGGGACACCTTGCGGAGCACGTCGACGCCCTCGCGGTAGCCGAAGTGCACGCGGTCGGCGTACACGTCCCGGCCCTCGGGGGACAGGGCGGCGTCCCCGGCGTCCGGCTCGATGTCCCGGACGCCGACCAGCCTGGCCAGCGAGACCTGGGCGACCTGGAGCTCGTCGTACCAGCGCAGGATCAGGTTCACCGGGTCGACGAGCATCTGTGCGATGAGGGCGCCCGTCGTCAGTTCGCCCACTCCGATCCAGCCCTTCAGCACGAACACCCCGCCGAGCATCAGGACCGAGCAGAGCACCGTGACGTGGGTGACGTTGATGACCGGGAAAAGCACCGACCGCAGCCAGAGCGTGTAGTTCTCCCAGGCGGTCCACTCCTTGATGCGGCGCTCCGAGAGGGCGATGCGCCGGTCGCCGAGGCGGTGGGACTCGACGGTGCGGCCGGCGTCCACGGTCTCGGCGAGGGCCGCGGCCACGGCGGCGTACCCGGCGGCCTCGGAGCGGTAGCCGGCCGGCGCGCGCTTGAAGTACCAGCGGCAGCCGATCACCAGCACCGGCACCGCGATCAGCACGGCGGGTGCCAGCGGCGGCACGGTCACGACCAGACCGCCCAGCAGCAGCACCGCCCACACCACGCCGATCGCCAGTTGCGGCACGGCTTCGCGCATCGCGTTGGCGAGCCGGTCGATGTCGGTGGTGATGCGGGACAGGAGGTCGCCGGTCCCGGCGCGTTCGAGGACGCCCGGGGGCAGTCCGACCGACCGTACGAGGAAGTCCTCGCGCAGGTCGGCCAGCATCCGCTCGCCGAGCATCGCGCCGCGCAGCCGCACCTGCCGGATGAACACGGCCTGGACGGCGAGCGCGACCACGAACACCCCGATGGTCGGGCCCAGATGAAGTTCTCGCGCGCCGTCCGACACCCGCTCGACGAGGTCGCCGAGCAGATAGGGGCCCACCATCGACGCGATCACGGCGACCGTGTTCACGCTGACGAGGAGCAGGAAGGCACGGCGGTGCCGCTGGAACAGTTCGGACACGTAGGCGCGTACGGTCGCGGGGGCGCCGACCGGCAGGGTGCTGGCCGTGGTCGGGGCCGCCGGGTCGTACGCCGGGGGCGCCACGCCGATCATGCGCTTTCCTCGATTTCTTCCAGTGCGCTCCGCAGAGCGGTTTCGTCGTCGTCCAGGGCATCCCGGAGAGGAGCCTCGTCGTGATCCAAGGAGTTCCGCAGCGCGGCCTCGTCCTCGGTCTCGCGCGTCACCACGGCCCGGTACCGGGGCTCGGTGTGGAGCAGGTCGCGGTGGGTGCCGACCGCCACGACCTCGCCCTCGTGCACGAGCACGACCCGGTCCGCGTGGTCCAGGAGCAGGGGCGAGGTGGTGAACACCACCGTGGTCCGGCCGGTCCTCAACTCCCTTACGCCCTCGGCGATCCGGGCCTCTGTGTGGGAGTCGACGGCGGAGGTCGGCTCGTCCAGGACGAGGACCTCGGGGTCCGTGATCAACGATCGTGCCAGGGCGAGCCGTTGGCGCTGGCCGCCGGAGAGGGAGCGTCCGCGTTCGGTGATGCGGGCGTCCATCGGGTCCTCGGTGTCGAGCGACCCGTGGGCGAGCGCCACCAGCACGTCCCCGCACTGCGCGGCGGCCAGGGCCTCCTCCGCGCCGACCGCCCCCGAGGCGGGCACGTCGAGCAGTTCGCGCAGCGAACCGGACAGCAGCACCGGGTCCTTGTCCTGGACGAGGACGGCGGTGCGCGCCGAGTCGAGGGGGAGTTCGTCGAGCGGTACGCCGTCCAGGAGCACGGAGGTGCCCGCCTCGGCGGGGTGTCCGCCGAGGCGTTCCGCCAGCCGCCCGGCCGCGTCGGGGTCACCGCACACCACGGCGGTGAGCCGGCCGGAGGGAGTGAGCAGACCGGTGTCCGGGTCGTACAGATCCCCGGCGGGCACCTCGGCCGCGCGCGTCCCCACGGTGTCGGTGACCCGCTCCAGGGACAGCACGCGCGCGGCGCGTTTCGCCGAGGGCCGGGAGAAGGAGTACGCCATGGCGATCTCCTCGAAGTGCCGCAGCGGGTAGGACATGACCATCACCGCGCTGTAGACGGTGACCAGTTCGCCGACGGTGATCCGGCCCTGGCGGGCCAGCTGCACGCCGTGCCAGACGATCGCGATCAGCAGCAGCCCCGGCATCAGCACCTGGATCGCGGAGATGATCGCCCACATCCGGGCACTGCGCACGGCCGCGTGCCGCACCTCTTGCGAGGCCCGGCGGTAGCGGTCGAGGAACAGTTCCTCGCCGCCGATGCCGCGCAGCACCCGCAGTCCGGCGACGGTGTCCGAGGCCAGTTCGGTGGCACGCCCCGCCTTCTCGCGCTGCACGTCGGCGCGGCGCGTGGCGCGGGGGAGCAGCGGCAGTACGGAAACCGCCAGCACGGGCACCCCCACGGCGACGACGACACCGAGCGCGGGCTGGTACACGACCAGGCCGACGCACACGACGACGATGGTCAGCGCGGCGGCCAGGAAGCGCGACAGCGCCTCCACGAACCAGCCGATCTTCTCGACGTCACCCGTCGACACGGCCACGACCTCACCGGCGGCGACCCGCCGGGTCAGCGCCGGGCCGAGGTGGGCTGCCTGGCGCGCGAGGAGTTGCTGGACGCGGGCGGCGGCCGTGATCCAGTTGGTGACGGCGGCCCGGTGCAGGAAGGTGTCGCCCACGGCGATGCCCGCCCCGCACAGCGCCATCAGCCCGCCGGTCAGGGCGAGCCGGCTCCCGGAGCGGTCGACCACGGCCTGCACGGCGAACCCCACGCAGAACGGCAGTGCGGAGACGGACACGAAGTGCAGCAGCCCCCAGGCCAGGGACTTGAACTGTCCACCGAGCTGATTCCGGCCGAGCCACCACAGGAACCGAGGCCCCGAGCGCGCGTCCGGCACACCCGGGTCGGGGTACGGAAGGTCTTGAATCTGCATGACGTCCCAGTGGCTCTTGATCAGGCGGGAAGGGGGAGGAGGAACCGCGGAGTGCGGCAACAAACCGTGAAAGGTTCGCGTCGCAGCGTGGTCGGAAGCAAGCGGTTTTCCCCGCCGGGGGCGAGAACCGGCGTTCACCCATCAGGGGCGAGATGTCCGTGACCTCACGCAATGTCGTCGAATGCGATGTGAGCATGGGCCGATGCAGAGTGGCGGCACACGACGTGCGCGGGTCGCGATGGCGGCTCTCGGTTCCCTCCTGACGATGGCGGCCCTGTCGGCGTGCGGAAGCGCGCACACGGCACACCCCGACGGCCGGCACACCGGTCGGGCGGCCCGCCCGGGACCGGCCGCCGCCACCCCCGACCGGACCCGCATCCCGGACGTCGGCGACCGGCTCCACCGCGACATCCCCGCCGACACACGCCAGGTCCTCGCGGTCTACGGCGACGGCAAGGACTCCCCGGACTCCACCGCCGTACTGTTCACCAAGCGCGGCTCCGCCTGGGACCGGACCCGCAGCTGGCCCGCGCACAACGGCAAGCGGGGCTGGACCCTCGACCACCACCTCGGCGACCGGCGCAGCCCCGTCGGCGTGTTCACGCTGACCGCGGCGGGCGGTGTGCTCGACGACCCGGGCACGGCGCTCCCGTACTCCCAGGACGAGTCGTACGAGGCACCGCGCGACTGGGACGAGTCGCACTGGCACGACTTCGACTACGTCATCGCCATCGACTACAACCGCGTCAAGGGCACCCCGCCCGACGACGCGGAACAGCCCGAGGGCGAGGACAAGGGTGGCGGGATCTGGCTGCACCTGGACCACGGCAGCGGTACGTCGGCCTGCGTCAGCCTGCCCAAGGAAGCGATGGAGTACCTGCTGCGCACGCTCGACCCGGAGTGGCATCCGGTGGTGCTGATGGGGGACAGGGCGGACCTCAAGGGGTAGAACACCGCCCATGAGAAACCGGATAGTCATGTCCATGCTCGCCGGAGCGACCCTCCTGGCGGGCACCCTCCTCGGGGCCGGCCCCGCCCAAGCGGCCGATCCGAAGGCCCAAGCCGCCGACGTCCCCGCCGAGTTCGGCACCGACTGGCACGACCCCCTCACCGCGGCACCGCCCATCGCCAAGCCCGCCACCAAGTCCTGCCAAGTCACCCTCGCCGACACCGAGTTCCGCGACTTCACCCCGTACGAGGGCACCTACACGCCACCCAAAGCCTGCGGCGACCACTGGAGCAAGGTCGTGCTGCGCCTCGACGGCACGGTCAAGGGACGGCAGTACGACCGGCTCGGCTATCTGCACGTCGGCGGGGTTGAGATCCTGCGCACGTCGACACCGGAACCCTCGCCCGACGGCATCACGTGGTCCGTGGAGAAGGACGTCACGCGCTACAGCGCCACCTTCCGCAGCGCGCAGGACGTCGAGATGCTCATCGGCAACGTCGTCGACGACACCTACACCGGCGTCATCGGAGTCAAGGCCACACTGACGTTCTACGAGGGCAGACCGCCGGCGGCACAGACCCCCGACCGCGTCCTCACCCTCGCCGCCGACTCGACCCTCACCACCCCGCGCAACAGCGAACGCGTCGTCGCCGAGGTGTACGCCACCGGATCCGGCGGCGGCTGCGAGGAGTTCTGGTACCTCGCCGTGCCCGACGCGGCGCCGTACTCCTGCCAGGCCGACAAGGGCCCCTACCGCGAGGTGCAGATCAAGGTCGACGGTCAACTCGCCGGAATCGCCGCGCCGTTCCCGAACGTGTGGACCGGCGGCTGGTCCGATCCCTTTCTCTGGTACGTCATTCCTGGCCCGCGCGCTTTCGACGTGAAGCCGATCGCATACGACCTCACGCCTTTCGCCGGGCTGCTCGACGACGGCCGCCCGCACCGCGTCGACGTCTCCGTCGTGGGTGTGCCCGAGGGGCAGAGCGGGTGGAGCGCGCCGGTGAACGTGCTGGTCTGGCAGGACGCGAAGCGTGCCCAGGTCACCGGGAAGCTCACCGTCGACCGGGCGGGCGAGATCGCCAACTCCTCGACGTACACGCCCGGTTCGCAGGAGCGTGTGGACACCGGGGCGGGTCATCGGCTGACCGTCGCCGGATACGTCGACACCTCGCACGGCCGGGTGACGACCACCGTCGACCGGACGCTCGCGAACACCTCCGTGCACCGTTGGACCGACGGCGAGAACACGGACGGCCTCGACGCCAGCTGGACGGACGACGAGTCGGTGACCGTGGACGGGCGCGGGCCTGCCCGGACGACGGCCACGCATCGGACGTACACGATGAACGGTGAGACGACGATCGGGACGGACGACCGGCTGCGTACCGTTCTCACGCTGGGCGACCGGGCGGCCGTCGTCGATACGCGGGACGGGCGGCGGACCGGGTGGTCGCGGCTCGACGACACCTACAGCGGGGATGCGACGTACACGCTCGGTGTGCCCCGTGACCAGCGGCACGCCGTCGGGACGTCGAGTGAGCGCTACCGGTTGTACGGCTCGGGCGGTTGCTACGACCGTTCGCTGAAGACCGTGCAGGGAGTGCTCACCGAGGACCGCCTCGGCTGCTGATGTGTCGTGCGTGCGATGCGTCACTCGGGTGCGTGATTTACACGGCTGTCACACGGAGGTTTTCCGGGGGATCAACAACGGCTCCAAAGTGTCCACACGGAAGCCGCTTTCCGTATCGCAGAAGTCACCCCATTCGACTTCTGTGAACGACCGTCCCCCTCAAGGAGTGCCCGTGCCGCCGTCCGTCCCGCCTCTGCCGCGACGCGTCGCACGCATACTGCGTACCTCACTCTTCGCGCAGGTCGCCTGCGCGCTCGTCCTCGGAATCCTCGTCGGAAAGCTGTGGCCGGACGTGGCCACGGACCTTCAGCCCCTCGGTGACGGATTCACCCGGCTCATCAAGACGATCATCTCGCCGCTCGTGTTCTGCGTGGTCGTCGTCGGTATCGCCAAGGCCGGTGACCTCAAGGCCTTCGGCCGGATCGGCCTCAAGGCGCTGATCTGGTTCGAGGTCGCCAGCACCGCGGCCCTCATCATCGGTCTGGTCCTCGCCAACGTCGTGCAGCCCGGTTCCGGGATGCACGTCGACCCGTCCACGCTCAACACCTCGGCGGTGGACGCGAAGACGGGCGGCGGCTCGCTGCCCTCGACGACCGAGTTCGTCGTCAACGCGCTGCCCACCAGCTTCATCGGCGCCTTCGCCGAGAACTCCCTGCTCCAAGTCCTCATCCTGGCCTGCCTGGTGGGCGCCGCGCTGCTCCACCTCGGCCACACCAAGGTGCCCCAGGTCCTGCCCGCGATCGAGCAGGCCCAGGAGATCATCTTCGCGATCGTCGGCTTCGTCATGCGGCTCGCCCCGCTCGCCGTGTTCGGCGCGATGGCCGTCCTGGTCGGCCAGTACGGGCTCGGCGTCATCAAGACCTACGCCAAGCTGATCATCCTCTGCTACGTCGCCGCCGCGCTCTTCGTCGCGCTGCTCGCCGTCGCGCTGCGGCTGGTCACCGGGCTCAGCCTCTGGAAGTTCCTCCGCTACATCCGCGAGGAGATGCTCCTCGCGCTCGGCACTGCCTCCACCGAGTCCGTCATGCCGCGCGTGATGCAGAAGCTGCGCAAGGCCGGCGCCCGGGACGACGCGGTCGGTCTGGTGCTGCCCACCGGCTACTCCTTCAACCTCGACGGAGCCTCGCTCTACCTCTCCATCGGCACGCTGTTCATCGCCCAGGCCGTCGGCGTCGACCTGAGCCTCGGCCAGCAGATCACCGTGATCCTGGTGCTCATGCTCACCAGCAAGGGCATGGCCGGCATCCCCGGCTCGGCCTTCCTCGCCCTGTCCGCGACCGCCTCCTCGCTGGGCGCGATTCCGGCCGGCGCCGTCGCCCTGCTGCTCGGCGTGGACCGCATCATGGACTCGATGCGCGTCGTCACCAACCTCCTCGGCAACTGTGTCGCCGTCTTCGCCGTCTCCCGCTGGGAGGGCGCCCTGGACATCGAGCGGGCGAAGAAGGTCCTCGACGGCGAGATCAAGGTCGTAGACGAAGACGCGGAGGGTGACGCGGCCGAAGCCGTGGACGAAGACGTCGTGCGCAACGAGGCGGGGGTTCCCGCTCAGGTCGGCAAGGAGACTGCTTCCGAGGCCGGTTGACCCTGTGCGGCGGGCCGTGGCTCCTGTGTCCATCGGTACGGTGGGGGAGTCGCGGCCCGTTTTCCCATGCCTGGTCGACGAGGGCGACCGGGTAGTCCTGGTCGAAGTCGGCCGAGCGGCTCACCGCTTCCCACGCGGACGCCTGCGCGAGTTGGTCGCGTGAGTAGCTCTGGGCCAGCTCGACGGCGGCGACTCCCAGGAGGAGATGGGAGGGGAGGGTCGGCTGCTTGACGAGCCGGACCAGGATCCCCCCGGCGCGCTTCGGGTCGCCCGCGGCGGTGACGGGACCCTCGAAGGGGCGGATCAGCGCGCCGACGGTCTCGCCGTACTCCGGCGCCACCTCCGGGATCCGCATCGACGAACCGGCCCAGTCGGTCGCGAAGCCGCCTGGTTCCACGACGAGGTACCTGATCCCGAACGCATCAAGGACTCGAACTGGCCGGAGTGACGCGGGTCCGGCCTCCGGAGGGAACCCCGGCGCGGGTCAGCAGGGGCGCCCGTGTCTCTGCCCCTCGTGCACATGCCCCTCGTGCACATGCCCCTCATGTGCGTGTCCTTCATGCGCCCCGGGCGGCCCGTCCACCAAGGTGTCCAGCAACCCCCGCAACACCTCGCGCTCCACATTCGTGAGCGGCGCCAGGATCTCGTCCGCCGCGCCGCGCCGCGCGCCTCGCAGCTCCTGCAACGCCTTTCGGCCCTCGTCGGTGATCTCGATCCGGATGACCCGGCGGTTGGACGGGTCGGGCGCCCGCCGGACCTTCCCGCTCGCCTCCAGGCCGTCGACCAGTGTCGTCACGGCCCGGGGCACCACTTCGAGCCGCTCGGCGAGGTCGGCCATGCGAGGCGGGGAGCCGAAGTGCGCGAGGGTGCGCAGCAGCCGGGACTGGGCGGGGGTGATGCCGAGGTCGCGCTGCTCCAGATGGCGTTTCTGGATGCGGTGCACCCGGCGGGTGAGCCGCAGCAGCTGCTCCGCGAGCAGGCCGTCGGAATCGGGGGTGGTCATGCGGGAACAATATCAGGACCTGGTTCATTGTGAGTATAGGTAACAATGAGCTATGCTCCATCAGGTCTCATCGCTCCATGAGTTCTGAGCGCCTGACCAGTCCTGATCGCCTCACCATCCGTAGGAGACCATGCCCCGCGACGACATCAACTGGACCCCGTCCCCCGGCACCTCGACCGATCAACCCCGGCAGGTGCGCCGCATCCTCAAGCTCTTCAAGCCCTATCGCGCCCGGCTCACGGTCGTCGGCCTGCTGGTCGGTGCCGCGTCGCTGGTCACCGTGGCGACCCCGTTCCTGCTGAAGGAGACGCTGGACGTCGCCATCCCGCAGGGCCGCACCGGCCTGCTGAGCCTGCTCGCGCTCGGCATGATCCTCAGCGCCGTCCTGACCAGCATCTTCGGCGTGCTGCAGACCCTGATCTCCACCACGGTCGGCCAGCGCGTCATGCACGACCTGCGCACGGCGGTCTACGGCCGGCTCCAGCGCATGTCGCTCGCCTTCTTCACCCGGACCCGCACCGGCGAGGTCCAGTCCCGCATAGCCAACGACATCGGCGGCATGCAGGCCACCGTCACCTCCACGGCCACCTCCCTGGTCTCCAACCTGACCAGCGTGGTCGCCACGATCATCGCGATGATCGCCCTGGACTGGCGGCTGACGGTCGTCTCGCTGCTGCTGCTCCCGGTCTTCGTGTGGATCAGCCGCCGGGTCGGCAACGAACGCAAGAAGATCGCCACCCAGCGCCAGAAGCAGATGGCCGTGATGGCCGCCACGGTCACCGAGTCGCTGTCCGTCAGCGGCATCCTGCTCGGCCGCACCATGGGCCGCTCCGACTCGCTCACCCAGTCCTTCTCCGAGGAGTCCGAGGGCCTCGTCGACCTGGAGGTCAGGTCGAACATGGCCGGGCGCTGGCGCATGGCCGTCATCTCGATCGTCATGGCCGCGATGCCCGCCGTCATCTACTGGACCGCCGGAATAGCCCTCCAGATGGGCGGCCCGGACGTCTCCATCGGCACCATCGTCGCCTTCGTCTCGCTCCAGCAGGGCCTGTTCCGCCCGGCCGTCAGCCTGCTGTCGACCGGCGTCCAGATCCAGACCTCGCTGGCGCTCTTCGCGCGCATCTTCGAGTACCTCGACCTGCCGATCGACATCACCGAGTGCGAGAACGCGGTCCACCTCGACACCATCAAGGGTGAAGTCGTCTTCCAGGAGGTCGAGTTCCACTACGACGACAAGAGCGGCCCGATCCTCGACGGCATCGACATCACCGTCCCCGCCGGCAACAGCCTCGCGATCGTCGGCCCGACCGGCGCCGGAAAGTCGACCCTCGGCTATCTCGTCCCGCGGCTCTACGACGTGACGGGCGGCCGGGTCACCCTCGACGGGGTCGACGTCCGCGACCTGGACTTCGACACGCTCGCGCGTGCCGTCGGCGTCGTCTCGCAGGAGACGTACCTCTTCCACGCCTCGGTCGCCGACAACCTCCGCTTCGCCAAGCCGGACGCCACCGACGAGGAGCTGTACACGGCGGCGCGCGCGGCGCAGATCCACGAGCACATCGCCGGCCTGCCCGACGGGTACGGCACGATCGTCGGGGAGCGCGGCCACCGGTTCTCCGGCGGAGAGAAGCAGCGGCTGGCCATCGCGCGCACGATCCTGCGCGACCCGCCGGTCCTCATCCTCGACGAGGCGACCAGCGCCCTCGACAACCGCACCGAAGCGGCCGTCCAGGACGCCATCGACGCCCTGTCGGCCAACCGCACCACGCTCACCATCGCCCACCGCCTGTCCACCGTCCGCGGCGCCGACCAGATCGTGGTCCTCGACTCCGGGCACGTGGCGGAACGGGGCACGCACGAGGAACTGCTCGATCAGGACGGGCGGTACGCGGCCCTCGTACGCCGAGATGCCCAACTGGAACCGACAAGCTGAAGATATGCCGGGATTGTGACGGTATGCGGGTTACCGTGCCCGCATGCAGATGAACACTCCGCCACGGAGCACGATTCGACTGACCCGCAGGGGCCGGGTCGCCCTCATCGCGACCGGGGCCGTCGTGGCCGGCACCGCCGTGGCGGTGCCGCTGCTGAGCCTGGAGAGCGAGGGGGACGCACGGCCCACCTCACTGGTGATCCCGGAGGGCTGGCGCTCGGGCCAGATCTACGAAGCGGTGGACAAGGTCCTCGCGCTGCCGGTCGGCACCACGAAGAAGTCGATCGCGAAGGCCGGCCTGAAGCTGCCGAACGACGCGGAGGGCAACCCCGAGGGCTATCTCTTCCCGGCGACGTATCCGCTGAAGGAGAAGGCGACACCCGAGTCGTTGCTGTCCTTCATGGTCAACACCGCGAACAAGAAGTTCAACGGCGCCCCCGTCGCCGCCGGCGCGCAGCGCAACGCGATGAACGTCTATCAGGCGGTCACCATCGCGAGCATCGTGCAGGCCGAGGCGGCGTCCACAGCGGACATGGGGAAGGTGGCCCGGGTCATCTTCAACCGCCTCGAACGCGGGATGCCGCTCCAGATGGACTCGACCATCAACTACGCGCTCAACCGCGCCACGTTGAAGACCACCACGAGCGACACGAGGCTCGACAGCCCCTACAACTCCTACCAGCGCATGGGCCTGCCGCCCACCCCCATCGACAACCCGGGCGAGGACGCGATGCACGCCGCGATCAACCCACCCCCGGGCGACTGGCTCTACTTCGTCACGGTCAAGCCCGGCGACACCCGCTTCGCGGCCACGTACGAGGAACACCAGCGCAATGTCGCCGAGTTCAACGCGGCCCAGAAGAACAGCGCCTCGCCCACGAAGTGACCGGCCGGGACGAGCATCGGGCGGCTACCGGCTACCGGCTTCTTGGCCGACAGCCGTCCGATGTCCCGTACGGCCGTGAGGCCGGCGCCGAGACAGCTCGCGGACAGCCGTAGCCGACGAGTCGGAGACGCGAACGGGAGGCGGCACGGTGACCCCGACCCCGACCCCGACCCCGACCCCGACCCCGACGGGGTCCCCCTCCCCGCACGAAGCAACCCGGCCGGGTCGACCTCAGGCCGCGACCGGCTCCCCGGCCAACAGCCGCCTGATGTCCCGCACAGCCGCCCGCCCCGCCCGGTTCGCGCCGATCGTGCTTGCCGACGGTCCGTAGCCGACGAGGTGGACGCGCGGGTCGGCGACCGCGCGCGTGCCCTCGACGCGGATGCCGCCGCCCGGCTCGCGGAGCTTCAGCGGTGCCAGGTGGTCGATCGCGGCCCGGAAACCGGTCGCCCACAGGATGACATCGGCGTCCACATGCCGGCCGTCGTCCCAGTCGACCCCGTCGGGCGTGATCCGGTCGAACATCGGCTGCCGGTCCAGAACCCCGCCCGCGATCGCCTGCCGGATCGCGTCGTTCAGCGGAAGCCCGGTCACGGAGACGACGCTCTTCGGCGGCAGCCCCTGCCGGACCCGTTCCTCCACCAGCGCGACGGCCGCGCGGCCCACGTCCTCGGTGAACGGACCCTCGCGGAAGACCGGCGGACGCCGGGTCACCCATGTCGTCGAGGCCGCGTACGGGGCGAGTTCCATCAGGTGCTGGGTGCCGGACGCGCCCCCGCCGACCACGACCACCTGCAGCCCGGCGAACTCCTCGGGTCCCGGGTACTGCGCGGTGTGCAACTGCCGTCCCCGGAACGTCTCCTGACCCGGATAGCGCGGCCAGAACGGCCGGTCCCAGGTGCCGGTCGCGTTGATCAGCGCCCGCGTCGACCACACGCCGTCGGAAGTCTCGACGAGCAACCGCCCACACTCGCCCTCCCGCACCGCCTTCACGTCCACCGGTCGCCGTACCCGCAGGTCGAAGGCGCGCTCGTAGGCGGCGAAGTACTCGGCGATCACCTCGGCGGACGGGCGGGCCGGATCGGCATCCGTGAGTTCCATGCCCGGCAGCGCGTGCATCCCGTGCACCTTGCCGTACGTCAACGACGGCCAGCGGAACTGCCAGGCCCCGCCCGGCGCGGGCGCGTGGTCCAGTACCACGAAGTCGCGCTCCGGCTCGAAACCGGTGCGCCGCAGGTGATAGGCGCCGGCCAGTCCCGCCTGTCCGGCGCCTACGACGACCACGTCGACCTCACGCGTGTTGTTCACGTTTCTACGAACAGCACCGAGGCCGTGGATCTTCCCGGGCCTTCCCGCGCGCTCAGCGCCCGCTTCCCACCAGGAACGGCACCCCCGCCCGCGCCGCCCCGGACGAGACCGACCCCCGCCCACAGGTTCGGGTGGATCTCCAACTCGTCCCGCGAACCGCCGCGCAGCGCCGGCGTCCGCCGCTGGCCCACCGACTCGCTGCGCCCGAGCGCGGACTGCGCCGCCGTGATCGTGTCCGCGTCCAGGTCGTCGAGCAGCCGGTTCGCCGTCGCCCACGCCTCGGGCGACGAGTTCCGCGAGATGGGTGTGCAGCCGCACCCCGAACCGCACGTCCCGCCCCTCCCGCTCGGCGAGCCCCCGAATTCAGTCGATCTTCTCTTTGACCTGCGCGGGCGGCTCTCCCCAGGTGAGATACACGTCCGCAGGCCGGGCGGCGACCGGCCCGGCCGCCGCCGAACCGCCGAAGAACACCTGCGGCCGGATCGGGCGGCAGCGCCGTCAGCCCGCCCTCGACCCGGTAATGGACACCGTCGAAGTCGTACGGCTCTCCCCGCCACACCCCTCGTACGACCGACAGGAACTCGTCCGTACGGGCATACCACTGGTCGTGGTCGAGATGGTCGCCGAACCGCCGCTGCTCGGCCGCCTTGGCGATTTGGGCGAGTTACCCGAGGTCCGGCGCCCGCACCCCGCGGACCGCCCCCGCGCGGTTGGGGCCGTAGGTGTGCCGGTCGACGAGCGTGCGGCCGTCACCGCCCGTCGGCGGGAACCAGTGGAGACGGACGGTCATGTCACTTCTCCTTGTAGACGCGCGGCGCGGTCGTCGAGACCGGCAGGCCGCCGTTGAAGCGGGTGTCGACGAACTTGGCGAAGTCGACCTTGCCCGGAATGAGTTTGAGGCTGGTGAAGGTGTCCGCGATCTGCTGCTCCGAGGCGATCAACGGCTTGTCGACGGCGACCGCGACCCGGGAGGCGTTGGTCCGCTTCACCGAGGCCAGCGCCACCGCGTACGGCAGTCCGGTGTCCTTCGCCCACACCTTGGCCCACGCCTCGGGGTGGTCGTAGACCCAGTCCTGGGCGCGCCGCAGCCGCTCCAGATAGTCCTTGATGGCCGCGGCCTTCTTGCTGTCCTTGAGCGCGGAGGGCGCCGCCACCTGGAAGTTGAGCCCGTTGACCAGACCCTGACCGGTCGTCAGGATGCGGCCCTGCTTCGTCTGGAGGACCTGCGAGGTGTACGGGTCCCACACCGTCCACGCGTCCACCTTGCCGCTGGTGAACGCGGCCAGCGCGTCGGCCGGCTGGAGGTACTTGACCTTGACGTCGCTCAGCGTGAGCCCGGCCGCCTTGAGGGAGGCGATCAGCTGGAAGTGCGCGGACGAACCCTGCGCCACGGCTATGGACTTGCCCTTGAGCTGCTCGGGGCTGGTCAGCTGGGAGTCCTTCGGTACGAGGATGGCCTCGCCCTGGGAGTTGCCGTGCCAGGCGGCCACCACTGTGATCTTGGAGTTGGCGCCCGCGGCGAACACCGGCGGGGTGTTGCCGACGCCGCCGATGTCGACGGCCTCGGCGTTGACGGCTTCCAGGAGCGGCGGGCCGGAGGTGAACGTGGACCACTTGATCTTGTAGTCCAGGTTCTTGAGTTCACCGGCGGCCCGCAGTACCGCCTCCGAACCGCCCTTCTGGTCACCGACGTCGAGCGTGAGGGAGCCCTTGCCGTCGGTGCCCGTCGAGGTCTCGGCGGCCGAGTTACCGCCGCAGGCGGCGAGCAGGAGGGCGAGGGGGAGGAGCAGGGCGGCGGGGACGAGGCGTCGTCGCATGGGGGATCCGTTCTCGGTAACTGGTTTGACGCGTGGGGGAGTTCACACGACTTCGGACTGACGTGTGGGGGAGTTCAGGCAGCTTCGGCGGCGGTGTCGACGCCGAGGCGTTCCAGGAGTCCGGCGCGGAGTTCGGCGAACCGGGGGTCGGTGATGTCGCGCGGCCGGTCGAGGTCGATCCGCTGCTCGTGCGCGATGACGCCGTCGTCCATCACCAGGACACGGTCGGCGAGCAGCACGGCCTCCTCGACGTCGTGGGTCACCAACAGGACGGCGCAGCCCCGCCGTTGCCACAGCTCGCCCACCAACCGCTGGGCCTTTATCCGGGTGAGCGCGTCGAGCGCGCCGAACGGCTCGTCGAGCAGAAGCAGATCGGGCTCGCGCACCAGGGCACGGGCCAGCGAGGCGCGCTGCGCCTCACCGCCGGACAGCGTCCTGGGCCAGGCGTCCGCGTGGTCCCCGAGCCCGACCTCCGTCAACGCCCGCTCCGCCACGGCGCGTTCGGGCTTGCCGGGCAGGCCGAGCAGGACGTTGCGCCACACCTTCTTCCACGGCATCAGCCGGGGTGCCTGGAACGCGACGGCCTTGCGGCGCGGTACGAGGACGGTGCCCTCGATGTCCCGGTCGAGCCCGGCGAGGATGCGCAGCAACGTGGACTTGCCGCAGCCGCTGCGGCCGAGCAGCGCCACGAACTCGCCCTGCCTCACGTCGAGTTGAAGCTTGTCGATGACGGGGCGGCCGTCGAAGGAGCGGGTCAGCCCCTCGACCCGTACCGCCTGTGTGGTCACCGGCGCGGGGGTCGCCGGTCGGGTGGTCACCGGCCCGTGAACGTCGGTCGCCATTGCAGCAGCAGCCTTTCGAGGGTACGGACGACGAAGTCGGCCAGCAGGCCGAGGAAGGCGTAGACGATCAGGCAGACCACGATCACGTCGGTCTGCAGGAAGTCCCGGGCCTGCACCATGAGGAAGCCGATGCCGGCGTCCGCGTTGATCTGCTCGGCGAAGACCAGCGCCAGCCAGGCGATGCCGAGGGAGTAGCGCAGCCCGGTCATCGCGTTGGGCAGCGCGCCCGGCAGCACCACATGCCGTACGAGCCCCCAGCGCGACAGCCCGAGCGACTCGCCGGCCTCGATCAACTGGCTGTCCACGCCCCGGATTCCGGCGTAGACGTTGAGGTAGAGCGGGAAGGTCACACCGAGCGTGATGATGGCGACCTTGGGTGCCTCGCCGATGCCGAACCAGATGATGAACAGCGGGATCAGCCCCACGAAGGGCACGGTCCGCAGCATCTGCACGGGAGCGTCGACCAGGTCCTCGCCGACCCTGAACAGACCGGAGACGAGGGCGAGTCCGGTGCCGATGGCCGTACCGAGCAGCAGGCCGACGGCGACCCGCTGAAGTGACGTCGTCATGGCCGAGGGCAGTGAACCGTCGGCGATCAGGCCCCAGCCGACGTGTGCGATCCGCCCGGGCGAGGCGAGCACGTCGGAGGTCAACACGCCTGTGCTGCTGAGGAGTTGCCAGAGCGCGAGAAGTACCAGGGGGCCGGTGGTGCGGCGCAGCCAGCGGGGAACGCGGGTGCGGCGGGCGGAGGTGGGGACGAGAGGGACGAGAGGGACGAGATCGAGGGGGGCGTGCGCGTCCGAGTCGGCCTTCGAGAGGGATATACGGGAGATATCTGCCCCGGACGGATCGGGTGGGGCATGGCTGATGCTCATGGGTGCTCCACGGAGTGGGGGAGAGCGGCCGGTGAGGAAGGGGATACGCCTCAACGCCGCCGCGTCACGACGATGTGCGCGGGCGCGACGGAGCGCGGAGAAAGAGGGGGTGAGGTGGAAGAAGGCGTCAGCAGCCGCGGCGACACGCGGCGGAGGCCACCCGCAGCAGGTCGATGTGACCGCGCGTGGTGAGCAGGACTGAACGCAACATGCGGCAGAAAATAGGTCAGATGGCGTGGCACGGTCAACGGTGTCTCGCAGACTGGACCTTGTGTATCGCGGACCGGGCGATCGGGCGGACGCGGAGCCCGACGCATGGGTCAGGATGGAGACATGTCAGCTGCCTTCACCACCCGAGTTCTGCACGTCGACACCGGCTCCCGGGAGCGGGTCATGGATCTGACCCGCGACTGCGAGGCCTTCCTGCGGGAGGCGGCGGCCGGCCGTGACGGCCTCCTCAACGTCTTCGTCCCGCACGCCACCGCGGGCGTCGCGATCCTCGAAACGGGCGCCGGCAGCGACGACGACCTCCTCGCCGCCCTGCACACCCTCCTCCCCGCCGACGACCGCTGGCAGCACCGCCACGGCAGCCCCGGCCACGGCCGCGACCACGTCCTCCCGGCCTTCGTACCGCCGCACGCGACGTTGCCGGTGCTGGGCGGGCGGCTGGAGTTGGGGACGTGGCAGTCGGTGTGCCTGGTCGACACGAACCGGGATAATCTACAGCGAGAGGTACGTTTCACCTTTCTTGCCGGTTCCTGATTTCGAGCCTGATCTTCACCGGTTCTCAGGGATGAGGTCGGGTCCCAGGATGTGGCCGTCCGTGTCGCGGTTCGCCGCCCGATCCGTTGGTGCCTGCCCTCATGGTGGGATGGCGTCAGGGGCCGTAGAGCGTCTGATACGTCTGCCACACCGCCCCCGTGCGGCCGTGGGCCGCGTCACCAGAGTGCCCCCGTCGGTGTGATCGGGGTGGGCGATCGGACATTTCCGGCCCCTGCCTTGACGCTCCGTCACATCACGGAGACGGAATATGGGGAGTTCCCCGATGCGCTGCTCCGGGCCGTGGAGTTGCATCGAGCAGGTCCGCGCACCGCTCCAGGGGGAGGAGCCATGGCAGACACCGGCAGGACGGCACACCGCCACTCGAGCGTCCAGCCATGAGCGGTGCCCGGACGCCCGCGCCCCGGCTGCGCCTGTTGGGCCGTTTCACACTCGCCTACGGCCCCACCGTTGTCGACGTCGGCACCGGTTCCCAACGGCTGCTCGCCTACCTCGCCCTGCATCGGCACGGCACCCGCGCGGTCGTCGCGGGCACGCTGTGGCCCGACGTCACGGAGGAACGGGCGCACGGAAGTCTCCGTACCGTGTTGTGGCGGCTGCACCGGGGACGGGAGCAGCTCGTGCACAGCGACGGCGACGCCCTTTCGCTCGCCGAGGCCGTCTCGGTGGACGTCCGCGACCTCGCGACCTCGGCCCTGCACGTCATCGACGCACAGGCCCCGTCCGCTGAGGAGTTGTCCGGTCCGGGCCGGCATCCCGCCGCCGAACCGCTGTCCGGCCCGGGCCGGCACCTTCTCTTCGCCGGCGAACTGCTGCCCGGCTGGGACGACGACTGGATCCTGTTCGAACGTGAACGCCTCCGCCAGCTTCGGCTGCACGCCCTGGAGGCCCTCGCCCACCGGCTCGTCGCGGAGGGCCGGCACGCCCTCGCCCTGGAGGCCGCCCTGGAGAGCGTCCGCATCGAGCCGCTGCGCGAGAGTGCCCACCGGGCCGTGACCGCTGTCCATCTGGCCGAGCACAATGTGCAGGAGGCGGTCCGCCACTACCGGGCCTTTCGCGACCTGCTCCACGACGAACTCGGCATAGGCCCCTCACCCGCCTTCACCTCGATGCTGCCGAGCTGCGCGTTGACCGATGGCTGACAGCCATGTGACACCGCGTCCCGAGCCTGGTGTCGGCCCACCCACGAGGCCCTCCTCCGACGAGCGGACCGGCATGAGCAACGTCCCGCAGACCCCGACCGCGATTCTGCTCATCACCGTGTGGCTCGAGCCCGGATCGCCTGTTCTGCGCGCCCGGATGACCAGCACCGTGGACGCGCGGGCGCCGGGCACATCCCTCGCGGCATCGGGCCGCGAGGCGGTTCTGGCGAAAGTGGGTGACTGGCTGGAGGCGCGCGAGGCGGAACTGAACCACTGACGAGCGAGAGGTGCGGCTCACCTTCCTCGTGGGCTCTTGACCTCTTCGGGTGACAGCGGCCCGTTCGGCCCCTCACCCCCTGCGCGGTGCGCGAGTCTCGTCCGGTGTGCGATCGACGCGAGTACCGTGCGCGAATGACCGCGGCCCGGCCCGGCACACCGTGTGCCGGGCCGGGCCACCGTTCAGAAGTCCCAGCTCTGACTCCTCGCTCCGTCGCAGCTCCAGCTCACCAGGAGCCGGCCGTTCTCAGACCGGCCGCCCAGGATGGCGAGGCACTTGCCGTTCATGCCGGAACGGATCTGCTCGCCGTCCCAGCTCCACTGCTGGTCGGTGTTGACGCTGCCGACCGAGCTGCGCGACGATCCCGAGGCACTGCACCTGCGGCTCCGGCAGGCCGCGGTCGACCGCGCACCGGACATCGACACACTCATCGTGGCCGACCAGTTCGAGGAGGTCTTCGCCCTCTGCCGGGACCGGGACGAACGGGACGCGTTCATCGACCTGTTGACCGCCGCCACCACCGTGCCGACCAGCCGGACCCGGGTGGTGCTCGGCGTACGCGCCGACTTCTACGGCCACTGCGTCCAGGACCCCCGGCTGGTCGAGGCGATGCGCGACGCGCAGCTCGCCGTCGGCCCGATGAGCAGCCAGGAGCTGCGCGAGGCCATCACCGGGCCGGCCGGGCTCGCCGACTGCACGGTGACCGGCCCGCTGCCGGCGGCCGTGGTCGTCGACGCGACCGGTCAGCCCGGCGCGTTGCCCCTGGTCTCGCACGCGATGGTGGAGACCCGGCGCCGGCGCAGCGGCAACCGCCTCACGCTGGACGGGTACTTGGCGGTCGGCGGAATCCAGCACGCGCTCGCGCAGACCGCCGAGGCCGCCTACCGGGCGTTGTCGTCGGCGCAGCGGGACCTCGCCAGGTCGCTGTTCCTCCGGCTGACCGCGCTGGGCGACGGCACCGAGGACACCCGGCGCCGTATCACCGCGGACGAGCTGGACCGCTGTCCCGACACCGCGCTCGTGCTCGAATCCCTCGCCCGGCAACGGCTGGTGACGCTGGACGAGAACTGCGTCGAGATCACCCACGAGGCGATCATCCGGTGCTGGCCGAGACTGCGCGGCCGGCTGACCGAGGACCGGGAACGGCTGCTCCTGCACCGGCGGCTCACCGACGCGACCGCCGGCTGGGAGGCACAGGGCCGCGACCCGCACGTCCTGTGGCGGGGTGCCCGTCTCGCGGCGGCACTGGACCTCGCCGTCGCGGACGGCGGCCGACTGACGTACAGGGAACGGGACTTCCTCGACGCGGGCCGGGACGCGCGGGCCGACGAGACGGCGGCGGCCAGACGGCGGACGGTCCGCCTGCGGCAACTGGTCACGCTGCTCACCGTGTTGATGGTCACCGCGGTCACCGCCGGTGTGCTGGCCGTCGGCTCGCGCGACTCGGCCGTCCAGCAGCGCAACGTCGCCGTCGCGCGGAGGGCCGCCACGGACGCGGCCGAGGTACGGCGGAACACCCCCGCGCTCGCCGCGCAGGTGAACCTGGCCGCGTACCGGCCGGCGGCCACGGCCGACGTCCGCGACCAGCTCATGAGCACCGTCGGGACGCCGTACACGAGCCGGCTCACCGGTCACACCTCCGACGTGGTGTCGATCTCCTTCGCGCCGCGGAACACCGTTCTGGCCACGGCGAGTTGGGACCGCACGGTCCGGCTGTGGGACGTCGGGAACGCCCATCGTCACCCTGGCCGGCGGCGGCAACGACTTCACGGTCCGGCTGTGGGACACCGGCCTGGACCGGGTCGCCGCCCGCGTCTGCGACAGCGCGTACCCACGGATCACCAGAGCGGAAGGGGCACAGTACTTCCCGACGGTGGACTTCGACCCGCCCTGCCATGCCCTCGGCGGTGCGGTTGACGACGGCGGCAGTTGAGGGGACACGGGCCGAACGAGGGTTGTCCGCACGGAGTTTGGCGTACACGAATCGGGACAACCCGAACGGGGCGTCCTGGTGCGGGCGCTGCTGACGAGCGGCGTGGGGCCGATGGGGAGGCGGGCGCTCCGGTCCGCTGAGCGGCACAGGGTGTGACAGACACCTCCTGGGCGCGCCACGGTGGCCGCGGACAGCCAGACAGGACAGTCCCGACGCCGGCGGGGGGCGGAGGGAAGCGTGTCAGCCCACTGATGCTCACGGCCAAGCCCCGGCATGAGGAGCCGGAGCACGTCCGGAGGTACATCACGGCATGGACAGCAGACGCAGCGGTACCGGCTTCCTTCCGGCTGAGGCGATGTCCGCCACGGCCCCTGCCGCGGCCGGACTTCCCGCTCACGCGGCCGGAAGCCACGACATGACGCCTCGCGGAGCCGACCCCTCGTGGGGTTCGGCCCTGGGGGAGCGGACGGTCGTCGGATGAGTGGGGGAACGGAAGCCGCCGCGGAGGGCGCGGTGGTCTCGCTGCCGAAGGGCGGCGGCGCGGTCAGCGGTGTGGGAGAGAAGTTCGCCGCCGACCTTTTCACCGGTACGGGCAACTTCACGGTGCCCATAGCGGTCCCGGCCGGTCGGTCGGGGCTGGCACCCCGGTTGGCGTTGGGCTACAGCACCGGCAACGGGAACGGGCCGTTCGGACTGGGCTGGCAGCTGAGCCTCCCGGGGGTGTCCCGCCGCACGTCACGGGGGATTCCGAGGTATGCCGACGCCGTCGGGCCGGGGGCCGACCGCGCCGATGTGTTCGTCCTGTCGGGGGCGGAGGACCTGGTGCCGGTCCAGGGCAGTTACCCCGGGCGCGTGCGGTACCGGCCCCGTACCGAGGGCCTGTTCGCCCGGATCGAGCATGTCAAGGACGACTCCGGGAACTACTGGGAGGTCCGCGGCAAGGACGGTCTGCTCACCCGTTACGGCACGCCCCGCCCGGCCGGTGCGGACGCCGGCTGGCGCGATCCGGCGGTGACGGCCGATCCGGCGGACCCGGGCCGGGTGTTCGGCTGGCGGGTCACCCTGACCCAGGACGCCCTGGGCAACCTGATCCGGTACGAGTACCTGCCCGACCGGGGCCAGGAGCCCGGCCACCGGTGGGACCATCCGCTGATCGCCCGGATCTCCTATGCCGACTACGGCGACCGCGCCGACCCTTCCTTCCTCGTCGAGGTGGACTTCGCCTACGAGCCGAGGCCCGACCCCTTCTCCGACCACCGGGCCGGGTTCGAACTGCGGACATCGCTGCGCTGCCGGACCGTACGGGTCACCACGCACGCCGCCGACGGCATCGCCCGGGTGGCGAGGGAACAGCAATTCACGTACCGGCAGGCCGAGTTCAACGGGCTCTCGCTGCTGACCCAGGTGGACGTGACCGGGATCGACGACCAGGATCCGCCGCCCGGACAGGCCCCCGCGACGGAGGCTCTGCCACCGCTGACCTTCGGGTACTCGGGCTTCGACCCGGCCGGACGCCGGTTCCGGGAGGTGACCGGGCCGGGCCTGCCGGCGGTCGCGCTGAACGACCCGACGCTGGCCCTGGTCGACCTGCGCGGCGTCGGACTGCCCGATGTGGTCGAACTCGGCGCCGCGCAGCGGGTCTGGCGCAACACGGGCGACGGCCGGTTCGAGCTTCCCCGTCGGATGACCGAGGCACCGCCGCTGTCCCTCGCCGATCCAGGTGTGCGGTTCATGGACGCCGACGGTGACGGCCGCCCCGACCTCGTCGTCTCCGCCGCGGTCCCCGGCTCCAGGACCGCGGGCGCGGCGACCGGCTACTACCCGATGACCTTCACGTCGGGCTGGAGCCACCGCTCGTTCCAGGCCTACCGGCAGTCACCGGCGGTCGCTCTCTCCGATCCGAACGTCAGGCTGGTCGACCTGGACGGCGACGGCCTCACCGACGTACTCCGCTCCGGCACCCGCCTGGAGTGCTGGTTCAACGACCCCGACCCCCGCAGGGCCTGGCAGCGCACCGCCGTCGGCAACGGCACCGGACCACAGGTCGATCTGGCCGACCCACGGGTACGACTGGCGGACATGACCGGCGACGGCCTCCAGGACATCGTCCTGCTCCGCAACGGCAACATCGCCTACTGGCCGAACCTGGGCCACGGCCGGTGGGGCGCCCGCGTCGCCATGAGCCACGCGCCCCGGTTACCCGACGGCTACGACCCGCACCGGGTGCTGCTCGGTGACGTCGACGGCGACGGCGCGGCCGACCTGCTCTACATCGACCGCGGCCGGGTGCTGCTCTGGGGGAACCGGTCCGGCAACGCCTGGACCGAGCAGCCGGTCACCATCACCGGTACCCCGGGCGTGACCGACCGGGACTCCGTACAGCTGTCCGACCTGTACGGCACCGGAATGGCCGGAGTGCTGTTCAGCAGGGCCGCGGACGCGTCCGGGAGACCGCAGCTGCGGTTCCTCGACCTCACCGGCGGCGTCAAACCGCACCTCCTCCACGAGATGGACAACCACCTCGGCGCCCTCACCCGGGTGACGTACACGACATCCACCCAGGAGTACGTGCGCGACCAGCGCGATCCGGCGACCCGCTGGCGAACCACCCTGCCGTTCCCGGTCCAGGTCGTCTCGCACATCGAGGTGACCGACGCGATCTCGGGCGGGCGGCTCACCACCGAGCACCGCTACCACCATGGCTACTGGGACGGTGTGGAACGGGAGTTCCGCGGCTTCGCGATGGTCGAGACGCTCGACACCGAGACCTTCCAAGGGGCGCCCACCACCGGGGCCGGCGCCGTCCCTGACGGGCACTACTCACCCCCGACGCTCACGAAGAGCTGGTTCCATCCGGGGCCGGTCGCCGCCGACGAGCCCGGCGACTGGACCGAACTCGACCTGCGGCACGAGTACTCCACCGCCGACACCCCGATGCTGCCCCGCCCACCGGCCCAGAACATCTTCCTGGCGGCCCTGCCCGCCGGCGCCCGCCGCGCCGCCCTGCGGACCCTGCGCGGACAACTCCTCCGTACCGAGCTGTACGCCCTGGACGGCGCCGCCCGCGCGTACCTCCCCTACACGGTCACCGAGTCCGTGTCCGGAGTCCGCGAGGAGTCACCCCCCGCCACGGGCCGGCCGTCGGACGTCCGGGAACGGATCTTCTTCCCGTTCTCCCTCGGCAGCCGCACCACCCAGTACGAACGCGGTGATCAGCCGATGACCCGGTTCGTCTTCCCCGCCGGCTACGACGCGTACGGCCTGCCCACCGGGCAGCTGGCCGTCGCCGTCCCGCGGGGCCGCGACCCGATGACCGCCACCGCCACGGCGCCGCCCCAGCCGTATCTGGCCACCTACACCACCACCGAGCACGCCGTCCGCGACGACCCCGACCGCTATCTGGCCGACCGGGTCGCCAGGGCCACCAGCTACGAGGTGGTCAACGACGGCCGCCCGTCCGTGGCGGACCTCTGCGACGGACTCCTCGCGGGCCTGCCGGCCGCGGGCGTGTCGCTGCGCGTGATCGGGCATGTCCGCACCCACTACGACGGGGAGGCCTTCGCCGGCCTGCCGCTCGGCACCCTCGGCGACCACGGGCTGCCGGTACGCACGGAGTCCCTGGCCTTCACCGACGACTTCCTCGACGGGCTGTACCCGCCGGGCGACCCCCTCGCGGTCGGCCCACGGCCCGTCTACCTGGCCCCCGGCGGGGTCAAGGCCTGGCCCGCCGAATACCCGCCCGAGTTCCGCGCCACCCTCCCGGCGCTGGCCGGATACCTCCATTACACGGACACCGACGTGCCGGGCTCGCCCGGCGGGTACTACGTGACCACCGCGCGGCACAGCTACGACGTGCACGTCACCGGCCGTGTCGACCGAGGGCTGCCACTCGCCTCACTCGACCCACTGGGAGCACAGAGCCGGACCGACTACGACCAGCACGACCTGCTGCCAGTACGGGTGACCGACCCCGTCGGACTGGTCACCGAGGTGGTGAACGACTACCGGGTGCTGCAGCCGACCGCGATGACCGACGCCAACGGCAACGTCACCTCGGTGACCTACTCCCCGATCGGGCTGGTCACCGCCCAGTACCTGCGCGGCAAGAAGGGCGAGGGCGACCGCGACACCCCCAGCACCCGGATGACCTACGACCTGCTCGCCTTCGCCGAACGGGGCCAACCGGCATCCGTACGTACCGTTCGGCGGACCCACCACGACACGGACACCGACGTCCCGGCCGCCCAGCGGGACGACGTGATCGTGTCGGTGGAGTACTCGGACGGGTTCGGCCGGACGCTGCAGTCCCGGACCCAGGCCGAGGACACCCTGTTCGGCGACCCCGCGTTCGGCGGAGGCGCCATCCCCGGGGAGGACCTCGCCCCGGTCGGCGACACCACCGGGCGCACCCGTGGACCGTCGGACCCGGACAACGTGATCGTCTCCGGCTGGCAGATCTACGACAACAAGGGGCAGGTGGTACAGAAGTACGAGCCGTTCTTCTCCAGCGGCTACGACTACGTCCAGCCGCTCGACACGCAGCTCGGACACCGGGCGACGATGTTCTACGACCCTCGCGGACAGGTCGTACGGACGCTGAACCCCGACGGCAGCGAGCAGCGGGTCATCTTCGGAGTCCCCACCGACCTGGCCGTTCCCGAGGTGTTCGTGCCGACACCGTGGGAGTCCTACACCTACGACTCCAACGACAACGCGGGCCGCACCCACGGCGATACCGCCGGGCCGTACCGCGGTCACTGGAACACGCCGGCCAGCACCGAGACCGACGCGCTCGGCCGCACGGTGCGCGCCGTCGCCCGCAACGGTCCGGCAGACGCCGACCGGCTCACCACCAGGTCCCTCTACGACATCCAGGGCAACCTGCTCACGATCACCGACGCCCTCGGCCGGAACGCGTTCAGCTATCGGTTCGACGTCGCGCAGCGCCGCTGGCGCACGGACAGCATTGACGCCGGGCGCCGCGACACCCTCCCCGACGCGCTCGGCATCCCGGTCGAAGCCCGCGACAGCAAGGGGGCATTGACGCTTGGCGCGTTCGACGCGCTGCACAGGCCGACCCGGGTATGGGCGCGGGACGACGCGTCCGGCGCCGTGACACTGCGCCAGATCCTCGAGTACGGCGACGGAGGCGCCGCTGACCAGCCGCCCGCCGCCCGCGCCGCCGCCCGCGAACTCAACCTGCTAGGCCGTCCGGTGCGCCACCACGACGAGGCGGGCCTCGAAGCCGTCGCGGTGGTCGACTTCAAGGGCAACGTGCTGGAATCCGCCCGGCGGGTGATCGCCGACGCGCCGATCCTCGCCACCTACGCGGCGGCCAAGGTCAAGAACTGGCAGGTGGTGCCGTTCCAGGTCCAGTGGACCCCGGCGACCGGCCAGACCCAGGCGGCCCGCGACGCGCAACTGCTCGAATCCACCGGCTACGTCACGACGACGGGCTACGACGCGCTCAACCGGGTCGTCAGGCAGCTGCTTCCGACCGACGTGGAGGGCCGTCGCAGGGAACTCCGCCCCACCTACAACCGGGCCGGCGCGCTGGAAGGAGTGCGCCTCGACGACACGGTCCACGTCCAGCGCATCGCCTATGACGCCAAGGGACAGCGGGCCCTGATCGCCTACGGCAACGGGGTGATGACCCGATACGCCTACGACCCGTTCACGTTCCGGCTGACCAGGCTGCGGAGCGAACGCTACACACTCGCCGACGGGCCCACCTACCGTCCGACCGGAGCCGTGCTGCAGGACTACGGCTACGCCTACGACCTCGTCGGGAACATCCTCACCGTCCGTGACCGTGCCCCCGGCAGTGGCATTCCCAACAACCCCGACGCCCTCGGCGCCACCGACCCCGTCCTGCGCAAACTCCTCGGCAGCGGCGACGCTCTCGACCGGCACTTCACCTACGACCCCCTCTACCGGCTGCTCACCGCCACAGGCCGCGAATACCAGGCGCCGCCCGCCGGGGACCCGTGGACCGACCTGCCCCGCGGCACGGATGCCACCAAGGCGCAGGCGTACGCGGAGACGTACCGCTACGACGCGGTGGGCAGCGTCCTCAGTCTCGGGCACAGCGGCACCGGCGGATTCACACGCGCCTTCGCCGTCGCGGCGGACAGCAACCGGCTGCAGGGCATGCTCGTCGGGAAGACGCCGTACAACTACACCTTCGACGCCAACGGCAACCTGGTCGCCGAGACGACATCGCGGCACTTCGCCTGGAATCACGCCGACCGGCTCAAGGCGTTCGCGACGCAGACCGCGGGCGCCGAACCCTCCCTCCACGCCCAGTACTTGTACGACGCGTCGGGCCAGCGGACGAAGAAGGTCGTCCGCCGTCAGGGCGGTTCCGTCGAGACCACCCACTACCTCGACGGAACCTTCGAACACCACCGCTGGGCCCCCGCCGCGACGACCTCGACGGCTGTCCCGGAGCCCGGCCAGAACAATCAGGTCCACGTCATGGACGACCGGCTGCGCATCGGCCTGGTCCGTCTCGGCCCGGCCCGCCCCGACGACCCCGGCCCGGCCGTCGCCGTGCAGCTCGCGGACCACCTCGGCAGCAGCACCGTCGTCGTCGACGGTGCGGGCACCCTCGTCAACCGCGAGGAGTACACACCGTACGGCGAGACCAGTTTCGGCAGCTACACCCGCAAGCGCTACCGCTTCACCGGTTGCGAGCGGGACGAGGAGAGCGGCCTGGCCCACCACTCGGCGCGCTACTACCTGCCGTGGACGGCCCGTTGGAGCGGGTGCGACCCCACGGGGCCGGCCGGAGGGGTCAACCAGTACCAGATGTGCGGCGGCTCCCCGATGAACAGGACCGACACCTCCGGCACGGACTGGGAGTTCACCTGGGATCCGCGGGAATGGGCGCCCCTGGAGTTCACCAAGGAGGAGATCGCCCCGAGAGTGGAGGGCGCGGCCAAGGTGGCGGGCGGCGCAGCGGCCTTCGTCGCGGGAGCCGCGTTGTGCGAGACGGGCGTGGGCTGCGTCGTCGGCGCCCCATTGATGGTGGCCGCCGCCGACGTGGCCGGTTCCGGGGCGATGCAGACGTGGAACGGCAAGCCCCACGCCACCACGGTCGGCGTCTTCCTCGGCCCTTCGGCGCAGCGTGTCGAGGAGAACTTCGTGGCGGCGGCAGGACTGGCCCACGCGGCTGCCCAGGGATATGTCATGTGGAAGACGGGCCAGCCCCTGGGAGGACCCAGCGCGCCGCCTCCGAAACGCCCCGCCGCGACATCCACCGGCACCCGAGGCGGTGCGGGCCGGTCGGCCGGGGCAGGCGCACCGCCGGCCGCGTCGACCTACCTCAAGTCCGCGGCCAGCGACCCCGCCGCGGCCGTCCAGTCGGCGGCACCGGGCGGTCCGGCACTCTTCCGGGGTACCACACGCGGCTATGCGGGCAGCCCCGGAACGCAGCGGGTGGGTATCACTCCCACGACCACCGACCCGGGAGTCGCCACCGTGTTCGGCACGCATGCCGAGGCGTTCGGGCAGTCGGTCGTGCAGATCGCACAGCCGGGGGACCTGGTGGGAGTCGCCACCCACGAGGGATACATAGCCTCGGAGCTGGAGGTCGGGGTCGAACTGAGTCCGACGGAGTTCGCCGCCCGCGCCAGCGTCGAGATCCCCACGAATACCGCCCGTACGATCCTGCAGAAAATGGGAATCGATATTCCGGGTCGCGTAGGCATCGAGGACATCTCACCGACACTGGCGACCACCCCGAAACTCACCCAGGCGCAGATCGTGCAATTCATCAAGGAGGCCGCCGCCTATGTCAAGTAACGCCCGAATCAGTATCGAGGGCATTGAGGAAGCGGCCGTCGACCGTGCGCTGTGCGTGGTGCGCTGCGTGGAGGGCGTGGTGTCCCCCGGGGACATGTTCGACACGGCGACCTCCGCCGACGGCGCGAATGGCCGGGTCGCCCTGCTCGTCACCCGCATCTGGCGCTATGGCAGGCCGGTCGAGCTGCTCGATCCTCCGCACTCCGCAAAGGTCGAACTGGCAGGAGAGGGAACGCTTTCGCTGTCGGGCGTGACGCACCTGACCATCACCGCAGGCGGATAGCGCCGGGTCAGGCCCAGGGCCTGCCATGAAATCGCGGTTTCCAGCAGATCCACTCATCGACCATCGGGGTTTCCTGTGACGAACAAAGAATTAGAGAATGCCAACAACGGGCCAGTCATGTCGATCTTTCAGCCGCCGGACGGACCGCCACCGGAGGACCAACAGCCGTCGGTGAGCATCGCCGCGCCCACCGGGCGGGTGGTGGCGGGCGTCGCCGCCTCCATGTCGATCAACGCCTTTCCCGGCGCGCGCTACACCTGGGACGCGATCCACGGCTTCTACGCCTCGACACCTCTCGTCACGTTCTCCCAGACGGCGGCCGGCATCGACGGCGTCGAGAAGATCAGGGCGAACCAGAGCGGCGGACCACTGTCCCTGACGTTCCCCACCCCCGGCGCCCATACCTTCTACGCCGAGGCGAAGACCAGCACCGGGCTGGTCTACCGGTCCGGCAACGTCGGCATCACGGTGGCGGCGGCCGTCCCGCCCGCCTTCACGGTGACGGCACCGGCCGAGGGCGCGCCGGTCGACCTGGGCGTCAGCGGGGCGGCGGTCAACGTACAGGTCGACATCCCGGCCGACCAGTACTTCCCGGTCAAGGTCACGCTCGCCTGGGACGATCAGACCGTCTCCACCGACAACGTCTCCAGCACCACCTTCCAGCAGCTCATCACCCTCGGATCCATGCCGCTGGGGTCGAGGCCGATCTCCGTGACCGTCGCCGACCGCGACCACTTCGCATCGACGAAGATCCGTACGGTCGTCGGCCGGGACGTCGGACTGCCGATCCTGACGGTCGATCAGCCGACCAACGCCATCGGCGACTCGGCCGGCCGGGCGACGGCCCAGCTGACCGGAACCGTGCAGGACGCCCAGAGCGGAATGGCCGGCGGGAGCGCCGGCGTGGCCTGGGCCCTGAGCAAGGACGGGGTCAGGACACCGGCACAGCCGCTGTCGGGCAACGACTTCGGCAGCTGGCACGCCGGCGTGCCGCTGACCGGGTTCGGCGCCCACACGATCTACGTATGGGCGACGGACAAGGCGGGCAACACGACTCCGGACCCGCAATCATGCGCGGTCACCGTCGTCAGCGACTATGTGCCGAAGACGCTGGAGGAACGGCTCGGCGAACGTGAGTATCTGACCGCGCTGCTCTCCTTCGCCCAGGAACAGATAGTGGTTCCCCTGCCGGGCGGAATGGAGACTCCACCGGACACCGACAGCGTGGCCGCGGTTCCCGCAGCGGTACCGGGCACCCCGCTGGACACGGCCACCCTGGTCGGTGTCCTGGGCCAGCCCGTCGACCGGCTGAGCCAGGCGCAGTCGGCGGAGGCCAACCGCGGGACCGTCGAGATCAACCAGCTGCGGGTGCCCATCGAACTGCTCCGGGCACGCATCGCGGCCGGGCACGCCCCCACCGGCCCCGGCGCGGCGGGGGAGGCCGCCTATCGCACGGCGGCGTACGGCTCGCTCCTCGCGGCCGTGGGCACCTCCTACCCGGAGCTGCGGCTGGCCCGGGGCGCGGACCCCGAGGTCCGCCGGGCGCTGGCGGCACGGCTCGGCATCCGGCTGTCGTCGACCGGCCCCGACGAGCTGGACCAGCTGATGCTCGACGACACACGGCTCAGCGAGACGGCGCTGGAGACGGTCTTCGGTCTCACCTCCACCACCGCCGCCGATCCCTTGCGGACGCTGACCACCCCGCTGCTGCTCACCTGGCAACTGGCCGGTCTGGCGCTGTCCTGGGCCGACCAGGACCAGCACCCGATCACGCCGAGGACGTACGGAGCGCTCGCCGACCCGGACGTGATCGGCGCCGGCGACGTCATCGACGGACCGAACGGCGACCCCGTCCGTCTGCTGATCACCCAGCGGGCCAAAGCCCTCGCCGACTACGGCCAACTCCTCGACGGCCTTCGTCCCCCCGCCGGTGGCAGCGCGGCCCAGGGGCTCGCCGCGATGCTGGCCCAGGTACTGCCCGGCGCCGACCTCGCCGACTGGGAGAACCAGGAGAGCCACGGCACCGACATCGGCGGACTGCTCACCGCCGCCGGACTGACCCGGCCCGGATTCCTCGCCCTGCGCAACCTCAGCCGGCTCGCCGCCGCCGGATCCCTCACCACAGCCGAGTGGAACGACGCCGTCGCGGTACTCACCGGTGCCCACAAACGATCGACGCTGCTCCCGGCCTGGAAGGCCCAGGAGACCACCTTCGTCCTCTCTCCCGACTACTTCGTGCTGTCCGACGACGGCCCGCAGGCCAGCCCCTACCGGGTCGACGACGACGCCCGTGACGACTGGCAGTCGGTGCTGCGCAGCCGGACCACCCAGCGCCAGGACCTGATCGACGGGAACGCGCAGGCCGTCGCCACGGCCGAGCAGACCGCCCTGCCGATCCTGCGCGACGCGCTGCTCAGCGACCTGGCACCCACACCCGCCACCGCCATCAGCGTCGTCGGCGAGGAGATGACGGCGCTGTTCTTCGTCGACGTCCTCGCCGGCGGAACCCTGCGCACCACCCGCATCAGGCAGGCGATCGAGAGCATCCAGACGCTGATGTCCGCCAAGCGGTCCGGCGAGATGCCGTCGGCCCATCCCGCTTCCGGCTGGCAGCTCGGCAACCCGGACGCCTTCACCCGGGCATGGGTCTGGATGGGCGAGCTGGGCAGCTGGCAGGCCGCGACCACGGCCTTCCTGTTCCCCGAACGCAACCTCGACCCGACCCTGCTGGTGGCGGGTGGTTCGGATCAACTGCGTGTCTTCTTCGACGCCATCCGCGGTTCGGGCACCTTCGGCGCGGACCGGGCCGAAGTGGAAGCGGCCGCCTACGTGAAATCGATAGGGAGGGACTTCACCTATCTCGACCCCACCAGGTCGGCGGCCCACCAGACCGCTCTCGCGGCGCTCCAGCAGGACAAGCCGCTGGATCCGTCGTACCGGGAGATCTTCTGGGCCGTGCCGCTGCTGCTCGCCCAGCGCCTGCAGAGCGCGGGCGACTACCGTGCCGCACTGGACTGGTACTGGCTCGTGTACCCCTACGACGTCGCCCACCCCGTCTCGGTCTACAGCCGGATCACCGCCGAGATCGGCGGGACACCTGCACAGCCCGTCCTCACCTTCCCGCCGCAGTGGACCGAGAAGCTGGACCCCTTCGGACTCGTGGAGACCGGACGGCCCACCCCCTTCACCCGCTACACGCTGCTGTCGGTGATCCGCTGTCACCTCGACTACGCGGACGCCGAATTCAGCCGCGAGACCGACGAGTCGGTCGCGAACGCCCGGAGCCTCTACCTGACCGCACGCCGGCTCCTCGGCACCGCCGCACTCAGCCCGGTCGCACCCAAGAACCAGGACGAACCGAAGCTTCCGATCCCGGACCTGGAATCCCTCGCGGCCCGGGCGAACGTACAGCTCGACAAGCTCAGGCAGGGCCGGAACATCGCCGGAATGGCCCGTACCCAGAACGCCTTCGGCGCGATCACGGTCAGCCAGCCCACGCCCTTCCGCTTCAAGACGTTGCTGGAGCGGGCCCGTCAACTCGTCGCCCAGGCCGTCCAGATGGAGGCGGGCTACCTCGCCGCGCTGGAGAAGTACGACCAGCGGAACCTCCAGGTCTTCGACGCCCTCAAGGGCATCGAACTGAGCAACGCGCAGATCACTCTCGCCGCGGACCGGGTGACGGAGGCGAACGACGCGGTCAAGGCCGCCGTGGCACAGCGCACCAAGGCCGACAACATGACCAGGACCTACGACCGGCAGATCAACCAGCAGCCGAACCAGTACGAGCGGGACCTCCTCGACCAGTACGGCGAGATGAGGTCCGTCAGAAACGAGATCAACGCGGTGGACACCTCGATCGGCGTCCTCCAGCAGGCCTACAACGCGGCCGATCTCGCCGGCGCGGTCTTCTCCGGCGGCGCCAGGCAGGCCATAGCGATGACCATCTCCGCCGGAATCATCGGCAAGGGGATCCTCCAGTCCAACGAGAACACCCTCCAGGCGCGGATGGACGCCAACCAGCTCAAGGCCGGTATCGAACAGCGCAAGGACGAGTGGCGGCTGGCGAAGGCCACCTCCGAGCAGGACTCGCTGGTCGCCGCCGCCCAGGTGGTCACCGCCAACGACCAGGTGGCCATCGCGGGCCAGGAGGAGGCCATCGCCACGCTCCAGCGCGACCAGGCGACGGCGACGCTGAAGTTCCTCAACGACCAGTTCACCAACGCCGACCTGTATCTGTGGATGAGCAACACGCTCGGCGGGGTCTACCGGTACTTCCTGCAGCAGGCCACCGCCACCGCCCGGCTCGCCCAGGCCCAACTGGCCTTCGAGCGCGCGGAGTCGGCGCAGACCCTGATCGCCGGCGACTACTGGCAGACGCCCGCCGAGCTGACCGCGGGCGCCGCCCAGGCCAACCGCCGGGGGTTGACCGGTGCGGAACAGCTCAGCCAGGACCTGAGCGGGCTCGAGGAGTACGCCCTCCGGTCGGAGCGCAGGCGTCTCAACCTGTCCCAGACGTTCTCCCTCGCCCAGCTCATGCCGGTGGAGTTCCTGGAGTTCCGCCGCACCGGAAACCTGGCCTTCGCCACACCGATGGCCCTCTTCGACGCCGACTTCCCCGGCCACTACCTCCGCATGATCCGTCAGGTGCGCACCAGCATCGTCGCTCTCGTGCCTCCGGACCGGGGGATCCGCGCCACGCTGTCCTCCAATGGCATCTCCCGGGTGACCACCCGGCAGGACGCGGCCTTCAAGGACATCGTGGTACGTCACGACCCCGGCATGGTCGCGCTGACCTCGCCGGTCAGCGCCAGCGGCGTCTTCGAACTCGACGCCCAGTCGGACATGCTGCTGCCGTTCGAATCCAGCGGTGTGGACACCACCTGGGAACTCCGGCTGCCGCCCGCGGCGAATCCGCTGGACTTCTCCGCCATCGCCGATGTACTGCTCACGGTCGACTACACGGCCCTGCAGGACGACGCCTACCGCAGCCAGCTGACGACCGTCCTCAACAGCAACCGGGAGCGTGGTTCCGACCGCGTCTTCAGCCTGGCGGCCGACTTCCCCGACCAGTGGTACGACCTCAACAACCCCGTTGACCCCACGGCCCGTTCGATCACCCTCAACCTGCGCGACGTCGACTTCCCGGTCGGCGTCACCGAGCTCGTCACCTCCGCGCTCGCCGTCCGGCTCGACAGCGGCGGACCGGTGCCCAACACCGTGGTGTCGCTGACGCGCGGAACGGCCGGCGGCGAGGCCACCGCCACCGGCGGCACAGCCAGCACCCGGCGGGGCAACGCCGCGAGCTGGACCTCGCTGTACGGCACGAGCCCCGGTGGGGACTGGCAACTCGGCTTCGGCGAGGACGCGGCCGATCTGTTCGAATCCGGCCGGTTGGACGACATACAGCTCATCGTCAGCTGGACGGGAAAGGCCCCCCTGTGGACGTGATGTCCACGACGATCACCGAAGTCCCTACCGGATATGTCAAGTGATGAAAGAACAGGCCGAGTTGAGGCCAGGCCTGCGGTTCGGATCCTGAACAGAGCATCGAAGGAGAGGGGGGCGCACCCCGAACTGCCGCAGATTCGGCTTCAGTTGTCGATGCCGGGCAGGGGCGGGACTGCAACCCGGAGAAGGGGCTCCCAACCCCGCAGTAGTTCCTCCCTCCCCCCCCGGATGCCGAAGCGGCTTGAGGAGACCCCCATGCAGACTTCGGCCGACGTATCCGGCACACCTGTCGCGGGCTTGCGCTTCGGGACCGCGAGTGAGTGCAAGAAGCGCAAAATCTTGCGTGATTCTGCGCTGCGGGAGAAGGGGCTGTACGCGGCGACGTCCCCTTGATTCCGCGACCGCTCAGCCGCGGTCGCCCAGCCCCGCGTCCCGGGCCAGCAGCGCGGCCTGGACGCGGTTGCCGGTGCCCAGGGTGTTGAGGATGCGGCTGACGTGGGCTTTGACGGTGCTCTCGCGCATCCCCAGTACCGTCGCGATCTCCGCGTTGGAATCGCCCTGTGCGAGCCGCGCGAGGACGTCCGTCTCACGGGGCGTCAGCGCGCCGATGCGGGTGCGCGCCTCCAGCGCTTCGGGGCGGGCGGCGCGGTGGTAGTGGTCGATGAGATGGCGGGCGGCGGCCGGGTGCAGCATGCCGTGGCCGTCCGCCACCACGTGCACCGCGCGGATGATCTCGCGGGGTTCGGCGTCCTTGAGCAGGAAGCCGTCCGCGCCGGCGGCGAGCGCGTCGTAGACGTACTCGTCGAGGTCGAAGGTGGTCAGGGTGATCACGCGCGGTGGGTCCGGGAGGGCGCGCAGTCGGCGGGTCGCCGTGATGCCGTCCATGCGGGGCATCCGTATGTCGACGAGGGCGATGTCGACCCGGTGCCGGGTCGCCTGTTCGACCGCGGCGAGGCCGTCCGACGCCTCGGCGACGACGGTCAGTTCGGGGTCGGTGGACAGCAGGTCGACGAGACCGAGCCGGACGAGGGCGTCGTCGTCGACGACCAGAACGTTGATCATGAGGTGGACGCCGGAGGGGAGACGGGGGAGGGCCCGGGCAGCCGGGCGGAGAGCCGCCAGCCGCTGTCGGAGGCGCCGGTGTACAGGTGACCGCCGAGCGCCGCGACCCGCTCCGCAAGACCGATCAGACCGTAGCCACCCGGTGTCGCAGGACTTTCGAAGGCCGTGGACTGCCCGCCGGGTGCGGCGGGTCCGTTGACCACTTCCACGGTGGTGACCGGCGGCCCGTAGTGCACGTTCACCGTGACGGGTGCGTCATGGGCGTGTCTGCGGGCGTTGGTCAGGGCCTCCCGTACGAGGCGGTGGACCGCCAGGCGGTGGCTGGTGGACGCGCTCTCCGCGTCACCGGACACCACCGACTCGACCACCTGGCCGGCGGCGCGGGCCTCGGTCAGCAGCTCGTCCAGGTCCTGGAGGGGCGGCACCGGAACAGTCGTGGCGTCGGCGGGCCGGTCGGACCGCAGCGCTCCCAGCACTTGGCGCAGATCGTCCAGCGCCTGCCCGGCCGTGCCGCGCAGCAGGGCCAGCCGTTCCAGACCGGCGGGGGACATGCCCTCCTCGCGCAGTTGCAGCACCCCGGCGTGCAGCATCAGCAGGCTCAGCCGGTGGGCGAGCACATCGTGCATCTCACGGGCGATCCGGGCCCGCTCCGCCGACCGCGCCTGCTCGGCACGCAACTCGCGCTCCACGCGCAGCTGTTCGACCTGATGCCGCAGCGCGCCCAGCAGTCTGCGCCTGCTGCCCGCCCACATGCCGAGGGCCAGGGCGAGGGCCACCAGTACGGCGTTCCCGACCCCGGAGGCGACCCAGGTGCTCAGCCGCACCCAGGAGAGGGGACGTCCCAGCGCCGACGCGACAGCCAGCCAGAGCAGCCCGGTGACCGACCCGATCCCCAGGCACACCCACACCGCCCGCAACCGGTCCCGCGAGGCGAAGTGATACAGCGTCACCAGCAGCGGGAACACCGAGCCCAGGGCGACCGCGACCAACGCCAGTCCCGCCGTCGCCTTCGGGAACCGGTGGCGGCCGAGCGCCCCGAGCGACGCGGCGGCGGCGACCCACGGCGCGGGATCGGCCAGGGTGTCACCGGCCGACCTGAAGCCCTCCAGCGTGGACAACAGAGTGAGCAGCACCGCCGACGGCACCTCCGCCCACAGCGGCACACCGCGTTCTGCCCCGGTCTTCACCTGGTCATCCTAGGGAGGACCACGCCCGGGCACCCCCGACGAACGGACATCGTGACCCCCGACTTTCGTAGGGTACGGGCGCCGCACATCAGCCGATTCGCCGGGCTTCGGCGCTGCCTAGCGTCCAGGCCATGGTTCTCTCCCCGACACGCACCCCGTCCGTCCGGCGCACCCCGGCCCGGCGTCTCGCCGACCGCCGGCTGTTCCTCGCCGAGATGCTCCGGACCTTTCGTACGACCGGGGCCGTGACCCCCAGCGGCCGGCACCTCGCCGACGCGCTCGCGGCGCCCCTCGCGCAGCGGACCGGACGGCCGCGCACCGTGCTGGAGGTCGGTGCCGGAACGGGCGCGGTCTCCCGCGTGCTGGCGGATCTGCTCGGCCCCGAGGACACGCTGGACCTGGTCGAGGCCAACCCCCGCTTCACCCGTCTCCTCGCGGCCGACCTGCGGGACGACCCGCGGCTCGCGGCCCACGGGGACCGAATCTCCTTGATCGCGGGGCCGGTCGAGCAGCTCGACCCGCAGGCGCGCTACGACGTGATCGTCTCCGGGCTGCCGTTCGCCAACTTCCGCCCCGACGAGGTGTCGGAGCTGCTCGCACGCTATCTGGCCGCGCTCAGGCCCGGCGGACACCTGACGTACTTCGGCTACCGGGCAACCGCCCGCCTCCGCGCGCTGCTGGGCACCTCCCGGAGCCTGGCCCGGCACGGCGGTGTCACCCATGTGCTCGACACGTTCCAGCAGACCCATGGCGCCGAGTGCCGCACCGTGTGGGGCAACGTCCCGCCGGCCCGCGTGTGGCATGTTCGCGCCCCCGGGGTGACGCCCCGTCAGTTGTCGCGGGAAACCGCCCGCACCGGCTGATCACCGGCCCGAAGTCCCGTGCTGCGGACGGTGGGTGAGGAGATCGCCGGGCTGGCAGTCGAGGACTTCGCAGATGCGGGTCAGGGTGCTGAAGCGGATGGCCTTCGCGCGGCCGTTCTTGAGGATGGACAGGTTGACGTTGGTGACGCCCACCTGGGCGGCGAGTTCGGCCAGGGTCATGCCCCGTTCCTCCAGGATCCGGTCGAGGTGGACCTCGATGGCATGCGGGTCGGCTTCGGCCGGTGACATCAGATGACGCCTTCGAGGTCTTCGCGCATCGCCGTGCCGACGCGCATGATCCGGGCGAGGGAGAGCAGTCCGATACCGGTGAGCAGGGCGAAGTACGGCATGCCCTTGTCGACGTCGTAGAGCAGCGGCCTGTGGTCGCCCGTCCGCAGGGAGTTGAGCAGGGCGGCTCCCGCGACGCTCTCGGTGAGGTGGCGGACGAGGCTGCCGACGGCCAGGTACCAGCCGAGGAGGCGCAGGCGGCCCGCGGTGTGGACGGTGTACGGGCCGTCCTGGCGGGCGGCGCGGATCACCCGGTACAGCAGGAACAGGGCGCCGAGGTAGAGGGCGGACGAAGGTAGTTCGGTCAGCGTGCTCAGCAGGCGTGCGCCGCCGCCGGGGTGGTTGTCGCAGTACTGCGGCGAGAACAGGACCTCGATGCCCTGCCTGGGCTCCATGGTCCGGCTCAGCCAGTCCTCGCCGCCCGTGTGCGTGGAGTGGTCGGTGGCGCAGACCGAGCCGTCGCCCCAGCCGAAGGCGCCGCCGAGCCCGACCACGGCGAAGGACTTCAGGATCAGGAACACCGCGACCAGCGCGCAGAGCGCGGTGACCACGCCGGCCATGGGTTCCAGCGGGTTTCCGGTGCTGCCGCTCCTGGTTCCGGCCGACTCCTCGGTCATGGTGGACCGCCCCCTGCTTATCGTTTCTCGATGTTATCGAAAAACGATACAGCATCGGTCAACTAGGCTCCATCGGGCACCAGTTGCGGAACCTCCCCTGCGGGTAGGGCCGGAGGCTTCCGCAGGGTGGTTCGGGCAGGCGTCGCCCCGCACGTCTGCATCAGGGCACTACGTACAAGGGAAGACCGTTGCAGGAATCCTTGCGTTCAAGATCCCCCCGAAAGTCGCCGGCCTGGATCCTGGCCGGCGGCCTCGTGGCCGTCGGCTGTTTCGCCGTGCTGCCGTCGACGGCACAGGCCGCCCCGTCCTCCTCCAGCGCCGACCGGCAGTCCTCCTTCGCCGACGCCGCCAAGGAGTTCGGCGTACCGCTGCCGGTGCTCCTGGCCGTGTCGTACCAGGAGTCGCAGTGGGACGACCACGACGGGAAGTACAACACCTCGGGCGGATACGGCCCGATGAACCTGACGGACGTCACCGCCAAGATGGTGTCCGCAGGCGCGGCGGGCGCGGCCGGCCGTGGTGACCTCGCCGAACTGACGGCGGACCCGGCCCTGCACACCCTCGACGCGGCGGCCGAACTCACCGGCACCCCGGCGGCGCGGGTGCGCACCGACGACGACGAGAACATCCGCGCCGGCGCCGCGCTACTGGCCTCGTACCAGAAGGAGTTGACGGGGAAGGCGACCGCCGACCCGGCCGACTGGTACGGGGCGGTGGCCAAGTACAGCCAGTCGTCCGACAAGAAGGCCGCACAGCTCTTCGCCGACCGCGTCTTCAAGACCGTGACAACGGGCGCCGCGCGCACCACCGTTGACGGCCAGCGCGTCCAACTCCCGGCGCAGCGTGCCGTACACCCCGAGACGCCGCAGCTGTCCGAGCTGAAGCTGAAGGCCGCCGTGACGGACACCGACACCGAGTGCCCGCCCACGGTGGACTGCACGTTCCTCGCCGCTGCCGCCTCGAACGGGCAGGTGGCGGGCCGTCCCGGCGACGGGGTGCAGATCAAGTACATCGTCCTGCACGACACCGAGTCGTCCTACGACGCCGCGATCGCGACCTTCCAGACACCCGGTGCCGGCGACTCGGCGCACTACGTCATGCGGGCCTCGGACGGCGCCGTGACGCAGATGACGCCCACCAAGAACATCGCGTTCCACGCGGGCAACTACTGGTTCAACATGCACTCGATAGGCATCGAGCACGAGGGCTACGCCGCCCACGGAGCCACCTGGTACACGCAGACGCAGTACCAGGCGACGGCCGATCTGGTGAAGTACCTCGCCGCGAGGTTCGACATCCCGCTCGACCGCGAGCACATCATCGGCCACGACAACGTGCCCGGCCCGCGGGACAGTTACCTCGCGGGCATGCACTGGGACCCGGGCCCCTACTGGGACTGGACGGCCTTCATGAACCTGCTCGCCCCGGCGGACGCGGCCGGCGCGCACACCGCCGCCCGGCACGTCCCGGCGGTGGGCTCGGCGGTCACCATCAGCCCGGAGTTCGCGACCAACCAGCAGACCGTCCAGGTCTGCCCGGCCGACGACCCCACGGGCGCGACCACCGCGTGCGCCGACAGCACCGCGCCCTCCAACTTCCTTCCCGTGCGCACCGCCGCCAGTGCGGACGCGCCCCTGTTCGCCGACCCGGCCATCCACCCCGGCGCGACCGCGGGCACCGACTCGATCCACGACTGGGGCAGCACCGTCGTGGCCGGCCAGCAGTTCGTGGTCGCCGACGTCGACGGTGACTGGACCGCCATCTGGTTCAGCGGATCGAAGGTGTGGTTCTACAACCCCGGCGGCGCCAACACCTGCGCCGCGCCGGACGCCACCGTCGTCCACTCCGGCGACCATGCCGCGATCCTCTACGGCTCCGGCTACCCGCAGGCGTCGGAGTACCCGTCCGGCCTGTCCCCGTCCACGCAGAAGCCCCTGACCCTCTACACCTTCCCGGCGGGCCAGGCCTACGTGGCCACCCAACCGCCGGTCAGCGCCGACGACTTCTTCGTCTCGGGCGACACCTACGTCACCGGCGCCGCCAAGTACTACACCATCCAGTACAACCACCGGGTCGTCCTCGTCGACGCCTCGCAGGTCTCCTGAACCACCCGGTGCGGGCGGCACGGACACGTCCTGCCCGCACCGGCCGGCATCGGGATCCGGTGGCGCTCTCTGGGAAGATCTCCACCATGAGCGAAAACCCCCTGCGCCTCGTCACCGTCGACCGCACCGGCCCCGGCCGGTTCACCGCGACCAACGCCCGCGGCGGCACGATCGACTTCGGTACCGCCAATGACGGCGGCACCGAGTTCACCCCGGTCGAGCTGCTGCTCGCCGCGATCGGCGGCTGCACCGCGGCCGACGTCGACGTCGCCACCACCCGGCACACCGAGCCGGACGGCTTCACCGTCACCGTGACCGGCAACAAGGTCAGCGACGACCTCGGCAACCGGATGACCGACCTGGCGGTCACCTTCGCCGTGACCTTCCCCGAGGGCGAGGCCGGGGACCGGGCCCGCGCCATCCTGCCCCGGGCGGTCACCGTCTCCCACGAACGGCTGTGCACGGTCAGCCGTACCGTCGAGACCGGCACGCCCGTCACCGCGACGATCAAGGACGCCTGACCTCGCCGGCCCGTTCTCTGCGGGCCGGTGACAAGGGGCGCGCCGGGCGCTGCGTTCTTGTGAGCACCGCCTGACCCCGGGGGCGCGGCCGTCCTACGGTCCGGGCATGAAGACGAGTCGCAGCAGAGGAAGTTCGTGGCGCGGTGGCGCGCTGGCGGTGCTGTTGACCGCCGGCGCGCTCACCGCCGCCGCCCCACAGGCCCAGGGAGAGAGCGCCCGCACCGAGACCCCGGTCGCGTCGACCCATCCCGCCGACGGTGTGGCCGAGTCGGTGGTGCGGGTGAAAGCGCCGTTGCCGCAGTCGTTCGGCACCCGTCCGGCGGCGTGCGACTGGCTGTCGTATCTGCGCTACCGCGCCGCCGACGGCCCGACCGCGTCGGCCGACGCCGACCGGATCCTCGTCGCCCAGCCCGGCATCCTGGAGGGGGCCGGCGCGTTCGACAGCGTCGCCCGCGACACGGTCGCCCAAGCCGCCGCGCAGGGACGGCACATCGAGTTCTGGGCCCTGGACCGGCGCTCCAACTGCCTTGAGGATCCGACCGGAATCGCCTCCGGCGACCAGCACACGGCCGTCGACTACTACTACCGGGGCAAGGCCGTCGGCGGCCGGACCTTCGCCGGATTCGTCGGCAACGACCGGCTCGGCTGGATGGCCAAGCTGGGCATCGAGCAGACCGTACGGGACGAATACGACCTGCTCGCAGCCGAGTTGCCCGACCAGGGGCTGCGCAAGCGCAAGGTGCTGTGCGGCGGACACTCGCTCGGCGGCGTCATCACCGGGTACTTCGCTGCGGCCGACTTCGACGGGAACCCCGCCACCACGGCGGACGCCGGACAGAACCAGTGCGCGGGCTACTTCGCCCTCGACACCACGATCTCCACCTCACTGGCGGACCTCAGCGGCAGCATCCCCGGCGACACCAACCTCCCTGATATCGGCCTCGGTTACGCGGTCGTACAGGCCGGACTCGACAGCGGGGTGCTGTCGCGCTCGCTGTCCGCTCCCGTGCTGCTCAACCCCGAGACCATGACCCTGCTCGCCATCGCCGGCCTGGGCGCCGCACGCGACCCGGACGGCGAGGCGGACCTGCCCTCCTACCTCCCCTCCAACGTCAACATCGAGGCCACGAACCGCTTCCTGTTCTCCAAGGACACCGCCACGTTCCTCACCGGCTCACCCGCGGTGAAGGACTTCCGGCTCACCAACGACGCCGTGCTCGGCGCGCTGATGGACGACAACTCCGAACCCCTCGCGTTCCTCCAGAGCAGCGTGGGCTTCTTCGACGGCGGACCCGTCACCGACAAGAACTTCCCCGCCGCCAACGGGAGTTCGGGCCAGACCCAGCTCTTCGGCGTCGAGTACAAGGCGATCCCCGCACAGCCCCACGGGCCCCTCTACACGTGGCGCGACTACGACCGGGTCGGCGCCGCCGACGACCCCGGCTACCGGTCCGCCGACGGCACCCCCTTCACCAACGCCTCCAAGGAGGTCACCGACATCCACGAACTGGCCCGCAGCATGGGGGAGCAGCCGTTGGACTTCACCGAGCAGTACTTCCCGACCAAGCTGGTCACCGACATCGAGCTGGCGACCTCGCCGCAGGTGAAGCAACTCGTCGTGCATCCGGGCGGGTTGACCGCCAACCCGACGCTCACCGTGCTCGCGGGCGACGGTCTGCTCGCGGGCCGCGTCCCGGCCGGCCTGCACCCCGTGATCGCCCCCGGCTACCAGCACCTGGACGTCCTGACGGCGGCACCCGTCCAGAACAACGGCCGCCCCGAGATCGTCGCCGGCAGCCTCGCCGAGTTCGCCGCATCACCCAAGTAGCCGTTCCCGCACACCAGTAGGGCCCGGGAGGATCAACTCCCGGGCCCCACACCCGCATTGCTACGGCTCAGACCTTGCCCGCGGCGAACGTGGCCGCCGCGTCGGCGTCGGCGGTGTAGCCGAGGTGGGCCAGGACGTCGGTTCCGCCGCTCTGGCAGATGGGGTCACCGTTGGCGCAGAAGTCGATGGTGCGGCTCCGGTAGGTGCCGGTGACGCTCTTGCCGAGGGCCCGGATCGGGTTGCCGAACAGCAGCACCGCGGCGACCTTGGGCGCGAGCGCGGCGGGGATCGTCGCCACGATCGGGCTGCCGACCACCGCGCCGTCGCTGCTGATTCCGATGGAGTTGTCGACGACGTTCGCCCCCTGCGAATAGCCGACGAGGATGAAACGTTGATTCGGACAGGCGGCTGCCTGGGTGGTGACGTGATTCACCACGTCGGCGTTTCCCGTCGCGGCGGACGTCAGGGAAAGGTCGGCGGGATAGTTCACCGCATAACTGGAGAGACTCTTTCCGGTGATTTTCCGCTTCAGCGCGGAGAACACCGGGTCGCCGACGATGACACCGAGGGTGCCCGGCTCGAAGGTGCCGCGCGCCGCCACGACGTCGATGTCCGAGCAGGCGGCGGCCGATGCCATGGGCGCGTGCGACGCGCCTGTGGAAAGGACATCCCGAAAATATTCGCGTTGTTTCGCCGAGTGTTATGGACGGGAATTCAGAAAGCGTCCCTGTTTTTGTCGGGGCGTGAGTCCCGCTCTCCCTCGCGCGAAGACGCCGAGCGCAGCGCGAGAATCAGGTCCAGGCGGGTGGCCGGGTCGCGCAGGGAGTCGCCGAAGAGCTTCTCCAGCTGGCGCAGGCGGTAGCGGACCGTCTGGGGGTGGATGTGGAGCAGGGCGGCGACATCGGGCACATTGCTGCCGCTGAGCAGCCAGGCGAGCAACGTCTCGGCCAGCCGCGGGCGTTGGCCCTCGGAAGCGGCGTCGAGCGGCGCGAGGACCCTGGCCTCCAACTGGGCGAGCAGCGGCTCGTCGCTGTGCAGCAGCAGCGTCGACAGGTGGTCGGCGCACAGCACCACGCCCTGCCGGGGCAGCACCCCGCGGCCCATCAGCCCCAGCGCCCGGGTGGCCCAGCGCAGCGACCGCGCGGCCTCGGTCACCGGGACCGTGGGGCCGATGGCCGCCGGACGGCCGCCCAGGCCGAGGACGAACGACCGGCCGCCGAACCGGCCGTAGCCCTCCGGGTCCGGCACCAGTACGCGCGGCGGCCGGGACTCCATGTCCGCCAGGGCTCCCGGCATCGCCGGCGGCCGGTCCTCCGTACGGGGATCGGCGGGGCCGGCCAGCGCGATGACGGCGACCCGCGAAGGCACCCGCCACCGGGCGCCGTGCGCCAGGTCCTGCACCGCCTCCGCGGACACCGGCCCCTCGCCCAGCAGCAGATCGAGCAGTCGGCCGCGCCGCCGCTCCAACTCGTCCGTGTGGTGCGACTGCGCCTCCGCGTACCCGGCCGCCGCCGCCTTTGCGACCTCGTGCACGGTCCGGAACGCCAGCTCGCCCAATGCGGCCACGACCGCCGAATCCAGGCCGAGTTCCTCCGCCGTACGGCCCAACAGCCGCCAGGCGTGCAGTCCGCCCACGCGTATGGCCGACTGCAGTGCCTCCAGGCTGCGGCCCTCCCGGGCCTCTCCGCGTCCGAGTTCCTCGTAGTACGCCGCCGCCATCGCGGCGTTCTGGCCGCGCGGGTCCGCGATGTGGTCGACGAACAGCGTGAGCGCCTGCACCACCCCGGATCTGAGGTTCTCGCGGTAGGTCCCGTCGGCCGGCCGCGCGTACTCGGGGACCTGGCCGCGGACCACGTCCTCCACCTCGTCGCAGACGGCGGGGAGTTGGGCGCGCAGCAGTTCGGCGAGGTCGGGCGGAACCAGAGCGGTTCCGGGCTCGGTGGGTACTCCGCGCGGGGTGGGGACAGCCACGACGGACACTCCTTTCCCCCGGAGGCGGCTCGCCCACGGACTGTTGCCCGTGGGACGAGGGGGACGTCCCGTGTTGGACGGTCGTCCCCTGCGCTCCGTTCCGTGCCCCGGCTGCACCGACATCACTCCGGCAGCCCCAGCGCACCGGCGAGCATCGGCCACGAGGTGGTGAACTCCCCTTTCCAGTAGGCCCAGCTGTGCCCTCCTCCCGAGTAGAAGTGCGTGGTGACCGGAATGCCGAGCAGCGCGAGAATCCCGGTGAAACTGTGTGCGGAGGGCCACAGCAGACTCTCCAGCGCCTCCGGCAGCCAGTCGCCCGAACCTCCCACCACGCCACTGCCGTTGGACACGTACAGGGGCGTGCCACGCAGCCCGGCGGCCTGGGCGCGCGGATTGAAGGAACGCCAAGTCGGTGCGTTCAGCAGGGGATTGCCCCAGAGGGTCAGCGGTGACAGGTTCTCGCGGGCCACGATGGCGTCCACCAGCGAGGGCACCCCGGGGGCCGTGGTGTCGAGGATGCCGCTGTAGGACGCGGCGGCGGTGAAGGCGCCCGGGTGACGGGCCGCGTGTGCCATCGCGCCGTAGCCTCCCGTGGACACCCCGGCGACGGCCCGCACGCCGGACGCCCGGTAGTCACGGGCCAACAGCGCCGGGACCTCCCGGAGTTGGAACGTCTCGTAGTCGGGGCCGCCGCGCCAGGCGCTGGGGATGCCGGTGGGGCCCGCGTCCGGCATGGCGACGATCAGGTCGCGGCCCTCGGTGAACGCCTCGATGTCGGTCTCCCGGGTCCAGGACGTGTAGTCGTCGTGCGCCCCGTGCAGCAGATACAGCACGGGATACGTCCGGCCCGGCTGCGCGGCGAAGTCCGACGGCAGGATCAGCCGGACCGGCGCGCTGCGGCCCAGCGCGGGCGAGGACACGGACACGTCGAAGGTGCGCGCCGAGACCTGTGTCGCGGCCCGCGCCCGGCCGACGGCGGTCGTGGCGCCGAACAGGGCGGCCAGACCCGTGGCCGCCGTGGCCCTGGTGACGGCGCGGCGGGAGATTCCCCTGGGGTGGTGGTGCGGCATGGCGGCTCCTCAGTCCGGTTCGGCGGGTCCGCCCGGCGAGGCGAGCACCCGCCGTAAATGGGCGGCGATCTCGTCGACGTGCGGCGGGTCGAGCAGCGACAGGTGATGCCCCGCCACCGGTACGACCGTCAGACGCGGGCACACCTCGTCCCAGCCGAGCGCGTCGTCGTCCCGTTCGTACGCCGGGTCACGCACGGTGTGCGGAGCCGGTTCGGTGGCCCGGTACAGGACCACCCGGCCCTCGTACCGGCCGGGCCGGTGCGCCTCGCCGATCCGCAGGTCCAGATAGGAGGCACGCTGGTGCTCCAGCGCGGCGGGCGGCACCCGCACAGCCCCGCGCAGGACGTCCAGCACGAGGTCGATGCGCTCCCGGTCGTCGTCCATCGCCACGAGATCCCCGTAGGGCAGGGGGAGTTGGACCCCGTACGTGTCGGCGATGTGCTGGGCGAAGCCGGTGAGATGGGTGCGGATGCTGTCGGGCCGGGGGAGGGGGCGTACGGAGTCGATGAGCGCGACGAGGTCGACCTCTCGCCCGGCGGCGGTGAGTTGGCGTGCCGTCTCCTGGGCCACGAATCCGCCGAAGGACCAACCGGCCAGCACACAGGGCCCGTTGGGCTGGGCGGCGGTGATCGCCTCGACGTAGCGGCGGGCCTTCTCGGACACGGTGCGGGCGTCCTCTATCCGGTCCAGTCCGTGCACCGGCCGGTCCTCGCCCAGGCGTTGGGCGAGGGTGCGGTAGACGTCGGCGGTGCCGCCGGCGGCGTGGAACAGGAAGAGCGGAGAGTGCCTCCCTCCTGCGCTCAAGGCGGGTGGTGTGTGCGTCAACTGGCCTATCCGGTCCGCCACTTCGTGGACCGTGGCGGCGTTGAACAGGTCGCGCAGATGCAGCTCGACGCCGAAGTCGCGTTCCAGCGCGGTACGGATACGGACGGCCATGAGGGAGTCCAGGCCGAGGTCGGCCAGTGCCGTGGCCGGGGTGATGCGGGCCGCCGGATGGCCGGTGACGGAGGCGATGTGGTGGCTGAGGCGGGCGGTCACCGAGTCTCCGGCGGGTACGGGCGGCGGCTCGGCCCACCGGTGTGCCGCCGTCGCCGTGACAGGGGCCCGGCCGTCGGTCCACCAGTACCGGACATGCCGCCAGCGCGGTACGGGGAGGTCGACGACCCGGCCGGACGGCAGCGGCAGGTCCAGTCCCGCCGCGTACAGGGCGCCCAACTCCCGGAGGAACGCGGCGGATCCGGCCGCGTCGCGGCGCAGCGTGCCCACCGCGAGGGCACCGGGCACGGTCTCGGCGAGGGACCGGGCCAGCACCGGATGCGGCGAGATCTCCACGAAGGCGGTGTGACCGTCCGCCGCTGCCGCCGCGAGGGCCCTGTCCAGACGCACCGGCCGACGCAGGTTGGCGGCCCAGTGACCGGCGTCGAACTCGCAGGCGCCGCGCGGGTCGTCGAGGACGGTGGAGTAGACGGGGATGCGCGGAGCCCGGCCCCGGACGTCCGCGAGGGCCTCGGCCAGCTCCGGCAACAGCGGGTCCACCTGCGGTGAGTGCCCGGCCCCGACGACCCGCATGGTCCTGGCCGCACGCCCTCGCTCCTCCAACCGACGCACCAGCCGGGCGACGGCCGTCTCGTCACCGGTGACGACCTTCTGCCGGGGCGAGGAGTGGACGGCGACGTACACACCCGGGAAATCCCGCTCCAGGGACGGCAGTTCACCGTCCTCCAGGTCCACCACGGCCATCGCGCCCCCGTGCAACCGCCCGAGCAGCCGGGCCCGTACGGCGACCACCCGCGCCGCGTCCGCCACGTCCAGGGCGCCCGCGCAGACGGCGGCGGCCACCTCGCCCAGCGAATGACCGATCACGGCGACCGGCTCGACACCGTACGACCGCCACAGCTCGGCGAGTGCCAACTGGAGTCCGAACAGAACGGGTTGGGACACGTCGAGCCGGCCGAGGTCCCCGGCGGACGTCAGGTGTTCGTGGAGGGAGAAGCCGAACACATCGGCCGACTGCGCGTCCAGCTTCTCCACGGCGGCGGCGAAAGCCGGTTCCTCCAGGAGCAGTCGGCGCCCCATGCCGGTCCACTGGCTGCCGTACCCGGAAAACACCCACACCGGCCCCGGCCCTACGAGATCACGGTCACCGGTGACCACCCGGGCGTCCTGGCCGCCTTGTGCCAACGCACCGAGCGCGGCGGCCAGTTCGCCCCCGTCACGAGCGACGACCGCGGCCCGCACGGGCCCACGCCCCGCACGTCCCGCGAGCGTGCGCGCGACGTCCGCCGGGCGGGTGGCGCTCCCTTCGGGTGTGCCGAGCCACGCGGCCAGACGGGCGGCGGTGTCCCGGACCCGCTCGGTGTCGACGTCGGAGAGGAGGTGGAGGCGGGCGGCGGACTCCTCGGCCGGGGGGAGAGGGGCGCGCCATTCCTCCAGTACGGCATGGGCGTTGGTGCCGCCGAAGCCGAAGCCCGAGATGCCGGCGGTGGCCGTACCGCCGTAGCGCGGCCACGGTTCGGGCTCGGTGACCACGCGCAGCCGTTCGTCGCCGAGGGCGCCGCCGTGCAGCGACGGCGGGAGGAGGCCGTGGTGGAGGGCGAGGACCGTCTTCACCAGGCCGGTGATACCGGCCGCGGACTCCAGGTGACCGAGGTTCCCCTTCACCGAGCCGAGCAGCAAGGGCTGTTCGGGGTCCCGGCCCGCGCCCAGCACCGCGCCGAGGGCGCCCGCCTCGATCGGGTCGCCGAGCGGGGTGCCGGTGCCGTGCGCCTCGACGTAGTCGACGTGGGCCGGGGCGAGTCCGGCCCGTGCGTAGGCCGTGGTCAACAGGGCTTGCTGGGCCGCCGGGTTGGGGGCGAGCAGGCCGTTGGAGCGGCCGTCGGAGTTGACGGCGGTGGCGCGGATGACCGCGAGAACACGGTCGCCGTCCCGTTCCGCGTCGGACAGCCGCTTCAGCAGCACCGCCGCGCAGCCCTCGCCGCGCCCGATGCCGTCGGCCGTCGTGGCGAACGGCTTGCAGTGGCCGTCCGGGGCGAGTGCGCCCGCGCGTTGGAAGGCGACGCCGACGACGGGGGACAGGAGGATGTTGACTCCGGCGGCGATCGCCGTGTCGGTCTCGCCGGTGCGGAGGCTGACGCAGGCCTGGTGCACGGCGACGAGGGAGGACGAACAGGCGGTGTCCACGGCCATGGTGGGACCGTGGGTGTCCAGGACGTACGCCAGCCGGCCCGCCGCCACACTGAGCGCGGCGCCCGCCGGGGCCCAGGGGTCGACGGCGTTCGGGTCGGCGCCGGTGAGCTGTCCGTACTCGGGGGCCGAGACACCGACGTAGATGCCGGTCGCCGTGCCCGCCAAGGCGGTTGCGGGGACGGCGGCGTGGTCGAGGGTCTCGCGGACGACCTCCAGGAGGATGCGCTGCTGGGGGTCCATCACCGCGGCCTCGCGCGGGGTGATGCGGAAGAAGTCCGCGTCGAACCCGGCGATGTCGTCCAAGTAGCCGCCGTACGCGGGGGTTTCGGCGGGCGGGAACGCCGTGAAGCCGGCCCATCTGTCCTCGGGGACGCGTCCGATCGCGTCGACGCCGTCGATCAGCAGGCGCCAGTAGTCGGCAGGACCGCGTACCCCGCCCGGCAGTCGGCAGCCGACCCCGATGACCGCCACGGGTTCGCCCGGCGCCACCGGAGCGGGGGCCGCCCGCGCGATCCGCAGGGCCGGACCGCACACGCGGTCCACCAGCGCGTCCACGGTCGGCGCCTCCCACAGCAGGGTCGCCGGCAACTCGTGCCCCGTCAGGAGCGACAACTCGCCCGCCAGCACGACCGCGTCCCGCGAGGACATGCCGAGGTCGGCCAGCGGCCGGTCCATGGGGACGTCGGCGAGAGGGGTGCCGTTCCATTCGGCCACCCGTTCCGCGATCCGGCGGCGCAGCAGCGCTCTGTTGTCGGCGGCCGTCATACCGCGGTCTCCGCCGTGTAGTCGCCCTCCAGATACCGGGTGCGGGTCAGGGCCCGCGATACCTTTCCGCTCGACGTGCGGGGCACGGTGCCCGGCGCGACCACGACGACATCGGCGAGCCGCAGCCCGTGCCGGGCGGAGACGGCCGCGCGTACGGCCCGCGTCAGGGCCGGTACGTCGATGTCGGCGAGGCTGGTGGTCCGCGCGTGCTCGGCCACGACCACCACCCGCTCACCCGCGCCGCCCGGCACCCCGAACGCGGCGAGCCGGTCCCGCCGTACGGCCGTGTGCGCGTCCTGCGCGGTGGCCTCCACGTCCTGCGGGTAGTGGTTGCGGCCGTCGACGACGATGAGGTCCTTGAGCCGGCCGGTGACGATCAACTGTCCGTCCAGGACGGTCCCGAGGTCGCCGGTGCGCAGCCACTCGCCCGGCGCGTCCTCGCCGAGCGTGGCACGGAAGACGTGCCGGGTCTGCGCCGGGTTGTTCCAGTAGCCGCGCCCCACATTCGGACCCCGCACCCAGATCTCCCCGACCTCCCCCTCGGCCAGTACGACGTGGGCGACCGGATCGACGATGCGCACCCGCTGCCCCACCGGCGTCCCGCAGCCCGCCAACAGCACGGCCCTGGGGTCCTCGGGCCGCGCGGGCAGCGCCTTCCCGGCGGCGAGCGCGTCCCGGTCGAGGGCGAACCGGCCGAGCGCGCGGCCGGGCCGGGCGGCACTGACGAAGACGGTCGCCTCGGCGAGCCCGTACGACGGACAGTGCACCTCCGCCGCGAGCCCCTGCGCGGCGAACGCCGCGTGGAAACGGTCGGCGGTGCCGGGCCGGACGGGTTCGCTGCCGTTGATCAGCGCGGCGACCCCGTCCAGCCGCAGCCCCTCCTTCTGCGCCCCGGTGACGGCGGAGGCGCAGAAGTCGTAGGCGAAGTTGGGCGCGGCACTCAGCGCCCGCGGATGCGCGGCCAACAGCCGTAGCCAGCGCGCCGGTTCGTGCAAGAAGGCGGCCGGGTCCATGAGCACCGACAGCAACCCCCGTACGACCGGGCCCGCGACACTCAGCACGAGCCCCATGTCGTGGTAGAGCGGCAGCCAGCCCACGCAGGTCACCTGGTGCGCGTCGGCACCGTAGGCGGCGAGCGCCTGGCGGGCGTTGGCGACGACGTTGGCGTGGGTGATCTCCACGCCGGCCGGAGCACGGGTGGAGCCGGAGGTGTACTGGAGATAGGCGGTCGCGGCCGAATCCGGCGCCGGAGCCTGCCAGTTGAGGGCGGCGGAGTCCGGGACCCGGTCCGCCGCGAGGACCGTCACCCGTGCGCGCTCGCAGAAGTCCGTCACCTCCTCCAGGGCACGCCCGGTGGTCAGCACGACCGCCGGGCGCGCGTCGGCCAGCACCCCGACGAGCCGGTCGGCGTGCCCCGGCAGACCGGGCGGATACAGCGGTACGGCGACCATCCCGGCCGTCAGGGCCGCGAGGAAACCGGTGATGTAGTCCGTCCCCTGCGGGCACAACAGAGCGACCCGCGAACCGGGTTCGGCCCGCTCCGTGAGCCGGGCGGCCAGCGCGCGCACTCGCAGGTCCAGGCGCTGCCAGGTCAGAGTGCGGTGCACACCACGGGAGTTGGGGGCGGGATGGTCGACGAACGTGAACGCCCGGCGGTCCGGGGTGATGTCGGCCCAGTGCCGCACGTACTCGGGGAGAGTCCGGTACGCGGGCGCGAGCGGGGGGCGGCGGCTGTCCATCGGGCGTGCTCCTCACATCGCGGTACTTCGCGGTGGCGGCTGGCGAGGGCGAACAGGTCGAGCGGGGTGAACAGGGTGGTCGGAGCGGTCAGAGGGGGATGTTGCCGTGCCGTCGCTCCGGCATCGGGGCGCGTTTGCCGCGCAGGGCGCGCAGGGCGCGGCTGACGTGGACGCGGGTGTCGCGGGGCGCGATGACGTCGTCGACGTACCCGCGTTCGGCGGCGAGGTACGGCGTCCCGTGCGTGGCCTCGTACGCGGCGACCAGGCAGGCCCGCAACGCCTCCGGGTCGTCCGCCGCGGCGAGTTCACGCCGGTGCAGCACGCCCACGGCACCCTCCGCGCCCATGACGGCGATCCTGGCGGTGGGCCAGGCGAGGTTGACGTCGGCGCCGAGATGCTTGGAGCCCATCACCGCGTAGCCGCCGCCGTACGCCTTGCGCACCACCACGGTGACCTTCGGGACGGTCGCCTCGGCGTACGCGTAGAGGAGTTTGGCGCCGCGCCGGATGATGCCGCCCCGCTCCTGGTGCACGCCGGAGAGATAGCCGGGGACGTCGGCGAAGGTCAGCAGCGGGATGCCGAACGCGTCGCAGAACCGCACGAACCGCGCCGCTTTCTCCGAGGCGTCGATGTCGAGGACACCGGCCGAGTGCAGCGGCTGGTTGGCGACGACCCCGACACTCGCCCCCTCCACACGGGCCAGCGCGCAGATGATGTTCGGCGCGAACAGCTCCTGGACATGCAGGAGTTCACCGTCGTCGACGACCGCGTGCAGGATCTCCCGCATGTCGTAGACCTGACCGAGCCGGTCGGGCACCACCTCGTCGAGCGGGGCCCCGGCGGCGACGGAACCGGGCGCGTACTCCGGGGGCCGCTCCAGGTTGTTGGCGGGAAGATACGACAGCAGATCGCGTACGGTGTCGAGTGCGTCCCCCTCGTCGGCGGCGAGGAAGTGGGCGTTGCCGTTCACGGAGTTGCTGGTGCGGGCGCCGCCCAGTTCCTCGGCGGTGGCGCGTTCGCCGGTGACCGCCTCGATGACGTCCGGGCCGGTGACGAACATGTGCGAGGTGCCGTCCACCATCACGGTGAAGTCGGTGATCGCGGGGGAGTACGCGGCGCCGCCCGCGCACGGCCCGAGGATGACGGAGATCTGCGGGATCACCCCGGACGCCTTCACGTTGCGGCGCACCAACTCGGCGTAGAGCGCGAGGGAGTTGACGCCCTCCTGGATGCGGGCGCCACCGGAGTCGTTGAGGCCGACGACCGGGCAGCCGGTCTTCAGGGCGAGGTCCATGAGAGCCACGGTCTTCTCGCCGAACGCCTCACCCATGCTGCCGCCGAAGACCGTCGCGTCCTGCGCGAACACACAGACCGGCCGCCCGTCGACCGTGCCGTACCCGGTGACGACCCCGTCGCCGTAAGGGCGTTGGGCGCCGTCACTGCGGGCTCTGGCCCGTACGAACACACCGGTCTCCGCGAACGACCCCGCGTCCAGCAGCCGTTCGATCCGCTCCCGCGCGCCGAGCGCCCCGCGTCTTCTCGGCGCGGCCGTGACCACCGCCCGTGCCCGTCGGTCTTCCAGGTCGGCGATGCGTCCGGCGGTGCGGTCCGCCGCAGGTGTCACTGCCGTCAGGGATGTCGTCGCCTCTAGCGTCACAGCCACCTCCGAAGTGGTTCTCGAATATGGCAGCGATTCGAGAGCGGACCAGTGGATCGCCGTTCTGTTTGCGGGAGTTGAGTCCCGGGCGACGGAGGTTCGTCCTGAGGTGACAAGAGACCGGCAGTCCGGGAGCGCACCGGGTGGGCGGTTTCGGTCCGGACCATGAGTGTGGTCATGCCTCCTCGGCGACGTCTCCACGCCGCCCGGCGGCAGTCGAGAGGACACCGATTCCCCACGTCTGTCGGGCTGTTAGCCTGCGCGCATGTCAGACCTGGGGTCCCACGCCTGGCCGCCCGAGCCGATCAGGACCGAGCGGCTCGCGCTCCGCGCGCCCGAGGCCCGGGACCGGGCGGCGTTCGTCGAGCTGCTGGCGTCGCCGGAGGTGCACACCTACCTCGGCGGTCCCCGGCCGCGTGACGAGCTTGAGCGCGAGCTGCCCGCGGTGCCCGAGCGGTGGCCCGGGAGTTTCGTCGTCGATCTCGACGGGGCGATGATCGGTCAGATCCTGCTCAGGAGAGCACCGGAGCACAGTCGCCCCGCTGCCGCCGGGAAGGTCGATCTCGGCTACCTGTTCCTGCCGCGAGCGTGGGGATTCGGGTACGCCGCCGAGGCGTGCGCGGCGGCACTCGACTGGTTCGACGCCGTCCTTCCCGGCGAGCCGGTGGTGCTCCACACCCAGTCCGCCAACGCCGGTTCGATGCGCCTCGCGGCGAAGCTGGGGTTCACCGAGGTGGAGCGGTTCGAGGCCTGGGACGCCGAGCAGTGGCTCGGCCTACGGTCCCCGGTCACGCCGTCCGCTTGAGTCCAAGGCGTCTGCCCGTGCTCACACCATCCCGCCGCCCAGCAGTCGGCGCCCCGGACCCAGCGGTGGCCCGGGACCCGAAACGTATCCTGAGGGCGGTCCCGGTTCCGGCCCGGTACGCGATGGAAGGTTGGTCTTCACCTCACGTGAGCAGTCGTCCCCCGCACCGCCAGAACACCAGGCCCACGATGCGCGATGTCGCGGAGCGAGCCGGAGTCGCCGTCGTCACCGTCTCCCGCGTCGTCAACGGCATCGGAACGGTCCGCGAGGAGACGGCCGAACGCGTCAACGCGGCCATCGCCGCCATCGGATACCAGCGCAACGAGATCGCCCGCTCACTGCGCCCCGGCCAGAACTCCATGACCATCGGGCTGCTGCTCGGCGACCTCACCAACCCGTTCTACGCCTCCCTCGCCAAGGCGGCCGTAGAAGTCGCCAACGAGGCAGGCTACGCGGTCCTGTTGAGCACGGCCGACGAGGACCCGGAGGTCGAACGCCGGGCCGTCGGCGAGCTGATCGGACGCCGGGTCGCCGGGCTCATCATCGTCCCCGACCAGGGCGACCACGCCTTCCTCGACGAGATCAACGGCCACGATCACGTGCCCATCGTCTTCGTCGACCGCCCGGCCACCGGCGCCGAGGCCGATGTCGTCCTCGTCGACAACGAGGACGGCGGACACAAGGCCACCCAGCACCTCATCGACCAGGACCACCGCCGCATCGCGATCCTCGTCGCCCCCTCGTACTACAGCACCGGCCGCCGACTGCGCGGCTACCGCAAGGCGTTGCGCCGCAGCGGCATCGAGCCCGACAACAACCTCGTCGTCACCCTGCGCCGCGGCACCACCGAGGAGGCCGAGGCCGCCACCCGCACCCTGCTCACCTCGGCGCACCCGCCCACCGCGGTCTTCTCCACCACCGGCTTCCTCACCGAGGGCGTCCTACGGGCCTGCCGTGACCTCCAAGTCTCCGTCGCCGTCGTGGGTTTCGACGACTTCAAGCTCGCCGACATGCTCCCCACCCCGGTCACCGTCGTCACCTCCGACACCGAGGAACTCGGCCGCAGGGCCGCCCACATCCTGCTGGACCGCATCGACGGCGACGACACGCCCTCCCGCCGTACGGTCCTCCCGGTGCGGCTGATCGCACGCGGGACAGGGGAGATCGGGCACGCGTAGGAGTCGGTACAGCGTCCGCCACTTGGCACGCGGCCGGGCGAGCACGGCGTAGAGCTGCGGGAGGGCCGCCCGTTGGATCGCCTGGGTGCCACCGGCCGTGTCGAAGTTCCTCTAAGGACGCGGGTGACGGAAGCGTTGTCATCGACTCAGGAGACCGTCAACTCCTCTGAGGACAATGGCAGTTCACTCCCCGGCCATTCTGGTCCGGACCATTGACGGTGCGGCTGCGCTGATGGAACCCTCGCGATGGTTACGTTTCCAAAGGTGAGTTCGTCCGGCCCCACACGGCGAAGCAGGAGACCTCGACATGACCGTTCCGGCACCCTTCAAGAGACGCCTGAGCGCCGCCCTCACCATGGTGCTGCTGCTGGTCCTCGCCCCGGCCCTGCTGGTGCTGCGCGCCGCGCCGCCCGCGCAGGCCCTCGACAACGGGCTCGCCAGGACGCCCCCGATGGGCTGGAACGACTGGAACGCGTTCGGCTGCGACGTGACCGAGCAGCTCGTCGAGCAGACCGCCGACTACCTCGTCTCCTCCGGGCTGAAGGAGGCCGGGTACCAGTACGTCAACATCGACGACTGTTGGATGACCTCGGCGCGCGACACGGCGGGCCAACTCGTCCCGGATCCGGTCAAGTTCCCGAACGGCATCAGCGGCACCGCCGCCTACGTGCACGGCAAGGGCCTCAAGCTCGGCATCTACGAGAGCGCCGGCACCGCCACCTGCGCCGGCTACCCCGGCAGCCTCGGCCACGAGCAGACGGACGCCGACAGCTTCGCCGCCTGGGGAGTGGACTACCTCAAGTACGACAACTGCAACCACCAGAACGTGCCCGACCAGCAGCGCTACACCGCCATGCGCGACGCCCTCGCCAACACCGGCCGCCCGATCGTCTACAGCCTCTGCAACTGGGGCCTCGCCGACGTGTGGACCTGGGGCGCGGGCGTCGGCAACAGCTGGCGCACCACCGGCGACATCAACGTCAACTTCTCGACCGTGGTGTCGATCTACAAGGCCAACGTCAAGCTCGCCCCGTACGCCAAGCCGGGTGCCTGGAACGACCCCGACATGCTGGAGGTCGGCAACGGCATGTCGTTCACCGAGGACCGCTCCCACTTCAGCCTCTGGTCGGAGATGGCCGCACCCCTGATCGCCGGCACCGACCTCCGCAAGGCCTCCGCCGCCACCCTCTCCCTCTACGGCAACAAGGACGTCGTCGCCGTGGACCAGGACTCCCTGGGCAGGCAGGGCACCGAGATCTCCAACTCGGGCGGCCTGCACGTCCTTTCCAAGCCCCTCGCCAACGGCGACGTCTCGGTGGTCCTCTTCAACGAGAACTCCTCCGCCGCCACCATCACCACCTCCGCGACGGCGGCCGGCCTCCCCTCGGCGTCCTCGTACCAGATCGACAACCTCTGGTCGCACGTGATCAGCAGCACCACCGGCTCCATCTCGGCGAGCGTCCCTGCCCACGGCTCGGTGATGTACCGCGTCTCCGTCGGCAGCGGCACCAGCGTCGGTACCACCCACCCCCTGATCGGCGCCTCCTCCAACCGCTGCCTCGACGCCTACAACAACGAGACCACCCCCGGCACCAAGATCGAGATCTGGGACTGCGGCGGCGGATCCAACCAGGCCGTGACCCTCACCGCGGCCGGTGAACTCCGGCTCTACGGCGGCACCCAGTGCCTGGACGCCTACAACAACCAGACCGGCGACGGCACCAAGGTGCAGCTCTACACCTGCAACGGCGGCGCCAACCAGAAGTGGACCCTCAACCCCAACGGCACCGTCACCGGCGCCCAGTCGGGCCGCTGCCTCGACGTCACCGGCGGCGACCAGGCGGCCGGGAACGTCAACGGCACCGCGCTGGAGCTCTGGACCTGCAACGGCGGCGCCAACCAGCAGTGGCGCCTGGGCTGACCTCACGCATCCCCCCACACCTCCCTGGAGCCGGCATGAACTCAACAGCAAGACACATCAGGCGAGTAGGGACCGCCGTGATCGCCGGCCTGGCCCTGTTCGTGCCGGTCTCCACCGGCGTCGCGACCGCCGACGCCCAGGCGTCGATCTGCAACAAGTACTGCGACGCCCGCGACCCGGCCCTGTCCCCGGGTGACCGTCAGCCGGTGTCCACGACGATCTACTCCCGCAGCGTCGTTCTGCACTTCGACGACACCGACGCGATGGGCTGGGCCTCGATCACCAACGGCAGCCCCGGCGACGAGGTCTGGCTCGACCGCTCCTTCGACGGCGGTCGCACCTGGAGTTCGGGCAGCAAGCTCGGCGACACCACCATCCCCGCGGGGCAAGGCGGTTGGCGCACCCTGATGTACAACGTCGACGACTGGAACGCCCTCGGCGTCGGCGCCCTGCGCGCCTGCGGCAAGGCCGGCGACCGGGCCGAGATCACCTGCACGGCGTGGGCCCGGACGACCTGGAACGCGGGCAGCCGCGCAACCGCCGCCGCCACCGCGCTGATGCAGTCGTACAACCTGGGCACCGGCCTGTTCGACACCACCGGCTGGTGGAACTCGGCGAACGCCCTGACCGCCGTCATCGACAACATCCGCGTGACCGGCATGGGCAGTTACCGGTACGCGATCGCGACCACCTACGACCACAACCTCTCCGCGCAGGGCGGCAACTTCACCAACGACTACATCGACGACACGGGCTGGTGGGGGCTCGCCTGGGTCGACGCGTACGACCTCACCGGCGACAGCCGCTACCTCAACACCGCCCGCGCGGACGCCGATTACATGGCGCGGTACTGGGACTCCACGTGCGGCGGGGGAGTGTGGTGGAGCACGGCGAAGACCTACAAGAACGCCATCGCCAACTCCCTCTACCTGGAGCTGAACGCGGCCCTGCACAACCGCGTCGCGGGCGACACGGCGTATCTCGGCCGGGCCAACGCCGAGTGGTCGTGGTTCAAGGGCACCGGCATGATCAACGGCTCCCATCTGGTCAACGACGGCGTCAACCTGGCGACCTGCGGCAACAACGGCGACACGACGTGGTCGTACAACCAGGGCGTGCTGCTCGGCGGCCTCTCGGAGCTGTACCGCGCGACCGGTGACTCCGCCCTCCTCACCACCGGCCGGCAGATCGGCGACGCCTCGACCACGTCGACGGCCCTCAACTCCGGCGGAATCCTCCGGGAACTCTGCGAGACGAGCGGCTGCGGCGGCGACGGTCCGTCCTTCAAGGGCGCGTACGTCCGGGGCCTGAGCGCCTTCAACTCCCGCCTGTCCGACCGCCCTTACACCTCGTACCTCACCCGCCAGGCCGACACGGCGTACGCGAACGACCGCAACGCCCTCGACGCGTACGGCCTCCACTGGGCCGGACCGCTGGACTCCACCGACGCGGCCCGGCAGCAGAGCGCGCTCGACCTGATGAACGCGGCGAACTGACACACCGTCACTCAGCCCTCACCGGTGAGCAGTCGGCGCGGATTGGCGATGCGGAAGGCGTACGCCGCCGCTCCGCCCAGCCCGTGGCCCGGATAGCGCGGCGGCTCCGCGTACGGCCGGTCCGAGCCCTGGACCACGGCGTTCACACCGAGGGCGCGCACGGTCGCCTCGACGGCGGTCGGGCCGTACGACGAGGTCTCGACGAACACGCCGAGGTCGCCCTCCGCGCGCCGTCCGCCCCGGGCGACCAGCCGCTCGCCGTGCAGCGGGGCGAGCCCGGCCAGCAGGGCGAAGCACACGCGCAGGCGCGGATGGCGCGGGCGGCCGAAGGCGCGGAAGGCGTACCAGGCGGCGTGCATCTGCTGGACGTACGGCACCATCGCGGGCCACCAGGCGGGGTCCGCCGCGTCACCGGTCGCGGGGCCCGGGTGGACGAAGAGAGGGAGGTCGCGTTCTTCGAGGAGATCGAGGAGCGGCGCGCAGCGGGCGTAACCCGTCGCGTCCGCAAGGGAGTTGGCGGGGAGCTGGAGACCGGCGAAGCCGCGGTCGAGGTCCTTGGCGGTGGCGTCCGCGTCGATGTCCCGTACGCAGGCCGCGGCCCAGGCCCCGAACGGCTCGGGCAGCGCCGCAGCGCCCTCGTGGTAGGCGTCGAGCAGGGGCCGTGCCTCGTCGGCGGGCAGCCACTCCACGCCGATCGGCGCGGACAGCGAGACCAGGGCCCGGCCGAGGCCTTCGGCGACGGCGAGTTCCGCGCGCAGGGCGACGTCGTGGTCGGCGGGCGGTATCTCGAAGGGCGGTTCACCGGCGAGGAACAGGGTCCAGCCGTCCAGGTACGGCGGTTCGCGGCGGGCGCGCAGGGCCGTCACCAGTGAGGGGGTCCACAGATGCTGGTGTACGTCGACGTTGGTCATGTCACTTCTCCCGCCAAGGCGTTCAGTGTGCTGCGGACGTCGTCGGACCCCAGGATGTCGCGGCTCACCGTCTCCACGTCCACGCCGTGCGGCCGGTCGTCGTTCAGCGTGGGCACGAGCTTCCGGATCGCGCGGTGCAGGAACTCCGGTCCACGCCCCAGCGCGGCGGGCGCCGCCAGATCCACCGCCTGCGCGGCCACCACCGCCTCCACGGCGAGGAGTTGGCGCAGCCGGCCGAGCATCGTCGTCAACCGCCGTGCGCCGAGCGCCGCGTTGGTCGAGTCGTCCTCGACGGCGTCCGCACCCTGACGTGGGTCGGTGCACACCGGGGTCGACAGCATGCGGATCTCGGCGACCAGCGCCTGCGCCGTCTTGACCAGCGGCGCGAACCCCGAGCGCTCCGGACCGTACGGCGAGAGGTTCGCGGGCAGTCCGCTCACCGCCGGGTCGAGCAGCCGGCGCATGCGTTCGGCGGAGATCGACGCCGTCTGGGTCAGGGCCAGCGCGAGGGTGTCGTAGGCGAGGGCCAGGCCGGGGGTGTGGAAGTTCCCGGACGAGAGGATCTCGTCGGCGCCGTGCGGCACCGGTGCCGGCGGCTCGTCGCCGTTGCCGGCCAGCATTCCCGGGGCGCCTCCGGCACCGGCCGGAGCCCCCGGACCGTCGCCGCCGCCAGTCGGCCCCTCGGGGTCACTCCGGGCGCCGCTCAGCCCCTTCGTGCCACTCCCGGCACGGCTCAGCCCCTGGGGGCCAGTCCCGGTGCTGCTCAGCCTCTCCGTGCCACTCCCGGCACGGCTCAGCCCCTGGGAGCTAGTCCCGGTGCTGCTCACCCTCTTCGTGCCACTCCCGGCGCTGCTCAGCCTCTCCGTGGCACTCCCGGCGCTGCTCAGCCTCTCCGTGGCACTCCCGGCGCTGCTCAGCCCCTGGGGGCCAGTCCCGGTGCTGCTCAGCCTCTCCGTGCCACTCCCGGCACGGCTCAGCCCCTCGGGGCCAGTCCCGGTGCCGCTCAGCTCCTCCGTGCCAGTCCCGGTACCGTTCGCCCCCTCCGCGTCACCCCCGACACCGCCCAGCACCACCGGATTGTCCCCGCACCCGTTCAACTCCGGCATCAGCGCGGCGTCCGCGAAATCCAGCGCCGCGTATCCGGCGCCGTGGACCTGGGCGGCGCAGCGCAGGCTGAGCGGGTCCTGGACCCGGCGGGCGTTGCGGGGATCGCCCAGTGCACCGCCGGCCAGCAGGGCGAGCAGTACGGCCGCCGCCCGGGACTGGCCCGGGGCGGGACGCAGGCCCAGCACCCGGGGGTCGAGCGGGCTGGTGTTGGCCCGGAAGCCCTCGTAGGTCAGCGCCGTGACCGCCTGCGCCAGCGCGAGCACCGCGCCCGCCTCGTGCAGGGCGAGCGCGCCGACGCCGGCCGCCAACGGGCTGGCGCTGCACAGCACATGGCCGTCCTTCGCGCCGAGTCGGGCCGGGGCGAGTCCGGCCCGGCGCAGGGCCGTGCTGCCGTCGAGCACCTCACCGCCGTACTCCGCGCTGCCCTCCCCGATGACCACCAGCCCGACATGCGCCATCTGGCACAGATCGGAGGCGCCGATCGACCCCACCTCGGGGATCACCGGATGCACCCGCGCGTTGAGCAGGTCCACGAGAAACCGCGCGATCTCCGGCCGCACTCCGCTGCCGCCGCCCGCGAGGCCGTTGACCCGGGCGAGGAGAGCCGCCCGTACGACGGCGACCGGCAGCGGATCGCCGACCGCGTTCGCCCGGCCCCGGACCGTGCGGACGCTGAACGCGTCGAGTTCCGCGCGGGGCAGGGCGTACGAGGAGCGGGCGCCGAGCCCCGTCGTCAGGCCGTACGTCGGCACCTGCCGGTCGACGATGTCGTCCACGACGGCCCGCTCGCGCACGAGCCGGGGCAACACCCCGTCCGCCAGGGCGACTTGGGCGCCATGGTGGGCGACGGCGACGACATCGCCGTAGGACAGCGTCCGTCCGTCGACGACGACCTCGGTCACCAATGGTTTCTCCCCATGTCCTGTCATGTGTGAACCTAGCGCCTGGGGTCCCGATGATCGAGTGGTGAGGAGCAGGGGGCGGGCGTACCGTCGAACGGTGAGTACGCGGTGGACGGAGCCGTTCACCGACCTCCCGTGAGTGCGAACCACCATGAGCAGCAGCCCTCAGGAAGTCTCCTCAGCCGAGACCACCACCCGGGAAACGGGCGGTGGCGGAAGCACGATGGCGTTGCTGGTCATCGCGTCCTGTCAGCTGATGGTGGTCCTGGACATCACCATCGTGAACATCGCGCTCCCGCACATCCAGAGCTCGCTGGGGTTCTCCACCACCAGCCTGGCCTGGGTGGTCAACGCGTACACCCTCACCTTCGGCGGTCTGCTGCTGCTCGGCGGCCGGGCCGGCGACATCCTGGGCCGGCGGCGCGTGTTCGTGTTCGGCGTGCTGCTCTTCGTGCTCGCGTCCCTGCTCGGCGGGCTCTCCCAGAACTCCGGTGAACTCCTCGCCGCCCGCGCCCTCCAGGGCGTCGGCGGGGCCATCGCCTCCCCGACCTCCCTCGCCCTGATCAGCACGACGTTCCGCGAAGGACCGGAGCGCAACCGGGCGTTCGGGGTCTTCGCCGGTGTCTCGGCCGGCGGCGGCGCGATCGGGCTGCTGATGGGCGGGATCCTCGTCGAGTGGCTGAACTGGCGCTGGGTGCTCTTCGTCAACGTGCCCATCGGACTGCTCATCGTCCTCGCGACCCCGCGCTGGATCCGCGAGTCCGAACGCCACCCGGGCCACTTCGACGTCACCGGCGCCCTGACCTCCACCGTGGGCATGGTCCTGCTGGTCTACGGCTTCATCCGGGCCGCCCAGCAGGGCTGGAGCGACGGACTCACGCTGGCTTCGTTCGGCGCGGCCGTGGTCGTCCTCGCCGTGTTCGTCCTGGTCGAGCGGCGCTCCCGGCAGCCGATCACCCCGCTGCGCATGTTCCGCGACCGCAACCGGGCCGGGACGTACGGCATCATGCTCTGCCTCGCCGCGGCGATCTTCGGCATGTTCTTCTTCCTCACGCTCTTCGTGCAGGACGTGCTCGGATTCAGCCCGCTGGAGGCCGGCTTCGCCTTCCTGCCGGTCAGCGCCGTCATCGCGGTCGGCGCGGGCCTTGCCTCACGGTTCCTGCCGACCTTCGGCCCCAAGCCGTTCATGGTGGTGGGCGCGATCCTCGCCGCCGCGGGCCTGTCCTGGCTGACGCTGACGGACGTCCACTCCACCTACCTGGGCAGTGTCCTCGGCCCGATGCTGGTGTTCAGCCTGGGCATGGGCATGGAGTTCGTCTCCCTGACCCTGATGGCACTCTCCGACGTGCCCGTCCAGGAGACCGGCGCGGCCTCCGGACTCCTCAACGTCACGCAGCAGGTGGGCGGTTCGCTGGGCCTGTCCATCCTGGTCACGATGTTCGGTACGGCGAGCCGCAACGAGGCGAAGGACCAGATCCCCGCGTTCCTCGCCCAGGCGACCCCGGCCGAACGCCTCCGCTTCCGGCACACCGGCCAACTCCCGGGCACCTGGGGCGACCACGTCCTCACCGCCGGTGCCTCGGCCGCCTTCGTCATGGCGGCGATCTTCACCGTCGTCGCCGCGCTGATCGCCGTCGTCGTCATCCAGGTCCGCCCCTCCGACCTGGAACGCCTCAAGGGCGGCACGGGAGTTGGACCGGCCTGAGCGCCGACTTCCGTGATCCGGCCATCAACTCCCGTGATACAGCGGCTCTTTCGGGATCCGCTGCTCGAACCACACCACCTTCCCCGTGCTCAGTCGCGTCGCCCCCCAGCGCTGCGCGAGCCGGTCGACAAGGAACAGTCCGCGACCGCCCTCGTCACCCGGCGCCGCCTGTCGCATCCGGGGCACCAGGGGCGAGTCGTCGGTCACCTCGCAGCGCAGCACGTCGGTGCGCAGCAGCCGTAGGGAGATCGGGCGCGACGCGTACCGTACGGCGTTCGTGACGACCTCGCTGACCATGAGTTCCGTGGTGTCGAGGAGGGCGTCCAGGCCCCAGCGGCGCAGCACCCTGCGGGTCAGCCGGCGGGCCTGGCCGGCGGTGAGGGGGTGGGGGTCGAGGTGCCAGTAGCCGACGCTGTCCGGGGGGAAACCCTCGAAGCGGGCGGTGAGCAGGGCGATGTCGTCGTCGCGGGGGCCCGGCGCGAGCGCGGTGAGGATCCGGTCGCACAGCCGCTCCAGCGAGAAGAGGCGGTGTCCGTGCCGGGTGGACTGGAGGTGGGTGCGCAGGGCCTCGACACCCGTCCCCACGTCGGTGTCCCGGGACTCGACCAGGCCGTCGGTGTACAGCACCAGGGTGGTGCCGGTGGGCGCGGGCATCTCCACGGACTCGAAGACGACACCGCCGACCCCGATCGGGGCGCCCGGCGGGACGCGCAGGACTTCCGCGTGGCCGTTCGGGCGCAGCAGTACGGCCGGCGGGTGGCCCGCGTTGGCCATGAGCAGGCGGTGCGAGATCGGATCGTAGATCGCGTACAGGCAGGTCGCGATGTGGTCGCTGCCGAGCCGCTGGGCCTGTTCGTCGAGGTGGTGCAGCACCTCGTGCGGGGGCAGGTCGAGGCCGGCGAGGGTCTGCACGATGGTGCGCAGCTGGCCCATGATCGCGGCCGAGGTCATGGAGTGGCCCATGACGTCCCCGACGATCAGCGCGACCCGGTTGCCGGGCAGCGGTATCGCGTCGTACCAGTCGCCGCCGACCTGCGCGGTCTTCGAGGCGGGCAGATAGCGGCTGGCCAGCTGGACGCCGGTCGGCTCGGGCAGCGACGACGGGAGCATCGTGCGCTGGAGCGTGTCCGCGACGGAGGCCTCGTGGCCGTACATCACCGCCTTCTGGACGCCGATCGCGGTGTGGGTGGCCAGCTGGGAGGCGACGAGGAGGTCGTCGCCGGTGAACGCGGAGCGGTCCGGGCGGCGCAGGAGCACGACGGTGCCCATGACGTGGTGGCGGCCGTGCAGCGGGGCGATGATCAGCCGGCGGCCCGGCGGCAGCGTTCCCGGAGCGCTCGCCGCGGGCCCGAGCAGTTCGGCCACGGCGGGGGCGATGTCCGGCGCGTCGCCGAAGGCGGGCCGGCCGGCCAGGAGCAGCTTCGCGAGCCTGCCGTCGGGCGTCGGCTGTACCCGCTCCGTCACGCTCGCGTACTCGGCGTGCGGCATCAGGAGAGCGGTGCCGGCTTCCGGCGCCCGGTCGACGCTGTGCAGCTGCAGGACGACGGGCGCGGCCGACCTCTCGTCCCCCACGGGCAGCGGATCGTGCAGGTGGATGACGATCGCGTCGGCGAAGGCGGGCACCGCCGCCCACCGCAGCTCCCGCAGCGTCTCGTCCAGGTCCATCCCGCGCGCGATCCGCCGGGTCGCCACATCGAGGTACTGGAGCCGGTCGGTCTGCGGTGCCGACGCCGGCCACACGACGGGGCCCGAGCCGCTCGGCGAACCGCCTCGCCGGGAGGTTCCGGCGGGGCCTTCGCGGGGGCTGTGGTGCTCCGTCACGCTTCGTCCCGTCCACTGGTGCGGCCGGCAAGGCCGCCGTGTCGGTGCTACGGCCTCAGTCGCGCCGTCGGCAGCAGAGGAAGACCTGTTCCTCGGGCGGGACGTCACCGGCCGCCGGAGCGTAGGTGTAGGAGGTCTCCTTCATGATCTCGAAGCCCGCGGTGTCCAGGATCTTGAACAGGTCGTCGAGGAGATAGCCGGAGACCCTGATCGTGTTGCCGAGGAACGGGATCGCGAAGTCGTCCACATGCGCCTCCACCATCGACAGGGCGAACAGACCGCCCGGAGTCAGCAGGTGGTGGATCGTGCGCAGCGCGAGGGGGATCTCCGCGCGCGGCAGCATCAGCAGGGAGAAGAACGCGGCGACACCGTCGAAACGGCCCAGGTCCGTGGGGCCGCCCGGGCGCAGGTCCGCGATGTCCAGCTGGTGGAAGGTGGCGGCGGGGACGTACGTCCGGGCCAGCTCCACCATCCGCCCGGACAGGTCCACGCCCACGACGTCGAGGCCCGCGTCCGTCAGTTGGCGGGCGGTCGGCACGCCCGTGCCGCAGCCGAGGTCCAGTACGCGGGAGCCCGGTTCGAGGGACGCCACCAGCCACTCACCGGCGCCGAGCTGGCCCTCCTTGTGCGGGAAGGCCTCGTCGTAACGGTCCCCGATGGCATCGAAGGCCTCGGCCTGACCTGAGCGGTCGAGCCGCAGGCTCTCGTAGCCGGCCCCGTCGTTCGCTCTGCTCACTGGAGTGGCCTTTCGTCCGCGCATAGAGGATTGTCCCACAAGTGCGGGAAGAGCGGTTTTGGGCGGAAAAAAGCCGTGAGGGGCACCCTGGGGCACCCCTCACGGCACGTCGAGGGCGAGGAAAGCGAACGGACTGGATTCAAGGAGTGTGAGAAGGAAGCCCGCTCATGGCCTCGCCGAGGTCGACGCTATCAGTCAGTCGGGGATCAGGTCGCGCAGGTTTTCGGGAGTGACGATCCGCGATCCCGCGGGCAGTTCGTCCGGGCGGCGCAGCCCGATATAGGTGACCGGACCGACCGGGACGGTCTCGCCGTCCCACAGCGTGACGGTCGTGCTCTCCCCGGTCATCAGGCCGACGAGATGGCGGACCGTGAGCTGCTCGCGCTCGACGATGCCGCGCAGCAGGTTGGCCACCGTCACCCGGTTCTCCTCCACCCGGTTCGCCGAGGGGCTGCCCTTGAGATACAGGTGCAGCCACTTCGCCCGCCAGCGGCCGTCGTCCCCGCGCAGGAACACCAGCGGCAGCGCGACCCGGCCCGCACCGCGCAGCTCCGACTTCATGCGCACGGTACGCGGCTCGAACGGCCGCCCCCGCTGCTCGCCCTCGCGCAGCATGAACCCGAAGAACGACTCCTCGACCTCCTCGAAGCCCTCGCCCGCGAAGATGTTGACCTGCGGCACGATGAACGCCCCGCGCACGGCGCCCAGCCGCAGATCGATGAACTCCGAGGCCCCGTCCGGCGCTTCGGTGATGTCACCGGAGTGCTCGCCCTCGACCTCGGTGAGCGAGGTGTACGACAACCAGGTGTTCGTCGAGTAGTCCGCGTTGAGCAGCAGCGCCGACAGGTCGAAGTCGGTGCGCTGCTCTGTCTCCTTCCAGTACACGAAGAAGCGCAGCAACTCGCCCTCCACCGGCGACAGCGACCCACGTGGCAGCACACCGAGCCCGGCCGCCGTCGCCTTCCCGCTCAACGGCAGCGCCACGTCGAGCACCTCCGGATCGACCAACAGCCGCTCCGGCGAAGGCAGTCGACGCCGCGTCTCGTCGTCGAGCACGGCAATCAGCCGCGCCCGCTCGGCCGGTCCTACGACCGACCGCTCGTCGTCGGTCACCCAGGCACGGCCGCGCCGGTTCACGAACACCCGCAACTCCCCGGTGTCCCGGGCCCTGTTGTGCAGGTGCTCGCGCACCGACAGCACGACCCGGCCGGACACCTCGGGCACCACCTGCTCGGCGGCGGCCACCACGGCGTCCCGCTCCTCCTGCGTGAGCGCGGTGCGCAACAGCCGGTCCAGCGCGCGGAACAGCTTGCCGGGCGCGGACTTCAGCAGCTTCACCGCCCCCAACACGTCGTTCACGGCGAGGAGTTCCTCGACCCGGCCGTCGAACGACCGCGCCCTCAGCTCGCCCCGAGCGACCGCGAACACCTCGGCGGCATGCGGCCACTGCGGGTACTCGTGCGGGTGCAGCCGCTCGCCGAGCCGCTTCCACTCCTCGCGGTACACGGTCACGTCGGCAAGCTTGGCGGGGGACGCGCCGACCACCGCGTCCAGCGCCGCGAGCAGCGCCCGCCGCACCGGCCGGGACAGCGACCGGAATCGGGTCGGCTCCGTCAGCGTCGGATCGCCGTCCGACAGCGCGCAGGCCAGCCGCAGCACATCGGTCACGGTGTCCAGCAGAAGCTCCGAACCCGCCTTCAGGCGGGCCTGGTTGACGAGAGCGCGGTTCTCCCGGACCGGGATCGCCTCGGGCTGCGGCCCGTCGACGCACCACTCGGCCAACGCCCGCAGATCACCCCGGTGCTCCTCGCTCAGCGGAGTGCCGCTGCCCGCCAACGCCACGTACAGGGCGGTGAGTTCCTCGGCCGCCTCGCCGCCCGCGTGCAGCACTGTGAGCCGGTCGCCCGCCGCCGCGATCAACTCGTCCTGCGCGGCCAGCATCTCGGCGTACGTGTGCTGGTACCTGCCGTAGGTCGGCAGGTCGAGCAGGTTCACCACGCCGGTCCGCAGCTGCCTGAGCGTCGCTGCCGGGGTCTCCTTGTCGCGGAACGCCTCGGCGACGCACGACATCCAGAAGTCCACGGTGTCGGGCACGTTGGCCGGGAAGTCGATGAAGTAGACGTTGTGCCGAACGTGATCGCCGACCAGTTCGCGGACGGTCGGCAGGGTGCGCGCGGCGATGCCGACGACCGTCTCCTCGGACAGCCCCGACAGCCGTTCCAGCAGCTCCGGGGAGAGCTTGAAGCCCACGGACAGCAGCGCGGCGTCCAACTGCCGTGCGGCGGTGGCGCCTTCGCCAACAGGGCCGGTGGGCGTGGGGACGCGGAACGTGTGCCGGATGACCAGCGGTTCGAGTCGGTCGATCATTCCGGCATGGTCCCAGACCCGAACAAGCGGGCGCATTCGGGTTTTACGCCGTGAGACCCCCGGTCAGCCAGTCGTACGCCCGCTGCGCGCCGAACTCCGCCTGGCCACCCCGCAGCAGCAGTCCCGCCGTGGCGAACTCGGGGGCGTCGGCCTGCGCGGCCACGTAAGGGATCGCGACGCAGCGCATCCCGGCCGCGTGCGCCGCCGCCGCGCCCGGAGCCGCGTCCTCCAGGACCACGCAGTCCGCCGGAGCCGCCCCGAGCCTGCGTGCGGCCTCCAGGAAGACGTCCGGCGCGGGCTTGCCCCGCGCGACCTCGTCCGCCGAGACCACGGTCCGCAGCGACGCGTCCAGCCCGGTGCCCGTCAGGATCGCCTCGATGGCCTCCGGCGACGAACCCGACGCCACCGCCATCGGCACCCCCTCGGCCGCCAGCAGCTCCACGAACTTCCGCATCTCCGGGTACACCCGCGTGGCGGCCCGGGCCAGTGCCAGATAACGGCGGTTCGTCTCCGCGAGCAGTTCCGCCACCGGCGCGTTCAGCCCGTGGCGCTCCTTCAGGAGGGCGAGGGTCTCCTGGGTGCTGATGCCGACGAAGCGCTCGTGCTGAGCCCAGGTGAAGTCCGGGACGCCGTGCTCGGCGAGGGTCCGCCGGGTGGCTTCGTAGTAGTTCGGCTCGCTGTCCACGAGTGTTCCGTCGAGATCGAAGATGACCGAGAGGCCGCCGAGGTTGCTCATGGGGCCAGGATGCCAAGGATCACTTCCCGGCCGCGCGGCCGATCGACTCCACGAGCGGCAGCAACCGGTGCGGTACGCGCTCGCGCAACGCCATCTCGGTGCGGGTGCGGACCACACCCGGCAGGCTGATCAACTGCTGGATCACGTCCTCCAGATGACCGTTGTCCCGCGCCACGACCCGGGTGAGCAGATCCCCGCCACCGGTGATCGAGAACGCCTCCACGATCTCCGGTACGGCGGCCAGCGCGTCCCCCACCTCGTCGAGATGCCCCTGCGTGACCTCGATGTGCACGAACGCGAGCACAGGGTGGCCGAGCGCGGCGGGGGACAGGAAGGGCCCCGTACCGGTGATCACCCCGTCCCGCTCCATCCGGTCGAGCCGCGCCTGGAGCGTGCCGCGAGCCACGCCGAGCAGGCGGGCGTACTCGCGCACGCTGGTGCGGGGCTGCTCCAGGAGGAGCCGCAGGATGCGGGTGTCGAGTTCGTCCACGCTCATGACGGAAGACTGTACCAATGGCCCTGCGTACTGCGACTGAGCCAATGGTCCATCTGATCGGGAGCCACTTGAGCCAGCCGCCTCGACGGTGCTCTCATGGGCACGTCGATGGCGCTGCGGACCTCCGCGGCGCCTTTTTCATGCCGGTGTCCAGAGGTATGCGCAGGGAGCGGGGAGCAGTGCTGAAGAGGGTGTTCGTGGCTCCGGACCCGGGGCGCGTACGGCTGCGTTTCGCCGGTCGGGCCGTCCTCGGCATCGGCCTCGCGGTCGTCGCCTGCGGGCTGACCGGACAGTCCCTCGCGGGTGCCGTCACCGGTGGCCTCGCCGCGCTGCTCGCCCTGTTCACGGTCACGGACCCCACCGTGCGCGGGCAGGCGGTCACCACCGCGCTGCTGCCCTGCGTGGGCCTGCCGGTGCTCGCCGCCGCGGCCGAACTGCACGACCACCCCGTCGCCCGCGACCTCACCTTCCTCGCCGTGGTCGGCGCCGGCGTCTACGCCCGCCGCTGGGGACCGCGCGGCCACAGCCTCGGCGTCTTCGCGTTCATGACCTTCTTCGTGGCGCAGTTCCTGCACGCGACCACAGACCAACTGCCCGCGCTCTCCACGGCGGTCGTCCTCTCCGTCCTCACCGCCGCGGCGGTCCGCTTCGGCTTGTGGTGCTACGAGCGCCGGCTGCCCCCGGCCGCCGTACCCGCCCCGCCGGCCGGCCGAGGCCTGGCCCGGGTGACCACCCGGCAGGCCGTCCAGGCGACCGCAGGCGCCGGATTCGCCCTCGTGGTGGGCCAGTTGGTGTCCGGGCAGCGCTGGTACTGGGCCGTCGGCGCCACCTGGTGGATCTTCGTCAACACCGCCTCACGCGGCGAGACCGTGGTCCGCGGCTTCCGCCGCGTCCTCGGCACGGTCCTCGGCATCACCCTGGGCCTGCTCGTCGCCGTACCCGTCGACGGCGCCACCGTCCCCACCGCGATCCTGGTGGCCGTCTGCGTCTTCGTCATCTTCTACTCGGCCGCCGTCTCCTACACCTGGATGATGCTCTCGGTGACCTTGATGGCAGAGCTGCTCTACGGCCTCCTCGGTGTCCTGAACCCCGCCCTGCTGGCCCTCCGGTTCGCGGAGACCGGCGTCGGCGCGCTCGGTGCCGTACTGGCCGTCCTCCTCGTGCTGCCGGTGACCACCCACACCACCACGGACGCCTGGATCCAGCGCGCCCTGCGCTGCGTCCGCGCCTGCACCGCCGAGGCCGCCGCCCGCCTCGCCGGTTCCGCCACGGCCGACCCCGCCGGACGCGTCGCCGAACTGGAGCAACTCCTCGGCCGGGTACGGCTTTCCGTCGCGCCCCTCGTCCACCCGCTGAACCCCGTGCTCGGCCGCAAGCGGCGCGCTCGCCGGGTGCTGGCCCTGCTCGACGACTGCGCCCGCGAGATCCGCGGCCTCGCCACCGTGGCCGCCGACCCGGAGGCCTCCCACGACGTCCGCCTGGCCGCGGCCTGTCGGCGCGTGGAGATGTCGGTGGAGACGCTCACCGACGGCGACGCGTCGCCGCTCACGGCCACGTCGGCCCGGCCACCGGTCGAACCCGCGCTGGCGCACCTGCACGGTCTGGAGCGCGCCCTCGTGGAACTGGCCGAGCCGCTGCGGGCAGGATCCGGCTCGCGCCTCGTGGGAGCGTGAGTCGGTTCGGCCTGGTGGAACGGGAAGCTTCGGACAGCGCACGCCTGTGAGCCGCTTGTCGGCGGCGTGTCGAGAGGGCGGTCGAGGCCCTCACCGACGGCGACGCGTCGCCGCTCGCGGCCACTCCGGCGCGCCCGCCCACGGAACCCGCGCCGGTCCACCTCCACGGCCTGGAACGCGCCCTCGCCGAACTCGCGAAGCCCCTGTGCACGCGGTCCGGCATGCCCCGCCGGAACCGGCTCGGCACTTTGGTCTAGACCGTTCATGATCGACTGCTACCGTCACCCCGGACAGCACTGACCGAGAGGGGACAGCGGTGACAGACGGCGGCAGGCGGGGGCGGCGGGCCTTCATCGGGTCGTTCACGGCGGCGGGCGGCCCGGGTGTCGTCGCGGCGGCCGTGGACGCGGACAGCGGCGCGCTGACCGTCCTGAGCGGTGTCGACTGCGTCCCCGACCCCTCGTACCTGGCCCTGGCCCCCGACGGGGACACCCTCTACGCCGTCAGCGAGACGGCCGAGGGCGCGGTGGCCGCGTACCGCGTGCACGGCGACAAGCCCGAACCGCTCGGTCCGCCGGTGCCCGTCGGCGCGGGACCGACCCACCTGAGCCTGTTCGCGGGCCACGTCCTCACCGCCGACTACGGGTCCGGCAGCGTCACCGCCGTGCCGGTCCGCCCGGACGGCACGCTGGCGGGCAGCCCCTCCGGACAGCTCCGGCACACCGGCTCGGGCCCGCACGAGCGCCGTCAGCAGGGTCCGCACGCCCACCAGATCCAGCCCGACCCGAGCGGTCGCTGGGCGGTCAGCGTCGACCTCGGCACCGACTCCGTGCGGGTGTGCACCCTCGACGACGGACGCCCCGAACTCCACCGCGAGATCGCCCTGCGTCCCGGCTCCGGCCCCCGCCACCTGGCCTTCCACCCGGACGGTACCCACGCCTACGTCCTCAACGAACTCACGCCGACCGTCACCGTCTGCCGCTGGGACGCCGAGAGCGGCGCACTGAAGCCGCTGGCCGAGACGCAGGTGCTGCCGGGCGCCCCGGCCGGCGACGCCGCGTACCCCTCGGGCATCGTGACCTCCCCGGACGGCCGCTTCGTCTGGACGGCGACCCGCGGCGAGGACGTCCTCTCCGTGCTCGCCGTCGAGGGCGAGGGCCTGCGACTGGTCGGCACGGTGCCCTGCGGAGGCCACTGGCCGCGCGCGATCGCCGAGGCCGGGGGCTACCTGTACGTGGCGAACGAGCGCTCCGGCGACGTGACCTGGTTCGCCCTCGACCCCGCCACCGGCATCCCGCGACCCGGCGGCTCGCTCTCCGTGACCGCCGCCTCCTGCGTGGTGTTCGACTGACCTCGCCGTTCTCGCCACGGCATGCCGAAGGGCCCACTCCCGCGTGAGGAGGGGCCCTTTCGGCGCTACGGCGTGACGCGTGCGGGGTGGATCAGCGAACCGGAGCGCCCTGCGGCTGCGGCGGCGCGATACCCAGCGCCGTCGTGTACTTGGCGAGCGCGAGCTTGCCGATCGCCGGGTACGGGCCGAGCGCCTCGGCGGCGGAGCAGCCGGCCTCGGCGGCGGCGGCCTGCAGCAGACCCGGGTCGATCTCCGGACCGATCAGGTACGGCGCCAGCGCCAGCTGCTGCGAGCCCGACCCGCGCAGCTGCTCGGCGATCGCCGCGATCGAACCTTCCTGGTCCAGCGCCGCCGCCATCACCGGCACGGCGAGCCGCGCGGCGAGCAGCATGCCGGTGATACCGGCCGCCTGCACGGCCTCCTCGCCACCCACGGACGCGAGGATGATGCCGTCCGCGGCGGTCGCCACGGTGAACAGCCGGGCGCGGTCGGCACGGGCAAGACCCGCCTCGGACAGCCGCACGTGCAGCGCCTCGGCGAGCAACGGGTGCGGGCCGAGCACATCGGTCAGGTCGGCCGCGACACGGCTGTCCATGACGGCCTGGCGGACCTGGCGCAGCAGCGCGCTGTCCGGACCGGCGAGCAGCGGTACCACGACGGCCACGGGACCGTCGGGCTCCTTGACGTCGGCACCGGCGGCCCTGGCCTGCTCGAAGCGGGCGGTGCGCTCCTCGGCGGCGTGCGCGAGCACCGACGTCAGCGTGGGGAACTCGGCGTCGTCCCCGTCGAGGTAACCGATGCGCCCGTCGAGACCGGGCAGCTCGGAGCGCGCGATGCTCACGACCTCCTCGGCGAGACTGCGCGTGGCGGCGCTGGGCGAACCCGGCACGGCGAGGACGAACGCGGGCGCGCCCTCGGGAGCCGCCAGCTGCTCGGGGCGGCGGTGCCGCCCGGGCTGGCGAGGTCGCGGCATTCGTACTGGCAGGCCGGACGCGGGCCCAGTGGGGGAGCTCATGGCGACGCATGTTACTGGCTTCCTGGGCTCCCCTGTTCGGGGAGGGTGCAGGTGAGCGGTATCCGTCCTGTTTTGTCTGATGAGTTACGTACGGATCAGAAGTGATCACCTCGTCCTTTTACGGTCACCACGCTCAGCATCACGTCGTCACCCGGCAGAGTCAGCGCGCCCATCGCGAGATCACCCGCGATCCGCACGGCACCGTCCAGCGGATCACCCTCCGCCGCGACCCGCCGCGCATGGGGCAACCGTTTCGCCAACTCCTCGTCCAGGGGTACGAGGAGAGGGCCGCCCATCTTGAACAGTCCACCGGTGACGGCGACTTGGGGCTCACCGGTGGCCGGGCAGACCGCGACGGCGGACTCGGCCATGTGCCGTGCGGCGGCACGCAGAATACCGGCGGCCACCGGATCGTCCGGAGCGCACGCGGCGACGCGGGGCGCGAAGGAGGCGAGCACGGCGGCCCGGTCCGGCCGCGGATACAACGTGCCCGGCAACCCCGTCATCGCCCCGAACTGCTCCTCGGCGCACCTCAACAACGCACCGGAACCGCCGTCCCGCCCGTCGTACGCGCGCAGCGCCGCCTCCAGCCCGGACCGCCCGATCCAGGCCCCACCACCGCAGTCACCGAGCAGATGCCCCCACCCGTCCGCCCGCCGCCACCCGGCGAGATCGGTACCGATCGCGATGAGCCCGGTACCGGCGGCGACCACGGCCCCGGGCCGCGCCCCGAGGGCGCCGGCATAGGCGCTGACGGCATCGGCGACCAGCGCGACCGTCCGCACCCCGAACTCCCGCGCCAACGCCCCCGGCAGTGCGTCCCGCAGCTCGTCCCCGAGGGTGGCGAGCCCGGCGGCCCCGATCACCGCCGTACCGATGTCGCCCACCCCGGCCCCACCGACCGAGGAACGCACCATGGGCACCAGTCGCTCCATGAAATGCCCGGCATCGATCCCACGCGCCCCGGTCCGCACGGGTTCCCCGGACACAAGCGGCCCGGACGCCCGGCGCCCGACCTCGCCCACGACGACACGGAGCCCGGAGCCTCCGGAGTCAACGGCGAGAAATCGACGCGCGCAGTCCGCCCCGTCCGATCTGTCCGACCCGTCCCCGGGGACGGTCACGGCAAGCGCCAGTCCACCGGTTGTCCCCCTTGCCGGACCAGCAGGTCGTTGGCGCGGCTGAAGGGGCGGGAGCCGAAGAAGCCTCGGTCGGCCGACATCGGGGAGGGGTGGGAGGACTCCACCGAGGGCAGGTCGCCGAGGAGAGGGCGCAGATTGCGGGCGTCGCGGCCCCACAGGATCGACACCAGGGGCTTGCCGCGTGCGGCCAGGGCGCGTATCGCCTGCTCGGTGACCTCTTCCCAGCCCTTGCCGCGATGGGCGGCGGGACTGCGCGGGGCAGTGGTGAGCGCCCTGTTGAGCAGCAGCACCCCCTGCCGGCTCCACGGGGTCAGATCGCCGTTGGACGGCTGGGGCAGCCCCAGGTCCGTGTTGAGCTCCTGGTAGATGTTGAGCAGGCTCGGCGGGAGCGGACGTACCTCGGGGGCCACCGAGAACGACAGCCCCACCGCGTGCCCCGGAGTCGGGTAGGGGTCCTGTCCGACGATCAGGACGCGGACGTCGTCGAAGGGCTGCTGGAAGGCCCGCAGGACATGCGGCCCGGCCGGTAGATAGGTGCGCCCGGCGGCGATCTCCGCGCGCAGGAAGTCCCCCATCCCGGCGACGCGTCCGGCCACGGGTTCCAGGGCTTTCGCCCAGCCCGGTTCGACGATCTCATGCAACGGTCGTGGTGCCACGGGCGTCACCCTACTGCCGTACAGGGCCCGGCGATCAACCGGTGGCCCGAGCCCGACCGGGAACGACCGAACCGTCGGCATCTCTGAACGAAGCTTCCCCTCGCGGGAGTTGCTGTCCCAGATGCTCGCGCCCTCATGCGACGACCGCCGCGCGGACGCACAGCACATCGGGGAGATGCGACGCCAACTGCCGCCAGCTGTCGCCGTCGTCGTCCGACGCGAACACCTCGCCGTTGCGATTGCCGAAGTACACGCCCGCCGGGTCCGCGCCGTCCGTGCACATCGCGTCCCGCAACACCGTGCCGTAGTGGTCCTCGGACGGCAGCCCCGCCGACAGCGGCTCCCAGCTCCGGCCCGCGTCCGCCGTACGGAAGACCCGGCACCGGCGGTCGGCGGGCACCCGGTCGGAGTCGGCGTTGATCGGGAACACGTACGCCGTGTCGCCGCGATGGGGATGGGCCGCCGCCGCGAAGCCGAACGTGGAGGGCAGGCCCGCGCCGATGTCGGTCCAGTGCGCGCCCGCGTCGTCGCTGCGGTACACCCCCCAGTGGTTCTGCAGATACAACCGGTCCGGAGTCGCCGCGTCCTGCGCGATCTTGTGCACGCACTGGCCGAACTCCGGGTGCGGATCCGGCAGGAACACCGCGGAGACACCGGAGTTGGACGGCTCCCAGCTCGCGCCGCCGTCGCTCGTACGGAACACGCCCGCCGTCGAGACGGCGACCGTCACGGCCCGCGGATCGCGCTCGTCGGTGAGGATCGTGTGCAGTCCCTCTCCGCCGCCGCCCGGCACCCACCGCGAGCGGGTGGGGTGCTCCCACAGAGGGCGGACGAGTGCGAAGCTCTCGCCCCGGTCCTCGGAGCGGTACAGCGCCGCCGGTTCCGTACCCGCGTACACCACCTCGGGTTCCGCCGCCGCCGGGTGCAGCTGCCACACCCGCTCCAGTGAAGCCCCCGTGTCCTTGGGGAACTTGACGGCCGGCCGCTCCGGCTCGACCCAGGTGCGGCCCAGGTCGTCGGAGTGGAACACGGACGGACCCCAGTGCGCGCTGTCACCACCGGCCAGCAGTCTCGGCGTGGGGCCACGCGTGTCGACGGCGACCGAATACAGCGCCTGCGCGTTGAAGTACGGACTCTCGTCGAACTCCCAGACGCCACCCCGCCTACGCCCGATGAACAGGCCTTTTCGTGTGCCCACCGCGAGCAGTACCTCGGCCATCCCGGTCACCTCCGCTGCGTTTTTGGCGACTTTGCCCCCATCACTCGCCAGTCTGCACCCCACCACTGACAGTCACCCCTGGAACCGACATCACCGCAGGTCAGGGCGTCGGGAGCGGCCTGGGTGGCGGATCCGCGGGGGCTTCGCGCGAAGTGCCTGCGCGAGTCCGGGCAGCCGTGCGACCGTCGACTCGGGGTATTCGTCGTGAGCATCGAGCAGACGTCTCCCGTATGGGAGGGCGGTTCGGTAGGTGAGTGCGTTCATGAGGAGGATGCCTTCGATGGCGTTCCGAGGTCCGAAGGTGTGGCTGTGGCGGTGGCGGCGCAACCCGCTCAAGCGCCGCGCCGATGCGGTGGAATCGTGGATCGTGCTCGGCGCCTGGCTGATCACCGTCCTCGCCGGTGTGCTGGCCGGTCTGACGGCGACCCGGTCCGTCGAACACGAACTGGCCCAGGAACGCGTCGACTGGAAACCCGTCGTCGCCCTGGTGACCCAGGACGCGCCCGGCCCCTCCTCCCCGGCGAACGACAGCAGAACGAACAGCGAACCGGTCTGGGCGAAGGTCCGCTGGACCGCCACCGACGGCTCCTCGCACACCGGCCAGATACGCGTTCCCTCCGGCAGCGCCCTCGGCACTCCGGTGACCGTCTGGACCGACCCGCAGGGCCACCTGGTGACCAGGCCCGCGACGGCCTCGCAGGCTCGGCTCCGGGCCACACTCATCGGCACCCTGCTGGGAGTGGGAGCGGCGGCCGTCCCCTTCGCCGGCGCCCGGGCCCTCCGGGGCCGCCTGGAACGCCGGCGCATGGACCAGTGGGACGAGGACTGGGCACGCTTCGGCCCGCTGTGGGGCCGGAAGACGGGCTGAGCGCCCCGACGTACGACCGAGCGCCCCTGGCGTGCGGGCCGCATGCCGGGGGGCTCTCGTCACGTCTGCCACGCTCACCTCTAGGGTGTCACCACCTCCCGGCACACCCGCAACAACCGCTCGTCCTCCAGGACGTCCTGGCTGCCATGGCCGCCGGAACGCGCCAGGTGCCGTCGCGGAGCCGCGAGTTCCGCCTCCACCAAGTCGTGCAGCGGAGCCCCGGACACCCCCATCTCGACCAGGCACGCGGCAACCGTGCCCCGCACCCACGGATGCTCCGTCCAGGCCGACCGCAGCGCCGGAAGCACCCGCTCCACATCTCCGGTGACCCGCCACAGCGCACAGGCGCCCGCGGTCCGCTCCCCCTCGCACTCCGCCTCGATCATCCGCGCCAACCCGGGCGACGCGGCCCGCGCGGGCGACCCCACCCGCCCCACCACCTCCGCGGCAACCCGGCGCCGCCGCGCATCCGCCCCCGCCAACTCCCGTACCAACACCGGCAGTACGGCCGCCGCATCCCCCTCCACCGACCACAACGCACCCGCCGCGGCACCCGCGCACGCGGACTCCAGCAACCCCCGCAGCACCGGTACGACCCCGTCCGCACCGCTCCCGAACGCGTCGAGCGCCCGAACCGCCGACTCCACCACCCGGTGCCCCGACCGCACCCCGTCCGCCATCCCGCGCACCAGCCGCAGCACCTCCGGGACGGCCTCCCGGTCGGCGAGCGCGGTCAGCGCCGACAGCAGCGGTACGGCACGGTCGTACGTCTCGGGGGAGTCGAGAGGCACCTGGCCGAGCCGCTGTCGCAGCGCCGGGGCGAGCGGTGCGGCGGACCGGCCCAGGTGGATGATCACCCGCCCCAGATCGTCGGGTACGACCGGCCGCGCGAGGACCTGGGCCAGCACCGGTGTCGCCCGTGGATCGCCGCTGCGGGCAAGGGCCTTGAGCGGACCGCCCAGGGTCGGCGCCCCGCGCTCCCAGCGGTGCACCCACAGATCGGGGCGCGCGGTCACCAGCGCGTGGAGGTGACCGGCGGCAGGCGCCGCCAGGTGGAAGAGATCCCCCAGGACGGACACCGACGCATCACGCAACAGATCGCCCCCCGCGCCCAGTTGCTCACCGATCAGCGCGACGGGCATCGAACAGTCGGCACGCCACTCGCGGAACAGGCCCGCCGCCATCCACACCCCGTTGCACCGGTCGGCCGTGTCCGGGCTGGTCAACTGCCCTTCCAGCAGGGCGATCCGGTCGGTCACCCGATCGCCGAGCGCGGTGTGGAGCGTACGCAGCAGATACGCGCCCTCCTCGTCCGAGGGCCGCAGCCGCCGTAACCGCCCGGCGAGCGTGTCCGGGTCCGCAGGGCCGCTCCCGTCCGGCACAGAACAGCCCGACCGGCGGCGCTCGGACCGCTCCCCGAGCAGTCCTACGACCGTCGGGACCAGGTCGGCCGGGAGCAGTTCGGGTGCGCAGCCCGCGAGTTGGCCGAGCGCGGCCAGCCGTAGCCCGGGATCGTACGGCGGGGTGCCGAGCGTCAGCAGGATGTCCAGTGCCTCGGTGGCGTGGGCCGGGTGCCGTCGCGCGAACAGCCCGAGGCTCTCGGCGAGGGCGAGCAGCACCCGGTCGTCGCGCTCCACGGTGATCCGCTGCCGCAACAGGCCCAGCACGCGGGCGGGTTGGTCGAGAAACCGGACGAGCGCTTCCGCCGCAGCCCGGCGCACATCGGAGTCCCGGTCCCCGACGAGTGCGACGAAGACCTCGGCCCGCGCGCGGACGGCGGCATCCGCTCCCTCCTCCGGCTGGTCGGCCTGTCCGATGCTGACCAGTAGTTCCACCAACCCGCCGCGCTCCGCGACCTCTTCGCACGCGACGAGCGCGAACAGAAACGGAACACAGGCGAGTGTCGCGTCGTACACGGCCCCCTGGTGGTGCACCGCGCCGTACATCCCGTCGAGGGCGCCCGCCCGCTCGACGGGGTCCGTGGAGGCCAGTCCTCTGAGCAGTCCGGGCACGTCCTCCGCACTGCCGTACGCATGCCGCAGTGAGGCCCAGTCGACCTCGTCGATCCCCGTCAACACGTTGTCCTCCCCAGGCGAAGTGCCAACTGATCGCGAGTCTGCACCACGCCACTGACAACGAAGCGGAATCGGGAGGTGACCGAGGGTCAGTCTCCTTCGGGCAGGGCGCGGGCCAGGATCGCGTCGAGGCCGGCGGAGTCGGGAAGCGTGCCGAAGGCGTACCCCCAGTCGCCGCCCAGGCGGCTCGCGCAGAAGGCGTCGGCGACCGGGGCGGGGGCGTGCCGTACGAGAAGCGAGGCCTGGAGAGTGAGGGCCATCTGTTCCACCAGGCGGCGGGCTCCGGACTCGGTGGTCGTACTCAACCGGGTCTTCAGGCGGGTCGCGGCCGTGTCCAGGCGGGCGTCCGCCCCCTGCGCCAGGGCGAGTTCGGCGAACAGCGCCTCCGCCGTGCCGGCGTCACGGGTCAACGCCCGTAGTACATCAAGGGCGTTGACGTTCCCCGAACCCTCCCAGATCGACAGGAGAGGCGCCTCGCGGTAGTGGCGGGGCATGCCCGAGTCCTCGACGTAGCCGTTGCCGCCGAGGCACTCCAGGGCCTCCGCCGTGAAGGCCGGGCCGCGCTTGGTGACCCAGTACTTGCCCACGGCGGTCGCGATACGGCGGAACGCCGACTCGGCGTCGTCGCCGCGCACGGCACGGTCGGCCGCGCCCGCCAGCCGCAGGGTGAGCGTCGTGGCGGCCTCCGACTCCAGCGCGAGATCGGCCAACACATTGCGCATCAGCGGCTGTTCGAGCAGCCGCGCGCCGAACGCGCTGCGGTACCGCACATGGTGGCCCGCCTCGACGAGCGTCTTGCGCATCAGCGTCGCCGACATCATCACGCAGTCCAGACGGGTGCAGTTGACCATCTCGATGATGGTTTTGACGCCGCGTCCCTCGGGGCCGACGAGCCAGGCGACGGTCCCGTCGAACTCGGGCTCCGAGGACGCGTTGGAGCGGTTGCCCAGCTTGTCCTTCAGCCGCTGGATGCGGAACACGTTGCGACCGCCGTCGGGCAGCACACGCGGCACCAGGAAGCATGACAGTCCGTCAGGCGCCTGTGCCAGCACGAGGAACACGTCGCACATCGGCGCCGACGTGAACCACTTGTGCCCGCGCAGCGTGTACACGCCGGGTTCGGCGGTGGGGGTCGCCGCCGTGGTGTTCGTACGGACGTCGGAGCCGCCCTGCTTCTCCGTCATCCCCATCCCGGCCAGCAGCCCGCGCTTCTCGGTCGGCACGCGCAGCACTGGGTCGTACACCCGGCTGGTCAGCAACGGCTCGTAGACGGCGGCCAGTTCGGGCTGGGCGCGCAGTGCGGGGACGGCGGCGTACGTCATCGACGTCGGGCAGCCGTGTCCGGCGTCGGTGTGTCCCCACACCAACCCCCGTGCGGTACGGGCCACATGGGCGCCGGGGCGCTCGTCCGCCCAGGGCGCCCCGGCCAGCCCCTCGGCGACGGCGACGCCCATCAGCCGGTGCCAGCTCGGGTGGAACTCGACCTCGTCGACGCGGTTGCCGTAGCGGTCGTGGGTGCGCAGCTCCGGCTCGTGCCGGTTGGCCTGCTCGCCCCACTCCTGCGCCTCCGCGCTGCCCGCCGCCCGACCGAGCCGCCGCACGTCCTCCTCGGCCCAGCCGGCGCCCTCCCGCCGCAGCCCCTCCAGCAGGGCCGCGTCCTCGGAGGCGTCGTACGGGGTCAGGGGCGGGGCCTGGTTGGTGACGTCGTGCGTGGCGTTGCGGGACTGCGGCGACATGTGCGCGAGTGTCTGGGCCATACGGGCAGTGTTGCACTATCCGTGCGACCGCATCAATGATGTAACACGAGAATCGCCACGTAGAGTACGAGGCCATGCGGATGAACGTGTCGGAAGGGCCCGGCGAGGCTGACCCGCGCCCGCTGTCCGCGCGGTCGGTCGTCCTCAGCCTGCTGCTGGGCACGCACCCGCCCGAACTGCCCGTGCGGGACCTGCTGCGCGCCGTCGAACCCCTCGGTGTCGCCGCGTCCACGCTCCGCGCCGCGCTCAGCCGGATGGTGGCCGCCGGAGACCTGCGGAGCACGGACGCGGTCTACCGGCTCAGCGACCGCCTGCTGGAACGCCAGCACCGCCAGGACGCCGCCGTACACCCCGAGACCCGCCCCTGGGGCGGCGACTGGGAGATGACCGTCGTCACCGCGACCGGCCGAGGCCCCGCCGAACGCGCCGAGCTGCGCGGCGAGTTGACCACCCTGCGGCTCGCGGAACTCCGCGAGGGAGTCTGGCTCCGCCCGGCCAATCTGCTACGACCCCGACCGGACGAACTCGGCGCGGTCGCCCGGCACTTCACCACCCGCCCCGAGGAACCCGCCCGCGAACTGGCCGCGACCCTGTGGCCACTTGAGGCCTGGGCGAAGACGGCCGAGGCGCTGCTCGACCGGATCACCGCCACCGCCGACCGCCCGACCGGCCGTTTCACCGTACTGGCCGCCACCGTACGGCACTTGCTCGCCGACCCGGTCCTGCCCTCCGAACTCCTGCCCGCCGACTGGCCGGGGCCCGCCCTGCGCGCCGCGTACACGCACCACCGGCGGGAGTTGATCGCGGCCGTACTGGGGAAGTCCGGATAGCCGGAGCGGCCGTGCGAAGCGCCGTGCGGGGACGCTTCGTACGGCCGCCGTCACCGTGGGGGGCTCATTTGTAGGTGATGTCCGACGTCGCGTACTTGCAGTAAGTCCCCTCCGCGCCGGAGCCGTTGGTCGTCGGCTCCTTGCCCGTGTTGTTCCCGGTGTACTTCTGGCAGGGGATCATCTTCTTGCCGGTGTCCCCGACGATCGTGATGGCCTTCAGGGTCGCGCTGTCACCGTAGTTGGTGTTGATGCCGACGATCCGGTTGCCCTTGTAGGTCGCCTCGATGGCGTTGAGGTTGATCGTGCGCTTGTACTGCGTCCTGCAGTTGCCGCACGAGCGGACGAACGTACCGAAGGTCTGCGCCGCGAAGTGGGAGACGTTGAGCGTGCCGGCGCCGTTGAACTGGAACACCTTGTCGCTGGCCTGTTTCGCGCCACCGCCGTTGACGGTGTACACGTTGGACGACGAGGAGCCCAGGAAGGTCGCCGCGTCCTCGCCGACGTCCTCCCACCAGACGTTCTGCAGCGTGCAACTGCCCAGGCAGTGGATGCCGTCGGCGCCGGGCGAGCCGATGATGACGTTCTTGACGACGGCGCCCGGGGCCAGTTCCAGGATGGGGCCCTGGTTCTCGTCCTGGCTGCCCGTACCCAGGTCGCCGCTGCCGTACAGGCGCAGCATCCCGTAGTCCTTGGTGCCCGAGACCGAGATGGGTGAGGTGACGGCCTTGCTGCCGCTCGCGGTGGGCCAGGTGGCGGCACTGGCCGGCGAGAGCGCGCCGGATGCCATGATCATGCCAAGCGAAAGTCCGAAGGCCGTCGCCGCGCCGGTGAGTGCGCGGGGCCATGGGGAAGAAGTCATGTCCCGATTCCTTCTCCGAGGTGGGGGTGATCAGAGCTTTCCGGTGCCCGCACCCGCGGCCACCGGGGCGACGACGGTCGAGGCGGGCGCGAGCACGGCGACGGTGGCGAACGCGGCGGCCGTCAGGGCTGACCTTCGGGGGCGAGTACGCATGCGGGTGCGTCCTTTCGGGGGGTGCGGTGATCGCGTACGTGAACGAGATGTGCCGTGAGAGGATCTGCGGTCACGCATCTGAACGGAACGTAGGGTGCAAGCGCTTTCTAGTCAACGCCCCGCACGAAACTATTCGAGGCGTGGGAGCGCTTCCATGAGGCTCATGTCCATGCCACGATGCCGGTTGTTCTCCCCGACTGCTTTGCCTGAGCGATGCCCCACGAGCCGCGATCAGGAAGGGACGAAGCCATGCCACCCGCACCCGGCAACACCCTCAAGTCCGCAAGAAAGAAACCGCGTTCGGTGCTCGTCGCCCTCTTTGGAGCGCTGGTGCCCTTGCTCGCGGTCCTGACGCTCGTGGCGCCCCCGGCCGCGGCCCGTGCCGAGGCCGTCCCCACCGCGACCCTCACCGAGGTCACCGGCTTCGGCGCCAACCCCAGCAACCTGCAGATGTACGTGTACGTCCCGGCCGCCGTCACCGCACACCCGGCGATCGTCGTGGCCGTGCACTACTGCGGAGGCTCGGGCCCGGCGATGTACTCCGGCACCGAATACGCCTCGCTGGCCGACCAGTTGGGGTTCATCGTCGTCTACCCGTCGGTCACCCGCGCCGGCAAGTGCTTCGACGTCTCCTCGCCCCAGGCCCTGCACCGCGACGGCGGCAGCGACCCGGTCGGCATCAAGTCCATGGTCGACTGGGTGGCCGGCACCTACTCCGCCGACACCTCCCGCGTCTTCGCCACGGGCATCTCCTCCGGCGCGATGATGACGAACGTCCTGCTCGGCGACTACCCCGACGTGTTCGCGGCAGGCGCCGCCTTCGCCGGCGTACCGTTCGGCTGCTTCGCCACCACCGACGGCTCCGAGTGGAACACCGCCTGCGCGAACGGCACCGTCACCCACACCCCGCAGGAATGGGGCGACTTGGTGCGGGGCGCCGACCCGGGCTACACCGGACACCGCCCGCGCATGCAGCTCTGGCACGGCACCGCCGACGACACCCTGCGTTACCCCGACTTCGGCGAGGAGATCAAACAGTGGACGAACGTGCAGGGCGTCAGTCAGACCCCGGCCGCCACCGACTCCCCGGCGACCGGCTGGACCCGCACCCGCTACGGCGCCACGGGTGACCAGGCCCCCGTCGAGGCCATCAGCCTCCAGGGCGTCACCCACAACCTCTACACCTCCGGCATGGGCGCCCGCGTCCTCACCTTCTTCGGCCTGACCGGCGGCGGCACCACACCCCCGCCCTCGACCGGCCCCTGCAAGGTCACGGTCACGACCAGCGCCTGGAACACCGGCCTCACCGCCTCCGTGACGCTCACCAACACCGGCACCACCACGGTCAACGGCTGGCAACTCGGCTTCACTTTGCCCACGGGCCAGACCATCACCAACGGCTGGGGCGCCACGTACGCCCCGGCCGCCGGCGCGGTGACGGCCACCAACGCGTCGTACGACGGCACCGTCGCCCCGGGCGCGAGCGTGACCATCGGCTACCAGGCGAACCACACCGGCAACAGCGCGGCGCCGACGGCCTACACGCTCAACGGGACGGCCTGCACGGTCGGTTGACCAGCCCCCGGCGTCCTGGTGCCCAACTCCTTTTCGAGGAAGGTGGATTCAGTGCAGCCCACGAGACGGACCGCGATCGTCGCCACGACCACGACAGCACTGTCGGCCCTGGTCGCCACCAACCCCGCACGCGCAGCAGGGAGTCCGGCTCCCTCCGCCGGGCACTGGGTGAACACCTGGACGGCGATGCCCCAGCTCACCGAGCCCGGCAATCTGCCACCCGCTCCGTTCACCGGAACCAGGTCGGTCCTCGTCGACACCACCCTGCGACAGACCCTCCGCGTCACCGCCGGAGGTCGCAGACTGCGCCTGCGCTTCTCCAACGCCTACGGCGACACCCCGCTCCCGCTCACCGCGGTGACGGTGGCGCTCCCGCAGGACGGCAAGGCGGGAGCGAGTGCGATCGTGCCCGGCAGCGGCACGCCGGTCACCTTCGCCGGACGCAGGGCGGCGACCGTCCCCGTCGGCGCCCAACTGGTCTCCGACCCGCTGGACTTGATCCTGCCCGCCGCGTCCGTCCTGACGGTCACGACCTACCTGGCGACGGGCCAGCCCTCGCTCGCGCTCACCTCGCACCCGGGCTCGCGCACGACGTCGTACCTCCGCACCGGCGACCACACCGAGGACCAGGACCTGCTGCCCGGGGCGACCCCCGTCGACCACTGGTACCTGCTGAGCGACGTCGAGGTCCTGGCCCCTCGCCCCACCACGGCCGTGGCGATCCTCGGCGACTCGCTCACCGACGGCCGGGGCTCCACGACCAACGCCAACGACCGCTGGCCCGACCAGCTCTACGACCGCCTCCGCACCCACCCCGCCACCGCCGCCACCGCGATCCTGAACCAGGCGGCCGGCGGCAACCGGGTCCTCAACGACGGCCTCGGCCCCAACGTCCTCGCCCGCCTCGACCGCGACGTCCTCTCCCGCAGCGGAGTCACCCGCCTCATCGTCTTCGAGGGCGTCAACGACATCGGCACCGCCGACGCGACCCCCGCCGCCCAACACCGGCTCACCGAAGACCTGTTGGCGGCCTACCTCCAGATCGTCGTCCGCGCCCACGCCCAGGGCATCCGCGTCTACGGCGCGACCCTGCTCCCCTTCGGCGGCAACTCCTACGACGACCCGGCGGGCGAACGCGAGTCCTCCCGCCAGGCGGTCAACACCTGGATCCGCACGGCCGGTTGTTTCGACGAGGTCATCGATTTCGACCTCGCCGTACGCGACCCCGCCGACCCGCGCCGCCTGCTCGCGTCCCTCCAGGTGGGCGACTGGCTGCACCTGAATCCCGCGGGGTACGGGGTGTTGGCCGCGACGGTCCCCACGGGACTGCTGCGCCAGGCGCCACCGACATCTCCGTACGGAGGAGACCTCGTCGACGGGTAGCTACGTGCGCGCCCCTCGTACCGCCGCCAACAGGGCTTCCCAATCAGGCAGTTTGACCACACCACCCCGCCCGAGCGAGGCCCTCAGCTCCGCCTCGGCCCGTTCGATGGCCTCCCACCCGGCCCACTCGACCGGCTCGATCCCTTCGGCGCGCAGCGCGGCGAGGGGGTCTTCGGATGCTTCCTGTCGTACGAGCACGGGGGCGTCCCGGAGCAGGGACGTCACCGTCTCCTTGGCGTCGGGGCGGTTGGTGCCGATGACGCCGGTCGGGCCGCGCTTGATCCAGCCGGCCACGTACTCGCCGGGGACAGTCCTGCCCTCGCGCACGACGCGGCCCGCCCGATGCGGCACGGTGCCGAGATCGGCGTCGAAAGGGAGCCCGTCGAGCGGCACCCCGCGATAGCCCACCGAGCGCAGCACCAACTGCGCCTCGATGTCCTCGAATTGACCCGTCCCCGTCACCCCGCCCCGCCCTTCCGGCGCGGTGCGTTCGAAGCGCACGGCGCCCACGCGCCCCGTATCGGCGAGGAGTTCGACGGGACGGAGGAAGAAGCGGAGGTGGATACGGCGCGGGGCACCGGAGGGCGGGAGCGCCGCCCAGGTGCGCAGTGCCTCCACGTTGCGGCGTGGGGCGGCGGGCAGGGCGGAGAGGTCCAGGCAGTTCGGGTCGAGTGCCAACTCTGCTGGATCCACGGTCACTTCGGTGTCCGGGAGAGCGCCCAGCTCGCGCAGCTCCTTGGTGGTGAAGCGGGCCTGCGAGGGTCCGCGCCGGCCCACCATGTGGATGTCCGTCACGCCGCTCGCGGCCAGTGCGGTGAGCGCCGCCTGCGGGATGTCGGTGCGGCTCAACTCGGCCGCGCCGCGCGCCAGTATCCGCGTGACGTCCACCGCGACGTTGCCCACGCCGATGACGACGGCCGAGCGCGCGCCGAGCACGAAACCGTCGGCGGCGGAGTCCGGGTGGGCGCTGTACCAGGACACGAACTCGGTCGCCGACCAGCTGCCCGGCAGCTCCTCGCCGGGAATGCCGAGATGCCGGTCGGTAGCGGCACCGACGCAGTACACGACCGCGTCGTACAGCTCGCGCAGTCGGGTGGCCGGAAGCCCGCCGGGCCCCACCAGCACCCCGCCGAGGAACCGCACCCGCTCGTGCTCCAGGACCGACCGCAGATTGTTCTGGAGCGACTTGATCTTCTCGTGGTCCGGCGCGACGCCGTAGCGCACCAGGCCGTAGGGGCACGGCAGCCGGTCCAGGACGTCGACCAGCACCCCTGGTTCCTGCTGGACCAGGCTCTGGGCGGTGTAGACCCCGCTCGGCCCGGAACCGACGACGGCGACACGCAGCACGGCGGGACTCCTCACCCGTGAGGCACACAGGAGATCGCTGATCGCCAGACCACTGACAGGTCCAGGATCGCACCACCGGCGCTCCGCTGACAGGGTGCCGTGCGCAGCCGTACGCGAAGGGGGCGCGCGTGTCCGTTCGTATGGAATGTGATCATGCGGTTACGTTGCGTGTGTGCTAGAAGCATCCTTTCTTAATCTTTTTGATCGCTGCCCGGCGGACGGCGCTGTGTCCGTGTGGCCCGCGTGGGAAGTGCAGGAGCACGACGGGGCCACCTCGTGGTTCCACGTCCGGCTGGCCTTCGCCGACGGCGCCCGGGTCGACGCGCTCGCCGTGGTGTCCGAACAGTGCGTCTCCGTGGAGGACGTGCGGGCCCAACCGGCGCTGTCCCTCGACGACTTGACGGTGCTCGCCGACTGGATCGAAGGGCCGCTCTTCGAGGCGTGCGGACTGGAGCCGGAGGTGGTGGAGGGAGAGGAGAGTGCGGATTCGGGTGGAGCGCGCCGGGCCCGGTCGGCCTGGCCGCGTGGCATCGAGGGGCGCCGGCTGGTCGCGCAGGAGTACCGCGCGGCCCAGGAGGAAGGCGTCGATCCCGTCCTCGCGGTGATGTGCGCGACCGGACACAGTCGGCGGCGGTCCCTTCGGCTCATCTCCCAGGCGCGCGACGCGGGCTTTCTGACGCCTCGTCATGCCCGGCGCTGAGCAGGGCCGTCAGGCGTCGGAGGGTCCGGTAGGGCGGTCGTCGGCGGGTCTGCCCCCGGCCGACCGATCCCCGGCCGAACGACCCTCCGTTGATCTTTCAGCGGTGGACCTGTCGTCGGTCGCGAAGAACCGCGACAGGTCCGTGTCGGCCGCTCTGCTCGGCGCACCGGGGTCCGGTGGAATCCCCAACTCCCAGTCGAGCCCGTACCGTTCGAACAACTCGGTCCGCAGCACCGGAATCGGCATCGGCACCCCCGGCACGAGCGCCGCGTACACCGCGCCCATGAGGAGCGCGCGGAGCATCGGGTAGTCGGACGGGACGTTCCCCGAGCCGTAGCGCGCGATCGTCTCGCCGAGCAGCTCGGACAGCCGCCGTTGCTCCGGGCACTGCACGAAACCCTCGCCCTGGAGGAGTCCCGCCATGTGCTGGCGCATCAGCACGGGCCGGTCGTGCGCGAGGCCCAGGATCGCGTCGATGGCGCGCGCCATCCGCTCCCGCCCGTCGTCGGTAAGGGGCTCGCGCTCCAGCGCCTCCTCCAGTGTGCGGTGCATCAGGCGGTGCACCGCGGACTGCACGAGCTGGCGTTTCCCGGGGAAGTAGTACGACACCAGACCGCGCGCCGAGCCGGCCCGGTCCGCGATGTCGCCCAAGGTCGTGGCCTCGTACCCGCGCTCACCGACCAGTTCGAGGGCTGCCAGCAGGAGCCGCTCCCGGGAACGCCGTCGCAACTCTTCATTGACCGAGGCGCTTCGCGGGGACATGCTGTAACTCCTGCGTTGACTGGCTATCAGCCAACTATACTCAGGACGTCCGGGTCTCCCGTCGCGGGGGTCCGGCGAATGCTGCCGTCCGTCTGGGGCGACGCGGGGGATCGTCTCAGGCGGGCGGCTCCTTTTCACCCCAATGGTTTCCTTGGGCGACTTTTGACCCGGTGTCCGTCGCCGCCTTCTCGCACATCTGTCGCACGGCCCGTGATCCGTCCCTAGAGTGGGCACGGGTGTCGAGCCGAGGAGGCGCACGGGTATGGAGCAGGACCAGCAGATCTTCGCGCGAATCAACGAGATGGTCGACGACGAGCGCAAACTCCGGGAGGCCCTCGCGTCCGGCACGATCGACAGCACCACGGAACACCAGCGACTCGGACAACTGGAGCGCGAACTCGACCAGTGCTGGGACCTGTTGAGGCAGCGCCGCGCAAAGGTGGAGTTCGGGGAGAACCCGGACGAGGCGCGGGTGCGGCCGGAGTCCGAGGTGGAGGGGTATCAGGGGTGAGCGGGTGGGTGGGGTGCGCCGCGGCCGGGTTTTTTGGCGGCTCGGGGTCGTGATCCCGACCCGGTGCTGCCGGACCGAAGACGTTCGACCGTACCTCCGAGGCCCGGCGCCCCGCAGCTGACCGTTTCGCCCGCGAGTACGACCGCGCGCGGAGGCCTCAGCCTCGCCCCTTGGGCCAGTCCCGTCCTGGAAGTCCGCCCTGCCCGGCCAGCTCCAGCACAGGCCGCAGGGCGGCCGGCCGTTCCGTCACCGGCCGGTGTTCCACGAAGTGCACCCCGCACCCCAGCGCCGCCGCCCCGCCGTCCGCCCGCCGGTCGTCTCCGACCATCAGCACGTCCTTCGGGTCGACGCCGAGGGCCTCGCAGGCGACCGTGAACAGCCGGGGGTCCGGCTTCTGGACGCCGTGTTCGTACGACAGGACGTACGCGTCCACGTACGCGTCGAGGCCGTGCTCGCGGAACACCGGCCGCAGATCCCAGCCGATGTTGCTGACCACACCGACGCCGATCCCGCGTTCGTGCAGGGTCCGCAGGACGTCCTCCGTGTCCGGGTACGGCGTCCACGCGGCCGGCGTCATGTGCCGGTCGTACAGCGCGTCGTGCAACACCGGTTCGGGCAGCGGGACTTGGCGTGAGACGCCGGTGTACGCGGCCCGGTGCAGCTCGGCACTCTCGTCGCGGATCGCCCACACCCCGGCGAACTCCTCGGGCAGCCGCTCCGGCTGCGCCCCACCCGGCAACGCCCCCGCCGACTCCAGAGCCCGCGCCGCCTCGGCCAACTCCGGCTCGGGCAGCGCGATCCCGGTCTCGCGCAGCACGGCACGGAGCCAGGACTCGGTGGACTCGATACGGAAGAGGGTTCCGGAGAAGTCGAAGAGGACGGCACTCATACGGTGATCTTACGCGGCCACATTCCACTCGGCCGGAAGATCACTCCCGCAGAACACACAGACGAAGTCACCCCCGCGCACGATGTTGATCTCCCGGCACGGTTCACAGCGCCGGAACACCACGGCGTGGGTGAACGCGGCGGGACGGCCGATGCCGGCCTCGTCGAGCGCCCGTGCCACCGCGTGCCAGGCGTCGAGACGGGGGCAGTAGCCGGTGGACTGGTTGCTGATCTCCCCGACGACCCAGCACCCCGCCGCGCGCCCGAACCCCATCTCACCCGCCGCCAGCACATCGGCGCCCCCTGCACATGCCACGTGCTCACTCCGGCGGGGTGCCAGGCGCAGCAGACCGCCCAGGTCGACCACGAAGGTGAAGGGTTCGGCGAGTTCGGCTCGGTCCCGTCCGGTCGGCCAGGCGTCCAGCTTGGAAGCCGACCGCACGACCCGGCCCTCCGCACCCGGCCGCACGGCCGTCCGCAACTCCGCCGGCCCGACACAGCGATGCCGCCGCCCGGCCGCGCTCACGCCCGCCACCGTTCGTACGCGCCGACGGCCAGCGCCACCACGAGCGCCCCCAGCAGCCAGCCGCCCAGCACATCCGACGGCCAGTGCACGCCCAGCCACACACGGGTCAGTCCCACACCCGCGACGGAGATCACGGCCAGACCAACGGCCGTACGCCACACAGCGCGTCCGGCGTCATAGTGGTGCAGCAGCCACAGGAGCAGGCCGCAGACCACCGTGGCGGTCATGGCGTGGCCCGAGGGGAAGGCCGCGTAGTGGGCCGAGTCGACGGGGTCGGGCCATACCGGGCGGGGGCGGTCGAGCAGCGCCTTGAGGGACTGTTGCAGCACTGTGCCGAGCGCACATGTGGCCGCCAGCCATAGGGCCGTCCACCATGCCGCGCGCCGCCACACCAGCCATCCCATGGCGACCGCACACACGAGACGCAGGGTCAGCGGGTCCCAGACCCAGTCCGTCAGGATGCGGCACACACGGGTCACCCCGTGCTCCTCGACCGCCCACCGATGCGTGGTCCGGGCGATCCGTTCGTCCAGGTCGATCAGCGGGCGCCACTCGACCGCGACCAGGGTGAGAAGCAGCGCCGAGCACAGCGCCAAGGGGAGGGCGGTGCGCCGGGTGGTCGGGAGGCGGAGGTACGGAGTGCTCATGGAACGATCCTCGCCGACCTGCGGCGTACGCGGCCAACCCGGCCCCGGGACGAGGCCATCCCTACCTCCGTTTCGGCTTTCCTCGGCTCCGCCTCAGCCGAGCGCCCGCAACCCCGGCACGAACGCCACCAGTACGGGTACCACCGGCACCAGCGTTGCCGTGGCGGTCAGCCCCAGGCGGCGCATCGCCGTGAGCCGGTCCGGGGGAGTGAGCAACCGGTGCACCCGCTGCGGGACATGGGCGTGCGGAGTGGGGCACGGGCCGAACACCCCGCGGTCCTCGTTGAGTTCGACCAGTGCCAGTGCCGTCGTGAGGCGGCCGAAGCGGCGGGAGGCCATGTCGTCGGCGGCGAGTTCGACCAGCCGGTGCATCTCGTCCCGGAACGCGGCGAACACCGGCACCTGCGGAAACCCGTTGGCGAGCGCGCCCGAGCAGTGCAGCAGCCAGTCGTGCCGGGCCTGTGCGTGCCCCTGCTCGTGCGCGAGGAGCGAGTCCAGCTGTCGCCCCTTGAGGCGCCTCAACGCGGCCGTGGTGATGACCAGTTGGGGCGCGGTACCGGACAACCACCAGGCGTCCGGCCGCTCCCCCTCCAGGATGACCAGCGGCTCGGCACCCGGCTCCTCACCGGGCAACACCGGGGCCCGTACGAGGAGTTCGGCCCTCCGCAGCCGACGGCGCGCCCGGGCCCGTACGACTTCCCGGACCAGCATCGCCGCCGTCCACGCCCCGCCGCACGCGAGGGCCACCGCGGTCGCCGCGGCCCAAGGGCCGGTCGTCACCAGGGGATAGGCGTCCACGACCGCGTGCGGGGCGTTGGCGAAGACATGCCCGCGGACCGCCTGCCACGCGGCGGCGGCGCTGAGCGTCATCGACAGGGCGCAGCACAGGAGCACGGCCACCACCACGCACTGCCACACCCACAGCGCGACCACCGGCTCGTGGTCCGCCCAGTCGGCCCGGGCGAGCAGCCGTGGGGCGACGACGGCGGCCAGGGCGCCGAGCAGCAACAGTGCCGCGGGGACCATCATGGGAGCACCCTATGAGCGGCGCGGTGATCAGGGGTACGGCTTGTTACGGCAAAGTGACGCAGACCACGATTCCGTACAGTCGCCCGGTCCCCGTGTCCGGGTCCCCGCTCAGAGCGTCAGCAGCATCGCGACCATGCCGATCCCCATCGACAGCCGGCACGCCCGTGCCAACTCCGGCCGGTCGCCCCACCCGACGCTCCCGGTGCCGACGGCCGTGGCGGACACGGGTACCAGCCGGGCGCCCGACAGCAGCACGTATCCGACGAAGTAGAGGAGCAGCGCGCCCGTCACGAGCGGGACTCCGGAGCTTCCGTGCTCGTGGTGGTGTCCGGGGGAGGCGGCCATCACGAGCGCCATGTAGACCATGGCCGCGGTGCCCAGCAGATGGTGCACATGGTGCGGGCTCCTGCGTGCCGTCCACAGGGCGCGCAGCGCCGCCGCGCCGAACACCGTCGCGTAGACGGGCCAGGCCCACGACGGAGGGCTGAACGCGGCGGCGGGCACGGCCATCGCGGCCATACCGAAGCCCATCAGCGCCTCACTGCCGGCGGCCCGGCGCTGTTCCTCGACAGGGCTGCGCATCCGCAGCAGGCAGTAGGCCCCGGTCGCCGCGCACAGCGCGACCAGCAGCCAGCCGGGCGAGGCCGGTCCGTGCACGCGCGTCCCCCGTTCCGCCCTGGGTGTCGCTCTCCGTCGACGGTCGGTCACAGGTTGCCCGCGCCGGGCGGGGCGCAACCGAGCGCAAGGGTGTACACGGGGAGCACTTGACGGAGCGCGGCAGGTGAGCGGCAGGTCGGAGGCGTGCACACCGGAAATGCTTCACGAGTAAAACACCCGTTAATCTTGTTCCCCATGAGCAGTGCGACCCCCACCCCCGCCCCTCGCGTCCGACGTCTCCCGCTCACCGGCGTGCTGCGCCTCGGCCGGCCCTCCGACATCTGGTTCAAGCCCGCGCTCAGCGTGGTCGCCTCGATCGCCCCGCCCAACCTGACGCTGCTGGCCCTCGGCCGCCTCGACCTGGCGATGTACACGATGGCCGGATCCCTGTGCGCGCTCTACGCCCACAACAAGCCGTACGCCGCCCGGGCCCGCGCCCTGGCCCGGGTGGTGCTCGGCATGGTCGGCGGGCTCGCCGTCGCGCTGGTCACGGCCTCCCTCACCACCGACGCCGTCGTGCTGGTCACGGTCGGCGCCGCCCTGGCCGCCGTACAGAAAGGGCTGTGCGACGTGACCCGGATCGGTCCGCCCGGGAACGTCGTCCTCACCTTCATCACCTCGGCCTCGCTCTTCGCGCCGCAGACGCTCGGCCAGGTCCCCGGCCACCTCGCGCCGGCCGCCGCCGCGGGCGTCTGGGCATGGCTTGTCGGCATGGCGCCCGGCCTCGTCCGGCCCCACGGCCCCGAGCGCCGCGCCACCGCCCAGGCCCTGAACGCCGCCGCCGCGTACGCCGCCGCACGCGGCACCGGAAAGAGCCCTGCACGCGCGCGTGCAGGCGGCGGCCCTTCACACGCGTGTGCCGATGACGGCCTTGCACGCGCGCGTGAAGACGACGGTCACGCACGCGCGTGTGCCGATGACGGCCCTTCACGCGCGCGTGAAGACAACGGTCCCGCACGCCTGCGTACCGCCGCGGCAGCCGCTGTCCACGCCGCCTGGCAGTCCCTGCTCGCCACCGGCACCCGCACCCCGCCCCGACGCGCCCTCGAACGCCTCCTCGTCCGCGCCGAGGTCGCGCTCGCCGCGCCCGCGGACGCCGACCCGGAGCGGCTGCGCACCTGGGCGCGCGAACTGCGCGGCAGGGGACCGGTCCCGCAGACCGACGCCCCGGCGGGCGCCGTAGCCGAACTCCTCGGTGTGGACGCCGAACTCGCCACCCCCGCCCGCCCGTTGTGGACCAGGCTCGGCCCGCTCACCCCCCTCGTGCTGCGCACGGCGCTCGGCTGCGCCCTCGCCGGATACGCCTCCCTCGCCCTCGGTGTGGGCCGCCCCTACTGGGCCCTGGTCACCGCCGCCTCCCTCTATCAGGCCAACATCACGCTCACCTGGAGCCGGGGCGTGCAGCGGGTCGTCGGCAATCTCGCCGGTGTGCTGGTCTTCGCCGCGGTCGCCCCGCTCGCCCACACGCACCCGGCGGCCCTCGTGCTGTGCTGCCTCGCCTTCAGCTTCGGCGCCGAGGCGCTGATCAGCCGCAACTACTGGCTCGGCAGCGTCTGTGTGACCCCGATGGCGTTGCTGATCACGGAGTTCGCCCGAGCTCAGCGTCCCGGTGAGCTGATCACCGAGCGGGTCGTGGACACCCTCGTCGGCGCCCTGGTCGGCCTCGTCGCCGCGTTCGCCGTCACCAACCGCCGCGCGACCGACCGCATCGAGGAGGCGCTGACCGCGCTGGAACGGGCCCGCGAGCGCGCCGCGCACCTCCTGGCGGAGCCGACTCCCGCGCCCGGCGCCCTGGAATCCGCGCACCGGACGCTCGCCGCCGCCGTGGTCGAACTCCGCGCCACCGCCGACGCCGCGTCCGGCGAGTGGTGGCAGCGCGCCCTGCCGCAGGAGCGGGTCGTGCTCGCCGAGCGGTCCGGACACCGTACGCTCGCCGCGACGGTACGACGCCAGGGGTCGCACTCCCGGCCGGCCGCGGATCGGCGCACGGGCAGGAAGACGGAGGGCATACGGGGATGACGGCAACCAATGGACGGCCGGTGGACGGCGCGGCCCGCCCCACCGCTCCGAGTGCGACCCGGCGCGACACCGTCGCCGCCGTCGTCGGGCAGTGGCAGGCCGTGCACCCCGACCTCGACACCGGCCCGATGGAGATCATCGGCCGCATCAACCGGTGCGCCGCCCTGCTCCAGCAGGCCGAGGACGCACCCCTGCGCCGGGCCGGGCTCAGCCGCCCCGAGTTCGACCTCCTCGGCGCGCTCCGCCGCACCGGGCACGAGCTGACACCGAGCGAGCTGACCCGGGAGACCTTCTCCTCCGGCGCCGCCGTCACCAAGCGCCTCAAGCAACTGACCGAACGCGGGCTCGTGGAACGCCGTGGCGACACCCGCGACCGCCGCGTCGCCCACGTCCGCCTCACGGACGCGGGACGCGACCTCGTCGACGCCATCCTGCCCGAGCAACTCGCCTACGAGACCACCGTGCTCTCCGGCCTTGACCACCCCGGACAGGGCGAACTCGCCACCCTGCTCGGCGAGTTGCTGGTCCAGTTGGAAGGCCGACCGGGCATGCTGCACGTCTGAGCCGCCGTACGCGGACGGTGACAGCCCGTTGACGCGAGCCGTGTGATCTCCCTACGTTCGACCAGGCCGGTTCGGGACGCCGACCGGCATACGACATGTCGAACAAGGGATTGATGCCGTGGCAGCCGCAGCCTCCCCGCCCGAGACGCTCACCATCGACCTCGGCACCGACACGGGCCCCTTCCACGGAGGCGCGAGCGGCACGCTCTACGGCCTCTACGGCGACGGCGTCCCCAGCCGCAACGTCGTCGAGGGCATGTACGTCCGCACGGTCTCCACCAAGGCCCAGGACGGCACCCAGCACCCGGGCGCCGACGCCCTGGAGATCCTGGAACCCTTCGTCGAGGCGGGCGGCAAGGACGTCTACGTCTACCTGACCGACATCTACCGCGGCTTCCCCTACGAATGGCCCGGCGCCACCGGAACCGAGCGCCTCGCCGACTTCACGGCGCGCGTCCGCAGGCAGGTCGAACAGGTACTGGCACTCGGCGCGTACAGGTCCCATGTCGTGTACGTCCCGTTCAACGAGCCCGAGGGCAACATGTTCGGCACGGGGGAGTGGAGCTACGACCAGGTCTCCTGGCGCACCGACCCGCGCCGCTACTTCACCGCCTGGCAGGACACCTACCGCCTCATCAAGGAACTCGACCCGGGCGCCCGCATCGCAGGACCCAACACCTGCGTCCTGTACGACGAGGTCAGGGGCTTCCTGGAGTTCGCCGAGGCCGAGGGCGTACTGCCCGACGTGATCACCTGGCACGAGCTGTCCTCGCCCGACGAGATCCGCACCAACGTCGCGAAGTACCGTGCGCTGGAGCGGGAGTTGGGGATCGGTCCCCTCCCCGTCAACATCAACGAGTACGCGCACAACTACCACTTGTCCGTCCCGGGACAGATGATCCAGTGGATCGCCGCGATCGAGGAGTCCAAGGTCGACGCCGACATGGCGTACTGGAACATCGACGGCAACCTCAACGACTCGGCCGTGGAAGCCAACAAGGGCAACGGCCAGTGGTGGCTGTTCAACGCCTACGGGCAGTTCACGGGCAACACCGTCCGGGTCACCGCGCCCCACCCCAACGTCCAGTACACGCTGCAGGGCGTCGCCGCGCTGGACCGTGCCAAGCGGCAGGCGCGGGTGCTGCTCGGCGGCGCGGGCGGATCCGCGGACGTCGTGTTCGAGCACGTGGACCCCGAAGTCTTCGGTACGACCGTCCACGTACGGCTCCTGGAGATCCCCTGGACGGGCCAAGTCGGTTCCTCCGCGCAGCCGTTGCGGCTGGCCGATCGCGAACTCCCCGTCCTGGACGGCGAAGTGACGCTGCGTCTGACCGACCTGGAGGAGATGTCGGCATACCAGGTGATCCTGTCCCCGGGAGGCAAGGGGGCCGTGGCGCTGCCGCCCTCGGTCGGCTGGCGGCGCGCGTACCAGGCCGAGGACGCGGCCTACATCGGTGGTGGCCGTTCGCTCAACGGACCCGAGGGATCCCCGTCCAACGTCGACAAGTTCGCCGGTTCGACCGGTTACCACGTGGGCGGACTCCGCACCGGCTCCGACGGCGTGCTCGCCTTCTCCGTGGAGGTCCCGCGGGACGGGACGTACGACCTGAGCGTCTTCGCCAACTCGTACAACCTGGCCGACGCGGTGCGCGAGCAGGGCCCCACCAATGTCTTCCTCCGCGTCGACGGCAGGCACCCGCAGGAACTCCGACTGCCGCTCGGCTACAAGTGGGCGGTATGGGGCCACACCGACACCCGGGTCGAACTGACCGCCGGCGCGCACACGATCACCCTCGCCGCCAAGGATCCCGACCTCGGCGCCACGCGCGGTGACGCGGTCGTCGACAGGATCGACCTCGCCCTGCGCGACGACCACGTGACCGCTACGGCGCTGTACGACGCAGAGTTCGCGGCTCTGGGAGGCGGTGCTCGTGTCGACTACGGGCGGCGCGGAGCTTCGGGCCCCGGTGTCGCCGTACTGCCGCGGGGCGGCACCGCCACCTTCTGGGTGCACGCGGCGGAGGACGGGGAGGCGACGGTTGCCGTCGATCGGATCGGTTCCGGGGAGGGCGAGTTGACGATCAACGGCGAGAACGTAGGGATTGTCGGTGGAGGTGACATGAGGATCGTTGAACGATCCGACATCCCCCTGTTCCTCGCGTCGGGCATCAACAAGATCACCATCACCGCCACCTCGGACGAACTCATCCTGGACCGCCTCCGCACCGGCCCCTCACGCGGTCTCCTCCCCACCTCGACGCACCCGGCGGAGGAAGGCATCACGACCGGCAGCGCCAGGGTCACCGGCGCCCATACGTTCGCCACGGGCGGCAAGGCGGTCGACGGCATCGGCGCCGGACCCGCGAACGCTCTGACCCTCACGGTGACGGCGGAGCGGGCCGGCCGTCACGCGCTCACGATCCGCTACTCCAACGGCGAACAGGCGCCCGCCACGCACTACAACCCGGACCCGGTCTGCCGCCACGCGGACATCGCGGTCAACGGGGCCGCCCCGCAGCGCGTCCTGTTCCCCACCACCTTCCACTTCAACAACTTCCACGAGCTCACCTTCCCCGTCACCCTCGACCAGGGCACCAACACCCTCGCCTTCACCGCCGACGAACTCCCGGACCACGACGGCCACTCCAGGAACCAGTACGGCCAACGCTCCGCGTACGCGCCCGTGATCGACAGGGTGACGGTGACGCGGTTGGCGTGAGAGCGAAGGCGGGGGGAGCGGGAAACGGAGGGAGCGGGAAACGGGGGGAGCGGGAAACGGGGGGCGCCGCCTCAGCCCTCCGCACCCTCCGCGTACACCCCGAACACCGCCCCCTGCGGATCCCGCACCACCGCCACCCGCCGCACGTCGCCGATGGACATGGGTTCCATGAGGACCGTGCCGCCCGCGTCCGTCGCCGTGGTGGCGGCGGTGCCGACGTCCGGCACGGCGAAGTACGGCAGCCAGTGCGCGGACACCTCGGGCGGGAACTTCTCGTCCATCGTCATCATGCCGCCGAAGTCGGCGCCGTCGATGCCCCATTGCGGGTAGTGCGCCGAGGGGCGGACGGTCCAGCCGAACACCGTCGTGTAGAACGTCTCCGCCTGTTCGGGCGCCCGCGTGAGCAACTCCACCCAGCCCAGCGCGCCGGGCGCGTTGAACAGCCCGGCGCCGGGGAAGGTGCGGGCCTGCCAGGTCTGGAACGCGGCGCCGCCCGGGTCGAGGGCGACTGTGAAACGGCCGATGTCGAACACGTCGATCGGTTCCATCAGCAGGGTCCCGCCCGCCGCGCGGATCTTCTCGGCGGTCGCGTCGGCGTCCGCGACGGCGAACGACACGTTCCACGCCACCGGCTGCGACTCCTGGAACAGGGGCGTCAGCGCGGCGACCGCCGCGTCCCCGATGTGCGCGACGGTGTAGCCGCCCGCCTCCTGCCGGGGATCGGTCTCCGGACGCCAGCCGAACAGGTCCGAGTAGAACCGTTTTGCCGCCTCCAGATCACTGGTCCCCAACTCGGTCCAGCAGGGCCCACCGGTCACCGGTCCGTCGAGCTTCATGGCGTTCCTTCCGCGGAAAGCTCCCCTCCCAGCACGCTAAACCCGGGCCGCGACCCCGGCCATCCGGGCACGGAAGGCCGCCCTGGCCGCCCTGGCCGTCGTAAGCCGGGATGTTCCGCAGCCGCTGGATACCGGCGGCCTTAGATCCCCGGCCGGTAGCGCATCGGATGATCCGCCGGCACCTCCACCACCACGATCCGTGTCCCGTCCGGATCCGCGATCCACATCTCGACCAGACCCCAGGGCTCCTTCACCGGCGGTCGCACGATCTCCACCCCCTTCGCCCGCAGCTCCTCGTGCGCGCCTTCCGCGTCCGCGACCTGCAACCACAGCTGTGCGGCGGCGGGGGAGGGCGGGGTGTCCGAGCGCCCGGAGACCTCCAGGAATTCTTCGCCGAGGAAGTAGACGGTCCCGCGCGCCACCCCTGTGCCGAACTCCCTGTAGACGGGCAGCCCCAACTGCTCGCCGTAGAAGGCGCGGGACCGGTCGGGATCGGTGGGGCGCAGCAGGATACGGCTGCTCAGTACGTGCACCATGCGGCCCGAGCCTAGCCTCCGTACCGCGTTACTCTCGTCTCTCTCGAGCCGCGCCCCCGATCGGAGTTGTGCACCATGGACACCGCCGCCACCGGACCGACCTTCCGCGACGCCACCGACGCCGATGTGGACGCCTTGGTCGTGCTGATCGAGTCGGCCTACCGGGGGGACGCCAGCCGGGCCGGCTGGACCACCGAGGCGGACATCCTCGAAGGGCAGCGGACCGATCCCGAGGGCGTGCTCGCGGTGATCAAGTCGCCCGACAGCCGACTGCTGGTCGTCGAGCGCGACGGGCAGGTCGTCGCCTGCTGTCAGCTCGAACACCGCGGCGATCACGCCTACTTCGGGATGTTCGCCGTCAGCCCGCGGCTCCAGGGCGGCGGCCTCGGCAAGGTGATCATCGCGGAGGCGGAGCGAGCGGCCCGGGAGACGTGGGGCGCGCGGGAGATGCACATGACCGTGATCTCCGTACGGAACGATCTGATCGCGTGGTACGAGCGGCGCGGCTATCGCCGTACGGGCCGGATGACCCCGTTCCCGTACGGCGACGAGCGGTTCGGCGTTCCGCAGCGCGACGACCTGCGGTTCGAGCTGCTGGTCAAGGAGCTCGCATAGCCGCTATGCCGTGAAGCGGCCGGTGCGTTTGATCTCCGGGTAGTCGGTGGTCGCGCCGTCCAGCTCCAGGGCGCGGACGAGCCGCAGCTGGTCCTGGGTGTTCACCACCCAGCCGATGATCTTCAGGTCCGCCTTGCGGGCCGCCTCGACGACCTCCAGGGTGAGGCGTCGGATGTTGAGGCAGACCGTTTCGGCACCGGCCTCGGTGGCCCGTTCCACCACGTCGGGGCCGAAGCGGCCGGCGATCAGCGCGGTGCGTACGCCGGGCACCAGGCGGGCGATCTCGGCGATCGCCTCGTCGTGGAACGAGGACACCTCGACCCGCCCGACCAGGTCCCGCCGGTGCATGACCTCGGCCAGCGCCCGCGCCGCCGCCAGGTCCTTGATCTCGGCCTGGATCGGCGACCCGACCGCGTCCAGTACCTCTTCGAGGACGGGCACGCGCTCGCCGCGGCCCGCGTCCAGGGTGCGCAGCTCGCCGAGGGTCTTCCCGGCGATCGGACCGGTCCCGTCGGTCGTGCGGTCCACGTCGGAGTCGTGCATGACGACAAGGGCGCCGTCGCTGCTCAGATGCAGATCGAGTTCGATGACATCGAGGCCGGCCTGCTCGGCGGCGACGAAGGAACGGAGAGTGTTCTCGGGTTCGAGACCCATGACTCCGCGGTGACCGATGGTAAGGAAGTTCAAGGTTCAACTCGCTTCCGTCGACGGCGGCTCGGCACGCGCGCGCGGGCGCGGCCGGACACCGGCGTCCACGCGGCAGAGCCGCAGCCTAATGGCCGGGCCCGGCGATGTACCCGTGCCTACACGGGGGATTGGCGGCGGCTGCCGGGGCGTGTCCGGAGCGTACTGCGCGGCGCCGTCACCCGGCCGTGGGCGAGCCGGGCGGACGTTGACCGGAAACCGGCCCCCGGCCGTGGGCGCCCGCCGCCTACCCGGCCACAGCGGAAGTAATCGCCTTCCTTGTGTCCGGCAGGAAAAAGAGCGGTGACAGGCGAGTGGTGCAGGATAAATTGCTGATCCTCCACTTGCTGGGAGAAAGCATGAACGCATACGGTGTCCATACGCGAGGTTCTCCCGTGGAGGATGGGATATGACGGAAATTCTTGTGCAGGTGGGTTCGGAGGAGCGGGTTCCTCCCATGACCAGGGTGGTGGAGCATCCGGCATGGCCCGTGCTCAAGGATGCCGTGGAGCGGATCCGGCCATGGCAGTCCAAGGACGGCTCGATCGACTTCGCGGCCGAGGGCGCCCCGGACCGCGCGGAGGCGGAGTCCGCCGTGCGCCGCGTGACGGGCGCCGTCGAGGAGCTTTCCCCGCTGCTCCCGCATGATGCCGCGTACCACGCCGCGCTCGTCAGGGATCTGGGGCAGTGGGCCGCCGACGGCTTCCAGGTGCCCGACTTCCTGGACTCGCTGCTGGCCTTCCAGCCCGCCGCGAACCGCCGGGACGGACTCCAGCACCTGGTCGTCTTCCCGATGTACACGCAGAACGGCAACCCGGACCGCAACCTCGAAGCGGTCGTCCTGCGCATGGTCTGGCCCGACTGGCTGGCCGAGCTGGAGGCGACCCGCTACGACAACCCGCTGTTCTGCGGCATCACCTTCGAGGACTTCACGTCCGGCTACGACACCAACTCCGCCGTGCTCTTCCCGGAGACCATCGCCGTACGCCAGGCGCCGGAACGTTTCTCCTGGGGTGGCATCTTCTGCGACCGCGAGGCCGCCCGCTTCCGGCGGGTCACCGAGGCCGCCGTCGACATCCTGGGTATGCGACTGCCCGAGGACGTCGCCACGATGGTCCACGACCAGAAGCGCTGCGAGGAGGCCTTCGTCCTGTGGGACATGGTCCACGACCGCACCCACAGCCACGGCGACCTGCCCTTCGACCCGTTCATGATCAAGCAGCGCCAGCCGTTCTGGATGTACGGCCTCGAAGAGCTGCGCTGCGACCTCACCGCCTTCAAGGAGGCCGTCAAGCTGGAGGCCGACGGCGTCCAGCAGGCCCGTGACGTGCAGTACGCGGTCCTCTTCGACCGCATGTTCCGCTTCCCGGTCACCGGCGAACGGGTCCGCAACTACGACGGTCTCGGCGGCCAGCTCCTCTTCGCCTACCTGCACAAGCACGACGTCGTCCGCTGGACCGACAACAAGCTGCACATCGACTGGCGGCGCGCCCCCGAGGTCACCAACCAGCTGTGCGCCGACATCGAGGACCTCTACCGCGCGGGCATCGACCGCCCCAAGCTGGTCCACTGGTTCAAGGCCTACGAGCTGGTCGCCACGTACCTCGCCCCGCACCCGGGATCCAAGTGGGCGAAGGGTCCCGACGCCCTGGACCTGGGTCAGCCGCCGCGGAAACTCGTGGACGACGTGCTTCCGGACGAGTTTCCGCTGAGCATGTTCTATGAGGCACTCTCCAAGAAGCTGAAGAACGTGATCGCCTCGACCAAGGGCATCACGGCGGAGAGCGAAGAGCGGATCGCCGCGTGAGCGACCGTACGACCGAAGTGGCTCAGGAGGCGAGGACCATGGGGAACGGGGCGCTCAACGGCGCGGTGATCGCGGTGGCCGGAGCGGGCGGGCCCGCGGGCCGTGCCGTGCTGTTGCGGCTCGCCGAGGCGGGCGCGACCGTCGTCGGCTCGGACGCGCATCCCGAACGCCTGGCGGAGGCCGTGGACGCGGCCCGCTACGCGCACGGCGGCGCCACCGTCGTCGGGGACACCGTCGACCTCCTCGACCCGCAGGCGACCCGCGACTGGGCCGCGCACATCGAGAAGGACTTCGGCCACGTCGACGGCCTGGTCCACCTTGTCGGCGGCTGGCGCGGCAGCGCCACCTTCACCGACACCGACCTCGCCGACTGGGACCTGCTGGAGAAGCTGCTCATCCGCACCGTGCAGCACACCTCCCTGGCCTTCTACGACGGCCTGGAGCGCAGCGACCGGGGGCGTTACCTCCTGATCAGCGCGGCCGGCGCCAGCAAGCCGACGGCGGGCAACGCGGCCTACTCCGCCTCCAAGGCCGCCGCCGAGGCCTGGACCCTCGCCATGGCCGACGGCTACCGCAAGGCCGCCGGCGAGGGCGGCCCCACCTCCGCCGCCGCCATCATGGTGGTGAAGGCACTGGTGCACGACGCGATGCGCGCCGAACGCCCCCACGCGAAGTTCGCGGGCTTCACCGACGTCAAGGACCTCGCCGAGGCCATCGCCGGCGTCTGGGACAAGCCCGCCTCCGAGGTGAACGGAAACCGTCTGTGGCTGACCGAGAAGCCGTGAACCCTCCGAAGACCGACGCCCGTCGCCATCACGACCCGGAGATCCGCGGCTTCGCCAGCGACAACTACGCCGGCGCCCACCCCGAGGTACTCGCCGCCCTGGCCCTGGCCAACGGCGGCCACCAGGTCGCGTACGGCGAGGACGACTACACCGAGAACCTCCAAGGGATCATCCGCAGCCACTTCGGCGCCACGGCCGAGGCCTTCCCGGTCTTCAACGGCACCGGCGCCAACGTCGTCGCGCTCCAGGCGGTCACCGACCGCTGGGGCGCGGTGATCTGCGCCGAGAGCGCACACATCAACGTCGACGAGGGCGGCGCCCCCGAGCGCATGGGCGGCCTCAAACTCCTCACGGTGCCCACCCCCGACGGCAAGCTCACGCCCGAACTGATCGACCGGCAGGCCTTCGGCTGGGACGACGAGCACCGTGCGATGCCGCAGGTCGTCTCGATCACCCAGAGCACCGAACTCGGCACCCTCTACACACCCGACGAGATCCGTGCGATCTGCGACCACGCCCACGCGCGCGGCATGAAGGTCCACCTCGACGGCTCCCGGATAGCCAACGCGGCGGCCTCCCTGGACGTCCCCATGCGGACGTTCACGAACGCGGTCGGCGTCGACATTCTCTCCCTGGGCGGGACGAAGAACGGCGCGCTGTTCGGCGAGGCGGTCGTCGTCATCGATCAGGACGCCGTCAGCCACATGAAGCACCTGCGCAAGCTGTCCATGCAGCTCGCCTCCAAGATGCGCTTCGTCTCCGTGCAGTTGGAGGCGCTGCTCGCCAAGGACCTGTGGCTGCGCAACGCCCGCCACGCCAACGAGATGGCCCAGCGCCTCGCCGAGGGCGTCCGCGCGGTGCACGGCGTGGAGATCCTCTATCCGGTGCAGGCCAACGGCGTCTTCGCCCGCCTCCCGCACGACGTGAGCGTGCGACTGCAGCAGCGGTTCCGTTTCTACTTCTGGAACGAGGCGGCGGGCGACGTCCGCTGGATGTGCGGTTTCGACACGACCGAGGACGACGTGGACGCGTTCGTGGCGGCGCTCAAGGAGGAGATGGCGCGCTAGCCGACTCCAACGGAGCCGATGCATAGGTATGCGGTCATCTGAAAAGTCATTGACTCTCGGGTGATCGCTTTCCTATGCTCTGCAGGCATGGAGCTCATCCAGAACACCCCCGACCTGTCCGCCTATTTGGCCGCTGACGAGGTCGTCGACCACGACCATCCCCTGGTGCTGGCAACGGCCGCACGGCTGGCCAGGAGTGCGGCGGACTCGTATGCCTATGCACGGCTGGCGTTCGAGTACGTGCGGGACGCCATCCCGCACTCGCAGGACTCCGGTGATCCGCGCGTCACCTGGCGGGCCTCCGACGTCCTGGAGCAGGGCACCGGAATCTGCTACGCCAAGGCGCACGCGCTGGCCGCGCTGCTGCGGGCCGAGGACATCCCGACGGCGTTGTGCTACCAGAAGTTCGACGTGGTGCACGGGCTGGTCGCCGTGCGGTTCAACGGGGCCTGGCACCGGCAGGATCCGCGCGGCAACAAGCCGGGCGTCGACGCGCAGTTCTCCCTCGACGGCGAGCGGCTGGCCTTCGTCCCCGACCCGGAGTTCAATGAGCTGGACTATCCGGTCCTGTACGCTAAACCGCACCCGGTCGTACTGAGCGCCCTCAAGGCCGCCCCCGACCGGCCGCACCTGTGGAAGACGCTCCCGACCGCACTCTGAGGCAGACCATGACCCTCATCCTGACCGTGTCCGACGAAGTCCGCGCCCTCGCCCCCGGTTTCACGCACCTCGCGATCGAGGCGACAGGACTGGTCAACGGGCCGAGCACCGAAGCGAGTTCGGCGCTCCTCGACGAAGCGGCCCGCCGCCTGGCCGTACGACTGGACGGGCGCGCCCCGCACGAGGACCCGCACATGACCGCCTGGCGCGAGATGTACACGGCGTTCGGGTCGAAGCCGTCGCGGACCCGCAACTCGGCGGAGGCGCTGGCCAAGAGGGCACTCTCGGATGCCGGGCTGCCCCGGATCAATGTGCTGGTCGACCTCTACAACGCCGTCAGCGTCGCCCACTTGATCCCGGTGGGCGGCGAGGACACCGACCGCATCCAGGGCGGGATGACGCTCGTACGGGCCACCGGGGAGGAGGACTTCGTGACCGTCGCGGGCGGCGAGGAGATCGTCGAACACCCCGACGCGGGCGAGGTGGTGTGGACCGACGCGGCAGGGGTCACGTGCCGCCGCTGGAACTGGCGGCAGGGGCCGCGCACCAGGCTCACCGAGGAAACGGCCTCCGCCGTCTTCCTGTTGGAGGCTCTGGCGCCGATGCCCGTCGCCGAGGTCGAGCGGGCGGGTGCCGAACTCGCCGAACTGCTGGAGAAGTTCAGCCCCGGGGCGCGGATCACCGTCCACGCCCCGGCGTGACGATTCAGCGCGCCTCGGCCGCCTTGACCTCTTCGGGAGTCGGTGCCGTACCGCCGAGATGGGCGGGCATCCACCATGTGTCGTCCGGGCCCTTGGGGCGTACCGGATAGGCGCGCTGGGCGGCCTCCAGCAGCTCCTGGACGCGCTCGCGCACACGGCGGGTGATGGCGCCCGCGTACTGGTCCTGCGGGGCCTCCAGCGGCTCGCCCACCCGGATGGTGATCGGGGTGTGACTGCGCTTGAAGTTCTTGGGGTGGCCCTTGGTCCACAGGCGCTGGGTGCCCCACAGCGCCATCGGGATCAGCGGGACGCCGGCCTCCTGGGCCATGCGCGCGGCACCGGACTTGAAGCTCTTCAGGGTGAAGGACTGCGAGATGGTCGCCTCGGGGAAGACGCCGACGATCTCACCGTCGCGCAGGGACTGCAGCGCGTGCTGGTAGGCCGTCTCGCCCTGCTTGCGGTCCACCGGGATGTGCTTCATGCCGCGCATCAGCGGACCCGAGATTTTGTGCCGGAACACCGACTCCTTCGCCATGAAGCGCACCAGGCGCTTCTGCGGCAGGGCGGCCAGACCGTCGAAGATGAAGTCCAGATAGCTGATGTGATTACTGACCAGCACGGCGCCGCCCGAGCGCGGAATGTTCTCCGATCCCTTGCAGTCGATCTTGAGGTCCCAGGCCTTGAACAACGTTTGGGCGAGACCGACGACGGGACGGTAGACAAGCTCAGCCATGGACGGGGTGGACCCTTCTCTCTGCCTGGAAGGGGTTCTCCGGGCGGGAAAGTTACGCAGCCGTAGGTTTACGGCATTGCGCAGATCGTGCCCCAAGAACGAACGACTGGCCAGTCCTCGTGCCGCAGAACGGCGAGATCCTCGTCACGTCCATCACTTGATCCACCTCGGCCTTTTAAATTGCCTTTACTGTGCACGTACCGCCACTCGGCGCGCGAGCAGGTACATCTCGCATCCGAGGCAGTACCCGAACGCCGCATTGAGGAACGCGGCGGCGAGCGCCAGCCCGGTCGCCGTGAGCCCCAGCCAGGTGGGACCCGGGCCGAATCCGACCAGACCCACCCCGGCGAAGACCAGCCCGACCGCCTGCGCGAACCGCGGCGGCAGAGGCGCCTCGAACTCGGTCGCCGGACCGATCCGGGGCCGTACAGCCGTCCGGAACAGCCAGCCGTACGGCGAACGGCCCACGCCGCCCGCCGCGCCCAGCGCGAACGCCAGGGTCTGCCAGGCCAGCAGCCAGAAGCTGCCGGTGATCAGCACGACCGCCAGTACTACGGTCGTCAGGACCGCGCCGAAACGCGGCCCTCTCGCATCGATGTCCATGAATCAAGGATTCCGCAGCGGAAACGATTCCGGGCGCCGGGAATCTTTGCAGTCTCGTGAACGCTGGAGGATGGGATGACCGGACTTGTGGTGTGCGCGGTGGTGCTCGCGGCGGCGAGCGCCTACGGAGTGCTGCATCGGCGGCGGAGCGGGAGAGTACGGGTGCGTGGGCGCGACGGCGGAAAACGGCTCGGCGCCGCCGAGTTGGGCGGCGACCTCGGCGAGAAGGCCACCCTGGTGCAGTTCTCCAGCGCCTTCTGCGCGCCCTGCCGGGCCACGCGCCGGGTGCTGGGCGAGGTGGCCGGCATGGTCCCCGGCGTCAGCCACATCGAGATCGACGCCGAGGACCACCTGGACCTCGTACGGGAACTCGACATCCTGAAGACCCCCACCGTGCTGGTTCTCGACGCCGACGGGCGGGTCGTGCGGCGTGCCACCGGCCTCCCCCGCAAGGCGGATGTCATCGCGGCTCTGGGTGAGGCGGTCTGACGGTTGTGACGCCTTTGGTGACGACTTCGGTGAGCCATCTCCCATATGCCGGAACGTACTTGACTGTGCGCACCACCTATCGTCAACCTGACCGTATGCCTACGGAACTCCTTCTCTTCGGGCGGGTGCACGTCGACCTGGCCCGCACCGCGAGCGCGCGCTGTCCGGGCTGTTGAGCAGCCACGGACCCGGTTCGTCCCCTCCGCAGAAGGACACGTCCATGACGGCCACGCCCGACCTCGGCACCCGTACTCCCCAGCTCGCCTCTCCCGATCTGCTGCGCTCCGTCTTCCGGCAGCACGCGGCCGGTGTGGCGGTGATCACCGCGCGCGGTGAGAACGGCCCGGTCGGCTTCACCGCCACCTCGCTCAGCTCCGTCTCCGCACAGCCCCCGATGCTGTCCTTCGGGATCAGCACCGGCGCGTCCAGCTGGCCGGCGATATCCGGGGCCGACCATGTCGGCGTCCACATACTCGGCGAGCACCAGGAGCAGGTGGCCGCCACCTTCGCCCGCAGCGGCGCCGACCGGTTCGGGGCGCCCACCGCCTGGCGCGAGGGGCCCGAGGGAGTGCCGGTCCTGGACGACGTGCTGGCCTGGCTGGTGTGCCGGGTCGCCGCGCGCGTGCCCGCGGGGGACCATCGCATCGTCCTGGCCGAGGTCGTCCTCGGCGACCCCGCCGGCTCCGGCCGCCCGCTCCTCTACCACCAGGGGCGCTTCAACGGACTGCGTGACTGAGACCACTCTCCTCGGGTGACGGGCCACCCTGCGAAAGCGTCGAGTTCCGATTACGCTGCGTTGCACAGGTCACAGTTCAAAGCGCTTGCTTAGCGGGCACCCCCTGAGGGAGCGTAGTGCTGCGTACTGGCGAGTAATATTTCGCTCGGAGCACCGGCCGCCCGCACCGGGAACGGCCGTTCAAGGCGCCTATGCTGCCTGGAAGTAGGCAGCCGAAAAATGACGATGCAGTAGGAGAGCCGGCGTGAGCTTGAGGATCGTTGTCACTGTGAAGTACGTGCCCGACGCCACTGGCGACCGGCACTTCGCCGATGACCTGACCGTCGACCGGGACGACGTGGACGGTCTGCTCTCCGAGCTCGACGAGTACGCGGTGGAGCAGGCGCTGCAGATCTCCGAAGACCGGCAAGCAGCAGGCGACGACGTGGAGATCACCGTCCTGACCGTGGGCCCGGAGGACGCCAAGGACGCCCTGCGCAAGGCGCTGTCCATGGGTGCCGACAAGGCGATCCACGTCGAGGACGACGATCTGCACGGCACCGACGTCATCGGCACCTCCCTGGTGCTGGCCAAGGCGATCGAGAAGGCCGGCTTCGACCTGGTCGTCTCCGGCATGGCCTCCACCGACGGCACCGCCGGTGTGATCCCCGCCCTGCTGGCCGAGCGCCTGGGCGTCCCGCAGGTCACCCTGCTCTCCGAGGTCTCCGTCGCGGACGGCGTCGTCAAGGGCCGCCGTGACGGCGACACCGCGTCCGAGCAGCTGGAGGCCTCCCTGCCGGCCGTCGTGTCCGTCACCGACCAGTCGGGCGAGGCGCGTTACCCCTCCTTCAAGGGCATCATGGCCGCCAAGAAGAAGCCGGTTCAGGCCTGGGACCTCTCCGACCTGGAGATCGACACCGACGAAGTCGGCCTCGAAGGCGCCTGGACGGCCGTCGACTCCGCGGCGCAGCGCCCCGCGCGCACCGCCGGCACGATCGTCAAGGACGAGGGCGAGGGCGGCAAGCAGCTCGCCGAGTTCCTCGCGGGCCAGAAGTTCATCTAGGCCCAAGGATCACGGCCCAACTCGCTTACCACCCCTCAGACTTCGCAAGCACGCAGGAGACCATTCCATGGCTGAAGTTCTCGTCTACGTCGACCACGTGGACGGCGCCGTCCGCAAGCCCACCCTGGAGCTGCTGACCCTGGCCCGCCGTATCGGCGAGCCCGTCGCCCTCGCCCTCGGCCCCGGTGCCGAGAACACCGCCGCCGCGCTCGCCGAGCACGGCGCGGTGAAGGTCCTCACCCACGACGCCGCCGAGTACGCCGACTACCTCGTCGTACCGAAGGTGGACGCCCTCCAGGCCGCCTACGAGTCCGTCTCCCCGGCCGCCGTCCTGGTGCCGTCCTCCGCCGAGGGCAAGGAGATCGCCGCCCGCCTCGCGGTGCGCATCGGCTCCGGCATCATCACCGACGCCACCGACCTGGAGGCCGGTGACGAGGGCCCCGTGGCCACGCAGTCGGTGTTCGCCGCCTCCTTCACCACCAAGACCCGTGTCTCCAAGGGCACCCCGGTCATCACCGTGAAGCCGAACTCGGCCGCCGTGGAGGCCGCCCCGGCCGCCGGTACCGTCGAGGCCCTCGCGGTCACCTTCTCCGACAAGGCCACCGGCACCAAGGTCACCGCGCGCACCCCGCGCGAGTCGACCGGCCGCCCGGAGCTGACCGAGGCCGCGATCGTCGTCTCCGGCGGCCGTGGCGTCAACGGCGCGGACAACTTCGCGATCATCGAGGCCCTCGCCGACTCCCTCGGCGCGGCCGTCGGCGCCTCGCGCGCCGCCGTCGACGCCGGCTGGTACCCGCACTCCAACCAGGTCGGCCAGACCGGCAAGAGCGTCTCCCCGCAGCTCTACATCGCCAACGGCATCTCCGGCGCGATCCAGCACCGTGCCGGCATGCAGACCTCGAAGACGATCGTCGCCGTCAACAAGGACGCCGAGGCCCCGATCTTCGACCTCGTCGACTACGGCGTCGTCGGTGACCTCTTCGACGTCGTCCCGCAGCTCACCGAGGAGATCAACACCCGCAAGGGCTGATCCCCGCAGGTTGTCCGAGGCCCCCGTGACCCGCGTGGTCACGGGGCCCTCGCATGTACCGAGCCCTCATCCCAGGCTGATGGTGGACCGCACGGGCAGGTGGTCGCTCGGGAACTGGGTGTTCTCGGCGTAGGTGTCGACGGCCGACCGATGCACCGTGACTCCCGGGGTGACCAGGATCCAGTCGATGCGGTCACCGTGGGGAAGAAGCTCGTGGTAGCCGTGGAAGGTGCCGTACGACAGCCCGCGTGCCGCCGCCGCGTCCCAGGCGTCCCTGAGGCCGGCGCCGAGCATCGTGTCGTAGACCGCGGTGGTGTGCGCGGCGGTGTTGAAGTCGCCGGTCACCACGAGCGGCAGGGAGCGGTCGAAGCGGGCGATGCGCTGGGCGATGAGCGTGGCGGCACGCTCGCGTGCGTACTGACTCGCGTTGTCCAGGTGGGTGTTGAGGACGTAGAACTGCCGTCCGCCGTCCCCGAGGTCGCGGAAGCGGATCCACGTGACGATGCGCGGGTGGGCGCCGCCCCAGGTGTTCGACCCGATCACGGAGGGCGTGTCGGAGAGCCAGTACTGGTCGTACTCCACGGGGGCGAGACGGCGGGTGTCGTAGAAGATCGCCGTCTCCTCGTCGTGGCTGCCGCCCTTCCTGCCGCCGCCGATCCAGTCGTAGTGCGGGGCGAGGTCGTGCTTGATGTCCTGGAGCTGCGCGTAGAGGCCCTCCTGGGTGCCGATGACGTCGGGGGCGGCGCGGAGCAGCAGGTCGCGCATCACCGGGCGGCGGTCCTGCCAGCTGTTGGGCTCGTCGCTGCTCGCGTAGCGCAGGTTGAACGTCATGACGTCCAGCAGGCGGGGGTCGTGCCGGACGGCGGAGGTGGAGCGTACGGTTCCGATCAGTGGCAGGGCGACGGCCGCCGCCACCAGTGTGGTCAGCCCCGCGCGACGCGTCACCGTTCTGACACTCGACATGTGCATCCCTCCCCTTGCGAGTCAGGATGAAGGGGCGGAGCGCTGGGCGGAAGGGGGCCTCGGGGCGCGAGTGAACGCCATGGGTTCACGCCGTGGACAGGGTGTTGACCGGCGGGAAGCTCCATGGATAACTTCGCTCTACGGATTGTTGATTCCGTAGGGCGGAAAACTGGAGGGTGTCGGATGGGTCAGGGCCAGCAGGAGAAGGTGGCGACGAGCCTCGCGGGCGCGATCAGCGAGGAGATCAGCGCCTCCCTGGCACCGGTCGACGCCGAACTGGAGCGCCGCTATCCCGGGGACCCTGGCACCCGCCAGCCCGTCCACACGGTCTATGTCCCCGGCGACGTCTTCGCCGCCGACACGATCCGCTCCTGGGGCGACCGGGCCCTCGCCGCCCTCGACGAACACGCCCCGGACGCGGCCTCCTTCGCCGCCGTCCTCGGCCTCTCCGACGAACTCGCCGAGCCCGTCCACGCGCGCGTGCGGGCCAAGTTGGAACGCGAGCCCATCGAGGACCTGCGCGTCGACTTCGAGGACGGCTACGGCCCCCGCCCCGACGCCGAGGAGGACGAGGCCGCCGCCCGCGCGGCCCGGCTGATCGCCGAGGCGTACGAGAAGGGCACGGCGGCGCCGTACATGGGCATCCGCATGAAGTGCATGGAGACGCCGGTGCGCGACCGGGGCATCCGCACCCTCGACATCTTCCTGACCGGACTCATGGCGGCCGGCGGCCTGCCCGAGGGGCTGGTCCTCACCCTCCCCAAGGTCACGTACGCCGAGCAGGTCACCGCGATGGTCCGACTCCTGGAGGCCTTCGAGGAGGCGCACAGCCTCGACGTGGGCCGGATCGGCTTCGAGATCCAGATCGAGACCAGCCAGTCCATCCTCGCCACCGACGGCACGGCGACCGTAGCCCGCATGATCCAGGCCGCCGAGGGCCGCGCCACGGGCCTGCACTACGGCACCTTCGACTACAGCGCCTGCCTCGGTGTCTCCGCCGCCTACCAGGCCAGCGACCACCCCGCAGCCGACCACGCCAAGGCGGTCATGCAGGTCGCGGCTGCGGGGACGGGCGTACGCGTCTCGGACGGCTCGACGAACGTCCTTCCGGTCGGCCCCACCGCCAAGGTCCACGACGCCTGGCGGCTGCACTACGGCCTCACCCGGCGGGCGCTGTCCCGTGCGTACTACCAGGGCTGGGACATGCACCCCGGCCACATCCCCACCCGCTACGCGGCCGTCTTCGCCTTCTACCGCGAGGGCTTCGAGCAGGCCGCCGCCCGTCTCGCCCGCTACGCCAACCGGGCCGGCGGCGACGTCATGGACGAACCCGCGACCGCCAAGGCCCTCAGCGGCTATCTGCTGCGCGGCCTGGACTGCGGGGCCCTCGACATCGCCGAGGTGGCCGGGGCGACCGGCCTGACCCGGGCGGACCTGGAGGGATTCGCGGCGCCGCGCCGGGGTGACCTGACGGCGTCCGCCAAGTAGCGGACCTGTCACAGCCGTTGCCGCCGACTTCTGTTGTCACTGCCGCCCCGTAGGCTGTACGGCACTCAGGGAAGTGCCACAGGACGGAGCGGCGGTGTCTTCGGCTTCGGGGGAGAGCGGACGCGTGGACGACGGAGTCGGCCGACTGCTGGCCGGGCGCTATCGCGTCGTGGGCCGGCTCGGACGCGGCGGCATGGGCGTCGTCTGGCGGGCAGTCGACGAGGTCCTCGGCCGTGAGGTCGCCGTCAAGGAACTGCGCACCTTCACCGACGCCTACGCACCCGAACTCGCCGACCTGCGCCTGCGAATGCAGCGCGAGGCACGGGCGGCGGCGCGGGTCCGCCATCCCGGTGTGGTCGCCGTGCACGACATCGCCGAGGTCGACGGACGCCCGCTGATCGTCATGGAGTTGATCGACGGTCCGTCCCTGGACGACGTCCTCGGTGAGCGCGGACCGATCGATCCCCGTGAGGCGGCCTGGATCGGCGCGAAGGTGATGGCGGCGCTGGCCGCGGCGCACTCCGCGGGAGTCCTGCACCGCGATGTGAAGCCCGGGAACATCCTGCTGGACCGTTCGGGCCGGGTCGTCCTCACGGACTTCGGCATAGCCACCATGGACGACCCCGGCGACGGCTCCGCCACGCACCTCACGCGAAGTGGCGAACTCATCGGCTCCCTGGACTACTTGGCCCCCGAGCGCGCCCAGGGCGCCGACCCCGGCCCGGCCTCCGACGTCTGGGCCCTGGGCGCCACGCTGTACGCGGCGGTCGAGGGCACGGCCCCGTTCCGCCGCACCTCGACGTACTCCACCCTCACGGCCATCGTCTCCGAGCCACTTCCGGAACCCCGCCGGGCGGGTCGACTTGGGCCTGTCCTTCGCCAACTGATGCAGAAACAGCCGGAGTTGCGTCCTGCGGCTGATGCGGCGCGGGGGTTGCTGGAGGGGGTGGAGGGGGTGGAGGGGGTGGAGGGGGCGCCGGAGGTGGATTCGGCTACGGCTGTTCTGCGGGGGACGGGGCGTGAGGCTTCCGGGGTTCCCCGGGTTGCGGGGGTGCCGGTGGAGTCGGGGGCGGTGGAGTCCGGGTTCGGGGTAGTGCCGCCCGACCTTCCGGATGCGCCAGGTTTGGTCGAACAGGGGGCTGGTTCCTCGGAGTTGGCGGGATCGGCTGGGCGGACAGCGAGCGCGTCGGAGTCGCCGGGACAGTCCGTGCCGAGGCTCAGCTCCCCGGAGTCGTCCAGTTCACTTGAGCCGTCGGGACTCGCCCCGCAAGGATCCTCACTCCACCGCCGCAAGGCACGCGTCCTGATCGCCGCCGCTGCCGTGGCCTTTGTCCTCGCCGGCGCCGGTGTGGTCGTCGCGCGTACGGTCAACTCCGGTGACAGCACGGTCACTTCGCAGCCCACCGCGCCACCGGCCGGCGATGGCGTCGGCCCCGGCTCGGTCACCGGACATACGGACGCCCACCGCTCGGACACCCCCAAGCCCACCGAACAGGGCGACAACGGGACCCGGGCGCCGACGCGGCAGCACACAGGCAAGGAGGGCGACAGCACGACGGCGGGGCAAGCTCCCAGCGCCGCCCCGACCCGGTCCACGTCCCCCGGCGGCGGAACCACCGCCGGCAGCGCCCCCACGACCGGCGCAGCGAGTCCCGGCTCCAGCCCCGCCGCCGTCTGCCAGTCCATCGGCGGCGGCAAGTACGACTGCCAGGTGTGGCGCACCGCCAAGTCCTTCACCGCGTCCGGCACCGAGGTCGGCGTCCTCGGCGCGGGCACCAACTACTTCTACTGCCAGCAGAACTTGGGCCGCCGCGAGACGTACGGCCAGTGGACCAACGTCTGGTGGGCCAAGACGGACGACGACAGCGGCAACACGAACGTCTACGTCAGTGACGTTTACATCAAGGGCGGCGACAACGACGAGCCGGTACCGGGGCTGCCGGTCTGCTGAGGCCGTACGAAGCGTTCCAGGCCGGACACCGTCACCAGCCCCTCCTCCCGGAACAGTCTCGTACCCCGCTCGCACAACTCCCGGTTCCCCCGCGCCCGTTCGCAGAACTCCTCCGGTGTCCGCCCGAACAGTGCCCTCAACCCCGCCGACCCGCCGAGCAGTTCACTGAGCAGCGCCCGCTCGCCCGGATGCCTGCGCGGCACACCCGTACCGTCGTGCAGAACCCCATGCCGGTTGACGTAGACGAACGCCCCGGCCAGTGGCCGCCCACCGTCGCAGTCACCGTCGGGTTCGAAGCGGAAGGTGGCGGAGCCGGGCAGCCAGACCCGGTCGTACGCCCCCTCGCTCGCGTCCACCACCGCGAGCTGCCGCGCGTCGAACCACGTCACGAACAACTCCCGTACGACACCTGGTGCCTCGACCGGCGAAGCGGACACGTAGCCCACGCGACTCACATGCGCGGAGACACCGACGTCGACGCCGGTGACCCGTGCCTTCAGCATCGGAACAGGAGAGCTGATTCCGAACTCCGCCATCTTGTGGCGCAGTTGACCGGGGCAGGCGTTGGAGCCGACGGCGAGTACCGGAGTGCGGTCCTCGTACACGGCGGGGTCGTCGTCGAGGGGCAACAGGCGGTCGCCGACCAGGAGTCCGGACGCGGTGGGCCACGCACCCGGGTAGGTGAGCGGATCCTCGCGCGGTGCCCGGTCGAGCCCCAGGGCCTTCAACGTGCGGGCCGCGCCGTCGTCCACGAGCCGCGCCCCTCAGTCCGACGGAGGCAGTTCGCCCGAGCCGCGAGTGATCAACCGGGTCGGCAGCTCGATGCGTTCCGGAGCGATCAACGTGCCGTCCAGCTGGCGGAAGAGGCGTTCGGCGGCCGTGCGGCCGAGGGTCGCCGCGTCCTGGGCAACGACGGTCACGCCGGGCCGGAGCAGGTCGGCGAGCTCGATGTCGTCGAAGCCGACGAGGGCGATCTGGCGGGACTGTTCGGCGAGGACGCGGACGACGGTGACCGTCACGCGGTTGTTGCCGGTGAAGATCGCGGTGACGGGGGAGGGGCCGGTGAGCATCTCCTCGGCCGCCCGGCGCACCCGGACGGGGTCGGTCACGCCGAGGGACATCCAGGCGTCCTCGACCGGTATGCCCGCGTCCTCCATGGCGGCCCGGTAGCCGCGCAGTCGCTCGGCGGCCGTGTGGATGCGGGGCATGTCACCGATGAAGCCGATGCGGCGGTGTCCGTGCGAGATGAGGTGGGTGACGCCGTCGCGCGCGCCGCCGTAGCTGTCGGACAGGACGACGTCCGCGTCGATCTTCCCGGCCGGGCGGTCCACGAAGACGGTCGCGACGCCCGCCTTGATCTCGGGCTCCAGGTAGCGGTGGTCGTCGCCGGCCGGGATCACCACCAGCCCGTCCACGCGCCGGGCGCACAGTGCCAGCACCAACTCCTGCTCGCGGTCCGGGTCTTCGGCGCTGGAGCCGTTGATCAGCAGCGCGCCGTGGGCTCGGGCGACTTCCTCGACCGCGCGGCTGAGGGGGCCGTAGAACGGGTCGGCGAGGTCCTCCAGGACGAGGCCGATGCTTGCCGTGCTGCCCTTGCGCAGGACGCGGGCGCTGTCGTTGCGGCGGAAGCCGAGGGCGTCGATGGCCTCCTGGACGCGGCGCTCGGTGTCGGGGGTGACGCCCGGTTCGCCGTTGACCACGCGTGACACCGTTTTCAGGCCGACACCGGCCCGTGCGGCCACGTCCTTCATGGTCGGACGGTTGCCGTAGCGGTTCTCGGGGCGGCGGGCGGTCTCTGGCACGATGCGCTGTCCTGTCCTGTCGTCCACGGGGGATGCATAGGTCCATGGGTTTGTATGAGGATGTGGCGTCGAGCATAGAGCCTGGACAACGTTGTCATGTGCGAGAGAGACTGTCCACCGATATCTCCGGCCTGCGCCCCCACCGCGAGACCGGTCCAACTCACCTTCTGGTGGTTCTCATGTTTGACGGGGAGATCTGACACTGATGCACACCGACCTCGTGGCCGCGCTCGACATCGGCGGCACCAAGATCGCCGGGGCGCTGGTGGACGGCCACGGCAAGATCCTGGTGCGCGCGCAGCGCCCGACGCCCTCGCAGGACGACGGCGACACCGTGATGCGAGCCGTGGAGGAGGTGCTCGCGGAACTCACCGCATCGCCTTCGTGGTCCCGCGCGAGTGCCCTCGGCATCGGCAGCGCGGGACCCGTGGACGCCTCCGCCGGCACCGTGAGCCCGGTCAACGTGCCCGGCTGGCGGGACTATCCGCTCGTCGAGCGGGTGCGCGCGGCGACCGGGGGCCTGCCCGTCGAGCTGATCGGCGACGGCGTGGCCATCACGGCGGCCGAGCACTGGCAGGGCGCCGCGCGCGGGCACGCCAACGCGCTGTGCATGGTGGTCTCCACGGGCGTCGGGGGCGGCCTCGTCCTCAACGGACAGCTGCATCCCGGGCCTACCGGCAACGCGGGCCACATCGGCCACATCAGCGTGGACCTGGACGGCGACGCCTGCCCGTGCGGTTCGCGCGGCTGTGTGGAGCGGATCGCCAGCGGCCCCAACATCGCCCGGCGGGCGGTCGAGAACGGTTGGCGACCGGGCCCGGACGGTGACACCTCGGCCGCCGCCGTGGCCGCCGCCGCCCGCGCCGGTGACCCGATCGCCGTGGCCTCCTTCCAGCGGGCCGCGCAGGCCCTCGCCGCCGGTATAGCGGCCACCGCGACCCTCGTCGAGATCGACATCGCCGTGATCGGCGGGGGTGTGGGCAAGGCGGGCGACGTGCTCTTCACACCGCTGCGCAAGGCCCTGAGCGACTACGCGACGCTGTCCTTCGTGCGGCGGCTGACGGTGACGCCGGCGCAGATGGGCACGGACGCCGGGCTGGTGGGAGCGGCCGCGGCCGCGCTCGCGGGGCGGGCGAGCACGACCGCGGCCGGAGTGTGAGGAACCGACCGGCTGAAACGTTCGTTCAGCGGCTTACGTCCCTCGGCGGCACATGAGGTGTGCGTCGCTCAGCACGTGAGCCGCGCGTCCGCCCAGTCCGCGTGGTCCGAGTCGATCCCGTCGCCGCCGTCGGTGACGACGAGTCGGACCACCTGGGCGCCGGTCACGTCCGCCGTGACCGGCTGGGCGGACATCGCGTTGGTGAGGACGCCGGTCGAGGCGACCTTCGTACCGTCCGCCCAGATCTCGAAGGCGACGGTCCCGTTGGCCCCCTTCTCGTCGTCCACACCGACGTCCGCGGTGACCTTCTCGCACGCCTTCCCGGTGTAGTACTCCACATCGCTCTGGGCATGCACACCGAGCCCCTTGGCGTACACCACTCCGCCGAGGGTGATCGGATGCCCGTCCCCCGCCGCGCTCTCCCCGTTGCTGGTGTTCCGCTCAACGGGCCCGTACCCATTGGCCGTTGACAACCACGGAAGGTCACCGAGGTACGAAGTGCCCGCAGGCGGTGCCACCACGACGGACGCGGTGAACGGCAGCGTGCTGCTCACCCGCGCACCGCTCGGCGAGCGGTAACTCGCCTTCAGCGTCAGGTCGTACGACCCCGTCGGCGTCCCCGAGGGTGCGGTGACCGTCCACTTCGTGCGCAGGGACCGGCCTGTCGGTACGGCCTTCGCGGTCGTCGGCGACGTGGCTCGTATGCGCCAGCCGGTGGGCCCGTTGAGGGTCACGGAGACGTGCTGGGCGGTCGTCCGGCCCAGGTCGGTGACCGTCGTGGTGAACGGGGTCCGTGTGGCCGCCTGGACCAACGGGGTTCCGTCCAGGCCGAGTTCGACGGCGGGCGGGTTCTTGGTCGAGTGCCGGTCGGCCAACACCCGTACGAGGACCGTGCCGTGGGCCGGGACGGTCGCGGAGATCGTGCCCGCGGTGTTGTAACTCCTGTGCTGCCACAGGTCCCGCAGGGTGTACGCGCGGGCGTTCGGGAGGCCGACGGCCGCCGCGGTCGTGGCGATGCGCTGGGCGCTGCCGGACTCGTTGAACAGGGCCACCGTACGGCTGCCGTCCCGCATCTCCTTGGCGACGACCCAGCGTCCGCCCTCGGACGAGACGACCGTGCCCTGCTTGCCCAGCGGGTCCTGGTCGACCGCGATGACCTCCTTGTTGTCGAGGATGTCGAAGGTCGCGTCGGTCGCCGTGCGGAGGTCGGAGCCGATGAGGAGCGGAGCGGCCATGATCGACCACAGGGAGAAGTGCGAGCGGTACTCGGTGTCCGTCATACCGCCGTTGCCGACCTCCAGCATGTCGGGGTCGTTCCAGTGCCCGGGGCCGGCGTACGGCGCGAGCGGCAGGTTCTGTTTGAGGATCGACAGCATCGAGCCCCAGTTGTCGCTGATGTCACCGGTCGTGCGCCACAGGTGCCCGACGTCCGAGGCCCACTCCCAGGGCTTGTTCTCGCCCCATTCGCAGATGCTGAAGACGATGGGCCGGCCGGTCGCCTTCAGGGCGTCGCGCATGGTGGTGTAGCGCGACTTGGCGTCCACGCCCTGGTTGTTGCAGTTGTCGTACTTGAGATAGTCCACGCCCCAGTCGGCGAACTGCCGCGCGTCGCTGTACTCGTGACCCAGGCCGCCCGGGAACCCCGCGGCGTTGCATGTCTTCGTGCCCGCGCTCGTGTAGATGCCGAGCTTGAGTCCCTTGGAGTGCACGTAGTCGGCGACGGCCTTGATCCCGTGGGGAAAGCGGACCGGGTCGGGGACGAGTTCGCCGTCGGCGTCGCGGTTCGGCAGGGCCCAGCAGTCGTCGAGGTTGACGTACTGGTAGCCGGCGGCCTTGAGGCCCTTGGCGACGAAGAGGTCCGCGATTCCCTCGACCATGGACTCGTTGAACTCGGCACGGCAGTGGGTGGAGTTCCAGTTGTTGAAACCCATCGGAGGTGTGAGCGCCTGGCCGTCGGCGAGGCTGGGGGAGACAGGGTCCTGCGCGGGGGCGGCGACTGCGGGGACGGCGAGGCCCCCCGTGCACAACAGTCCTGCTGCGAGCGCTCCGATCATTCTTCGGCGGGTCGTGCGGGTGTGGGGGTGACGCATGGTGACGTTCCTCCGGACTCGCGAAAGATGGGATCACTTCCTGTGCATGCCATGTGCGCGATTACGGTAGGACGTGTCGAACTCTGTTGGAAGAGTTGCGTATTCATTGTCCGACTTTCCATCGCGCAGGTTTTGAACACGTTCAACTTTCTGCGCTAGGCTCACTCCCGAACAGTCCGATCGGAGGGGGAGCCCGGTGAAGATCGTCATTCCCGGTGGTACGGGACAGGTGGGCGCGATCCTGGACCGCGCGCTGACGGAGGCGGGCCACGAGGTCGTCGTCCTGACCCGGCGGCCGACGCGCGACCGCGAGATGTGGTGGGACGGCGAGAACCTCGGATCCTGGGCCCGGGAGATCGACGGCAGCGACGTCGTGATCAACCTGGCGGGGCGCAGCGTCAGTTGCCGCTACACCCCCGCCAACCTGAAGGCCATGATGGACTCGCGCGTGCACTCCGCCCGGGTCGTCGGCGAGGCGGTCGCCGCCGCCGCGAGCCCGCCGCGCGTCTGGCTGCAGATGAGCACCGCCACCGTCTACGCCCACCGCTACGACGCCCCCAACGACGAGGCCACCGGCCTGATCGGGGGCACCGAACCCGGCGTACCCGACTACTGGGCCTACAGCGTCGAGATCGCCAGGAACTGGGAGCGCGAGCAGGAGCGCGCCGACACCCCGCACACCCGCAAGGTGGCCCTGCGCGCCGCCATGGTGATGAGCCCCGACCGGGGCGGTGTCTTCGACGTCCTGCTCGGGCTGGCCCGGCTCGGGCTCGGCGGTCCGGTCGCGGGCGGTGCCCAGTACGTCTCGTGGATCCACGACCAGGACTTCGTCCGCGCGGTCGAGTTCCTCGTCGACCGGGACGACATCGCGGGACCGGTGAACCTCGCCGCCCCCGGACCGCTCCCGCAGCGCGCCTTCATGCGCGTCCTGCGCGCCGCCCGGGGCATCCCCGTGGGGCTGCCCGCCACCAAGTGGATGGCGGAACTGGGCGCCCTCGCCCTGCGCTCCGACACCGAACTCCTGCTCAAGAGCCGCCGGGTGGTCCCGGGACGGCTGCTGGCGGAGGGGTTCACCTTCGAGCATCCGCAGTGGCCCGAGGCGGCCGTGGACCTGGTGCGGCGGGCGCGGGACGGGGCCGGTTCCACCCGGCGGGCAGTCCGGGCGTGACCCCGGCGCGCTTCGTCAGTTGAACGGGGCATGAAGAAGCGCAGCATGCTGGCCATCGCCTCACTCGCCACCGGGTTCGTCGTCGCCGCGATCACTCCGTCGCACTCCCACGACCACGACGTACTCGGCGATCTGAACGTCAAGGACACCGTGGGCGCCATGGACCACTTCGTCAGCGACGGCAGCTTCGCCGTCGACGAGGGCGCCCTGGGAGAGAACAGCTGATACCGGTCGGAAGCGCACGGCGCCGGTGCCTCGTCGGAGGGGGCACCGGCGCCGTCGTATGCGGGCTCTCAACTGGGGCTGGTTTCCGTGGCAGGGTGGAACGGGCAAGCCACAGGGGGCCAACAGAAGAGGGGGAACTGTGACCGTCGTCTGGATCAACGGCGCGTTCGGTGCGGGGAAGACGACCACCGCACGGGAACTGATGGACCTGATCCCGAACAGCACGCTCTTCGACCCCGAGGTCATCGGCGGAGCACTCCCGTACCTGCTCCCGCCCAAGCGCCTCGCCGAGGTCGGCGACTTCCAGGACCTGCCGATCTGGCGGCGGCTCGTGATCGACACGGCCGCCGCCATGCTCGCCGAACTCGGCGGGACCCTGGTCGTCCCGATGACCCTGCTGCGCCAGGAGTACCGCGACGAGATCTTCGGCGGTCTCGCGGCCCGCCGGGTCGCGGTCCGGCATGTCCTCCTCGCTCCGGCGGAAACGATCCTGCGCGAGCGAATAGCCGGCCGGGAGATCCCGCCGGACCTCCCCGACGGCGAGATCCGGATGCGGCAGTGGGCGTACGACCACATCGAGCCGTACCGCGCCGCGCTCGCCTCCTGGCTCACCGCCGACGCCCATCTCGTCGACACCAGCGCCCTCACCCCGTACGAGACGGCGGCCCGGATCGCCGGGGCCGTCGGCAGCGGTGCCGTGCCCGTCTGCGACATCGTGCAGACCCCGGAGCCCACCTCCGAGACCCTCGCGGCCGGAGTGCTCCTCTTCGACGAACAGGACCGCGTGCTGCTCGTCGACCCCACCTACAAGGCCGGCTGGGAGTTCCCCGGCGGCGTCGTCGAACCCGGCGAGGCGCCCGCCCGGGCCGGCATGCGCGAGGTCACCGAGGAGACCGGCATCGTCCTCGACGACGTACCCCGGCTGCTCGTCGTCGACTGGGAACCGCCCGCGCCACCCGGCTACGGCGGGCTGCGCCTCCTCTTCGACGGCGGCCGGCTGGAGGCCGCCGAGGCCGACCGACTGCTGCTGCCGGGACCGGAGTTGCGCGGCTGGTGCTTCGCCAGCGAGCGGGAAGCGGCCGATTTGTTGCCGCCGGTCCGCTACGAGCGGCTGCGGTGGGCGCTGCGGGCGCGCGAGCGCGGGGCCGCGCTGTATCTGGAGGCGGGCGTACCGGTTGGCTGACGACACGTCAATTTGCGGTCGGATCAACGATGTTGGACGGGACTTTGCCTTTTCGGGGACGCCACCTGGCGATTTTGCGGGGTGTGGGCCATTCCGATAACAAAGCGAGGGTGAATTGTCGCCTTCCCGGTATGAACAAGAACGTGAAGAAGGTACATCGGAGCCCTAACGTCTTTGCGCAGCTCAGTTCTCTCGCGGCCGCCGGCCGCCTTGACGGGACCGGATCTCGTGCCGGTCGAAGGAGAGGAACATGCGCGTGCCATCCTCGGCCCTCACCCGGGCCCTCACCCTCGCCGCCGGCCTCGCCCTGGCGCTGACCGCCTGCAGTAGCAGCAGCGGCGGGGGCGGCGGGTCCGGCAAGGGCAGCTCGGCCGGGCTCACGTCCTGCAACACCGTGGGCAAGGCCAACACCTGCAACTCCGCGACCACCAAGTCCGGCGGAACGTTCACCTATGTGCTGGAGAAGAACATCCAGCAGTGGAACGTCCAGGACGTCAACGGCAACACCTTCGAGAACGCCGAGGCAGTGGAGGTCGTCCTGCCGCAGGTGTTCATACCCCAGCCGGACTTCACCGTCGCCCTCAACACCGACCTGGTGACCTCGGCGACGCAGACCGGCGTCAGCCCGCAGACCATCGTCTACAAGATCAACCCGAAGGCGGCGTGGAACGACGGCACGCCCATCACCGCCGACGACTTCGTCTACTACTGGCGCACCAACAACGGCAAGGACTGCCCGCCGCCGCCCGCCAGCGACTCCACGCAGACCAAGGGCTGTCTCCCGCAGAGCACCGCCGGCTACGACCGGATCAAGTCCCTCACGCCCTCCGACAACGGCAAGACCTTCACCATGGTGATGTCCAAGCCGTACTCGGACTGGAAGTCGCTCTTCGGCGGGGGCTATCCGCTCTACCCGGCCCACACCGCCGAGAAGATCTCCGGCGCCAAGGCCGGTGACGCCACCGCCATGACGGCCACGCAGATGGCGCAGGCCTGGCAGTACTTCCTGAAGACACCGCCCACCAAGTACCCCACCGCGGGCGCCTACAAGATGCAGCAGTGGGTCGACAACGACCACGCCACCTACGTGCCCGACCCCAAGTGGACCGGCGCGAAGAAGGCGACCCTCCAGCGGCTGATCTTCAAGGTGATCTCGGACGCCACTCAAGAGCCAACGGCCCTGAAGAACAACGAGGTCCAGGGCATCTACCCGCAGCCCGAGGTGGACCTGGTCAACCAGGTCAAGGACATCCCCGGCGTCACCTACACCATCGGCAACGGGCTGACCTGGGAGCACTTCGACCTGAACCTGCACAACCCGGTGCTCGGCAAGTATCTGGCGCTGCGGCAGGCGATGTTCACGGCGATCAACATCAAGGACATCATCGCCAAGACGGTCGGCCAGTTCGACCCCGCGGTGAAGCCGCTCGGCAGCCACAACTTCGTTCCGGGGCAGGCCGGTTACAAGGACCTGGTCACCGCCACCGGCCAGGGATCCGGTGATCTCACCAAGGCCAAGAAGTACCTCACGGACGCCAAGTTCACCGGTGTGGGCACGGCGTTGAAGACGCCGGACGGCAAGGCCGTCGGACCCTTCAACTGCCGTTACACCACCGGCAACCAGATCCGGCAGAGCGAGTGCCAGATCCTGCAGAGCAACCTGGCGAGCCTCGGCATCAAGGTCACCATCAAGCCGATCGGCGCCGCCGACCTCGGCACGGTCCTCGCGGGGCACCAGTACGACATCATCGTCTTCGCCTGGGTCGCGGCGCCGTTCCCGAGCAGTGGCGCCCAGCAGAACTGGTTCACCGGCGGTGGCGGCAACTTCGGCGGCTACAGCAACAAGACGGCCGACTCCCTGATCTCCCAGGCCGTGGGCGAGACGGACGCGACGAAGGCCGCGGCCCTTCTCAACCAGGCCGACCAGCTCATGGTGAACGACGCCTACGTCCTGCCGCTGTACCAGAAGCCGACGTTCCTCGCCGCGCAGACGCGGTTCGTGAACATGCGGAACAACGCGACGAACGTGGGTCCGGCCTACAACACCGGTGAGTGGGGCCTGAAGAAGTAGTCCCTCCGCCAGAGGGAACAGCTCCATCGGCACGCCCGTCGAGCCCGGCCCCGGTGACACCGGGGCCGGGCCCGGCCCACGGACGGTATCCCCAACCCGTCGGCCTCCGAGAGAAGACCGCATGCTCGCCTACACCGTGCGCCGCATCCTCGTCTCCATACCCGTCCTGATCATCTCGACGTTCGTCGTGTTCCTCGTCGTCATCAACTCCGGTGACCCGGTGGCGAATTTCGCCACCTCACGACAACCCGCGCCCAGCAAAGCGGCGGTGGCCGCCTTCGCCCGGCACATCCACGCCAACCAGCCGGTGATGGAACGCTACGGGAACTGGATCACCGGCGTCCTGCACGGCGACTTCGGCCCGTCCGTGCAGGCCAACCTGGACATCGGGCACGACCTGTTCACCCGGTTCAAGGTGACCATCACCCTGGTCGCGGCGGCGATGATCCTCGCGCTGATCATGGCCGTGGTGTTCGGTGTGTTCAGCGCGATCCGCCAGTACTCGGCCGCCGACTACACCATCACCTTCTTCGGCTTCCTGTTCCTCGCCATGCCGGTGTTCTGGTTCGCGGTCCTCCTCAAGCAGGCCGGCATCTGGTTCAACCAGAAGACCGGCAGCCAGTTCCTCGGCACCATCGGCGAGAAGTCCCCGTACCTCGAAGTCGACACCACCTGGAACCAGTTCACCGACCACGTGGGCCACCTCATCCTGCCCACCATCACCCTCGCCCTGGTCTCCTTCGCGTCCTGGACCCGCTACACCCGCGCCTCCATGCTGGAGGTCCTCAACAGCGACTACGTGCGACTCGCCCGCGCCAAGGGCCTCAGGCGCGGCAAGGTGATGACCCGGCACGCGCTGCGCACCGCGCTCATCCCGCTCGCCACCGTCACCGCGCTCGATATCGCGATCATCCTGGGCGGCGCGGTGATCACGGAGACGATCTTCCAGTGGCACGGCATGGGCGAGATGCTGGTGCAGGCGGCGACCACGCTCGACGTCTACCGCACCATGGCCTGGCTGTTGCTCTCCGCCGTCGTCGTCATCGGGTTCAACCTCATCGCCGATCTCCTCTACGCCGTACTCGACCCGAGGATCCGCTATGACTGACATCGAGGCACCGGGGTCCGCGGGCACCCAACTGCCGCCGGGCGACCGGGAGTTCACCGTACGGCAGCGCACCCAGACCCAGCTGGTGCTGCGCCGCTTCGTGCGCCACCGGGCCGCGATGATCAGCCTGGTCGTGTTCGTGCTGATCCTGCTGTGGGCGTTCATCGGCCCGCACCTGTGGCACTACTCGTACCAGAAGTACACCGAGGACAACTCCCAACCCCCTTCCCTGAAGCATCCGTTCGGCACCGACTCCTCGGGCTACGACGGCTACGCCCAGGTCATGCGCGGCACCCAGACCTCACTCAAGATCGCCATCATGATCGCGCTCGGCTCCACCTTCCTCGGCGCGATCTGGGGAGCCGTCGCCGGGTTCTACCGGGGCATCGTCGACGCGGTCATGATGCGCATCGCCGATCTCGTGCTGACGCTGCCCCTGTTCGCGATCGCGCTGGTCATCTCCTCCCGCACCGGCGGCTCCTGGTACTGGATCGCGATCGTGATCGCCGGACTGACCTGGGCGTATGTGGCCCGGGTGGTGCGTTCCTCGGTGCTGTCGCTGCGCGAGAAGGAGTTCATCGAGGCGGCACGGGCACTCGGCGCCTCGGACGCGCGGATCATCTTCCGGCATCTGCTGCCCAACGCCCTCGGCCCGATCATCGTCAACGCGACGATCCTGGTGGCGACCGGCATCCTCACCGAGACCGCGCTGTCCTTCCTCGGCTTCGGCGTCCAACCCCCCGACACATCACTGGGGTTGCTCGTCTCCCAGGCGCAGACGGCGGTCGACACCCGGCCCTGGCTCTTCTACATCCCCGGCGCGTTCATCATTGCCATCGCCCTGACCATCAACTTCATCGGCGACGGACTGCGCGACGCCTTCGACCCCCGGCAGCAAAGGGTGCGACAGTGACGACCACGAGTCATGGAGTGCACGAGACCCCCGTGACGTCCGCCGTGCTCGAAGTCGAGGACCTCAGTGTGGAGTTCGGTACGGAGGACGGCACCGTACGGGCCGTACGCGGTGTCGGCTACCGGCTCGACCGGGGCGAATCACTCGGCATCGTCGGTGAGTCCGGGTCCGGGAAATCGGTGACCGCGCTTGCCGTGATGGGGCTGCTGCCGACCGGCGCCAAGGTGCGTGGCTCGGTCCGCTTCGAGGGCACGGAACTCCTCGGGCTGTCCGACGCGCGCCTGTCCGACCTGCGCGGCAGCGGCATCGCGATGATCTTCCAGGACCCGATGACCTCGCTCAACCCCGTCTACGACGTGGGCTACCAGATCAGCGAGACCCTGCTGCGCCACAACCCCGGGATGAAACACAAGGACGCCCGCAAACGGGCGATCGAGCTGCTCGGGACGGTCGGCATCCCCAGCCCCGAGCGGCGCGTCGACAGCTACCCGCACGAGATGTCCGGCGGTATGCGCCAGCGCGTCGTCATCGCCATCGCCATGGCCAACGACCCGGACGTGATCATCGCCGACGAGCCGACCACCGCCCTCGACGTCACCGTGCAGGCGCAGATCCTCGAAGCCCTGGAGACCGCCCGCGCCGAGACCGGCGCCGCGCTCGTGCTCATCACCCACGACCTGGGTGTGGTGGCCGGCCACACCGACCGGGTCGCGGTCATGTACGCGGGCCGGATAGTGGAGACCGGCTCCGTCGAGGACATCTTCTACACCCCGCGCATGCCCTACACCCTCGGTCTGCTCGGCTCCCTGCCCCGCCTGGACCGAGAGGAGGAACGTCTCACCCCCATCTCCGGCTCACCGCCGAGCCTGCTCAACCTGCCGCCCGGCTGTCCGTTCTCACCGCGCTGCCCGATGAGCCGGGACGTGTGCGAGACGGACGAACCCGCCCTGCGCAGGGCCGGCGGCGATCTCCACCTCAGCGCCTGCCACTTCGCCGACGAACTCGTCGACACCGGTGCCGGTCATGTCTTCGACGCGGTCGGCGCGGACACCGAGGCCCTGGCCCGCTTCGCCGACGCGGCGCCTGCCACGAACCCCGAGGAGGACGCCGTATGACCGCGCCCGCGCAGGCCACCACTTCCCTGCCGCCGCTGCCCGGCCACGGCGGCACCGGCGAGCCGGTCCTTCAAGTCCGCGACCTGGTCAAGCACTTCCCGGTCATGTCCAAGGGCGTCATCCGGCGCCGCGTCGGCGACGTGCACGCCGTGTGCGGGGTCTCCTTCGACCTCTACGGGAACGAAACCCTGGGCCTGGTGGGGGAGTCGGGCTCCGGCAAGACGACGATCTCCCGTACCGTCCTCGGCCTGGAACGGGCCACCTCCGGTCAGGTCCGCTACCAAGGGCATGAACTCACCGAACTGAGCAGACGTCAGATGAGGCCCCTGCGCCGTGAGTTGCAGATCGTCTTCCAGGACCCGTACGCCTCCCTCGACCCGCGGATGACCGTCCACGAGATCGTGGCCGAACCCCTGCGCATCCACGGCCGGTACGGGACCGGCGCCAAGGCCGAGGTGAGTGAACTCCTGCGCCTGGTCGGGCTCAACCCCGAGCACGGCAACCGCTTCGCGCACGAGTTCTCCGGCGGACAGCGCCAACGCATCGGTATCGCACGGGCGTTGGCCCTGCACCCGAAGGTGATCATCCTCGACGAGCCGGTGTCGGCGCTCGACGTGTCGATCCAGGCCGGCGTCCTAAACCTGTTGATGGACCTGCAGAGCGAACTGAGCCTGTCCTTCCTGTTCGTGGCCCACGACCTGTCGGTGATGCGGCACGTGGCAGGTCGGGTGGCCGTGATGTACCTGGGCCGCTTGGTGGAGATCGCCCCGGCCAGGCAGCTGTTCGCCCGCCCCGCGCACCCGTACACCCAGGCCCTGGTCTCGGCCATCCCGCTGCCCGACCCGCGCAAGGAACGCGCCCGGAAACGGATCACCATCCAGGGCGACGTCCCGAGCCCCGTCCGCCCGCCCAGCGGCTGCCGCTTCCGCACGCGCTGCCCCAAGTTCGCGAACCAGCTGACCGAGAGCGAACGCGCGTCCTGCGTCGAGGAGATACCGGCGCTCGTCGACCGGGGTGGGGGGAACCCGGTCGCCTGTCACTATGCGGAGAGTGTGGAGTTGTTGTAGGCGAGCCCGAGTTCCTCGGCGGACGGGTACGGGGTCAGCCTGCTCTCGTCCTTGAGGAGACGGTTGAAGTCGCCGACGAGCGCGGCGAGTCGTGCGTGTCGGGAAATGATCCCGGCGGCGGCCCCGGGGATGCTCTCGGGCTGCTTGCCCTCGGCGCACGCGCGGATGAACTCCTGGCGCTCGTCCGGGCCGTAGCCGTACAGGTCCACGACGAGCCAGTGCACCAGGTAGGAGAGGGCGTAGGCCCGGTCGTAGTGGAGGTGCCGGTCGTAGAAGTCCCGTTCGTCCGGCGCGAGTCGGAAGCGCGGGGAGAGCGCGAGGCCGTAGTCGGCGAGGTAGAGCCGCTGTCCGTCGGTGAGGATGTTCCTGAAGTGGACGTCGAAGTGCAGCAGTTGGTGCTCGCGGAGGAAGCCGGTGACGGCGTCGAGGCCCCGCTCCACGAGGGCGCAGGCGATGTCGGCGTCGTCGGTGCGCAGTTGGGCGGAGAACCAGTCGTGGACGGTGTACGGCTGGTGTTCCATGAACAGGGTCAGGCTCGCGGACGCCGTGCGCAGGGCCTCGATGTGCTCACGTCCGCCGCCCCAGTAGGCCACGTTCCGCTCCACATCGGCGAGTTCCTCGGGCAGTGACTGCTCCGGGTCGGGCAGCACACGCCAGTGGTGCAGCAGGGGGAAGCCCGAAAAGCGGTCCGACAGCACCCAGTTGGTCGTCATCTCGTGCGAGGCCAGCTCGCGCCAGACGCCGAAACCGGGGCTGGGGATCGCGCCGATGCCGTAGTGGCAGAAGGCGGGGGTACCGAACACGTTGGCCGTGGACCGCGCGTTCTCCGGCCGCCGCTCCACATCGGTGAGCGGCATCCGCTTCACGAACACCCTTCTGCCGTCCACCTCGACCAGCGTCGAGCGACCGCCGATACCGGTCCCCAAGGGGGTGCCGTCCTCGATCAGTTCGGAGAGTTCGTGGTCGGAGAGGAGCGCGAGGGCTGTGGCGATGTCACTGTGGGCGGCGACGCGCGCGGTGCAGGACATGACCCCATCCTCGTTCAGGCGGCGCCGAGTTGGAGGCGGACGGTCATCTCCACGGTCACCTCGTCGTCCGCCGAAAGACCCTGTGGCTTGCGCACGGCGGTCTTGAGCGGCAGCAGGTAGCCGCCGTCCCTGGGGAAGAGCGACGTAGTGAACTCGACCTCGCCGATCCGGGCCTCGACCGGGATCACACCCCAGCCGTACGAGGCCATGGCGGCGACCTCACGGATGTCCGCCGACTCCTCGTCCGGCACGGGGACGAAGTAGTACGGCGAAGGGCCGCGCCACTCGATCACCCGGCCGGTGAAGACGAACCGCACGGACGCGCTCAGTTGCCGGCGTAGTTCTGCAGGAACAGCGCCTCCGCCACCGACAGCCGCTCCAACTCCTCAGGGGACACGCTCTCGTTCACCGCGTGGATCTGGGCCTCCGGTTCGCTGAGGCCGATGAGGAGGATCTCCGCCTGCGGGTAGAGGGCCGCGAGGGTGTTGCACAGCGGGATGGAGCCGCCCTGGCCGGCGTACTGCATCTCCTGGCCGGGGTAGGCGACCGCCATCGCGTCGGCCATCGCCGTGTACGCCGGGCTGGTCGTGTCGGCGCTGAAGGGCTGGCCCTGGCCGATCTGCTCGGTGCGGACGCGGGCGCCCCACGGGGTGTGGGCCTCCAGGTGGGCCTGGAGCAGCTTGGTGGCCTCGGCCGCGTCGACGCCCGGCGGGACGCGGAGGCTGACCAGGGCGCGGGCACCGGCCTGCACGGACGGGGTGGCGCCGACGACCGGCGGGCAGTCGATGCCGAGGACCGTGACGGCCGGGCGCGCCCAGATGCGGTCCGCGACCGTGTCGGAACCGATCAGCTCGACGCCGTCCAGCACCTTGGCGTCCTTGCGGAACTGTTCCTCGTCGTACGCCAGCCCGTCCCAGGTCGACCGGGCGGCGAGCCCGTCGACCGTCGTGGAGCCGTCCTTCGCGCGCAGGGAGTCCAGTACGCGGATCAGGGCGGCCAGCGCGTCGGGCGCGGCGCCGCCGAACTGGCCGGAGTGCAGGTTGCCTTCGAGGGTGTCGACCCGCACGCGCACCATGGTCATGCCGCGCAGGGTCGAGGTGACCGTGGGCAGACCGACCCGGAAGTTGCCCGTGTCGCCGATCACGATGGTGTCGGCGGCGAGCAGCTCGGGGTGTTCCTCGGCGTACCGCTCCAGGCCGCCGGTGCCCTGCTCCTCCGAGCCCTCGGCGATCACCTTGACGTGCACCGGGACACCGCCGTTGGCCTTCAGGGCGCGCAGCGCGAGCAGGTGCATGATCAGGCCGCCCTTGCAGTCGGCGGCCCCGCGTCCGTACCAGCGGCCGTCGCGTTCGGTCAGTTCGAACGGCGGGGTCGTCCAGGCGGCCTCGTCCAGCGGCGGCTGCACGTCGTAGTGGGCGTACAGGAGCACGGTCTTCGCGCCCTCCGGGCCGGGCAGGTAGCCGTACACCGACTGTGTGCCGTCCGGGGTGTCGAGCACGGCCACGTCCTGGAATCCGTCGGTGCGCAGCGCGGCGGCGACCCAGTTCGCGGCGCCCTCGCTCTCGCTCTTCGGGAACTGGTCGAAGTCCGCCACCGATTGGAAAGCCACGAGCTCGGTGAGCTCGGTCCTCGCCGTGGGCATCAGCGAGGCGACGGTCTCGGCGACCGGATTCGACGACATGGGCACGCTCCTTGTGGGTGCGACGTTGTACGAATGATGCCGTCGATCCTCCCACAGCGGCCTGTGGCGATGTCCGCCGTAGGATGCGGGGGACAGGTGCGGCAGCGGCTTGATCGGGAGCAGTAGACCATCGTGAGCAGCGAGAACTCTTCGGCGGACGACGAACAGCGGGTGTGGGACGTCGTCGTGGTGGGCGCGGGACCCGCGGGGGCCTCGGCCGCCTATGCGGCGGCGGTCGCGGGACGGCGCGTGCTGTTGCTGGAGAAAGCCGAGCTGCCCCGCTACAAGACGTGCGGCGGCGGCATCATCGGACCTTCACGCGACTCCCTGCCACCCGGCTTCGACCTGCCGTTGAAGGACCGGGTGCACGCCATAACGTTCTCGAACAACGGACGTTTCACGCGCACCCGCCGGTCCCGGCAGATGCTGTTCGGGCTGATCAACCGGCCCGAGTTCGACCAGCAGCTCGTCGAGTACGCGCAGAAGGCGGGCGCCGAGCTGCGTACGGGCGTCACAGTGACACGAGTCGAGCAGCACGGCTCCGCGGTGCCGGACCGCCGTACGGTCGCCGTGGTGCTGAGTGGCGGCGAGACGGTCCTCGCGCGGGCCGTCGTCGGCGCCGACGGCAGTGCCAGCCGGATAGGGGCGCACGTCGGGGTCAAGGTCGACCAGGTGGACCTGGGCCTGGAGGCGGAGATCCCGGTGCCGGAGACTGTCGCCGAGGACTGGAAGGGCCGGGTCCTCATCGACTGGGGCCCGATGCCCGGGAGTTACGGCTGGGTCTTCCCCAAGGGCGACACGCTCACGGTCGGGGTGATCTCCGCGCGCGGTGAAGGCGCCGCCACGAAGCGGTACTTGGAGGACTTCGTCGCCCGGCTGGGGCTGGCCGGCTTCGAACCGAGTATCTCCTCCGGGCACTTGACCCGGTGCCGGGCGGACGACTCGCCGCTGTCGCGCGGGCGGGTGCTGGTGTGCGGGGACGCGGCGGGACTCCTTGAACCGTGGACCCGGGAGGGCATCTCGTTCGCGCTGCGGTCGGGGCGGCTCGCGGGGGAGTGGGCGGTGCGGATCGCCGAGGCGCACGACGCCGTGGACACCCGCCGCCAGGCCCTGAACTACGCGTTCGCGATCAAGGCCGGGCTCGGTGTGGAGATGAGCGTCGGCAAGACCATGCTCGCGGTCTTCGAGCGGCGCCCCGGTCTGTTCCACGCGGCCCTCACCGGCTTCCGGCCGGCCTGGAAGGCCTTCATGGACATCACCCGGGGCTCGACGACGCTGGGCGAGCTGGTGCGCAGCCACCCGATGGCACAGCGCGCGCTGACGGCGTTCGACCGCAGGACCGCGGAACCCGTGGTCCCCGTGGAGCCCGAGGAGGGCGCGGTCAGTTCGTGACCGTGACGTGGAAGACGGGGTGGTCGGGCGCGATGCGCCGCAGCTCGTCGTCGGAGGAGTCGGGGCCGACTCCTCCGAAGAACACGCCGACCTCGGCCTTCCAGCGCTTGAGGTAGGCGCGCAGCAGCGGCACCTTGTCGTCGTCGGTGACCTCGGTCGCGGTGAACGCGTCCACCTTCTTGCCGAGCCGCAGTTCGCCGCCGCCGGCCGCCCGCATGTTGTGCGTCCACTGGACGTGCCCGCGCGGGGCGACGAGGTACTGCCGGCCGTCCACCGTCAGCAGGTTCACCGGGGTGGTCCGCCACTCGCCGCTCTTACGGCCGCGGACGGCCAGGACCCGTGAACCCCACACGCTGAGACCGCGGCGGGTGAACCAGGCAACGGCGCGGTTGAAGACGTTCACGGTGAACCAGCCGGGCTTCTGAACGTGCGTGCTCATGACGACTCCTGGGTTTTGGAGAGCGCGGCTCCCTTTTGTGAGCACTGCTCTCGCTCTCGGGAACAGTCTGCATCGGGCCGATGGGTCAATGCAAGAGCGGTGCTCTCTTTTTTGTTCGGCGCTCTCGTTTGTGTGCACTGATCTGAATCCGTGCCACACTGGCTCGTATGAGCACCACACAGGGCGCCCGCGCCCGCGCCAGGATCGAGGTCACCGCGGCCATCAAGGACGAGGCGCGCAGACAGCTCGCCGCCGAGGGCGCGGCGAAGCTCTCGCTGCGCGCCGTGGCCCGTGAACTGGGCATGGTCTCCTCCGCCCTGTACCGGTACTTCCCCAGCCGGGACGACCTGCTGACCGCTCTCATCATCGACGCGTACGACTCCGTCGGGGAGACCGCGGAGACGGCGCACGCCGAAGTCGCGGGCGCGGGCGCGTTGCTCCGCTGGGCGGCGGTGTGGGAGGCGGTACGGGGTTGGGCGCTGGCGCATCCGCACGAGTACGCGCTGATCTACGGCTCGCCGGTCCCGGGGTACGTCGCTCCCGAGACCACCGTCCCGTCCGCCGCCCGTGTCGCCCTTCTCCTCATCGGCATCGCCCAGGACGCACACCGGGCCGGCTTGCTGACCGAGCCCTCGCTGCCGGCCGACCTGCTTCCCGAGGGTGAGCGCATGGTCGCTGACTTCGCGGGTGACCTTCCGCCCGGGGTGGCCGTGGCCCTTGTGGCTGCGTGGGCCGAGCTGTATGGGCTGGTCAGCTTCGAGCTTTTCGGTCAGTTTCGCCGGGTGGTGGAGGATCGGGAGGTGTTCTTCAGGCATGCGGTGCGGCGGCTTGCGCTGGGGGTGGGGCTCGCGTGATTGCTCCGCAGGGTGCGTGGTTCTTTGTCTGCGGGCCGGTGGGGGCTGGGCGCGCACACGCGGCGGAGCCGCATATCGATACAGCCCCGCGCCCCTTTCGGGGCGCCGTGGTGGGGCGGAGTTCACGTACTCCCCGGGAAGTACTCGTGATCACCCCGCCCGGGTGACGCCCCCGACCCCGCCCGACGTCTAGCGTGACGTGCATGGACGAGGAGCCTGTACGCGGCGGGGGACCGCCCCAGTGGTGGCGTCACGGACCGCCGTGGGGCGGGGCTTCGGCCCGGACGCGGTGGCCCTGGCGCTCCACGTTGCTCGTCACCGTGTTCGTGTTGGCCGGCAGCAACTTCGCCTCGCACAGCCAGCCCGACCGCGTCTCCCTCGACGCCTACGCGCGCGTGCTGCTCCTTGCCGGATCGGTGCTGCTCCTGTGGCGGCACCGGTACCCCGTGGGGGTGGCCTTCGGCACGGTGCTGGCCGTCGTGCTCTACCTCGGCGGCGGATATCCGTACGGCCCCGTCTTCCTGACCGTCGCCCTCGGCTGCTTCAGCGCGGTCGTCGCCGGGCGCCGCTGGGCCGCGTGGGCCGCGCTCGGTGTGCTGTGGGCGGCGCATGTCCTGATCGCGCACTGGCTCTACCGCTGGCTGCCCCCGCAGCACGACCACGGGATGGCGTGGGGCGGCGAAGTGGCCGTCGCCACCTGGATGGTGGCCATCGCCGCGCTCGCGGAACTGGCCCGCACCCGCCGCGAACAGTGGGCCCGCGACCGGGCCGAGCGCGTCCAGGCGGCCCGGCGCCGCGCCGACGAGGAACGGCTGCGGATGGCCCGCGAACTGCACGACGTCCTCGCGCACAGCATCTCCGTCATCAACGTCCAGGCGGGCGTCGGCCTCGCGCTCCTCGACTCCGACCCCGAGCAGGCCCGTACGGCCCTCACCACCATCAAGGCCGCCAGCAAGGAGGCGCTCGGCGAGGTCCGCCAGGTCCTCGACACCCTGCGCACCCCGGGCGACGCACCACGCGCCCCGGCACCCGGCCTCGACCGCCTGCCCGAACTGGTGCAACAGGCGGCGAGCGCGGGCCTCACGGTCGAGATCGACGGAACCCCGCCCCGCCTCCCGCCCGGCACCGACCTCGCCGCCTTCCGCGTCCTCCAGGAGGCGCTCACCAATGTCGTACGGCATTCCGGTTCGCGGCACGCGCGCGTGCGCATCCGTCACGAACGCGATGCGCTACGGCTGCGCGTCGACGACGACGGGCCACCGACCGGCGCGGACGCCGGGGGCAGCGGCAACGGGCTCGCCGGAATGCGGGAGCGGGCCGCCGGGCTCGGTGGCACGATCGAGGCGGGTCCGCGCCCGGACGGCGGCTTCCGGGTGCTCGCCGTACTGCCGTTGAAGGTCACGCCGAAGGAGGACGACCGGTGATCCGCGTACTGCTCGCCGACGACCAGTCACTGGTCCGGGCCGGGTTCAAGGCGCTGTTGGACGCGCAGCCGGACATCGAGGTGGCGGGCGAGGCGTCCGACGGCGAGGAGGCCGTGCGCGAGGTGGGCGAACTGCGCCCCGATGTCGTCCTGATGGACATCCGCATGCCGTTGCTCGACGGGCTGGCCGCGACCCGCCGGATCACCGGGGACGGTGAGCTGAAGGAGGTGAAGGTGGTCATGCTGACCACCTTCGAACTCGACGAGTACGTCTTCGAGGCGATCCGCTCCGGCGCCTCCGGCTTCCTGGTCAAGGACACCGAACCGGAGGAACTCCTGCGCGCCGTAAGGGCGGTGGTCGAGGGCGACGCGCTGCTGTCGCCGGGCGTGACCCGCCGCCTGATCGCCGAGTTCGCGGCCCGCTCCAAGGAGCCCGCGACCGCCGACGCCCTCACCCGGCTCACCGAACGGGAACGGGAGGTGATGGCCCTGGTCGGTATCGGCCTCTCCAACGAGGAGATCGCCCGCCGCCTCGTCGTCAGCCCCCTCACCGCGAAGACCCATGTGAGCCGCACGATGGTGAAGCTGGGTGCGCGGGACAGGGCCCAACTGGTCGTGCTGGCCTACGAGTCGGGGTTGGTCCGGCCCGGCTGGCTGGGCTGACCCGACTCCCGCCGATACCGGTACAGCACGGTCACCACCCGGACCAGGAACACGACCGGCGCGAGCACGAGCGCCCCTGCCACCAGCAACGTCTCGACGCCGCGCGGCAGTTGGAACAGCAGGGCGGGACCGGCGACCACCCCGAACAGCACCGCCGCCACGAACGCCGCGCTGACCAGCGCGTACCCGATCTCGACGGTCATCGCGTCCCGCTCGGCCTGCGTGCGCCGTCCCCCGGTCGTGTCCATCCAGGAAGTCTCACACGCGTGCGCCCGGCGGAACAAGAAGCTCCGCCGGGCGCACGCTCAGGGAGGCGTCCCCCTAGTCACGGACCGCCACGCGCTCCGCTTCCGCCTCCGGCACAGTTGACTTGGCGACCACGATGGACCGTTGATCACGTCGGCCGCGCAGTCCCGGCAGGGAGATCAGCAGCCCGGCGAGCGCGATGAACGTCACCACGACCAGGCCGGGCCGGTAACTGTCCAGTACCGCCTGCGGGGTGGCGTGCGCGGGCGCGTGCGCGGTCACCACGGCGGTGACGACGGCCAGGAAGATCGCGCCGCCGACCTGTACCGAGGTGTTCAACAGGCCGGAGACCATGCCCTGTTCGTGGTCCTCGACCCCGTTGGTGGCCTGGATGTTGAGGGAGGGGAAGACCAGGGCGAAGGCCGCTCCGATCAGCAGCATCGACGGCAGGATGACCGCCGCGTACACGGGATCGACGCTGACCCGCAGGAACAGGGCGTACCCCACGACCATCAGCGCGAAGCCCACCACGATCAGCCGCTGGGTGCCGAACCGGTCGACGATCGCCCCCATCTTCGTCGAGGACGCGGCCACCAGCGCGCCGGCCGGCAGGAAGGCGAGCGCCGTGTGCAGCGCGGACCAGCCGAGCAGCTGCTGCATGTACAGCGTGACGAGGAACTGGAAGCCGACGTACGACCCGAAGAGGGCCATCGCGCCGAACTGGGCGCGGATCTGGTTGCCGGAGCGCAGCACCCCGAGCCGGATCAACGGCCCGGCGGAGCGCCGCTCGACGAACACGAACACGGTGAGGAGGACCGCAACCGCCAGGAAGGACAGGAGAGTTCGGGCCGATGTCCAGCCGACCTGCGGTGCCTGGACGACCGTGAACACCAGCAGCAGCATCGACGCGGTGCCGAGGAAAGCGCCGGGGACGTCGTAGCCGTTGTGGTCCTTCTCGCGTTCGCTGCGCGGCAGCAGCTTCAGGCCGGCGAGCAGGGCGAGCAGCGCGATCGGCGCGGGCAGCAGCATGGTGAGCCGCCAACTGGCCTCCGTGAGCAGGCCGGAGAGCACCAGGCCCATCGAGAAGCCGGTGGCCGCGCAGGTGGTGTAGATGGAGAGGGCGCGGTTGCGCAGCGGGCCCTCGGCGAAGGTCGTGGTGATGATCGAGAGGCCGGCGGGTGCGGTGAAGGCCGCGCTCAGGCCCTTGACGAAGCGGCTGGCGATCAGCAGCGGGCCCGAGTCGACGAGCCCGCCGAGCAGCGAGGCCACCGCGAAGACACCCAGGGCGACCAGGAAGACCTGGCGTCGGCCGAGCAGGTCGGCGGTCCGGCCGCCGAGGAGGAGCAGCCCGCCGTATCCCAGGATGTAGCCGCTGACGATCCATTGGAGTGTCGAGGTGGAGAGGTCGAGTTCGGAGCCGATGGAGGGCAGGGCGACACCGACCATCGACACGTCCAGCGCGTCCAGGAACATCGCGGCGCAGAGCACCAGCAGGGTGCCCCACAGCCGGGGGGTCCAGCGGACCGCCGACGACGGGGCCGCGGGAGGGGAGAGCGGAGAGGTCATGGCGCAGAGACTACATGCGCGTGCATCGAATGCAAGCGCATTTAATTCCGATGCAACAAACCCGTTTCTCTGCTACGGTGCCCTGTCATGGCGGCGAAGAAGGCCGAGCGGGCGCTCGTGGACCAGTGGCGGGAGATGCTGGCGTTGCACGCCCGCACACAGTGCGAACTCGATCGCGCTCTGCATCAACACGGCCTGTGCGGGAGCGACTTCGAGGTGCTGGACGTACTGTCCGGCGAATCCTGCGCGTTCCGCGTCCAGGAGATCTCCGAGCGCGTCCACCTCAGTCAGAGCGCCCTGTCCCGCCTGATCGCCCGGCTGGAGAAGGACGGTCTCGTCGAGCGCGGCATGTGCGCGGAGGACCGGCGGGGCGTCCGCGTGACCCTCACGGACAAGGGGCGCACACTGCACGGCGAGGTACTCCCGTTGCAGCGCGCGGTGTTGACGAAGATGCTGGCCGACTGACGAACCGTCAGCTCCAGGTGACGGCCGACCTCTCCCGCCACAGCGCGGCGACGGACGCGTCCCCGGACACGCTCGGGAACGGCGCCCGGTTCCACAGCGCCAGGTACAACTGCCCGGCCGGACCTGCCAGTTCGCAGTCCACGTCCCCGCTGCCGTCCCGCTCGGCGGCGGGCGGTTCCTGAGACAGTCGTACGGTCCACACGGCGTCGTCCGTGTCCGTCGCCCGCACCCGCAGCACCCGGGGCTTCTCGCTGCGGACCCTGCTCCGGCTGCGGCCGTGGAAGCCGCGCAGCAGCTCGTCGATGCCGTCGGCCGCGAAGTCCGGGGCGATCTCGCCGACCGTCCCGCCGCGTGCCGACTCGGCGTCCACGCGGTGCACGGTCGTCTCGTGCGCCTGGCGCCGGGCCCAGAACGCGAGCGGCGACGGTGCCGCGAAGAACTGCCAGCACACCACGTCGGACGGGGCGGCGGCGAGAGTGTCCACGAGGGAGCGGTGCCCCTCCCGGAACCAGGCCACCAACCCGGCGCCGTCCAGGTCCGGCAGGCCGCCGTCGGGGCGGTACGCGGTGTACCCCTCGGCGACGAACGCGGTCGCCCAGCGATGCACCATCCCCGTGTGCCGCACCAGGTCCCGCACCCGCCACTCCGGACAGGTCGGCACCTCGGCGTCGACGCCCGCCTCCTCGGCGGCCGAGGCCAGCAGGCCGCCCTCCCGGTCCAGGATCCGTACGAACGCATCGGTGTCCATGGGGCCGAGTGTGCCGTATGACATGCGGTCGGCGCGCGTTGTCCAGGGAGGGCGGCTGGTGCGTCAGCCGGCGGTGACGGGGACTCCGGCTTCGGCACCGCTGTTCACCTTGGTTTGCAGGCCCAACGGCATCTCCGGGACCGGGTCCCCGGTATACGGTCCCTCGGCCTGGTCTTCTCGCTCAGCGAGTACTTCGGCCTCGTCCGCCACGCCTCGACCTGGGACATCGGGATCCGGCTGATCGCGCTCAACGGCTTCACCGTCGTCCTCGGCCCGGTGGTCGGCCGGCTGATGCACCGCTTCCCGCCCGGTCTCGTGCTGGTGACCGGCCTGGTGACCGGCGGCATCGGAGCGCTCCTGGTGAACCTCTTCGACGCCACCACCGGCACCGGAGAAGCGGTCCTCGTCATCGCGGTGCTCGGCCTCGGTATCGCGCTGGCCATGGCCCCGGTCACCACGATCGCCATGAACAGCCTCCCGCGCCGCCTCGGCAGCACCGCCGGGGCCGCCAACAGCGCGCTGCGCCAGATCGGCAGCGCCCTGGGCCCCGCCGTCTTCGGCGTCGTCCTCATCCACCGCACCCTCGACACCCTGCCCGGCCATGTGGCCGCGTCGGGTTTCGCCCCCGCCGACCAGGGCCAGGTCATCGGCATGGTCGACGGCGTCGGCATCCAGGCGGGCGCCTTCCTCCACCTCGACACCAACGAGGCGACGGGCCGGGCCCTGGCCGCCTACGGCGCGAGCTTCACGGACGCGCTGCACACCTGCGCCCTCGTCGGCGGCATCGGGATGCTGGTCGCCGCGGCCGTCGCCCTCTCCACGATCGGCGTCCGGGCCCGGGCGCCGCACACCGAACCGGAGACGGCGGCGGCGGCCGTCGCCGAGGCCGGCTGAGCAACAGCCCCTGTCTCAGGGGCGGTTGTCGTTCTCCAGTGCCGGGGTGAGGAGGTGGCACAGGGAGTCGGCGAGGAGGCGGAGGGGGTCGGCGGTCTCCAACGGCCACTCGACGGCGATCCAGGCGGAGAAGAACGACTCGGTCTGCAGCACCGTCATCAGCGCTCGTTGGCGGGCCTCCGCCGGGTCGACCCCCCGCCACCGTGCGGGGTGGCCGACCAGCAGGGCGACATAGCGCTCGTGCGCCTCGACGTACTGCGCCCGGCCGTCGCCGAGGCTGCGGAGTGCCGCCGGGGCCGCCGCGTTGGCGACCCGGCGGACGGGCGCCATCTCGCGCCAGCGGTCCGCCGCCTCGTCGAGCCAGGCGCGAACGGCGCCCGGTGTCCACCGCGGCAGCGCGGCCAGGTCGGCGTACGCCTCACCCATCACCCCGTACACGCGCGCCACCAGCGCGTCCACGATCTCGGCCTTCCCCGGGAAGTGGGCGTAGACCGTGACCCGAGTCACGCCCGCGGCCCGGGCGATGTCCTCCATCCGCGCGTCGAGGAACGGCTTCTCGGTGAACACCGTGACGGCCGCGTCGAGCAGTCGGCGATGCGTGAGGATCTTCTGCTCTTCGCGCAGATTTTTGCGGGGCGTCGGCTCCATCCGCCCACGATCTCACTCGTCCCGCCGGTCCGGTGCCGTGGACCAGCCGATGAGGGCGCCGCGCAACGCGGCCACCAGACGGGAGGCGGCCTCGTCCTCGGTGCGTCCGCTCTTGATCAGGTCGAGGATGTCGCGGGGGTCGAACAGGTTGTTCCACAGGAACAGCGCCTCGTCGCCGAGATCGCCGAGACCGAGGTCCTCGGTGGTCTGCCGCAGCGGCTCGGTGAGCGCCTCGGCCTGCGGAGCGAGATAGCCGGTGTTCTCGCGCAGCCGCTCCAGATAGCCGCGGTGCGACCGCATCTGCGCCATGGCGCCGCCGTGTTCGAGGACGAGCGACACCCAGTAGCGGGACACCGCGTCGAGGCGCTGCATGCCCCGAGTGGTCTGCGCCGCGCTGAAGTCCCGCAGTTCGGAGCCGACTTGGGCGCGGAAGGCGTGCAGGACGTCCTCGACGGAGGCGAAGTGCCGGTACGCCGTCGCGGTGGACACCTCGGCCCGCTTGGCGATCTCGGCCAGGCTCACCGGAGTCGGCGAGTTCTCGAACAACTCGGCGGCGGCCTTGATGAGTTGCCTGCGGTTGCGCTGGGTGTCACTGCGCATGGGTCGACTCCCCGTCTGCGTGGCGGCGGCGTTCACCGGAGGGCCGACAGCCCGTGGGCCAGACGACGGACGCCCTCGGTGACGGACTCCGCGTCGGCAGCGTACGACAGCCTCAGATGCCCCTCGCCCCGGGCACCGAACTCGCTCCCCGGCCGGACCGCCACACCGTGCGTGCGCAGCGCCGCCACGACCTCGGCGGAGGGCAGATCGAGGTCGTAGCGCGGGAATTGGTAGAACGCCCCCTCGGGCGTGCTCAGGGTGAGGCCCGGGATCTTGGCCAGTTCCGACCGCATGAGTTCGCCGCGCCGCTCGTACTCCGCCCGCATCCGCGCGATGTCGGTGTCGCAGGTGCGCACCGCGACCAGTGCGGCGTCCTGGACGACCGTGTTCACCGAGCCGTTGAAGGTGTTGTGGATGCGCGCCGCGGCCTGGATCAGCGGCGGCGGACCCCAGAGGTAGCCGACGCGCCAGCCGGTCATCGCGTAACTCTTGGAGAAGGTCTGGCAGTAGACCGTACGGTCGCGCAGACCGTCGAGGGAGATCGCCGAGGTGAACGGGCGGCCGGTGAAGTCGAGGTCGGCGTACGCCTCGTCGGAGACGACGAGCGTGGGTGTGCCGTCGAGGAGGTCGGCGAGCGCCTCCAACTCGGCCCGGCTGTGCACGATTCCGGTGGGGTTGCACGGGTTGCAGAACACGAAGAGCTTCGCCCCGGCGAGCGCGTCGCCCAGCCGGTCGAGGTCCCAGTGCAGGTCGGGGGCGAGCGGGACGGGGACGACGACTCCGCCGGCCATGCTGACGAGGTCGGCGTAGAGGGAGTAGGTGGGGTCCGGGATCACCACCTTGTCGCCGGGGTCGACCAGGGAGAGGATCGACGCGGCGAGACCCGCGGTGCCGCCCTGGGTGATCAGGACGTCGGCCGCGGAGACCGGTGCTCCGGCGATGCCCGCGAGCTTCTCGGCGAGCGCTTCGCGCAACGCAGGTTCGCCCAGCAGCGGCGAGTAGTGGGTACGACCGCCGCGCAGCGAGGCTTCGGCGGCCTCGGTCACCTGCGCGGGTGTGTCGAAGTCGGGTTCGCCCATGGCCAGGGAGACCAAGTCGCCCCCGGACTGCGGCTGTTGGGTCCGGCGGGAGGCTGCGGCGATGCGGGCGACGGCCGCGGCGGGCGCGAACGAGGGCAGCGGGCCGGCGGTGACGGTGGAAGGCATGCGGTTCTCCTGGTGAGGCAGGGGGCGTCAGTCCTGGGGTGAGGCACCGGCGGGGGCGCCCGCCCATCGGCTGATCTCGAGGTCGGCGGAGGTGTCGCGCTGCCGGGTCGGGGCGACGACGATCTCCTGGAGGACGACCCGCTGGGGGAGCGTGATCGCGAGGTGGATCGCCTCGGCCACGTCCTGCGGCCGGAGCATGTGGGCGCGTTCCTCCGGGGCCGGCGGGCGGGCGCGGTTGTCGAGGATGGGGGTGTCCGTCTCGCCGGGCAGCACGGTGACGGCCCGCAGGCCCTCGTTGCGGAACGTGTTGTGCAGGAAGGTCATGAAGTTGCGGACGCCCGCCTTGGCCGCTCCGTAGGCCGCCCCGCCGAGCAGGTTGGGGTTGACGGCGGCGAGCGAGGAGACCGTGACGATCGTGCCGCCGCCGCGGCCGAGCAGGTCGGGCAGTACGGCCTGGGTGAGCTGGAAGACCGCCGTGAGGTTCACGTCCAGGACCTGGCGCCACTCCTCGTGCGGCAGCCACCGCGGGTTGAGCACCGAGGAGGAGCTGCCCGCGTTGTTGACGAGGACGTCGATCGGACCGAGTTCGGCGTGGATCCGCTCGACGACACGGGTCACGTCGTCCGCGCTGGTGATGTCCGCCGCGAGGGCGAGGGCTGTCCCTCCTTCGGCGCGGATCTCCGCCTCGGCCTTGTCGAGCGCCTCCTGCCGTCGCCCGACGAGGACTACGGCGACGCCGTCCCGGGCGAGCAGGCGGGCCGCTTCGAGCCCGATCCCGCTGCCGGCGCCGGTGATGAGCGCGGTCCGCGTCACTGTTCTCCTCCAGGTGAGACATTCATATCAAGTGAGAATAGTTTCTCATCTATTGGTGGATCAAGTGCCCTGTGAAACCAAGCGCGCCGAATGCTTCTGCCGTCGCCCGCTCCAGCGCCCGCACCTCGTCCTCCCGCCGCGCGGACCGCCGTACCGAGGTCTCCCGGTCCACCCACCGGAACCGCAGTTCCCGCCCCGGCCCGGCCTGCCCGAGCAGCGGGAGCGAGGCCCGCGAGGCGACCCCGACGATCGGGTAGCCCGCCGTCAGGCTCCGGTACCGGCCGAGGACGATCAGCTCGTCCGCGTGCGGGATCTGGAGCGCACCGACCGGCACGCCGTGCGACACGATCTCCGCGTCCGTGTCCGGGTGCAGCACCGGCCCGTCGAGCCGAAGGCCGACATGGTTCGAGCGGGCGGTGACGACGTACGACGACTCCGCGATCAGCTCCCGGACCCCGGGGATCGAACGGGCGCCGTAGCTCTCGACGACGTCGACGCACCAGGGACCCTCCGCGCAGGTCAGGACGGGGACGGGGAGCCGGAAGAGCGGGGGAGCGAAGTGACTGTGCCGGAAGCCCCGGAAGCCGGACTCCAGCAGGACCCGTGCGCCGAGGGCCTGCGTGAAACCCATCCGGGGGTCCGGGGCGGTGCTGCCCAGCAGGGTCTCCGCCGTGAACACCCCGTTCACGGCGAGGTAGTTCCGGGTGCCGAGGGCCAAGTCGGCGCGCACGCGGATCTCCTGGCCCGCCGGTACCACGATCGGCGACCAACTCGGGGCGGGCGCACCGTCGATGGTGACCCGGGCGGGCGCGCCGGTCACGGCGACGAGGACATCGGCGTCGGGCACGAATGCCGTCTCGCCGCCCAGGTTCTCGATCAGTGTGGCGTCGCGCGGGTTGCCCACGAGGACGTTCGCCACGGCGGCCGAGTGCTGGTCGGCCGCGCCGCCGGTGGGAACCCCACGGCGTTCGGTGTCGCGCCGGCCGAGATCCTGGAACGTCGTGACCCACCCGGTGCGGGTGATGTCGAGGCCCACGGTCCTCATACGGGCACCTCCGCCACCGGCAGCAGGAAGCCCGCGCCCGGCGCCGCCGCCTCGTCCCGCGTCACGGGCACGAACCGCACGACGTCACCCGTACCGAACGAGACGGGCTCCGGGCGGGAGATGTCCACGACGGTGTACGGCGTGCGTCCGACCACCCGCCAGCCGGTCGGGCCGGGGAACGGCTGGATGATCGCGTTGGTGCCCGCGATCATGATCGCCCCGGGCGCGACATCGGTACGCGGCTCGGCCCGCCGCCGCACGGGCCTCGGCACCCGGAGCCCGTCCATCATCGGGGCCATCGCCGCGCCCAGCAGCGAGATCGTGAACGTGGACTCCGCGATCGCCTCGACCACTTCGGCGGGGGCCAGGCCCAACTCCTCGGCGACGGACGCCAGATCGGGCCCGGTCTCCTCGTCGAACACGACGGGCACCGCGAACCGCAGCGCCGTACGCGCCCGGAGCGGCTCGTCGACCGGCAGACGCTCCGCGAGCAGTCGTACGGCGTACTCCACGTGCGGCAGCGCGGTCTCCAGCGGGTCGAACTCGACGAGCAGCGACTCCAGTCCGGAGACGACGTCGAGCACCCCGGGCGGGCGATGCGCCAGGAACCGCTCGCGGAAGGCGAGGATCGCGGTCCTGCGGATCACCTGGTCGGGGTGGGGGACGGTCACCATCACCGCCGAGTCCCCGAAGGGCTCGACGGTGACGGCGGTGAACTCTTCGGCGGTCATGGGGTGTTCAGACCAACGCCTTCGCCTTCTCGGCCAACACGTCTTTCAGCCCGGTGACGTTGACAGCCGCGGCCTCCAACGCGGCCCGCAGGGCGGTGCCGTTGGCGAGTACGGTCGGGTGGTCGCCGTGCAGGAGGAGGACGTCGACGTCGTGGCCGAGCGGTACGACGTCGCCGTCCACCGAGCGCACGGTGCCCTCCCGCACGACCTGGACGCAGCGCTCGCCGATGAGTTCGGGGTCGTAGATCAGGCCCTGTGGGTGCGAGCGCGGGACGGGCATGCCGTCGTCGCCGTAGCCGCGGTCGGCGAGGAAGACGTAGCCGACGTCGAGGCCGCGCTTGCGCGACTCCTCGGCGAGCAGGCCGCGTTGGCAGATGACGATGTACTCCCTGTTGTACGCGGCGATCGCGTCCGTGATGGCGCGGGCGTGCTTGGCGTCGGTCTGCGCGATCGAGCCCATGCGGCCGTGCGGGGCGACATGGCTGATCGTGCCGCCGTGCACACGGGCGAAGGCGTCGAGCGCGCCGAGCTGGTAGAGGACGTCGGTGCGGATCTCCTCCTCCGACGCCTCGATGAGCCGGCGGCCGAAGCCGACGAGGTCGGGGTAGCCGGGGTGGGCGCCCAGTTCGATACCGCGCTCGACGCAGTCGGCGACGGTCCGGTCCATGATGCGCGGGTCGCCGGCGTGGAAGCCGCAGGCGATGTTCGACGCGGTGACGAGGCCCAGCAGGGCGGCGTCGTCACCGATCGTGTAGTTGCCGAAGCTCTCGCCGAGGTCGGCGACGACGGCCACCGAGTTGATTCCGGATGCCATGGTGTCTCTCCCGAAGTGCGGTTCGGTTCAGTGGGAAGCGAGCGGCCGGCCCTTGGTCTCCCGCAGGAACGCCACGGTGACCAGGGTGATCGCGGCCGTGATGATCGCGGCGAACGCCGGGATCAGGTTGGACCCCGTCGACTTGATCAGATCGGTCATCACGAGCGGGGCGCTGCCGCCGAAGACGACCGTCGAGAGGCTGAACCCGATGCTGTACGCGGAGTAGCGCACGCTGGTCGGGAACATCTCGGCGAGCACGGTGTGGACGACCGCCGCGTGGCCGGAGAACGCCACGGCGAGCACGACGGTGCCGATACAGGCGAGCCCGAATCTGCCGGTGGTGATGAGCAGGAACATGGGGTACGCCACCACGCCCACCGCGACGGCGGAGAGGGCGAGCACGGGTTTGCGGCCGATCCGGTCCGACAGCCGCGCCATGAGCGGAATGCTGATCACGATGGCGACCAGACTGCACGCGGTGACCATGAGCGCCCGCACCATCGAGAAGTTGTGGTCGCCGAGCGAGGTCTTCAGATAGGTCGGCATGTAGACGAACAGCAGGTAGTAGCCGGGGCCGTTGAGCGCGGGCAGGAAGATCGTGAGCAGGATCGCCTTCAGGTGCCGCTTCGAGGTCAGCGCCTCCCGCAGCGGGTTGCGGGCGACGGTCCGCTGCTCGCGCAGGGCGGTGAAGTGCGGGGTCTCCTCCAGCCTGCTGCGGATGTAGAAGCCGACGTAGCCGAGGGGGACGGCGACCAGGAACGGCACCCGCCAGGCCCAGGAGGTCATCGCGCCGTCGCCGAGCGTCGTGATGAGGACGGCGGAGAGGGTGCTGCCGAACATGAGGGCCACGAACGAGCCGACCGCGATGAAGCTCATCATGTAGTTGCGGCGCGCGTCCGGCGCGTACTCGCCGACGAACGACATGGCACCCGCCACCTCGCCGCCCGCCGAGAAGCCCTGGAGCACCCGGAGCAGGACCAGCAGGACGGGCGCGCCGACCCCGATGGCCGTGTGCGAGGGGATGAGGCCGATGGCGGCGGTCGCTCCGGAGATGAGCACCAGGAGGGTGGCCAGCAGCCTCTTGCGCCCGAGCCTGTCCCCGAGGTATCCGCAGATCACGCTGCCGAAGGGGCGCGCGAGGAAGCTGATCAGGAAGCCGACGTTGGTGAGGAAGAGACCTCCCGCGTCGGCCTCGCCCATGATGTTGAGCGCGAGATAGGTGACGAGCAGGCCGTAGATGCCGTAGTCGTACCACTCGACGAAGGAGCCGATGGCGCCCGCGACGGTGGCCTTGCGGACGACCTTGTCCTGTGCGGTGACGACGTCGACCGCTGTCTCTGAGGGTTCTGTGGTGATGCCGAGTCGATCTGACGTTGCCATGGGCCCACTTCCGGTCCGGAGCCGAGCTGCGACTTGAATCGCGAATGAGAATAAGTTCGCATTCTCGGAGCGGTCAAGGGCTGGAGTTGCACCTGTGTCAACCTTGCGATTCCGCCATGTTTCCGTGGTGACGGCAGTCGATCCGACGATCACGACCCCTTGTCTGTCGACGTGGACGGATGCAGACTGACACCTTGAAACGCGAAAGAGTTCGCATTTTTTGGTGAAGGGGTCTGAGATGAGCCAGGACAACGTGCGCGAGAACGTGCGCGTCACCAGCGGGTGGGAGCGCGTCGACCGGGAGGTGCTCGACCGGTTCCGCGAACACTCCGTGGCCAACCTCGGTGACGCCCTCGACCGGCTGAACATCGTCGACGGGGGCATCGCACCCGTCTGGAACGGCGCCCGGGCCGTCGGCACCGCGCTCCCGGTGCTCACCGTCGCGGGCGACAACAAGGCCGTGATCGCCGCGCTCGAACACATCCGCCCCGGCGACATCCTCGTCATCAACTCCTTCGGCCACCCCGGTCGCGCCATCATCGGCGACAACCTCGCCCAGCGATTCGACGTGTACGGCGCGGTCGGCGCGGTCGTCGACGGCTATGTGCGCGACGGCGCCATCATCGAGAAGCTCGGCGTCCCCGTCTTCGCCCGCGGCCTGACACCCGCCGGCCCCTTCAAGAACGGTCCCGGCACGATCGGCGAACCCGTCGCCATCGGCGGGGTGGTGGTGAACCCCGGCGACATCGTCGCCGCCGACGCCGACGGCGTGATCGTGATCCCCCCGCACCGCGCCGAGGAGGCCCTCACCGCGGTCAAGGAGATCGTCGCCCGCGAGGCCGACCTCGACGCCGAGGTCGAGGCACTGCGGAAGCGGGCCGCCTGATGCGGGAGACCGACCGGCTCCGCGTCGCCGTCGCCGCCCCGCTCTCCGAGGAGAACTGCGCGCTCATAAGGGAGTTGGAGCCCAGGATCGACCTCGTCGTCGACCCTTCCCTCCTACCGCCGATGCGCTGGCCCGCCGACTTCGCGGGCGACCCGGCCTGGCGCCGCACACCGCGGCAGCGAAGCGCCTACGAGGCGGCACTCGACTCGGCCGACGCGCTCTACGGCATCCCCGACGTGGACCCCTCCGCCCTGGCGCGAACCGTCCGCGCCAACGGACGGCTGCGCTGGGTGCACACCATGGCGGCCGGCGGCGGCAGCCAGGTCAAGGCGGCGGGACTCGGCCCCGAGGAACTCGACCGGGTCGCCTTCACCACCTCGGCCGGCGTGCACGGGCAGCCCCTCGCCGAGTTCGCCGTCTTCGGCGTCCTCGCGGGAGCCAAGGACCTGCCCCGCCTCGGCCGCCAGCAGCGCGCCCACGAGTGGAGCGGTCGCTGGACCATGAGGCAGGTGAGCGAGCAGACGGTACTCGTGCTCGGCCTCGGCGGGATCGGCCGTGTCGTCGCCGCGAAACTGTGGGCGCTGGGCGCGAGGGTCATCGGCACCAGCAGGAAGGACGTGAGCCTCCCCGGTGTCGCCGAGGTCGTCCGTCCCGACCGTCTCGCCGAGGTGGCGCCGACGGTGGACGCCGTGGTCAACACCCTCCCCGGCACCGCGGCGACCGAGCATCTGCTCGACAAGCGGTTCTTCGACGCCCTCCGGCCCGGCGCTACCCTCGTCAACGTCGGGCGCGGAAACGTCGTCGACGAGACCGCCCTGCTCGACGCCCTCGACTCCGGCCGGGTCGGCTTTGCCGCACTCGACGTGTTCGAGACGGAACCACTGCCCGCCCACAGCCCCCTCTGGGACCACGACCACGTCCTGATCAGCCCGCACACCGCCGCGCTCAACACCGCGGAGGACCGCCTCATCGCCGAACTCTTCGCCGCCAACGCCACCCGCCTCCTCGACGGACGCGCTCTGCTCAACCGGGTGGACACGGTGGAGTTCTACTGACCGACACGGGAGACGGCGCGGTGCCGGAGAAGCCGATCAGCCGACCAGGTGGCCCGTATCAGCTCGACGCGGGCCAGTCGGCGTAGCGGATACGGCGCAGGTCGAGAACGTCGCCGAGGGTGCCCCACTCGTCCTTGCCCAGGCGGGCCAGGGGGCGCAGCCGGGTCACCTCCGGATGGCCGTCGTCCAGGACGGTCTCGTCGATCGCGATGTGCACCACCCGCCCGAACACCACGGTGGAGTCACCCAGCCCGAGGGTGCTGTGCAGCTCGCACTCCAGCGCCACGGGGGAGCCGGCGACGCGGGGTGCCTTCACCCGTGCGCCGGCCTCGCGCCCCACCCCCACGGCGTCGAACTCGCTCACGCCTTCCGGGAAGTCCGTCGCGGTCCTGTTCACCTCGTCGATGAGCGACTCCGGCGCGAGGTTGACCACGAACTGCCCGGTGGCCTCGACATTGCGCAGCGAGTCCTTGCGGCCGACCGAGGTGAACTGCACGATCGGTGGCCTGACCGACGAGACCGTGAAGAAGGAGTGCGGAGCGAGATTGTCGACCCCGTCGGCGGAGACGGTCGACACCCAGGCGATGGGGCGCGGAACGACAGTCGACGTGAGCAGGCGATAGACCGCGACCGGCTCCATCAGGGCCGGGTTGTATTCAGTACGCATACCAGCGATATATCAGACGTGCACGATCCGCCGGGCTGCCGGAATCCGGTGGTTTCCCGCCGCGTTGGGTCAACAGCCGCTCCTACGCCCCTACTTCGACCCTTCGCCCCTTCGTCTCGTCCAGGAGACCTCTCCCATGGCAGAGCCCGAGATCGACGCCGTCGTCTTCGACGTGCTCGGCACGCTCGTCGACGAACCCGCCGGTATCCGCGCCGGCATACGCGCGCTGGACCCGTCGCTCGACGATCCCCGGGTCGAGCGGCTTCTGGCGCTGTGGCAGCGGCACATCGACCGCGAGCAGCGTCGCGTCCTCGACGGCGTCCGCCCCTACCTCACCAGCGAGGCCCTCGACCTGGAGGCCGCCCGGCTCGTCGCCGAGGCCGTCGGAGTCGACGAGCCCGCCGCCGTAGCGGCGCTTGCCCGGTCGGGGTGCCGGCTTCCGCCGTGGCCCGACACGGTGGCGGGGCTCGCCCGGCTCGCCGAACGGTTCCCGCTGATCGGGCTCTCCAACGCCGGCCGGACGGCGCTGCTGGAACTCAACGCCCACGCCGGCCTGCGCTGGCACCAGGCACTGTCCGCCGAGGAGGCCCGGACCTACAAGCCGGACCCGGCGGTGTACCAGTTGGCCGTCACCGTCTCCGGCCGACCGCCGGAACGGCTTCTCATGGTCGCCGCCCACGCCTGGGACCTGCGGGGAGCACAGCGCGTCGGCCTGCGCACCGCCTTTGTCGCCCGTCCCGCCGGTGACCCGCCCGCCTCTGCGGACCGGTTCGACGTCTACGCCGACGACCTGGCCGGTCTGGCCGACCAACTCGCCGATTTCTAGCGGGGTTTCAGGCAGATGACCTGGGTGGTCCTGCCCACCTGCCTGCCGCTCGTTCTCCGTCGTTGCCACGCCGTGACACCGGCCGCGTCGGGGTGTTCGACGACCTGCTCGCCGCCCGCGACGGTCACGAGGTCCTCGTCACCTTCACGCTCAAGCCCTGAGTCCTCCTCGCGGCGTCCCCTCGGGCGCTGAGGCGGGTGCCTCCGGTGTCCGCTGGTAAAATGGGGGAACGCTTCGACACCGCTGGGGCCCGTGCCAAGAGGTACGGGCCCCAGCGCGTTGCGGGCATCAGACCGAGAAAGGTTCCCCATGAACGCGCAGCCGCCGGCCTCCGGCCCCTCCCGTGCCGACGAGGACGGGTCGGCGGCGGCGCCGCGCGCGGTCTCCGCGGGCCCGTCGCCGGTCACTTCCTTCGACGGGTTCGGGCTGCCGTCCGAGCTGGTGGGGACGATGACCGGCCTCGGGGTGACGGAGCCCTTCCCGATCCAGGCGGCGACCCTGCCCGACGCGCTGGCCGGCCGGGACGTACTGGGCCGGGCGCGGACCGGTTCCGGCAAGACGCTGGCCTTCGGACTCGCGCTGCTCGTACGGACCGCGGGCCGGCGGGCGGAGTCGAAACGGCCGCTCGCCCTGGTCCTGGTGCCGACCCGTGAGCTCGCCCAGCAGGTGAGCGACGCGCTCGAACCGTACGCGCGGACACTGGGTGTGCGGCTGGCGACGGTGGTCGGCGGTCTGTCGATCAACCGGCAGCAGGCGCTGCTGCGGACCGGCGTCGAGGTGGTCGTCGCGACGCCGGGGCGGCTGGCCGACCTCGTGTCGCGCCGGGACTGCGTTCTGAACCATGTGCGGATCACCGTGCTGGACGAGGCGGACCAGATGTGCGACCTGGGGTTCCTGCCGCAGGTCTCGGAGATCCTGGACCAGGTCGGCGCCGACGGGCAGCGGCTGCTGTTCTCGGCCACGCTCGACCGCGACGTCGACCAACTGGTCAAGGACTATCTCCACGACCCCGTTGTCGCCTCGGTCGACCGGGCCGCGGGCTCGGTCACGACGATGGACCACCACGTGCTGAACATCCACGCCGCCGACAAGTACGCGACGGCGACCGAGATCGCCGCACGCGACGGCCGGGTGCTGATGTTCCTCGACACCAAGGCCGGCGTGGACCAGTTCACCCGGCACCTGCGGGCCAGCGGCGTACGGGCCGCCGCCCTGCACAGCGGGAAGTCCCAGCCGCAGCGCACGCACACGCTCGGCCAGTTCAAGGACGGCGAGGTCACCGTGCTGGTGGCCACCAACGTCGCCGCCCGGGGTATTCACATCGACGCCCTCGACCTCGTCGTCAACGTCGACCCGCCCGCCGACGCCAAGGACTACCTGCACCGGGCCGGGCGTACGGCGCGCGCGGGGGAGTCCGGCAAGGTGGTCACCCTGGTCACCCCCAACCAACGGCGCGACGTCAACCGGATGATGTCCGACGCCGGCATCCGCCCGACCGTCACCCAGGTGCGCTCGGGCGAGGAGAAGCTGACCGCCATCACCGGCGCCAAACGCCCGCCGACCGGCACGAAGACCAGCGGCGGCAACGCCCCCTTCCGCGGCATGGGCACCCGACCGGGCCGCCCCGCCAAGGAGTCCCGCAAAACCGCTGACGCCCGCAAGGCGGCGGAGGCCCGCGCGGCGGCCAGGGTACGCAAGAGCCGCTGACCCGACGGACGGCTCCGTGGCCGCGCCGCCACGCGTCCCTTCGTCAAGAATCCCGTCGACGAGACCGTCCGGGCCTCCTCATGCCGCGGCGCGGCGGCCGTCGCGGTCGGCGCGGGCCGTGGCCATCAGGCCGTCGAGCGCGTCGCGGGTGTTCAGCAGCTCCTCGATGTGGGCGGAGAGCCGGTCGCGCTCCTGGGCCATGCGTTCCAGCGCGGAGTTGGAGTTCTCGTCGCTGGGTGCGTCGCGGCACGGCATCAGTTCGAGGATGGTGCGGCTGGACAGCCCGGCCACGTACAGGCGCTGGATGAAGTCGACCCGCGCGATGTCGTCCTGAGTGAAGTGCCGCTGCCCGCCGCCGCTGCGGGTGCTGACGAGCAGCCCCTGCTCTTCGTAGTAGCGCAGGGAACGGACACTCACCCCGCTCCGCGCCGCGAGTTCACCGATCCGCATCTCACCCTCCCGACCGTGCCCTGGGCTCCAGGACTTGCATCTCACATTGATGTCAGGTTTTAGCGTACCTGTCGGGCCCGCTCTTCCCGGGCCTTCGGCACATACGAAGGAGTTCCGGCATGACCACGTTGTTCGACCGCCACCGCCTCGGCGGCCTGGAACTGCCCAACCGCGTCGTGATGGCCCCGATGACCCGGGTCCGCGCCGCGGCCGGGGGCCTGGCCACCCCGTCCATGGCGGTGTACTACGCCCAGCGGGCCACCGCGGGGCTGATCGTCACCGAGGGCGTGCAGCCCAGCCTGGTCGGGCAGTCCAACCCGGGCACCCCGGGGCTCCACACCGACGAGCAGGTGGCCTCATGGCGGCCCGTCACCGACGCCGTGCACGCCAACGGCGGGCGGATCTTCGCCCAGATCATGCACGGCGGCCGGGTCTCGCACCCCGACACCACCGGCCTCCAGCCGGTCGGACCGTCCGCCGTCGCCGCCGTGGGCGATGTGTTCACCCCGACCGGGCCGCAGCCCACCCCGGTCCCGCGCGCCCTGGACCTCTCCGAGGTGCCCGAGCAGGCCCGCTCGTACGCCGAGGCCGCCCGGCGCGCCGTCGACGCCGGCTTCGACGGCGTCGAACTGCACGGCGCGAACGGCTACTTGATCTCCCAGTTCCTGTCGTCCAACGCCAACCTGCGCACCGATTCCTACGGCGGACCGATCGCCCACCGCATCCGCTTCGCCGTCGAGGCCGTCGCCGCCACGGTCGACGCCGTGGGCGCGGCCCGCACCGCGATCAGGCTCTCTCCCGGCGGCACCTTCTGGGGCGTCGAGGAGAGGGAGGTGCCGGAACTGTACGCGGCCCTGCTCGCCGAACTGGTCCGCTTCGACCTCGCCTATGTGCACCTGGAGGCCACCGCCGAGGAGGAGGTGCTGGTCGGGCTGCGCCGGGCGTGGCCGGGCAGCCTGGTCGTCAACCCGGTGGTCCCGATGGGCCCCAAGCAGGTCGACCGGGCCGCCGCCGACCACTGGCTCGGCCTGGGCGCGGACCTGATCAGCTTCGGCCGCGGCTTCCTCGCCAACCCCGACCTGGTGGAACGGCTCCGCACGGGGCTGCCGCTCGCGCCCGCCGACCCGGCCACGTACTTCGAGGGCGGCGACGCGGGCTATCTCACCTACCCCGCCTACCAGTGCACCGCCTGACCGGACACGAAGGACGAGGGGAGCAGTCCGTCTGCGCGACCACCGACGCACGGACCTGCCGGCCCGCCGAGACCCGCCACATCACGGGACTCGGCGGGATTCGGCGGCACTCGGCGAGGACGCATTCCGGCCGGGCAGCCTATCCGCTAACATAGAATAATTAGCTAGATGAATAGCCTAGTGCTGTCGAGGAGTGGCCGTGGACTTCGGGCTGACCGACGAGCAGGACCTGTTGCGCGCGACGGCACGGCAGTTCGTCGCCGACGTGTGCCCGGCCGAGAAGGCCAAGCGATGGGACGAGGAGGGCGTCGTACCGCCCGAGTTGTTCCGCGGCATGGCCGAACTGGGGTGGTTCTCCCTGCCGTTCGGCGAGGACGAGGGCGGGGACGGCGGCAGCCCGCTCGAACTCATCCTGATCGCCGAGGAGTTGGGGCGGGCCAGCTTCGACGTCGCCATGTGCTACATCGGCGTGCTCATCCCGGGGATCACCGTGTTCCGGTGGGGGAACGAGGCGCAGCGCGACTTCATCCGTGAGCAGGTGATGACGGGGCGCCACCGGCTCGCCGTAGGCCTCAGCGAGCCGGACAGCGGGTCCGACGCCGCCGCCCTGCGCACCACCGCCGAGGACCACGGCGACCACTTCCTCGTCCGCGGCCAGAAGGCCTGGTGCACCGGTGGTGGTCTGCCCGACACGACCATCGCGACCTACGTCCGGACCGGACCCCGCGAACCCAAGCACGGCGGCATCAGCCTGCTCCTCGTCGACCCCGCGACGGACGGCGTCGAGGTGCGCCGGACGCCGACGCTGGCCCGGCACATCCTCGGCACCAACGAGATCTTCTTCAACGACGCGTTGATCCCGAAGGAGAACCTCGTCGGCCCGCGCGACGAGGGCTGGAAGGTCATGCTCTCCAACATCGAACTGGAGAAGGTGATCATCACCGGCGGGTATCTGGGCGCCGCACAGGCCACGTTGGACGAGATGCTGGAGTACTCCCGCACCCGGCACGCCTTCGGCCGGCCGATCGGGAACTTCCAGGCCCTCGCCCACGCCATGGCCGACCTCCAGACCGAGATCGACTCGGCCCGCCTGCTCGCGTACCGCGCCGCCTGGCTGCTCGCCCAGGGCAAGCCGTGCACGAGGGAGGGTTCGATGGCCAAGCTCAAGGGGTCGGAGACCTATGTGGCCGCCGCCCGGCTCGGGATGCAGGTCTGTGCCGGGCACGGCTTCTCGACCGAGAGCGTGATGAGCTTCCGCTACCGGGAGTCGATCGTGGCCACGATCTCCGGCGGAACCAGCCAGATCCAGCGCAACGGGATCGCCCGGAGCATGGGGCTGCGGTCCTACTGAACCTCGCCCCCGTGCTTGACTTTGGCCTCCTGGTCGGCCAGCCACGCCTCGTGCCGTGCGAAGTGGCCCTGGTCGCGGGTCACCCAGATCCCGGAGGCCCGGGCCAGCACGGCACGGGTCGGCAGCAGCACCATCTCCCCCGCGATGTACCAGCGCCGGCCCTCTCGGCGTTCGACCCAGGCCCGGACCTCCAGTGGCCGTTCCACCGGAACCGGCTTCACGAAGCTCACGCCCAACTCCGCCGTGACGCTCAACACCCGGTGCAGCAGCGGGAGATGACCGAGACAGTCGTCCAGTACGGCCGCCGTCCAGCCGCCGTGCGCGACATTCGGCCCGCCCTCCTGGTCGCGGGGACAGGCGAGCGCGAACACCGCCACGCCGTCCTCGTCGAGCCGTTCGCCCTCGACACCCAGACGGCAGGAACCGGCGACACGGCACGCGCCGCACAGCGCCACGCCGCCGTGGGTGCGGGGCGGCTCCTGGAAGTCGGCGCCCGCCCAGGGCCCCGCGGGCGTCGAGGCCCCACCGGTCGTTCTCGTCACGCTGATCCTCCTCGGTTCAGACATCGGCAAGCAGCGGGCGCAACTTCCCGGCGATCAGCTGGACCTGGCGTGCCACCATCTCCTCGGGCATCCCGGCCAGCGACGCCCACAGGAACACCCCTTCCACCGGCAGCCCCGCCACGTACGCCCTGATGGCGTCGGCGACGTCCTGCGGGGTGCCGTACAGGAACTGACCGACGCCGGTCGCCCGCAGCCCTGTCTCCCGCCACTTCTCGGGGTCGATGGGGCGGGGCGCGGGCTGGTCGGTGCCCTCGACCATGTACCGGCGATAGCTGTCCCACTGGTACGCCAGGTGCTTGCGCACCACAGGCCAGTCGCCCTCGGGGTCCTCGGTGACGAACGTGGTGAACGAACCCTGCATCCGCGCCGCCGACACGTCGTAGCCGCTCTCGGCGAGGCCGTCCCGGTACGGCGCCAGCAGGGCCGGGTTGAGGGAGAGCAGCCCGGTGCCCAGCCGTCCGGCGCGGCGTGCGCCCTGGGGGCCCTGGTAGCCGAGCCAGATCGGCAGCGGGTCCTGGACCGGGCCGGGGGTGACCAGGGACTCGGACCACAGGCCGCGGATCTCCCGCACCCGCTGGTCCGTCGTGGAGTAGCGCCGGGCGAGATCGGCGCCGTAGAGCCGGTACTCGGGTACGCGGTAGCCGGTGCCGAGGCCGAGGTCCAGGCGGCCGTCGCTGATGATGTCGACGACGGCGGCCTGTTCGGCGAGTTCGGGGGCCGCGTGCAGGGGCGCGGGGATGACCGCGGTGCCCAGGCGGATCCTGCTCGTGCGGGCCGCGACCGCGGCGGCCATGGTGAGCGGCTGCGGGAGGTATCCGTCCTCGAAGCCGTGGTGTTCGGAGAACCAGACCGAGTCGAGGCCGAGGTGGTCCGCCTCCTCGCACATCTCCAGGGCGAATCCGTAGACGCGAGCCCAACTCTGCTGCCAGGGAGGGGGGTTGCGCATGTCGAAGTAGATGCCGACCTTCATGAGGGGCCGCCTCTCCTTGTGTCGTCGGTGAGTTCGATCGTGGCGTGGGCGACGGCGACGCCGTCCCCGGGCGGCAGCAGCCGTACCGGACGCAGTTCCATCGACTCGATCTCGGGCAGGTCCTCGACCATCGCGGAGATCCGCAGCACGGTTTCCTCCAGGGCCGTCAGGTCCACGCCCGGGCCGCCCACCCGGCCGTCCAGCAGCGGGGCGGCGCGCAGCGAGCGGATCATCTCGCGGGCGTCGCGGTCGCTGAGCGGGGTGATCCGGTGGGCGACGTCGGCCATGAGGTCGGCGTAGTCCCCGGTGAGACCGAACGCGATCACCGGGCCGAAGACCGGGTCCGCGCGGACGGAGAGGAACGCGTCCGGGCCGTGGGAGTCCGCGTCCCGGACCGAGATGCCGTACGAGTGCAGCAACTCGGCGGCGGCCTGCGGCGGTACGGCTCCGGGAGCGCGCCCGGCGACCAGCGAGCGGGCCCGGTCCGTGTCGACGCCCGGAAGGTCCGGTATGACTCCGGCGGGGGTGCTGCGCCACGCCTGGTACGCCGCCGCGTGGCCGAGCGAGGTCGCGGCGGATTCGGGGAACGCGTAGGTCGGTACGACGAGTTCGCCCCGGTGGAGGAGGTCGGCGACGCCCGCGCCGCCGAGGAAACTCGCGACCACCGGTTTCCCGGGCGCGGCCTCGGCCGCGTCGAGGATCGCCGCCGCGACCTCGTCGGGCTTGTCGGCGAGCGGCGGCATGAAGAGGACCACGGCGGAGTCGATGGAGTCGTCGGCCAGTACGGCGTCCAGCGCGTGCCGGTAGTGCGCGGCGGTGGCCGTCGGCGTGAGGTCGATCGGGTTGGTGACGTCCGCGCGGGGCGAGAGCGCCGTACGGAGGGTGTGCCGTAGGCGCTCGGCCAGTGCGGGCACCCGCAGGCCGCTCGCCTCGCACGCGCCGACGGTCAGCGCGGCGGGGCCGCCCGCGTTGGTGAGCACGGCGACCCGGTGGCCCGGCGGGGGCGGCTGGTGCGCCAACAGGAGTGTTACGTCGAAGAGTTCCTGGAGACTGCGGGTGCGGATGACGCCGGACTGGGCGAAGAGCGAGTCGACCGCCGTGTCCGCGTGGCCCGGGTGCACCGCGACGATCGGCTTGCGCGGCGCGACCCGGCGCGCGATACGGGCGAACCGGCGCGGATTGCCGAAGGTCTCGACATGCAGCAGGACCACCGAGGTCTCGGGGTCCTCCTCCCACCACTGGAGCAGGTCGTTGGTGGACACGTCCACGGCGTGGCCCACCGACACGAACCCGGAGAAGCCCAGCCGCAGCCGGCGGGCGAAGTCGAGCACCGCGAGCCCGAGGGGCCCGGACTGGCTGGACATCGCCACCCGGCCCGGCGTAGGCAGCGCGGGCGAGAAGGTCGCGGCCAGCCGAGCGGCGGGCGTCGTGTTGACCACACCCATGCAGTTCGGGCCCACCAGCCGCATCCCGGAGGCGCGGGCGAAGCGGGCCAGTTCCAGCTCGGTCGCCCGACCCTCGACTCCCGTTTCGCCAAAGCCCGTTGAGACGACGACCACGGCCTTGACGCCGGCCTCCGCACACTCTCGTACGACTTCGGGGACCGCCTCGGCCCGCACGGCGACCAGCGCCAGGTCCGGTACCTCGGGCAGCTCCCGGATGTTCGGATACGCCCGTGCCCCCGCGACCCGCTCGGCCAGGGGATTGACCGGGAACACGGGGCCGCGGAAACCGCCCCGCACCAGATTGGCGACGATCTCGTGGCCGATGGTCAGGGGGCTCCGGTTCGCGCCGATCACGGCGACCGAGCGGGGTTCGAGGAGCGGGCGCAGGGAGCGCCGCACGGCCGTGTGTTCACGGCGTTCGGCGCGGGCGACGGCCTGGGCCTGTGGGTCGACGGCGATCTCGAAGTGGACGATCTGGCCGGGCGGCCCGGCCTCGACCCGGTAGCCGGAGCCGAGGAACACGTTGATCATGCGGGTGTTGTCGGCGAGGACGTCGGCCTCCAGGACCCGGATGCCCCGGGTGCGCGCGGCGGCGGCGATGTGCTCCAGGAGCAGCCTGCCGAACCCCTCGCTCTGGTGGTCGTCGCGGATGGTGAAGGTGACCTCCGCGTGCTCCGGTTCCTCGGGGTCGCGGACGTACCGCACCAGGCCCGCGATCTCGTCGCCGGCCAGGGCGACGAGTGCCAGTTCGTTGAGGTAGTCCACGCGGGCGCCGCGCCGGATCACGTCGTCGCGGGCGCGGACCACCGGGCCGAGCGAGCGATAGGCCAGGGTCGCCCGGGACAGGCCGCCGACGAACGCGACCAGGCGGTCGGCGTCCTCCGGCCGGACGGGCCGGACGAAGGTCGACCGGCCGGTGCGCACGAGGCCCGGTCGTTCCAGATCCTCGGGATACGGCGGACTGCTCATCGGGGTGTCGCCGCTCAGACCGCCGCCTCCTGGGGAGTCCGCTCGGGCAGGCGGAACAGCTCGTCGAAGGTGCCGCGGGTGACGCGCTCGCGGATGTCGGCGGGCACGCCGTCGAACAGCTCGTGCAGCGTGGACTGGGTGTGGCCGTAAGTGCCTTCCAGGTGGGGGTAGTCGTCGCCCCACATCACGTTGCGGTAACCCGTCGACTCGACGATCTCCACCGAGCTCTTGTCGTGCTGGAAGGAGGCGTACACCTGCTGCCTGATGATCTCGCTGGGCAGCCGGCTGAGCTTCGGCCGGACGAACATGCCGTGCTGACGGTAGGCCTCGTCCATCCGGTCGCCGATGGCCGGCACCCAGCCCGCGCCGCCCTCCGCGATCAGGATCTTCAGGTCGGGATGCCGGTCCAGGGCGCCGCCCGCGACCATGTGGGACACGACGCGCATGCCCGGGTAGGTCGTCTCCATGTAGTTGACGACCGCGCCGCCGGGCCCGCGGAAGACGACGTTCTCGCCACCGGTGCCGATGTGGAAGCCCAGCACCAGACCGGCCCGCTCGGCCGCCGTCCACAGCGGTTCCCAGCGGTCGAGGGCGTACTCCTCGCCGGGCCGTGTCTGGCACGGCAGGAACACCGACTGGAAACCCAGCTCCGCCACGCGCTCGACCTCGGCGACGGCGTCCTCGACATCGGCGGTCGACACACAGGCGGGGGTGATGATGCGCTGCTGCTTCCCGAGCACCTCGGAGTGCGCCCAGTCGTTCCAGGCCCGTACGGTCTCCCGGGCCAGCTCCCGGTCGGTGATCGACACCAGCCAGAACCCCATGGAGGGGAAGGCGAGTTGACCCCACACGCCCTCCTGGTCGAGGTCCTTCAGCCGGACCTGGAGATCCCGGGCGCCCGGTGGCCGCATGGCGTCCATGAAGTCGTTGAGCTGGCGGTCGATGCGCTCGCCGTCGATGTACAGCACCTCGTACTTGTCACCGCGCTCACTGCGCGGCGCCCGGTCGGCGAGGCGCGGCGGCAGCGCCTGTGTCCACAGGTCGTCGGGCTCCATCACATGGGAGTCCCCGGAGTTGACCCAGATCTTCGTCATGGCACTCCTTCGGGTCAATAGATGCAATCAGTTAGCGATTTTAATCGTATCGGCGAGCAGACGGAAGGCCAGGAGGGGGTGGAGATCAGCTCCGGCGCCGCTCGATCTCCTCCACCGGCTGCGGGAGCACCTGGAAGAGATCCCCTACGACTCCGTAGTCGGCGAGTTCGAAGATCGGGGCGTCCGCGTCCTTGTTGACGGCGACGATGGTCTGGAAGGTCCGCATGCCCGCGCGGTGCTGGATCGCCCCGGAGATGCCGGCGGCGAGATGGAGCTGCGGGGAGACCTGGGTGCCGGTCTGGCCGACCTGGTGGCTGTGCGGGTACCGGCCCGCGCCGACGGCGGCGCGGGACGCTCCGACGGCCGCGCCCAGGGCGTCGGCGACGCGCTCGATCACGGCGAAGTTCTCGGCGCCGTTCACGCCCCGGCCGCCGGAGGCGACGTCCCCCTTCTCCAACTCGGTGGTGACCGGCGCTGGTTCGGGTGCGGTGGCGTTCGGCTTCACCGTGATCACCGGGGCGCCGTGGGTGACGTGGCGCGCAGGCAACGATCTTCACATCGCCCTCCCGAGGGTCCAATGAGTGCTAATAGTTAACTATATGGATCGAGTGAGCGCGAGAGCTCTCCTGTAATCCGTCGAATTGGTTGACTGATTGCGCTGATAGCTGGAAGATCTGGGCAGCTGAGCCGCGAGGAGGCGCCATGGCCGGGGACAAGGACACCGCTGACAGGTACTTCGAGCCACAGGTGGAGACCATGGCCCGGGACCAGCTGCGGGCACGGCAGGAAGAGCGGGTGGTGGAACTCGTCGAGTACGCCTACGCCAACTCCGCCTTCTACCAAGCACTTTGGGACGAGCACGGGGTGCATCCGCGGGACGTCCGCACCCTGGACGACTTCCGGGCCCGCGTGCCGTTCATCACCAAGGACATGGTGCGCGCCCACCGGGCCCGCACCGGCGACCCCTTCGGCGGGCTGCTCTGCGTCCCGACCGAGGAACTGACCTCCGTCTCCTCCAGTTCGGGCACCACCGGAGACCCCGAGTTCTTCGCCGAGATCTGGGAGGACGCGCCGCCCCTGGTCACCGCACAGGTGCGTGACCTGTGGGAACTCGGCCTCCGGCCCGGAGACCGGGTGCTGAGCCCGCCCGGCACCTTCCGCAACCTCATGGACCCCGGCTACCAGGCGCTCGGCGCGGTCGTCATCGAGGTCGACACCTGGCTCGGGAAGATGGACGAGGTCGTCGAGGCCCTGCGCACCTACCGCCCGGCCTACCTCCAGATGATGTATCCGCAGATGGTGGAGCTGGAGCACCTGGCCGGCCGCACCGACCTCAAGGAGGCGTTCTCCTCCCTCAAGGGCGCCTCCTGCGCCGGACAGCCCCTCAGCCGGAAGATGCGCGAGCGGATCCGCGAGGACTGGGGCATCGACGTCTACGAGTACACCAGCGCCGCCGACACCGGCACCGCCTGGGAGTGCCGCGAACACGACGGCTTCCACCTCTGGGAGGACACCGTCTTCGCCGAGTGCGTCGAGGTCGACGAACACGGCTGGCGCGACGCGGCGGAGGGCGACCTCGGCGAACTGGTTGCCACCGACCTCGACAACCGGGCCGCGCCGCTGATCCGTTACCGCAGCGAGGACCTCGTCCGCCTCTCCCGGGACCGCTGCGGCTGCGGGCGCACCCATGCCCGGATGTGGGTGGCCGGCCGGCGCGGCGACGAGACGCTGGTCCAGGGGCGGTCCGTGGTCCTGCGGGACATCTGGCAGGCGGTCGAGGACCAGCCCGAGACCGTGGCCGGCGTCTTCCAGATCGTCCGCGCCGGACGCGAGGTCGACGAACTGCGCCTGCGTGTCGGCTACGACCCCCGGCTCACCGGCGACGTCGACGCCCTGGCCGGACGCCTGGGCGAGGCCGTGCGGGAGCGGACCGGCGTCAAGCCGGTGCTCGACATGCGCACCGAGGAGGACCTGTTGAAGACCATGACCAGCGTCGCCAAGTTCCCCCGGGTGGTGAGGAGTTGATGGCCCGCGCCGACACCCTGGCCAGGGCCCGCACCCTCGACCGGCCCGAACTCGCCTACCTCGTCCGCTTCCCCACCCCCGCCGGCATCCGGGACATGGAACTGACCTGGACGGAACTCGCCCGCGACACCGACTGGGTCACCGCCCGGTTCCGGGACCATGGACTCGCCGCCGGACAGCGGGCGTTGCTCACCACCTCCGGCTTCGAGGGCTTCTGGGGCCACGCCGTGATCGGTGCCCTGCGCACCCTGAAGGTGACGTACGGCATCGCCGAGGCGATGGGCTGGGACCACCGCAGGACCGCGGTCTTCCACCGCGAACTCGACCCGCACGCGGTCATCGGCCTGTCGGCCGAGACCCTGGAGGGGCTGGCCGGTGCGGCCGACGTCGGTGAGATGTTCCGGACGACGCCGGTCGTGCTGGCCCGGCCCACCGCCATACCGCTGCTGCGCGGGGTGGGCGTGTCCGCCGCCCTGATCGCGACCGTGGGCCCGGCGCTCGCGCTGGAGTGCCCCGAACGCGGGGGCGCGCACGTCAACGCGGCCGAGTGGCGGGTCGGCGTGCGGGACGGGCAGCTGTCCGTGGCGGCGGGGGAAGCGCGCACCTCGCTGCTTCCCGAGACCCCGCTCGGCCTCGCCGGACGCGTGCTCACCGGCCGCTGCGCCTGCGGCAGCGAGGACCCACGGGTGCTCTTCGCCGAGGCCAACCAGTCACCGTCATCGAGGAGTTGAGGATGTCCGAAGGAGTGGTCGACGGCCGGGTCGTGGTCGTCACCGGCGCCGGCAACGGGATCGGCCGGGCACACGCCCTGGCGTTCGCCGCGCACGGCGCGAAGGTCGTCGTCAACGACCTGGGCGGCGCACGGGACGGCGGAGGAGAAGCCTCGGCCGGGCCCGCCCAGACCGTGGTCGACGAGATCGTCGCGGCCGGCGGCGAGGCGGTGGCCAACACGGACGACATCTCCGCCTGGGACGGCGCCGGCCGGCTCGTCCGACAGGCTGTCGACACCTACGGCGGCCTGGACGTCCTGGTCAACAACGCCGGCATCCTGCGGGACCGGATGATCGTGTCGATGACCGAGCGGGACTGGGACAGTGTGATCGCCGTCCACCTCAAGGGCAGCTTCGCCACCCTGCACCACGCCGCCGCGTACTGGCGCGAACGCGCCAAGTGCGGCCACGACAACGACGCCCGCGTGATCAACACGACCTCCCCGTCCGGCATCTTCGGCAACCCCGGCCAGTCCAACTACGGCTCGGCCAAGGCCGGCATCGCGAGCCTCACCGTCATCGCCGCGGCCGAACTCGCCCGCTACGGCGTGACGGTGAACGCCATCGCGCCCACCGCGCTCACCCGGCTCACCGAGGACATCGAGATGATGCGACAGGCAGCCGAGGCCCAGGACCTCACCCCCGAAGCCATCTCCCCGCTCGTCGTGTGGCTCGGCTCGGCCGCCTCGCGCGAGGTCACCGGCCGGGTCTTCGGCGTCGTCGGCAATCGCATCACGGTGCTGGAGGGCTGGGTCAACGGCCCCGGCGCGAGCGCGGAGTCGCGCTGGACACCCGAGGAACTGACCTCCGTCGTCCCGAACCTGGTGGCCAAGGCGGCGCCGAACGCCGACGCCCTGGGCAACCGGAACGGGGCATGAAGACATGACGACCACTCAAAAACCCGTCGCTGAAGGCCTGTTCACCTGGCCGCCCGCCGACAGCACACCTCTTCGTCTCATCGGTTCCGAATGCACGGCCTGCGGACTGGTGAGTTTCCCCGCCGCCGCGGACTGCGTCCGGTGCGCGAGCACGGAGTCCAAGGAACGGCTCCTGGCGGAACGCGGGACGCTCTGGACGTACACCACCCAGGACTTCCGTCCGCCGTCCCCGCCGTACGACGGCCCCGAGGCCTTCGAGCCGTACGCGGTCGGCTACATCGAACTCCCCGGCGACCTGCTGGTCGAGGCCCGCCTGACCGAACCCGACCCGGCAAAGCTCAGGATCGGGCAGGAGATGCGGCTGACGCTCGTGCCGTACACCGTGCGGGACGACGGCACCGAGATCGTGACGTTCGCGTTCGCCCCGGCCGAGGAGGAGACACCGTGACAGAGGCCGTGATCATCGGCGTGGGGCTGCACCCCTTCGGCCGGTTCCCCGGGAAGCCCGCACTGGACATGGGCGCGGACGCCGTACGGCTCGCGCTCGCCGACGCGGGCGTCAACTGGCCGCAGATCCAGGGCGGTTACGTCGGCAGCTACGAGGTCGCCAACCCGGACGCCATCGTCGCCCGGCTCGGTCTGACCAGCGTCCCCCTGCGCGGGGTGTTCAACGGCTGTGCCACGGCCGGTACTTCGGTGGCGCTGGCCGCCCGCGCCATCGAGACCGGCGAGCACGACCTGACCATCGCGATCGGCCTGGACAAGCATCCGCGCGGGGCGTTCGCCGCCGACCCGTCCGTCGCCGGCCTCCCCTCCTGGTACGGACAGACCGGCCTCTTCCTCACCACCCACTTCTTCGGCATGAAGATCAACCGCTATATGCACGACCACGGCATCTCCCACGAGACCCTCGCGCGCGTCGCGGCCAAGAACTTCGGCAACGCGGCCCGGAACGAGAAGGCCTGGCGCCGAACTCCCCTGACCATGGAGGAGATTCTGGCCTCCCCGGTCCTCAACCACCCCCTCCGCCAGTACATGTACTGCGGCCCGGACGAAGGCGCGGCGGCCCTCGTGCTGTGCCGGGCCGACCAGGCCCACAAGTACACCGGGAAACCCGTACGGATCCGGTCCACCGCCCTGCGCAGCCGCCGGCTCGGCGCCTTCGAGGTGCAGAGCCCGTCGTTCCCGGTCGGGGAGGTCGTCGCGAGCCCGACGGTGGACGCCTCCCGAGAGGCGTACGAACGCGCGGGCATCGGTCCCGAGGACGTCGACGTCGCCCAACTCCAGGACACCGACGCCGGATCGGAGGTCATCCACATGGCCGAGAACGGCCTCTGCAAGGACGGCGAGCAGGAACGCCTCATCGCCAAGGGCGCCACCGAGATCGGCGGCAGACTCCCGGTCAACACCGACGGCGGACTCCTCGGCAACGGCGAACCGATCGGCGCGTCCGGACTGCGCCAGATCCACGAGATCGTCCTCCAACTGCGCGGCACGGCGGGAGACCGACAGATCCCCGGCACACCCCGCGTCGGCTACACCCACCTGTACGGCGCGCCGGGCGTGTCCGCGGTCACCATCCTGAGTACCTGAGGGCAGAGCGGACATGGCAGACGACATGCAGGACTTCGCGGCCGAGGCACGCGCCTTCCTCGACGCCCACGCGCCGAAGGCCCCCGACCGCACCGCCCCCGTCTGGGGCGAGGGCGACGACTCGATGGCGTACTTCAGCAGCCTCCCGCCCGAGGCGGAACGCGAGCACGTCCGGCGGGCGCGCGACTGGCAGCGGATCCGCCACGAGAACGGCTTCGGCTGGATCACCGGCCCGGTCGAGTACGGCGGCCGGGGTCTTACCCCCGTCCACGACCTGCTCTACGACGCCGTCGAGTCCGAGTACGACGTCGCCGACACCGGGGTCCTCAGCGTGATCGGCCTCGGCATGATCGGACCGACGATCCTCGCCCACGCCCAACCCCACATCAAGGAACGGTGGTTGCCCGCGATGTACCGCGGGGACGCCATCGCCTGCCAGTTGTTCAGCGAACCCGGCGCGGGCTCGGACCTGGCGAGCGTGGCCACCCGGGCGGTCCGGGAGGGCGACCACTGGGTGCTGAACGGCCAGAAGGTGTGGACCTCGGTCGCCCAGCACAGCCAGATCGGCCTCGCCCTCACCCGCACGAACCCGGACGCCCCCAAACACCGGGGGATCACGGCCTTCCTGGTCCCGATGGACGTCCCCGGCGTCGAGGTAAGACCGCTGCGGCAGATGACCGGCGGCGCGGACTTCAACGAGGTCTTCCTCACCGACGTCCGCATCCCCGACGACCACCGGCTCGGCGAGGTCGACGGCGGCTGGACGGTCGCCCTGACCACCCTGATGAACGAGCGGGCGACCGTCGGCAGCGAGGGCCTGGGCCCGGTGGCCGCCGCGCTGTCCCCGGACCACCTCGCGGCCCTGCTGCGCGCCACCTGGACCTGGGACGACCGCGCCCTGCGCGCCCGGCTCGCGGAACTCCTCGTGGACGCCCTCGCCACCCGGCACCTCAACACCCGCGCCCTGCGCACCCTGCGCGCCGGCGGCACACCGGGCCCCGAGATGTCCGTCTCCAAGCTGATGTACGGCCAGAACCTCACCCGCGCCGCACACTTCGTGTCCGACGTCCTCGGCCCCCGGATCATCGCCGACACCGGGCAGTGGGGCACCTACGCCTGGTCCGAACTCCTCCTCGCCACACCGGCGTTGCGCATCCTCGGCGGCACCGAGGAGATCATGAAGAACATCCTCGCGGAACGCGTCCTCGGACTGCCCAAGGAGGTGCGGTCATGACCGCTGACGAGAACGAACTGCGCGAACTGCGTTCCTCCGTACGGGAGTTCCTGGAGGCCAAGTCACCCGAGGAAGCCGTCCGCAAGCTCATGGAGAGCGAGCCGCGCTACGACCCCGCGGTGTGGGCGCAGGCGGCCGACCAACTGCGGCTGCCGGGCCTGGTGATCCCGGAGGAGTACGGCGGCGACGGCTTCGGCCTCGTCGAACTCGGCGTCGTACTGGAGGAGATGGGCCGTGCCCTGCTCTGCGCCCCCTTCTTCGCGACGGTCGTACTCGCGGCCCAGGCACTGCTTGCCTCCGGCGACCGGGCGGCCTGCGGACGTCACCTCCCCGGCATCGCGGCCGGCCGGACGACGGCCGCCCTAGCGGTCGCCGAGGACAGCGGGTCCTGGGACCCCGCGCTGATCTCCGCACGCGCCGTCCCGGACGGGGACGGCGCCTGGAGACTGACCGGCCGCAAGTCCTTCGTCGTCGACGGTACGACCGCCGATCTGCTCCTTGTCGTCGCCCGTACCGTCGCCGGCCCCTCGCTCTTCGCGGTGGACCGGGACGCCACGGGACTGTCGGCCGTGTCGATGGAGACCCTGGACGCGACCCGGGCGATGGCCCGACTGACGTTCGACGCGGTGCCCGCGACGCTCGTCGGCGCGGACGGGGCGGCCGGGCGCGCGATGGCCAAGGTGTTGGACGTCGCGTCGGTCGGGCTCGCCGCCGAGCAGTCGGGCGGGGCGCGCCGGTGTCTGGAGGCGAGCGCCGAACACGCCCGCACCCGGCACCAGTTCGGCCGGCCGATCGGCTCCTTCCAGGCGGTCAAGCACAAGTGCGCGGACATGCTCGTCCAGGTGGAGCTGGCCGAGGCCGCCTCCCGGGAGGCGGCGCGGCTGGCCGACGAGGGCTCCGCGGAATTCGCCGTCGCGGCGGCCGTGGCGCACGCCTGCTGCTCGCGGGCGTACATGTTCGCGGCCATGGAGAACATCCAGGTCCACGGCGGCATCGGCTTCACCTGGGAGCACCCGGCGCATCTGTACTTCCGGCGCGCGAAGTCCTCGCAGCTGCTGTTCGGCGGGCCCGCCGTCTACCACGAGCGGCTGCTGGACCGGCTCGGGATCTGAGCCTGGGTATGCACGACGACGAAGGCCCCGGGGCAGCCCCGGGGCCTTCGTCGTCGGCGTAGGTCAGCCCCGGGCCGCCTCGCCCAGCAGCGCCTTCGCGATGATGACCTGCTGGATCTGGCTCGTGCCCTCGTAGATGCGGAACAGGCGGGCGTCGCGGTAGAAGCGTTCGACGGCGACCCCGCGCATATAGCCGGCCCCGCCGTGGACCTGGACCGCGCGGTCGGCGACCCGCCACACCATCTCGCTGGCGAAGTACTTGGTGCAGGACGGGCCGATCTTGGTGTCCGTACCGGCGTCGAACGCGCGGGCGGCCTCCAGGACCGTGGCGCGGCCGGCGTAGTAGTCGGTCATGGAGTCGGCGATCAGACCCTGCACGAGCTGGAAGGAGCCGATGAGCTTCCCGGACTGGCGGCGGGTGCGGGCGTACTCGACGGACTCGTCGACCAGCCGCTCGGCCATGCCCACGCACAGGGCCGAGATGTGCACCCGGCCGTGCGCGATGCAGCCCATCGCCGTGCCGAAGCCCCGGTTCAGACCGGCCTCGCCGCCGACGAGGGCCGACGCCGGTACGCGGACGTCGTCGAAGAACACGTCCGCTGTCCAGGCGCCGAACTGGCCCATCTTGTGGTCCTTGGGAGCCACGGTGAGGCCCGGGGTGCCGGCCGGGACCAGGAAGGTGGAGATGCCGCGGGTGCGCGGGGCGTCGGGGTCGGTACGGGCGAAGACCATGAAGACGTCGGCGAGCGGGGCGTTGGTGATGTACCGCTTCGCCCCGTTGATCACCCAGTCGTCGCCGTCCGGATGTGCCCTGGTGGTCAGGGTCGAGGGATCGGAACCCGCCTCCGGCTCGGTGAGCGCGAACGACGCCAGGACCTCGCCCGAGGCGATTCGCGGCAGCCAGTCCGCCTTCTGCTCTTCCGTGCCGCCGACCATCAGGACGTGCCCGGCGATGCCGTTGTTCGTGCCGAACATCGAGCGCAGGGACGGGGTGGTGTACCCCAGCTCGAACATCAACTGGGCCTCCTCGTGCATCGACAGCCCCAGCCCGCCGTACTCCTCGGGCAGCGCGAAGCCGAACAGGCCCATCTTCCTCGCCGCCTCACGGATCTCCGCGGGCATCTCGTCCTTCTCGTCGATCTCCGCCTCAAGCGGTACGACGCGCTCGCGCACGAAGCGCCGGACCTCGGACAGCACCGCGCTGAAGTCAGCCGCGTCCATGTCGACTCCCTTGTTGCCCTAAGTGATCTCAGTCAGCTGTTTGTGTCTCGTCCGGCTTCCGCTCCGGCCGGTAGCACACGGCCAGCAGCCCGGCGGCGCTCGCCGTGCCGACCCCCAGGGCCAGTAACGCGGGCCCAGCGCCCGTGCGTTGGCGGCGCAGCACCCCGTCCAGTGAGTACCTGCCGGGGCCCAGTGCGGCCAGGGCGACGGCCGCGCCGCCCACGACACCGACGTACTCCCAGCCGCCCTTGAAGACGAAGAAGCCCTTGCCCCGATGGTCGGTTCGGGCCGCCACGGTCATCAGACCGACGGCTGCCGCCGCCGGGAGGGGGTTGGCCGCGCCCAGCGCGAGCCCCACGCCGGCCGCCATCTCCGTCCCGGCGGCCATCCGGGCGTGCACCTCGGCGGGCCGCAGTCCGAGCGACTCGAACCAGCCCGTCGTGCCCTTGAGACCGCCCGGCCCGGCGACCTTGTTCCAGCCGTGCGCGAAGAGCATCGGGCCGAGCGTCGCCCGCAGGACGAGCGCGGCGACGTCATGGCCCCGTGTCCTCACTGGCCGACTCCGGTGGCCCGCCCGGCAGGGGCGACACCGTACAACTGCGGTACGGCGTCCACGAGTTCGTCGTAGGAGAGCGCCTGTCCCGACGCGCTCGGGTGGACGCCGGCGACGGTCCAGCCCTGGAGGCGGTTCAGCCGGTTGCCCTCGATGCGCAGGACCTGGCCGGTCAGCCAGGACGCGCTGTCGGAGGCCAGGTAGACGACGACGCCCGAGGCGTTGGCGGGGTCGCGCGGGTCGAAGCCCTCGACGGCCCGCAATGATTCACCGATGGACAGGCCGTCCGTCATCCGCGTGGCCGCGATCGGCGAGATCGCGTTCGCGGTGACACCGTACTTGCGCATCTCCAGGGCCGTGAGGACGGTGAGCCCGGCTATCCCGGCCTTCGCGGCACCGTAGTTGGACTGCCCCTGGTTGCCGAACAGGCCTGTTCCCGAGGTGGTGTTGATGACGCGGCCGGTGACGCGCTCACCCCGCTTCGACGCCTCGCGCCAGTACGCGCACGCGTGCCGGGTCAAGGCGAAGGTGCCCTTGAGATGGACCGCGATCACGGCGTCGAACTCGGCCTCGGTCATCGAGAACAGCATGCGGTCGCGCACGATCCCCGCGTTGTTCACGACGATGTCCAGGCGCCCGAACTCCGCGACCGTGTCCGCGACCAGGGTCTCGGTCGCCGCCCAGTCCGTCACCGACGCGTGGTTGGCGACCGCCTGCCCGCCCAGCTTGGTGATCTCGGCCACCACCTCGTCGGCGGGGGAGTCACCGGTCTGTTCGCCGTGCACGCCGGCGCCGAGGTCGTTCACCACCACGGTCGCGCCGGCCTCGGCCAGCGCCAGGCAGTGCGCCCGGCCAAGACCCCGGCCGCCGCCGGTCACTACGGCGACCTTGTCGTCGAGGATGCCCACCTGCTACCTCCCGGTTGTGTCGAGTTCGCGGAGTACGTCGTCGGTGTGCTCGCCGAGCGTCGGCGCCCCGGCGCGCGGCTTGTCGTCAACACCCCAGAAACTGACGGGTGTTGCCACGGTCCGCAGCGGCGGCGCGTCACCCATGCCGGGCTGTTCGACGAACGCCCCCACGGCTTCGGCCTGCGGATCGGCCGCCACCTCCGCGAGCGTCTGCACCGGCGCCCACCACACGCCCTCGGCGTCGAACCGCTCCGCCCACTCGTCGAGTGGCCGCCGGGCGAACTCCGCGTCGAACTCGGCGATCAGTTCGCGTACATGACCACGCCGTGCCTTGCCGGTCGCGAACCGTTCGTCCGTCTCCAGGTCCGCGCGGCCGAGCGCCTTGACGACGCCGGGCCAGTGCCGGTTGCCCTCCAGACCGACCAGCCAGAACCAGCGGTCGTCAGCGGCCCGGTAGGAGTTGTAGAGCGGGGACTCGTGCTCGGTACGGTGCCGGGTACGGCCGCGCCTGCCGAAGAAGTTCTGCAGGGCCAGGTCGTTCCCGTTGGCGTAGGTGCCGGACCGCAGCAGTGATACGTCCACCACGCCTCCCTCGCCGGTGCGTTCGCGGCGCAGCAGCGCGGCCAGCACACCGGCGACCAGGTTCGCCGCGGCCGTACGGTCACCAAGTCCCGGGCGGATGCCGGGCGGTGGCTCACCGGCCGGGTTGAGCATGGCGGCGATGCCGGGCCGCGCCCAGAAGGCGGAGACGTCGTACCCGGCACGGTCCCGCTCCGCTCCCGTCCAGCCGTAACCGGTCAACGTGCCGACGACCAGGCGGGGATGGCGGGCGCGCAGTTCGTCCGGGGCCAGGCCCAGGCGTTCCAGCGCGCCGGGGCGGAGGTTGGTGACGAAGACGTCGGCACGCTCCAGCAGCCGTTCCAGTACGTCCTTGCCGTCCTCCGAGCGCAGGTCGAGGACGATCCCGCGCTTGCCCCGGTTGTCGGTCTCGAACGGGGGCGCGCTGTCGATGTCCTGGCCGACGTGCCGGAGCGTGTAGCGGTTGGGATCGCCGGTCGGCGCCTCCACCTTCACCACGTCCGCGCCCCAGTCCGCGAGCATGGTGGCCGCGGCCGGAGCCGCCACCCACATGCCCAGCTCGACAACCGAAATGCCCTCCAGTGGCCGCACAACCCACCTCCCTGTCTGTCGGAACGCCTGCTAGATGCCGCGGAAGTCGCCGGGTCGGCGTTCCCGGAAGGCCTTCAGGCCCTCGGCCCGGTCCTCGGTGGAGAACAGCACCGAGACGGTCTCGCGCTCGTAGGAGATCGCCGCCTCCAGGTCCATCCCGAGGCCGTAGTCGATCAGTCGCTTGCCCGCAGCGAGGGCCAGCGGGGCCCCGGCTGTCAGCGCGGCGGCGAGTTTCTCGGCGACGCCCAACGCCTCGCCGGGCTCGGCGAGTTCGTTGACCAGCCCGACCGTGTGCGCCCGCTCCGCGTCGATCGGTTCGCCGGTGAGGATCATCTGCTTGGCGATCGCGGGCGGTATCAGACGCGGCAGGCGTTGTGTGCCGCCAGCGCCCGGCAGTACGCCGAGCTTCATCTCGGGCAGGCCCAGCCGCGCGCCCCGCTCCGCGACTCGCAGGTCGCAGGCGAGCGCAAGTTCGAGGCCGCCGCCGAAGGCGAACCCGTGGACGGCCGCGACCGAGGGCTTGGGGAAGTCCTCCAACAGGGCGTACGCGTCGGTCAGTCGCCGGACGAAGGAGTGGAACTGCCGTGGTGCCGTGAACGATTCGATCTCACCGATGTCGGCTCCGGCCGAGAAGGCCCGGCCCGCCCCGGCCACGACCAGGGCGCGTACGTCGTCGTTGTCGCGCAGTTCGTTCAGCGCGAGGGTGAGCCGGTCCACGGTCTCTGACCCGATCGCGTTGAGCCGCTCGGGCCGGTCGAGGGTCAACACGGCGATCCGGTCATGGAGTTCGACACGCAGCATGGTGTCCGCCTCAGGCCATCGTGAGTCCGCCGCTGACCGAGAGCGTCTGCCCGGTCATGTAGGCGGCGTCGTCGGACGCGAGGAAGGCCACCACACCGGCGATGTCGGCGGGCTGGGCGACGCGGCGCAGCGGGATCGCCCGCAGGGTCGCGTCGTACATCTTCTGGCTGTACTCGGCGACCTGCCCGAGCAGCGCGGTGTCGGTGGGCCCCGGGCAGACGCTGTTCACGGTGATGCCGTGCCGGGCGACCTCGCGGGCCAGGGCCTTGCCGAAGGCGATGACACCGCCCTTCGTCGCGGAGTACACGACCTCGCCGGACGAGCCGACGCGGCCGGCGTCCGAGGCGATATGGACGATCCGGCCGCCGCCCCGCTCGATCATCGGGTCGAGGACGGCCCGGGTCATCGTGATCGTCCCGCGCAGATTGACGGCGATGATCCGGTCCCAGGTCTCCTCGGCGCTGTCGACGAACCGGCCGATGACGTCGACGGCCGCGTTGTTCACCAGGACGTCCACCGGGCCGAGTTCGGCGGTCACCCGCTCCAGGGCCGCGCGGACGGCCGCGCTGTCGGAGATGTCCGCGCCGACTCCCGTGGCGCGCACGCCGTACCGCTCCGCGAGCAGGCCCGCGACCTTGCCGGCCGCCTCCGCGTCCAGGTCGCAGACGGCGACCGCGGCTCCCTGGGTGGCGAGCCGGTCGGCGATCGCCCCGCCGATGCCGCGGCCCGCTCCGGTGACGAGTGCCACCTTGTCCCGTACGCTCACGCGCCCTCCCTCGCCCGGCTGCCGATACAGCGCTATCGTATAACTACTTCAGCTAAATAAGCGAGATGCCTGAGCGGAGTGGAGTCCAGCATGCGCCGAACGATCTTCACCGAGGAGCACGAGCTGTTCCGGGAGACCGCCCGCTCCTACTACCTGCGCGAATGCGCTCCGTACGCCGACCAGTGGGAGCGGGACGGACAGGTGAGCCGGGCCGCGTGGGCGGCGGCGGGCAAGGCCGGACTCATCGGCTGGCAGTTCCCGGAGGAGTACGGCGGCCAGGGGATCCGGGACTTCCGCTACAACGCCATCATGGCCGAGGAGATGGCGGCCACCAGCTCGGTCGGTATCGGGCTCGGGCTGCAGAACGACGTCATCCCGCCCTATCTGACGAACCTCACCACCCCTGAGCAGAAGGCCCGTTGGCTGCCCGGAGTGACCAGCGGCGAGACGATCTGCGCGCTCGCGCTGTCCGAGCCGGCCGCCGGATCCGACCTCAAGGCCATCCGCACCACCGCCCGCCGCGACGGCGACGAGTGGGTGATCGACGGCTCCAAGACCTTCATCACCAACGGCATCCTGGCCGACCTGGTCGTCGTCGCCTGCAAGACCGACCCCGACGCCGGGCACAGGGGCATCAGCCTGATCGTCGTCGAGCGGGACACGGAGGGCTTCGAGCGCGGGCGCAAGCTCGACAAGGTCGGAATGAAGGCGCAGGACACCGCCGAACTCTTCTTCCACGAGGTCCGCGTCCCCGCCGAGAACCTCATCGGGCAGGAGAACCGCGGTTTCCACCACATGATGGGCAACCTCCCCACCGAACGCCTCGCCATCGCCGTCTCCTCGCTGGCGGCGGCCGAGCGGGCCTTCGACCTGGCGCTGGACTACGCCAAGACCCGCACGGCGTTCGGGCAGCCGATCGGGGAGTTCCAGGCCAACCGGTTCGCCCTCGCCGACATCAAGGCCAAGCTGGGCGCCGCCCGGGTCTACGTCGACGGCTGCATCATGGCCCTGTTCCAGGGCGAGTTGACGGCCGAGGAGGCCGCGGCGGCCAAGTACTGGACCTCGGAGACCGGCTGGCAGGTCATCGACCGCTGTATGCAGCTGTTCGGCGGCTACGGCTACGTCAACGAGTACGAGATCGCCCGGATCTGGCGCGACAGCCGGGTGCAGCGGGTGTTCGGCGGGACCTCGGAGATCATGCAGGAGATCATCGGGCGCTCCCTGGGGCTCTGACATCGGGTCCACTCATTGACTACCTTGGATAAATAGGTTAGCTATTTAACCTGGATGAGTGCACGGCCGCTTCCGACTTCCGCCCCCTTCCGAAAGCCCTTGGAGTCAAGAGCATGCATTCCGCCCGTCGCCTGACGTTCGGCGACATCATCCGTGAGCACCGAAGGTCCTTCCCCGACGGCACCGCCCTCGTGGACGGCGAAGTCCGTTTGACCTGGCCGGAGTTGGACGAGCGCACCAACCGTCTCGCCAACGCACTCACCGTCGCCGGGGTCGGCCCCGGCGACCGCGTCCTGTGGCTGGGGCAGAACTCCTTCCGTATCTGGGAGCTGCTCGGCGCCGCCGCGAAGATCGGCGCCATGGTGTGCCCCGGCTACTGGCGCTGGGCCGCCCCCGAAATGGCGTTCGCGGTCGAGGACTTCGACCCCCGGGTGGTGATCTGGCAGGACGAGGAGATCGGCGACACGGTCGCCAAGGCGCGGGCCGAACTGGGCAGCGACCAGCGGGCGTTGTGGCTGCGGCACGACAGCGAGGGCCCCGGCTCCTACGAGTCCTTCCTGGCCTCCGGCGCGGCCGAGGACCCGGCCGTCGACATCGACCCGGACACCGCGCTCCTGGTCATCTACACCGCGGCGATCTCCGGCCGTCAGTCCGGCTCGATGCTCTCGCACCGCAACCTCCTCGCCATGGGCGCGAGTTCCGCCTGGATGGGGGACATCGGCACGGAGACCGCCTTCCTCGGCGCCGGACCGATGTTCCACATCGGCAACTACCAGTTCTGGGGCGTCCCGGCCTTCGTGCACGGCGGCAAGAACGTCGTCGTCCGCCGGGTCGTCGCCGAGGAACTGCTCCCCCTGCTGGCGGCGGAGCGATGCACGCACGCGTACCTCATGCCCCCGACGATCGCCCAACTCGTCGCCCTGAACAGGGAAGCGGGTCACGACCTCTCGCACCTGCGGGCCAGCGTCGCCGCCCCCCTCTGGCAGGGCACGGTCCCCACCGACACCAGCCGCTTCACCCGCAACGGCGGCGGCGAGGGCCGCGGATACGGCCAGACCGAGGTGACCGGCTTCGCCGTGACCGGCGCCTACGGCGGCACGGGCACCGGCAGCGCGGGACGGCCGGGGCCCCTCACCGCCGTACGCATCCTGGACGGCACCGGCAAGGAGTGCGCGGTCGGCCAGGCCGGCGAGATCTGTGTGCGAGGCGACCTCGTGCACCTCGGCTACTGGAACCGGCCCGAGATCAACGAGGAGCGTTTCCGCTTCGGTTGGTGGCACACCACCGACCTCGGCCGGCGCGAGGCGGACGGCACGATCAGCTTCCTCGGCACCACGACCCGCATGCTGAAGTCGGCGGCCGAGAACATCTTCCCGGCCGAGGTGGAGAACTGCATCGAGTCCCACCCGGCGGTGAAGGAGGCCGCCGTGATCGGCGTCCCGAACGAGCGCTGGGCACAGGACGTCAAAGCGGTCGTCGTCCTCCACCCGGACGCCGAGGCGCTCACGGCGGAGGACGTCGTCGAGCACTGCCGGGCGCGGATCGCGTCGTACAAGAAGCCGAAGACGGTGGAGTTCGTCGAGGCGCTGCCGCGCACCAAGGACTTCGCCAAGGACTACGACGCGCTCGACGAGCGCTTCGGCGGGGGCGGCTACCCCGGCGGCGACCAGCTCGGCGCGGGACGGTGACGCCGTGAACGACCGGCAACCCGTCGTCGTCGGCGTACATGCCACCGAGCAGGCCCTGTCCCTCCCGCACCGCGACGCGATGGGCCTCGCCCTCGAAGCGGTGCGCGGCGCCATCGAGGACGCCGGGCTGACCCCGGCGGACATCGACGGCGCCCAGGTCGACTGGCCCGGCCCGGGCGGGGTGCCCGGCGAGGGCAGCTCCTGGGCGCGGATGCTCGGCCGGGACCTGCGCTGGACCAGCGACTCGATGCTCGACAACGCCGGCTCGCGGGGCCTGCTGAAGGCGGCGGCGGCCGTACGGGCGGGCTTCGCCGACACGGTCGTGGTCGGCGGCTGCAAGCTGGTCTCGCGTGGCGGGGGCCCGGTCGGCGCGGGAGTGCCGCTGGAGTTCGCCGACGTCTGGGGCAGCTACGTCGTGGCCCAGTTCGCGCTGGTGGCGGCCCGGCACATGCACGAGTACGGGACGACCGCCCGCCAGCTCGCGGAGGTCGCCGCCACGATCCGCAACAACGGCACCACCAACCCGGAGGCGATGATGTACGGCCGCGGCCCGTACACCGCCGCCGACGTGCTCGCCTCCCGCATGGTGGCCACCCCGTTCCACCTGCTGGACTGCTGCATCGTCGGCGAGGGCGGCGCCGCCCTCGTGGTGACCACCGCCGAACGGGCCCGGGACCTGCCCCACCCGCCCGTCGCCGTGCTCGGCGGCGGCATGGAGTACCACCAGGCCGCGTACGCCAACCCCGCGCTGTACCGCGAGGTGGGCCAACTCGGCCGGGACGCGGCCGGCCGCGCCTACGCCATGGCCGGTGTGAGCCCGCACGACGTGGACGTCTTCTCCCTCTACGACCCCAACTCCTTCGAGATCATCAGGCAGTTGGAGATCCTCGGACTGTGCGGCGAGGGCGAGGGAGGCCCGCTGGCCGCCAGCGGCGCCATCGCCGTCGGCGGCAAGCACCCCGTCAATCCCGACGGCGGCTGCCTGGCGTACGCGTGGAACGGAACCCAGCAGATGACACTCAAAGTCGTCGAGGCCGTACGGCAGTTGCGCGGCACCGCCGTCCACCAGGTCGAGGGCGCGGAGCTGGCGGTCGTCGGCAACGCGGGCTCCGGCGCGCAGCACTACGAGATGAGCGTCCTGGGGAGGACCCGATGAGCCGCCCCGTGCCCGTGCCCACCACGCTGTCCCGGCCCTTCTGGGAGGCGGCCCGGCGCGGTGACCTGGTCGTCCCGCACTGCCCGGCCTGCGGGCTGCGCTTCCTGGTGCCCGAACCCGCCTGCCCCGGCTGCATGTCGGCGGACTGGCGGTACGTGCCCAGCGCCGGCCGGGGCACCGTCTACGCGGTGACCATCGTCCACCGCGCACCCGGCCCCGGCTTCGAGACACCGTTCGCGCTGGCCGTGATCGACCTGGACGAGGGCGGCACCCTGCTCTCCCACGTCGACGCGGGCGACCCGGACGACGTGACCATCGGCATGCGGGTGCGCGTGGACTTCCGGCCTCTCACCGACGAGATCACCCTGCCGTACTTCGTGCCGGTCCCAGGCGACTGAAGGAGATGGATGCCGTGGCGAACACGCCGGTGAGGGTCCCCAAGATGGCCGAACTGGTGGCGGCCCAGCTGCGCCGCAAGATCGTGCGCGGGGAACTGGCCGAGGGGGAGGCGCTGCCCGCCGAGACGGCCCTGATGGCGGAGTTCGCCGTCTCCCGGCCGACGCTGCGCGAGGCGTTCCGGGTACTGGAGTCGGAGTCGCTGATCAGCGTGCGCCGGGGCGCCCGGGGCGGGGCACGCGTGCAGGTCCCCGAGGGCACGGTCGCCGCCCGCTACGCGGGAGTCGTCCTCGAATACCGCGGCACGACCCTCAAGGACGTCTACGACGCCCGTACGGTCATCGAGGCGCCGTGCGCCGGTCTGCTGGCCCAGCGCCGCACGGACCGGGACCTGGAGCGGCTCCGGGCCTCCGTCGCCGAGGCCGAGGGGCTCATGGACGACCCCTCGGCCTTCATCCGCGCCCACATGGAGTTCCACGCCCTCGTCGTCGAACTCGCCGGCAACGAGACGCTGAGCGTCCTCAACGGCATGGTCCGGCACATCATCGACCAGGCGAACTGGTCCCACGTCGACCTCGACGCCGGCAGCCCCGAGAACATCCGGGCCAACCGCCGGGGCTTCCGCGCGCACGGCGCCCTCGTCGAACTGGTCGCCGGGCGCCGGACCGAGGCCGCCGAGGAGCTGTGGCGCCTCCACCTCCAGGAGGCCGAGGACTATCTGCTGCAGAGCAGGTCCATGACGACGGTCCTGGACCTGCTCGGCTGACGTACCGTCAACTCCCGTGCAGCTCCTGGACGATGGGCTCCCACACCTCGGCGTCGATCTCGTACGCGGTGTAGAAGGACACCCGGTCGACCAGACTCCCGTACCGGCGCCTGATCTCGCCCGCGACCCGCTCCGGCTCAGCGACGACCGCGAAGGTGTGCAGGACCTCGTCGTCGACGAGCCCGCCCATCGCCTCCCACTTGTCCTCGCGGGACGACTTCGACAGCGTGTTCAGCTCGTCACCGAGATCGCCCCAGCCGTGCAGCTCCAGGACGCCTCGATAGGCGGGCGTGCTGCCGTAGAAGGCGATCTGGCGGCGGGTGCCGTCGATCGCGCGGGCCAGCTCCTCCTCGGTGCGGCCGGTCGCGGTGAGCAGCAGATGGGAGACGGAGAAGTCGTCGCGCGTACGGCCGGACCGCTCCAGGCCCGTCCCGACGATGGGCAGGGTCACCTCCCGCAGATACCGCTCGGTGGTGAAGCCGTGCGCCAGGAGGCCGTCGGCGACCTCGCCGGCCACCCTGGTCATCCCCTCGCCGACCGCGGCCACGAAGACCTTCGGGGCGCCCCCGGGAGCGGGCGGGGGCGAGAAGAAGGGGGACATGAGCGTGTGCTGGTAGAAGTCGCCCCGGAAGTTCAGCTTCTCGCCCTCGTTCCAGGCGGCCCAGATCGCGTGCAGCGCGCTCACGTACTCCCGCATACGTGCGGCCGGGCGGCTCCACGGCATCGAGAAACGCCGCTCGATGTGCGGCTTGATCTGACTGCCGAGGCCGAGGGAGAAGCGCCCGCCGGAATAGGCCTGCAAGTCGTGGGCGGTGTACGCGAGTTGCATGGGGGAGCGGGCGAACGCCACCGCGATCGCCGTGCCGACCTCCAGCCGCTCGGTGTGCTCGGCCGCGAGCAGCAGCGGCAGGAACGGGTCGTGCTGCGACTCCGAGGCCCACAGGCCGTCGTAGCCCGCCTTCTCGTGGTGCCGGGCCTCCTCCACGACCTCCGCCGTACCCCACACACTGAGCTTGCCGTCGACCTTCATGCCGTTCCTTCCACTGTGACCGCGTCCAGCCCGATGCGCCGCGCGAGCAGTTCGCGGTGGTACTCCGGGTCCCCGAACAGTAGTTGTGACGTCTTGGCCCGCTTCAGATACAGGTGGGCCGGGTGTTCCCAGGTGAAGCCGATGCCGCCGTGGACCTGGATGTTCTGTTCCGTCGCCTGTAGACACGCGTCGGAGCAGAACGCCTTGGCCAGGCTCGCCACCGCGGGCAGTTCCGGGTCCTCGTTCGCTGCCGCGAGCAGCGCGAAGTGCGCGGCGGCACGCGCCGACTCCACTTCGAGCAGGACGTCGGCGAGCAGGTGCTTCACGGACTGGAAGGAACCGATGGGCCGCCCGAACTGGTGCCGCACCTTGGCATACTCCACCGCCGTGTCCAGCGCGCGCGAGGCCACCCCGACCTGTTCGGCGGCGAGCGCCACCGCGGCCCGGTCGAGCACCTGCGAGACGAGGTCCCAGCCGTCGCCGTGCGTCCGCAGCCGGGTCGCCGGTACGTCGTCGTAGTCGAGCCGGGCCTGCCGGCGGGTGGGGTCCATGGTGGCGAGGGGAGTGCGGGTCAGTCCCGCCGCGTCGCCGTCCACCCGGAAGACGCCGATGCCGTCGTCGGTCCGGGCAGCCGTGAGGACGACATCGGCGGTGGCGCCGTCCAGGACGAAGGTCTTGTGTCCGGTCAGCAGCCAACACCCTCCCGCTGAGCGGGCGTTGAGCCGAATCCCCGTCGCGTCCCAACGGGCCGAGTCCTCGGTCAGGGCCAGTGTCCCGACCAGTTCGCCCGAGGCGAGCCCCGGCAGCAGACGCTTGCGGGCGTCCTCGTCGTCGCAGCGCAGCAGCGTGGTCGTCGCCAGCACGGCCGAGGAGAGGAAGGGCGCGCACACCAGCGCCCGGCCCAACTCCTCCATGACCACGCCCACTTCGACAGGTCCGCACCCGGCGCCGCCGTACTCCTCGGGGACGGCCAGCCCCTGGAGGCCGAGTTCCGTCCCCATCCGGCGCCACAGCGCCCGGTCGAAGCCCTCCGGTGTGTCCATCAGCCGCCGTGTCTCGGTCTCGGGCGAGGTGTCCGCGAGGAACGCCCGTACCGTGCGCCGCAGTTGCTCCTGCTCGTCGCTGAACGCGAAGTCCATGCCGCTCAGCCCTCCGCACCGGCGCGGCGACGACCGCGCGAGGCGATGATCTGCTCCACCGCGGCGATGTGGTCCGGGTCGTGCATGCTGTCCCGCTCGGCGAGCAGCGCCGGCTCCAGCACGGCGGCCATGGCCTGCTCCAGATGCAGGTTCACCGCCCGCTTGGTGCCGCGCAACGCCTGCGCGGGCAGGGCGGCCAGCCGGCCGGCCAACTCCATGGCCTCGTCCAGGAGCTTGTCCTTCGGTACGACACGGTTGGCAACGCCGAGCCGGACCGCCTCCTCGGCGCTCACCCGCTCGCCCAGGAACAGGAGTTCCTTCGCCCGGGTCAGCCCGACGAGCAGCGGCAGCACGAGCGCGCCGCCGTCACCCGCGACGAGACCGACCTGGACGTGCGGGTCGGCCACATAGGCGTCGTCCGCGATCAGCACCAGGTCGCTCAGCAGGGCCAGGCTGCAACCGAGCCCCACGGCGGGCCCGTTGACCGCCGCGATCACCGGCAACGGGCAGCGGACCAGGCCGGTGATGATCCGCCGGGCCTCGTCGACGTTCCGCTGCCGGAAGGCGGGGTCGCGCTGGACCCGGGTCATGATGTCGAAGTTGCCGCCCGCGCTGAACGCCCTTCCCCGGCCGGTGAGTACGACCACCCGCGCCTCCGGGTCGTCGGCGACCGTGTCCCAGACCGACGCGAGGCCGGAGTGCAGCTCCTCGCTCATCGCGTTGAGCTGGTCGGGCCGGTTCAGCTCGATCAGCCGGACCGGCCCGAGTGCCGTCACCACCAGATCCGTCATCTCCACCGCCACCATCCAGGAACAGTTCAGTAGAGTTGAATGCTATAACTAATTGAGCTTTATGAGAACCAGGTCGCGGAGTGCCGAGCCCGACGGAGGACACGCATGCCGGAGCAGGAGTACGAAACCGTGCGGACCGAGGTGGCGGACCGGATCCTCACCGTCACGCTCGACCGGCCGGAGAAGCTGAACGCCTTCAACCCCCAGATGATGAGCGACCTCCTCGACGTCCTCGACGTGGCCGACGCCGACGACGACGTACGGGTGATCGTGGTGACGGGAGCAGGGCGCGGATTCTGCGCGGGGGCCGACGTCAGCTCCGGCGGGTCGTCCTTCGACCATCGCCGGGCGGGGGACTGGCACCGGGACACCGGTGGCCGGGTCGCGCTGCGGATCTTCTCCAGCACCAAGCCGGTCATCGCGGCGGTCAACGGCCCGGCGGCCGGCGTCGGCGCCAGCATGACCCTGCCCATGGACATCCGGCTGGCCTCGACCTCGGCGAAGTTCGGGTTCGTGTTCGCGCGGCGCGGCATCGTGCCGGAGTCCGCGGCGAGCTGGTTCCTGCCGCGGGCCGTGGGGATGCAACGGGCGATGGAATGGGTGGCCACCGGCCGCGTCTTCGGCCCCGACGAGGCCCTGTCGGCCGGGCTGGTCCGCTCCGTCCACCCGCCGGAGGAACTGCTGCCGGCGGCATACGAACTCGCCCGCGAGATCGCCGAGAACACCTCGGCGATCTCGGTCGCCCTCTCCCGCCAGATGATGTGGCGGATGCTCGGCGAACCCCACCCGATGGCCGCCCACCGGCTCGACTCGCGCATCATGAGCCGGATCGGCGGCGGCCCGGACCCCGTGGAGGGCGTCGAGTCCTTCCTCGCCAAACGGCCCCCCGAGTTCCCGGGCCGGGTCAGCAAGGACATGCCGGATGTCTATCCCTGGTGGCGGGACGAGGAGTTCCGGCCCTTCGGGGAGTAGGCGGCACCGGGGCAGGGGATAGCGCGCTCGCTTGCGGACTCCGGTGCGTGGAAAGGCCGTTGGGCATCTCGGCAGGGGCCCGGTCATGTCCTGCGCCCACGGTTGAGGGCGGCCTCCGCGCCGCCTCTGGGACACCCCTCACGGCCACGCCGAACCACCACTGTTCCGAGCAGGTCCGCCGCGTCGGGGGCGCTCTCTTCCGCCGTATGCCTCACCTCTTCGGGACCGCTCCGATCATGGCCGAAACACTCCCCGATCCCACCGCCCGCGACGACTGGGAGATCATCGACGCGGCCCTCCACCAGGGCCGCCGCGATCACCACGCGGTCGGCACCCGCCCGGCGCGCCCGGCCGTGCACGATCTCGGGGACGCCCGTCCGCGCCCGCGCGGCATCGCCGGCCTGCGGATCGTCGACGGCCGGGCTCTGCTTTCCCGCGACCCCGACGCGACGATCACGGCCACGGCCCGGCGGCCCGCCGACCTCACCCCGGACACGGGCCGACCCCGCCCCGACACTCTGCCGGACCGATGAGATCTGTCCGAAACATTGTCGTCGTATCCCCGAAGTGTTAGCGTCCGGACGGCGGGCATTCAGTTGAATGCGTTAGCTATTCCGCCCGGGACGGTGACCATGAGCGATGGTTTCCTGTACGAGTCTTTCCACGGTGTCGACTGGGGAGTCGCCACCGCGGACGCCATCGCGGCCCCACCGCCGCCCCCGCCGGAACGCGCGGGGCACTTCCGGCAGTGGACCGACGACATCCGGCAGCTGGTCGGCGTCACGCCCGACACGCACCGGATGGTCGCCGGGTGGCCGCTGCTCCAGCCCGACGGCCCCGGCAGCTGGGACCGCGCGGCGCTGGACCGCTGCGACCGCGAACTCGACTCCCTGCTCGCCCTCGGCCTGCGCCCCTGCCTCACCCTGTTCGACCGGTCGCTGCCGCCCTGGCTGGAGGACTCCGGGGGCTGGCTCGACCGCGGCACGGCCGAGCACTTCGCCGTCTACGCCGCCGAGTTGGGCCGCCGCTACGGCGACCGCGTCACCCGCTGGATCACCTCCACCGACCTTGCCGGACCCACCCTCGCCGACCACGTGGCCGGGATGTACACCCCGGGCCGGGGCATCGGCCGCGCGGGCCTGCCCGCGGTCCACCACATCCTGCTCGCCAACGGACTCGCCACCCGCGCTCTCCGCGAGGCCGGCGTGAGCGGCCGGATCGGTACTACGGTCACCCTCGTCGGCGGCTACGCGGCCACCGAGGACCCCTTCGACCGGCTCGCCCTGGACCGCCTGCTGAGCTGGACCAACCGCCTCTTCCTCGACCCCCTGCTGCTCGGCGAGCACATGGTGACCGAGGACGACGTCGTACCGATCGAGGACACCGGGTGTGTGCGCCCCGGCGACCTGGACGTCATCGCCACCCCGCAGGACCTCCTCGGCCTGTCCTGGCACACCCCGTTCCGCGTCACCGCACCGGAGAACCTCGCCCGCGCCCTGCCGGCCGACAAGTGCCAGAGCAGGCTCAACGAGGTCAACCGGCTCCTGGTGGGCCTGGGCTTCGCGATCGTCCCCTTCGACGACGTGGAGACGACGGCGTACGGCTGGCCCATCCTCCCCGAGGGTCTGGCCGACGCCGTCGCGGACCTGCACGACCTCTACGGTGAGCTGCTGCCGCCGCTGTCCGTCGTCGACAACGGCATGGGCGACCTGGACCTCGTCGACGGGACCGGCCACAGCGACGACGCCCGCCGCCGGTCCCTGCTGCGCGCCCGGCTGTCCTGGCTGGGCCGGGTCATCGAGCGCGGTGTGGACGTCTGCGGCTACGAGTACTGGTCGGTGCTCGACAACCTGGAGGCGAAGTTCCGCTACACCCGCCTCTACGCGATGGCCGTCCCCGACCACGAGCCCCCGCCCCGCCCGCCGATGCCCTCGGACTGGCTGCGGGCCGGAGCCTTCGCCGGACCCGAGGCACCGGACCGGGCGGCCGGGCTGGCCCTGGTCCCGCCCGGCCCCCGGGATCAGCGCGTCGGCGCCTCGTAGTCCCGGCCCCGGATCAGCCGCACCGGCGTGTAGACGAGCACGTCCTCGTCCCGCTGGTTGCGTACGGTGATCCGGCTGGTCACCACACCCCGGCCGGGTTTGCCCGACGGCCGGGAGGCCGTGGTCTCGACGACGGCGTACAGGGTGTCGCCGACGTAGACCGGTCCCCGCACGGTCAGTTCCATGTGCAGGAAGGCCAGGCCCGTGCCGTGCAGCACGTTCGTCTGCAGCACCAGTCCCTCGGCGATGCAGTACGTCAGCGCGCCCGGGACCAGCCGCCCGGTGTAGCCGCCGTCGGCCGCGTGCGAGGCGTCCCAGAAGAGCGGCTCGTTGAAGCCGCCCCAGGTGACGAAGTTGACGAGGTCGGTCTCGGTGACCGTGCGGCGGGCGGTACGGAAGACCTGCCCGACCGGCATCTCCTCGAAGGTCAACCCCTTTACCAGCGGGGGGATTTCGGTGCGGGTGTGCTGTGCAGTCATCGCGCGCTCCTCGTGCCTCGTGTGTCCGTGGGTCACAGGTCGATCGGGTGCTTGCCGCCCACGCCCTCGAAGTCCGGGGCACGCTTCTCGCGGTGGGCGGCGAGTCCCTCGACGACCTCGTGGCCGCCGAACCCGAAGAACTCCAGCCCCAGCGAGGCCTCGAAGAGCGGCTGGGCCGTGCGGTACCAGTGGTTGAGGGACCGCTTGGTCCAGCTCAGCGCGCTGGCGGGTCCGGCGGCCAGCAGGGTCGCCACCCGCAGCCCCTCGGCGTGCACGTCCTCGTCGTCCACACACTTCGACACCAGGCCGATCCGCTCGGCCTCCTCGCCGGTCAGCACCTCGCAGGTGAGCAGGTAGTACTTGGCCTTGGCCATCCCGCACAGCAGCGGCCAGCAGATCGCCGCGTGGTCGCCGGCCGCCACCCCGAGCCGGGTGTGCCCGTCGACGATCTTCGCCCGGCGTCCGGCGATGGAGATGTCCGCCAGCATGCCGATGACCAGCCCCGCACCCACGGCGGGGCCATGGATCGCGGAGACCACCGGCTTCGAGCAGTTGATCACCCCGTAGACCATGTCCCGCGCCTCCCGCATCACCCGGGCGCGCACGGCGTAGTCCTCGGTCATGGCCTCGATGGAGTCGAAGGTCCCGCCGGCCGAGAAGGCCTTGCCGGCCCCCTGGACCAGCACCGCGCGGGTCTTCTCGTCCCGGTCGACGACCGGCCAGACGTCGGCCAGCTCACCGTGCATGCGCGGGTCCACGGCGTTGAGGTTCGGCGCGTCGAGCACGATGCGCAGCACACCGGGCGCGGGCCGCTCGAAGGTCAGGCTCGTGAACGGGGCGTAGGGATCGGTCACGTCGCGCTCCTGGTGCAATCGGTGCGGATACTATAATTATCTAACTGTATCGAGAGGCGGGCGGCAAGCGGCCGGTACCCGGCCGCACCGAGGACGGGAAGCTCGGCATGGATCTCACCTTCAGCGAGGAACAGGACGAACTGCGCACGGTCGTACGGTCGTTCCTCACCCGGCACGCCACCGAGGCCGACGTGCGCCGCCTGGCCGGCGACCCGCACGGACACGACCCGTGGATCTGGCGGCGGATGGCCGCGGAGATCGGACTCCAGGGCCTCGCCGTACCGGAGGAGTACGGCGGCTCCGGATTCGGCTACGTCGACCTCGGCGTCGTCTTCGAGGAGACGGGCCGCGCCCTGCTGTGCGCCCCGTACTTCGCCACCGTCGCCCTGGCCGCCGAGGCGCTGCTGCGCTGCGACGACGAGGCCGCCCGCGCCGAACTCCTCCCGGGCATCGCCTCCGGCGAGACGGTCGCCACGCTCGCCCTCACCGAGGACGACGGACGCTGGGACGAGCCGGGCATCCACCTCAACGCCCGTGCGGGAGCGAGCGGTTGGCGGCTCACGGGCACGAAGACCTACGTGCCCGACGGACACCTCGCCGACCTGCTCCTGGTCGCCGCCCGCACCCCCGCCGGCGTCAGCCTCTTCGCGGTCACGACGGCCGACGCCCCGGGCCTCACCCGCACCCCCCTCCCCACCCTCGACCAGACCCGCAAACAGGCCCGCGTCACCTTCACGGACACCCCCGCCCGCCTGCTGGGCGCCGACGGCACGGCCTGGCCCGCGCTGGAACGCACCCTCGCCACGGCCGCCGTCCTCCTGGCCGCCGAACAGGTCGGGGGAGCCGCCGCGGCCCTGGACGCGGCGGTGGGCTACGCCAGGATCCGCGAGCAGTACGGCCGCCCCATCGGCTCGTTCCAGGGCATCAAGCACAAGTGCGCCGACATGCTCGTCGAGATCGAGTCCGCCCGCTCGGCCGCGTACGCCGGACTGTGGGCCCTGGACGCCGGCGACGAGACGGAGATCGCCGTCGCGGCGGCCCTCGCCCAGGCCTTCTGCTCGGAGGCCTTCACCAAGGTCGCCGGCGACAGCATCCAGGTCCACGGCGGCATCGGCTTCACCTGGGAGCACCCCGCGCACCTCTACCTGAAGCGGGCCAAGAGCTCCGAAGTGCTGCTCGGCACCCCCGCGTACCACCGGGAACTGCTCGCCGCCCGGCTCGGCATCTGACACCCAGGAGAAACAGACATGGAAGTGGACTTCGGGCCCGCCGTACGCGACTTCCGCGACGAACTGCGGGACTGGTTCGCGGACCACCTCGTCGGGGAGTTCGCCGCGCACCGGGGCGTCGGCGGCCCCACCGACGGCGCGGCCTGGGACGTACGCCTGGCCTGGGACCGCGAGCTGTCGGCCGGGAACTGGCTGGGCGTGGGCTGGCCGAAGGAGTACGGCGGACGCGGGCTCGGACTCCTGGAGGAGATCGTCTTCGAGTACGAGTACGCCCGTGTCGACGCCCCCTACCGCGCCACCGTCAACGCCCTCGACCTGCTCGGCCCGATGCTCCTCGCGATGGGCGACGAGGTCCAGAAGAAACGCTTCCTGCCCCCGATCCTGGCCGTCGAGGAACTCTGGGGACAGGGCTTCAGCGAACCCGGCGCGGGCTCCGACCTGGCCTCCGTCCGCACCCGCGCCGAACGCGACGGCGACCAGTGGGTGGTCAACGGCCAGAAGGTGTGGACCTCGTTCGGCATCCACGCCGACTGGCTCTACGTCCTCACCCGCACCGACCCCGACTCCCGGCGCCACAAAGGCCTGACCCTGCTGCTCCTCCCCACCGACCAGCCCGGCGTGGAGATCCGCCCCATCCGCAACCTCGCCGGCCAGGACGAGTTCGCCGAGGTCTTCCTCTCCGACGCGCGCACCGGCGCCGACATGGCCGTCGGCGAGGTCGGTCAGGGCTGGCGCACCGCGATGGCCACCCTCGGCATCGAACGCGGCACCACCCTGCTGCCCCAGCAACTCGGCTTCGAGAGAGAGGCCGAGGCACTGATCGAACTGGCCCGTGCCCGGGGCGCGTTGGACGACCCCATGCTGCGCCGCCGGATCCTGGACGCCTGGATCTCCGTACGGATCATGCGCACCACCAACCTCCGGACCCTCGCCGAACTCACCGCAGGCCGCACACCGGGCGCCCAGGCCACCACGGCGAAGCTCTACGCCTCGACCCGCCACCAGCAACTCGGCCACCTGGCCATGGAGTTGGCCGGACCCGCAGGACAGATCGTCGGCGAGGACTACGAACTCGACACCCGGCAGCGCTCGTTCCTGCTCTCCCTCGCGGAGACGATCTACGGCGGTTCCAGCGAGATCCAGCGCAACATCATCGGGGAGCAGGTCCTCGGTCTGCCGAAGGAGCCGCGGCCATGACCCCGATCGAGGACCGCCTCGACCGCATCGAGTCCCAGTTGGCCATCCAGCAACTGCCCGTCCGCTACGCCCTGGCCGTCGACGCCCGCGACCTCGACGCCTGGGTCGGCTGCTTCCGCCCCGACGTCGACATGGGGCGCCACGGCCGGGGACGACAGGTCCTGCGGCGACATATCGAGCCCCTCGTACGTGGTTTCCACCGGTCGGTGCATCAAATCTGCGGCCACCGCGTCGAGTTCACCGGCCGCGACACCGCGGCCGGCGCGGTCTACTGCCGCGCCGAGCACGAGGTCGGGGACCGGTGGATCGTGATGGCGATCTGCTACTTCGACGACTACACGCGCGTGGACGGCGACTGGTACTTCTCCCGGCGCCGCGAACAGCACTGGTACGCGGCCGACGTGACCGACCGCCCCCAGGCGGTCGGATTCAACGGCTGGGAGGGCGCGGGAGAACCGGCACTGCCCGATGCCTTCCCCTCATGGACGGCCTTCTGGAAGGAGACGTGATGCCACGGTTGGCAGGCAGGACGGCGCTGGTCACCGGCGGAGGTCAGGGCGTGGGCCGGGGCATCGCCCTGGCGCTCGCGGCCGAGGGCGCGGCCGTGGTCATCACCGGCCGCACCGAGAGCAAGCTGAAGGACACCGCCGGGGAGATCGCCGAGCGCGGCGGGCGGGCGTACACCGTGGTCGGGGACGTGGGGGAGCGGGAGGACGTCGACCGGATGGTGGCCGAGACGGTACGGGAGTTCGGCGGCCTCGACGTGCTCGTCAACAACGCCCAGTCCTCGGTGCAGCGACGGCTGGAGACGACGTCGTACGACGATGTCGAACTCACCTACCGCAGCGGGCCGTTGGCCGTCTTCCATGCGATGCAGGCGGCCCTGCCCCACCTGAGGGAGAGCCGGGGCAGTGTCGTCAACCTCGGTTCCTCGGCGGCGGTGCAGGGTGAGGCGACCTTCGCGGCGTACGCCATGGCCAAGGAGGCGATCCGCGGCCTGAGCCGGGTCGCCGCGCGGGAGTGGGGGCCGTACGGGATCCGGGTGAACGTCGTCTGTCCGGCCGCGCTCAGCCCGGCGGCGGAGGACTATCTGGCCGCGCATCCACGCAAGGCGGAGGAACTGGCCAGGGAGATCCCGCTGGGGCGGCTCGGCGCCCCGGAGGCGGACATCGGCCGGGCGGTGGCCGCGCTGGTGAGCGACGACATGGCGTATCTGACCGGTGCGACGCTGATGTTGGAGGGCGGCCGGACCCTCATCGGGTGACCGTTGTCAGACGACACCTCGCGCGCGCAGCCCCGCGAGCTGATCCTCCGTCAATCCTGCGAGTCTGCACAGGACTTCGGCGGTGTGCTCGCCCAGCGCGGGCGGCGGGGTGTAGTTCTCGACCGGGGTCGCCGTGAGCCGTATCGGATTGGCGAGCAGGGGCAGTGGGCCCGAGACCGGATCGTCGACCTCGACCAGCATCCCCCGGTGCCGGATCTGGGGGTCGGCGAAGACCTCGGGCATCTCGTTGAACGGGCCCGCCGGCACGTCGTGTTCGTCCAGGAGGGCCAGCCACTCGTCCCGGGTCCGGGTCCGCATGATGGCTTCGAGGGCCGGCAGGATCTCCTCCCGGTGCGTGATCCGGGCGGAGGTGGTGGCGAACCGGGGGTCCTGGAGCAGGTCGGTGCGGTCGGCCGCCGCGCAGAACGCGGCGAACTGCTTGTCGTTGCCCGCGACGAGGAAGAGCGGCTTGTCCGCGCAGTGGAAGGCATGGGAGGGGATTCCGCCGTAGCCCCCGTTGCCGCGCCGGCGCGGAACCTCCCCGGACACCAGGTAGTTCATCGCGAAATGGGACAGGGAGGCCAGTCCGCAGTCCAGCAGCGAGAGGTCGACGAACTGGCCCTCGCCGGTGGCGTCCCGGTGCCGCAGCGCGGCCAGGACGGCCGTCGAGGCGTACAGGCCGGTGAGGATGTCGACCATGCTGACGCCGACCTTCATCGGCTCGTCGGGGTGCCCGGAGACGCTCATCATCCCGGACATGGCCTGGAAGATGCCGTCGTAGCCGGGGCGCCCGGCGTACGGCCCGGTCTGGCCGAAGCCGGTGACCGACAGATAGACCAGTCGCGGATTGAGCGCCAGCAGGCTCTCGTGGTCGAGGCCGTACTTCGCGAGCGTCCCCGCGCGGAAGTTCTCCACCAGTACGTCCGAGCGGGCGGCGAGCGCGCGGATCAACTCCTGCCCCTCCACGGTCGCGTGATTGACCGTCACGGAACGCTTGTTGCGGTTGCAGGAGAGGTAGAAGGCCGCGGTGTCCGTCCCGGGGGCGAACGGCGGACCGTACGTCCGTGAGTCGTCGCCGGTGCCGGGCCGCTCGACCTTGATGACCTCCGCGCCGAGGTCGGCCAGCATCTGGGTGGCCAGCGGTGCGGCCAGGACGCGGGACAGGTCGAGGACGCGGATCCCGGCCAGGGCGGTCGACGGCATCGAGGTCTCCCTCTGTTCACAGGCATCGAATGAGTTATATAAATAATACATCTGGCGCCCCGGCTGCGTCTCGGATGATTGCTTCAACTATCCAATTCATGTAACTATATGGATCGGCTGACCGGCCGAGACCGGAGGGCGTGCGGATGACCGTCGCGGCGAGGACCCTCACCGCCCAGGAACAGCGCGAACGCCGCGAGTGGTTCCGGGCCCGCTGGGAGCGCGGTGTCGCGTTCAACCGCCTCTGTCGTCTGCGCATGGCCCGCTGGGACCCCGACGGCGTCGAGGTCGTCCTTCCCTACGCCGAGCAACTCACCGCCCACGAAGGCGTCTTCCACGGCGGAGTGATCTCCGCGCTCATCGACACCGCGGGCGCGGGAGCCGTGATCGCCGGACACGACTTCCAGAAGGGGAGTCTGCTCAGCACCGTCTCGATGTCGGTGCAGTACCTCGCGCCCGCCCGGGGCCCGGAGGCCGTCGCCTACGCGCGCTGCGTCCGCCGGGGCCGCAGGCTGCACTTCGCCGACGTCGACGTGATGACCGACGGGATCGTCTGCGCCCGGGGGCAGGTGGTGGTGACGATCTCCGGCGAGCGGCCGGGCGTCGGAGAATCCATCGACCCCATCCACCCCATCGACGCCATCGAACCGCTGACCGAGGAGTGACGCGATGCCCGACGGACCCGACCGGGACCTGGTGCTGTACGAGGTCGACGAGGACGGTGTCGCCACCGTCACCCTCAACCGCCCCGAGCGCAAGAACGCGTGGAGCCTCCCCATGGAGAACCGCTTCTTCGCCCTCCTCGACGAGGCCGCCGCCGACCCCGCCGTCCGCGTCGTGATCGTCACCGGCGCCGGCCGGGCGTTCTGCCCCGGCATGGACGTCCAACGGCTGGAACAGAACGCGCGGCCGGGCCAGTCCCTCAACCTCCAGGCCCGCGTGCCCATGTACAGCAGGCGGACCATGCCCAAGCCGCTCATCGCCGCCGTCAACGGCGCCTGCGCGGGCATCGGCCTGGTCCAGGCCCTGATCTGCGACGTCCGCTTCGCCGCCCGCGGGGCGCGCTTCACCACCGCCTTCACCCGCCGCGGCCTCGCCGGCGAGTACAACCTCCCCTACGTGCTGCCCCGCGTCGTCGGCCTGGAGAACGCCCTCGACCTCCTCCTGTCCGGCCGCGTCTTCGACGCCGACGAGGCGAAGCGACTCGGCCTCGTCAGCAAGGTCGTGGAGCCGGCGGACCTGCTCGACGCGGCCCGCGCCTACGCCCGCGACATCGCCCGCAACTGCTCACCGCGCGCCATGGCCGTCGTACGACATCAGGTCTACGGCGATCTCGACCGGCCCTTCACCGAGGCGCTCGCCCGCTCCTACTCCGCCATGGAGTTCTTCGCGGGCTCCCCGGACTTCCGCGAAGGGGTGGCCAGTTTCGTGGAGAAACGGGAGCCCAAGTTCGAGGGGCTGCCCCCGGACTTCGACCCGGACGAGGCCACCCGCGACGCGTTCCTGCCGTACTGACCGAGGAGCAACGAGATGACGACAGGGCAGCCGTTCCCCGTCGAGGCCGGGCACATCCTGATGTTCGCCCGGGCCATCGGCGACGAGAACCCGGCGTATGACGGCGAGGGCGCGCTCGCACCGCCCACCTTCGCCATGGCGAGCGCCCACCACGACCCCGACTACCGGCTGCGGCCCAAGGCGGGCGAGGAGTGGTTCGGGTCCGGCGCCGGGCCGGGCGTGCTGCCCGAGGGCGGTGGCGGGCTGCACGCCGAGCAGCACTTCACGTACCACCGGCCGGTGCGCGCGGGGGAGACCCTGTACGCCACCACCGTCACCGGACGCAGCTGGGAGAAGCAGGGCCGTACCGGCCGGCTGCTGTTCAGCGAGCGCGTCACCCAGTACCGGGACGCCGACGGCGAACCGGTCGTCAGCGCCCGCACCGTGGCCGTCGTGCCCGAGGGCCCCGCCACCCGGAAGGACGTCCGATGAGCCCGAGCGTCGACGACGTCAAGGTCGGTGAGACGCGCGAGAGCGTGCTGGTCGACGACCTGAAACGCACCCGGATCGTCCAATACGCGGGCGCGTCCGGCGACTTCAACCCGCTGCACACCGACGAGAAGTTCGCCACCGAGGCCGCGGGCTACCCCGGGGTCTTCGCCCACGGGATGCTCACGATGGGCATGACGGGACGGGTCCTGACCGACTGGGTCGGCGTCGAGTCGCTGCTGACCTTCGGGGTGCGCTTCAAGGCCCAGGTGTGGCCCGGCGACACCCTGACCGCCACGGCGACCGTCGAGTCGGTCCAGGATACGCCGGACGGCCCGGTCGCCCACTTCTCGCTCCGAACCGTCACCCAGGACGGCGCCGAGGTGGTCACCGGCACCGCTTCGGCACTGCTGGAGCCCTGAACAGGTGGGCGGCGAGCAGGAGTTCACCTGGACGGCGACCGTGCTCGCCGCCTACGACCACTCCCGTCCCGCCGTCCGGTTCGGGGACCTCAGCTGGACCGGACGCGAACTCCTCGACCGGGCGGCCGGCGCCGCCGACTGGCTGGACACCCTCGGCCTCGCCCCCGGCGCGCCCGTACCCGCCCTCGCCACCACCTCCGCCGACGCCCTCGCGCTGGTCATCGGCGGCGCCGGGTCCGCCCACCCGCTCGCCCCGCTCGGCGTCCGCATGACCCCGTACGAGATCGCGGCCGTGGTCGAGGCATCCGGAGCCCAACTCCTCCTCGCACAGCCCGAGTTCGCCGAACTCGGCGAACAGGTCGCCCGGCTGTCCGGCCGCCGCGCCGTCGTCGTCCCCGAACTCCGCCCGAGCACAAGACCGTTGACCGCCGACCCGGACGACCTCGCCGTCGTCCTGCACACCTCCGGCACGACAGGCCTCCCCCAACCCGTCCGCATGACCCAACGCCGCCTGGCCGCCCGCGCCCGCGTCAACGGCCGCCTCTGCGCGCTCGATCCGGACAGTTTCTACGGGGGCAGCGCCCCCTTCCACCACATCGCCGGCCTCGGCAACATCGCCGTCGCCCTGGCCGCGGGCGCGCTGATCACCGGCCTGCCCCGCTTCACCGTCGAGGGCTGGGCCCTGCTGCGCGAACTCGGCGTCACCCACACCAGCATGGTCCCGGCGATGCTGGAGACCCTGCTGGCGGCGGGCCAGGCACACCACGAGTCGCTCCGGGTCCTCCAGTACGGCGGCGCACCCGTACGCCCCGGCACCCTGCGCCGGACGTACGAGGCGATGCCCGGCGTCCGCATGCTCAACATGTTCGGGCAGACCGAGGGTTCACCCATCAGCGTGCTCACCCCCGAGGACCACCGGGAGGCGGTCGCCGGACGCACCGAACTGCTGCGGTCCGTGGGACGGCCCGCCCCCGGCGTCGAGCTGCGGGTGCGGGACACCGGACCGGACGGCGTCGGCGAGATCCACGCCCGCGCCGACCACTTCTTCCGGATCGACGCCGAAGGCTGGCTGCACAGCGGCGACTTGGGCCGCGTGGCCGAGGACGGTTACCTCTACCTGTACGGCCGCGGCACCGACATGATCATCCGGGGTGGTGAGAACGTCCACCCGCTGGAGGTCGAGACCGTCCTGGCCGCGCACCCCGGCGTCGCGGACGTGGCCGTCACGGGCGCCCCCGACGAACGGCTCGGCCAGACCGTCGTCGCCTTCGTCGTGCCGGCCAACCCCGACGCCCCGCCCGAACCCGCCTCGCTCAGGACGCACGCCCGCACCCGGCTGTCCGGTTTCAAGGTCCCCGTCCGCTGGTGGTTCGTGGACCACCTGCCGCGCAACGCCAACGGCAAGGTCGTACGGCGGCGGTTGCGCGAGCCCGGCCAAGGAGAAGCAGAAGATGACTGATCACTCCGTCGTCGCCCCGGAGAGCGTGGGGGTGGACCCGCACCGGCTGGACGTCCTGCTGCGCCGGATCCGGCTGGAGGTCGAGCACGGGCCGCTGCCGTCCGCGCAGGTCGCCGTCGCCCGGGGCGGTCGCCTGGTGGCGTTCGAGACCTGGGGGGACGCCGGCCCGGACACCCGGTACGTCCTGCAGTCCGTCGGGCGGTCGATCGTCGCCGGTGTCGTGTGGAAGCTGCTCGGCGAGGGACTCCTGCGTCTGGACGAGCAAGTCGCCGCGATCATCCCGGAGTTCGCGCCGAACGGGAAGGAGACGGTGACCGTCGAGCAGGTGCTCACGCACACTGCCGGCTTCCCCTTCGCCCCCCTCGGCCACCCGAAGATGCTGGACCGCGAGCAACGGCTCGCCGCCTTCGGGCGCTGGCGGCTCGACACCCCGCCGGGCACCCGCTTCCAGTTCCATCTCACTGCCGCCGCCTGGCTGATCGCCGAGATCGTGGAGCGGCGCACCGGCCTGCCCTTCGCCGACTACCTCCACGAGCGGATCGCCCGGCCGCTGGGCCTCGCCTCGGTCGAACTCGGCGTCCCGGTCGACCGACAGCCCGGCACCGTCGCCCCGATGACCGCCACCGACCGCACCGACGACACCCAGGAACCCGACCCCTGGGGACCCTGGTACCTCGCCGACCCCCGCGTCCTCGCGGCCGGCGAACCCAGCCACGCCCTGGTCGCCACCGCCGCCGACGTCGCCCTGTACTTCCAGGCACTGGAGCACTCGGGCCTGTGGAAGCCCGAGGCGGTCGCGGAGGGCACCCGGATCCGGCTGACCCAACTCCCGTACGGGGAGCAGCTCTACGGGGGCGGCGGCACCCGGCGGACCAGCATGGGCCTGTTCGTGACGGTGGCCGGTCCGGACGCCGGCAGCCAACTCCCGTCCACCGGCTCGCCGTCGCTCTTCGGCAGTGCGGGCGCCGCCTACCAACTCGGCTTCATGGACCCGGAGTCCGGCCTGTCCTTCGCCTGCCTGAGCAACGGCTACCCGCTCGCCGGCTACGACCACTCCCGGCGCGGCAGGGCGCTGCTCACCAACATCGCGAACCTGGCGGCGGACCTGGTCTTCTGACCTGGTCCGCCGCCAGGCGGGGGCGTACGGGGCTCAGCGGCTGATCAGCTGCTGGGCGTTGTTGTACATGATGTCGTCCTGGACCGACTCGTCCAGCTCCGCGAGGAGTTTGCGGTAGTCGGCCGGGTTGGCGATGCCCTCCGCGTGCGGGAAGTCCGAGCCCATCACGATCGACTCGTGGTAGCCGAGCCGCTTGACCAGGCTCGGGATGTCGTCCTCCGGGTAGGGCACGACCCGGATGTGCTTGCGGAACACCTGACTGGGCCGCTCCGTCAACTGGCCGCCGATCCAGGGGCCGTTGCGGCCCATGCCGCGGCTCTTGTCCATGTGCCGGACGAAGTGGGGCACCCACTCGGCGCCGAACTCGGAGACCAGGACGTTGATGTCGGGGAAGCGCCCGAAGAGGTTGTCGAAGATGAGCGCGGACAGCGTCTCCTCGATGGGGCGCTGGCCGTAGGTGTTCATCCACTGCCAGGCCGACATCCGGAAGTGGATCGGGCTCGCGTCATGGCCCCAGGCGGGGGCGACATGCGAGTTGTAGTAGAACTCGCTGATGTGGTAACAGACGCTGGCCTTGGCCTCGTTGACCAGTTTCCAGAACGGGTCGAAGTGCGGGTCGCCCGGCGAGCGGCCGTACTGCGGGCCGGTCGGCAGCATGATGAACCGGGCGCCCTGCTCCAGGACGTACTCCAACTCCTTGACCGCGTGGTCGAGGTCGCGCAGGGACAGCAGCGCGGGGGAGTAGATGCGGTCCTGGTGGTTGAAGCCCCACACCTCGTTCATATAGCGGTTGAACGAGTGGTAGTTGGCGTAGAGCGGCTCGACGCCCTGCACGTACTCCTCGGCGACCAGAGCCCAGCCGCCCGGGTAGACGATCGTCTGGTCCAGGCCCTGCTCGTCCATGACGCGCAGCCGGGCCTCGCGGTTCTGGTACGACTCGTGCATCGGCTCGAACTGGTACGTCTCGTCGGGGTTGCCCGAGGCCATCGCCTTGAGCATCTCCTTGAGTGAGCCGGGCCGGTAGACCTGCCCGAACTCCGGCTCCAGACAGACCACGATCCGGTCCCCGGCGAGGATGACCTCGCGGCCGTCCGGGAGCGTCACCGGGGCCACCGCCTGGCCGAGGAACTCCTTCGGGAGGTAGCGGGTGAAGGAGTCCCGTTCCTCGTACATGTGCTGGTCGCAGTCGAAGATTCGCTTGCGCTGTTCGGCCATGGCCGTCGCCTCCGGACCCCAGATCTATTCAGTACGCCTCCTATAATTATCTAACTGTTTCGGAGGCGCAAGGGGTGGGGGTGGGAACGGCTCGGTGATCCTCGGTCGGGAGGATCAGTCGATGAGTTCGAGCACCGTCTTGGGGCCGGCCCCGTTCACCACGTCGTCGGCGCCGCTGATGTGGCGCTGCCACAGCTTCTCGGCCTCGTCCGCCTTGCCGGACTCGATCAGGCCGACCAGCCGCACATGGGCCCGGTGCCCCTTCAGGGCCTGCGCCTTCTGGGTCGCGGCGTCGGTGGCCGCCGCGGTGTACGAGGCGTTGGCCCGGTCGATGATGTTGCGCAGCATGCCGCACAGGAGGATCAGCGTCTGGTTGCCGGTCAGTTCGATCAGCAGGGCGTGGAAGGTGTCCTGGGCCTCGACCAGGCCCAGCGGGTCGTCCAGGACGGTCTTCTCGGTCGCCACCGCGTCGCGCAGGCGCTTGATGTCGTCCGCCGTGTGCTTGGCGGCCAGTTGGCGCACGCACGGCGGCTCGATGACGGCCGCGGCGCGGTAGACGTCGCCCAGGGTGGCGCCTCGGTATTCGAGGATCAGGCCGGCGAAGCGGGCCGCGACATCGGAGTCCGGCGCACTCACCCGGGCGCCGCCGTGCGCACCGCGCCGCACCGTGATCAGCGACTCCGACTCCAGGACACGGAACGCCTCGCGCAGGGTCGGCCGCGAGATGCCGAACTGCTCCATCAGGCCCGACTCCGGCGGCAGGGCGTCACCGGGCTTCAGCTCGCCCCGTACGATCTGGCGGCGCAGCTCCGCGGCGACCAGTTCGGCGGTCTTCGGGACGCGCACCTGCCGTCCGACGCGGCCACGCGCGGGGATGGGCACGGTGGGCGTTTCTGCGCGGGCTGCCTCGGCCACGGCGGGCTCCTCCGTCATATAGCAAAATGAATCGTCTTAGTGCATCGAGGGTACCAGGTCAAGGTCTGGATGATCTTTCCTCGGCGGGACCCGATCTGGCGTCCGGGCCATGCTTGGGTATATAGATGATTCATCTATCTATAAAGCCGAACGGGCTCTGGGAGTGACCTCGATGAACGAGCATGCGGCCCCGGTGATCCTCAGCGAGCTGACCGGCGACGGAATCATGCTGCTCACCCTGAACCGACCCGAGCGGCACAACGCCTGGACGCTGGAGATGGAGCTGCTCTACAACGAGCTGTTCGACCGCGCCGAGGCGGACCCGGCGGTCCGGGCCGTCGTCCTCACCGGCGCGGGACACAGCTTCTGCCCGGGCATGGACATGAGCGTGCTGGACGGCGCGTCCTCCGGCGCGCGCCCGTGGCCGACCGACCGGCTGCCGCCGCGCACCCGGCCCATGTCGTTCCCCAAGCCCCTGGTGGCCGCCGTCAACGGCGCCTGCGCCGGCATCGGCTTCAACCAGGCGCTCATGTGCGATGTGCGGTTCGCCGTGCCGGGCGCCAAGTTCGCCGCCGCGTTCAGCGCGCGCGGCCTGGTGGCCGAGGACGGCGTCTCCTGGATCCTGCCCCGGCTCGTCGGCTACGGCAACGCGAGCGACCTGCTGCTGTCCTCGCGCCGGATCACCGGAACGGAGGCGCGGGAGATGGGCCTGGTCAACCGTCTCGTCGAGCCGGCGGAACTGCTCCCGGCGGCCCTCGCCTACGCCACGGAACTCGCCCGCTCGGCAAGCCCGTACGCGATGTCCCTCATCAAGCGGCAACTCGCCGACGACCAGGCGAGAAGCTTCACCGAGAGCCGTGACACCGCCGCCGCGCTGCTGGCCACGGCGAAGCGCGCCCCGGACTACCGCGAGGGCGTGCGCAGTTTCATCGAACGCCGACAACCGGAGTTCGCAGGGCTGGGCGAGAACGCCCCGGAGCCGGCGGAGGCCTCGTCGTGAGCCGTGTCGAACTCCCGCTGCACCGCCGCACCATCACCGTCACCGCCCACCAGGAGCCCGGCGGCGAGGAGATCTCGGTCGAGGCGGAGCTGCGGGACGAGCGGCCGTGGGCCGACCCTGCGGTCGCCGATATCCATCGGATGGTGCTGACGGTGCGGGTCCGCCTCGCGGACATGACCGTCGTGGCCGCCGACGCGGACATGCGGACGTTTCCGCACGCCGAGTGCCCGCTCATCACCCCGGTCTTCGAGGGCCTGATCGGCCTCGGCGTCACCGCCGGGTACAACCGGGCGATCCAGGAGCGGTTCCGCGGTGTCCTGGGCTGCTCCCACCTCTACGAACTGGCCCGGGTGCTCGGTCCCGCCGTGGTGCAGGCGGCCATGTCGGCCAACGCGCGCCGCCGCGACGCGGGCGAGCCCGCCAACGGCCCGCGCGCCACGGCCGGGGTCCTGAACAGCTGCCACATCTGGGCACCGGACGGCGTAGGCCTGCGCAAACTCGACGCGGGCTGGCGCCCGGGGACGGGCCCGCGCCCGGTTCCCGGACTCGGGACGTTCGAGACGCGCGAGTGAGTCCCGGGGGCTGAGGGGCGGCTGCGCGAAGGCGCGGCCGGGGTGGTCGGGGCGCGGGTGGTCGAGGCCGACCGCGCGGACGCGGAATCGGCCCCGGGCGGGCCTACTTGGACCCGACCGGCGCGTCGGCAGCCGCTGACCGACCGCGACCTGAGACGCCGCCGGACTTGTCGATACCAGCCCTCCCTGAATCGGCCTCGGCGAATCGGCCTCGGCCGGCTGCCACCGAGCTTGTCGTAACCGGCCGTCGCTGAACCGGCCTTGACTGGCTGCCGCTGAGCCTGCCGCAATGAGTCGTCGCTGAATCGGCCTCGGCCGGCTGCCGCCGAACCTGTTGCAATCAGCCCTCGCTGAACCGCCCTTGACTGGCTGCCGCTGAGCCTGCCGCAATGAGCCGTCCTGGAACCGGCTTTAGTCGGCCGCCGCCGAACTTGCCGTAACTAGCCGTCGCTGAACCAGCCTTGGATCGGTCGCCGCCGAACCTGTCGCAACCAGCAGTCGCTGAACCGGCCTCCACCAGCCGCCGCCCCCTCCTCAACCAGCCGTCGCCCTCGGCTCGCGAGGCAGCCCCAGCACCTTCTCCGCGAGGATGTTCCGCTGCACCTGCGAGGTGCCCGCGTAGATCGTCCCGGAGCGGGCGATCAGGTACGTCGTCGACCAGGAAGCCGAGGAGTTGGCGGCGCCGGGGTCGTCCGTGCGGTAGGTGCGCAACGGCGGGCGGCCGACCGGCACTTGGGCGTGCAGGCCCATGATGTCCATCGCCAGATCGGTGACCTTGGTGTGGTACTCGCTCCAGTACAGCTTGGCGATCGACGACTCGGGCCCCGGCTCCGCGCCCTTGAGCCAGCCGGTGAGGATCCGGTAGCCGAGATAGCGCATGATCTCGACCTTGGACCAGCACCAGGCGATCCGTTGCCTGATGACCGGATCCTGGTCCTTCCCGTACAGGCGGGCCAGATCCACCAGGCGCTCCACCTCGGCCCGGAACAGGATCGGGTTGGTGGCCGCCTCCTCCCCGCGCTCCACGCCCAACAGGCTCTGGGCGACCGTCCAGCCGTTGTCGACGCCGCCCACGACGAGGTCGGCGCGGGTGCGGGCGCCGTTGAAGAAGACCTCGTTGAAGTGGAGTTGACCGCTCATCATGCGGAACGGCCGTACCTCGACCCCGGGTTGGTCCAGCGGGACGAGGAGGAAGGAGATGCCGCGGTGCTTGGGGGCGGTGCGGTCCGTGCGGGCCAGGACGAAGATCCAGTCGCTGTGGTGGGCGCCGGACGTCCACACCTTCTGGCCGTCGATCACCCACTCGTCCCCGTCGCGTACGGCGCGTGTCGTCAACGAGGCCAGGTCCGAACCCGCGTCGGGCTCCGAGTAGCCCTGGCACCAGGTGTCCTCGCCGCTGAGGATGCGCGGCAGGAACCGGCTCCGCTGCTCGTCTGTCCCCCAGCGCAACAGCGTGTTCGCCAGCATCTTCACGCCGAAGGTGTCCTGCGGCAGCCCGAACGGCACACCGGCCAGGGCCAGTTCCTCCATCAGGACCACCTGGTGCAGCTTGGACAGGCCACGCCCGCCGTACCGCTCGGGCCAGGTGAGGGAGAGGTAGCGGTGCTCGGCGAGCCGGCGCCGCCAGTCCCGGGCGAAGGACCAGGCAGCCTCCTCGTCGAGGGCGCCGATGCCCGGCCAGTCCGCAGGCAGTGTCTCGGCGAGGAACCCCTTGACCTCGGTGCGGAACGTCTCGGTCTCCGCGGGATAGCTGATGTCCACCCGTCTGCTCTCCTCGCCCGGCACGGTCACCCAGCCGATCGCTGTATTGATTGTTTCAGCATAATAGGTTATCTATTTAGAAGAAATAGCGGGGACGGCGTCGAGCCAAGGGCGGGCTGACATGGGACTGCTGGACGGCCGCAACGCGGTGATCACCGGCGGCGCACAGGGCATCGGCTTCGAGATCGCCGGAGTGCTCGGTGCCGCGGGCGCGTCCGTCGTCCTCGGCGACATCAACGCGGACGCCGCGGCGGAAGCCGCCGAACGCCTCGCCAAGAACGGCGTCGCCGCCACTTCGCTGCGCTGCGACGTCACCGACGAGGACGAGGTCGCCGCCCTGGTCGCCCACTGCGCCGACACCTTCGGTCCCGTGGGCGTCATGGTCAACAACGCCGGGATCACCCGCGACGCGACCCTGCGCAAGATGGCCCTGTCCGACTTCCGCGCGGTCGTCGACGTCCATCTGACCGGCGCCTGGAACGGCACCCGGTACGCCGCCGAGGCGATGCGCGCGCACGGACACGGCGGCAGCATCGTCAACATCTCGTCGATCGCCGGCAAGGTCGGCAACTTCGGGCAGACGAACTACAGCGCCGCCAAGGCCGGACTCGTCGGCCTCACCAAGGCATCCGCCAAGGAACTCGCCAAGGCGGGCATCCGCGTCAACGCCGTACAGCCCGGCCTGATCCGCACCGCGATGACCGAGGCGATGCCGCCGGCCGCGTGGGACGCGAAGCTCGCCGAGATCCCCCTGGGCCGCGCGGGCGAACCCGCCGAGGTCGCCCAGGTCGTCCTCTTCCTCGCCTCCGACATGGCGAGCTACGTCACCGGAGCCGTGGTCGAGGTGACCGGCGGCCGGTACATGTGACCCCTCATGAAAGGCCTGGCCGATGCCCGCCCTCCTGCGTGACGCGGTGATCTGCGAACCCGTGCGTACCCCCGTCGGTGGCTACGGAGGCGTCTTCCGCGACGTACCGGCGACCGAGCTGGCCGCCGCCGTCGTACGCGCCGTACTGGACCGCACCGGAATCCCGCCCGCCGCCGTCGACGACGTGCTGCTCGGCCAGTGCTACCCCAACGGCGAGGCCCCGGCCATCGGCCGCGTGGCCGCCCTCGACGCCGGTCTGCCGGTGGAGGTGCCGGGACTCCAGATCGACCGCCGCTGCGGCTCCGGACTCCAGGCGGTCATCACGGCGGCGATGCAGGTGCAGACCGGCGCGAGCGACCTCGTGCTCGCGGGCGGTGTCGAGTCCATGAGCCAGGCCGAGTTCTACACCACCGGCGTCCGCTTCGGCGTGCGCGGCGCGGGCACGACCCTGCACGACCGGCTGGCCCGCGGCCGGGTCACCTCCGGGGGCGTCAACCACCCTGTTCCGGGCGGCATGTTGGAGACCGCCGAGAACCTGCGGCGCGTATACGGCATCCCCCGCGAGGAGCAGGACCAACTCGCCCTGCGCTCCCACGAGAAGGCGCTCGCCGCCCAGCGCGAGGGCCGCTTCACCGACGAGATCGTGCCGGTCACCGTACGGACGAGGAAGGGCGAGACGGTCGTCGCCACCGACGAACACCCGCGCCCCGACTCGACGTTGGCGAAACTCGCGAGCCTGCGCCCCGTACTCGGACGGCAGGACCCCGACGCGACCGTCACCGCGGGCAACGCCAGCGGACGGAACGACGGCGCCGCCCTCTGCGTCGTCACCCACCCCGAGCGCGCCGCCGAACTCGGCCTGCGCCCCCTGGCCCGCCTGGTCTCCTGGGCCGTCGTGGGCGTGCCCCCGGAGACGATGGGCATCGGCCCGGTACCCGCCACGGCCAAGGCACTTGAACGCGCCGGACTGAAACTCGCCGACATCGACCTCATCGAACTCAACGAGGCCTTCGCCGCCCAGGTGCTCGCCTGCACCCGCGAATGGGCCCTGACCGAGGCCGACTTCGAGCGGTTCAACGTCAACGGCTCCGGGATCTCCCTGGGCCACCCCGTCGGCGCCACCGGCGGACGCATCCTCGCCACCCTGCTGCGCGAACTCGACCGCCGCCAGGCCCGGTTCGGCCTGGAGACCATGTGCCTCGGCGGCGGCCAGGGCCTGGCCGCCGTCTTCGAACGGCCCACGCACACCACCGACGCCAAGGGAGGCCGCTGATGCCCGGACTGATCGCATACGGCGCCTACGTGCCGTACCACCGCCTCGCCCGCGCCGACATCGCCGCCACGCTCGGGACGGCCGCGTCCCGGGGCACGCGCGCGGTCGCGGGCTACGACGAGGACACCACCTCGATGGCCGTCGAGGCGGCCCGGGGTGCGCTGGCCAGGGACGGGCTGCGGACCCGCGTCGGCCAGCTCTTCCTCGCCACCGCAGCGCCCGCCTACCTCGACAAGACGAACGCGACCGCCGTCCACGCCGCGCTCGGCCTCGACCCGCACGTCCTCGCCGTCGACATGGCGGGCTCCGTCCGCTCCGGCCTCGGCGCGCTGGTCACCGCGGCCCGCTCCCCGGTGCCGACCCTCGCGGTCCTGTCCGACCTGCGCACCGGCCTGCCCGGCGGCGCGGAGGAGAGCGCGGGCGGCGGCGGCGCGGCGGCGTTCGCCTTCGGCGGCCACCGCAACGGGGCTCCCGTGCTCGCGGAGCTGCTCGCCCACGACACGGTCAGCGACGAGATCCTCGACCGCTGGCGGCTGCCCGGAGCACCCTCCTCCCGCGTCTGGGAGGAGCGCTTCGCGGAGGAGATCTACGTATCCCTCGCAGACAAGGCGTTGACCGCCGCCCTCGACCAGGCGGGCCTGGACCGCGGCGCCGTAGACCACCTCATCGTCTCCGGCCTGCACGCGCGCGCGTGCGCGACGGTGCGTCGTACCGCAGGCGTACGTCCCGAGGCGGCGACCGCCGACCTCACCACGGAGATCGGCAACGCCGGCACCGCGCAGCCCGGCCTGCTCCTCGCCGACGTCCTCGACCGGGCCGAACCGGGCCGGATCATCGCGCTCGTCGTCCTCGGCGACGGCGCCGGAGTCCTGCTCCTGCGCACCACCGACGCCCTCCCCGCACACCGCGCCGCCCGCCCGGTCGCCGCGCAGATCGCCGCGGGCGGCGCCCCCATGCCGTACGCCACCTACCTCTCCTGGCGCGGCCTCCTCGACCGCGAACCGCCCCGCCGCCCGGACCCCGAGCCGCCCTACGCTCCGCCCGCGCACCGCCGTAACAGCTGGAAGTACGGCTTCGTCGCCTCCCGTTGCGAGAAGTGCGGGACCCGGCATCTGCCGCCGGACCGGGTGTGCGCCTCCTGCCGGAGCGTCGACGCCATGACCGACGAGCCGATGGAGCACGTGCCCGGCACCGTCGCCACCTTCACCGTGGACCGGCTGGCCCACACACCGAGCCCGCCCATGCTCGTCGTGGTCGTCGACTACGACGGCGGCGGCAGGTTCCGCTGCCAGCTCACCGACGCCACCGAGGCCGACGCCGTCATCGGCGCCCGGGTCGAGATGACCTTCCGGCGCACGGTCACCGCCGCCGGAGTCCACAACTACTTCTGGAAGGCCCGGCCGGTGCGCACCGGCGAGACCGAGGGGACAGGCGCATGAGCTCGCACGGAATCCGGGACCGGGTCGCGATCGTCGGCATGGGCTGCACGCCCTTCGGCGAACACTGGACCCGCTCGGCGGACGACCTGCTGGTCGACGCCGTCGGCGAGGCGGTCACCTCGGCCGGCATCACCCTCGACGACATCGACGCCTTCTGGCTCGGCACCCAGGCCTCCGGAGTCTCCGGACTGACCCTCAGCCGCCCGCTGCACCTGCCGTACAAGCCGGTCACCCGCCTGGAGAACATGTGCGCCACCGGCTCCGAGGCGCTGCGCAACGCCTGTTACGCGGTCGCCTCCGGCGCCTACGACGTGGCGATGGCCGTCGGCGTGGAGAAGCTCAAGGACTCCGGCATGTCCGGGCTCTCGGGCACCACGATGCCGGGCGCGGGCGACGACAGCCGCGGCGAGATCACGGCCCCGGCGAACTTCTCCCTCCTCGCCCCCGCCTACGCGGCCAAGTACGGCCTGGCTGAGGAGGAGTTGAAGGACGTCATCACCCGTATCGCCTGGAAGAACCACGCCAACGGCGCCCGCAACCCCCGCGCCCAGTTCCGCAAGGAGGTGCCCCTGGAGCGCATCCGGTCGGCGCCGATCATCGCGGGCATGCTCGGCGTGTTCGACTGCTCCGGGGTCTCCGACGGTTCGGCGGCGGCGATCGTCGTACGCGCCGAGGACGCCTACAAGTACACGGACAAACCGATCTTCGTGAAGGCGCTGTCCTTCGTCGCGGGACCGGCGGACGGACTCCTCGACCCCGACTACGACTTCACCACCTTCCCCGAGGTCGTCGTCTCGGCCCAGGAGGCCTACCGGCAGGCGGGCATCACCGACCCGCGCGCCGAACTCGCGCTCGCCGAGGTCCACGACTGCTTCACACCAACGGAGTTGGTGCTCATGGAGGACCTCGGCTTCTCCGCGCGCGGACAGGCCTGGAAGGACGTCACCAGCGGCGCCTTCGACCTGGACGGCTCGCTGCCGGTCAACCCGGACGGCGGCCTGAAGGCCTTCGGCCACCCCATCGGCGCCTCCGGGCTGCGCATGATGTTCGAGGCCTGGCTCCAACTGCGCGGCGAGGCACCGCCCGAGAGGACGGTCGCGTCCGTGGCCGAGGGCCGCACCCTCGCCCTCACCCACAACCTCGGCGGCGGACCCGGCGAATGCGTCTCCTTCGTCTCCGTCGTCGGCAGCGAACTCACCGACTGAGAAAGGTGGTTGAGCCATGGGACGACTCGACGACAGGATCGCGATCGTGACCGGGGCCGCGTCCGGCATCGGCGCCGCCACCGCCCGCCGCCTGGCGGCCGAGGGCGCCCACACGGTCGTAGCGGATCTGAATCTCGACGGTGCGAAGGCGGTCACGGAGGAGATCAGGGCCGCCGGCGGATCCGCCACGGCGGTGCCGGTCGACCTGGGCGACATCGACTCCGTACGGGCCATGGTGGCCACGGCAGTTGACACCTACGGCGGCCTCGACGTGCTGCACAACAACGCGGCGGCCACCCACTTGGCCGCCCGCCAGGACCTCGCCGTCCTAGAGGCCGACCCGGCGGTCTGGGACGACACCATGCGGATCAACCTGCGCGGCACCATGGTCGCCATCCAGGCCGCCGTCCCGCACATGATCGCCCGCGGCGCAGGCTCGATCATCAACACCTCGTCCGGCGCGGGTCTGTCGGGTGACCTGCGCAATCCCGCGTACGGCGCCTCGAAGGCCGCCCTCATCAACCTCACCGAGTACGTCGCCACCCAGTACGGCAAGCAGGGCGTGCGCTGCAACGCCATCGCCCCGGGGTTCATCGTCACACCGGCGAGCGCCGGTTCGGCACACGGTGCGATCCGGGAGAAGATGCTCCGCCATCACCTCACCCCGCGCCTCGGCCGACCCGAGGACGTCGCGTCGGCCGTCGTCTTCCTCGCCTCCGACGAGTCCGCCTTCGTCACCGGGCACACCCTGCGCGTCGACGGCGGACTGCTGTCCCACGCGCCTTACGTGGCGGATCTGCGCGAGGAGTGATGTAGGCCCGCCGGGGCGGACCTTCGAGAATCGGCGAGCGCGTGTTCCGTCAACCGGCCGTCGGAGTCGGCCAGTTCGTCGACCGGATCGCGCTCGGCCGGCCCGCGGTCCGAGACGTCGCGGGCCGGTCGCGTCGTGCCGGCGGACTGTCCGGGCCCGCGTGGCGGGGTAGGCAGGCCCAGGCCGAGGCGGATGTCATCGCCTCGGCCCGGGCGTCGTCCGCTCTCAGGACGACGTCTCCGGCTCCAAGTCGCCCAAGTAAGCCGCCCGGACCGCCGGATCGCGCCGCACCTCGTCCGGGGTGCCGGCGCAGATCCGGCGGCCGAAGTCGAGCACCACGACCTGGTCGCAGACGCTCATCACCATGTCGACGTCGTGCTCGACGAGCAGCACCCCCATGCCCCAGTCCTCGGCGAGCCGCCGCACCAGCTGGGCCAACTCCCGTGTCTCGTCGTCGGACAGCCCCGCCGCCGGTTCGTCCAGGAGCAGCACGGACGGCGAAGTAGCCACCGCCCGCGCGATCGCCAGCAACCTCCGCTCGCCGTACGACAGGTCTCCCACCGGCCGGTCCAGACTGTCCTGGAGCCCGAACTCCCTTACCGCGATGAGCACTTGGGCGGGCAGCGGGCGGCTGCCGGGACGGACCAGGTCGGTGAGCCAGGTCCACCGGCCCGGTCGCTCGCATGCGGCGTAGAGGTTGTCCAGGACCGTCATGTCCTCGAACAGCTCCAGCGACTGGAAGGACCGGCTCAGCCCCGCTGCGGCCCGCCGGTGCACCGGCACCCGGGTCACGTCCCGCTCGCCGAGTCGGACGCTGCCCGACGCGGCCCGGGTGAAGCCGGTGACGGCGTCGATGGCGGAGGTCTTGCCGGCGCCGTTGGGGCCGATGAGACCCACCACCCGGCCCGGTTCGACGTCCAGGGAGAGCCCGTCGACGGCGACGACACCGCCGTAGCGCACGGTGAGGTCGTGGACATGCAGGGGGAGCGGTGCGGCGCGCGGTACGTCCGGCAGGGGGCCTGTCTCGTCCTCGGGTGCGACGGCAGCGCGCTGTGGGCGCAGCTTTCGCTCAAGTCCCCTTGCCTGCTTGCCGAGTTCCTTGCCGATGCCGTCCTGGTTGCCCACCAGGGTCAGCACCAGGACGATCCCGCCGATCAGCGGCATCCACTCGCTCAGCCCGGGCAGCACCAGGTCCCCGAAGCGGGCGCCGACCGTGCCCGCGGCGAACGTCGCGCCGAACAACGGGCCGACGAGGAAGCCGACCCCGCCGATGACGGCGAGCCCGAGCGCGGTGACGGAGTCGAAGCTCGCGAAGTCGGAGAACACCACGGACGTCGAGCGGAAGCCGGTCAGTACTCCGGCGAGCGCGGCGATGGCCGAGGAGAGACCGAAGGCGTAGAGCTTGGCCGCGCGGACGTCGATACCGAGGGCGGCGGCGGCCCGCTCGTTGGCCCGTACGGCGACGAGACGGCGGCCGGTGCGGCTGCGCCGGACGTTGGCGACCACGAGCGTGGCGGCGACGAACAGGACCAGCACCACGGCGGCGTAGCGCTGCGGGTGGTCGACGCCGGAGATGCTGATGCCGAAGAGCGTCTGATTGCCGACCGCGATGCCGTCGCTGCCGGGGGTCGTCGACAGGTCGGTGTTCTGGAAGACCATCGCCTCCAGGGTGGTGCCGAGCCCGAGCGTGATGATCGCGAGATTGACCCCGCGCGTGCGCACGGCCGGCAGCGCGAACAGCAGGCCGATCGGTACGGTCCCCAACACGCCTGCGAGTAGGGCGAGTTCGAAGGACCAGCCCCAGTCCGCCGCCGCGTGCCCGGCGATGAAGGCGCCGGTCCCGGCGAGGGCGTAGGCAGCGAGCGAGACCTGGCCCGCGTAACCGGTGACCACGATGATCGACAGGATGATCAGCGAGAGTACAAGGGTGCTGGTGATCGCATCCGCCCACAGTGGCGTCGACAGGCTCACCAGCACCAGCCCGATCACCACGGCCAGCGCGAGCGGGACGGGGCGCACCCTGCCGGTGCCCAGCGCCGGGAGGCGGTCGAGGAACGTGCCGCGCAACGGCAGTGCCCGGCCGCGCGCGACCAGCACCAGGGCGATGAAGAGGAACGGCACCGACGAGGCGAGCCCGGTGACACCCGAGCCGAAGCGCGTCAGTTCGGACTGCGCGACTCCGATGACCAGACCGCCCGCCAGGGTGACCGGGAACGACGAGAACCTGCCGACCAGGGCGGCGGCCAGCGCGCTCAGCAGCAGCGTGGTCAGCCCGGTCACCGACAGACCGATCACCGGCACGATCAGGATGGCCGTGAGCCCGGCGAGTGCGGAGCCCAGCGCCCAGTTGCCGGCGGCGATCAGGTCCGGGGACCAGCCGAGCGAGGCGGCGATGCCCTCGTTCTCGGCGACCGCGGTGGTGCCGAGGCCGAACAGCGTGCGCTTGTAGAGGAGATGGAGTGCCGCGGTCACCGCGATCGCGATGCCGAGCAGCCACACGCGGTCCTCGGAGACCGTCGCCCCGGCGATCGTCAGCAGCCGGGTGGGCAGCTTGCCCGGCACCAACTGCAGGCTGTCGCCGTAGCGTTTGACGGCGATCGCGGTGAGCACGATGAACACCGCGAGGGTGCCGACCAGTCGGGCCAGGGTGGACGCCCTGCGCAGCGGGCGGATCACCAACAGGTGGGTGAGCACGCCCAGTACGGCGGAGGTGAGCACGCCGCACGCGGTGGCGGGCCAGTACGGCACGCCGTGGTTGACGGCGAGTTCCCACTGGACGTAGGCACCGGCCATCCCGATCGCGCCGTGCGCGAAGTTCAGGACACCGGAGCCCCGGTAGACCAGCACGATGCCGTGCGCGGTGAGCGCGTAGAGGGCGCCGAGCCCCAGGCCGAGCAGGGCGAAACGCAGGACGTCGTCCATCCGAGGAACCTCCCAGACGCGGGACGAGACAGTGTATTCATTTAAATAATTGTGCCGAGAGTACTTCACTAACCCCAAAACGCACCCCATGCTGTTCGGCATCTCGACGTCGCCCACTTTGGGCGCGAGCCCCGCGGAGGGACCATGAACGACTCACGCCGACGCAGAAGCGTCGCGGCCGGCTGTCTCGCGATGACCGGAGCCCTGCTCGCCGCAGGGTGCGGGGGAGAGGCCGCGAGCAGTTCGGCCGAGACCTCCTCGCTGAAGGGCACCCCGGTCAAGGTGATGGTCTGGGCACCGGAGAACACCCAGGGCAGCGCCCAGCCCGGTATCCACCTCACCGCCACGGCCTACGAGAAGTGGATCAACGCCAACGGCGGGATCAAGGGCGGTCCCCTGAAGGTCGAGTTCTGCAACGAGAAGGGCGACCCCGACGAGGCCGAGAAGTGCGCCCAGCAGGCCGTCGCCGACAAGGTCGCCGCGGTCGTCGGCTCCTACAGCCTCGCCGGGGACCGGTACATGCCCATCCTCCAGAAGGCCGGCATCCCCTACATCGGCGGGACCGGCGTCTCGGCCGCGGAGTTCTCCAACCCGCTGTCCTTCCCGGTCAACGGCGGCACCCCGGTGGTGTTCGCCGCCCACGGCCGCCAACTGGTCGAGCAGGGCTGCAAGAAGATCACCGGCGTACGGTACGACGTCGCCGCCGCGGCCGTGGTCTCGCAGTTCCTCACCCTCGGCGCGGTCTCCGCCGGAGGGACGCCGCCCAAGGACCTCAAGGTGCCGCTCACCGCCACCGACCTCGCCCCGCAGGTCGCCGCGACCAAGGGCAGCGACTGCGTGAGCGTCATCCTGGGCACCGCCTCCGGCCTGTTCGTGAAGTCGTACGTCCAGTCCGGCGACAAGACCAAGCTCGCCAGCGTCGTCGGCAACCTCACCCCGCAGCTGGCCGCGAGCACCGGCGGGAGCGGCAGCCCGCTGGAGGGAGCCGCGATCACCGGCTACTACCCGCCGACCACCGACGCCGTCTGGAAGGACTTCGTGACGGCGGCCAAGGGCAAGGACATCGACACCACCAACGGCGCCAACGCCACGACCTGGGTCGCCTTCAAGGTCTTCACCGAGGCGGCCAAGAAGCTGCCGACGATCTCGGCCGCGGCACTGGTGAAGGAGCTGAACACCACCGCCGGCATCGACACCGGCGGCCTGACCCCGCCGCTGAGCTGGAAGGCGTCGACGGCCCTGCCGATCAAGGGACTTGACCGCATCCACAACACGACCGCCACCGAACTCACCATCCGTGACGGGAAGATCGACTGGGCCAAGGCGGGGTCGACCTTCGTCGACGTCCGCAAGGTGCTGACGGCCGCGTCGCACGGCTGAGCCAACTTCGGTACGGCTGAGTCCGCTTGGGTACGGCTGAGTCCGCTTCGGTACTGCTGAGCCAGCTTCGGTACGGCCGACTCCGCCGACCCCGGCCGACTCCGGTTGAGGAGAGACCTCGTGCACGACACAGATGTGCCCCTGATAGCGACCCGCGCCCTGTCCGCCGGATACGGCAGCCGACCCGTCGTGAGCGACCTCGACCTGGAGGTCCGGCCGGGCGAGGTCGTCGCCCTGCTCGGCCCCAACGGCGCGGGCAAGACCACCACCCTCAGGGCGCTGTCCGGCGACCTGACCCCGATGAGCGGCGAGGTCCGCTGGCTGGGCACCCCCGGCCACGCACCCCTGCACCGCCGAGCCCGCGAGGGCCTCGCCTACGTCGGTGAACGCGCGGTCTTCACCCGCCTCGACACCACCGACAACCTACGGGTCGGGCGCGTGCCGCCCGACCGGGCCGTCGCCCTCTTCCCCGAACTGGAGAAACGCCTCAGGACCGGCGCGGGCATGCTGTCCGGCGGCGAGCAGCAGATGCTGTCGCTGGCGCGCGCCCTGTGCCGTACCCCCCGGCTCCTCCTGGCCGACGAACTCTCCCTGGGCCTCGCCCCGTTGGTCGTCGACCGGCTCCTGCGCGCCGTCCGCGAGGCGGCCGACCAGGGCCTGGGCGCACTGCTGGTCGAACAGCACGTGCGCAAGGTGCTCGACATCGCCGACCGCGTCTACGTCCTGCGCCGGGGCCGGCTCGTCATGACCGGCACCCCGAAGGAACTGCGCGGTGACCTCGACGCCATCGAGTCCTCCTATCTCGCGAACAACCCGTCGTCATGACTGATGGAGGTGGTTGCCGTGCCCAGCGCACGTGAGCAGATCCGGGCCCTTGTCCGGTCCGGTGACACATTCGACCAACCCGCCCGGGAACTACGGGAGTTGCAGCTCGAAGCGGCCCGCGAGGCCTTCGTCGCGCACCGCGAGCGCATCCCGCTGCTGCGCACCCGGGCGGCGGAGAGCGGCGTCCACGGCATCGAGAGCCCCGACGACCTCGTCCCTCTCCTGTTCTCCCACACCAGCTACAAGTCGTACCCCCTCTCCCTCATCACCGGGGGCCGATGGGACCGGCTCCTGCGCTGGTACACGACGGTGTCGGCGGTCGAGCCGGGAGACGTCGACGTCGAGGGCGTGACCGACATCGACGAGTGGGCGGATCGCGTCACCGCCGCGGGTCACCGCCCGTACATCACCAGCGGCACCTCCGGGAAGGTCTCCTTCCTCAACTGCGCCGCGAGCGACCTGAGTTTCCTGCACGACATCCTGGGGAACCTCACCTGCTGGCCCGACCCGCTCCCGACCGAGCCCACCCGCCGCGGCTATCTGCTGGCACCGGCGAGCGGTCCGATGCGCTCGATCGACGGTTTCCGCTGGCACGCGGACGTCTTCGCACGGCCCGGCGAGACACGGCTGCTCACCGAAGACCCCATGCGGGTCTCGGAGTTGATGAGCAGTGCCCTGCTGCGCCGCCGGATGGCGGAGGGCACCGCGACCCCGCAGGAGATCAGCTCCTTCGAGAACGCCTCCGGCGCCCGCGAGGAGGAACTCGGCGCGGCTCTCGCCCGGATCGTCGACGACATCGCCGCCCACCGCGACGAACCGCTGCTGATCGCCGGCATGAACAACCAGCAGTTCACCCTCATCCAGGCCCTGCGGGCCCGCGGCGTCCCGGACGGCGGCCTCCACCCGGAGACCCTGGTCCTCAGCGGCGGCGGCAACAAGGGCCGGGCCCTGCCCGACGACTACCAGCAGCAGTTCGCCGCCTTCTACGACGGCGTACGGCGGGTGCGCAGTTACGGCATGACGGAGCTTCAGGGCTCTTGTCCGGCCTGCGAGTTGGGCAACTATCACATACCGCCGTGGGTGATCCCACTGGTCCTGGACGAGCCGGGCGAGAAGCTGCTCAACACCGAACAGGGCGTCGTGGAGGGCCGGTTCGCCTTCCTGGACGTCTCGCTGGAGGGCCGCTGGGGCGGGCTGATCAGCGGCGACCGGGTCCTCGTCGACTTCTCACCCTGCGACTGCGGCCGGCCGGGACCCGCCGTCCTGCCGGACATCCGGCGCTACGGCGACCTGGGCGGCGAGGACAAGATCACCTGCGCCGCGACACTCGACTCCTATGTGCGGGGGATGATCCACGGATGAGCACCACGACCGGCACTCAGGTCGTGCACGTGGTGCGCGGCGAGGTCGACCACGGCTCACCCGTCACGTACGGCCGCGCCGACTCGGCCTTCACCGCACCGGCACTCGACCTGGACCGCCTCGTCTGGCCGCGCACCGAACCGGGCCCCGCCTTCCACGTGCCTGTCGCGGAGATCGTCGACCTGCTGGTGGAGACCGGCGAGGCCCTCAAGGCGGACCGCGAGGGCCTGCTGGCCGAAGCCCTGAGCCGCATGGTCCGGGTCAGCCCGCTGCCCGCCGAAGTCCTCGAACGCGCCTACGCCGTCCTGTGGCGCGGCTTCCAACGGCCGGGCCTGTACGCCCAGATCGACCACGAACTCGGCGGAGCGGACGTGCTCGACGGCTGGCGCGAGGTACGCCTGCCCGACAACCGGACCGCGGCCACCCGCGCGTTCCCGCCGCGCCTGGTGCACATCATCGCCGGCAACGCCCCCGGCGTCGCCGCGATGTCCGTCGTGCGAGGTGCCCTCACCAAGGGCGTCAACCTGCTGAAACTGCCCTCGAACGACCTGTTCACCGCGACCGCGATCCTGCGCACGATGGCGGCGGTGGCCCCCGGCCACCCCGTGGTCCGCTCGTTCTCGGCCGTGTACTGGCGCGGCGGCGACGAGACGGTGGAGAGCGTGCTGTTCCGCCCCCAGTTCTTCGACAAACTGGTCGCTTGGGGCGGCGAGTCCACGATCCGCGGGGCACTGCGGTACGTCGGCCCGGGCTTCGAACTCGTCTCCTTCGACCCCAAGACCTCCATCTCGCTCATCGGCCGCGAGGCCTTCGAGTCCCCCGAGACCCTTGCCCGGGCCGCCGACGCGGGCGCCACCGACGCCACCTTCTTCAACCAACAGGCCTGCGTGGCCAGCCGCTTCCAGTTCGTCGAGGGCTCCTGGGCGGACGCCGACCGCTACGCCGCCCTCCTGTGCGAACGCCTGGGAGTGGCAAGGGAGTTCAGCTCGGCCGACGGTCCCCGGGTCGCCGCGGCACTCCGCGAGGAGATCGACGTCCTGCGCTCCCTGACCCCCGACTACCGGGTGTGGGGCGGCTACGACGGCCGGGGCCTGGTCATCCGCTCGCCCGAACCGGTCGACTTCCACCCCGACGGAAAGATCGTCGACGTCGTCCCCGTCGGCGCGCTGACGGAAGCCGTCGCGCACGCCGGAGTCGCCACCCAGACGGTCGGCGTGTACCCGGACACCCGCAAGGCGGAACTGCGCGACGCCCTCGCCTGCGCCGGAGTCCAGCGCGTGGTCTCCCTCGGCAGGGCGGGCGGAATGCCGCCGGGCCTCTCCCACGACGGCTTCTATCCACTGCAACGGCTCATGCGCTGGGTCAACGACGAGTGACGCGGCGGAACTTCGACCGGCACCCCGACCGGCCCAACTCGCCCTCCGCGCCCGGGAATACGCCGTGTATGGTGAACCGATGTCGCTATACGCGGTGTATAGCGAATAGGTGACCTGGAGTCTGTCTGATGAGCACGGCAGTGAACGAGTCGAGTCCCACGGACACGTCCCCCGCGGCCCGCCGGAAGGTGCTGAAGGCGCTCAGCGGGCTGCTGCTCGCGCTGTTCGTCTCCACCCTCAGCAGTACGGTCGTCTCCAGCGCGCTGCCGAAGATCATCGGGGCGGTGCACGGATCGCAGACCCAGTACACGTGGGTCGTCACCGCGACCCTCCTCACCACGACGGCGACGACGCCGATCTGGGGCAAACTCGCCGACCTGTTCAGCAAGAAGACCCTCGTACAGGCCTCCATCGCCGTCTTCGTGCTGGGAGCAGTGGCGTCCGGGATCAGCCAGACCGCGGGGCAGCTCATAGCCGCGCGGGCCCTCCAGGGAATCGGCGTGGGAGGAGTGCAGGCCCTCGTCCAGATCGCCCTCGCGGCGATGATCCCGCCGCGCGAACGCGGTCGCTACAGCGGCTACCTGAGCAGCGTCACGGCCACGTCGACCATCGGCGGGCCGCTGCTCGGCGGTGTCATCGTCGACACCTCCTGGCTGGGCTGGCGCTGGTGCTTCTTCATCGGCGTTCCGATCGCCGCCGTAGCCCTGTACCTGCTCCAGCGGACGCTGAACCTTCCCGTCATCCGCCGCGAGAACGTCAGGATCGACTACCTCGGCGCGACCCTGATCGCCTCGGGCGTCAGCGTGCTGCTCGTCTGGGTGTCGTTCGTCGACAACTCCTTCGGCTGGGCCTCCTGGCAGACCGCGGTCATGGTGGCCGGCGGGCTCGCCCTGATCGGCGCGGCCGTGTGGGTGGAGTCGCGGGCCGCCGAACCCGTCGTACCGCTCGGCATCGTGAAGCAGCGCACGACCGCCCTGGCGATCGTCGGCAGCCTCGCCGTCGGTACGGCGATGTTCGGCGCCGCGGTGTTCCTCAGCCAGTACTTCCAGCTCAGCCGCGGACACAGCCCGACCGAGGCCGGGCTGCTGACGATCCCGATGATGGCCGGCATCCTGATCGCCTCCACGGTCGCGGGCCGACTGATCAGCCGGACCGGGAAGATCAAGCCGTTCATCATCACCGGCGCCGTCCTCCTCGCCGTCGGATTCGCGGGCCTCGGCACCCTCGACTCCAGGACGCCCATCCTCCTGCTGAGCGTGGAGATGCTGTCCGTCGGGATGGGCGTCGGCATGACCCTGCAGAACCTGGTGCTCGTCGTGCAGAACACCGTGCCCCTGAAGGACATCGGCGCGGCCAGCTCCACGGTGTCCTTCTTCCGCTCCCTCGGCGGCACGATCGGCGTCTCCGTCCTCGGCGCCGTACTGGCCCGGCACGTCCAGGACCAGATCGCACACGGCCTGGCTTCGACGGGGCTGCGGACCACGGGCGCCGCCTCGGACCTCGCCGCGCAACCTGCCGCCGTACAGGAGATCATCCGCGTCGCGTACGGCGACGCCACCGCGCAGATCTTCCTCCTCTCGACCGGCGCTGCCCTCCTCGCGGTGATCGCCGCGATCCTGCTGAAGCCGGTCAGTCTGCGCAGCAGCCTCGACCTGGCGGAGAAGAGCGGGGAAGCGGCGCGTCCTGCGGAGGCGGGCTGACGTGCCCCTCGTCGCCAGGGGTGCGGTGCTCTCCTGAAGCCCTACCCCGGATGCGTCGCCGAGGAGAAGGGGGAGCACGGTCACCCCCTCGCGCGGGTCAACAACGGGTACGGCAGGGTGCCGCACTGACCGCCGCTCGCCGCGTCCACCCGGAGATCATTCGCGCGACTCGGGGACCCGGCACCCGGCAACCCCTAGGATGGCTGGCTTCAACGCATGTACGCGTGCAAGGTCCCGTTCACCGCAGGGAGATTGCCCATGGGCTCCGATGAGGCCTTCTTAACCACACCGTCCGACAGCGGGGTCCTGGACGACCAGTCGGCCGGTCCGATGCTGGCACGCCTGGTCCTGGGGGCGCGGCTGCGCGGGCTGCGGGAGGAGCTGGCCATCGCCCGTGAGGCGGCGGGGTACGTCATCCGCGCCTCCCGGTCCAAGATCAGCCGGATGGAGGCCGGCCGCCATGGCTTCAAACTCCGTGACGTGGCCGACCTGCTCACTCTCTACGGCGTCACGGACGAGGCCGAGCGCGCCACCCTGCTGGCCCTGGCCGAAGAGGCCAACTCCCCTGCCTGGTGGCAGCACTTCAACGACGTGGTGCCCCCGTGGACACAGGCCTACCTCGGCGCCGAACAGGCGGCGAGTCTCATCCGCAGCTTCGAGGTCCAGCGCGTTCCCCCGCTGTTGCAGACCCCCGACTACGCGCGCGCCTCCATCAGGCTTGCCCACGCGGGCAGTTGCGGGGAGGAGCTGGACCGGCGGGTCATGCTGCGGATGACACGGCAGCGGATCCTGCGCCGACGGCCGGCGGCACAGCTCTGGGCGGTGATCGACGAGGCGGCGCTGCGTCGCCCGGTGGGCGGGATCCGTACGATGCGCGCCCAGTTGAGGCATCTCATCGAGATCTGCCGGCTTCCGCAGGTCACTGTCCAGGTCATGCCGTTCCTCGCCGGAGGCCACGCGGCGGAGGCCGGTCCGGTCACCATCCTGCGCCTGCCCGGGGGACGGCTGCCCGACATGGTCTATCTCGAACAGCGCGTCACCGCCCTCTATCCCGACAAGCCGAACGAGATCGAGTGCTACTGGGATGTCATGAACCGCCTGGTGGTGGAGGCGGAATCGCCGGACGAGACTCCGACGATCCTGCATCGCATTCTTCAGGAGACGTGATCCGGGACGTGGGCGCACGGGGGCGCGTTCAGCGCTTGAAGGCGACCCCGCCGTACTGGTGCACCTCCGCCGGCAGGCCCCAGGCGCTGTCGTCGGGACGCCAGCGCGAGCATGACGCGACGCCCGGTTCGATCAGTTCCAGCCCCTCGAAGAAGCCCGCGATCTGCTCGGGACTGCGGAGGATGTACGGGATCGAACCGCCCTCGTTGTACTGCCGGATGGCGTCGACGTAGGCCTCGCTCGTGTCGGTGCTGTCGTACTGCACGAGGTAGCTGCCGGAAGGCAGGGCGGCCACCAGCCGCCGTACGATCGAGCGCGCCTCGTCGTAGTCCTCGATGTGGCCGAGGATGCCCATCAGCATGAGGGCGACGGGCTGGTCGAAGTCGAGCGTCTTGGCGGCCTCCCGCACGATGGTGTCGGGGTCGCGGAGGTCGGCGTCGACGTAGTTGGTGACGCCCTCCGGGGTGCTGGTGAGCAGCGCGCGGGCGTGTGCCAGCACCAGCGGGTCGTTGTCGACGTAGACGATCCGGCACTCGGGGACCACCCGCTGGGCGATCTCGTGGGTGTTGTCCACGCTGGGCAGCCCGGTGCCTATGTCGAGGAACTGCCGGACGCCCTCCTCGGCGGCCAGATGGCGGACCGCGCGGGCGAGGAAGTACCGGGCGGCGCGGGCTCCGGTCTCGATGCCGGGGAAGATCTCGCGGAACGCGTCACCCGCGACGCGGTCGACCTCGTAGTTGTCCTTCCCTCCCAGCCAGTAGTTCCAGATCCGGGCCGACTGCGGCACGGTGGTGTCGAACCTGGAGAGCGCATCCTGCTCGGAGTTCGCTGCCTCATCAGTCATGGACGCTCCTGTGCGTACGCGGCGAAACCACGAAACCGTCGAACATCGGTCGTGGGCACCCACGTTATTCCTCCAAAGGTCGGCTCATGCGCCCCGTCGGCCCCAACTGCCCTTGTCAGGCCACCCGTTGGCTTGTTCGCCACCCCTCGTGACGTGGAATCGGCGGTCGGCGGCCCCCTATGGCGCGGGGCGCGCGCCCCGGGTCTGCGGCCGTGCCGCGGTGAGCCCGTTCTCCACGGTGGTGAGGAGCGCGAGGGCCGCGGCGAGGTGGCCGGTGTCGTGGCCGGCGGCGGCGGAGACGGCCGCGGCCCATTCCCGCCGGACGAGGGTGTAGTTGGCGCGCCCGAGTTCGGTGAGGTGGACGGTCACCCCGCGCCCGTCGCCCGGGCTGGCGTGCCGCTCCACGAGGCCTTTCTGTTCGAGTCCGCGCAGTACGGCGGAGAGGTTGGTGCGCTGCAGCCCGGTGGCGGCGGCGATGTGGCTGGGCGTGGCGGCGGGGTCGTGTTGCAGGTGGCGCATCACCATGCCCTCGGACGGTGACAGGGGGATGGCCTGCTCGTCGGTGTAGCCGCGGAACTGGATCTCCCGGCTGATGATCAGCACGAGGTCGGCCAGGTCCGCCCACCGTCGATCGTCGGCAGGTCCGGTCGGTCCGGCAGGTCCGGTCGGTGCCGTCGTCGAGCCTGTCCGGTGCGTTTCGTCGTGCATCACATCTCCCGAGTGAGGGTTGCCGGGAACTGATTATGACCCCATACTCATGATGGCTTCATAGTTATGAGGTCATAACTTCTTTGGAGTGTCATGTCGACAACCACTTCCTCCCGGCGTGCCGGGACGGCGACGGCTTCTCCCCGGGCCATGGCCCGGGCGGGCAGGCTGCACCCGGTCGGGGTCTTCATCCTGCTGGCCGGGGCCTTCCTGCCGATCATGGACTTCTTCATCACCAACGTGGCGCTGCCCAGCATCGACGCCTCCCTGCACGCCTCGGCGTCGTCGCTGGAACTGGTGATCGCCGGGTACGGCGTGGCGTACGCGACCCTGCTGGTCCTCGGGGGGCGGCTGGGCGACCGCTACGGCCGGCGCCGCATCTTCCTCGGTGCGCTGGTGGGCTTCGTCCTGGCCTCGCTGGCCTGCGGTGTCGCCCCGAGCGTGGGCGCGCTGATCGCGGCCCGCATCATTCAGGGCGCCACCGCCGCCCTGCTCATCCCGCAGGTGCTGGCGACCTTCCACCACGTCCTCGACGGGGAACGCAAGGCCCGCGCCGTGGCCCTGTACGGAGCCACCTCCGGAATCGCCGCCGTGGTGGGGCAGTTGGTGGGCGGACTGCTGGTCAGCGCCGACATCGCCGGCACCTCCTGGCGCCCGATCTTCCTGGTCAACGTGCCCATCGGCGTCGTCGTGCTGGTGGTGGCGGCCCGGATCGTGCCCAGCACCCGCTCGCCCCACCCGGTCGGCATCGACCTGCCCGGCACGGTTCTCTTCGCCGCCACCCTGACCGCCCTGCTCGTCCCGCTGACCGAGGGCCACTCCCTGGGCTGGCCCTGGTGGACCTGGATGATGCTCGCCCTCGCGGTTGTCCTCGGCGCCGCCACCTACGTCGTGGAGAAGCGCACCGAGCGGCGCGGCGAGGTTCCGCTGCTGCCGCCCTCCCTGCTGCGTCTGCCCTCGATGTCCCGCGGGCTTGCCATGGTGTTCGCCTTCAGCATCGGCTTCGGCGCGTTCATGTTCGTCTTCGCCCTCACCGTCCAGAACGGCCTGCACGCCGACGCCCTGCACAGCGGCCTTGCGATCCTGCCGATGGCCCTGCTCTTCTTCGCCGGTTCCCTGGTCGCACCCCGCGTGATCACACGGTTCGGCCGGGCCGCCCTGTCCGCCGGCGCCGTCGTCCAACTCGCCGGACTGGCCTCCCTGGTGACGGTTCTGCTCGCCAACTGGCCGCACGTCAGCCTGTGGGCGATGGCCCTGCCGCTCGCCCTGGTCGGTGCCGGACAGTCGATGCTGTTCGCGGGCCTGTTCCGCAGCGTCCTCGCCGACGTCCCCACCCACCTGGCCGGTATCGGCAGCGGCGTGCTGATCACCCTGCAACAGAGCGGACTCGCTCTCGGTGTGGCCACCCTCGGCACCCTCTACCTCGCCCTGGCACCGCACAACGTCGCCCACGCCTTCGCCGGCGTCGAGTACGTGCAGATGGGCATCGTCGCCCTGCTCGCCGTCGGCGCCGCCGCACTGCCGCGCTTCACCAAGGCCACGTCGGCGGACGCCCCCGTCGCCGACGCCTGAGGCCGCGCTTCGAGGGTGCTCCATGGAGAGCGAGGGGACGTGTCGGCAGCACGCGACCATGTGCAGAGGGTCGGGTCCGTCGATGTCGTAGGCGACGGCCAGTTCAACGACTTGAGCACCCAGGGGCGCAACTGCGGGAATCCGTCGCGCCGTTGGCCTCCTCGGGCATCGTAAAGCCGGTGCGTGCGCGGCAGTTGTCGCCGAGCCTGGCCTCCCCGCCCTCCTTGACCGCGATGGCGGCGACGACCGCGATGGCGGCGACGACCGTGACGGCGACGACGACCGGGACCAGGGCCGCGATCGGGTCGGCGCGGCTCCGGCCCGGCGGGGAGTTGGTGGGAAGGGCCGCTTCCCGGTCCGGCGTGGGATCAGCGCTCGGCGGCATGCCGGGTGAGGAAGCCGATGCCGGCGGCGGTGGCGGCCAGGACGGCCACGCTGGTGAGGGCGGCGGGCAAGGAGTACCAGTCGGCCATGAAACCGATGGCCGGTGGTCCCAGGAGCATGCCGCCGTAGCCGAAGGTGGAGGCGATGGCGACGCCGTCGGGGCCGGCGAGGGTACCGGCGCGTTCGACGGCGACGGGGAAGAGGTTGGCGAGGCCGAGCCCGGTGATGACGAAGCCGAGGACGGCCGCCCACAGGGTGGGCGCGAGGGCGCCGAGGAGCATGCCGAGGGCGGCGATGGTGCCGCCGGACACGAGGGTGCGGGTCCGGCCGAGGCGTTCGAGGAGCCGGGTGCCGGTGAGGCGGCCGACGGTCATGGCGAGGGCGAAGCAGGAGTAGCCGATGGCGGCGGCGCCGGCGGTGGCGTCGAGGTCCTGTTCCAGGTGCAGGGCGCTCCAGTCGGCCAGGGCTCCTTCGCCGAAGGCCGTGCACAGGGCGATCAGGCCGAAGGTGAAGACGAGACCACGGGTGCGGGCGTCCAGGCGCCGGGTCGCGGTCGCCCCCTTCGACGAGTCCCCGGAGGAGTCCTTGGACGAGCCACTGGACGAGTCCTTGGACGGAGCCTTGGATGAGGCCTTCCGTGAGTCGTCGGGGAGTGCCGGGGGCCGCAGGCGCAGCAAGGTGGGGCCGATCAGAGCCGTGACGAGCAGACCGATCACGGTGAGGGCGAACAGGTGCTGTGTCGGGGTCAGGACCCCGGCGACCAGCCCGCCGAGCCCGGCACCGACCATCCCGCCGAGGCTGAACGCGGCGTGGAAGCTGGGCATGATGGGCCGCCGCATGGCCCTGACAAGGACGACCGCCGCGCTGTTGAAAGCGACATTTATCCCTCCGTAGGCCGCGCCGAACACCAGCAGGACGAGGCCGAGGGTGAGCGGCGAGTGGGTGAGCGGGGGCAGCGAGACGCTCAGGGACAGCAACACGGCGCAGGCGACGGTGACTTGGTGGTTGCCGTAGCGGTGGCAGAGGCGGCCGGTGAGCATCATCGTGATGACGGCGCCCGCGGAGACTCCTAGGAGTGCGAGGCCCAGGGTGCCGGCGGAGGCGCCGGTCTGGTGCTTGATGGCGGGGATGCGGACGACCCACCCGGCGAAGATGAAGCCGTCGAGGGCGAAGAACGCGGTGAGGGTGGTCCGGAGCCGGGTGAGGTCGGTGGTGACGCCCGGCGCGACGCTGCGCATGGGTGTTTTGTTTATTTGCGGCACAAACTCAGGCTAGGGCGGCACCGGGGGCGGAGCAAGGGGGTGTGGGGGGCGTGCCGATGCGGCGGTCGGCATGGCGGGGATGTGGCGCCGATCCGTTCGCCGTTCCCTGCCCCCTGGTCCCCGTCACCCCCGGCTCCCCGCTCCCCGTTCTTCGGCAGGGGGTGCGGGACCCGTCCGGGACGTGGGCCCCTCCCGCTCCCCGGAAGGGGATGCCGGAGGGGGAGACCGGAGGGGATGGGCGGCCCGTCGAACGTGGCCCCTGGGGTCGGAGTGACGTAAGTGCAGGTTGTTGCGGTGGAGTGATCGCCTCCGCCCTCGAACGATGGCCGATGTTCGCCGGTTGGCCGCCGGTCAAAGGAACCGCACAGGCTCCCTTATCGGTCAGTCGGAACGTGACTGATTGTCGATGTGGGCCACCGTATGTCCGTCCGGCACGTGCCTGATGGGCAGGACTCTGTCCGCATTGGGCGCTCCTTGTTCGCGCTTGGTCGGTTTCTCTTCGTGACGTGTCCGGAAGAGACCGTCTCGTGGCCCATATCGCACAGTTGGGAGTCCCTGCAAGGCGCCGGGTTTCAGTCAACCTCGTAATGTGATCTTGGCTGAGATGGGTCGACAAGTAGACAATATTTCGGGCAGGCGCCCAAGGGCGACGAACCACTGCCCGACGAACGACCTCCGGATCAAGCCGGACACGGAGGCAGCGTGCAGGAGGGGTTGTGGAACGCTATTTCACCAGCGGGTGGCACGAGGACCTGCGCCAACGCGTGCGCGAGTTCGCCGAACGCGAGGTACGTCCGCGGATAGCGGAGATGGAGAAGTCGCGCACCGTGGCGCGCGAGCTGTCCAGTCTCATCGCCCGGCAGGGCTGGATCGGCGTGACCATTGGCAAAGAGTACGGCGGAATGGGCGCCGGGCACCTGGCCAAGACCATCACCATCGAGGAACTCGCCCGGGTATGCGGTGCTATGGGAGCCATGGTTCAGGCCTCCCAGCTCGGCGTGGCCAAGATCATTCACTTCGGGAACGAGAAGCAGAAGCGGAAGTGGCTGCCCCGCATCGCCGCCGGCGACTGCCTCCCGACCATCGCCGTCACCGAACCGGAGTCGGGCGGCCATGTGCTGGGCATGGGCAGCACCGCCGTCCGCGACGGCGACGACTACATTCTCAACGGCCGCAAGGTCTTCGTCGGCAACAGTCATGTCGGCGACGTGCACGGCGTGGTCGTCCGCACCGGTGAGGGATCGAAGGGACTGTCGGCCTTCCTCGTCGAGTCCGACCGCCCCGGCTTCTCACTCGGCGAGCAGGTGCCCGCCATGGGCCTGCACGGCTTCAGCTTCGGCGAGATCATCTACGACAACTGCCGTGTACCGGCGGCGAATCTGCTCGGCGGCGAGGGCAAGGGCCTGGCCGTCGCCTACTCGTCGAGCATCCTCTACGGCCGCCCCAACCTCACGGCCGTCTCCCTCGGCATCCACCAGGCCGTCTTCGAGGAGACCACGGCGCTGTGCATCGAGCGCGAGCGCTTCGGGGCACCGCTGGGCGACCTCACCAACATCAAACTCAAGCTGGGCAGGATGAAGTCCCGGCTGATGACGGCCCGGCTGGCCGCCTACCACGCCGTCCACCTCCTCGACCAAGGGCTGTCCTGCGACGCGGAGTTGATGAACGCCAAGCTCCTCAACGTCGAGGCGGCCGTCGACTCGGCCCGTGACAGCATGGAGATCCACGCCGCCAGCGGTCTGTTCACCGACCGCCCGGTGGAGCGCTATCTGCGCGACGCCCATCACATCTACGCCCCCGCCGGCACCTCCGACATCCAGCTGCTGAGGCTGGGCGAGGTGGCCCTCGGTACGGCCAAGGGCCAGTGGTCCGAGCGACTGGCCGACCTCGTGCGGACCGTCCAACCCCAGCGCCGCCTGGGGCAGTTGGAGACGGCCGGCACGTGAGCTGAACACCGGGGGAGCCACGGACACAGTGTCGTGCCCGCGGCTCCCGTCCTGAACGTCACCCGAAGTGGTCGCCCCCGCACAGGAGCCGGCGGACTCAGATACCGCCCCGGGTCTCCATCGTGTGGAGCCGGTCGACCAGCTGCTGCGCCAGCGACTTGATCGTCGCCAGGCCCTCGCGCCCCCACGGATGGGTGTCCGTGTCGACCACGCAGATCGTGCCCAGGGCCATGCCCGTCTTCCAGTCGATCAGCGGCGCGCCCATGTACGAGCGGATGCCTATCTCGTCCACGACCCGGTTGCCCGCGAACCGCGGGTAGTCGCAGACGTCCTCCAGGACCAGTGCCTTCTTCCGCACGACCACGTGCGGGCAGTACCCCTGATCACGCGTCATCGTCCGGCCGACCTGGGGCTCCTGGTCCGGCTCCAGCTGTACGCCCGCACGGCCCCCGGCGTACAGGCCCGCGAAGTACTGACGGTTCTCGTCGATGAAGTTGACCATCGAGAAGGGCGCGCCCGTGACATGCGCCAGGTTGCGCGCGAACTCGTCGAACTCCGCGATCGGCGCTTCCCCGAGGCCGAGTTCGCGCAGCCGTGCCACCCGGGCTGCCGCCTCCCGGTCCTCGGGCGTGAGCAGCAGATGGCTGGTCGGGTCGTACGTGGTCTGGGTGTTGTAGGGAACCGGGGCTGACATGCAGGCTCCATTCGGTCGCGTCGAGCGGTGCTCAGTGCGACGGGTAAAGCTCCGCGGGCGGGGTGCCGGGAGTCGAGGCGAGCAGATGCTGTACGAGTGCGATCAACACGCGGGTACCGGAGTTGCACTGCCGCGCGTCGCACATCACGACAGGTACGTCGGGCTTGAGGTCGAGAGCCGCGCGGATCTCGTCGGACTCGTAGTGATAGGCGCCGTCGAACTCGTTGACGGCCACGATGAAGCCGATGCCGCGCCGTTCGAAGAAGTCGACGGCGGCGAAGCAGTGGTCCAGTCGGCGGGTGTCCGCGAGCACCACGGCACCGAGCGCGCCGTTGGACAACTCGTCCCACATGAACCAGAACCGCTCCTGCCCGGGTGTGCCGAACAGGTAGAGGACGTGCTCCTTGTCCAGGGACATCCGGCCGAAGTCCATCGCCACGGTGGTGGTCGACTTGTCCTCGATGCCCACCAGGCTGTCGGTACGGGCGCTGACCGAGGTCAGCAGTTCTTCGGTGCTCAGCGGCTCGATCTCGCTGACCGCTCCGACGAACGTGGTCTTGCCGACCCCGAAGCCCCCGGCTATGAGGATCTTCAGGGCGGTGGGAAAGGGGTCAGAGCCGCTTACGTAGTCCATGCAGCACCGCCTCCAGGAGGTTTCGGTCGGTCGGGGAGGCCGCCTCGACGGAACGCGGTGAGCGCAGGGTGAGCGCCTGGTGCGTCACGAGGTCGGAGAGCAGAACTTTGGTGATCACGGCGGGCAGCCGCAGATGCGCGGCCACCTCGGCGACCGATATGGGCGCGCCGCACAGGGTGAGGACCTGGTCGTAGTCGGGCCCCAGATAGCTCTGGGGCCGGGTACCGGTGGCCATCACCAGGGTGAGCAGGTCGAAGTGCGCCGAGGGACGGGTACGACCGTTGCTCACGGTGTACGGCCGTACTAACCGTCCTGCCTCGTCGTCGAGCCACGACCCGTCCTCCGCGTCCGACATGGTCAGCGCCTCGGATCCATCGACGAGCCGGCCCCCTGCTGTCGGACCGGCGTGGCGAGGTAGGGGCGGACACTCTTGACCAGCATGGCCATTTCGTAACCGAGGACGGCCGCGTCGGCCTCCCGGTCGGCCAGCACGGCCAGACAGGCGCCGGAGCCCGCGGCGCACACGAACAGCAGGGCGCTGTCCAGTTCCACGACCACCTGCCGCACATCGGCGCCCTGGGCGAACTGCGCGCCCGCGCTGCGGGCGAGCGAGTGCAGACCGGATGCCAGGGCGGCCAGGTGCTCGGCCTCGGCCGCCGTCTCCAGACCGTCGGCGGCCTTCGCGAGGCCGTCCGTGCTCAGCAGCACGGCGCTGCGGGTGTAGGGGACCCTCTGGACGAGTCCCGCCAGGAGCCAGTCGAGGTTCTGCTGGCCGGCGTGCATGTCGCTCACGATGGCGTTCTTCTCCTTGAATGCGAGTAACGGAGCCTGCGGTCAGCGAGCGCTGTCGGTGGAAGGCTCGTCGGGTTCGTTGTCGGCGAGGCTGACTCCGCGCCGGAACATGGCCATCAGTCCCGGATCGTGCTCGACCTCTCGTTCCTCGGTCTTGCGCGGGGCCGGACCTTCACGGAGCTCCGGTACGAGGTGCTCCTGCGCGTGCCGCTGCGGCAGTTGGGGCCGCTCGTCCCGGGACTCCCTGCCGTACGGCACGGACCCGCGCTCACGCGGCGCCGCCGGTTCCACGGTCCTCGGGTGCTGTTGCTGCTGGTGCGCGACCGGCATCGGCGCGCTCCCGGTGCGGGCCGGGGGCAGCGGCTGCCGGAACGTCGGCGGCGGGGCGACGGGCTGGGGCGCGGCGGCCTGTACGGCCGTGTGGTGGGCCGGGGCGGCCTGGACGGACCGCGACATGTCGGCCACCACCTGGGCGTGGCCCTGGGCGGGCAGCTCGCCGGGCTCTTCGCCCATCAGCCCGCGCGGGATGACCAGGATGGCCTGGATGCCGCCGTAGATGTTGCTCTGCAGCCGGACCGCGATGCCGTGCCGGCGGGCCAGCGCGGACACCACGTACAGGCCGATACGGCCGTCCGCGAGGAGCTTGCTGATGTCGATGCGGTCCGGCTCGGCGAGCAGCGTGTTGATGCGGACCTGCTCCTGCGCGGGCATGCCCAGTCCGCGGTCCTCGACCTCGACGGCGAGACCGGCGGTCACGCGCTGGGCGCGCAGCAGCACCTGGGTCTGGGGCTCGGAGAACGTCGTGGCGTTCTCGACGAGCTCGGCCAGCAGGTGGATGACGTCGGCGACGGCGTGGCCGCGCAGGGTGCCCTCGATCGGGGGCACGAGCTTGACCCGGGAGTAGTGCTCGACCTCGGCGATCGACGAACGCAGCACCTCGGTCAGCGTCACCGGGCGCGTCCACTGGCGGCGGGACACCGAGCCGCCGAGCACGGCCACGTTCTCCGCGTGGCGGCGGATACGGGTGGCGAGGTGGTCCACGTGGAAGAGGCCCTTGAGGAGCTCCGGGTCCTCGACCTCGTTCTCCAGCTGGTCGAGCATGTTGATCGCGCGGTGCACGAGCGACTGCAGACGCCGGGCCAGGTTGACGAAGACCTCGACGCGCTCCTCGCTGTCCGGCGCGGAGGCCCGGGCGAGCTGCGCGGTCTGCGCGACGACGGTACGGGCCTGCCACAGGCCCACACCTATCTCGTACGTGAGCCTGCCGAGCGGGTCGGACTGCGACGGCGGCTGGTGCGTGAACGGCACCTGCGCCACCGGCTCACCGCGCTCCAGCCGCTGGAGCACGTCCTGCAGCTCGGCCTGGCCCGTGGCGACCGTGCGGCGCAGCGACGCGTACTGCCGGGAGATCCCCGCGGCCTCCGTGCGCCCGAGCCGTACGCCGCCGAACAGGATCCCGCAGCCGAGGACGGCGGCGACAGCGAGCACCGTCCAGGTGGTCCCGTCGGCGTAACCGCTCTGCGTGCGCAGCACGATCAGGACGACGGCGGCGGCGAGGATCGCCATGGCGACGGCGGGCAGGACGGCGAGGCGGACCGAACGTGACCGAGTGGCCGAATCCGACGGTCCGTCCTGGGTGGAGGACCGGGCGTGTCTGTTTCGCGCGGAGCCCGACCCTGTCGTTCGATCGGGCTCCGAGGGCACAGCATAGGAGGGGATTTCGGGCATCGGAGTCCTCTCGATCAACCAGGTGGGACACACGGCGCGCAGCGCTCATTAACCGTCAAGTCCGTTAAGGAATGGGACAGTTAACGGTCAGCCACCCTACGCCACCATCCTTAATGAGACGTAATCACGTCACGGTAGACGCCCAACCTGGCCTGCTGAAACGGTTCTCCGGTGCTTCCGGCGAAGGGAACCGGCATCGAGCGCGCGGCAAAGGACCTATTTGCCGCATCCGGCAACACTCCGGAAACGTAGAGTTGGCGCAACTGTTGTCTGTGCGCGCCGGAGAGTTCGTCCTGCAAGACGGCCATGGACGCCGGACCCGACGCCGCCCGGCCCCCAACTGTGTGAAGAGGCCGAGGAGTTCCGGTGCGTCCACGGTGGCTGGATTCACCACCCTCTCGGCAGGAACTCCCTGAAGCAGCCGTTTGACGGGGACTTCGAGCTTCTCGCCGGTACGGGTGTGGGGCGGCGTTCAGTACACGCACAACGGCATGGACGGCATGGGCCGGGTGACGACGAGCTCGCCGACCTGGTCCATCACGGGGAGGCCCTCGTCCGTGGTCGCGGACCCAGGGGTGGGCCGAGGCAGGCAGGGTGGAGCCGGTGCAGCCGATCGCACGGACGGACGACAGGTCGTGCACCGCCGGGTGGCGCCGAACTTGGCTACCCCCAACAGGAATTGGGGGCTCGTGCCGAACACCGTGACGCGGTGGCGGGCGGCCGGCTCCCACAGGATGTCGGGACGGGCGAGCGGGGCGGGGCTGCCGTCGTAGGTGCGGGTGGTCGCGGTCGCCGGGGCCGAGATCCGAGTGCAGGGTAGTTGGCGGCGAGCCCCGGCAGGCCGACGCGGTCGACCAGCACTGTCGCCTTCAACGTCGGTGGCGCGCGGGCGAGTTCGAGGGCGGCCTCGCGGCGGTCGTGGGTGGTGCCGTTGAGGAGGCAGCCGTCGGCGGCGAACAGGACGGTGGGTTCGAGCTGGGTGAACCGGTCGGCGGCGGCGCTGGGAGCGTAGTCCTGCCCGCATACGGACCACACGGCACCCAGGTCGCGTCGATGTCGAGGTACTCCCACACGGCACCCCGGAAGCCGCCCGGACCGGTGACGGACCAGTGGCTGCGGGAAGCCGTGCCCGCCCTGCTCGGCGCCCGGGAACTCCGCCATCACCCGGTGCCGGGCCTCCAGCAGCCGCAGTCCGCGTGAGGGCCGCGCGATCGCGGTGAACTCCCCGTCCACGCGCGCCGCTTGGAGATCCGGCGGACTTCGTCGTCGGCGGCGACGGCGCGCGGCAAGGGGTAGATGCCGTGGTGGCGTTCCAGGACGACGGTCCGTACGCCGTGCCGGGACAGCGGCAACGCGGCCGTCACGCCCACCGGTCCGGCTCCGGCGATCACCACGGGTATGTCTGCCGAGTCGGTCTCGACGCTCAGGTGCGGCTCGCTTCAGGGTCGTCTCAGATCGCGTCGGTCACAGCGGTGCGCTGCACACCGAGGTCGATGCGTCCGTCCGGGGTGGCGAAGTCGGCCGTCACGACATCGCCCGCGTGCAGGTAACGGGGGTTGCGGGCCTGGGTCTTGAAGTACGCCCACTTCACGGCGGGTGGCAACAGCGCGCCGAGCTTCTCGACGGCCTTCGGCGGGGCCTCCAGCGCGGTACCGCCGGGGGTGCCGGTCAGCAGCAGGTCGCCGGGGTCCAGCGTCTGGAACCGGGCCGGCAGGGTGAGCGCCCGCGCCGGCCGCACGATCATGTCGGCGAGGGTGCGGTCCTGCCGTGGCTCCCCGTTGACATTCAACTGCAGCCGCAGATCGAGGAGATGGGCGAAGTCTTCCCGCTCCAGCAGGCAGAGGTACGGCCCCGTCGGCGTGAACGTGGGGCACGACTTGCTCTCGTAGAACTGCGTCTTCGTCAGCTGGACGTCCCGCGCGCTGACGTCGTCGGTGACGACGAGCCCGGTGACGTACGACGGCAGGTCCCGTTCCTCCACCACGGTGCCCACCGGCAGCGACGCCCCCATGACGAGCCGGAGTTCGACCTCGTATTCGACCTCGTGGTCGAGGAAGTCCACATGCGGCGGGCGGACGATGGCGTCACCGGGGCCGCTGACCGAGCCGGACGCCTTGCGGAAAAAGGTGGTCGGGATGTCGCCGCGGAATCCCGAATCGCGGGCGTGGCTGCGGTAGTTGACCATCTGGGCGACGACCCGGCACGGGGTGGTGACGGGGGAGAGGGGCACGAGGTCGGCCACCGGAGTACCCGACTCGTCGCTGACGGCGGCCTCCCGGACCGCGTCACGGTCGGCGAGCAACTCCGCGGTCGTGCGGGCCTTGGCCGCGATGCGGACGGCGCGGGCGTCGCGCACGACGTGGCGCGGCGGCCCCTGCCCGACCTCGGCTGACGCGCCGCCTCTCCTCGTATTTCACCGCTTTCTTCCCCAGCTCTTCCCTTTGATCGGTGAACCTCGTCGGCTCTTTTCACCTCTACGACATGTAGTAGGGGTGACCCCCGCGTGAACGGCCGACCGACGGGGACGGAGCAAGGAGAACGACGCCATGGATGACGGTCCCCGCGCCGGCGGTGGTCTCCGGTCTAGGCAGCGCGATGCGCCCGCCGTGACGGTGCCGCTCACGACCGGGCCCGCGGCACCGCAGCAGCTGCACCGGGGGATGACGCTGATCGCCGCGATCAGCCTGTTCATCGGCACCCGCGACGCCTGGACGAGGGCGATGACCTCCCATCCACCCGTCGCCGGAATCATCTCCGTCTGTTACGCCGGGATCCTCGTCGCCGGCGTCCTCGCCCTCATCACGCGCACCCGGCGCGCCCTGACCCGGGTCGACGCCGGCGTCCTGCTGCTCGCCGTCGTGCTGGTGCTCTGCGGCTACTGGCTCAACCACGCCGGCACCGACGAGGGCGTACTCACCGCGCAGGCCGCGAACCAGATCCTGCACGGCCACCCCGTCTACGGTCAGCCCTGGCCGTGGCTCTTCGACTCCTCGTCCGTCGGCATCACCAAGACCATGGCGGGCGGCGCCGACTACACCTACGGCTACCCGCCGCTGACCGCGCTGCTCGCCGCCCCCGTCCACGCCGTGATCCACTCGACGGCCGCCGCCACCCTGGTCACCACCGGCGCGCTCCTGGTGGGCGCCGTCCTGCTGTGGCTGCTACTCCCGGCGCCCTGGCGGTCCGGCGCCACCACCGTGTGCCTCGGTTTCGGCATCCTGCCCGGCTACGCCTACTCCGGCTACCCCGCCGTCCTCGCCATGGTGCTCCTCGTCCCGGTGGTGGTCAGGTGGCCCGACACCGGCGCCGGCGGCCGGCTCGGACTCCCCGGAGTACTCCAGGCCCTCTGCCTCGGCGCGGCCTGCGCCACCCAGCAACTCGCCTGGTTCCTCACACCGTTCCTCCTCGTCGGCCTCTACGCCGTCCGGCGCGGCGACCTCGGCCCCCGGCTCGCCCTGGGGGTGGTCGCCCGCTACACCGGCACCGCCGCACTGACCTGGGCCGCCGTCAACGCCTACTTCGCCACCCAGGACTTCCACACCTGGCTGCAGGGCCTGCTGCTCCCGCTCACCCAGAAGGCGATCCTGCACGGCCAGGGCCTCATGGGGATCTCGTACTACCTCACCGCGGGCAGCAGTCACCTCGACTACTACTCCTACGGCAGCCTCCTGTTCCTCCTGGGCCTGCTCGCCGCCACGCTGCTGTTCGTGCGCCGGCTGGGCCCGGCGATCACCGTGCTGCCCTGGCTGAGCTTCTACCTCGCCACCCGGTCCCAGGACGGCTACTTCCTGATGATGACCCCGCTGTGGCTCGCGGCGGCGGCCACCGTCCCCGCCTCCGCGCTCGCCTCGGCCTGGCAGCCCCGCGTCCCGCACGTGACCGGACACCGCGCCAAGGCCGTCCTCGCGGCGGGGCTCGTCGTGCCCGCTGTGCTGTGCGTCACGGTCGCCGCGGCCAGCGGGCCGCCGCTGCGGATGAGTGTGACGGCGAACTACGTGGAACGGTCGGGCCATCGGGACATCACCGCCCTCGTGACGCGCGTCGTCAACACCACGGCGAACCGGCTCACCCCGCACTTCGCCAGCCGCCTCGGGCAGGGCGCCTCCGCCTGGTGGACCGCCTCCGGCGGCCCGAAGTCCCTGGCCCCGCACGCCTCCGCGACGTACGTCGTGAAGCCGCCAGGCGGTGTCCGGCGGGTGCCGGGCGGGTCGCATCCACGCTTCTATCTGATCGCCGTGACAGGGACTCCGATGACCATCACCACGACGAAAATTCCGATCAGTTGAACAATCTTGACGCAAAATGCGATCTCGTACATGAGGAAGGCGCTACAACGTTCTCATCTGAGATTGTTATATTGCGCAACCACGCAAGCGAGACGGGAACCCCGTCCCGCCCGACCCGACACGGCCGCGCGCCCCTGGCCGCAGCACCGAAGGCCTGAACGGCCCGACCGTTTTGTGGGAGTGCCAGATGACCGACCTCGGGGACGGACCCGTGGGCCACGCCACGCGCAGTCGCACGCGAGGGGTGCCCAGACCGCGTGCGAGTGAGGCGGACGAACCGCTGCCCACCGGCGGCCGGGCCGCCGCCCGTGCCGCGGCCCGCCAGGCTCCGCGCGGCGGATCCCGCGCGCAGGGCCGCGCCGCCCAGCGCCGCCGCGCCAAGCAGGCCCCGCGCGGCAAGCGGGTGTTGAAGATCACCGCGATATCCCTGTCGGTGCTCATCATGGTGACCGCGGGCGCCGGCTGGTGGTTCTACGAGCACCTGAACGGCAACATCAACAGCATCGCGATCGACGACGGCGCGGGCGGCAAGGAGAAGGCCGACGCCTTCGGCCGTACGCCGATCAACCTCCTGGTGATGGGCAGCGATGCCCGGACCAGCGCGACCGACTGCAAGCTCGGCGGCGGCTGTGCGCAGACCGGCGTGCAGTCCGGCAACGGCAACGCGGACGTGGAGATGGTCGTGCACATCTCCGCCGACCGCTCGAACGCCACCGTGATGAGCATCCCCCGCGACACCATGACCCAGGTCCCCGCCTGCAAGGACCCGAAGAGCAGCCAGTCGACTCCCGGCTACTACGGCCAGATCAACAGCGCGCTGCAGTACGGGCAGGAGTGCCAGGTCAAGACCGTGCACGCGCTCACCGGCATCGCCATCGACCACTTCGTACAGATGGACTTCTCCGGCGTGGTGAAGATGTCCGACGCGGTCGGCGGTGTCTCGGTGTGCGTCAACGCCGACGTCTACGACACCTACTCGCACCTGAAACTCGCCAAGGGCACCCACACCCTCAAGGGCAACGCGGCACTGGAGTTCGTCCGCTCCCGGCACGGCTTCGGCGACGGCAGCGACCTGGGCCGTACCGTCTCCCAGCACCTCTTCCTCAGCGCGATGATCCGCAAGTTCAAGAGCGCCGGCACCCTCACCGACCCCACGGCCGTCTACGACCTGGCCGACGCCGCCACCAAGGCGCTCACCGTGGACACGGGCCTCGGCACCGTCAAGAAGCTCATCGGGCTCGCCGCGGACCTCGACAAGGTCCCCACCAAGCGCATGACGTTCACCACGATGCAGACCGGCGCCGACCCGGCCAACCCCAACCGGGTCGTGCCCGCCGCCGCGGCCAAGAGCCTGTTCGCGACCATCTCCAACGACCAGTCGCTGACCAGCTCGTCCGGCAAGAAGACCGCCGCGGCCACCGCGACCGCCACGGCGGTCGCCGTCCCCGCCGCGCAGATCGCCGTCACGGTGGAGAACGGCACCAGCATCAGCGGCCGGGCCTCCACCGTCGCCACCGCCCTGATAGCCGGCGGCTTCAGCTCCGGCACGACCACGGGCAACGCCTCCGTGAGCGCGACCACGACCACGCTCACCTACGGCACCGGGCAGAAGGCCGAGGCCCAGACCGCGGCCAAGGCGATCGGCCTCGCCTCCTCGCACCTCAAGCAGGGCACCGCCACCGGCCTGACCCTGGTGATCGGCACGGACTGGCCCAGCGGCACGACGTACCCCGGCGCCGCCTCGTCCCCGGCCCCCGCCGACACCAAGGCGGCCACGTCCAACGCCCAGGCCTCGACCGCCGACCAGTCGAAGTCCTGCGCCAAGGTCAGCACCTACAAGACGGTCAGCCTCAACGGCGTCCCGATGACCCCGACCCAGGCCTACCGGGCGGCGACCAACAAGAAGGACTCGGCGTCCTGACCGAGAGCTAGAGGGCGGCGGCGGTCCAGGTGATGCGCGGGGGATCGACCCGCGCGCACAGCGGGCCGCCGTCCGCGTCGGTGAGTCCGACGCGGCCGATCAGCAGGCCGTCGCGCGAGGCGGCGGCCAAGACGTCCTCCGGCACGGAGTCGAGCACGAGCTTGGCCCGCCGGAACATCGTGAAGACACCGGCCTCGTCGACCGTGCCCCACGACAGATAGACGAACCGGCGCCCCAACCGGTGCTGCACATAAGGGCCCTTCACCACGAAGCCGTCCGGCGAGGCCTCCGCCGTGCACTCCAGGTTCCAGGTCGCGGACACGGCGTCGCCCGGCGCCGGGTCGAGAAGTTCCGTCGGCCGGTCCCGGCGCTGCACCGCGACATGGACGTTGTCGTACGTCGGGACGGGGTTGCCGGCGGGGGCGGGGCAGGTGCGGCCGGGCAGATCGACGGCGTCGATGCGAATGTGCATACGGGCCATCATGCCGGGTCCGCCCTCCGTCCCCTCAGTCGATCAAGGGGAAGTGGCAGGCGGTCCGGCGTCCGGAAGCCGTCACGGTCAGCTGGGGGCGTTCCCGCGCGCACCGCTCCCGCGCGTAGGGGCAACGCGTGCGGAAGGGGCAGCCCGTCGGCTTGTCCACCGGGTTGGGGACCTCCCCGGTGAGCACGATCCGCTCCCGGGAGACCTCGTCGCCGACCGTGCCGTCGTCGATGTCCGGGACCGCCGACAACAGCGCCTGTGTGTAGGGATGGGCCGGCTCCTTGTACAGGGCCTCCGTCTCGCCGAGTTCGACGATCTCACCGAGATACATGACCGCGATCCGGTCCGACACATGCCGGACCACCCCGAGGTCGTGCGCGATGAAGACGTAGGTGAGCGCGAACTCCTCCTGCAGATCCGCGAACAGGTTCAACACCTGCGCCTGGATCGACACATCGAGCGCCGACACCGGTTCGTCCGCGACGATCAGCTTCGGATTCGTCGCCAACGCCCGCGCGATACCGATGCGTTGCCGCTGCCCGCCGGAGAACTCGTGCGGATAACGGTCCAGATGGGCCGAGGCCAGCCCTACGACGTCGAAGAGCTCCGCGACCCGCCGGCGCACGGCGGCGGCGTCGCCGTACCGGTGCACGAGCAGCGGCTCCGCCACGATGTCCCCGGCGCGGCGGCGCGGGTTCAGCGAGGCCTGCGGATCCTGGAACACCAGCTGCATCCCCGGACGCACGGGACGCAGCCGGCGCGTGGACAGGGTGCTGATGTCCTGACCGTCGAACTCGACCCGGCCGCCCGTGAGTTCGGTGAGCCGGACCAGACAGCGGCCCAGCGTCGACTTGCCGCAGCCGGACTCGCCGACGATGCCGAGGGTCTCGCCCGCGCGCACCTCCAACGACACCCCGTCCACGGCCCGCAGCACCCTGCGGTGCCGGGAGAACCCGTCCGCGCGCAGGGGGTAGTGCTTGGTGACGTCCGAGGCGCGCAGCAGCACCTCGGTCGTTGTCGTCCGCGCGCTCACGGTGTCGCCTCTCGTTCCATGTCCGGTACGTCCGTCGCCGCCGCCCGTGAGGTCAGGCGCAGCGAGGCACGGTCGTCGTCGGGCAGCCAGCAGGCGTCGCGGTGCGCGCCCGCACCGGAGCCGGCCTCCGAGCCCACGGCAGAGCCCGCCGACAGCACCGGCCGCTCCTCGCACCGGTCGTGCCGCAACCGGCACCGGGGCGCGAACGCACACCCCTCCGGCAGACTCCCCGGCGCGACCGGCATCCCCGCGATGGTGGGCAGCCGCCGCAACCGGGGCCCGCCCACGCGCGGTACCGAGTCGAGCAGCCCCCACGTGTACGGGTGTCGCGGCCCGTGGAACACCGCCCGGCGCGGACCTTCCTCGGCCGCCCGCCCGCCGTACATCACCAGGACCCGGTCGGCGATCTGCGAGATCACGCCCATGTCGTGGGTGATGAGGACGACGGCCGAACCCCGCGTGTTCAACTCCCGCATGAGATCGAGGATTTGGGCCTGGACGGTGACATCGAGCGCCGTCGTCGGCTCGTCGGCGATCAGCAGCGCGGGGCCGCACGAGAGGGCCATCGCGATGACCGCGCGCTGCCGCATGCCGCCGGAGAACTCGTGCGGGAAGGCGTTCGCGCGGGAGGCCGCGTCCGGGATGCCGACATCGGAGAGCAGACGGACAGCACGCGCGTGCGCCTCCTTGCGGGACACCTTCTCGTGCGCCCGGATCTGCTCGGCGATCTGCCAGCCCACCGTGTACACGGGCGTGAGCGCGGTCATCGGGTCCTGGAAGACCATGGCGATCTCCCGGCCGCGTACCGCCCGCATCTCCTTGTCCGGAAGGGTGAGCAAGTCCCGTCCACGGAAGCGGACTTCGCCCTCGACGGTGACGTTCGGACTGGTCAGCAGCCGCAGCACGGCCAGCATCGAGACGCTCTTGCCCGAGCCCGACTCACCCACCACACCCAGGATCTCACCGGGCGACACCGAGAAGGACAGGCCGTCGACGACCGTGACGGAGCCTCGGCGGGTGCGGAAAGACACCCTCAAGTCGTGTACGTCCAGCAGGGGTTGGTCAGGCATGGCGGGCCCTCGGGTCGAGTCGGGCGTACAGGATGTCCACCAGGGCGTTGGCGAGGACCACGAAGAACGCCGCGTACAGGACCGTGCCCATGATCACGGGCAGATCCAGGTTCTGGAGGGCGTCGAAGGTCAGCTTGCCGATGCCGGGGAGGCCGAAGACCACCTCGGTGAGCAGCGCGGCGCCGCCCACCAATGCGCCGAAGTCCAGGCCGAACAGCGACACGATCGGGATCAGCGAGCAGCGCAGGGCGTGCCGGATCAGGATGCGCCGCTCGGAGAGGCCCTTGGCGCGCGCGGTGCGGACGTAGTCCTCGTTCAGGGCACTGACGACCTCGCCGCGCAGCAGCCGGGCGTAGATCCCGGCGTACAGCAGCGCGAGGGTCAGCCAGGGGAAGAGCAGGTGCAGGGCCCACTGGCCGGGGTCGCGGCCGATGCCGACGTATCCGGGTGGTGGCACCCAGGAGAACACCGAACTGTGCAACTGCTTCTGGGTGATGAGGTTGACGACCTCGCCGAGCCAGTAGGCCGGCAGGGAGACCCCGACCACGCCGACGAGCATGATCAGCGGGTCGGCCGCCTTGCCGCGCAGGGCCGCCGCGGCGGTGCCCATGACGATGCCGGCCGTCATCCAGATCAGCGCGGCGCCGACGACGAGCGACAGGGTCACCGGGGTGGCCTGCACGATCTGCGGGATGACGCGGGAGCCGCGGTTGACGAACGACTCCAGGTCGCGGTCGATCAGGAGGTGCCGCATCATCAGCAAGTAGCGGACGGGCATGGGCCGGTCGAGGCCGAAGGAGTGCCGCACCTGGGCGAGCGTGGCCGGGTCTGCGTTGCGGCCCGCGATACGCGCGGCGGGGTCGACTCCCGGTGTGGCGAAGAAGATCAGGAAGACCAGGACACTGATCGCGAACATGACGAGAAGGGCGGAGGCAAAGCGTTTGACGATGAACCGGAGCATGACCGTCACACCCCTCCGCGCAGCCGGGCGCCCGGGTCGAGCGCGTCGCGCACCCCGTCGCCGAGGACGTTGAGGGCCGCCGTGGTCAGCGCGATCAGCAGGCCGGGCGCGATCGTCACGGCGGGCCGGGTGTAGAGCAGCCCGAGTCCGTCCTCGATGATCGTGCCCCAACTGGCGTCCGGCGGCTGGACGCCCACGGACAGGAAGGACAGCGCCGACTCGGTCAGCATCGCCAGCGCGGTCATCAGCGGGACGAACACGATCGCCGTCGGCAGGACGTTCGGCAGCACCTCGCGGCGCAGGATGCGCACGGTCGGCGCCCCGGAGCCCACGGCCGCCTGGATGTACTCCTTGTTCCGCAGCACCAGTACCTGACCGCGCAACGGCCGTGCGATGTACGGCACATAGATCGCCGCGATGATCGCGACGGGCAGCCAGAGACTCCCCGCCTCGACGGTGAGCGGGCCGAGGTGCAGTCCGTCGGTGAGGAGGACGACCGAGAGACAGATCGCCAGCAGGTACACCGGGAAGGCCCAAATCACGTCCAGGACACGGGAGATGACGGCGTCCACGACACCGCCCGCGTAACCGGCCACGACTCCGACGACCGTACCGAGGGCACAGGTGAGCAGCGCCGCCGTGAACCCGATGAACAGGCTCGTCCGGCCGCCGTAGAGCAGCCGGGCCATGACGTCGCGGCCCTGGTTGTCGGCGCCGAGGAAGTAGTGGGCCGGGTCCCAGGTCGGGCCGATCGGGGTGACGCCGAGGCCGAGGCCGGTGCTGCTCGGGGTGAGCACCGGCACGGTCTTCCCGTCGACGACCGTGGTACCGGAGACATGGGACTGGAAGGGGTCGGTGTGGGCGATGTGGTGCGCGTACAGCGGTGCGCACAGGGTCGCCAGGACGACGAGGAACAGGACGACGGCCGCGGCCGACGCCGACCTGTTGTGCAACAGGTCGGCGCCGGCCGTCCGCCAGGGGCCCGGCGAGCGCCGGGCCTCCGGGGTGGCCAACTGGGTTGCGGCGGTCCTCACTTGACCCACGTCTGGCCGACGAGCATGTAGAACTGCTTGCTGAACTGGTAGTTGCCCAGGCGCTTCGACGTGAAGTCGATGATCTTCGGGTTGATCAGCGGGACGACCGGGGACTGCTGCATGATCGCCTGATCGATGGCGCCCCACTGCTTGTTCGCCGTCGTCGGGTCCGTCTGCGCGGTCTTCAGCGCGGTCTGCATCTTCGCGTCGACGTCCTTGTCGCAGAAGCCCGCGATGTTGATGCTGGAGTCGCTTCCCGGGTGGAACGCGGCGCAGGAGAACAGCACGTTGAGGAAGTCCGAGGCCGCCGGATAGTCCTGGTACCAAGAGGTCAGGGCGAGTTGGACCTTGTTCTTGGTGTTCTGGATGTAGGTGAACTGGATGTTCGCCGACAGCGGCTTCAGCGTCGCCTTGTAGCCGAGCTGGGTGAGCAGGCTCTGCAGGTACTGCCCGATCGACTTGTTGACGTCGTCGTCCTGGGTGACGATGCCGACCTCCTGCCCCGCCGTACCGGACTGCTTCACCAGCGCCTTGGCCTTGGCGAGGTCCGCGGCGGTCCAGGTCGTGCCGCCGCCCTTGGTGTAGTCGCACGAGGCGACGTGCCCGGGGAAGCCCGGCGGCAGGATCGTGCACGCGGGGGAGGCGAGGTTGGTGCCGCCGTACAGCCGCACCACGGCCGACCGGTCCATGGCCCAGTTGATCGCCTGGCGCGCCAACTTGTTGTTGAACGGGGCCGTGTTGACGTTCAGCGTCGCGTACCAGAACGCCGTCAGCGGGTTCACATGCGCCTGGGAGGCGTACTTGGTGCCGATCTCGTTGAGCCGGTCGGCGGGCGGCGCGTCGAACATCCAGTCCGCCTGGCCGTTCTCCACGGCGGTCACCTCGGACTCGACGGTCTGCCCGAAGGTGTAGTCGATCTCGTCCGGGTAACCCTGCGGTTCGGCCTCCCGCGACCACTCCTTGAAGTGCGGGTTGCGCACCAGTTTCAGCTCACGGTTCGGGTCGTACGAGGCCGCCATGTACGGGCCGGTCGTCGGCAGCGGCTTGGTGCCCGCGTCCTTCGTCGGCGAGTCCTTCGGCACGATGCTGGCGTGCGGGACGGCGAGCTTGTACGGGAACTCCGAGTCCGGTGCGGTGAGGTTGATCGTGACCGTGTTCGCCGTCGCGTCGCCGGTCACACCGCCCTTCAGCGTGCAGGAGGCCGGTGTCTTCAGACAGGCGGTGGCGCCGACGATGCCGTTGTAGAAGGTGCCGGCGGTGGGGCTGGAGACCTTGAAGACGCGCTGGAAGGACGCCACCACGTCGTCGGTGGTGAGCGCCTTGCCGTTGGAGAAGGTGATGCCCTTGCGGAGCGTGAAGGTGTACGTCTTCCCGCCGTTGGTGACCTTCGGCATGGCCGCGGCCAGGTCCGGGACGACCGTGAACGACGACTGGCCGCCGACCTTCTTGAACGACAGCAGCCCGTCGTACATCGACTGGTACAACTGCCAGTACTGGAGCGTGTAGTTGACCTGCGGATCGAAGCTGCCCGCCGCCGCGTGGGCGACCAGCTTCAGGGTGCCGCCCTTGTGCTGCGGCTGGAACGCGGAGGAGCCGGACGCCGACGAGGACGTGGTCGGGCCGGAGGAGGAGCCGCCGTCGGAGGACGAACAGGCGGCTGCGGTCAGGGCGAGGGCGACGGTGGCGGCGGCGAACGCGCCCCGTCTCGTGCTGCGGGACATCCAGGGAACTCCCGTCGGAGGAACGGCGGTTGGGTCGGCCGGGGGAGAGGCCGAAGGCTCAGTCGGTGGAGTCGAGGAAGGTGCCCACGACCCGGAGGTAGAGCTCCTCCTCCTCGACGTGCGGCATGTGGCTGGACTGCTCGAACATGTGCCAGCGCACGTCGGGGATGCGGTCGGCGAACGGGCGCAGCGTCTCGGGAGTCGCCTCGTCGTACCGGCCGGACACCAGCAGGGTCGGCGCCTCGACGAGAGGGAGCCGGTCGATCACGGACCAGTCCTTCATGGTGCCGACGACATGGAACTCGTTCGGCCCGTTCATCGTGTGGTAGACGGTCGGGTCGGCCGCGATGTTCTCCCAAGTCGCCTGTACCTCGGGCGGGTTGGGGATGAGGCGGCACACATGGCGCTCGTTGAAGACCTGCTCGGCGGCGAGGTAGTCGGGGTGGTCGGTGGTCCCGGCCGCCTCGTGGGCGAGCAGGGTCCGCTGGACCTCGGGCGGCAGTTCGGCCCGCAGTTCGGCGGCTGCCGCGAGCCACAACTCCATGGATGCGGGGGAGTTGGCGATGACCAGGCCCCGAAGTCCGGCCGGACGGCGTACGGCGTGCTCGGCGGCGAGCATGCCGCCCCAGGACTGGCCGAGGAGGTGGTAGGCGTCGGCGATGCCCAGCGCCTTGAGGAGATTGTCGAGTTCGTCGAGGAAGAGCTGGACGGTCCAGAAGTCGGCGCCCTCGTCGGGCAGATGGGTGGACAGCCCGGTGCCGAGCTGGTCGTAGTGCACCACTTGGCGTCCCTGCTCGGCGATGCCCGCGATGCTGAGCGTGTAGTTGTGGCCGGCGCCGGGTCCGCCGTGCAGGACGACCAGGGGGGTCCTGCCGGGCTTGCCGGTGATCCGGTACCAGGTGGAATGGCCGTTGAAGTCGACGGTGCCGGTGTGATTCGGTTCGGGAATCGCCACGCGAGGGCCTCTCAGGCGGGCCGTCCGCCAGGCCGGATTCCGGCTCTGGCCTCTGGCTGAAACGAAAAGGATGTGACGGATGGGTGAGATAGTGATTGGGTAAAAGGTCAGCGCACAAGACCTTTTAGCGGGGGCAGGGCAAGACGTAACGGCGAGTTCACGTGGCCCGCCCGCGTTTACAGAAGCGGCATTGAAGGGGGAGGACAGCTGACATCCGTACCTGAGGCATCCGAAGCCGGGGACGAGTTCTCGCGCGTCCTCGACCGCGTCCTCCTCGGCGGCTCCCCGACCTCCGCGCTGCGCCCGGTCCGGGTCGCCTCGGCGGTCGACGAGGTCTCCGACCGCCTTCTCACCGCGATCGCCGTCGGCGACTTCCTGCCGGGCGAACGACTGCCCGCCGAGCGCGAACTCGCCGGGCTGCTCCGGGTCAGCCGCCCCACCGTGCGTGAGGCGGTCGCCCGCCTCCAGGCCGTGGGCGTGGTCGAGATCCGCCGCGGCCGCAACGGCGGCACCTACGTCCGCGACAGCTGGACCGAGTCGACGGCCGCCGCGGTCCGGCACACCCTGCTGCCGCGCTGGGAGGAGTTCGAGCAACTCTTCGACCTGCGCGGCCTGGTGGAGGGGATGGTGGCCGCGACGGCCGCCCGGCGCCGTAGCGCGAAGCACCTCGACCCCATGCGGGACGCCCTGTCCGCCTACCTCTCCGCGAGCACCCCGCGCGACGCCCACACCGCGGACAGCGCCTTCCACCAGGCCGTCCGCGAGGCCACGGGCAACCCTCAGATCGTCATGCTCAGCCAGGACCTGCTGGCCCGCATCAGCCTCGGCTTCCCCGTCGAACCCTGGGGCAAGGGCGAACAGACCCACTTCCACCAGGGCGGTGAGGACCACAAGGCCCTGTACGAGGCCATCGCGGCGGGCGAGCCCGAACGCGCCGAGGAGATCGCCCGGGGCCACTTCACCATCAGCGCCGACCTGATCCGCGACGTGCTGGCACGGGTCCGGGCGAGCTGAGGCCTGTCCGGCGGATCCTGACGTAGACGCGGGGTCCGTCACGCCCGCCGGCGCTGGTCAGGCCCCGATGCTTTCCCGCGACCTGATCCTTCGGACGGACCCTGGACCGACCTCCGTCGGCTACGACGGCAGGATCATGCCCGTGACCTCGGCGGTGCCGCCCACCTGCACGGTCGCCCCGGGCCGCGCCGTCGCGGTGATCGTGGCGGGACTGCCGAGGGAGTCGCCCATGTCGACGGCGATCCCGGTCACGCCCCGACCCGCCAGATCCGCGGCGAGACAGGCGGTGCTGTTGGCGTTCGCGATGTCCTCCGGGACACCGATCGAGGGCGCGAACATGCGCGCCGCGATCCGGCCGGAGCGTGCCGGGGCCGAGTAGACGTAGCAGCCGAGCAGTCCGAACCGGTCGCAGGCCGCGCCGAGTTGTTCGAAGTCCGGGGCGAGTGCGGCGAGCGTGGAGCGTGTCGCGACCGGAACCAGCAGTCGCGCCCGCCCGACCGAGGCGACACGCGTGCCGGGTGCGAGGGCGTGCGGGGTGACGCCCAGCGCCGGCAGGACGAGCCCGCACTCGGCCGCGGTGGGCTCGCGCAACTCGACCGGCCCCGAGGTGAAGGCGACACGGAAGAGCGCCTTCTCCCGCACGGCCCGGCCGGCGAAGGTGCGCCCCGCCGTCCGCACAGTGGTCCGGTACTCCGTGTCTCCGGCGCGCTCCGCGAGGAAGGCGAGGGCGGCGACCGTGCCGTGGCCGCACGCGGGCAGCTCACCTTCGGCGGTGAAGAAACGAAGGGACACGGCCGGCCCGCGCACCGAGACGAAGACGGCGTGCGACGTGCCCGCCAGCACCGGTACCCGGCACCGTTCGTCGTCGCTCAACGGCACCTCGTCCAGCACGGCGGTCGGGCTGCCGCCGCGGCCCTCGCGCAGACACGCACGGACGATCATGACAGGCGGTCGGTCGATCACACCGGCACCGTACTCCCGAGCCGTGAGCCCCGACCTGCGGCCGGGACGGCGTGGGGGCGCGGTGGCGGCCGTACTCCTCGCTATGTTCTGTCACAACGTCAGACATTCGGAGCAAAAATGCCAAAAACGGATGAGCTGCTTGATGTGACGGAGGCGGCGGCCCAGGCCGCCGTCCACCCACCCGAGCGACGGCGCCGCACCCGCCGCAGACCCCCGCCCGTGAAGGCCGTGGTCATCGCGCTCGGCCTGGCGGCGGCCGTGCTCGTGCTGTCGGGCACGCCGTGGCTGAACGGCCCCGCCGTCGCGGCCTGGCGGACCGTCTGCCTGGCCATCACCGTGCAGGCGCTGCCCTTCCTCCTCCTGGGCACCGCTCTCTCCGGCGCCATCAACGCCTTCGTGCCGGCGGACCTGTTCACCAAGGTGCTGCCCAAGCGGGCCGCGCTCGCCGTCCCGGTCGCCGGGATCGCCGGAGTCGTCCTGCCCGGCTGCGAATGCGCGTCCGTGCCGGTCGCGAACAGCCTGATCCGCCGGGGTGTCACCCCGGCCGCCGCCTTCGCGTTCCTGCTCTCGGCGCCCGCGATCAACCCGATCGTGCTGACCGCCACCGCCGTCGCCTTCCCGGGCAGCCCCGCCATGGTGCTGGCCCGGCTGCTCGCCTCGCTGGCCACCGCGGCCGCCATGGGCTGGCTGTGGCTCTGGCTCGGCCGCGAGGAGTGGCTGCGCCCGGTCGTACGGCACACCGGCCATCAGTCGGGACACAGCCGCCTCACGGAGTTCCGGCTCGGCTTCCAGCACGACTTCCTGCACGCCGGCGGCTTCCTCGTCCTGGGCGCGATGGCCGCGGCCACCTTCAACGTGAGCGTCCCGCGCTCCGTGCTCGACACCTTCTCCGGCTCGCCCTGGCTGTCCGTGCTGTTCCTGGCCGCACTCGCCGTCGTCCTCGCGGTCTGCTCCGAGGCCGACGCGTTCGTAGCCGCCTCGCTCACAGGCTTCTCGCCCACAGCCCGGCTGGCTTTCATGGTGGTCGGCCCCATGGTGGACCTCAAGCTGATCGCCCTTCAGGCCGGCACCTTCGGCCGGGCGTTCGCGCTGCGTTTCTCCACCGCGACCACCGTCGTGGCCGTGGCCGCCAGCGTCCTGATCGGAGGCGCCCTGCTGTGAAGCGCACCGCCCAAGTACTGCTCCTGGTCCTCACCGGCCTGGGCCTCCTGCACACCGCCCTCTTCACCGACCTCTACCTGCGCTACGTCAAGGAGGGCCTGCGCCCGCTGCTGATCGTCTCCGGCGTACTCCTCCTGCTGCTGGGCCTGACCCACGCGGCACTGGACCGCGGTTCGGCAGAGGAGGACAAGCACGACCACGGGCACGACCACGGGCACGACCACTCCACCGCACCCCGCATCGCCTGGCTGCTCTTCCTCCCCGCGCTCAGCCTCCTCCTCTACGCCCCACCCGCCCTCGGCGCCTACACGGCCGCGCACGCCGGCAGCGAGACCGTCAAACAGCAGAAGCGGTTCGCCGCACTGCCCGCGACCTCACCCCTCCCGATGACCCTCACGGACTTCACCACCCGGGTCCAGCAGGACAAGGAGCTGGCCATCAAGGGCCGCAGCGTCGAGATGACCGGCTTCGTGACCCCGGGCCGGGCCGGCGGCTGGGACCTGACCCGGATCATCTTCACCTGCTGCGCGGCGGACGCCCAGACGGTCAAGGTGCGGATGTACGGCACCCCGGCGCCGCCCGCCAACACCTGGCTGGCCGTCACCGGGACCTGGCACACCCGGGGCGCACTCGGCACGAGGTCCGCGGCGGCGGCCCTCGACGTCCACGGCACCCGGCCCATCGCCCAGCCGGTCAACGCCTTCACGGACGACCTGCCCCTCACCCCGACCCGGTGACGTCCCGGCCGGATTCTTCCGTGGGGTTCATGCTCCGCTCTCCGGCCGGGTCCGAGAGTTAACGGGTCTTTGGGGCACATGCGGTGTGAAGGGGTGGTCGACGAGTAAATCATCTTGTCATGAACCTGCGATCCGACGGGCGGATCGCGGTCTCGTGGAGGTGTTGGATGCACCGCAGACTCGCCACCGGTCTCGCCGCCTCGACTCTGGCCCTGGTCGCCGTCGTCGCCACCGCGACAGCCGCCACCGCCACACCCGCCGACAAGCCCCAGGTCCTCTCCAGCTGGACCCGGACCAGCGCGTCGAGCTACAACCTGTGGGCCGCGGCCCGCGCCAACCGAACCGCCTGGTCCGCCTACGAGTTCGACTGGTCCACCGACTACTGCTCCGACTCGCCCGACAATCCCTTCGGCTTCCCCTTCGCCGCGTCCTGCGCCCGCCACGACTTCGGCTACCGCAACTACAAGGCCGCCGGCGCCTTCAGCGCCAACAAGTCACGGCTCGACAGCGCCTTCTACGACGACCTCAAGCGCGTCTGCACCAAGTACAGCGGTGCCACCGCGACCGCGTGCGACAGCACCGCGTGGACCTACTACCAGGCCGTCAAAGTCTTCGGATGACAGGCTGACGGACCGTCAACTGGTCGCGGGGTGCGGGACGTCGACCCACGGCGTCCCGCAACTCCGCCCAGGCAAGGCGGGTTCATGTCGGTCACACGGTGACGACCCGAACCCCCGCCTCCTCGAACCGCCGCACCATCTCCGGCGCCACCGCCGTGTCCGTCACCAGCGTGTCCACCGACTCCGCCGAACAGATCCGCGCGAACGCGCGCTGACCGAGCTTGCTGGAGTCGGCCGCGACGATCACGCGCTCGGCGCGCTCGCACAGCAGCCGGTTGATCGCTGCCTCCGCCTCGTCGTGGGCCGCCGCGCCGTGCGTCACGTCGAAGGCGACCACACCGAGCACCGCCACATCGACGGTGATCTGCGAGAGCACCCCGTCCGCGAGGGGCCCGACGAGTTCGTACGACTGCGGGCGCGCGACGCCACCGGTCAGCACGATCTTGAACTGGGGCCGTACGGCAAGCTCGTTGGCGATGTTGAGCGCGTTTGTCACGATGGTCAGCGCGGGTGTTCCGGAGCCCAGGTCTCCGCGCACGGCCAGGGCGCGGGCCACCTCCGTGGTGGTCGTACCGCCGGTCAGCCCCACCGCCTCGCCGGGCGCGACGAGTTCGGCGACCGCCTTCGCGATGCGCTGCTTCTCGGAGGCGTGCCGGGCGGTCTTGTAGCGCAACGGCAGTTCGTACGACACCCCGTGCACGACGGCGCCGCCCCGGGTGCGCACCAGCATCTGCTGCTCGGCGAGTTGGTCGAAGTCACGGCGGATCGTCGCGGCCGATACCGCGAGGTCGGCAGCCGCCTCCTCGACGTCGAGCCGCCCGCGCTCCACGAGCAGCTCCAGCAGCGTCTTCCAGCGGGCGTCGCGGGACATCCGCACTCTCCGTTCCTCGATTCTCCGGCGACCCTAGCGCACACCACTCGCGCTGGAGTGCTTGATTGTGCTCGAAAGCTCGCTATATCTTGCAGGAACAAGCATTCCTGGGGAGGGGTACGGCATGACCCATGTCGAGGACGAGCTGAACAGCCAGCCCGAGTGCTGGACCCGCGCCGCGTCGGAGGCGGCGGGACACAAGGGGGTGCTCCCGGCGCCGGGGGAGCGGGTCGCGATCGTCGGCTGCGGCACCTCGTACTTCATGGCGCAGGCCGTCGCCGCCCTGCGCGAAGGCGCCGGCCAGGGCGAGACCGACGCCTTCGCCGCCTCGGAGTTCCCGTACGGGCGGACATACGACCGGGTCCTCGCCCTCACCCGCTCCGGCACCACCACCGAAGTCCTGGAACTCCTGGGCCAGTTGAAGGGGCGCACCCGCACCACCGCGATAACCGCCGACCCGCACACCCCCGTCATGACCGCCGCCGACGAGGTCGTCGTACTCGACTTCGCGGACGAACGCTCCGTCGTGCAGACCCGGTTCGCGACCACCGCGGTCACCCTGCTCCGCGCCCACCTTGGACTGCACAGCGACGCCGTGGTCGCCGACGCCCGCACCGCGCTCGCCGCCGAACTGCCCCAACAACTCGTCGCCTGCACCCAGTTCACCTTCCTCGGCCGAGGCTGGACCGTCGGGCTCGCCAACGAGGCCGGGCTGAAGATGCGCGAGGCCTCCCTGTCCTGGACCGAGGCCTACCCTGCGATGGAGTACCGGCACGGCCCGATCAGCATCACCACCCGCGGCACCGCCACCTGGATGCTCGGCGAGGCACCCGAGGGACTCGCCCAACAGGTGGGCGCCACCGGCGGGTTGTGGATCGACGGCGGCCTCGACCCGCTCGCCGAACTCGTCCGCGCCCAGCGCCTGGCGGTCGCCGTCGCCGCATACCGGGACCTCGACCCCGACCGGCCGCGCCACCTCACCCGCTCGGTGATCCTCGCCCCCTGAAGCCCGGTACCTCCAGACTCCAGGAAAGGACAGGCCGTGCCCCTCGTCACCACCGGCGAGCTAGTGACCCGCGCCGCCACCGCCCACTCCGCCGTCGCCGCCTTCAACATCATCACCCTGGAACACATCGAGGCCGTCGTCGCCGGCGCCGAGTCCGCCGACGCCCCCGTCGTCCTCCAAGTCAGCGAGAACGCCGTCAAGTTCCGCTACGGCCGCCTCCTCCCGCTAGCCCGCGCGGCCGTCGCCGCCGCCGAACGGGCCGCCGTACCCGTCGCGTTGCACCTCGACCACGTCCAGAGCGACGACCTGCTGCGGCAGGCACCCGATGCCGGGTTCAGCTCCGTGATGTACGACGCGGCCCGCCTCCCGTACGCCGAGAACCTAGCCGCGACCCGCGCCGCCGCCGACTGGGCACACTCCCAAGGGCTGTGGATCGAGGCCGAGTTGGGAGAGGTCGGGGGCAAGAACGGCGAGCCGCCGCTCGACGCCCACGCTCCCGGCGCCCGCACCGACCCCGTTCAGGCCCGCGCGTTCGTCGCCGACTCCGGTGTGGACGCCCTCGCGGTGGCCATCGGCAGCTCCCACGCGATGACCACCCGCACCGCCGCCCTCGACCACGCCCTCCTCAAGCGGCTCAGCGCCACCCTGGACGTTCCCCTCGTCCTGCACGGCTCCTCAGGCGTCCCCGACGACGAACTGACCGCGGCCGTCGCAGGCGGCATCGCCAAGGTCAACGTGGGCACGGCCCTCAACCTCGCGATGACCGGCGCGATCCGCGCCTTCCTCGCCGCACACCCCGAGGCGGTCGACTCCCGGAAGTACCTGAGCGTGGGGCGGGAGGCGATGGCCGGGACGGTGGCCCGGATCGTCGGAGTGCTCGCCGGACGCGGTGGGACTACCGCTTGACGGCCTTCAGCACCACGAACTTCGCGTCGCTGGCGACCAGTTGACTGTTGCCGAACAGCCGCTTCAGCTTCACGTGATAGGCGAGATGCCGGTTGCCGACCACCCACAGCTCGCCGCCCGGACGCAGCGCGCGCCGCGCCCCGGTGAACATCCGCCAGGCCGTCGCGTCGGTCGTCGCCTGGTGGGAGTGGAACGGGGGATTGTTGAGCACGAGGTCGACACTGTCGGCCGGAACCCCGACCAGCCCGTCCCCGACCCTGAACTCCCCTTGCCCCGGAACGCCGTTCGCCTTGTACGTGGCCTCCGCCGAGGCGACGGCCTGGAACGACTCGTCCACGAAGAGGACTTCGGCCTCCGGATCGGCCAGCGACACCGCCGTACCCACCACACCGTTGCCGCACCCGAGGTCGACGACCCTGCGGGGGCCGCGGCTTTCGGGCAGGTGCTGGAGGAGGAAACGGGTGCCGATGTCGAGGCGCTCGGCGCAGAACACGCCCGCGTGATTGACCACCGTCCGCCCCGAGACCGCGCCGATGCCGTCGGGCAGGGCGTAACTGTGCGGCCAGGGATTGGTGGCACGGGCCGCCGACGACCGGGGCGCGCAGTGGATCAGCCGGGCCTTCTTCTCGGCCAGCGAGGTCCGGGTCGGGCCGAGGATCCGCTCGAACAGCTTCAGCGTCGAGGTGTGGATCTCCTTCACCATCCCGGTACCGACGACGACCGTGTCGGTGTGCACCCCGGGCGCCAGCCGCAGCAACTGGTCCTCCAGCAGCGCGAGACTCTTGGGCACCCGCACCAGCAGCACGTCGACACGCTCGGGCGGCGGGTCCTGGGTGGTGAGCAGCCGTACGGAGTCCGCCGCGATCTCGTTGCGCGCGAGGTTCGCCCGGGTCGCCTCCTGGGTGAGGAACGAGTCCGTGATCTGCACCGGTTGGTGCTCCGCGAGGGCCGTGGTCAGGGCGCCCCAGCGGTCACCCACGATCACGACCGTGCCGGACAGCGGGGTGTCCTGGTCCGCGAGCTGCCGCAGAAGGTATTCGTCGGAGGCGTCCCAGGCGCGCAGCCGGTCGCGCGGGTCCTCGGGGAAGCGGGCCAGGGCGCGGGCGCCCCACGGAGTCGTCATTCGGTCGATATGGTCGTCCATCGTGCGCCAAGGCTAACCGAGTGCCGGCTCATGGCCGGTCGGGGCAGGATGGGGCCATGGACGCCGAGCTGTTTCCGAGGGCCCGTACGGAGGTCGCGCCGGGCGCGGTGCACATGCCGGGCTGGCTCGACCCCGACCACCGGCGCGCCCTGCTCACGGCCTGCCGCGCGTGGGCCCGCCCACCGGCCGGTCTGCGCACCGTCCGCACCCCCGGCGGCGGCACGATGACCGCCCGCCAGGTGTGCCTGGGCTGGCACTGGTACCCGTACGCCTACGCCCGTACGGCGACCGACGGCGACGGCACCCCGGTGAAGCCGTTCCCGGCCTGGCTGGACGAGCTGGGGCGACGAGCGGTCGCCGACACACTGGGGGCGCCGACGGCGTCGTACGACATCGCACTGATCAATTTCTACGACGGCGACGCCCGCATGGGCATGCACCGCGACTGCGACGAGAAGTCGCAGGCACCGGTCGTGTCCCTGAGCCTCGGCGACACCTGCGTCTTCCGCTTCGGCAACACCGAGACCCGTACGAAGCCTTACACGGACATCGAGTTGAGAAGCGGCGACCTGTTCGTGTTCGGCGGGGCGTCGCGGCTGGCGTATCACGGGGTGCCGCGGGTGTACGGGGGTACGGCGCCGGGGGAGTTGGGGTTGACGGGGAGGCTCAACGTGACGCTGAGGGTCAGTGGCTTCTAAACACGGGGCAAGCTTCGAAGGGGCGCGGGGCTGTATCGACATGCGGCTCCGCCGCGCGGGCGCGACAAGCCCCCACCGGCCTGCGCTATGACCACAACCCCACCGGCTCTCTCTACGGATCATGGGAGACTCCCCCTCATGAGCGGCGAAGGGACAACCTCAAGGGCGCGGCTGGACCGGGGCCGCGGCGCGCTCGGCCCCGCGCTGGAGCTCGTGCACACCGGCCGCGCACCCACCCGCGCCGTACTGACCGCCGAACTGGGGGTGACCCGGGCGACGGCCGGCGCGGTCGCCGCCGAGCTGGAGGCGCTGGGGCTGATCAGGGTCGACGCCCGGCCCGGCGCCGCGGCCGGTTCGCAGGGGCGCCCCTCGCACCGGCTCGCGCTCGCCGAGGACGGGCCGGTCGTGCTCGCCGCGCAGGTGCACGCCGACGGTTTCCGCGCGGCACTGGTCGGGCTCGGCGGGCGGATCGTGGCGACCGCACCCGGCTGCGAGGCCGTCGACGCGGACCCGGCGAAGGTGCTGGGGTCGGTCGTCGAGGCCGGTGCGGGGTTGTTGCGCGAGACGGGACGGCGCTGCGTGGGCGCCGGGCTCGCCGTGCCCTCCGCCGTCGCCGAGCCCGAGGGGCTGGCACTGAATCCCCTGCACCTGGCCTGGCCCGCGGGCGCGCCGGTGCGGCGGATCTTCGCCGAGTGCGTGCGGGCGGCCGGTATCACCGGACCGGCGTTCGCGGGAAACGACGTCAACCTCGCCGCGCTCGCCGAGCACCGGCACGGCGCGGGACGCGGCGCCCGCGACCTGCTGTGCGTGGCGACCGGACACCGGGGTGTGGGCGGTGCGCTGGTGCTCGACGGGCGTCTGCACACAGGGAGTTCGGGGCTCGCGCTCGAAGTCGGACACCTCACCGTCAACCCCGAGGGGCGCCCCTGCTACTGCGGCAGCCGGGGGTGTCTCGACGTGGAAGCCGATCCGCTCGCCTTCTTCACGGCCGCCGGTCGTGAGCCCGGACCCGAGGTGTCCCTGCTCCAGGAGTCCAACGACCTGATCCGCGACCACTACGACGATCCGCCTGTCCGGAAGGCCGCCGAGACCCTGATCGACCGGCTCGGGCTCGGTCTGGCGGGCCTGGTGAACATCCTCAACCCCGACCGGATCATCCTCGGCGGACTGCACCGCACCCTCCTGGACGCCGACCCGGACCGGCTGCGCGCGGTCGTCGCCGACCGGAGCCTGTGGGGGCAGAGCGGGGGCGTGCCGATCCTCGCCTGCACCCTCGACCACAACAGCCTGGTCGGCGCCGCCGAGTTGGCGTGGCAGCCCGTGCTCGACGATCCGCTGGCGGCCCTGTCCTGATCTTGGGGACGGCGCGTGACGGACGGAATCGACGTGCCCGTTGGGAGCCGGGGCAGAGTAGGTCTATCGTCGGAAACCTAAGGCCAGAGGATGGAGGGCGGCGAGTGATGCCGCAGGATGAGCCCGTGATCGGATGCACGGGGCAGGTGATCATCGCGACCCGCGGAAGCGCGGGCCCCGGCGAGATCCTGGTGCGCGTCCGGGGTGGCTCCGAGACCTTCCTCGCCTGGTCGGACGATCCTCTGCCCACGGGGGCGACCGTACTCGTGATCGAGTCGCGAGGAAGTCGTGAGGTCCACGTCATCAAGTGGGTGGATCCATTGGACGCGCTGGGCGGGGACCCCGCCGGCGCTGAGTGAGGAGTACCAGAATGTTCGGTTACCGCGTTCCCGCCCCCGATGAGGCGATGCTGATCTCGGGTGGCAGGCGGGGACTGGGGGGCGCGCCGTTCCGAGTGGTGACGGGGCACGGGAAGTTCGTGCTCCCGGTCTTCCGCAAGACCCGCTTCCTCACGCTGTCGATGTGCGAGGCCGAGGTCACCGAGACCTGTGTGACCAGGCAGGGCATCGCGCTGCACGTCCGCGCCGTGATCGCGTTCAAGGTCGGCAACGACACCGAGAGCATCATCAACGCGGGCCAGCGCTTCCTGTCCGACCAGGACCAGATGTCGGTGCTGACCGGCCGGATCTTCGCCGGTCACCTGCGGTCCATCATCGGCTCGATGACCGTCGAGGAGATCGTCACGGAGCGGCAGAAGCTCGCCGCCGAGGTCCTGGACACCTCGAAGGTCGAGATGGCCAAGATCGGCCTGATCGTGGACTCGCTGCAGATCCAGTCGATCGACGACGGCGAGGTCGGCTACATCGAGGCCATGTCCGCGCCGCACAAGGCGGCCATCCAGCGGCAGGCCCAGATCGCCCAGGCCCAGGCCACCCAGGCCTCGGTCGAGGCGGAGCAGGTCGCGGCGCGCAACCAGGCCGAGTACGCCCGGCAGACCGCGGTGGTCAAGGCCGAGTACTCGGCCGAGGTCGACCGCGCCCAGGCGCAGGCCGCGCAGGCCGGACCGCTCGCGCAGGCCCACGCCCAGCAGGAGGTGCTGGCCGCGCAGACCGAACTGGCCCAGCGCCAGGCCGAGTTGCGCCAGCAGCAGCTCGTCGCCGAGATCGTCAAGCCCGCCGAGGCCGAGGCCCAGCGGATCAAGCTGCTCGCCATCGCCGAGGCGGAGCGCATGAAGATCCAGGCCGAGGCGGCGGCCTCCTACGACCGGGTCGCGCTCGACCGCATGCTGATCGACCAGCTCCCGCAGATCGTGAAGGAGGCGGCCGGCGGCCTCGCCGGAGCCAACGTCAACGTCCTCAACGGCGCGGACGGCCTCGGCGAGATCGCGGCCGGCCTGGTCTCACAGGGCCTGACGATCCTGGACTCGGTCCGGGGCAACCTGGGCGGCGCGGACTCCGACGGCCGCCGCCCCGGCGCGGACGTCAAGAACCTGCTCCAGCTCCAGGCGAAGAAAGACGACAAGAAGGACGACGGCCCGGTGGACCTCGACTAGGCGCTCCGCTGGGTGTGCGGGTATGGCGGCGTCGGTTTGCTGGGTTGCTGGTTTGCTGCGGCTCCGTCGTGGTTGGTCGCGCCCACGCGGCGGAGCCGCATATCGACACCGCTCCGCGCCCCTTTCAGGGCGCCGCCCTCAGGGCGTTGACGAGTCCTACGACGCTGTGAGGCTCCACAGCGCCGCCACCAGCGGGCGGCGCGGATCGGCCCGCCGTACGCACAGTCCGATCGGGAACGGTTCCGGTGGCGGCTCCGCCGGGACCACCGCCGGCCGTTCCCGTACGGCACTGGTCTCCAGCACGAGCCGGGACACCACACCCGTCCCGCAGCCCAGCGCGACCAGGGTCAACAGCCCTTCGTGGCCGTCGCGCGCGGTGACAGGACGAGTTCGGTCACCGTGACCGTCCGGCTCACCAACGGCTCCGGCAGCCGGGGTGGGATGCCCGCGACCGCCATGTCGTCCTCGCCGAACGGTGGCTCGGGGTACGGGAGATGAGCGGGATCGGCGGTTCGCCGATGTGGGCCGTCGGGGCGAAGGCCCGGCCGAACGTGCCGGTCTGGAGGGCGATCAGCTTCAGGTCGACCATGGGGCCCACGACCATGAAGGCCAGCCGGGCGGTGGGGGAGAAGCCGGTGAGCGAGGACGCGACGAACGCGTCGGCCTCGGAGCGGACGGCGAGGACGATCGCGAGCGCGGCCAGGAACAGGACCGACAGCCAGGGCGAACCGGCGAACGTGTCGAGCACGGATCGCGGGACGGCGACATCGAAGGTCGCCGCCGCGATGGCCCCGACGACCAGGAACCCGCCGGCGTGCAGGAAGTCGTGCTGGAAACCGGTCCGGAACTCCGTCCAGCGGCTGTGCCCCGGCTGATGTCCGGGTTGCCGCGCGACCGGCCGCAGCCACTCCTCGCGCCCCAGCCAGAGCCACAGCCGGCCCATCACCACGGCCGTGGCGAGCGAGGCGAGCAGCCGGGCCAGCACCATGACCGGGCTGGCGGGGAACGCGATCGCCGTGGCGGTCAGCACCACCGGGTTGATCGCGGGCGCGGAGAGCAGGAACGCGAACGCTGCGGCCGGAGTGACCCCGCGCCCGATCAGACTGTTCGCGACCGGCACCGACGCGCACTCGCACCCCGGCAGTACGACTCCCGCCATCCCGGCCACCGGCACGGCGAACGCGGCCCGCTTCGGCAGCACCTTCGTGAACACCCGTGCCGGGACAAAGGCGTTGATCGCCCCCGACAAGGCCGTACCCAGCAGCAGGAAGGGCAGCGCCTGCGTGGTGATGGCGAGACACACGGTCCGCCAGGCCTGCACGGCCGGCGAGTCCATCCACCGCCCGACGGAGAACAGCAGCAGCCCGGGAACGACAGCCGCCCCCAGCAGCAGAAGCGGCCAGTACCGAGGCCACCCACCCGCCGCGACCTCCGCCTCCGCCGTTCTGGGCGGCTCCACTGTCGTCTGCACACGAGCTCCACATGTTCGATGTCCGCGTCGAACAAAGCGGTCCCTCGTCAGCCTTCGGCGACCGGCTCCGGTGAGGGGGGGGCGCACCGCACCGCGCCGGGCGCACGGCATGGGGCGCTGCCACGTCTTCCGTCGGCCGCTCTCAACACCACTCGACCGCGAACGCCCGCGCGGGATTCTCCCTGAACACGCGCCGCACCAGCTCCTCACCCAGCTCCACCGCGAGCCGCGGCCCCACCCGCCGCAGCAGATACGGCATCCCCGGGCCGCCGTCCACCGAGCGCGCCCCGGCGACCACGGTGTCCCCGCCGAGCAGCAGACGGTCGCCGCAACCGGCCTCGGCCAGTGCGCGGACGCTGTCCGGCATGCGCCAGTCCGTGGCGTGGTGGGCGCGGGACGGTCCGTCGAACGCGAGGTAGGCACCCGCGTCGGCGGCCTGGCGCTGGACGACGAGGTCGGGGGAGCGGTTGAGGTGGCCGAGGATCACCCGGTGCGGTGCGACGCCCAACTCGCCGCACAGCAGGTCGAGTACGTCCAGTGCCCCCGTGCCCAGCTCCAGGTGGACGGCGATCGGCGCGCCCGTCGCACGGTGGGCCTCGGCCGCGGCGGCCATCGTCCAGCGGGCGTGCGTGTCGAGGCCGTGGAAGCCGCCCGCGACCTTGATGATCCCGGCACGGACACCGGACGGCCCGATGCCCTCCGTCAGCTCGGCGACGAAGACCTCGGCCAGCTTGCCGCGCAGGCTCTCCAGCAACTCCGGGCTGTAGTGCGCCGCTTGATGCAACCCGGTCGCGCACACCACATGCACACCCGTCGCCCGGGACAACAGCGGCAGATCAGCGACCCGCCGCCCCATCCCGTACGGCGTCCACTGCACGACAGCGTCACCGCCCACGGCACGGAACGCGCCCAACTCGGCCTGCGCGGCAGAGGCGTCGCCCAGCGACCGGCCCGGGAGTTGAGGGCTCCGGATGAAGAGATGGTCGTGCGCGTCGCACACCCCCAGCTCCTGCGGGCCCACATCCCCCAGCACCGTACGGACGACGGCGACGGCACTCACCACTGCCGGCCGCGCGGCAACCCGCCCCGCCCCGGCTCCGAAAGATGCAGCACCTGGAACACGTCCCCCTCCGCCTTCGGCATGTCGTGCTCCCAGAGCGAGAAGTGAACCAGCTCCCACCTGTGCGGGTCGACGGCAGCCGTCGCGAGCACCGCGCCGTCCTCACCGGCCAACCGCCGGGTCTCACCCACCGCTTCTTCCATGACCGCCACCAACTCCCCACCCTCCGCCATCCGTTGGCGCCGGCGTACGGCGACAGCGGCGGGGGAGCCCGCGGCACCGCCCTCCTCGTACGCGAGGCCCGTCCACTGCACCACCTCGGGCCGCCCGAAGTCATTGACGAGTCTCTGGAAGGCGCCGCCCCAGAGGAAGCGGTTCATGCCCTCCACCGTGTTCCACAGATAGAACGGCGCGTACTGGTTGACCGGCGAACCGTGCACCCCGCGCTCACGCACCAGATACGCCTTGAAGCCCAGGCCGTCCCAGTCGTCGAGCAGATGCCCGACCCGCGCGACCCGGTTCCGGATGATGCCCATGTCGTAGTCGCCGGGAAGGGTGAGTTCGTAGTGCATGGCGTGCATCAAGTGCCTCCTCGGAAGGGGAAGTTCTCCGCCGGACCCGGCCGGGTGTCGGGATGCTTCCTGGTGATCCGCACGTACCGGGACTCCTATCGGGGAGTCGAGGGCGAGAGAAGGGAGAGCAGTCCCCGGACACCGGCGTCGAAGGCGGCCGGTGAACCGGACGCGCGGGCCAGTACGTACCCGCCCTGCACGGTCGCGAGGATCGTCGAGGCGATCTCCTCACCGTCCAGCTCCGGCCCGAACTGCCCCTGCTCCTTGCCCTCTTCGACGATTCCGGCGAGCCGCTCGCGGATCGCGTCGAGCGTCGCGTCCACCGGCTCGCGCAGCTCGGCGCTGGCGATCACGTCCGGATCCATCGTCAGCCGCCCGACCGGACACCCGCGCAACACATCGCGCTTGCGCCGCAGATACGCCTCGATCCGCTCGTACGGCGTGCCCGGCCCGTCGAGTACTCCCTCGGCGGTGGTCCGCAACTCCTCGGCCGTCCGCCGGATCGCCGCCAGCGCCAGATCAGGCTTGCCCTTGAAGTGGTGGTACATACTGCCCTGCCCGGCGCCCGCGCGCTCAAGGATCGCCTTGGGGCTGGTACCGACGTAGCCGCGCTCCCACAGCAGCTCGCGCGTGGACTCGATCAGTCGCTCCGGGGTGCCCATACAGCCACTGTACATACTAGTAGTTACAGAAGTCCACAGCTTGTCGTCGGCTTGTCGACGGCTTATGGAGCAGCCGCAACGCCCTCACGTACTCCCCGCGAGGTACACGCACTGCCGCTGGCAGTACGACGACCCGGACCCCTCCCGGGAGCCAGTCTCGACACATCACCGGAAGCCCATCGAGGGCTCCAGGCTCCTTGGAGATGAATCGACATGCAGACTCTGGCGAACTGGAACGGCGGCGGCCCCGGCCCGTGGATCCTGCTCTTCCCGCTGATCTGGGCGGCCGTGGCGGTCGGCGTGGTGACCGTCCTGCGCCGCACCGCCTGGCGTGGCCGCGGCGGCCCGTGGCGCGCGATGACCGACCCCCGACCCACCGGAGACTCCCCGCTGGCCGTCCTCGGGCGCCGCTTCGCCTCCGGCGAGATCGACGAGGACGAGTACTGGCGCCGCCTGTCCGTCCTGGACGAGCAGTTCGGCCGCACCGGCAAGGGCGGCGGCCCGGCATGACCACCGCGACCACCACCCGCACGGCCGCGCGGGTCGTCGACGCCGTCAAGGTCTACGGCGTCGGCGACACCGCCGTCCGCGCCCTGGACGGGGTGAGCGTCGGCTTCCCGGCCGGCCGCTTCACCGCGATCATGGGTCCCTCGGGTTCCGGCAAGTCCACCCTGATGCACTGCGCGGCAGGCCTGGACACGCTCAGCTCGGGCACCGCCCACATCGGCGACACGGAACTCGGCGCCCTCGACGACCGACGCTTGACCCTCCTGCGCCGCGACCGAATCGGCTTCGTCTTCCAGGCGTTCAACCTGATCCCGACGCTGACCGTCGCGGAGAACATCACCCTGCCCCTCGACCTCTCCGGGTCCCGGGGCGACCAGGAGTGGATCGACGCGCTCGTCGACGTCGTCGGCCTGCGCGACCGGCTCCAGCACCGCCCCTCGGAGCTCTCCGGCGGCCAGCAGCAACGCGTCGCCGTGGCAAGGGCGTTCGCGGGCCGCCCCGAGGTCGTCTTCGCCGACGAACCGACCGGCAACCTCGACTCCCGCTCCGGCGGCGAGGTCCTCGGCCTGCTCCGCCGCGCCGTACGGGAGACGGACCGCACGGTCGTGATGGTGACCCACGACCCGGTCGCCGCCGCCCACGCGGACGAGGTCGTCTTCCTCGCCGACGGGCGCCTGGTGGACCGTATGGATTCCCCGACGGCCGACAAGGTCCTGGACCGTCTCAAGGCCTTCGAGGAGGTGCGGTCGTGAACGCGTCCGTGCGCCTGAGCATGTCCTCCCTGCGCGCCCACAAAAGGCGTTTCGCCGGTACGTTCCTCGCCGTGTTCCTCGGCGTCGCCTTCCTCGCCGGCACCCTTGTCATGGGTGACACCCTGCGCGCCGGCTTCGACACCATGTTCGGCGACGCGACCAGCGGCACGGACGCCGTGGTCCGCAGCGCCGACGCCATCACGACACCCGGCGAGAGCCAGGGCGTACGGCAACCGGTGAGCACGGCCCTGGTGAAGACCGTCGAGCAGGTCCCCGGCGTCGCGGCAGCCGCCCCCAGCGTCCAGGGCGCGGGCCAACTCGTCGGCGCCAACGGCGAAGCCGTCGGAGGCAAGGGCCCGCCCACCCTCGCCGGCAACTGGATCACCGACCCGAAGCTCAACCCGTACCGGCTCGCCGAGGGCCGCGCCCCGGCGAGGTCCGGCGAGGTCGTCGTCAACCGAGGTGCCGCCGACAAGGGCCACTTGAAGATCGGCGACACGACGACCCTGCGCACGCCCGACCCCGTCCAGGTGACGATCGTGGGCCTCGCGACCTTCGGCGGCGAGGACGGCATGGCGCAGGTGACCTTCACCGGGATGACACAGGCCGACGCCGAGAAGTACCTCACCGCGAAGCCCGGCGAGGCGTCGACCATCAGCGTGCGCGCGGGCCCCGGCGTCACCCAGAAGCAGCTCGTCGACCGCTTGACGCCCGTACTGCCCAAGGGAGTTGAGGCGATCACGGGTCAACGGTCCGCGCAGGAGAACACGGACATGGTCTCGTCCCGGTTCCTGACCCTCTTCACCACGTTCCTGCTGGTGTTCTCCGGCATCGCCCTGCTGGTCGCGACCTTCTCCATCCACAACACCTTCGCCATCGTCATCGCCCAACGCACCCGCGAGAACGCCCTGTTGCGCGCCCTCGGCGCCTCGCGCCGCCAGATCACCGCGGCCACCGTCACCGAGGCGAGCGTCGTCGCCGTCACCGCGTCGGCCGCCGGACTCGCGGGCGGCATCGGCATAGCAGCGGCTCTCCAGACCCTGTTCCCGGCGATCGGATTCCCCTTCCCCGAAGGCGACTTGGTGATCCACGCCCTCTCCATGGCCCTGCCGCTCGCCGTGGGCATCGTCGTCTGCCTCGGCTCCGCACTCATGCCGGCCGTACGCGCGGGCCGCACCGCCCCCCTGGCCGCACTGCGTGAAACGGCCGTGGACCAGTCCGGCGCGTCCCGCGTCCGCGCGGTGACCGGAGTGGCCCTGGCCGCCCTCGCGGTCGGCACCACCCTCACCGGCATACTGGTCTCACCGTCCTTGCCGCTGGCGGGACTTGGGGCGGTGCTGTCCCTGGTCGCCTTCGTCGTCCTGGGCCCCGTCGCCTCCTCCACGGCGGTACGCGTCCTCGGCGGCCCCCTGGACCGGCTGCGGGGTGTCACCGGCGGACTCGCCCGCCGCAACGCGCTGCGCAGCCCCCGCCGCACGGCCGCCACCGCGAGCGCGCTGATGATCGGTGTGGCGGTGGTATCGCTGTTCACCGTCTTCGGCGCCTCGTTGAAGGCCACGATGGACCAGACCGTGTCCCGGTCCTTCGCCGGTGACATAGCCGTCAGCACCCCCTCCTTCGGCGCGGGCGGCAGTGGACTGAGCCCCGAACTCGCCGGAGCCATAGATCAGTTGCCCGAGGTGGACACAGCAGTAGGACTCGGCCGGGGAGTAGCCGAAGTGGACGGCAGGGGACGGGCGTTGACCGTCACCAACCCCACGGCCCTCGCCCGCACCTTCGACCTGGGCACGGTCCAAGGCTCGCTCCGCGACCTCGGCACCGACGGCATCGCCATCACCAGGACGGAGGCCGACCGGCAGCACCTGACCACCGGCAGCACGGCCCAACTGGCCTTCACCGACGGCCAGAAGAAGACCTTCACGGTCCGCGCGGTCTACGGCCGGTCCGAACTCGCCGGCGACTACGTCATCACCCGCGCCGCCTGGGCCCCGCACCGCACCCAGGACTCGGACACACTCGTCGCCGTCTCCTTCAGGAACGGCGTGAGCACGGCCAAGGGCAAGGCCGCGGTCGAGCGGATCGCCGCCCGATACGGCAACCCACAAGTCCAGACCCGCCACGAATACGCACAGTCCTCGGCCGGCGGCATCGACATGATGCTGACCCTCGTCTACGCCCTGCTCGCCCTCGCGGTCCTGATCGCGCTGCTGGGCATCGCCAACACACTGACCCTGGCGATCCACGAACGCACCCGCGAACTGGGCCTGTTGAGGGCGGTCGGCCAGACCCGTTCCCAACTCCGGGCCATGGTCCGCTGGGAGTCGGTCCTCGTCGCGGCCTTCGGCACGGTCGGCGGACTCGCCCTCGGCGCCTTCCTCGGCTGGGTCCTGGTCAAGGCCTCGGAGGGCGCGAGCGACAGCTCCTTCGCCTTCGCGATCCCGCCCGTGCAACTCGTGGTGGTGGCCCTGGTGGGCCCGGCCGCAGGAGCGCTGGCGGGCTTGCGCCCGGCGCGCAGGGCAGCACGGCTGGACGTTCTGCGGGCGATAGCCACCGAGTGAAAATGACGGGGGAGGAGGGTCTACGGCGCCCAGTTCAACCACCGTCGAGGGCCCACCAAGCCTGACTGTCCCCACGCGTCGGCCGAGAGGGAGCCGTAGGGGCGCGCCGGTGTCGAGAGCTCCAGCGCGCGGACGCCCGAAGGGTCGAGCACGGTGGGGCTCTCGACACCGGCTTCCAGCGCCCCGAAGGCGACCGAACCAAAAGAGGTGCGCGCGTGGGTGCGTTCAGAACACCGGCCCGGGCATCGCGTGTTCTCCATCCCGGCTCAGGTGCATGGCCGTCTGAAGGCCGGTCCGGGAGTCTCGCCGTCCGAACCCCGCCCTGCCCGGTGCCGCAAAGCCGCCTCCCTACCCCGCCCCCGCCCGGCGCCTCAAAGCCGCCCCCCCCAACAAATCACCGCCCGATCAACCGGCAACGGCCGACCGGGCGGGAGCGTGTTGGGGCCGGTGGCCGTCGACCGGGTGCTCGACCTCGGTGACGAACCGGTGCGCGGGCTTCTCCACAGCCGGACGACGCGGCGAACGATCCGGCGTCGGCGTAGCGGTCGCGGGCTTGGGCGCGGTGAGCGTGAACCACACGACCTTCCCGGAATCGCCGTCCGGCCGCACACCCCAGCTCTCGCTGACCGCGGCGACCATCGCGAGCCCGCGCCCGCAGGTGGCCGTAGGCGCGACCTCGTCGATGTCCCCCACCACTGGAAGCCGGGGATCGTGGTCGTGCACCGAGACCATGAGGTGGTCGAGCAGCAGCTCGATCTCGACGATGCACGTCTTGTCGGGCTGGGCGTGCCGGTGGACGTTCGTGAGGAGCTCTGTGACACCGAGCGCGGCCCGGTCTATCAGAGGATCCAGATGCCAGTAGCGCAACTGCGCAGATACGATTCTGCGGACCTGGCCGATCCGCGACGGCAGGGCTTGGAGCTCCACCGTGCAGTGCCTGCTTGGGTGACTGATCACGGCTGCGACTCCCCGACTGAGGTCCGGAAGAACACGGAGTTCGGATCCAGCAGGGTGGTCAAGGGAAACGGCCGCCTGCTGTTGTACCCGGCGGGCTGGTTCGCAGCGTTATCGCCGGTAAACCCAGAGTGACGTGAGACCAGAGTGACGCAAGGGCCGCGGTCCCGCAACTCGCGGCCGACCGCAGCTGTTCCATCGTGCCGATCGCCGGTCGCAGCCCGCCGTGCCCATCAGCGGATGCGCCCCGCCGCGCCGATCCGAGGCTGCTACCCGCCCCGCCCCGCCGCCTTGCGTACGGCCTCGATAAACCGGCGTGCCGCCGGTGGACCAGGCTGACCCGGCGCGGGGTCGTGTTCGCCGAGAGTCAGCAGGTACCTCTTGCCGTTGAGGTCGGCAAGTGCCCGATCCTCGGGGGCGAACCAGGGCCTGGACGCCCGCACCGCCTGCACCGGCGCGCTGTCGATCTCGCTGCCGTAGCTGGTGAGCAACTCCAGCCTGCCGTCATTGATCCGGACCTGTCCGGCCCGGGTGAGCGACCGCAGCCGCTTCCCGATCCGTACGCCCGTGGCCGTGAACTCCGGCTCCGCCATGCTTCCCCGCCCCCTTGGTCCAGGACATCCCGTGATCCAGTGTGCGCCCCCGTTCAGGACGTTCGTCCCGCTCCGGTGCAGTCTGCCCGCCCGGGGCGTCGAGCACCAGTACGTACGACCCGGTCACGGTGAGTACCCGGAGCACTCGCACAAATGCGCCCCCAGGATGCGTACCGACCGCTCCCCAGGGGTGCCTTTGGCCTTCCCAAAGATGCGTTTATGCAGGTGAGGAGCGTGCTGAAGGTGCATATGATCGAGGTGTCGGCCGCGCGACGCGCCGTCGGCGCGAAGCGTAAGGAGCCCCGCCGTGAGCACCACCCCACAGGCCCTGACCGGCGCCACCCTCGACGTCGACCGCAGTGACGGCGCCTACCGGAACTGGCTGAAAGAAGCCGTCCGCAAGGTCCAGGCCGACGCCAACCGCTCGGCCGACACACACCTGCTCCGCTTCCCCCTCCCCGAGCGCTGGGGCATCGACCTGTACCTGAAGGACGAGTCGACCCACCCGACAGGCAGCCTCAAACACCGCCTCGCCCGCTCCCTCTTCCTCTACGGCCTCTGCAATGGCTGGATCCGGCCCACCCGACCGGTGATCGAGGCGTCCAGCGGTTCGACGGCGATCTCCGAGGCGTACTTCGCCAAACTCGTCGGCGTTCCCTTCATCGCGGTCATGCCGCGCACGACCAGCCCCGAGAAGATCCGCCTGATCGAATTCCACGGCGGCCGGTGCCACTTCGTGGACGACTCGCGCAAGATGTACGAGGAGTCGGCCGCCCTCGCGGTGGAGACCGGCGGCCACTACATGGACCAGTTCACCTACGCGGAGCGGGCCACGGACTGGCGCGGCAACAACAACATCGCCGAATCCATCTTCCGTCAGCTGGAGTTGGAGCGTTTCCCGGAGCCCGCGTGGATCGTCGCCACGGCCGGTACCGGCGGCACCTCGGCGACCCTCGCGCGCTATGTCCACTACATGCAGTACGACACCCGCGTCTGTGTCGCCGACCCGGAGAACTCCTGTTTCTTCGAGGGCTGGACCACCGGCGATCCGGACGTCACCTGCGACTGCGGCTCCCGCATCGAGGGCATCGGCCGCCCCCGTATGGAACCGAGCTTCGTGCCCGGTGCGATCGACCGCATGATGAAGGTCCCGGACGCGGCCAGCGTCGCCGCCGTACGAGCACTGGAACAGGCCATCGGCCGCAAGGCGGGCGGATCCACGGGCACCGGCCTCTGGAGTGCCCTCAAAATCGTCGCCGAGATGGTGGAATCGGGCCAACAGGGCAGCGTCGTCACCCTGTTGTGCGACCCGGGCGACCGTTACCTCGACAAGTACTACTCGGACGCCTGGCTGACGGAACAGGGCATGGACATCGCCCCGTACAGCAAGGCGATCGCATCGCTGTTGGCGACAGGGGTGTGGCCGACCTGAGCTGTAGCGCCCCTAAGAGGCGCGGGGCTGTGCCGATTTGCGGCTCCGCCGCGCGGGCGCGCCCAGCCCCAACGGCGTAGCAGCCGACCGACGAGACACAGCGGCGCCACTATCGCCCCAGCCGCCGATCCAACGCCGTCACCGCCCCCTTGAACGCCCGCCCCAACCCAGGCCGAGCCAACCGCACGACCCCCCGAAACACGGCAGAGCCATCCGCGGCGAACGTCCACTGCACCCGGGTCCCACCCCCCGCAGGAGCCAACCGCCACTCCTCGACCAACGCCCGAATCCCCGGGGCGTTCGTCACGTCGACGCGATACGCGTACGTCTCCGGCGACTTGGCCACCAGCACCGTCTCCTCGAACCGCGTCCCGCCCCGCAGTCGGATCTCACGCCCTGCCCCGTCCCCGGTGGGCCGTGCCGACGTCACCGCCGAGAACCACTCGCTCCAGCCGGCCACGTCCTCGGCAAGCGCGCGGAACACCGCCTCCGGCGACGCGGTGACCTCCCGCGTGAAAACGAGACGTACGGGCGCGGTCTCGACGAAGTCGATTCCCACCGGACGCAGACGGTGAGCCATGGTGAAACCTCCGCTACGCGACGGTGGTTGGGGGCGGGGAGGGCGTCACCTTAGCTGACGGGACGTCAGATGTCTGCCCTGTCCCGGGGGTCACCCGCCACCACGACCCGTAGATGCTCGGAGATCTCCTCGCGCGCCTCCGCAGGCAGCCCCGCGTCCGTCACCAGCGTGTCGACCTGATCCAGCGTGGCGAACGAACTCAGGCCCACCGTCCCCCACTTGGTGTGGTCGGCGACCACCACGACCCGCCGCGCGGACTGCACCAGCCTGCGATTGGTCTCGGCCTCCGCGAGGTTGGGTGTCGACAGCCCGGCCTCGACCGATATGCCGTGCACACCGAGGAAGAGCAGGTCGAAGTGGAGCGCCGCGATCGCCTGGTCGGCCACCGGACCCACCAGCGAGTCGGAGGGGGTGCGCACCCCGCCGGTCAGGACGACCGTGGCCGCGCCCTGCCGTTGCCCCGACGTGCGCTGCGCCGCGTGGAAGACGTCCGCCACCCGCACCGAGTTGGTGACCACGGTGAGGTCGGGGACCTCAAGGAGATGGTGGGCGAGCGCGTACGTGGTCGTACCGCCCGAGAGCGCGATCGCCGTGCCCGGCGCCACCAGTTCCGCCGCCGCCCGCGCGATGTCCTCCTTGGCGGTCAGCTCCAGGCCCGACTTGGCCTCGAAGCCCGGCTCGTGCGTGCTCGCCTCGACGACCGGTACCGCTCCGCCGTGCACCTTCTCCAGGACGCCCTGGCGGGCCAGCGCGTCCAGATCGCGCCGTACGGTCATGTCCGACACGCCGAGCTTGCGGGTCAGTTCGTTGACGCGGACGCCGCCCCGGCGCCGGACCTCGTCGAGGATCAGGGCGCGCCGCTGCTCCGCGAGGAGGTTCTGATTCTCACTCACGTACGCTCCGGTCCTTTCGCCGCGACCCGTCAGACTGTCCATCGCACCTGCCCCGATCAGGAGGTTCTTCCCGGCTGCGGCGCGTGGGAGGACCCATCCTCGCACGCCCCCGCAACCCCCGCGCCACCGCCTGTACCGACGCGCACATGTCATTCGGACACCCTCCGTTCCCCGCGTGTCACACGGACCGGGGAGATTCCGTCACAGGACGTGTGCGACGCGCCGGAAGGGGCGATCCTGGTGTGCACACGAACACAGCCGGACGGTGCGTCACGGGGGATGTGCGAACAGTGGAACGTGTACAGGAACATGCCGTCACGAGCGGGGCGAACGGCCTTGCCGTACGGCCCGAAGAGACCGAACCCGCCCTGGAACTCCTGGTCCACGGAGTCGGCGGCGCCACACCCGAGGAGATGCTCGGCGATCCGCGCACGGTACGGATCACCGGCGACGACACGGCCGCCGTCTTCCGGCGCGCCGCCGACGTCGACGCCGAGTCCCGGCCCGCCGACCAGCACACCGGACCGATCCGCGAGGCGTACGTCTGGTGCAATCTGACCTCCGGCAACGGCACGCGCGCCCTGTGGCTGTTGCTGCTGCCGTTCATGGTCGTCAACCTCGCCCACTGGATGCGCCCCACCGCACGCGGCCGGAAACGGACAGTGCGGTTCTACGGCCTCCTGGTGCGGCTCGCGGGACTGACCCTGACCGTGCTGCTCGTCGCGGCGGCCTGTGAGGTCGCCCTGGACCTCGCCGCCTGGCAGTGCGCAGGCACGCGCGCGTGCGCCGACCGTCACTCGTGGCTCGGCTTCCTGTCGCCCACCGTGTCGCACGACAGCTGGTGGAGCCGCCCCGGCCGCCGCCTCGCGCTCGCCGCCCTGGTGCCGACCGCGCTCACCGTCCTCCTCTGGTACCTCTCCCGCCGCACCTGGAGCGCGTACGAGTCCCAGCAGCCGATGCCCCGCAGACCCGAGCCCGACGACGAGCCCGACCGCGGCTCCCTGGGCCGCCCCGGCTTCTGGTACGGCCGCCGCCTGGTCGCCCGCCTCCGCGCCGCCCACACGGCGGCCGGCCTCCTGACGGTCGCCGCCGCCCTCACCGTGTCGACGGCGGACTACGACCGCGGGCCCGACGGATCCCACGCCCTGGCCACCCTCGGCGCACTCCTGGAGACCGCGCTCGCCGGCGTCGCGTTCGTCGTGGTCTACGTGGTGTGCCGCCGGGGCCGCAGTGAGAACCGCCTCGACCAGGCACTCGACCGCCGTCTCGTACGACGCCTGCCGCTCGGCGCACTCCTGCTGCTCGCCCTCGCCCTGCTGTACACCGGCTGGTCGCGCCCGGGCTGGGAGTCGTCCGGGCGACTGCCGGGCGACGCCACCTTCGGCGGGATCGCCCTGGTCCAGGGCCTGTTGGTGGTTGCCCTCGCCGTGGTCGCCCATCTGCTGCACCGCACCCATCCCGACCCGCGCGCCGCGATGCGCGGCCTCGGCGGACCGGCCGTCGCCATGCTGGCCTGCGCCCTGGGCGGCGTGATGTCCGGCGGAGTGTCCCAGCGGGTCTCCGACTGGCTGGACGGGACCGGAACCTCCATCGCGGGCCCGCCCGTCCTGCTCACCTGGCAGGCGTCGGTGATCCCGGCGCTGCTCCTCGTCGTCCTCGTCCTGTGCGCCGGACTCGGCCACCGTACCTGGCGGCTGCGCCGTACCGAACTGGCCGCGGTGGCCCACGACTACCCGGGCCGGCGGACGGACCGGGCGCGCACCGCCCGTATCGCGAGCACGCGCGCGATGGCCGCGCTCACCGACCGCGGCCCCCTCCTCGTCGCCGTCACCTCCACCGCGACCCTGCTCCTGGGCGCCGCGGCACTCGTCGGCGCCTTCACCACCGACAGGACACCGGAACGGGCCGGTGAGGAGGGGCACGCCTTCGTGCACGGCGCCGCGCAGACCTCGCAGGGACTCGGCTCCTGGCTGATCGGGCTCGGCTTCATCCTCTTCGTCACCTGGGGCAGGCGCGCCTACAAGGACGCCTCCGCGCGGCGCACCATCGGCATCCTGTGGGACGTCGGCACCTTCTGGCCGCGCGCCGCCCACCCCTTCGCCCCGCCCTGCTACGCCGAGCGCGCGGTCCCCGACCTGACCTGGCGGATCGCCACCTGGACCCGCGCCACCGGCGGCCGTCTCGTCCTCTCCGGCCACTCCCAGGGCAGCGTCCTCGCCGCAGCGGCGGCCTGGCAGCTCAAGCCCGCCCAACGCAAACGCGTCGCCCTGCTCTCCTACGGCTCACCCCTGGAGCGCCTCTACGGCCGCTGGTTCCCGGCCCACTTCGGACCGGCCGCGCTCAGCCGCCTCCACCATGAGGTCGACTGCTGGCGCAACCTGTACCGGCTCACCGACCCGATCGGCGGCCCGGTGCGTCTCTCCGGCGACTGCGGCCCCGAAGTGGACCACACACCCCTCAAGGACCCACTGGAGTACGGGCGTACGGCACGGCATCCGCTGCCGGCGCCGATCCTCGGCCACTCCGACTACCAGGCCGACCCGGCGTTCGCCGAGGAACGCGAACGGCTGCTGGCCCGGCTGCGGCCCGAGGTGCCGCCTCAGGGCAGCTCGGGCAGGTCCTCCGCGTAGAGCAGGGTCAGGTCGTCCGTGCTCGGCTCCTCGACCTGGGCGACCCGGCTCGCGTGCCGCTCCACCATCGCCTCGAAGGTCTGGCGCGCGGTACGGCCGTTGCCGAACGCGGTGCCCTTCGGGATCGCCGTGAAGTACTTCGTCAGCCCCTCGGACGCGCCCTCCGCCAGCCGGTACTCGTGCTCCTCGGCCTGCTGCTCGACGATCCTCAGCAGTTCCTCGGGGTTGTAGTCGCTGAAGGTGATGGTCCGTGAGAAACGGGACGCCACACCGGGGTTGACGGAAAGGAACCGCTCCATCTCCGCCGTGTAGCCCGCGACGATCACCACGACCGCGTCCCGGTGGTCCTCCATCAGCTTCACCAGCGTGTCGATGGCCTCTTTACCGAAGTCGCGGCCCGAGTCCTCCGGGGACAGCGCGTACGCCTCGTCGATGAACAGGACGCCGCCGCGTGCCTTGTCGAAGGCCTCCTGGGTGCGGATCGCGGTGGAGCCGATGTGCTCGCCGACCAGGTCGACCCGGGACACCTCGACGAGATGCCCCTTCTCCAGGACACCGAGCGAGGCGAGGATCTCGCCGTAGAGCCGGGCGACCGTCGTCTTGCCGGTGCCGGGGGAGCCGGTGAAGACCAAGTGCCGTTTGACGGAAGCCGCCTTGAGGCCGGCCTGCTGGCGGCGGCGGCCCACCTCGATCATGTCGGTGAGGGCCCGCACCTCGCGCTTGACGCTGTCCAGGCCGACCAGTGCGTCGAGTTCACCGAGGACGGCCTTGGAGCCGCGGGACTCCTTGTCCGGTTCCGTCGCAGGGGCAAGGGGCTCCTGTTCGGCGGTGCGCTGGCCGGGGATCGCGCCCAGCACACTGGTCGACTGGCTCGCCGTCGCCACGGCCGTCTCGAGCGCGGTGGGCGGCCTGACACCGCCGCTCTCGTCGCTGGTGCAGTCCTCCACGACCGGTCCCGTGCCGGGCCCCGCGTCCGGCCCGGCGTCCGCGAACTCGTAACCGCCGCGCGCGCACCGCTCCGTACGGCACTTTTTGAGCGTCGTACGACAGCCGTCGATGACATGGAAGCCGTAGCCGCCGCTGCCCGTCACGCGGCAGCCCTGGAAGGTGCCCCGGCCGCCCGCGGAGACGTAGAAGCCGGCCTCGGCGGGGGAGTCGACCGTGCAGCGCTCGATGGTGGGGTCGGCGCCCTTCGTGACGATCACGCCGGTCTGGGTGGCGTCCACGGTGCAGTTGTTGAGGGTGCCGCCGCTGCCGTGGTCGCGGAACCACGCGCCCGTGGCCGCGTCCCTGATCCGGCAGTCGTCGAGCTGCGCGGTCGCGCCGTCGCTCACCGACACGGCCGTGTTGCGCACTTGGGAGATGTCACTGTCGACGACGTCCGCGCGCGAGCCGCGGTCCAGGACGAACAGCGCGTCCGGTACGTCGTGCACCCGGCAGGAGTCGAGGACCACGGTCGCGCCGTCGCTGACCCACACCGCCGGATAGTCGCCCGTGCTGTCGAAGATCTCGCACTGGTTGGCGTCCACGCGCGTGCCCGGGTCCCACACCGACAGTCCGTTGCGCCCGAACTGGCGCACCGTCGTCCGGGTCAGCGTCAGGACGGAACGGGAGCGCAGGTCGACCGCGTTCTCCGGGATGTCGTGGATGCGGCAGTCGGCGAGCGTCAGCACCGCGTCCGTGTCGAGGGTCACGCCGTCCGCGGTCGTACGGTGCACATCGCAGTCGGTGAGGTGCGCGGTGGCCCGGCCGGTGATCTGGACGCCGCTGCCCCGGGTCTCGTAGACCTCACAACCCACCGCCTCCAGCGCGGAGTTCTCGCCCGTCGCGGACAGGCCGACGCCCGACGCGTGGTGGATGCGGCAGCGCTCCAGACGCGGGTGGCCACCGCCGCGGACCGCGACGCCCGCCTGGCCGGCCGAGACGACCTCGCACTCCTCGAACACCCCGCCACCGCCGTCGAGTACGGCGATCCCGATGCCGGCCGGGTTGTCGACGGTGCAGCGGCGCACGGTCGGGCGGGCACCGCCGCGGACCTCGATGCCGGACGCGGAGCGCGTGACGATCCGCAGATCCGTCAACTCCGGCGCGCCGTCCTCGACAAGGAGGGCGGGCGCGGCCGAGTCCTGGCCCTCGACATGCAGGTCCTGGACGATCGCCGACGCGCGGACGGTCAACGGCACTCCGTCCAGGGGCGCGATGCGCACCGAGCCGGGCGAACCCTCGGGGCCGCGCAGGGTCACCGACCGGCTCACGACGAGGTTCTCGCGGTAGGTGCCGGGAGCGACGGTGAGGACGTCGCCCTCGGCCGCGGCCTCCAGGGCGGCGGCGAGCGACGCGTACTCACCTGTGCGGCGCCGCCACCGCGATGTACCGGTGTGCGTCACCTGGACCGTGCCCTGTGCCATGGCGCTGCTGTGCCCCCACCTCGTGGTACGCGGGTTGATGCCGAAGCCTTCGCCGGTCCACCGTAGCGTGCGTGCGGGCGGTGGGTTGACCAGAGCCGGAAGGCTGTCAGCTGCCGGTGCCGGTCCGGCCCCAGTCCGGGCCCGCCCGCTCCCATGCCCGGTCCCAACGGGCGTACCTGCGGCGGACCATGCGCCACAGCACGAACCGTCGGCCGCTGTCGACGAGCCCGGCGGTCAGCAGCGCCGCACCGAACCCGGCGAGCACGGCGTGCGTGGTCGCCGTGGCCGAGTCCAGCGGGCGGGCCACTATGAGCCCGTGCTGGTCCGTCCAGAGCGTGAAGTGGTCGCCCTTGTGCGGGGTGTTGAGGCTCGCCATCACCGCGCCGTGCCGCGCGGTGCCGTCCGGGGCGGTCCAGTCGGCGAGGACCCGGCTGCGGACCTCCTGCGCGGTGGACGAGTCGGGGTCGGGCTCGAACTCGGCCCCCTTCAGCTTCTTGACCACCGTCGCCGTCACGATGTGCCGGTCCGCGCGCTGCTCCCGCACCGACCGCTGCAGGGCGTCCTGCGCGACGCTGCCGACGAGCGCGCCGAGCACGGGTGCGGCGACCAGGACCAGCAGCAGGACCGCGAGGGCCAGCCACGCCTCGACCAGATCGGTCGCGCGACGCAGTGGATTGCGCCGCCAGCGCCACAGACCCCTGATTGCTCCCACCGTCCCGCACCCCCTTCCCGCTCCGTGATAACCCCAGGCGCAGCCGTTCACGCGAGAGCGCCGTCGAAGAGAGAGCGAAATCACCTCTCACCGGGTCTCTCATGAACTTCTCACGGGATCTCAACGACCGGGCCCAGGGGGAGGGTTCCCGGCTCGCACCCCCATCGGCGCGACTCCGCCTACGCGAGAATCCGGACCGGATCACCGACGCGGATCGTGCCGGTGGACCGGGGCACCAGGTTCTGCCTGAAGACGAGCTTGCCGCCGATGCGCCGATGTCCTGCCAGGGTGCGCAGGGGCTCCTTGCCGCGCTCGGCGGTGTCCTGGTCGGTGGTGGTCACGACGCAGCGCCCGCACATCTTCGCGACGCGGAAGACGACCTCGCCGATCGCGACGCCCGACCAGTCGTCCTCGGCCCAGGCGGCGGTGCCCGCCACGACCACGTTGGGCCGGAACCGGTTCATGGGCAACGGCCCCTCGGCCGGGTAATCCCCTTGACTGATAAGGGAGTTGAGGGCTTCGAGGGAAGCCTCGGAGGTCAGCAGCAGTGGATAGCCGTCGGCGAAACCGACCGTCTCCCCGGGAAGCGCGAAGTCCGGGTCGACGGGCCGGCGCGTGGCGGGATCGTCCATGTGGACAAGACGGACGCCGAGGCCCAGATAGTCACTGCACCACGTATGCGCGGTGTCCCGCGCGGGCACCGCGTCCACCTTGGTACCGAAGATCTCCATCGCCACAGTGGCGGCCGGCTCCGGAACGGGCACGGTCAGCGGGTCACGGCCGGGCGCCGACAGACGAACGCCGCCGCCGGGCAGAAGCTCGGCGGCGGCCAGTGCCAGACGCGGGTGCTCGCGTTGCGTGACGACCTTTCCCCCGCCGTCGATCAGCGCCCAGCGTCGGTCACCGGCCAGCCCCCAAGGCTCCACGAGAGCCTCCCGGGGCGAGAAGCCCCGGAGTGCCTTGACCGGATGAACGTGGATCGACCGCAGCTCCGCATTCCCCATCGCTCCATCGTGCCAGGCGGCACCGACAACGCAGGGTGAGGATCAGTAACCGCGGTACTGCTGGTTGTTGTACGGGTCCTGCTGGTACGGAGCCGGGGCCGGGCGGGGAGCCGCCGGACGCATCGCCTCGTAACCGGCCGGAGCCGCCATCGGGCGCGGCTGCTGTTGCTGCTGGCCCGGGTAGCCGCGCGGCGGGGCCTGCTGCGGGATGTACGCGGCGGGCGCCTGCTGCAGCGGGGCGGGCTGCTGAGCCTGCGGATAGCCGCCGTAGGAAGCCTGCGACGGACCCGCCGGGAGGGCGGGCAGTGCCGACGGGAGCGCCGGCAGGTTGCTCCCCGGCATGTCGTAGGCGGCGGGGACCCGGATCGGAGCGATCTGCGGGGTCCCCCGCTCGGCCACGAGGGAGTCGTAGATCGGAGTGTCCGGGAAGGAGGCGGAGTAATAGCCGCCGCCATAAGTGGAGCGGGGGGAGGTCATGGCACATAAGTTAAGCCCACGATGTGGTGGTTGGGGAGACCGATTAGAGGGTTGTTTTCCGTGTCGGCAGCGGCATGGGATCCCCAATGCGAGCGAACTTGTCAAAAAAGGGCATCGATCGGTGTTCTGATCGTGTAAAGGCCGAGTTCCCGGCGGGTTACCAGCGGTTGGCGACCGGTCTTGTCGCGCCCCTGATGGGCGTTGGCGGCCCCGGGGAATAGGTTGTCCGGGTAGACACCCGATGGGCTGCCGGGGCGTGTCCTGGCACGGTGACACGTGAGGGGGGGCAGACATGTCGATGCCCAAGGGATCGAATGTTCCGGTGCCGACGACGGCACTGCGCGTCGAGTTGGGCTGGCGGCCCGGACCCGGCGTCCCCGACGCGGACGCCTCGGCCCTGCTGCTGGTGGACGGAAAGGTCCGCTCCGACGGCGACTTCGTCTTTTACAACCAGCCGGCGCACTCCTCCGGAGCGGTCCGACACGAGGGCAAGGGCAACACCGGCGGGTGGGTGACCGACACCCTGCTCGTCGACCTCGCGCGCGTGGAGGCCGCCGTCGAGCGCATCGTCCTCGCCGCCTCCGCCGACGGAGGAACGTTTGGCCGGGTTCCTGATCTGTACATCGAGGTCCGTGACGCCGTACAGAACACCGCGGTCGCCCGCTTCGACAGCACCGGTGCCACCGTTGAGACCGCCTTCGTGCTGGGCGAGTTCTACCGCCGCCAGGGCGCCTGGAAGTTCCGGGCCGTCGGCCAGGGCTACGACAGCGGACTCGAAGGCCTGGCGACCGACTTCGGCATCACCGTCGACGAGCCGCAGCAGACGGCACCGGCGGCCACCCTGCCGCCGCCTCCAGGGCCGCCGGTGAACCTGCCGCCTCCCTCCGGGATGCCCGTGAACCTGCCCCCGCCCATGCCCCCGGCCCCTCCCGCGGCCCCGCCGTCGCCCCCTCCCGCCACCCCCGTCCGGCTGACCAAGGTCACGCTCACCAAGGCGGCCCCCTCGGTCTCGCTGACCAAGCAGGGCGGCACCTCGGGCGCCCTGCGCGTGAACCTCAACTGGGAGGTGCGCAAGCAGTTCTCCGGCTGGGGCAGCAAACGCGGCCGGGCGGTCGCGATGCACGCGGACCTCGACCTCGACCTGTGCGCCCTGTACGAACTCGCCGACGGCCGCAAGGGCGTCGTCCAGGCCCTCGGCAACGCCTACGGCTCCGTGCAGCGGCCCCCGTACATCCATCTCGACGGCGACGACCGCACCGGCGCGTCGGCGAGCGGCGAGAACCTCACCGTCAACCTCGACCACATCAAGGACTTCCGGCGCATCCTCGTCTTCGTGACCATCTACGAAGGCGCCCGCTCCTTCGCCGACCTGCACGCCACGGTCACTCTCCAGCCGCAGCACGGCGCCGCGATCGACTTCTCGCTCGACGAGTGCACGGTCCCCTCCACGGTGTGCGCGCTCGCCCTGATCACCAACACCGGGGGAGACCTCGTCGTCCAGCGCGAGGCCCGCTACCTCGTCCCCGACCGCGGGGTGAGCCCGCAGCGGACCGTCGACCGCGTCTACGGGTGGGGCATGAACTGGACCCCGGGTCGCAAGTGAGCGCTCAGCTCTCGTCGCCGACGACGGCGTCCGGACGCGCGTAGGTGCGGCCCTTCCAGGCCGCACCGCGTCCCCTGTAGTGCTGCACCGCGGAATCGACGGTCATCAGGAGGTACAGAAACGCGGTGAACGGCAACAGAGGAGCGAGCCACAGCGGCTGCCCGTAGTAGCGGAGCATCGGGACGTACGTCCCCGTCATCACCAGCCACGCGAGGCCGCCGAGGACCGTCGCCGACGTACTCCCCGCGGCCAGACCCACGAACAGGGCCACCGGTGGCACGAGGTACACCAGCGCCAGGCCGAGGACGGTGCCCAGGAGCAGCAGGGGGTTGTGCCGCAGTTGCGCGTACGCGCTGCGCGAGACCATCCGCCACAGGTCGTGCAGCCGCGGATACGGGCGCACGCTGTCCACCCGCTCTGCGAGCCCCAGCCAGATGTGCCCCCCGCCGCCCTTGACCGCACGTGCGAGTGCCACGTCGTCGATCACCGCGTGCCGGATGACGTCCGGGATCCGCGCCCGCGCGGCCGTCTCCGCACGCAGCAGGACGCAGCCGCCCGCCGCCGCTGCCGTCCGGGCACCCTTCCGGCCGATCCGGCGGAACGGATACAGCTGCGCGAAGAAATAGACGAACGCCGGCACCACCAGCCGCTCCCACAGGCTCTCCACGCGCAGCCGGGCCATCAGCGACACGGCGTCGAAGCCGCCGGTGCGGGCCGCAGCCACCAACTCCCGCAGGCTGTCCGGAGCATGCGCGATGTCCGCGTCCGTCAGGAGGAGATATTCGGGCCCACGCGCGCGTGCCAGACCGATGCCGTGTCGTACGGCCCACAGCTTGCCCGTCCACCCGGCGGGCGGTTCGCCGGGGGAGTCCACGGTCAGCGGCAGCCCGCCGTGCTTCCGCGCCAGCTCGCGGGCCAGTTCACCGGTGCCGTCCGAACTGCCGTCGTCGACAAGGAAGATCTCCGCCCGCCCGGGATAGTCCTGGGAGAGGAGCGACGGCAGGCTCTCGGGGAGCACGGCGGCCTCGTCGCGGGCGGGGACGACCACGCAGACCGGCGGCCAGTCGTCCGGGTCGGTGCGGGCCGGCAGCCTGATGTCCGTGCGCCAGAAGAAGCCCTGGCAGAGCAGGAGCCACAGCCAGGCGGCGAGTGATACGGCGGCGGTCCACACGATGGCGCTCACGGCGGCAGTCTGCCCCAAGGGACCGGATCCACAGAGGCCATCGTCTATCGTGGCCGGGTGAAGATCGCGCTCATGGACTCCGGAATCGGTCTGCTGGCAGCCACCGCAGCGGTACGGCGGGTGCGCCCCGACGCGGATCTCGTGCTCTCCCTGGACCCCGAGGGCATGCCCTATGGGCCGCGGACACCCGAAGACGTCACCCAGCGCGCGCTGGCCGTCGCCGAGGCCGCCGCCGCGTACCGGCCCGACGCCCTGATCATCGGGTGCAACACCGTGACCGTGCACGCCCTCACGGCCCTGCGCGACCGTCTGGAGCCCGGCATCCCGGTCATCGGCACGGTCCCGGCGATCAAGCCGGCCGCCGCCGGAGGCACGCCCTTCGCGATCTGGGCGACGCCCGCCACCACCGGCAGCCCCTACCAGCGCGGCCTCATCGAGGACTTCGCCGACGGTGTGCCGGTGACCGAGGTCCCGTGCTGGGGACTGGCCGAGGCCGTGGAGTACGGGGACGAGGCGGCCATCGACGCCGCCGTCGCCGCAGCCGCCGAGTTCACCCCCGACGATGTAACGACCGTCGTCCTGGGCTGCACCCATTACGAGTTGGTCGCCGAACGCATCCGTGCCGCCGTACAGCGCCCCGACCGGCCGCCGCTCGTCCTGCACGGCTCCGCCGACGCGGTGGCCGCCCAGGCGCTGCGCCGGATCGGTGAGAAACCCGCACCCGAGGCGCTGGCGGACGGCACCCTGACGGTGCTCCTGAACGGTCGTGAGGGCGCGCTGCCCGCCGCCGCGTCGACCTACGCCGAGGGCAGGCTGATGCGGGCCGTCGCCCCGGCCCACTGACCACCGGCGACGAAGTGGACCCCGCGCGTCCGCCGTGCCGTCGCGCACAACGGTCACCCTCCGCAACGCGGTACCCGCGCAGCGAAACCTGAGTAGTCTCGTAGGCATGAGGGACCACCCCCGCGACGAAACCATCCCGCAGACCGAGATCTGGACCGGCCGCGCGACGAACCGGTTCCAGTGGCTGCTGGCGCTCGGCGGTGCCGCCTGCATGGCGCTGGGCATCGAGCTGGCCGTGGACTCCGCCTGGACGTCCGGCGTCGCCCCGCTCGCCATGTCCGTCGTCGGCTGCATCGCGGCCGGACTGCTCATGCTGTTCGGCACGCTCGCGTTCGTGCACGTCGCCCTGAAGGTCGACACGGAGTCCCTCGAAGTGCGCTGCGGTCACATCGGTGTGCCGCGCCGCCGCATTCCCCTCGCGAGCGTCGCGGGCGCCGAGTTCGCCCCGCACGTCACCCCGCGTCAGTGGGGCGGCTGGGGCTACCGCTGGCGGCCCGAGAAGGGCACCGCCGTCGTCGTACGGCGTGGCGAGGGCATCGTGCTGCGGTTGTGGGACGGACACACGTTCACGATCACCGTGGACAACGCGGAGGCGGCCGTACGGATCATCACGGACCGGCTGGCGCCGCCCACGTCCGGCGCGGTGCGCTGACGCCCCTTCCGTCGCTCCTCACGGGGCCAGGCGGTCGCCACGCGTGCGTGCGTCCGACGCGGTGCGCGAGGAGTCGTCGGCGAGCGGACGGGCCGTGGCCAGTCCGGCCAGGAAACCGGCGCCGACGGACACCGAGGTGAAGCTCAGCGCGTTCCCGACCGAGGCGATCAGCGCCAGACCCGTCAGCGCGGCGCCCGCCGACAGCGCGATCGGGGTGGAGCGCGGAGTACGCCACAGGGCGTGGAGCACCCAGCAGAAGGCCGCCGCCAGCAGGAGCACGCCGACGACTCCCTGCTCGGCCGCCATCTGAAGCGGCGCGGAGTGCGGCTTGCCGTCCGGCAGCAGGGCGTCGGCCGCCGCGCTGCTCAGCTCCCCGAAGCGGCCAGGGCCCACGCCCAGGGCGGAATCCTGATGCGCCATGTGCAGGGCGTCCTGCCACAGCTGGACCCGGTGCGCGGTCAGCCGGCCCTCCAGGGACGCGGTCAGCCCCTCCGGGAGCACGTTCCCGGCGATGGCCCAGGTCGCCCCGGTCACCAGCGCCGTGGCCAGGCCCAGACCCGCGACACCGAGACCTCGGTGCCGCACCTGGCCGGCGGCGAGCGAGGACAGTAGTACGGCCGTACAGGTGACGAATCCCGTGATCGAGCCCAGGACCGCCGCGGTGACCGTGATCCCGGCGGCCAGCAGCCGCAGCGCGAGCCGTAGAACCGGGGCCGAGGCGGCCCACGCGGAGCAGCACGCGGAACCGACGGCCAGGGTCAGCAGGGCCGCGGTCGCGCCGGCATCGCCGAGCGGGACGGCGAACTGGGGGCCCGGGGCGAGATGCGGTTCGGCCAGCGCCGTACCGAGCCCGGCGAGCGCACCGACGCAGGGCGCGGCGACCGGCACCAGCGCCCCGGAGATCCGCCCCGACGCGTAACCGGCGGAGACCGCGAGGACCGCGAGCAGCACCCCCTCGGGCCGGCCGTCGTGCATGGCGGCGGTGATCAGCGACCACGCGGCACACGCCCCGAGCACGGCGACACCCGCCGCATCCGAAACGTTTCGTCTTTCACTGTCGGCATCCGGACCGGTCGCCGACGCCATCCCCGTGGAACCCACCCCGCCGCCCCCCGAACCCGGCCGCCCCCGACCAGTGACGGCCCCGGCCGTCCTGGCCTGGACCGACCGCACGACAGGGGCTCCGGCACACCGTAACGGCTGATGACCGATTTGTGGACGAGTTGCGCAGGAACGATGCGGCTGCGGCCCGGTCCAGTGCCCTGGGCTGCCATCCGGACCGTGCTGTCGGCGCCAAGGTCAACCGCCGTACACTCCCGGAGTGACCGTCACCGCAACTTCCGTGGACGCGTCGGACCAGCTGGAGCCAGAGGCCGCGCCCGTATCGCGCCTCGCCCGGCTCGTCCGTCTGGTTCCGGCCGCCGTAGCCGCACTCTCCGGAGTGCTGCTCTACGTCAGTTTCCCGCCCCGCACCCTGTGGTGGCTGGCGCTGCCCGCCTTCGCCTGCTTCGGGTGGGTGCTGCGCGGCCGCAGCTGGAAGGCGGGCCTCGGACTCGGCTACCTCTTCGGCCTCGGCTTCCTGCTGCCGCTGCTGGTGTGGACCGGCGTCGAGGTCGGCCCGGTGCCCTGGATCGCCCTGGTCGTGGTCGAGGCGATCTTCGTCGCCCTGGTCGGCGCGGGCATCACCGCGGTGTCGAAGCTGCCCGCCTGGCCGGTCTGGGCGGCGGCGCTGTGGATCGCCGGTGAGGCGGTACGCGCGCGTGTCCCCTTCCACGGCTTCCCCTGGGGCAAGATCGCCTTCGGTCAGGCGGACGGCGTCTTCCTGCCGCTCGCCGCGGCGGGCGGCACCCCGGTCCTCGGCTTCGGGGTCGTCCTGTGCGGCTTCGGCCTGTACGAGGTCGTCCGGCTGGTCCTGGAGGGGCGGCGCGCCCGTGTGGTACGGCGGTCCGCCGCGGCCGTGGCCCTGCTGAGCGTGGCCGTACCGGTGGTGGGCGCGGTGGCGGCGCGTTCCTTGGTGAGCGACAAGGCCGAGGACGGCACGACGACCGTCGCGCTCATCCAGGGCAACGTCCCGCGCGCGGGGCTGGAGTTCAACGCCCAGCGGCGTGCCGTACTCGACTACCACGTCAAGGAGACGCTGCGGCTGGCCGCGAAGGTGAAGGCGGGCAAGGTCGCCAAGCCCGACGTGGTGCTGTGGCCGGAGAACTCCTCCGACGTCGATCCGTTCGCCGACGCACAGGCGTACACGGACATCGACGCGGCGGCCAAGGCGATCGGCGCGCCCATCTCGGTCGGCGGTGTCGTCGAGCGGGACGGCAAGCTCTACAACGAACAGATCCTCTGGGACCCGGTGAAGGGCCCGACCAGCGCCTACGACAAGCGGCAGATCCAGCCGTTCGGCGAGTACCTGCCGATGCGCTCGCTCCTCGGGGCGATCAACAAGAACTGGACCAGCATGGTCCGCCAGGACTTCAGCCGGGGCACCAAGCCGGGTGTGTTCACCATGAACGGCGCCAAGATCGGCCTGGTCACCTGCTACGAGGCCGCCTTCGACTGGGCCGTGCGCTCCGAGGTCACCGACGGCGCCCAGCTGATCTCCGTGCCGAGCAACAACGCCACCTTCGACCGCAGCGAGATGACCTACCAGCAGCTCGCCATGTCCCGGGTGCGCGCCGTCGAGCACAGCCGGACCGTCACGGTCCCGGTGACCAGTGGCGTCAGCGCGATCATCATGCCGGACGGGAGGATCACGCAGAAGACCGGCATGTTCGTCGCCGACTCCCTGGTCCAGAAGGTGCCGCTGCGCTCCTCGGAGACACCGGCCACCAGGCTCGGCATCCTGCCCGAGATCGCCCTGGTGCTGGTCGCCGCGGGCGGTCTCGGCTGGGCGATCGGCGCGGGTGTGCGCAGGCGGCGCGCGGGCGACGTGTAACCGTACGCCCGTTGTACGCCCGCCGCGCGCACGGTAGTTCGTGGAATGGCCATGGATCGTCCCGTTAGGGTCGGTGCATGGCTACCCCTGACTTCATCCGTACGATCCGGGCCTCCGCGGGGCATCAACTGCTGTGGCTTCCCGGAGTGAGCGCCGTTGTCTTCGACGACGCGGGCCGTGTCCTGCTCGGCAAGCGGTCGGACAACCACGAGTGGGCCCTGCCCTCCGGCATTCCCGAGCCCGGCGAACAGCCCGCCGTCTGCGCGGTGCGCGAAGTGTTCGAGGAGACGGCCGTCGAGTGCGTGGCGGAACGGATCGTCATGGTCAAGGCCGGCGGGCCGATCAGCTATCCCAACGGCGACGCCTGCCAGTTCATGGACATCACTCTCCAGTGCCGGGCCGTCGGTGGTGCGGCGGCCGTGAACGACGACGAGTCGTTGGAGGTCGGCTGGTTCGAACTGGACGCGCTGCCCGAACTCAGCGATCACCAGCTGTTCCGGATCAAGCAGGCCCTGGCTGATGCACCCACATGGTTTGACACCACGAGTTCCGACTGAAGTATGGGTGCAGCCCATATGTGGCGGGGCGGGGGCGCTGTCTAGGGTCGACACATGACCGTGCCCCACGCCCTCCCGGGTTCCCACACCGGCCTCCTCGACCTCAGCGGCCGTACCGCTCTGGTCACCGGTGCCGCCGGCGGTATCGGCCGCGCCTGCACGCTGCGGCTGGCCGCTGCCGGGGCCAAGGTCAGAGCGGTCGACCTGGACGCCCCGGGACTGGCGGCGCTCGCCGAGCAGGCCCGGGACTGCGCGGGCACTGTCGAGCCGCATGTACTCGACCTCACCGACTTGGACGCCGCCGAGCACGCCGCCACTGGCACGGACGTCCTGGTGAACAACGCGGGGCTGCAACTGGTGCGCCCCATCGAGGAGTTCCCGCCCGAGGTCTTCCACACGGTGCTCACCGTGATGCTGGAGGCACCCTTCCGACTCATTCGCGGCGCGCTGCCCCACATGTACGGGCAGGGCTGGGGCCGGATCGTCAATGTGTCCTCCGTCCATGGGCTGCGCGCCTCCGCCTTCAAGTCCGCGTATGTGGCCGCCAAACATGGACTGGAGGGACTCTCCAAGACCGCCGCCCTCGAAGGCGCACCCCATGGCGTCACCTCGAACTGTGTGAACCCCGCCTATGTGCGCACCCCCCTGGTCGAGCGGCAGCTCACCGACCAGGCACGGGCGCACGGCATCCCCGAGGAGCGGGTACTGACCGAGGTGCTGCTTCAGGACAGCGCGGTCAAACGGCTCATCGAACCCGAGGAGGTCGCCGAGGCGGTCGCCTATCTGTGCGGCCCGCACGCGTCCTTCGTGACCGGTACCTCGCTGGTCATGGACGGCGGGTGGACCGCGCATTGAACGCTGCCGCGCGGGCGACGTCGAGTTGTCCACAGGCCGGACCGGCCGACCCGGCGATGGGGAATCCTGTGGGCATGTCCAGCGATCACGCGCAGTCCGCCGAGCGCTCCGCCACCGTCACCGGTGCCGCAGCGCGACCGAGCAGTGCCGAGGTGCCGTTCCTCGAGCTGCTGGCCCGGGGAGCTTCCACCGACGCCTACGAGCAGCCGGTGCTGCGCGCCCGCGCCGAGGGAAGACCGGCCGAGCTGATCGCCGGGCTCGAACACGCCAAGTCGCTCGCGCTGCGCGTGCGTTCGGAGCTGGAGGGACGCCGACGGCGTGAGGCCGAGCTGTCCGCGCTCTTCGAGACGGCCCACGACCTCGCCGGTCTGCGCGACCTGGACGCCCTACTGCAGGCGATCGTCCAGCGCGCCCGGTCGCTGCTCGGCACCGACATCGCCTACCTCAGCCTCAACGACCCGGCCAGGGGCGACACCTATATGCGGGTGACCGAGGGGTCGGTCGCGGCCCGCTTCCAGCAACTGCGCCTGGGCATGGGGGAGGGGCTCGGCGGACTCGTGGCCCAGACGGCACGGCCGTACGTCACCGACGACTACTTCAAGGACGACCGTTTCCAGCACACCCTCACCATCGACTCCGGTGTACGGGACGAGGGGCTGGTGGCGATCCTCGGGGTGCCGCTGATGCTCGGGCACCGCGTCATCGGGGTGTTGTTCGCCGCTGACCGGCGGGCGCGGGTCTTCCAGCGGGAGCAGATCGCGCTGCTCGGCTCCTTCGCCGCGCTCGCCGCGGCGGCCATCGACACCGCGCACCTGCTCACCGAGACCCGCGCGGCCCTCGCCGGTCTGGAGCGCGCCCACGAGATCATCCAGGACCGCAGCGGAGTCATCGAGCGCGCCTCCGACGTCCACGACCGGCTCGCCGAACTCGTGCTGCGCGGCGGCGGGGTCCACGACGTGGCCGCCGCCGTCTCCCAAGTCCTCGACGGACTCGTCGAGTTCACCGAGACCGACACCACACCCACGACAGCACTGGAGGCGTCCCGTACCGAGGGACACGCGGTGCGCCACCGGGACGACTGGATCGCCGCCGTGGCCGCCGGAGGCGAACTGCTCGGCGCGCTCGTGCTGCGCGGACACCCCGGACTCGACCCCGTCGACCAACGCACCCTGGAACGCGCCGCGATGGTCACCTCCCTGCTGCTGCTCGCCCGCAGATCGGCCGCCGAGGCCGAACAACGCGTCCGCGGCGAGCTGTTGGACGACCTGCTCGACGCCCGCGACCGAGACCCGCGCCTGCTGCGGGAGCGCGCGTCCCGGCTGCATGCCGACCTGTATTCCACCCATGTCGTGCTCGCCGCCCGGCTCGACGGCACGGCAGCCGACGCCGAGCAGGAGGCCGCCGTGCGCAGACGCCTGTGGTCGGCCGCCTCGCATCTCGCCGGAACCCGGCAGGGACTGGCCGCCGCCCGCGACGGCGGGACCGTCCTGCTGCTGCCCCTCGGCCCCGGCGACACCGCCACGGACCTGGCCCGGCGCACCGCCGCCCACCTGGGAGCGGCGGTCCACGAAGCGGTCACCGTCGGCGCCTCCGCCCCCGTCGAGAAGCTCGCCGACCAGCCGGACGCCGTGGCCGCCGCCTACGAAGAGGGGCGCCGCTGCCTCGACGCACTGCGTCTGCTGGGCCGTTCCGGGGACGGAGCCGCCGCCGAGGACTTCGGCTTCCTCGGACTGCTCCTCGCCGGGGACCGCGACATCGGCGGCTTCGTGGAGCGGACCATCGGCCAGGTCGTGCGCTACGACGAGCGGCGCGGCACCGATCTGCTGCGCACCCTCGACGCCTACTTCGCCTGTGCCATGAGTCCCGCCCGGACCAAGGACGACCTGCACGTCCACGTCAACACCGTGGCTCAGCGGCTGGAGCGCGTGGGCAGGCTCCTCGGCGAGGACTGGCAGGACCCGGGCCGCGCCCTGGAGATCCAACTCGCCCTGAGACTACGACGGTTGGCGGCCCCGACGCGACGGTGACCCTCGTACGCGCGAGGCGTACGAGGGTCGGCGGGCGGTGCGGTGATCAGGTGGGTACGTGAGGGCACACGGTAGGAAGCGGCACGTCAGCGGCACATGCGGTGGGGCGGAGCTGTCAGGAGGGGGAAGCCTTGTGGCCGCGGAGGGCGATCAGGGCCAGCAGCGCGGAGAACAGTGCGGCCGAGCCGCAGACCACGAAGCCGATCGAGTAGCCGTGTCCGAGGGCTTCCATGGCGAGTGGGTGCAGGTCGGCCAGCTTCGGTGACGCGGCCGAGGCGCCGTTCACCGCGAGGGGGCCGCCCTCTTCCAGTACGGCCGTGCCCGCGCCCTTCAGCGCCTGCGGCAGGGCCGAGTCGTGCAGGGAGGCGGAGAAGCTGCCGGCCGCGCGGCTCAGGGCGACGGCGCCGATGATCGCGGGGCCGAGGGTGAATCCGAAGTCGCGCAGGAGGTTGGTGGTGGCGCTGGCCATGCCGGCCAGGTGCGTCGGCACGGTGTTGACGGCCGTCGCCGTGATCGACGAGACGGTGATCGCGAAGCCCAGGCCGACCAGACCGAGCGGCAGGACGAGTGAGGTGAAGGCCGTGTCGGTGATCGGGAGAGTGGCGGCCCAGTAGTCGCCCACCGCGATCAACAGCAGCCCCGCGCCCAGCAGCAGCCCCGGTGCGACGGTGCGCAGCAGCCGTTCCGTCAGCGGCAGCATCACCAGCGTCATGCCGTTGAGCAGGACGAAGGCCAGGGCCGTCCGCATGGGGGCCTGGTCCTGCACCGGGCCGAGCCGGATGCTGACGGAGTAGGCGGTGCCCAGGAAGGCGAACATGCCCACCACGGCCACGACCGAGGCGACGGCGAAGGCGCGGTTGCCGAACAGATCCAGGCGCAGGAGCGGGGACTTGGCGTGTTTCTCGGCCAGCACGAAGGCGCCGAGGAACACGGCCGCCAGGACGAAGGCGATGACGATCGTGGGCGAGGCCCAACCGTCCGTCGGGCCCTGGATGATGGCGTAGAGAAGGGCGAACAGGCCGAGGCCGATGGTGAGTTGGCCCGCGATGTCGAGTGAACGGCCCTCGGAGGCGCTGGAGTTGACGGCGAACAGGGCGCTGACGGCGACGCTCGCCACGGCGACGACGGCGACCACGACGAACGACCAGCGCCACGAGCCGTAGGTCGCGGTCACGCCGCCGAGCAGCGGGGCGATGAATCCGCCGGCGGAGAGCAGGGCCGCCCACAGGGCGATGACCCGGGCGCGCTGCGCGGGCGAGGTGGTGCCTGCGGCCAGGATGGCCAGGGAGGTGGGGAACAGGGCGGCGGCGCCCAGGCCTGCCAGGGCCTGTCCGGTCCAGAGTTGGTGGATGCCGGAGGAGGTGGCGCTGACCACCTCGCCCACCGCCAGCAGCGCAGCGCCGCCGACCAGCAGCCGCTTGCGGCCGAAGAGGTCGCCGAGCAGGCCGAAGGTCAGCTCCAGGACGGCGACCGGGAGCAGGAACGCGTCGGATATCCAGGTGAGTTGGGAGCCGACCGGGTGCAGGTCGGACTGGAAAAGCCCGTTGAGCGTGGCCGGTATGGCCAGCCCGATTTGCGCGAGGCAGACGGCGAGGAGACCGGCGATCAGGGTGCCGGTGGACAGGCCGGGGCCGGTGGCGGTTCTGGTGGAGGGCTCGGTCGTCGTTGACATGGAGGGCTCCTGAGGTACGCAGGACGGGGACGGGGAGGGGACGGGGAAGAGGGCAGGGACTCGGAGAGGGCGGTTCCGGGTCAGCGGGTGCCGGACAGACGGCTCGGCCGGTAGTCGGTGAAGGCGGCACCGTCGAGGCCCAACTCGTCGGCTCCGTGCTGGAGTTGGGCGGCGGTGGCGGAGTCGCCCCAGTGCCCGGTGTCCAGCCGGTGTTCCACGGCGTGCAGACCGGCGACCACTTCGGCGGTGGTGAAGTTGCAGTGGCTCTGGCGGGCCACGTACGCCTGGCGCAGCAGTGCGGAGTCACCGGCCCTGCGCACCCGTGCGGCGAAGGCCGACTCCTGTTCCACGGGCACCAGTTGGTCGGCGATGGTGTGGATGTCCAGCAGCGGAACGGCCAGTCCCTGTCCGGCGGTCGAGGTCTGCTTCAGGTGCGCCACGGCCTTGGGGTCGGCTGTGATGTCCGCGCCGCGGGTGAGGTGGTTCAGGTCGGCGCGCAGGTCGAGTCCGGCGTCGCGGTAGAGGGACTCGACCTGCTTGGCGTGGGTGGACTCGCGCAGCAGTCCGGTGTAGTCGACGCCCTTGTTCCAGGAGGTGTTGCCGTCGGCGGACTGCTCCACGGACCAGCGCGCCGGGACGATGAAGTGGAGCAGGCCCTGTGCCAGCCATGCGTACTGCTGCTGCTCCTGGCCCGCGAAGTCGCCGCGGGCGGGCGGCTGTTGGCCGGGTGCCCAGTCGGCCAGGTTGAGGTAGGCGCCGGCCAGGGCGATCCGGGCGCGTCCCGTCGGGGTCTGCTGTGCGGCTTCCACCGCATTCGTGAGCCGGTCGGCGAGGGCGCCGCCGGCGGCCTGGCTGTCCAGGTTCACCAGGGCGTCGGCGTCGGCCGGGTCGAAGAACGTGGCCAGGGTGTACTCGGCGTCGAGCTGGTAGTTGTCCAGATCGACACCGCCCGCGACCAGACCGCACAGGCCGAGCGCACCGTCGACGCGTCCGGCGCCGTCGCGGGCGATCCGGGCGTTGACGAGGCCGCCCATCGACTGGCCCACCGAGATGACCCGGGTCGGTGTGCCGACCTGTCGGCGGAAGGCGGTGAGCGCGGCGAACTGGTCCCGCTCGGCCGAATCGAGCGCCCACATCGAGCCGTTCGGGTCGTAGGAGGAGCCGGTGAGGGCGTAGCCGGCGTCCAGCAGGGCCTGGCGCGCGCCGGGTGAGGGGGCGTCGGCAGCGGTCGTAGGTCCGAAGCCGTGGCTGAACAGCAGCAGGGTGCCGTTCCACCGTGCGGGTGTTTCCGCGATCCAGGTGGCGCCGTCGGACAGCGTGCCGGAGTACTGGGCGGCGGTCGAGCCGGCGTGGGCGCCGGTCGCCGGACCGAGCAGGGCGGTCGCGAGGGCGGTCGCGCAGGCTGCGGCGAGGGTGGAGAAACGGGGTCGGGGCATGACGGCGGCTCCGCGAGTCGTGTCGGGACCGAGTGGGGGAGCGAGCTGAAGAGCGGCGAGCTGGAGCGACGAGCTGGAAGAGCGCTGCGAATGTAGGGCTCTTTTTTCACTGCCGTCAATAGACTGACCAATAATGAGGCGGACGGGTCCACCGATGGGCGTGCGGGGTCCCGGAGTCCGGCGTGCGGGGGTGTGGGTCAGTCCAGCGTCAGGGTGTCCAGCAGGCGGGCCGCCGCGCGCGCCGCCGGGCGCTCCCAGCGGCTGGCCAGGCCGCGGAAGACGGTCTCCGCCTGCGCGGCGGGCCAGTCTCCTGGAAGGTGCTCGGCGGGCAGATGCGGGTCGCGTCGCACCAGGTCCAACCAATCGGTGTGCAACAGGAGTTGACCCGCGAGTTCGTCGCCGGAGGCCGCCGCGGGGAGCGGGTCGGTGCGGTCCCAGCGCTCCAGGAACGCCCGGTACCGCGCGCCGATGGCCGGCACGTCGAACGCCTGCTCAAGCACCTCGCGGACATCGGTGGGCGACTCGACCTCGGCCCGGAACACCCGCAGATACGGCTCCAGGCCGAGGCCGGCCACCATCTCGCGGACGTCGACGCGCGCCGGGGCCACCCACAGGCCGTTCTGCAGGGGGCCGAAGCCCGCCCAGATCAGGCGGGAGCGCAGATCGTGCCGTTCGCGGCTCCACGCCTCGGGCAGTGAGAAGCCCACCATCGTCCACCGACCGTCCCAGTCCCGGTTCACCGCGCCGGTGCGCCAGATACGGTCCCTGCCGTCCGTCAGCACCTGGACGGCGTGCGGTGTCAGCCCGAAGTACGTCTTCCGGCCCTGGCGGCGCCGCTCCAGCAGATCGCGTTTGACCATGCGGTTCAGGGTGGTCCGCACCGCCTCCTCGGAACTGCCCGATCTCCCGAGAGCGTCGATCACACTGCCCGACGACACGGCGACGGGCCGCCCCAGCACATGAACGCCGAAGAAGGTCAGCATCAGGGACTGGGTGCGCGGCTCGGGGCCGCTCTCGGCGGCCGGTTGGGCGGCGACATCGACACTGGTCACCGGCACAGCGTAGGCCTGGGGGTGGGGGAGCGGATCCCCTGGTCCAGGAACTGTGTCATCTCTGTAACGGCGATCGGATATCAGCCGAGGTTCGGCCGGCGGGGTGGGTACCGCTGCTCAGAGGGCGAATGCCTCGGTCAGACGCAGGTTGTAGCCGTCCTCTTCCATCAGGACGACCGTGACGCCGAACGGGGAAGGATGGTCCAGTTCGAGGGGAGTGAAGGCGTAGTCGACCGCGGCCTGGACGGGCGGCAGCAGTTTGCCGTCGGGCTGCGGAGCCGGGGCCGGCTGCCAGACCGGTTCGACCGGTGCCGAGCCCTCGGCGCTTTCGCCCAGCGCACCTTCGGTGTAGGGGAACTGGTGGAGCGTATGGCCGTCCTTCGTGGCGTGCACCATGTTCAGACAGGGCGACGGGCCGTCGACCGGCAGTTCGCTGATGGTGGCCACGTCCTGGGTCTCCCAGGCGAGGACGACCTCGTCGGCGCCGGCCGCCGCCGCGATGTTCGAGAGCGACGCGATCGCGGTGAGCGCGTCCCGGCCGGGCTCGACCGGGCGCAGCCAGATCAGACCGACCAACTCGCCCCGCACCAGCGGCATGATGACCGGGCGGGGCACGGCGCCGTCCCTGAGACCCGCGACGTACGCGCTCTTCATCGACTCCGTCAGCGCGTCGAACGTACGCGTGTCCATGAACTCCCCATCCGCAGCGGCTGTGTGGCGTCCATTCTGCCCCTGCCGCCGAGTGCGGGAGACCCCTCCTCGGAGTGAAAGAGGCCCCGGCTGGACGGGGGAGACCAGCCGGGGCCGTACATGGTGGCGTGCAGCCACATGAGAGGAACGGGCAACCCCCGCCCGTTGTTCCCGCCCGCACCCCACCGGCGACTGTGAGCTGCGGAACACCTCAGTCGAGGTAGTCGGCGATCAGGGTCGCGAACTCGTCGGGGGTGGCGAGACGGATGCCGAGGGTCTCGGCCTTGGCGCGCTTGGAGCCCGCGTTGTCGCCGGCGACGACCAGGGTGGTCTTCTTGGAGACGCTGGAGGAGGAGCGCCCGCCCGCGCGTTCGACGAGTTCGTTCATCTGGTTGCGGCTGAGCTTCTCCAGGGGGCCGGTCATCGCGCCGGTGACGACCACGGTCATCCCGGCGAGCGGCCCGCCGGCCGTGACTGCGGTTTCCGTAGGGCCAGTTGCGGCGTCGTCGGTCGTGGCAGCGGGCGGGGTCGCGCCGGGCTCGGTCATGTTGACCCCGGCCGCGGCCAGCTTGTCGATCAGCGGGGCCAGGTCCGCGAGTTCGGCGACGATCGAGGGGGCCTTCTCGGTGCCGATGCCCTCGACCCGCTGCATCGCCTCCGCGTCGGCGGCACGGATGCTGTCCATCGTGGCGAAGTGGCGGGCGATACGGCGGGACATGGAGCGGCCGGTGCCGCGCACGCCGAGTGCGCACAGCACCCGTGACAGCGGTTGGCCCTTGGCCGTGCCGATCGCGGCGAGGAGGTTGTCGGTGCTGGTCTCGCCCATCCGCTCCAGGCCCAGGAGTTGCTCGCGGGTGAGGGCGAACAGGTCGGCGAGATCGGCGACCAGGCCGGCGTCGACGAGCTGGACGACGCGGGTGTGGCCCAGGCCCTCGATGTCGAGCTGGTCGCGGCCGGTGGCGTAGGACAGGGCGGCGACCAGATGGCAGTTGCGGCCCTGCTCGCAGCGCCACCGCAGTTCACTGCTGTCGATGCCGGAGCCGCAGCGCGGGCACACCTCGGGGAACACGATGGGCTGTTCGTCGCCGGTGCGCAGATGCGCGACCGGCGCTTCGATGCGGGGGATGACGTCACCGGCGCGGTGGACCATGACGTGGTCGCCCAGGCGCAGGTCGCGGCGGGTGATGTCGCCCGGGTTGTGCAGGGTGGCGTAGGTGATGGTCGCCCCGTCGATCTCGACCGGTTCCAGGACGGCGCGCGGGGCGATGATGCCGGTGCGGCCCACGTTCCACTCCACCTCCAGCAGCCGGGTGATCTTCTCCACGGCGGGCAGCTTGTACGCGATCGCCCAGCGCGGGGCCCGCGAGCCCGATCCGGCGGCCCGCTGGTCGGCGGCCAGGTCGGCCTTGATGACGATCCCGTCGATCCCGAACGGCAACGCGGCCCGCAGCGCGGCGATCTCCCGCACCCGGGCCAGCACCTCCTCGACGGTGTCGGCGGTGACGCCGGGCACGGGAGTGGTGGCCGTGGTGTTGATCCCGTAGGCGGCGGCCTGGGTCATGAGGTCGCTGTGCGCGAGTTCGACGAGGCGCGCCGCGAGACCGGCCTCGGTGTCGGCGAGGGGGAGCAGGCCGTAGCCGAAGAACGTCATCGGCACCGTGTAGGCACGCTCCTTGGCGCGCAGGGTGCCCGCCGCCGCGCCGCGCGGGTTGGCGAACGGCTGCCCGCCGTGCGCGGTGCGCACCTCGTTGCCGTGCTCGAACTGGGCGGTGGTCATGAGGACTTCGCCGCGCACCTCGACGGTGACCGGCTCCGCCAGCTCCTGCGGCAGGCCCTCGATGGTGCCGATGGCGTGGGTGACGTCCTCCCCGGCCGTGCCGTCGCCGCGGGTGATGAGCCGGGTGAGCCGGCCGCGGGTGTAGCGGGCCGCGATCGCCAGGCCGTCCAGCTTCGGCTCCACACTGAACCGTGCGACCTCGTGGTCGGTTCTTCGGGCCAGCGAGGCGGTCCAGGCGGTGAACTCCTCCGCCGAGAACACGTTGTCCAGGCTCAGCATCGCCACCGTGTGCGGGACATCGCCCTCGACCGCGCCGCCGGCGACCTTCCCGGTCGGGGACTCGGGCAGGACCTGGTCGGGATTCGCGGCCTCCCACGCGGCGATACCGCGCACCAGCCGGTCGTAGGAGTCGTCGTCCAGCGCGGAGGTGCCGGCCGCGTAGTAGGCGGCCGACGCCTTCACCGCGTCCTCGACCGCCTGCGCGTAGGCGGCGGCATCCACGATCACAGCTGCAGGAGTTGTCATGACTCTCATCCTGCCCGCCACCACTGACAACGGCTCGGGCGTGAGGCGACTGTCGGCGGGCCGAAGCGGTGGCGCCCACAGGATGGCTCCGGCAGTAGAGGTTCCCCTACACCCACCCCCGCTGCGCCGCCCGCATCCCCAGCTGGAAACGGCTCGCCGCGCCCAGCCGCTCCTGCAGATCGCTGACCCGGCGGCGCAGGGTCCGCAGGCTCACGCCCAGGTGACGGGCCACCGCCTCGTCCTTCATCCCGGCGGCGAGCAGCCGGGCCAACGTCCGCTCGCCGTCACTGAGTTCACCGTCGGCGACGGGCTGGCCGAGGGGTGTCGCCTGCTGCCAGGCCAGTTCGAAGAGCCGTTGCAGGGCGTCGGTGACCGCCGAGTGCCGGATGACGACCGAGCAGTAGCCGCCCGCCGCCGCGGCCGTCAGCGGCAGCATCGCGCGACGGCCGTCGACCACCAGCAGTTTGACCGGCACCGCGGGCAACACCCGCGCCTGTTCCCCGAGTTCGACCATCTTCCAGGCGTGGTAGAGGACGTCGGGGTCCTCCAGCGCGGTGGCCGCGTACACCGTGCGAAAGCCGACACCGCGGTTCAGCAGCTCCGTCTGGAGGTCCAACTGCGGGGTGCGCGGGGCGAGATACGGGGGAGTGTCGAAGATGCACACCTCGTGCTCGGCGCGCGCGTACAGCTCCTCAAGACGGGCCGAGTTGGCGCCCTCGCCCGACACGACGTCGAGCAGCCGGGACGGGTCCTCGCGCAGCAGCCCCGCCTCGTACACCGTCGCCATCTCCTCGGCGGTGGCGGCGAGCAGTTCCGACTCGGTCTCCCGGCGGCGGATCAGGGCGCGGATCGCCACGCGCGGGTCGACGGCCCGTAACCCGCCCATGGAATCCGGGAGTTGGAGCAGCCCGAGTGCGAGCAGCCGGTCGCAGGCCTCGTCCACCCGGCCCGGGGTGGTGCCGGTGAGCACCGCCCAGCCGGCCCGGTCCGCGTCGGGCTGGTGGAGGATCGTCTGGTAGAGGAGTTCGTCGAAGGCGGAGACCCCCACCGCGGCCCAGGGGCTCGCGGCGGGGGTCGGTCGGGGTGCCGAGTGGGTGGCCAGGTCGGGTGCCGTGTTCGCCATGGCTCGGCACGCTAGAGGATCTTTGTTAAAGCGGTGGGATCACTGTCGGCGGTGGTGGTGCCCCACGGCTACTTCAAGCCATAGGCCCGCAGCACGGTTTGGTCGATCCGGTCGCCGGCCGCGTCGGACGCCTGCACCCGCAGTGACACGAACTGCGCTCCCTTCGCGTGCCCGACCTCCGCCCTGCCGTGCCGGACCTTCACTTCCTTCCAGGACGTGCCGTCGTCGTACGACACCCAGGCCTTCAGCGAAGCGGCCTTGACGCTCCCCGTCTGGTCCCGGACCGAGAGCCCGAGCGTCGTCCTGCCGTGGGAATCGGCGCGGTTGAGGAGATCGAGACCCCGCACGGAGTAGTCGACGGAGAGCAGGGGCAGCGCCGTCGTCGTGTCCGTGTGGGTCGAGGAGAAGGACCACTCGGTGTGGGTGCCGGTGGAGAACCGCGACCAGGCGGTGGTGCGTTGGGCGTCGAGCACGAAGCGGTACGAGGCCTTCACCGCCGGGACGGTGAAGACGCCGTAGCCGCCGATGAGGGAGTCGCCGACCAACTGCCCGTCCGCGTAGAGCTTGCCCTTCCCGGTGTCGTTGACCCCGTCGGCGTACGCGTAGTGGCCGGGGGTGGAGTCGCCGAACTCCGGTACGGACATGGTGAGTTGGTCGCCGGTGCGCTTGGAGGGGCCGTACTCCTGACTGCTCGCAGGGCGGACCACCTGGCGCAGCCAGTCCTCGTCCGGTGCCGAGGTCGCGGTGCCGAAGGTCCGCAGCGGGCTCCATGTGCCCAGGCGGGCCTGATAGTTCGGGTAGACGACGTGCCAGGTGCGGGTGGTCGGGCTGACGTAGTAGTACTCGGTGCGGGTCGTGCCGAGCGGCAGGTACTTGGAGCTGTCGATGCTGAACCGCTGCCAGGGGAGGTAGGAGTAGAGGTTGTCCATGCCCGTCTGGCCGGCCGTGTCCCCGTAGTAACGGGCCTTCAGCTTCGCCGTGTTGGAGTGGTCCAGACGGTAGGTCTGGTTCGCGGTGACGGCGCCGCTCTGCGGGAAGGTCGCGTTGTAGACGTAGGGACTGACCGGGATGCCGTTCAGTTTCAGGGTGACCTTCTTGCCGGTCTTCAGGAGGTCGGCCAGATGGGCGCCCTCCTCACCCGTGGCGATCATCAGTGGGACGCCGGTCGCGTGGTCCACCGCGCTGATCCAGAATCCGGGTGACTTGTGGTAGGCGATGACGTAACTCGCCCCGGCCGCCGTCGCGTTGGCCAGTGCGGTGTCCGCCCGTTCGGTGGCGCCCACGCCGACCACCACCGCCTTGCCCTTGACGTCGAGCCCGGCGAAGTCGGCCGCCGTACCGGCACCCGCGTCCACCGCCCGTACCGTGTGCTCCCCGCTGAACTTCGTCGGCAGACCGTTGTACGTCTGCGAGTAGTAGAGGGACAGCGCATCCTTCTCCGGAGTGCTGACGCTCGCGGTCAACTCCTTCGCGTACAGACGGAACTTGGAGTAGAACTCGAAGGTGCCCTCGGTGACCGGCTTGGTCGGCGCCACATAGATGTGGTCGGTCCACCAGCCCTGGGTGTAGGACGTTCCGAAGGAACTGCCCGGCCCCTCCCGGTGCCAGGCGGTGGTGAATCCCTGGAACTCGGAGTCCTCCTTCGTCTTCGGCTTGATCTCCACCGCCTTGCGGGCGTCGAGGGTGATCGCGGTGTCGCCGTCGACCTTGATCTCGGGATCACCGACGACCGAGGTACCGACGGCCAGACCGCTCCCGTCGCGGTCCGGGATCCAGGCGCCCATGGAGTATGTGCCCGCCGGGACCTGCCAGGTCCAACCCGAGCCCACGAAGCCGGACTCGTTGGGGTAGAGGCCGTTCAGCTCCTGCAGGGCGTACAGTGCGGCCCCGGTGTTCGGCTGCCCGTCGCGGCCCACCAGCGAGATCTTCAGGGCGTAGGTCTTCGGCTTCTTCTCGAAGCCGACACCCGTGGTGACCAGGACGCCGCCGCCACTCGCCGTGACATGCCCCGAGTAGCGGCCCTGGTCGACCCTCGTGGGGTCGACGGAGACCGGGACCGTGGCGGTGCCGTGCGCGGGCACGGTCACGGAATCGGCGCCGGGCGCGGCCGGGGCCAGGGTCGAGGCGAGCTTAAACTCGACCGGCTGGTCAGTGGTGTTGGTGTACGTGATGTCCTTGCTGTCGACGCCGGTGGCGGAGTCGTCGTAGGTGCCGAAGCTCAGCGTGGAGGTGCCGAAGACGCCCTGTTCGACCGCCCGGACCGCGTCGACCCGGCCGTCGCCCTGCTCGTAGACGTCCGCGTCCGACTGCGTCTTGGCGGTGCTGGCCAGGGACTCCTTGATCTGCTCGCCCGTCCAGTCCGGATGCGCCTGCGCCACGAGCGCCGCCGTGCCCGCGACGTGCGGGGTCGCCATCGACGTACCGCTCGCGGTCGTGTAGTAGTCGTCGACCGGCGTGCCCATGGTGGTGCCGGCGGCGCGGGCCGCCGTGATGTTCACGCCCGGCGCGGTGATCTCCGGTTTGACCGCGGAGTCGCCGAGGCGCGGGCCGCGGCTGGAGAAGGACGCCAGGTGGTCCGACTTGTCGACCGCGCCTACCGTCAGCGCGGAGTCCGCGATGCCCGGCGTGCCGATGGTCTCGTCGGAGGGGCCCGCGTTGCCCGCCGCGACGACGAACAGGGTTCCGGTGGACGCCGAGAGCCGGTCCACCGTCTCGCTCAGCGGGTCCGAGGAACCCGACGCCGTACCGCCCAGGGACATGGAGACGATCTTCGCCCCCGAGTCGGCGGCCCACTCCATGCCCGCGATGATCCACGACTCCTGGCCGTGTCCGGTGTCGTCGAGGACCTTGCCGACCGCCAGTTCCGCGCCCGGTGCCACGCCCTTGTACCGGCCGCCGGAGGCCGCGCCCGAGCCGACGAGGATGGAGGCCACGTGCGTGCCGTGGCCGAATCCGTCCTGTATCCCTTCGTCCGGTACGAAGCTCTCGGACTCCGCTATCTTGCCCGCGAGGTCCGGATGTCCGGTGTCCACACCGGTGTCCAGTACGGCGATCTTGACGCCCTTGCCGTCGAAGCCGGCCTTCCACACGTCGGGGGCGCCGATCTGCGGGACGCTGACGTCGAGGGACGCCGAGACCTTCGCGTCCAGCCACAACTTGTCTAGGCCGTCGCCGAGTTGGCGGGCGGCCTTGGAGAGGGGGGAGGTGCCGCGGGCCGGGGCGATGTCCGCCCAGAACGTGGACGACGCGGTCGACTTCCGCGCGCTGAGCGCGGCGCCGCCGATTCCGGGCAGGGCGCGCGTCCGGCGCGCGCCCTCGGGGATCTCGGAGCCCTTCGCGTAGGCGGCGATCAGCGGGATGGTGCCGGTCTTCTCGTCGGCGTATCCCTGCTTGACGAGTTGGCTGATGTTGAAGAGGGCCGGGTCGAGGCGGCCGGCCTGGACGAGCGGGACCGCGTCGTCGGGTGTGACGCTGACCTCGCCCTTCTGCTCGGTGGTCACGAAGTCGACGCCTGTGCGGCCCTTGCCGGGCCGGGCGTCGACGGCGGACTTCCCGTCCGCGCCGACGGTGAGGGAGACCGTGTCTCCGGTGATGAGGGTGACGGTCCGGGTACTGCCCTGCGCCGCGCCCGATGGGGCGTCCGACGCGGAGGGCGGAGCCGCTGCCGAGGGCACGATCGCACCCGCGAGCAGAGCGGCGGTGCCTGCCAGGGTGCAGAGGGCGTGGAGTCTTCGCATCTGTGGGCTTTCCTCCCCTTGAGAGACCTGGTGAGGTCCGGCCCAGCGTGCGGTCCGAGCACGAAGGGGCTCAAGGGATTCCTGTGGCCGGAGCGTGCCAATGCCCCCTTTGGCCAAGGGAGTTGAGAGACGCCGGGGCCTCACGGAGAAGCGGAACGCGATCGGCTACGGCGAACTCGCGCACCCCGCACCGCTGTTCGTCGCCGGAGGGAAAGGTCCCGTCAGTCCTCGGGGTCGGACGTGCGCTGTAGGCCGGCCTGTGCCGTCGCGGCGCGGATGGTGGACGGCGGGGACGAGGAGCCCCGGCGATCCGTCGGTTCGCGCGGGCTGATCCGGGCTCGGCGGACCCGTGCCAACCCCGCGTAGATCCCGCTGCCCTCCAGGGCGTCGTCCGGCGTCGGGGGGTGCCACTCCGTGGCCGTCACCAGGCCGGGCTCCGCCAGGTCGAGGCCGGCGAAGAAGCGTTCCACCTCCTCGCGGGTGCGGAAGCCGAGTGTGATGCCGCCCTTGGCGTACTGGGCGGTGACCTGTTCGGCGAGTTCGGGGTAGAGGTCGGACGCGGCGTGCGACAGCACCAGGTAGCTGCCGGGCGGCAGGGTGGCGACGAGGTCGCGGACGATGCCGTGGGCGTCCTGCTCGTCGGGGATGAAGTGCATGAGGGCGATCAGCGAGAGGGCGATCGGGCGGGTGAAGTCCAGGACGTGGCGGGCGTGTTCGACGATGTGCTCCGGCCGGCGCACATCGGCCTGGATGTAGTCGGTGACCCCGTCGGGGTGGCTGACCAGCAGTGCCTCGGCGTGCCGCAGGACGATCGGGTCGTTGTCGGCGTAGACGACCTTCGCCGTCGGCACCGCCTTCTGGACGATCCGGTGCAGGTTGGGCTCGGTGGGGATGCCCGTGCCGATGTCCAGGAACTGGTCGATGCCCAGGCCGGCGAGCCAGGTCGCCGCGCGGTGCATGAACTCGCGGTTCTGCCGGGCCGCGTCCCTCGCCTCGGGCGGCAGCCGCTCTCCGACGGCCTCGTCGACCGGGTAGTTGTCCTTGCCGCCGAGCAGCCAGTCGTAGACCCGCGCCGGATGTGCCTTGCCGGTGTCGATCCGCGGTGACGGCTGGGGGTGGGTCGTCATGGCAACTCCATCGCGCCGACCGGGAATCGGGGATCCGGCCGAGCTGTCGATCACCGTACTCGGGTGGGTCATGTGGCTTGTGGGAGAGGGGAGTTGGGCAGGTCGTGCCTCTCAGCGCGCCGCGCGTCCGTGCAGGCCGTCGAAGAGGATGGTCGTCAGGGCGTCGGCCGGCGTCTCCACGGTCAGGCCGCGGTCCGGGCGGTACCACTCCACGAGGGAGTTGACGGTGCCGAACAGCAGCCGGCTCGCGAGATGCGGGTCGATGTCCGCCCGTTTGCCGCCCTCGGCCGCCGCCCGGGTCATCAACTCGGCGACCCGGTGGTCGAATTCACGGCGCCGGGCGAGTGCCCGCTGCTCGACCTCGCTGTTGCCGTGGAGCCGCAACAGCAGCGTGACGTAGGGCAGTTCGGCGGCGAGCACCTCGACGCCGCGGTGGACGACGCGCTGCATCCGGGCGGTCGCGGTGGTCTCCGGGGACCCGCCGTCCGGGTCCCGGGTCCGCTTCTCCTCCTCGTCGAGCACGGCGAACAGGGCGTCCAGGGCGTCCAGGGCGCGGTTGACCGCGAGTTCGAGGAGTTCCTCCTTGCCGGACACATGGTGGTAGATGCTCGACTTGCTGAGGCCCGGGCGCCTGGCCGGTTCCTCCATGCCGGTGCCGTCGTAGCCGCGTTCGTTGAAGTCCACGACGGCGATCTCCAGCAGCGAGGCGCGGTCGTAGGCGGGACGGCCGTGGCGGCCGGCCGGGCTCTGCACAGGTGTCCTGGTCACCGGGCCATGGTGACAAGGTGGGGGACCACACCGGTCGGGACGGCCTCGGATGTCACCGCTCCCGCAGATCCTCGACCCGGCGGATCTTCCCCACCGAGCGCTCCAGGGTCTCCGGATCGACGATCTCCACCGTCACGGTCACGCCCACGCCGTCCTTGACGCCCTTGCCGATCGCCGTCGCGGCGGCCTCCCGCTGCTCGGAAGTGGCGCCGGGGCGGGCCTCGGCACGGACCGTCATGTGGTCCATCCGGCCGCGCCGGCTCAGCTGGATCGTGAAGTGCGGGGCGACGGCGGGGGTGCGCAGCAGGATCTCCTCGATCTGGCTGGGGAAGACGTTCACCCCGCGCAGGATGATCATGTCGTCGCAGCGGCCGGTGATCTTCTCGATACGCCGGAAGGCCGGGCGGGCGGTGCCGGGCAGCAGGCGGGTCAGGTCACGGGTGCGGTAGCGGATGATCGGCAGGGCCTCCTTGGTGAGGGAGGTGAAGACCAGTTCACCGCTGTCTCCGTCGGGGAGCACCTCGTCGGTGTGCGGGTCGACGACTTCCGGGTAGAAGTGGTCCTCCCACACGTGGAGGCCGTCCTTGGTCTCCACGCACTCCTGCGCCACGCCGGGGCCGATCACCTCCGACAGGCCGTAGATGTCGACGGCGTGGATGTCCACGCGCTCCTCGATCTCACGGCGCATCTCCTCCGTCCACGGCTCGGCGCCGAAGATGCCCACCTTGAGGGAGCTGGTGCGCGGGTCGACGCCCTGGCGCTCGAACTCGTCGAGGAGGGTGAGCAGGTAGGACGGGGTGACCATGATGATCTCGGGCTTGAAGTCCGTGATGATCTGCACCTGGCGCGCGGTCATGCCGCCGGAGGCGGGGATCACGGTGCAGCCCGCGCGCTCGGCACCATAGTGGGCGCCCAGACCACCGGTGAACAGCCCATAGCCGTACGACACATGGATCTTGTGCCCGGGGCGGCCGCCGGCCGCGCGGATCGAGCGGGCCACCACGTCGGCCCACATGGAAATGTCGTTCTCTGTGTAGCCGACGACTGTGGGGCGGCCGGTGGTGCCGCTGGAGGCGTGGATACGGCGGACCTGGTCCATGGGGACGGCGAACATGCCGAAGGGGTACGTGTCGCGCAGGTCGGCCTTGGTGGTGAAGGGGAACCGGGCCAGGTCCTCCAGGGTGTGACAGTCACCGGGCTCGACACCGGCCGCGTCGAACTTGCGGCGGTACAGCTCCACGTTGTCGTAGGCGTGCCGCAAGGTGGCCTGGAGCAGGCCGAGTTGGTGCTCGCGCAGTTCCTCGCGGGTGAGGCGCTCGGCGGCGTCCAGCAACCCGTCGGGGAGCGGTTCCCCCAGACGCGGACCCACGGGTGCCGAGGCCGGTGGTGCCGCCGGATCGCTGCTCATGGGGACTCCTTCGTCCTCGCGCTGCTCAGACTGCGGCTGCGGCCCCGGAACTCCGCGATCACCTGGTCGCCGCGCTGCACGGTCACGTCGTAGATGCCGCTGCGGCCGAACCGGGTGCGCTCCGTCGCGGTCGCGACCAGGACGTCGCCCTCGTGCGCCGGGGCGACGAAGTCGATGTCCGCCGCGGCGGCCACGGTCACCGGGCCGCGGCTGTTGCAGGCACAGGCGAAGGCGGAGTCGGCGAGCAGGAACAGACAGCCGCCGTGGGCGGTCCCGTGTCCGTTGACCATGGCCGGGGTCACGGTCATACGGAGGACGGCGGTCCCGTCGCCGTGCTCGACGAGTTCGATGCCGAGGGCCCGGGACGCCTCGTCCGAGGCGAACATCCGCTCCGCCGGACCGGAGGCCGTGCCGCTCGAAGCCGTGTCAGTGGCCTGCGTCATCTTCCACCACCTTGTGGACCGACCGAACATTCGGTTAGCGTGCGGCACGGCCAAGTAATCCAGCGACACCCCTGCCTGTCAAGAGGTGGAACGCGCGCCTCGGACCGGCTCCGAGCTGCCCGACTTCTGCTCGCGTCGGCGCGCCTCGCCGGCGCTCGCGCGGGCGGTCGGTCCTTCGCGGGCCGCCGAGCTGGGGCTGCGCGGTGATCGTTTCGGCGCCGAGGGGGCGTGGCGGTGGGGGCTGGCGCACCGGGGCGTATAGGACGGCGGCGGTGCAGGAGCGGCTCGGCGCGACGCGGGCCCACGGGGTCCCCGTAGAGGCCTTTCCCGTGCGGGCGGAGCCGTCGTTCGCGGGGTGCTGAGTGGCCCTTCGCCCGGCAGGTCTTGCCTCGCCGGGGGAAACCCATCAGACTGGGTACCGAACGAATGGTCGGTAGGGAAGGTGGTGTGTCGATGACCAGCACAGGCACGGAGGCGTCAGCCGCCGGCTGGGACGAAACGCGGCTCTCGGAGCAGTTCGACGCCACGATCGCCAAGGACCAGCGGATCGAGCCCCGCGACTGGATGCCCGACGGCTATCGCAAGACGCTGATCCGGCAGATCGCGCAGCACGCCCACTCGGAGATCATCGGGATGCAGCCGGAGGGCGACTGGATCACCCGCGCCCCCTCCCTGCGCCGCAAGGCGATCCTCTTCGCGAAGGTGCAGGACGAGGCCGGACACGGGTTGTATCTGTACTCGGCCGCCGAGACCCTGGGCGCGGACCGCGCGGAGCTGACCGATGCGCTGATCTCGGGTCGGCAGAAGTACTCGTCGATCTTCAACTACCCGACACCGACCTTCGCCGACGTCGGTGTGATCGGCTGGTTCGTGGACGGCGCGGCGATCTGCAACCAGGTGCCGCTGTGCCGGTGCTCGTACGGGCCGTACGCGCGGGCCATGGTGCGGGTGTGCAAGGAGGAGTCCTTCCACCAGCGCCAGGGCTACGAGTTGCTGCTCACGATGATGCGCGGCACGGACGCCCAGCGGGCCATGGTCCAGGACGCCGTGGACCGTTGGTGGTGGCCGTCGCTGATGATGTTCGGGCCGCCCGACGACGACTCGCCCAACTCGGCGCGTTCCATGGCCTGGAAGATCAAGCGGCACAGCAACGACGAACTGCGTCAGCGCTTCGTCGACATGACGGTCCCGCAGGCGGAGAAGCTCCAAGTCACCCTCCCCGACCCGGAGTTGAGCTGGAACGAGGAGCGCGGCCACCACGACTTCGGCACCCCCGACTGGTCCGAGTTGCAGCGTGTGATCCGCGGTGACGGACCGCGCAACGCGGAGCGGATCTCCCGTCGCCGGGCCGCCCACGAGGAGGGCGCCTGGGTCCGGGAGGCGGCCACCGCCCACGCGGCGAAGCAGGCCGCCCGGACACAGAAGTCCGCCCGGTCCGCCCGCGCACAGAACACCGAAGGAGCGGCGGCATGACGCAGGACTGGCCCCTGTACGAGGTGTTCGTCCGCGGAAAGCGCGGCCTGAACCATGTCCACGTCGGCTCGCTGCACGCCGCCGACGACGCCATGGCGCTCACCCACGCCCGCGACCTCTACACGCGGCGCAACGAGGGCGTGTCCATCTGGGTCGTGCGCTCGGAGTACATCGCCGCCTCGACCCGCGACGAGAAGGACCCGTTCTTCGCGCCGAGCGCCGACAAGGTCTACCGCCACCCCACGTTCTACGACATCCCCGACGACGTCCCCCACATCTAGGAGCAGGGAATGAGCGACGACCACGTCTATCTGTCCCTGGCCGAGGGGCACGACGACAGCGATGCCCGCTGGGCGTTCGGCACCGGCTTCGAGAACCCGCTGCACGGCGTCGACCAGACCGTTCCGGAGGGGACCGACACCGCTCAACTGGCCGCGTACTGCCTGGCACTTGGCGACGACGCGCTCGTCAGCGCGCAGCGGCTGGCCCAATGGTGCACGGCCGCACCGGAGTTGGAGGAGGAGGTCGCGCTCGCCAACATCGGGCTCGACCTGCTCGGCCAGACCCGCCTGCTCTACGCCCGTGCCGGTCAGGTCGACGGCACGGGACGCGGCGAGGACGCCTACGCCTACTTCCGCGACGCCGACGACTTCCGCAACGTACGGCTGGCCGAACTCCCCAACGGCGACTTCGCGTTCTCCGTCACCCGGCTGCTGGTGCTGTCCTCCTGGCGGCTGGCCCTCTTCGATCGGATCGCCGTCGGCACACCGGACCCGGTACTGGCCGCCATCGCCGCCAAGGGCGTCAAGGAGCTGGCGTACCACCGCCAGTACGCCGCCGAGTGGGTCGTCCGGCTGGGCGACGGGACCGAGGAGTCGCAGCGGCGGATGCGGGACGCGCTGGCCGCCGTCGCGCCGTACGTGGACGAGCTCTTCGCGGGGGACGGGGGCGAACTCTTCGGGGACGCGGGGGAGTTGAGGGACGAAGTACTGGCCGTGCTCCGCCAGGTCACCGACGCCGCCGGGCTCGTGCTGCCCGAGGTGGCACCGGTTCCCGGACACGGCCGCGCCGGCGACCGCACCGAACACCTGGCCCCGCTGCTGGCCGAACTCCAGAGCGTGGCCCGCGCCCACCCGGAGGCGACATGGTGACCACCCTGCTCGACGCGCGACGCGCCCGGCACATCGCCGCGCAGGTGCCCGATCCCGAGATGCCGATGCTCACGCTGGCCGACCTCGGCGTCCTGCGTGACGTCGAGGTGAGCGAGGACGGCACGGTTGTCGCGAGCCTGACGCCCACCTACTCCGGCTGTCCCGCCATGGCCGAGATGCGCGCCGAGGTGGCCGCCCGGCTCACGGACGCCGGGTACGCGCGCGTGGAGATCCGTACGGTCCTGACCCCGTCCTGGAGCAGCGACTGGATCACCCCGGCGGGCCGCGCCAAGCTCACCGAACACGGCATCGCACCGCCGGGCGCAGCCCCCCGCGGTCCGCTGGTCCTCACCCTGTCGCCGACCCGCCGCACGGTGCCCTGCCCCCGCTGCGGATCGGCGGACACCGAGGAGACCTCGCACTTCGGCGGGACCTCCTGCAAAGCCCTGTGGCGGTGCCGCGCCTGCCGTGAGCCGTTCGAGTACGTCAAGGAGATCTGATGGCGAGCCCGCACCTGCCGCCCGTGGTGAGTCCTCAGCTCCGGCCCGTGGTGAGTCCTCAGCCCCCGCTCATGGCGAGCCCTCAGTTCCGGCCCGTCCTGAGCCCTCACCTCCCGTCCGTGGCGGGCCTCCAGCCCCCGTCCGTGGCGAGCCCCCACCTCCCACCCCTGGTGAGCCTCCACCTCCCGCCCGCGAAAAGGACGGTGGACCAGTGACCGCCCCGGCCCCGACCACCCCCGCCCGCCCGGCGCGCCGGCGCCCGGTCTTCCACGCCCTGCGGGTCGCCGCCGTCGAGCCGCTGTGCGAGGACGCCGCCGCCATCGGCTTCGACGTCCCCGACCACCTCGCCGCGGAGTTCGCGTACCGGCCCGGCCAGTCGCTCACCCTCCGCCGCGAGGTCGAGGGACGCGACGAGCGCCGCTCGTACTCCATCTGCTCCCCGGCGGGCGCGCGCCCCCGGATCGGCGTACGGGTCGTCCCCGGCGGCCTGTTCTCCTCCTGGCTGGTCAACGACGTACGCCCCGGGGACACCGTCGAGGTGATGGCCCCCACCGGTGCCTTCACCCCGGACCTGACCCGCCCCGGCCACCACGTCCTGATCGCCGCCGGCTCCGGCATCACCCCGATGCTGTCCATCGCGGAATCCGTCCTCGCCGCCGACCCCCGCTCCCGCGTCACGCTCTTCTACGGCAACCGGCGCAGCGACACCGTGATGTTCGCCGACGACCTCGCCGACCTGAAGGACCTGCACCCCGGCCGGTTCCAGCTCGCGCACATCCTGTCCCGCGAACCGCGCGAGGCGGAGATCCTCTCCGGCCGCCTCGACGCCGACCGGCTCACGGCGCTCGTCGACGCCCTCGTCGACGTGGACACCGCCGACCACTGGTGGCTGTGCGGCCCGCACGGCATGATCCGCGACGCCCAACAGGTCCTCGCCGGCCTCGGCGTCCCCGCCGAACGCGTCCACCAGGAGCTGTTCTACGCCGACGACGAGCCCGTACGGACCAACGAGCACATCGACAAGGTCTATGACGGCCCCGTCAGCCAGGTGAGCGTCACGCTCGACGGCCGCACCACCAACTCCGCGCTGCCCAAGGGCGGTTCGATCCTCGACGGCGCCCAGAAGACCCGCCCCGACCTGCCCTTCGCCTGCAAGGGCGGCGTCTGCGGCACCTGTCGCGCGCTGGTCACCGACGGCACGGTGGACATGCGCCGCAACTACGCCCTCGAACCCGCGGAGGTCGACGCCGGTTACGTCCTCACCTGCCAGACCTTCCCCGTCTCCGACACGCTCGCCGTCGACTACGACAGTTGAGGCAGGGCATGGCTTTTCGACTGATGTGAAGAGCGGGCCGGGAGGGAACCCGGCCCGCTCTTCACATCAGCCAAGTCGGCTACCGGCGGTCAGCCGAGCAGCTTGGTCGCCAGGGTCGCCGCGTTGTACGAGCCCCAGCCGGTGGTGAAGTCCCAGCCGGTGGCGGCGGAGTAGGCGCCGTTGCTGCCACTGGTGATGTCGTGGAAGCCGGTGCCGCTCGCCGCGTAGAGCGCGGGGTTGGCGAAGCCGAGGTTGGCCTTGCCGGCCGCCGCGGCCTGCTGGTTGTAGAGCGCGCCGAAGGCCGCCCACTCGGGCGCGGCGGCGCTGGTGCCGCCGACCGAGGTCCAGGAACCCTGCGAGTAGATGGAGACGCCGGGGCTGGGGTTGGCGTGCGCCGAGACGTCCGGGACCTGGCGGTAGCCGCCGCCGGCGCTCTTCTGCACCGCGGTCTGCCAGCTGGGGATCTTGAAGACGGAGGACTTGCCGCCGCCACCGCCGGACCAGGCCACCTCCTTGCTGAAGGCGTTGGCGGAGGTGACGGTCAGCTTGGTGCCGCCGACACCGGTGACGTACGGGTCGCTCGCCGGGTAGTCGACGGTGGTCGTGCCGTCGCCCGCGTCGTCCGAGCCGTTGTCGCCGGAGGCCGCGTAGAAGCCGAGGCCCTCGGCCGCGCCCGCCTTGAAGACGGCGTCCACGGCGTTGATGTTGGAGGTGGTGCGCTGGCTCTCGGAGGCACCCCAGCTGATCGACGTGGTCGGGATGCCGCTGTCGACGATGGCCTGGTAGGTGTCGACCTCACCCGCGTCGGAGTTGGGACCCTCGAAGACGGTGACGTTCGCCTTGGGGGCGATCGCGTGCAGCACCTCGATGTCCAGCTCGACCTCGACCTGGCCGTCACCGAGCGCGCCGGAACCGCCGTCCACCTTCGAGACGGTCGGGGTGGGCGAGCCCAGGCTGTAGTTGGTGTCGTACTTGGTGATGTTGGACTGCGCGAAGCCGTCGAACTCCAGCAGCGCGATCTTCTGGCCGCTGCCGGTGTACGTACCGGAGACGTTGTAGCCGCCCTTGAGCTGCGCCGGGGTGTAGCCGCCGCCGGGGCCGTTGCGCGGAGCGACGGTGTGGGTCGCCTGGTGGTGCAGCTGGGCGCGGTTGTTGAGGCCGGTGACGTCGCTGACGAGGCCGGCGATGGCGGTCGGCAGGGTCGGCGCGGTCTCGTTGGCGTAGAAGGAGCGGCCCGACCTGGCGTCCTTCCACGTCGACAGCTTGGTGCCGAACGCCTTCTCCAACTGGGCGGCGGTACCGCTGGCGTCGACCAGCAGGTTCCCCGAGTGGACCTTGCCGACGGTGAGCCCCTGGGCGCGCAGGAACGCCTTCACCTGCTTGACCTCGGCGTCGGTACGGCCGTACCGGGCAGCGAACTGAGCCTTCGTCAGATAGTGGCCGTAGGAACTCGACCGCGGATTGCTGACGTTGACGATGAACGTGTCGAGCGCCTTGGCGTTTCTGGGCGTCAGGCTGATGGCCACCGATATGCGCTTGCCGGCGGCGACGGCGCCGGTGCGGGACGCGTCGTGGTTCAGGCCCTTGAGGACATCTCCCGCGATGGCGGCGCGAGTTGTGTGCGGCTGGGCGGCGGCGTAGGCGCTGGGGACGGCGGCGGCGAGCAGAGCCGGTACGGCGATCAGACCGACCAGTTTCAGGCGTGACGTCACTGAGGTCCTCCGAGGAGTGGGGGGTTGCTGTCCCGGAAGCGGAACGGCTTCACCGTAGGAACATCAGCCCCACCCGCATAAGCGGGGGAACCCTTGCGTTGTGTGTTAACTGCGGATGTCACATGAACCGCGGATGACAGGTCAGCGACGGTTGCCGAGCGCGCGGGGCGTACGGACGCGGCCCGGCTGACTGATCGTCACGGGCTGTGTGGCGGGCTGCTGTTGGTCGTCGTCGCCGACGCTCACGGTCGCCGCGCCGGAGGCGATGACGGCGACCGCCATCGCGTGGGCGAGCGCGGTGCGCGAGCGGACACCGACCTTGCGGTAGACCCGCGACAAGGTGCCCTCGACCGTCTTGACGCTGATGAACAGCTCCGCCGCGACCTCCCGGTTGGTGGCCCCGCCGCCGACCAGTTCCGCGACCCGCGCTTCCGTGGGCGTGAGTTCGGGCCGCCCCTCACCGTCCCGGTCGCCGGCCTCCAGACGGGCCAGTTCGTCCCCGGCCCGCGCCGCCAGCGGAACGGCACCGATACGCGTCGCCGTCTCCAGCGCCTCACCGAGAGCGGTCCGTGCCGCGTTCCGGTGCCGCGCACGCCGTTCGACGGCGCCGAGAGCGATCAGGGTGCGTACCAGGTCCACGGGCAACGGGAGTTGCCGCAGCCGCTCCACGGCGGCCCGCAGCCGTACCGCCCCCTCCTTCGCCCGGCCGAGCCCGGCCTCGCGCAGTCCCTCCGCCCGTTCCAGGGCCGCCAGTACGCTGCCGGGCGCGTCGCCGGACACCCGTGCGCGGGCCTCGTCGATCACGGCCCCGGCCGCGTCCGTCTCACCCAGCACGACCAGGGCCTCGGCCAGGTCGCTGTACCAGTGCAGCAGGGGCGGATCGGCGGCGGACATGGCCGCACCGAGTTCCTTCACGCGTTGCAGCGCCTCGACCGCGGACGCGGCCCCACGCGGGTCGCCGACGAGCAACTCGGCCTGCCCCAGCACCGCCAGCGCCCGCAGCAGGAACAGCCGGTCGCCGTCCGCCTCCGAGGCCCGCACCGCCTGCTCGGCCAGGCGCCGGGCCTCGTCGGCACTGCCCCCGGCCGTCGCCGCGAGCGCGGCGGCGTACAGCGCCGGAGCGGCCTGTACGCCGGTCTCGGCCACGGCACGTGTGCAGCGGGCGGCGGTGTTCAGCGCCTCCCGGCAGTGCCCGGCGCGCACCTGGATACGGGTGAGCGCCACCAGGGTCGCCATGACCTCCTCGACCCCGGCGAACTCCCCGATCTCCGTGAGGAGTTGAGCGACCCTTTCCTGGGCCTCGGTGACCTTGTCGGAGTCGAGGGCGAGGATCGCCCGCATCCGGATCAGCCCCCAGCTCTCCGGCCCCGCGTCGGCGCCACCGGTGAGCGCGAGGGCCTCCTCCAACGCGACGTCGGCGGCGACCGGTTCGCCGCCCAGCGAGCGCACCCGGGCCAGTGTGGCGAGCGCCCCGATCCGGGTGTCGGTGTCACCGGCCACGGCCGCCTGCCGTGCGGCGCGCCGGGCATGCCGGGCCGCGTCCTCCAACTCCCCGCACAGCAGGCCCCGTACGGCTGCCCAGTGGTGCAACCACGCCTCGGACTGCGGGTCGCCGTCGGCATCCCGGAGCCCTTCCTCGATCAGGGCGTGCGCCCCCTTCAACGCCTGCCCGGCGTTGCGCAGCAGGACCAGCCGCGCCCGTACCCGCTGCCGTGCGGACCCCGACCCGGCGAGCACGGTCTCGGCCGCCTGGCCCGCCTCCTCCAACTGCCCGGCGTCACACGCGTATTCGGCCGCCGCCAGCAACCGGTCCGCGCGCTCGGCGAAACGGTCGCCGGGAGTACGCCGGGCCGCGAGCCCGGCCAGTTCGAAGGCGGCGTCGGGCGATCCGTCGCGCCGGGCGGACTCGGCCGCGGACATCAACGTGCGGGCCGTCGTCTCGTCCTCGTACGGGCGGGCGAGCGCGAGATGCCGGGCCCGCTCCACCGGCTCGGTGACCGCGTCGGCCAGCAGGGCGTGCGCTTGCCTGCGACCGTGCTCCGAAGCGTCGGCGTACACGGCGGCCCGGATCAGCGGATGCCGGAAACGTACGGCCCCGTCGGCGTCGGCCGCGGCGACACCGAGCCGTTCGGCCTCCGCGAGGTCGGCGGCGGGATCGTGGAACCCCGCGTCGCGCAGCACGGTGAGAGTGGGACGGGCGGCGGCGCTCGCGACGAGGAGGGTGAGGCGCGTTGAATCCGGCAGCGAACGCACCTGGTCCAGGAGCAGGGTGCGCAGCCTGCGGGGTACGGGCAGCGTGCGGCCGAGGCCAAGGGCAGCCGCGTCGCTCGGGGCCGTCCGCCCCAACTCCAGTGCGTACCAAGGGTTTCCGGCGGCGGTGTCCTGGACGGCCCGGAGGACCGCCGGTGGCAGGTCGGTGGGCAGAAGCTGCGCCACCTCGTCGTCGGTGAGGGGCGGTACGGGAAGTTCGACGGTGTCCGGCGGGCAGCAGCGCGGCCGTTGGGGCTGCTCGCCCTCGGCCACCCGCTCGGCGGCCACGACCCGTACGTCCAGGCCTTCGACACGCCGTACGACGAAGGCGAGCACCTCAGCCGTCGGCTCGTCGAGCCACTGGAGGCCGTCGAGGACGAGCAGCACGGGGCCGGTGGCGGCGAGGGCGCGCAGCACGTCGAGAACGGCGACGCGGAGCGCGAGCCGATCCCGATCACCGCCCGGCTCTTTGCCGCGCAACAGGGCTGCCCGCAAAGCCACTTGGGGTTCGGGCGCCAAGGCTGCCAGGCGGCTCTCCGGTACCCGCGCGAACAGGTCGACGAGACCGGCGAACGGGAGCCGGGTGTCCCCCTCGGCGGGCGAGCAGTGCAACACCGTTCCGGACACCCGGAGATGGGCACCCGAGGACGCCACGAGGGCGGCCACCAGCACGGACTTGCCGATCCCGGCGGGACCGTGGAGCAGTACTCCGTGACGGTTCGTCAACTCGGCCCGGGTGGCGTCGAGCAGCTCGCGGCGCCCGGTCAATGACCGTACTTCCACGGTGTGTTCAGTGACGGGGCGCAGGCGGTGCCGAGGGCAGGGCGGTTGGCTCGGTGAGTACGGCAGGTCCCCACATATCTCGGCATGTGTTCATGACAACCGTTGTGGAATCCCTTGTCAATCACGGTCCGGAGCGGCGGACGAGCCCCGCGCGTTCGACGTCACCCGGCAGGGGGTGCGATGCCGGCTCCGAGGGAAGGGAGAGACCGATGACTGATCACGGAGCCGATCTGATGATCAGGCGCACGGCGACACGGCGTCCGGGCGGGTAAACGTTCCGTCAGGCGGTCGGCAGCGTACGGATCGCGGCGATGTCGAACTGGAGACGCACCTTCTCGCTCACCATCGCCCCGCCCTCGGCCAGCCGGGAGTTGTAGGTCAGACCCCAGTCGGAGCGGTCGATGGTGGTGGTCCCGTCGAAGCCCGCGCGCTCGTAGCCGAACGGGTCGGTGACATGGCCGATGTAGGTGAGTTCCAGGACGACGGGACGGGTCGTGTCCTTGATCGTGAGGTCGCCGAGCATGCGGTAGACATCGTTGCCGGCGAATTGCACCGCGGTGCTGGCGAACCGCATGCGCGGGAAGTTCGCGGAGTCCAGGAAGTCACGTCCGACCAAGTGCGCGTCGCGTTGTTCCACACCGGTGTCGACGCTTCCGGTGGACACCACGATCTCGGCCTGGGAACGGGCGGGGTTGCGGCCGTCGAAGTAGAGCCGGCTTTTGTATTCGGCGAAGGACCCGCGCACGGTCGTCACCATGGCGTGCCGGACGGAGAAGCCGATCCGGCTGTGCGCGGGGTCGATCATCCACTCTCCGGTCAGCGCCGCCAGGGCGGGATCGGGCAGGCCGGAGGAGGTGGAAGCCGGTGGGGCGGCGGGGCGTCGCGGAGCGGCGGGGGGTGCCGGGCGGCGGAGGGGCGCAGCACGGTTGAACAGGTTCATGTGTCACGTAGTTACTGCACGGCCGATATCGCCGCAAGCCTTCGCCGGGAACCGGCAGCGGCGCGAATCGGCATTGACACGCTTAAATACCGTCACCTCGCGGACCGTTGCCACATTTCCCACACATATTCGTCACCCGAAAAACGGAGACCGTCAATTCGGCGAACCGTTCAACACGCGGTTCGGTACGCCGTTCAACGCACCGGGAACCCGAACGAATATCCCTGCTGCTTCAGCCACGGCAGGATCTCGCGCAGCGCGGCCACGGTCTCGGAGCGGTCGCCGCCGGCGTCGTGGAACAGGATGGTCGGCCCGTTGGGCAGTTCGCTCTTGACCGTGGTGATGATGGCGGCGGTGCCGGGGCGTTCGAAGTCCTTGGAGTCGACGTTCCAGCCCAGTGGACGCATCCCCCGCGAGGCGGCGAGGTGCCGGCTGTACGGAGTGAAGGCGCCGCCCGGCGCCCGGTAGTACTGCGGCCGGACACCCCCGGACGCCTTGGTGATCATGCTCTCGGCGTTCAGGATCTCCTGTGACTGGTAGGCCTCGGACTTCTTGTCCATCGTGGTGTCGTGCGAGACCGTGTGGTCGCACAGCCGGTGCCCGGCCGCCACCACCGCCTTGACCAGGTCCGGGTGGGCCTCGGCCTGCGTGCCCACCATGCAGAAGGTGGCCTTCACGCCGTTCTCCCGCAGGACTTGGAGCACCTCCGGCGTCCAGGTCGGGTCCGGTCCGTCGTCGATGGTGATGTTGACGCCCCGCGCGCCCTTGTCGGAGGCGTGCACGATCTCCTCCGACACGGCGGCCCGGGCGGGGGCCGCATGGGAGGCGGAGGGACGCGCGGAACCCGCGGCACCCTGCTTGTCGACGACACCGGCCTGCGCGGTCCACACCGAGGTGGCGGTCGCCACCGCGGTCACACCGACCGCCGCCATGAGTACCCGGCCGTACCAACCCCGCCCGCTGTGCCGCGCCATGTCAGCCCTGTTCCTTGTCCTGTTGTTCGGTTCCGTGCACTCGTCAGGACGGTGTGAAGGTGCGAAAGGATCCGCCTGTTACCGATCACGGACAAATTCGCGGGAGTTCCGAGACGCGTGCACAACGAGCGGGCGCCCGAGAGGTTGCGCTGCCGCGGCGCGAGACGGCCGCGGAAGCGGGTGCGCAACAGAGGGCACAGGCCCACCAGTTGGACGATGAGTTCCGGTCGCGCCGCGAGTCTGTCCTGGTGACCGTCGTAGAACGTCGACAGGACGTCGTACGACACCGACCGGTACGAGACACCACGGAGGGCACCATGACGACCACGCCCGGCACCGCGAGCGGCGACTTCCCCGGCAAGCCACCGGTCGTGGACCTGGCCACCTGGGAGGCGGCGCGCGCGGAGCTGCTGCTCCGGGAGAAGGCGCACACCCGTGAGGGCGACGCGATCGCCGCGGCCCGGCGACGGCTGCCGAGGGTCGAACTCGACGGGACGGTGAAGGTCACCGGCGCCGACGGGCCGGTCCCGTTCCTCGACCTGTTCCAGGGGCGCGACGAACTCGTGGTCTACCAGCACATGTGGCACGACGGCGCACCCCACCAGGGACAGTGCGAGGGCTGCACCACCACGGCCTGGCACCTGCGGGACGCCGTCTACCTCAACGCCCGGGGCGTCTCCTGTGCCGTCCTGACCACGGGCCCGTGGACCGAGGTGGCTCCCTACGTCGCGTTCATGGGCTACACCCAGCCCTGGTACTCGGTGCGGGGCGTGGCCGCGCCGATCGGCGGCGGAATGGGGCACCTCGTCTCCTTCCTGCGCGAGGGCGACCGCCTGTTCCTCACCTACTCCACGACGGGCCGGGGCAACGAAGTGGTCAACGGCTCCCTCGGTCTGCTCGACATGACGCCCTACGGCCGCGGCGAGGAGTGGGAGGACAACCCCGAGGGGTATCTGCCCGAGAGCCGCCCGGCCTGCTGGTACTGGCGCTCGGACGCCGGCGGCGCGGCCACCTGGGGCCCGACCAGCCGCCCCGTCCCGCAGTGGACCCGCCCCGGCGCGACCCCCGTGGAGACCCTGGGCCGGCACGGTCACCACCACTGACGCGCCTTTATCTCCCCTTGACGGCCGCCACGCCCCGACCTAGCCTCGACTGAACACGTCTAGACAGGTAGGTCGACGATGACGGATCCCCAGACATCCCAGACAGTTCAGTCCCGGCAGCTCCAGGTCGAGACACACGGTCTCGACGTGATCGGCGACGCCGAACGCAAAGGCACCCCAAGTACCTTGTTCTGGCCCTGGTTCGGGGCGAATGTCTCCATTCTCGGGTTGAGTTACGGTGCCTTCGCGCTCGGTTTCGGGATCTCGTTCTGGCAGGCGCTCGTCGCGGGCGTGATCGGCATCGTCTTCTCCTTCCTGCTCTGCGGCTTCATCGCGGTCGCCGGCAAGCGCGGCTCCGCGCCGACGATGGTGCTCAGCCGCGCCGCCTACGGCGTGCGCGGCAACCGGCTGCCGTCGGTCATCTCCTGGGTGCTGACCGTCGGTTGGGAGACCGTGCTCACCGCCCTCGCGACGATGGCCACCGCGACCGTCCTCGGCAGACTCGGCTGGGGCGGCGGCACCGAGACCAAGGTGGTCGCGCTGATCGTGGTCGGTGCGCTGATCGTGGTGGGCGGAGTGATGGGCTTCGACCTGATCATGCGGCTCCAGACGGTCATCACCGTGGTCACCGGCGTGCTCACCGTCGTCTACATCGCCCTCGTCGCCGACCACATCCACTGGAGCACGGTCAGCGCCGTACCGGCGGGCTCCGCCCAGGAGTTCATCGGCGCGCTGGTGTTCATGATGACCGGCTTCGGCCTCGGCTGGGTCAACGCCGCCGCCGACTACTCCCGTTATCTGCCCCGGAGTTCGTCCGGCAGAGGCGTGATCGGCTGGACCACCTTCGGCGCCTCCGTCGCCCCGCTGCTCCTGCTGGTCTTCGGCCTGCTGCTCGCCGGTTCCTCCAGCTCGCTCAACAAGGCGGTCGCCGCCGACCCGATCGGCGCGCTGACGTCGATCCTGCCCACCTGGTTCCTCGTCCCGTTCGCCGTGGTGGCGGTCCTCGGCCTGGTCGGCGGCGCGGTCCTCGACATCTACTCCTCCGGCCTGGCCCTCCTCTCGGCGGGACTTCGGGTGCCGCGTTACCTCGCCGCGCTCGTCGACGGCGTCCTGATGATCGCGGGCTCCGTCTACATCGTGTTCTTCGCCGACAACTTCCTCGGCCAGTTCATGGGCTTCCTCACCACCCTCGGCGTCCCCATCGCCGCCTGGTGCGGCATCATGCTCGCCGACCTCGCCCTGCGCCGCCGCGACTACGACGACGTCGACCTCTTCCGCCCGAACGGCCGCTACGGCGACGTGGCGCTCACCCCGCTCCTCCTCACCCTCGCCGCCACCGCGATCGGCTGGGGCCTGGTCACCAACACGGCCGCCAGCTGGCTGACGTGGCAGGGCTATCTGCTCGACCCGCTCGGCCTCGGTGGCAAGTCCGGCTCCTGGGCCTACGCCAACCTCGGCGTCCTGGCCGCCCTCGCCCTCGGCTTCCTCGGCACGCTCGCCCTGGGCCGCGCCCGCGTCCAGCGGCAGGAAGCCGAGGCCGCGAGCCCGGAGGCGGTGGCCGCCGTATGACCACCGCTCCCGGCCACCTCGCCGTCATCGACATGCAGCGCGTCTTCGCCGAACCCGACAGCCCCTGGGCCACCCCGCGCTTCGCGGAGGCGGCGGCAGGCGTACGACGACTGCTGCCGGCCTTCGACGAACACGTCACGTTCACCCGCTTCGTGGCGCCGGAGAAGCCCACCGGCGCCTGGCGTGCCTACTACGACCAATGGCCCTTCGCCCTCCAGCCGCCGGACGCCCCGCTCTGGCAGCTGACCGACGAATTCGCCTCGCGGGCACGGCACTTGGTGGACGCGCCCACCTTCGGCAAGTGGACCCCGGAACTCGCCGACCGCGTCGCCCCCACCGGCACGCTCGTCCTCGCCGGCGTCAGCACCGACTGCTGCGTCCTCTCCACGGCACTCGCCGCCGCCGACAGCGGAGTCGAGGTACTCGTCGTCTCCGACGCCTGCGCCGGAGTGGACGACGACTCCCACGCCAAGGCGCTGCACGTCATGGACCTGTACCGGCCCCTGATCCGGGTGGTCACGGTCGCCGAGGCGGTCGGGGAGGCAACGTGACCGGCGTCCGCCTCAAACACCAGCGGATCACCGAGGTCCTCGCCAAGGAGATCCGCAGCGGCCACCGCCCCGCCGGCGACCAACTGCCCGGCGAACACGCCCTCGCCCAACGCTTCGGCGTCAGCCGTACGACCGTCCGCGCGGCCCTCGCCGAACTCAGCGAGGCGGGCCTGATCGCCACCCGCACCGGCAAGGGCTCCTACGTCCTCTTCGACGGCCGCCCCCTGGACGACCACCTCGGCTGGGCCCACGCACTGTCCATCCAGGGCATCGACACCCGGGTGCGGACCCTCGCGGTGGACGCCAGGCGGGACGAGGAACTCGCTCGTCAACTCACCCTGAAGACAGCCGAGTTCGTGTGCGTGGAGCGGATACGGGAACTGGTGGCGGACGCGGTCGTCGTGTCGTACGAACGCAGCTTCCTGCCGCCCGTGCCCGGAGTGCGGGACCTGCCGTCACGCGGACTGCGCCAGGAGTCGCTCACCGACGTGATGCTGCGGGCCGGACTGCGGCCGGACCACGGCGAACAGCGGGTGAGCGGGCGGCGGATCGACGGCCGGGAGGCCGAACTGCTGCGCCGTGAACCGGGTGACTGGTTCCTCGACACGCGGCGGACCAGCCGGGCCGCCGACGGTTCCTTCGTCGAACATGTCGTGAGCCTCCTCGACCCCGACCACTTCCAGCTGACCCTCGACTTCGGCTGACCCCTGCTCCAGAAGCCGACCCCTGCCCCGGAAAGTGCACATGACCCTCCAGAGCCGCGCCACCGGAGCCCTCTACGGGCTCGCCCTCGGGGACGCCCTCGGCATGCCCACCCAGATGCTGTCCCGCCCACAGATCACCGCACGCTACGGCCCGTTCCTCACCGGCTTCCACCCGGCCGACCCGGACCATCCCCTCGCCGCCGGGATGCCGGCCGGCGCCGTCACCGACGACACCGAACAGGCCCTGCTCCTCGCCGAGTTGCTGCTCGACGGCAAGGGGCGCGTCGACCCTGCCGAACTGGCCCGGCGCCTCGTCGCATGGGAGGACGACATGCGGGCCCGCGGCTCCCTCGACCTGCTCGGCCCGTCCACCAAGCGCGCCGTGGAGCAGGTCCTCGCGGGCACCCCGGTGGAGGAAGTCGGGCGATACGGCACCACCAACGGCGCGGCGATGCGGATCGCCCCCGTGGGCATCGCGGTGCCGGTCGCCGATCCGGCCGTACTGGTGGACCGGGTGGTGGAGGCGAGCAGCCTGACCCACAACACCGGGGTCGCGCTGGCCGGCGCCGCGGCGGTGGCCGCCGCTGTGAGCGCGGGACTTGACGGGGCGTCGGTTCCCGAGGCGGTCGAAGTGGCCGTGTCGGCGGCCCGGTTGGCGGCGGGGCGCGGACACTGGGTGGCCGCCGCCGACGTCGCCGAACGGATCGTCTGGGCGACCGGGTTGGCGCGGGGCCTCACCGAGGCCCAAGTCTGCGAGCGCGTCTACGCGTTGGTCGGCACCAGCCTCGCCACCCAGGAATCGGTGCCCGCCGCCTTCGCCGTGCTGGCAGCCTGCCCCGACGACCCCTGGCGGGCCGCGCTGCTCGCCGCGTCCGTCGGCGGTGACTGCGACACCATCGCCGCGATCGCGGGCGCCGTCGGCGGCGCCTGCCACGGGGTGGACGCTTTCCCGGCCGACGCGCGGGAGACGCTCGTCCGCGTCAACCCGGCGCTCGACCTGGATGCCACGGCGGCAGCCCTGCTCGGTCTGCGGGAGCGGACATGAGCGCACGGCTCTGGCACCTCGGCAACGTCGTCGTCGACCTCGTCCTCGAAGTCCCCGCCCTCCCCGAACGCGGCGGTGACGTCCTCGCCACCCGCACCGAGCGCACCCCGGGCGGCGGCTTCAACGTCATGGCCGCCGCCGCCCGCCAGGGACTTCCCGTGAGCTACGCGGGAGCGCACGGCACCGGCCCCTTCGGCGACCGGGCCCGCGCCGCACTGCGCGCCGAGGGCATCGACATTCTGCTCGCACCGCGCCCGGAACCGGACACCGGCTTCGTGGTCTGCCTGGTCGACGCGGACGGCGAACGCACCTTCGTCACCAGCCCCGGCGCCGAGGCCACGCTGACCACCGCGGACCTGACCGAACTCCGGCCCGGGGCGGACGACTTGGTGTACGTCACCGGATACGGCCTGCTGTACGCCAGCAACCGGACCGCCCTGCTCGACCTCCTGCCCCGGCTGGACCCGGCCGTCACAGTGGTCACCGACCCGGGCCCGCTGGTCGATGAAATCCCCGACGCGGCAAGGGAGTCGCTGCTCGCCCGCTCGGACTGGTGGAGCTGCAACGCCCGCGAGGCCGCGCTGATCACCGGCATCGACGACCCGGCCGAGGCCGCCCGCGCGCTCCAGTCCCGGCTGGGGCGCGGCTCGGTGCTCGTCCGCACCGGCCCCGACGGCTGTCTCGTGCACCACGGTGGAGAACTCGTCGCGGTCCCCGGGTTCGCCGTGGACGCCGTCGACCTCAACGGCGCGGGCGACGCCCACACCGGGGTGTTCATGGCCGCCCTGGCCCAGGGGCTGGACCCGGTGGCCGCCGCCCGCCGGGCCAACGCGGGCGCCGCCCTGGCGGTCACCGCACCGGGCCCGGCGACCGCACCGGACGCGGCACGACTGGACGCGTTCCTGAACTAGGCGCTCGCCGCGGTCAGTTGCCGTCCCGGCGGGAGACCTCGACGTTCTCCAGGATGCCGAGCGCGTCCGGTACCAGGACCGCCGCCGAGAAGTAGGTGCTGACCAGGTAGGAGATGATCGCCTGTTCGTTGATGCCCATGAATCGCGCGTTGAGGCCCGGCTCGATCTCCTCCGGGATGCCCGTCTGATACAGGCCGATCACGCCCTGGTCGTCCTCGCCGGTGCGCATCGCGATGATCGACGACGTACGGGACTCGCTGACCGGGATCTTGCCGCACGGCAGCAGCGGCACCCCGCGCCAGGCGGGCAGATGGTGCCCGCCGACATCGATACCGCTGAAGTAGACGCCCCGCTTGTTGCACTCCCGGCCGAACGCGGAGATCGCCCGCGGATGCGCGAACAGGAAGCGGGTGTCGCGCCGCATACTCAGCAGTTCGTCCAGGTCGTCGGGGGTCGGTGGACCGGAGTGGGTGGAGATCCGCTGGTCGTAGTCGGCGTTGTGCAGCAGCCCGAAGTCCCGGTTGTTGACCAGCTCGTTCTCCTGCCGCTCCCGCAACGCCTCGACGGTCAGCCGGAGTTGCTGCTGGGTCTGGTTCATCGGCTGGTTGTAGAGGTCGGTGACGCGGCTGTGCACCTTCAACACCGTCTGGGCGACGCTGAGTTCGTACTCGCGCGGGGCGAGGTCGTAGTCCACGAACGTGGCCGGCAGATCGGGCTCGCCCACATGCCCGGCGCTGAGCGCGATCGCCGCCTCCCCGAACGGGTTGAGCGGGCCGGGCTCGTCCGAGCCGCGTGCCTCGATGTGCGCGCGCAGCTCCGTGTGCCGGTCAGCGACCGTCCGGTACGCCGTGAGCGGCAGCGACAGCACGGTGGTGGCCGTCGCCGCGCGGGCCGTGAACTCCCAGGTGCCGTCGGGCTCGGCGAGCACCTGGCCGCCGAAGGTGTCGCCGTCGGCCAGCAGACCGACGACCGCCTCGTCGCCGTAGGGACCCTCCCCGAGCTGCTCCACCTTGCCGTGCGCGATCAGGACCACCTGGTCGGCGGGGTGACCCGTCTCCACGATCAACTGACCCGGTGCGTACTCCCGTTGCTCGAACCGCTCGGCCAGCGCGCCGAGCGCGTCGGTGTCCGTGAAGCCGCGCAGCAGCGGGAGTTCGGCCAACTCGGCCGGTACGACCCGGACTTGGGCGCCGGTCTGGACGAACGTCACCCGTCCGTCGCCCCGCGTGCAGGTCAGGCGGCGGTTGACGCGATAGGTGCCGCCGGGCACGTTCACCCAGGGCAGCATGCGGGTCAGCCAGCGGGAACTGATCCCCTGCATCTGGGGTTCGGACTTGGTCGTGGTCGTCAGGGTGCGTGCCGCGGCGGTTCCGAGGCTCTGCTGTTCCCGCTCCTCGGCGCCCGCCTCGGGCGCGGTACCGGTCTCGACCGACATGGTGCCTTCTCTCCTGTACGCGCGAGTGACGGAATGCGTGCGTCCCGTCACATTCCGTGCGTACAGCTACCCGGCATCGGTCGTGATGAGTGATGACTTCGGACGGCGGTCGAGGCACATGCCAACCGCACGTGCTCCCGCACCACCCCCGATTCCTTCACCCTCACCCGTTCGGCGGTATCCGATCCGGGGTGCCTCAGAGGGTCTTGCCGGGATTGAGGATGCCCCGGGGATCGAACGCCTCCTTCAGCCGCCGCTGCAACGCGTGGGCGGTGGGCCCGAGTTCGTCCGCCACCCACTGCCGTTTCAGCACCCCGACGCCGTGCTCGCCGGTCAGCGTCCCGCCGAGCCGCAGTGCCAGCGCGAAGATCTCGCCGGCCGCCTCCCAGGCCGCGTCCGGCAGCCGGTCCAGGGCGGGGTCGACCACGATGATCGGATGCAGGTTCCCGTCCGCCGCGTGCGCGAGCGTGTAGACCGGCACGCCGTGGCGGGCCGAGATGGCACGGATCTCGCGGGCCGCCGCCGCGAGCCGGGAGCGGGGCACGGCGATGTCCTCGATCAGCGGCCGGCCCAGCCGCTCCAGCGCGGGCAGGGCGAGTCGGCGGGCCGCCAGCAGGGACTCCGCCTCGACCGGATCCGCCGTGGTCTCCACACTCGCCGCGGTCGGCGCGAGCACCCGCGCGACCTGCTCCGCCTCGACCGTCGCCCCCGCCCCGTCGCACTGCACCAGCAGCAGCGCCGCCCCGCGCTCACCCAACTTCGGGTCGACGGCCCGCAGCACCGGCCCGTCGAGCAGTTCCGCGAGCGCCGGGACGACCCCGGCCCGTCCGATCGCGTACGACGCCTCGGCCGCCGCCTCGAACGAGTCGAAGTAGGCGGCCACCGTGGCGGTCGCCACCGGCACCGGCCGCAGCCGCAGGGTCGCCGACGTGATGACGGCGAGCGTGCCCTCGGAGCCGGTCAGCAGCGCGGTGAGGTCGTAACCGGTGACGCCCTTGACGGTTCGACGGCCGGTCGTGACCACCGTCCCGTCCGCGAGGACGGCCTCCAGGCCGAGCACGCTGTCCCGTGTCACCCCGTACTTCGCGCACCGCAGCCCGCCCGCGTTGGTCGCGATGTTCCCGCCGATCGTCGAGATCGCCGCACTCGCCGGATCGGGCGCGTACCGCAGCCCGTGCTCGCCCGCGGCCCGGTCCAACTCGGCGGTGATCACGCCCGGTTCGACCACCGCGAGCTGGTCGTCGGCCGACAGTTCGAGGATGCGGTTCATTCCGGACAGGTCCAGCACGAGCACCCCCTCACCGGCCGTCGCCCCGCCCGACAGACCGGTGCCCGCACCGCGCGGCACCACCGGTACCCGTAGCGCGTTCGCATGCCGGAGCGTGACGGTCACGTCCTCGGTGCGCCGGGCGTGCACCACGGCGAGCGGGACACCGTCCGGCCGGGTGCCCGAACGGTCCGTGGTGTGCGCGGCCAACGTGCGCGGGTCCGTCGCCAGTTGGTCCGGCGGCAGATCCCGGGCGAGCAGACCGAGGAGCCGGGCGGCGGCGGTGGTCGGGGGAGCTGTGGTCACGGGTTCCGCACCTTCACCTTCACTGTGCGTGCCGTCAGAGGTTCCGTCACAGGTTCAACGCCTTCGTTCCGATCGCGAGCAGGGAGATGTCCTCCTGGGGTGCGTGCACGGGCGCGCACTGGATGTCCCGGAAGTGCCGCTCCAGCGGATGGGCGCGCGCGAGCCCGGGATTGCCGAGCAGCCGTACGGCCAGCTCCACCGCCCGCACACCGTGCCGGTCCGCCAACACCCGTGCTCCCAGAGCCTGTTCGGGGGTGTACGAGGAGTCGGCGGCGTCCACCCGGGCGGCCCCGTCGAACACCAGCTGCTCGGCGGCGGCCAGCAGCACCTCGATCTCCCCGGCGGTCCTGCGGAAGCGCTCCGTACGGGCCACCGGATGGCCGAGGTTGGCGGGCACGCGCTCGTGGGCGAACGTGTGGAAGAAGGACTGCGCCGCCCGCGCCACCCCCAAGTAGAGGGCGGCGAGCGGCAGATGGAGCGCCGCGCCCGCCCGGTTGTCCTGCTCGGCGGACGCGCCGTACGGGCCGATGCCGATGACGTGCTCGTACGGGATCTCCACGTCCCGGAACGTCACGTCGTGGCTGCCGCTGGCCCGCAGCCCCAACTGGTCCCAGCGGCCGGTGATCTCGATACCGGGGGAGCCGCCCGGCACCAGGAAGGTGCCGACACGCGGTTCCGGTTCGTCGGTGGTGGCCCACACCAGGAACCAGTCAAGACCCTCCGCGCCGGTCACGAAGCGCTTGGTACCGCTCAGCGACCAGCCGTCCGGGGTGCGCCGGGCGAGCGTCGAGGGGAGCCCACCGCGCGCGGGGGAGCCCAACTCGGGCTCCACACGCGCGTGGTTGACCAGCACCGGCCGCGCGAACGACTCCTTGACGACACGCGCGTACAACTCCTCGGGCCAGTGCGGCTGTACGGCCTGCCGCGCGTGCGTGTTGAGGGTCATCGCCGCGATCAGGGCGACGGACGGGTCGCCCCGGCCGATGCGGTGGAGGATGCGCGCGCTCTCCTCGACGCGGGCGCCCCCGCCGCCGTATTGCTCACCGATGGTCGCGGTGAGCAGCCCGGTCTCGTGGGCGATCCGGAGGGACTCGGCGGGGAAGGCGCCCGACCGGTCGTAGCCGGCGGCCAGTTCGGCGATGCGCGCGGTCACAGGGCCTTCTCCAGGTCGGAGTTGAGTGCGGTGGTCCAGAAGGACTTCACGTCCAAGTGCTTCTTCAGCGCGCCGAGTTCGGTGAAGGCGTCGGCCACCTTCTGCTGGGAGGCGATCGTGTCGTCGCCCACCGTCCTGGCCTGCGTCGGGCGCTGCTTCTGCGCGGCGAGCAGATCCGACTTGGCCTGCGCCAGCGGCTGGTGGGTGGCCTCGGCGGTGACCTTCGCGAAGCCGTCCTCGTGACCGTCGCGGACGTAGGCGTACGCCTTGGTGATCCGGGCGATCAGATCGGCCGCGGCGGCCTTCTGAGCGGGGCTCTTCAGGACGCTGTCGCGGGCGGACCAGAGGAAGTTGCCGGACAGGATGTCCGCGCCGGAGCCGACCGTGCGCGCGCCCTGCTGATGGGCCGTGATGATCGACGTGCCGTAGGAGGCGAAGGCGTCGATGGAGCCGCCGTTCAGGGCCGCGAGGCCGTCGTTGGGGAGCAGCGGCTTGGCGTCGATGTCCGACCACTTCAACCCGGCCTGCTTGAGCAGCTCGTAGAGGAAGTAGTGGGCGGTGGTGTTCTGGACGTAGCCGACCTTCTTGCCCTTCAGGCCGGCGATGTCGGTCACCTTGGAGCCCTTGGGGACGACGACCTCCTGGTTGAGGGTGGTGCCGCGCTGGACGGCGACGACCTTGAAGTTGGGCTTGCCGTCGGCGGCCGAGAAGAGGGGCGGGATCTCGCTGGAGGAGGCCAGGTCCAGTGCTCCGGCGCGGATCGCCTGGAGTTGCAGGTCGCCCCCCTGGAAGAGGTTCCACTTCACCTTGTAAGGGGTGTCGTCGAGATGGGCGTACTTGAGGACGGCCTCGCCGACCTTCCAGCCGGTGTCACCGACGCGCAGGGTCACGGAGGAGACGTCGGAGGAGGACTCGGCCTTCGCGCTCCCTCCGCAGGCCGCGGCGAACGGCAGGAGAAGGGCGAGGGCGGCGGCGGACGCGCGCAGGGTGCTTCGGAACAACACGGGGTCTCCATAGGGGAGTTCGCAATCAGGAAGGGGAGGTGGTTCAGGCGGCCTGTGAGGTCGTCGCCCGGTGGGCGAGTTCCTGGCGGACCAGGGGCAGCACGTGCCGGGCGTAGTCGATCGCGTCGTTGAGCGGGTCGTAGCCGCGGATCGACAGCAGGTCGCAGCCGATGTCGACGTAGTCGAGGAGCGCCTGGGCGACCGTCTCGGGCGTGCCCACAAGGGCGGTTGACGCGCCGGCGGCATTCGTGGCGACGGCGGGGGCGGTCCACAGGCAGCGGTCCTGCACCTCGCCGCGCTCGGCGATGTCGAGCAGCCGCTGCGAGCCGACGTTCGCGGGGCGGCCGGCGGTGCGGTAGTGGCGGAGCAACTCGGTGTTCCTCGCCTGGTCCTTGAGGACACCGAGGGTGCGGTGCGCCTTCTCCCAGGCCAGTTCCTCGGTGGGCGCGATGATCGGGCGGAACGACACCCAGATACGGGGATGCGGGCGCCCGGCGGCATCCGCGACCGCGTTGACGGCGGCGATCTGCTCCGCCGTCTCCTTGAGCGGCTCGCCCCACAGCCCGAAGATGTCGCCCTGCCGGCCGCCCACCCGGTACGCGTCCTGCGAGGAGCCGCCGACCGAGATCGGGACCAGCCCGTTCACCGGCTTCACGTCGGAGTAGTAGCCCTCGAACCTGAAGTACTTGCCCTCGTGCGAGACGGGTCCCTCGGCCTGCCACACCTTCCGCAGGATCTGGATGTACTCGTCCGAACGCTCGTACCGCTCCGCCTTGTTGAGGTAGTCGCCCTCCCGGCGCTGCTCCTCGTCGCTGCCCCCGGAGATGATGTGCAGCGTCAGCCGGCCGTCGCTGATCCGGTCCAGCGTGGCCAGGGCACGGGCCGCGTGCGTCGGGAAGATGACACCGGGCCGGTGGGCGAGGATCGGGCGGACCCGCTCGGTGTGGGTGGCGACGAACTGGGCGACCTGGAAGGCGTCGGGCGACGCCGAGTGGTAGGCGACCAGGGTGTGGTCGAAACCGCCGTCGTCGAGCGCCCGGGCGTACTTGCGCAGGTGGTCGACGTCGAAACCGGTACGGCTCGCGGCGGCGGGACCCGAGGCCCCGGAGTCGGTGTGGACGGCACTGATGAATTCGACAGGCATGAGCGAACTCCTAAACAGGGAGGGTCACTTGAGCAGGGAGGTGTCGGCGGTCTTCGCCACGTCCACGTTCGGGTCGAGGACCCCGATGCTGTTCATGAGGTCGGCCACCTGCTGAACCGTCGTGTTGACGTCCGACGTGACCGGCAGCACTTGGCTGTAGGCGGCGGAGGCGAGTGTCTTCGCCACCGAGGCGTCGGCGCCGTTGCGCTCCACGATGGCCTTCGCGTACGCGTCCTTGTGGGTGCTGGTCCACTTCAGCGCCGTGCTCAGCCGCTGGAGGAAGTCGCCAAGGGCGGTCTTCTTCGCGGAGTCGGCGAGGGCCTTGTCGGAGGCGTTGATGAAGCCGATGCCGCTGACCCGGCCGTCCCCGCCGTCGACGAGGAGCTTGCCACCCTGTTCCAGACCGACGGCCTGGTAGACGCCGAAGGTCGCCCAGATCTTGACCTTCCCGGAGGCGAAGGCGGCCTGCGCGTCGGTCGGCAGCAGGTACTGCACCTTGACGTCCTTGTAGCTGAGCCCGTTCTGCTTGAGGACGTTCGCCAGCAGATACTCCGAGACGCTGCCCTTCGCCGAGGACACCACGACCTTCTGGCCCTTGAGGTCCTTCACGCTGTCGATGCCGGAGTCCTTGCGGACGACGATCCCGACGTGCGTGCCGTCGTTCTTCAGGGCGGCGATGTTCTTGATCTTGACACCACCGCTGAGCGCCTGGAGCGCGGGCAGGTCGGCGGAGAACCCGGTGTCGGCGGCGTCCGCCTGTACGGCCTGGTAGAGCGGGGCCGCGCCCTGGAACTCGGCCCATTTCACCTTGTACTTGGCGCCCTTGAGCGCGTCCGACGCGGCGATGATCGTCTGGAGCGTCTTGGCCTGGTCGCCGATGGTCAGGGTCACCTGCTTGCCGGCGGAGGTGTCCGCCGAGGAGTCGGCGCCGCAGGCGCTCAACGCCAGCAGGGCGGACATGCTCAGGGTGGCGACGGCGATTCTGCGGATCACGAGGGGGTTCCTTCCAGGGTGCGGGTCACGCCGAGCCAGTTCAGGAGGCGGGCGCGCAGGGTCACGAACTCGGGGGCGGTCAGATCACGGGGGCGGGGCAGGTCGACGGTCAACTCGTGGGCGATACGGCCCTCGTCCATCACCAGGACCCGGTCGGCGAGCAGCAGCGCCTCCTCCACGTCATGGGTGACCAGGAGGATCGCGCACCCGTGCAGCCGCCACAGCTCGGCGACGAGCGCCTGCACCTTGCCCCGGGTCAGCGCGTCCAGGGCGCCGAACGGCTCGTCCAGCAGCAGGAGTTCGGGCTCACGGACCAGGGCGCGGGCGAGCGAGACCCGCTGGGCCTGACCGCCGGAAAGTGTCTTGGGCCAGACGGTCGCGCGCTCCGCGATGCCGACCTCGTCGAGCGCCTTGAGAGCGAGGTCCCGGTCCGGGCGGCCGGGCAGCCCGAGGACGACGTTGCGCCACACCTTCAACCAGGGCAGCAGCCGGGGCGATTGGAAGGCGGCGCTGCGGCGCGCCGGCACGGTCACCTCGCCGCCGATCTCGTCGTCGAGCCCCGCGAGAATCCGCAGCAGCGTCGACTTGCCGCAGCCGCTGTGCCCGAGCAGGGCCACGAACTCGCCCTCTCGGATGTCGAGATCGAGCGCGTGCAGCACGGTGTTGCCGTCGAAGGCCCGTGAAAGCCCCCGTATTTCCACTGAGTTGGCCATGTCTACGCCTCGCCCTCGAAGTTGGCCCGCCAGGTCAGCAGGCGGCGCGACAGGATCCGTACGGCGAAGTCGCAGGCGAGTCCGAGCAACGCGTACACGACGAGGCACAGCACGATGACGTCCGTACGGAAGTACTGCTGGGCGTTGCTCATCAGATAGCCGAGCCCCGCGTCCGCGTTGACCTGCTCGGCGAAGACCAGCGCGAGCCAGGCGGTGGACAGCGCGTACCGGAGTCCCACGAGTGCCCCGGGCAGCGCGCTCGGCAGGATCACGTACTTGATCAGACCGAACCGGCCGAGCCCCATCATCCGTGCGGCCTCGACGAGTTGGGCGTCGGTGGAGCGGATGCCGCCGTAGATGTTGAAGTACAGCGGGTACGTCACACCGAGTGCCACCAGCGCGATCTTCGGGGTCTCCTCGATGCCGAACCAGACGATGAACAGCGGGATCAGACCCACCCAGGGGATCGCCCGGAACATGCCCATCGACGAGTCGATGACGTCCTCGCCGAGCCGGAACAGCCCGGCCACCAGCGACAGGGTCAGTGCGACGGTCGCGCCGATGAGGAAGCCGATGGCGGCGCGGCGGCCCGACGCGGCGATGGCGCTGGGCAGTTCGCCGTTCCTGGTGAGGTCGACGGCCTGCCGGAGGACGTCGACGGGGGAGGCCAGCACCGACTCGGGGAGGACGCCGGTGGCCGAGGTCAGGAACCAGAGCAGCACGAGGCCCACAGGTCCGGCGGCCCGCCGTACGGAACGGGGGACGGTGAAGCGGCGGGAGGTCTTCGCCGTGCCCCGGATGGTGACGCGCGCGGCCGGCTGAGGGGTGTCCACGGGCGCCGACTGCACGGGCAGCACGGCCGTGTTGAGGGGTTTCGTCGTCATGGCCGGTCTCCCGTCGCCGCCGGACGCGCGGGATCGGCGGACCAGGCGGACCAGGAGCCGGGGAAGAGCGTCGCCTCGAACCCGGCGATCTCCAGCGCCGCGATCTGATGGGCGGCGGTGACCCCGGACCCGCAGTACACGCCGATGCGCGCCGCGTCCCCGGCCCCCCGCTCCTCGAACCGCTTGCGCAGCAGCTCGGGCGCCAGGAACGTCCCGTCCGCCGCCAGGTTCTCCCCGGTCGGCGCGGACACGGCCCCCGGAATGTGCCCCGCGCGCGGGTCCACCGGCTCGACCTCACCCCGGTAGCGCTCACCGGCACGGGCGTCCAACAGCAGCCCGGACACGGCGAGTTCGGCGGCACCGTCGGCATCGGTCACCGGCAGTGCGCCCGGGCGGAGTACGACGTCACCCGGCGCGGGGTCGGCGGGAATCCCGGACTCCAGCGGCAGTCCCGCCGTCCGCCAGGCACCCAACGCCCCGTCCAGCAGGGTCACTTCGGTGACTCCGGCGTACCGCAGCAGCCACCAGGCCCGTGCCGCCGCCGTGTTGCCCAGGTCGTCGTAGACGACGACGGACCGTCCGTCGCCGACACCCCAGCGGCGGGCGGATTCCTGCAGGTCCGCGAAGTCGGGGAGCGGATGCCGGCCGTCCTCGGGGCTCGCCGGCGCGGCCAGTTCGGTGTTCAGGTCGACGTAGACCGCGCCGGGGATGTGCCCGTCCGCGTAGTGGTCGTGGCCGTACGGATCGCCCAGGGCCCAGCGGACGTCGAGCAGTACGGGCGGTCGCTCGGAGCCGAGGAGTTCGGCCAGCTCGGTGACGGTGGTCGTGACGCGGCTGCTCATGCCGACACCTCGGCTATCGCGGGGAGTTCGGGAGAGAGGCGGAGTCGTTCGAGGAAGAGGACCACCGTCGCGGCGACGGTGCGGTGCAGGGCGTCGTTGAGGACGTCGTGCCGGCCGCCGACGAAGGTCACGGTGTGCACGCCCGAGTGACCGTCGTAGACGCTCAAAGCCTGGCCCAGCGGGCTCACCGTGTCGTCCTTGCCGTGCAGGGCGAGGACCGGCACGCGCACCAGGTCGAGGCGGGGTTCGGGCAGGTCGGGGGTCTCGTCGATGGCGCCGCGCCGGAAGTCGGGGTCGTTGGTGAGGCGGCCCTGATGGGTGGGGCAGGCGGTGCGTGCCGCTGCCTCCTCCTCCCAACTCCCCGATGTCCAGGCGCCGGTGGGCAGCCCGGCCAGGATCAGCGCGTCGACGCCCGCGGTCTGCTCGGCGGCGAGCTGAAGGGCGTAGCGCGCGCCCGTGTCGGAACCGACCAGGACCTTCGGGCCGGGCAGCGACTCGTCGGCGAGCAGCTTGGCGGCCTGCTCCAGTACGGCGGGGTCGGCGGTCGGGTCGCCGAGGACCCGGACGCGGTAGGCGTCGAAGGCGAGCCGGCGGCCGAACCGCTCGTAGACACCGCCGTGTTCGCCCCGCCCGGCCAGCACGATCAACGTGCCGCGCGCGGCGAGGCCTTCGGGTTCGTCCCAGGAGGAGAGGGCGGAAGAGGGCATGGGGTGACAGCTCCCAACAAGGCGAAAGGGGAGGGGAATCGAGCAGGGGAGAGGAAGAGCGCAGGCCGGAGCCGCCGTCACGTGTCAGTGCGCAGGGCGGACGTGATCAGCGAGAACGCGGGAAGGGTGCCGGAGAACGGCGACAGGTCAACGACAGCGCGCGCTGCACGCCACGCCGAAGTCGATGACTCGGCGCTGCGTCAGAAGGGCAGCGAAAGCGGTCGTGTGCAGCATGCGCCCATCATGACCGGCTACGACCGATCGCGTCCAACGATGATTCCGCATCGAAATCGATCAGGGATCGCGATCGATGCCCGAAACAGGCTACCGTCACCGGCATGCCCCAACCTGTCCTCGACATCGTGGCCCTGCGCAGCCTGACCGCGGTGGCCGACTGCGGCGGCTTCCACCGCGCGGCCCGGGCTCTCGCCCTGAGCCAGTCCGCGGTCAGCCAGCATGTGCGCAGGCTGGAGAAGACCCTGGGCCGGCCGATCGTCGAGCGGGAGGGGCGCGGCACCCGGTTCACGCCCGAGGGGCGGCTGCTCCTCGAACAGGCCCGCCGCATCCTCGCCGTGCACGACGAGGCCGTACGCACGCTGCTCGACGTGGACGGCGACACCGTCACCATCGGCTCCACCGAACACGCGGCCGATCAGTTCCTGCCACGGCTGACCGCGGCGGTTCAGGAGGTGCGGCCCGGCTGTCGGGTCCGCTTCCGCATCGACCGCTCGGCCCGGCTCGTCGAGGCGGTGGAACGGGGCAGCGTCGATGTCGCGGTGTACGTCACCGAGGCCGCCGCCACCGAGGGCACGCCGGTCGGCGGGCTTCCGCTCACCTGGCACGCCACGCCCGGCTGGCGGCCACCGGCCGCGCCCGCGCCCGTACCGCTCGTCGCGATCGAGGACCCGTGCGCGATCCGCCGCCGCGCCATCTCCACCCTCGCCGCCCACGGCGTACCCGCCACGGTCGTCGGCGACGCCGGCTATCTCGCCGGCGTCCTCGACATCGCCCGCACCGGCCAGGGCGTCGCCCTGCTCGCCGCGGTCGGCACGTCCCCCGACGGCCTCACCCCCTGTGACGGCCTGCCCTCGGTCACCCCGATCCCCATGAGCGCGCTGGCCCGCCCGGGCGCCGACCCGGCGACGGTCGACGCGGCGTTCGCGGCCGTACGGGATCTGCTGCGCTGAGACGCGTGGGGTGGGCGGCGTGGACGGAGATCGGCCTGAACTGCCCCCGGCGGTGGGGTAGTCCGGCCTGTTGTGGAGGAAAGATCCCTCGGGGGGATTCGCTGGGGTCGTTCGGTGATGCGGCAAGGGGGCGCGATCGTCGTGAGGGTCGTCCTGCTCGGTACCGCCGCCGGTGGCGGATTCCCGCAGTGGAACTGCGCCTGCGCGCTGTGCGCCGCCGCCCGCGACGGGAAACTTCCCGCGCGCGCCCAGGAGTGCGTGGCCGTCACCGGCAACGCGCGCGACTGGTGGCTGCTCAACGCCTCACCCGACATCCGCACCCGGCTCACCGCGACCGCGGCGCTCTGGCCGGGCCCCGGCCCGCGCGACACCCCCGTGCGCGGAGTGCTCCTCACCGACGCCGAGCCCGACCACGTGGCGGGCCTGTCCGTGCTGCGCGGGGTGGCCGGCCTCAAGGTGTACGCCCCGTCGCCCGTCCTCGCCGCGCTCACCCCGGCCCGGGCCGGGCTCGACCGCTACGCCCCCTGGGAGTGGGCAGACAGCCTCGCCGAGGACGGTTTCGTGCTCGCGGGAGGCCTGGTCGTCACGGCCCACCCGGTGGGCACCAAGCCTCCGCAATACCTGTCGGCCCGCCCGTCGGACGACCGCTGGGTGACGGCGTACCGCATCGAGGACCTGGCGACCGGCGGAGCCCTCGTCTACGCACCGTGCGTCGCAGCCTGGACGGACACCTTCGACGACCTGCTGGCGACGGCGGACTGCGCGGTGCTGGACGGCACCTTGTTCACGGCCGACGGGACGGGCGCGCCGGTCCGTGCCGGCGCCGGTCGGCCGACGCCCGCGCACCTGCCCGTGTCGGGCCCCGGCGGCAGCCTCGACCGCCTCGCCGGTCACCCCGGCGTCCGCCGGATCTACACCCACCTCGACCACACGAACCCGCTGCTCGACGCGGGCTCGGCGGCGCGGGGGCAGGTGAGCGGGGCGGGGGTCGACGTACTCATGGACGGAGCCGAATTCGCGGTGTGAGGGAGCTTCGGGGGCGACTACTCCCGCGCGTCGTCCAACATCCGCGCCAGGACGCCCCGTTGCAGCGGCAGCACCTCCGCGTGCAGGTCACGGCCCTTCCGCGTCAGCGCGACCCACACCCCGCGTCGGTCCTCCACGCAGACCGAGCGTTCCACGAGGCCGTCCTTCTCCAGCCGCCCGATGAGACGCGAGAGCGCGCTCTGGCTGAGGTGCACCCGTCCGACCAGGTTCTGCACCCGGCACTGGTCGCCCTCCTCGGGCGACTCGGACGCGAGCATGTCGAGCACCTCGAAGTCGCTCGCGCCCAGGCCGTGCGGGTGCAGTACGCGGTCGATCTCGCACATCGTGCGCGCGTGCACGGAGAGGATGTCCCGCCACTGTTCCTCAAGCCGCCGGGCGTCGGCCGTCTTCACTGCCATACCCGCACGGTAACACCGATCCGGCCAATTGTTGAGTGCGCAACTAGTGCACGTGCAAGTAGTGGCCCGGGTGTGCCGGCCGGTACGGCATCGCTGTCAGGCGGCCGGATTCTGCGTGAGCCCGACGAAGTTCCCGTCCGCGTCCTTCACGAACGCGATCAGCTTGCCGCCGCCGACGTCCTGGACGTCCTGCACCAGCTCCGCCCCGGCCTCCACCATGGCCGCGAGCCGTGTCCGGATGTCGTCCACGGTCCAGTACGGCACCGGTCCGGTCATGCCCTTGGCGTGCCCGTTCGGGTCGAGCCCGACGTCCTGCCCGGCGGCCTTGTACCCGACGTAGTACGGCTCGTCCGCGTACGGTTCGACCCCCAGCAGCGCGCCGAACAGGGCCTTCGCACCGTCGAGGTCCTTGACGGGGTAGATGATCGTGTTCAGTCCGTCGGTCATGGCGAGCTCCTCCGTGAAGCGTGGTCCGACGGATTCCGCCGGTGAATTCAGGCTAGGGCGACGGTGGGGACGGAGGCTTCTCCAATCCTGACCGGCTACGCCGTGCGGGGGCGGCGGACGGACCCGTCGGGGCGCCGACGCCGTGCGACCGGTCCTGTGCGCGTGTCCGGCCGTGCGTCAGGTTCCGGGCGGTGTGCGCGTGGTTCCGGTAAGGCCCGCCCGGTGGGCGACCAGAGCGGCCTGGACACGGTTGTCGAGGCCGAGGCGGGTGAGGATGCGGTTGACGCGGCTCTTCACGTTCGCCTCGCTGAGGGAGAGGGCCGAGGCGATCAGGGAGTTGGACAGACCGCGGCCGACCAGGACGAGAACCTGGAGCTCGCGTTCGGTGAGCAGCTCCGTCAGGGCGCGCTCGTCCGGCGTCGGCGCCGGTGCCGTGGCGCCGGGGAGGAGCGCGGTGGGCAGCGCGGACACCGTGTCGACGAGCCGGCGGGTGACGCTCGGCGCCAGCACGGCCTCGCCGTCGGCCGCCGCGCGGATGGCCCGGGCGAGCTGGTCGGGGTGGCTGTTCTTCAGCAGGAAGCCGTCCGCGCCCGCACGGAGGGCCGCGTGCACGTACTCGTCCAGGTCGAACGTCGTGAGGACGACGACCCGCGGAGCCGGCCCCGGACCGGGCCAGTCGCCGACGATGCGCCGGGTGGCCTCGACGCCGGTCGTGCCGGGCATGCGGACGTCCATCAGCACGACGTCGGGCCGGAGTTCGACCGCCCGGGCGACGGCCTGTTCCCCGTCGGCCGCCTCGCCGACCACCTCCAGGCCCTCGCGGCGGTCGATGACCAGCCGGAGCGCGGTCCTGACCATCTCCTGGTCGTCGACGACGAGCACACGTACGGTCATCCGCCTGCCTCCGCGGAGCGTGGTGCCTTCTCGGACAGAACCGCGCGCAGCCGCCAGCCGCCGTCCTCACCCGGCCCCGCCGTCAGGGCGCCGTCGAATGCCGCCACGCGTTCCCGCATCCCGATGAGACCCCGGCCCGATCCGGTGACGGACCGGTGGCCCGGAGCGGCCGGGCCGTTCCGCACCTCGATGACGAGGCCGGCGTCGCCACCGCGCACGGTGACCAGTACGTCGACGGGCCCGGCATGCCTGACCACGTTCGTCAGCGCCTCCTGCACGATCCGGTACGCCGAGACCCGCATCCCCGCGGACGCCCCCGTACCAGCACGGATCTCCGGCACGTACGCCACCCGGCAGCCCGCCGATCTGGCGGCCTCGACGAGCTGGTCGAGATGCTCCAGGGACGGTTCGGGAGCGAGTTCCCGTTCCCGGAACGACAGCAGCCCGAGGAGCCGCCGCATCTCGACGAGCGCGGTGTCGGCGGTCCGGGCGATCAGCTCGACCCCCTCCGCGGCGAGTGGCGGATCGTCGTCCATGACGTCCTGTGCGGCGCGTGCCTGTACGGCGATGGCGCTGACGTGGTGGGCGACGACGTCGTGCAGGTCGCGGGCGATCCGGGCCCGCTCGGCGACCGCCGCCTGCCGCGCGTTGATCTCCTGCTCGGCCCTGAGCCGCTGGTTGAGGTCGCGCAGCCGGTCGGCGTCGGCGCCGATCCTGCGTCTGCCGTGTCCCAGGGTCCAGGCGAGGGCGAAGAAGAAGACGAACGTCGTGGCACTGATCGGCTCCAGCGATCCGAGGGCAGGTGTCTGCCAGTGCCCGCCGACCGCGTCGGCCGCCATGGCCGACGCGAGGCACAGCAGTGTCCCCGGCAGACTGACCGCGGCCGGCTCGTACCGGGCGAGGGCGTACACACCGAGCATGAGCAGGAACGGGCCGGGGATCTTCCCCGGGATCGGACCGAGCACCTGGAAGACGACGTAGAGGCCCGTCATCGCCGCCAGGACGGTACGCGGACGGGTCCGCCGCCACAGCAGCGGCACGGTCTGCGCCCCCCACAGGGCCAGTCCCCGGCCGTTCGGGGCCGGGCTGCGGTCCAGCACCGTGACCATGTCGAACAGCGTCAGGCCGCCACCGAGCGCGACATCCGTCAGATGCGGCCGGGCGGCGAACCAGCGCTGTGCGGCCTGTGGCAAGGCCCTTGTCTCCATGACCATTTCAATTCTGCAGGCTAGGGCAGCGGGAGCGCGGCGGGATCCTCCGTCGGGCGCGCATCGATGGTTGCGTGATCCCGCGGGAGATCGCCGTGCGGAGGGAGGTGCCGACGGGCACCCCCCTCCTAGCGTCGTTCCCCATGACGAACCTCCCCACCGAACAGAGTCCACCGCCGACCCGCCCGTCGCCCGCAACGACGACGGAGACCAAGTCCCCTGACAGGAAAGGGCGTTCACGCCCCGCCACGAGGTGGGCCCTGCTGCCGCTCGGCACCGGGGTGATGCTGTTCGCTGTCGGCGGGCGATGGGATGTCCCGGCCGCCGCCTGGATCTCCCTGGTGTTGCTGCTGCGGTTCGCCCGGCTCAGCCGCGCCTGGTCCGGGGCGCTGTGGATCTGGTCGGCGCACGCGGTGGCCGCCGTCTTCTGGGTCCAGGAGTCGGCGATCGGCTTCGGCCCCGTGGTCGTGGCGGGCGCCGTCGCGCTCGCCGCCCTGCAGACGCTGCCGTTCCTCGCCGACAGACTGCCGGCCGGCCGGCTGCGACCCGGAGTGGCGGCCCTCGCCTTCCCCGCCGGGGTCGCCTTCACGGAGTTCCTGATCACCGTGGTGTCCCCCTTCGGCACGGCGTACGGCTCGCTCGCGGTCACCCAGTACGGCGACCTTCCCCTCCTCCAGGTCGTCTCGGTCACCGGCCCGTGGGGGATCGGGTTCCTGATCGCCTACTTCGCCAGTACCGTCAACCGCCTCTGGGAGCGGCCCGCTTGGCGTGGCGGCCTGGTGTACCTGGCCGTACTGCTGACCGTCGTACTCGCCGGAGGTGCCCGTCTGGCCCTCGGCCCCGGCACGGCCCCGACCGTCCGGATCGCCGGAATCAGCCCCGCCCGGACGGTGACCGACGCGCAGCGGGCGGCGTTCGCCCGCGTCCCGGACATCGCCACCGCGCCCGCCGCGAAGGTCGAACCCGCCATGACCGCCGTGGAGGACGACCTGCTCGCCGCCACCCGGCGCGAGGCCGCCGCCGGAGCGAAGATCGTGGTCTGGCCCGAAGAGGCCGTCAGGACCCAGGAGTCCCACGAACCGGTCGCCGTCGCGGCGGCACGGGACGAGGCCCGCCGGTCGGGCGTCTACCTGGAGATCGGCGTACGCGTCTACAGCACGACCGGACCGGCCCACGACAAGGACGAGGCGCTCCTGATCGACCCGCACGGAAAAGTGCTGTGGACCTATCAGAAGGCCCACCCCATCCCGGGGTCGGAGCAGTTCACGCCCGGCGACGGCCGGGTGCCGGTCGCCGACACCCCGTACGGCCGGATCGCCGACGTCATCTGCTACGACGCCGATTTCCCCGCCATGATGCGCACCCGCGCCGACATCATGCTCGTGCCCTCCCACGACTGGAAGGAGTACGGAGGCGCGCACACCGAGAAGGCGAGCCTGCGGGCGGTCGAGGGCGGCTACTCACTGATCCGTCAGGACGCGGAGGGCGTCTCGGCCGCCTACGACGACGAGGGCCATGTCCTCGCCTCCACCGACTACTTCACGACCGGTCGCCAGACGATGGTGGCCTATGTGCCCACCCATGGCGTCACCACGGTCTACGACCGGATCGGCGACGCCTTCGCCTGGCTCTGCCTGACCTGCCTCCTCGTGCTCACCGTCACCGCCCTTGCCCGCCGGGAGCGTCACTGAGCGGGCCCGCCCGGAAGACGGACGTACGCGTCCCACGCCCCCCACTACAACCTTCCGCCCCGGCACTTCGTCCAACTCCCGCCCGGTGCAGGTCACTTGCCGGGGTCTCTTCCTTCCCACCTGGGGGATTTCATGAGTTCTGTCTCCGTCGGGCGCCTGCTGCGTCGCGGAGCATGTGCCGGAGCCGTGGGGGCGCTGGTCGTCGCCGGTCTCGGGAGCGGGGCGGCGGTCGCCGACGTGGCGCAGACCGATGCACTGGCGATCCATTCGCCGTACGACGTGGCGGCGACCGTCGCTCCGGACGGCGGCACGGCGCAGTACCGGCCGCTGGCGCTGGGCCTGACGCACAGCAACGACGGCTTCACCGTGACCGACGGACGGCTGACCGTCGACGCGTCCGGGCTCGCGGGGGTCGCCGAGGTGGCCTGGCCCGACACCTGCACGCCGGACGACACCGGCACCGTCGCCGTGTGCGACACCGGGGATGTGCCGATCCGCTACAGCGCGCAGGTGCGGCTGAAGGTGCGGGCCGTCGCCGGCGCCGCCGTCGGAGCGCAGGGCACGGTCACGTACTCCGCCGAGGCCACCGGCGGCCCCGACGGCACGCTCGCCGCCACGCGGAGCGACGACACCACCGTCACCGTCGGATCCGGCGTGGACCTCGGAATCCCCGCCCCGCAGGACGTCACCGGCGTCGCACCTGACACCAGCCTCACCGTGCCGTACTCGGTCACCAACACCGGCAACGAGACGGCGCACGGCTTCAGCGTGAGCATGTGGGCGACGTACGGCCTCGACGTCACCACCCGCTACCCGGAGTGCGCCTACACCGGTCCGGACGTCAACGGCACCGGCATGACCTCCGTGACCTGCTCCTTCGACACCGAGATCGCGCCCGGCGCCACCGTGGCGCTGCCGGAGCCGCTGCTGCTCGCCGTCACCGGCCACGCGCTCTACGACCGGTTCGACTACGACGTGCAGCCGCTCGGCGACGTCACCGACCTCGACAGCTCGGACAACAGCCGCTCCTGGCACATCACCGCGGACAACACCGCCGACTTCGCGGTCTACGGCACCGAGGCGAGCGGCGCGGCCGGCGACACCGTCACCTCCGGCTTCCGCTTCGTCAACCACGGCCCCGCCTGGGCGGGTGACGTCAGCGCAGGCGACCCGATCACCACGATCGACTTCTACGCCCCGCAGGGCACCGTCGCCACCTCCATGCCCAGGACCTGCCACGGCGCCCACACCGCCGGCGACGACCCGGCCATCGCCCACTACGCCTGCACCCTGCCGACGTGGGCCAAGCCCGACCTGGACGTCGGCTTCCCGTTCCAGCTGCGTATCGACACGGTCGTCCCCGACGCGACCGGCCACGTCACGACCCGGGCCTACAACGGCACGCCCCTCGCCTTCGACACGAACAGCGCGAACAACACGGCCGAGGTGATCGTCAACCCGTCCGCCTGACGGCGGTGCGGAGGGGGCGGGCCGACGGTTCACCCCCTCCTACGTCGACTCCCGCTTCACCAGCTCCGTCGGCAGTATCACCGCCGCCGTGTCCTCGCCCCCGATCTGCGCCAGCAGCACCCGCACCATCTCCGCGCTGATCCGGTCGAACGGCTGCCGCATCGTGGTGAGTTCGGGGCTGGACGCCAGCGCGGCGGGGGAGTCGTCGAAACCGCCGACCGCCACGTCCTCCGGCACCCGCCGCCCGGCCCGCTCCAGCGTGGTCAGCACGCCCCGTGCCATCAGGTCGGAGGCGACGAACACGGCGTCCAGGTCCGGGACTTGGGCGAGCAGCCGCTCGGCGCCCTTCTCGCCGCTGAGGCGGCTGTAGTCGCCGGAGACGACGAGGCGGTCGTCGACCTCGATGCCCGCCTCGGTGAGCACCTCCCTGTAGCCGGCGAGGCGCTCGACACCGCCCGGGGTGTCCAGCGGGCCGGTGACCATGCCGACGCGGCGACGGCCCAGGGAGAGCAGGTGCCGGGTCATGTCACGGGCGCCTTCGCGGTCGTCGGCGGCGACGTAACTCACCTTGGAACCCAGCCCGATCGGCTTGCCGCACGCGACCAGCGGTACACCCGCCTCGCTCAGCTCCTCCGCCACCGGGTTCCCGGAGTGGCTGGAGACCAGCAGCACCCCGTCGACGTGCCCGGAGGTGATGTACCGCGTGATGCGCCGCCGTTCGTCCTCGGTGCCGGCCAGCATCAGCAGCAGCGGGATGTCGTGCGCGGCCAGCGCCTGGGTGCAGCCGCGCAGCAGGATGTTGAAGTTGGGATCCTCGAAGAACTTCTCCTGCGGTTCCGTCAGCAGGAAGCCGACCGAGTCCGAGCGCCCGGTGATCAGCGAGCGGGCGTGCCGGTTCACGACGTAACCCGTCCTGCGGATGGCCGCGTTGACGGCCTCCTGCGCGGCCGGGCTCACATAGTGCCCGCCGTTGAGGACGCGCGACACCGTGCCCCGGGAGACGCCCGCCTCGCGCGCCACGTCATGGATCGTCGGCGGCCTGCGCCGACCCCCCGTATTGCTCATGGTCCGACTCTACGGCTCCCGGGCCCGCAGTCAGAAGCACCCGTATGGGAGCGTTCACAGCGGAGAAACATCAAGGACACTTGTCATCGGTCACAGGGGTGCGGTTATGTTGGGGCGGCGCCCCCGGGCGCGCTGTGTGCACGTTCCCAAATGATCGACTACGGGAGAGACCCATGCCGGAGACCACCCCCAGGGGCCTCACCAGCCTCGCCTTCGGTGGGGACTACAACCCCGAGCAGTGGCCGGAGAGCGTCTGGCAGGAGGACGTCCGGCTGATGCGGGAGGCCGGCGTCACCATGGTGAGCGTCGGGATCTTCTCCTGGGCCCTGCTGGAGCCCGAGCCCGGTGTGTACGACTTCGGCTGGCTCGACCGCCTCCTCGACCTCCTGCACGCCAACGGCATCCGCGCCGACCTCGGCACCCCCACGGTCGCCCCGCCCGCCTGGTTCTACCGCGCCCACCCCGAGGCCCTGCCCGTCACCGCCGACGGCACCCGCTACGAGTTCGGCTCACGCGGCGCGATCTGCCACAGCAACGCCGACTACCGGGCCGCCGCCGCCCACATCACCGCACGGCTCGCCGAGCGCTACGGCACGCATCCCGCCCTCGCGATGTGGCACGTCTTCAACGAGTACGGCGTCCCCGTCTCCGCCTGTTACTGCGACAACTGCGCCGCCCACTTCCGCCGTTGGCTGACCACGACCCACGGGACCGTCGACAGGGTCAACGAGGCCTGGGGTACCGCCTTTTGGGGCCAGCGCTACGGAGACCTCGGCCAGATCAACCCGCCGCGCCGCACCCCGACCGCCGTCAACCCGGCCCAGGCGCTGGACTACGCGCGGTTCGCGGACGCCACCATGCGCGAGAACTTCGTCGCCGAACGGGACATCCTGCACCGCCTCGCCCCCGGCATCCCGGTCACCACCAACTTCATGACCGCCCTCAGCCAGTGCGAGTCCGTCGACTACTGGGCCTGGGGCCGCGAGGTCGACCTCGTCACCAACGACCACTACCTGATCACCGACGGCCGCCGCACCCACGTCAACCTCGCGATGGCCGCCGACCTGACCCGATCCGTCGCGGGCGGTGCCCCGTGGCTGCTCCTGGAGCACTCCACCTCGGGCGTCAACTGGCAGCCACGCAACCCCGCAAAGGCCCCCGGCCAGATGGCCCGCAACGCCCTCGCCCACGTGGCACGCGGCTCGGACGGCGCGATGTTCTTCCAGTGGCGGCAGTCCCGGCGCGGTGCCGAGAAGTTCCACTCCGCGATGCTCCCGCACGGCGGCACCGGGACCCGCGTCTGGCGCGAGGTCGTCCAACTCGGCGCGTCCGTCGACGCGTTGGCCCCGCTCCGCGGCACCCGCACCCGGGCCGACGTGGCCGTCGTATGGGACTGGCAGTCGTGGTGGGCGCAGAAACTGGAGTGGCGGCCCAGCGAGGACCACGACGCCCGCGAGCGCGCCGACGCCTTCTACGAGGCCCTCTACGACCGCCACCTCACAGTCGACTTCGCTCACCCGGAAGCCGACTTGTCGGCCTATCCCCTTGTCGTCGTACCCGCCCTGTACCTGATGACGGAGGCGGCCGGCCGCAACCTCAAGCGGTACGTCGAGAACGGCGGCACCCTCGTCGTCTCCTACTTCTCCGGCATCGTCGACGAGCACGACGCCGTCCACGAGGGCGCCTATCCCGGCGCGCTGCGCGACGTACTCGGCCTGACCGTCGAGGAGTTCTCGCCGCTCCTGGCGGGTGACCGGGTCCGTATCACCGGCCCCGACGGCTCCGAACTCACCGGCGACGTCTGGACCGAGTTCGTCGTCCCGCGCGGCGCCGAGACCGTGTGGACGTACGCCGAGGGCCTCACCGCCGACCACCCGGCCGTCACCCGGCACCGCCTCGGCGAGGGCACCGCCTGGTACGTGTCGACCCGTCTCGACGCCCACGGCCTGGACGCCCTCCTCGGCTGGGCGACCGAGGACGCCCGGATCACCCCGGGCGCCGACCTGCCGTACGACGTCGAAGTCGTGCGCAGGGAAGGCGAGTCGGGCAGCTTCCTCTTCGCCATCAACCACAGCGCCTCCGACGTCAAGGTGCCGCTGGGCGCCGACGGCACCGAGCTGCTGACCGGCGAGCGTGCGGCGGGCGGCCTCGCGGTCCCCGCCGGAGCCGTGCGGGTCGTACGACTCGACGGCTGACCGACTCCCCTCCGCCCGCGCGAGCCGTGAGCCGCGGGTGGAGGGGGCCTCCTCCCTCCGGGCGGGGCCGGTGGGCGAGGGCGCGCACTTCTGTGCGGCGAGGACTCAGACCGTGTCCTGTGGGGAGCGCGTCGGAGGTTCCTCCGGCTCGGCGGTCACCGGGTCCGGTTCTTCCGGCTCGGTGCGGAACGACGCTTCCGGATCCCCGAACCGCTCGCACAGCAGCCTGCCCACCAGGGCGCCGCCGTAGAGCACGAACCCCACGCCGACCAGCCACGACTCCACCACCAGGACCGTGCCCACCGGGCCGTAACCGACCGCGTCGGTGACGAGGAGCGGGGTGAACACCAGGTACGAGAACCAGCGCAGGCCGACCAGGCCCGCCATCGTGGCGAGCGCGCCCGGGAGCAGATACCGCCGGCGGATCTGGCGGTTGAGCAGGAAGTGCGGGCCCCACCAGAAGAACAGCAGGCCGGCCGCCATGCTGAGCAGGATGCGGGGCGTGCCCCCGATGACGTTGCGGGTCCGCACCTGTGCGTACAGATAGCCCATCAGCATGACCAGCCAGACCAACTGCCGCCACCGGACGCGATGCCAGGGCGCGCCGGTAGGGCGCCACACGTGCTCGTAGCCGCTCTGCACACTCGACGCGAAGGACAGGCCGAACAGCGCGAGCAGCGCCACACTCCACGCGCTGATCGCGCCGATCACCTTGCGGGGCGGGGTGAAGACATCGGTGAGCGCGCGGGCCGACCGGCCGGACAGGTCCATGCCGTCCACCAGCCACAGCGCGAACCCGCCGTGCCCCAGCGGATCCGCCGCGGCCACCACGATCAGCAGCGGCGCCAACGTGACCAGGGCGAGCGTCGCGAACCCCATGGCCCGGTGCAGCAGCTCCAACTCCCGCCCGCGCCGGGTGAGTTCGGCGAGCCCCAGCCCCTGCCACACCGCGTGCACCCGTCTCACCGGAGGCGTCCCGCACGGCGGGCGGCCGACCATGGCATGAGCGCCCCCCTCTCACCGACCGGCAGCGCGCTCCGGGGCGCCGGGAATACGCTCGGCGAACACGACCGTGTGAGGCGACGACCGGGAAGAGAAGCAAGCGTACGCGCGCAGACCCGAACCGTGGAGGTTTTCATGGCCCGCTCCGAGGCACTGCTCGCCCGCCGCTACGTCGCGATCGGCGGCCGTGGTCCCGAGGACGTGGTGGCCGACGCCCGCGGCCGGGTGCTGACCGGTGTCGAGGACGGCCGCATCCTCCGTCTCGACGGCCTGCTCGACCCCGGGTCGGCACGGGTGGAGACCCTCGCCGACACCGGCGGCAGGCCGCTCGGCCTCGAACTCCTCCCGGACAACGCCCTGTTGGTGTGCGACGCGGAACGCGGACTGCTGCGCGTCGACCTGGGGGACGGCTCCGTGCGTGTCCTCGCCGACTCGGTCGCGGGGGAGCCGCTGCGGTTCTGCAGCAACGTCGTCGCCCTGTCCGACGGCAGTACGTACTTCACCGTCTCCAGCCGCCGCTACCCCCTGGGTCAGTGGCTCGGCGACATCGTCGAACACACCGGCACAGGACGGTTGTTGCGCCTCGCGCCCGACAGCGGCACCCCCGAAGTCCTGCTGGAGGGGCTCCAGTTCGCCAACGGCCTTGCCCCCGGCGCCGCCGAGTCCTTCCTGGTGATCGCCGAGACCGGCGCCCACCGCCTCACCCGGTACTGGCTCACCGGACCCGAAGCGGGCCGTGGCGAACCCTTCGCCGAGAATCTCCCGGGCATGCCGGACAACATCTGGCGCGCCGGACCCGGCGGACCGATCTGGGTCGCCCTCGTCGGCCCCCGGGTGCCCCCGCTCGACCTGCTCCACCGCGCCCCGGACGCCGTACGGCACACCGCCGCCCGTATCGCCGTACACGCGCCCTACCGCCCCACGGGCACGATCGGGGCCGTCGCGGTCGACGACGAGGGGCACGTCGTCCACCACCTCGTCGCGCGCCGCTCGCCCTTCCGTATGGTCACCGGCGTCTGCGAGGCGGCCGGCCACCTCGTGCTGGGCAGCCTGCGGGAACGCGGTGTCGCGCTGTGCGAGCCGCCCGCCCCGAAGTGACCCCGGCCCGCCCCCGGCGTTACCCTGATGCCCGGCCGCGATCACCTCTCGTGGCGCGGCGGTGGGGCCCGCCGTACCCGAACCGCGGCAGAGGTGCCGCCAACGGTCCCTACTTGTAGAGGCGTGTGCCCCCGGGGCCCCCGACGAGTAGGAGACGTACGGCCATGTCAGCCCCCGAAGCCGAGAGCCTGCGCACCCGCCCTCGGGCCCCGCGCCCGTCCGTCTGGCGCGGCCAGGGACCCGTGGTCGCGGTGGTCGCGCTCGGCGGTGCGATCGGGGCCACGGGACGTTACGCGGCCTCCCTGTGGTGGCCCGCGCAGGGGGGCGGTTTCCCCTGGACGACGTTCTGGATCAACGTCGTCGGGTGTGCCGTGATAGGCGTGTTCATGGTGGTGATCACCGACGTGTGGGCCGCCCACAGGCTGGTGCGGCCGTTCTTCGGCACCGGTGTGCTCGGCGGCTTCACCACCTTCTCGACGTACGCCGTCGACATCCAGAAACTGGTCGACACGGGCCATCCCCGCACCGCGCTGGCCTATCTCGCCGCGACCCTTGTCGCGGCCCTCGCGGCGGTGTGGCTGGCGGTGGCGGCGGCCCGGCGCGTCCTGAAGTGGAGGCAGCGATGACCAGGCTGACCGGCAGCGCCCTGCGGGTGACGATCTTCATCGGCGAGAACGACACCTGGCACCACAAGCCCCTGTACTCGGAGATCGTGCACCGCGCGCACGCGGCGGGGCTGGCCGGTGCCAGCGTCTTCCGGGGCGTCGAGGGCTTCGGCGCCTCCTCCCTGATCCACACCTCACGGCTGCTGTCGCTCAGCGAGGACCTGCCGGTGGCGATCGTGATCGTGGACACCGAGGAACGCGTACGGGAGTTCCTGCCGCGGCTGGACGAACTCGTCGGCGAGGGACTCGTGATCCTCGACGAGTGCGAGGTGATTCGGTACGTGGGCCGTGCGGAAGACCCCGGCGCGTCGGGACGGAAGGGTAAGAGGTCGTTGTGAACTGGCTGTTGGTCGTCGCGGGCGCCGTCGTAGGTGCTCCGCTCCGCTACCTCACCGACCGCGCGGTGCAGACCGGGCACGACTCCGTCTTCCCCTGGGGCACCTTCGCGGTGAACGTCTCCGGCTGTCTGATCCTCGGTGTGCTGACCGGTGCCGCGTCGGCCGGCGCGGCGGGTCCGCATCTCCAACTCCTCGTGGGGACAGGCCTTTGCGGGGCCCTGACGACGTACTCCACCTTCTCGTACGAGACACTGCGGCTGACCGAGACGGGTGCGGGGCTCTACGCTGCGGCCAACGTCGTCGGCAGCGTGATGGCGGGCCTCGGTGCGGCATTTGTCGGGGTGTCGATCGCGCAGGCCCTGTGGGCGTAAGAGATCGGGCGGAACCCGCGCCCGAACAGGACCGCTCCCAGCGCTATTGTCTACAGCACTGTCGACCAACTCCCAAGAACTGGATCTCATGAGCGTCATCAGCGTCGGTCAGGCCGCCGTCCTCGGAGTCGTCGAGGGGGTGACCGAGTTCCTGCCGGTCTCCTCGACCGGCCATCTGAAGATCGTCGAGGGGCTGATGAAGATCCCCGTCGACGACAATGCCGTCGTCGGGTTCTCGGCCGTCATCCAGGTCGGCGCCATCGCCGCCGTGCTCGTGTACTTCTTCAAGGACATCGTGCGGATCGTGAGCGCGTGGGGCCGCGGCCTGCGCAATCGCGAGGAGCGGTACCACCACGACTACAAGTTCGCCTGGTGGGTGATCTACGCGACGATCCCGATCGTGCTGGTGGGCCTGGCCGCGAAGCCGCTCATCGACGGACCGCTCGGCTCGCTGTGGGTCGTCGCCGCCTCGCTCATCGTCGGCAGTGGTGTCATGTGGGCGGCGGACCAGATGGGCCGGCACAAGCGCGGTGAGGACGACGTCACGTTCAAGGACGCGATGCTGGTGGGCAGTTCGCAGATCCTCGCGCTGCTCTTCCCCGGCTTCTCGCGCTCCGGCGCCACGATGTCCACCGGTCTCATCCTCGACCTGGACCGCGTCGCCGCCACCCGGCTCTCCTTCTTCCTCGGCATCCCGGCCCTCACCGGCGCCGGCATCTATGAGCTGAAGGACGCCCTGGGGGCGGGCGTGGGCGCCGCCCCGCTGGCCGTCGGCACGATCGTGTCGTTCGTGGTGGCCTACGCCTCCATCGCCTGGCTGCTGAAGTTCGTCGCCAAGCACTCCTTCAACGCCTTCGTGATCTACCGGATCGTCATCGGCGTCATGCTGTTCGGGCTGCTCGGCACGGGTGTGCTCAACAGCTGACACCGGGTGGACGGTCACAGTGGAGGGCGTGCAGCCGGATTTTCAGGCCGCACGCCCTCTGAATTTTTCCTTTCGGATCGCTTGACAGCACTGTCCCGTCACCCGCAGGATCACGTCCGTGAACCTGTCAGACAGCCAGACAGGTGGAGTCGGGCCGCGGCGCGTCAGCGCCATGGAAGCGGTGCTCGTCCACCTCCGCGGCGCCATCGAGCGCGGCGACTACGCCATCGGCGACAAGCTCCCCTCCGAGGCGGAGCTGTGCCGCACCCTGGAGATCAGCAGGCCCGTGCTCCGCGAGGCCCTGCGGGCCCTGCAGACCATGGGGCTGACCGTCTCCAAGACCGGCAAGGGCACCTTCGTGGTCGCCAACGCCGTGGAGGACCCCACCTTCGGCGACTACGCGGCCAGCGACCTCCTGGAAGTGCGCCGCCACGTCGAGATCCCGGTCGCCGGGTACGCGGCGCTGCGCCGCACCCCGGAGAACCTGGACCACCTGGCCCACCTCCTGGACCGCATGGAACAGGAGACGGACACCACCGCGTGGGTCGCGATGGACACCCTCTTCCACCTCGCGGTGGCCGAGGCCGCCCAGAACCCGGTGTTCCGCCGGGTCATCGAGGAGATCCGCGACGCACTGGCCCGCCAGTCCGCGTTCCTCAACGAACTCGGCGGCCGGCGCGAGCAGTCCAACCGCGAGCACCGGGCGATCGTCGAGGCGCTGATCGACGGCAGCGAGCCGGACGCCGTCGAGGCCATGTCCCACCACCTCGACCGGGTCGAGACGACCCTCACCGACATCGTGCGCCCCGCGCGCGCGAACACCCCCACGGAAGGCGGACCCGAGGCGTGAGCGAGCAGTCCCTGCACGGCAGTGACCAGTCCCTGGGCGATGGCGAGCAGCCCTTGCGTGACGGCGTACAGCCACTGCGCGACGGCGTGCGGAAACGATCCGGCCATGTCGACGCCGGAGACGCCGGCTACAGCAAGTCCCTGAAGTCCCGGCACGTCAACATGATCGCCATCGGCGGCGCGATCGGCACCGGCCTCTTCCTCGGCGCCGGCGGCCGGCTCGCCGACGCCGGCCCCTCGCTGTTCATCGCGTACGCGGTCTGCGGCCTCTTCGCCTTCCTCGTCGTCCGCGCCCTGGGCGAACTCGTCCTGTACCGGCCCTCGTCCGGCGCCTTCGTGTCGTACGCCCGCGAGTTCCTCGGAGAGAAGGGCGCGTATGTAGCGGGCTGGATGTACTTCCTCAACTGGGCCACCACGGGCATCGCCGACATCACTGCGGTCGCCGTCTACACCCACTACTGGGGCATGTTCTCCGACATCCCTCAATGGTTGATCGCATTGATCGCCCTCGCGGTCGTCTTGACGGTCAACTTGATCTCGGTGCGGATGTTCGGCGAGCTGGAGTTCTGGTTCGCGATCATCAAGGTCAGCGCGCTCGTCGTCTTCATGCTGATCGGCATCTTCCTGCTGGTCACCCAGCACCCCGTCGACGGCCACACCCCCGGCCCGTCCCTGATCACCGACAACGGCGGCATCTTCCCCAACGGCCTGCTGCCCATGCTGCTGATCATCCAGGGCGTCGTCTTCGCCTACGCCTCCGTCGAACTGGTCGGCGTCGCCGCCGGCGAGACCGAGAACCCCGAGAAGATCATGCCGAAGGCGATCAACTCGATCATGTGGCGCGTCGGCCTCTTCTACGTCGGCTCGGTCGTCCTGCTGTCGATGCTGCTGCCCTGGAACAAGTACACCGCCGGCCAGAGCCCGTTCGTGACCGTGCTGTCGAACATCGGCATCCCGTCGGCGGGCGGCGTCATGAACCTCGTCGTCCTCACCGCGGCCATGTCCTCGCTCAACTCCGGCCTGTACTCCACCGGCCGCATCCTCCGCTCCATGGCGATGTCCGGCTCGGCTCCCAAGTTCACCGCGGTGATGAGCCGCAGCCAGGTCCCCTACGGCGGCATCCTGCTCACCAGCGGCATCTGCGTCCTCGGCGTCGGCCTCAACTTCGTGGTCCCGGCGGACGCGTTCGAGATCGTCCTCAACTTCGCCGCGATCGGCATCCTCGCCACCTGGGGCATGATCATGCTCTGTCACCTCCTCTTCTGGCAGAAGACCGAGAAGGGCGAACTGACGCGCCCCGGCTACCGGTTGCCGGGCTCTCCCTGGACCGAACTCGTCACGCTGGCCTTCCTCGCCTCCGTCCTGGTCCTCATGTACGCCGACGGCGGCGCCGGACGCACCACCGTGCTCTGCCTCCCGCTGATCGCCGCCGCGCTGGTCGCCGGATGGTTCGCCGTCCGCCGCCGCGTGGCCCACACGTCCACCACCGCACCCGACGCGTGACACCCACGCCGTCCGAACCCCGACAGGCAGTGATGTACAGCAGTCCCCTCGCGGACCCACCCCTCGTCCGTGAACCCCTCCACGCACCCGTCGCCCACCTCATCCGCGGCGGAATGATCGAGGGCATCCACTACGGCTCCGTCGTCGTCCTCGACGCCGACGGCCAGGTCCAGCTCCAACTCGGCGACATCGAGGCCGCGTTCTACCCGCGCTCGGCGATCAAGCCCGTCCAGGCCGTCGCCATGGTGCGGGCCGGGCTGCCGCTCGACGGCGAGCTGCTCTCACTCGCCGCCGCCAGCCACTCCGGCGAGGAACGCCACCTCGCCGGGACTCGGCGCATCCTCGAACTCGCCGGGCTCACGGAGGACGCCCTGCGCAACGTCCCTGATCTGCCCTACGACCCGGTCGTCCGAGATGCCTGGGTGCGCGAGGGGCGGTTGCCGTCCCGGCTCGCCCAGAACTGTTCCGGGAAGCACGCGGCCATGCTGTACGTGTCGAAGCTCAACGGCTGGTCGCTCGACGACTATCTCGACCCCGGGCATCCGCTTCAGCAGGCGATCGCGGAGATCGTGGAGGATCTCACGGGGCAGCGGATCGCTCGGGTGAGTGTGGACGGGTGCGGGGCTCCTTTGTTCTCGATTTCGTTGCACGGGCTTGCTCGGGCTGTTTCGCGGATCACTGCTGCGGCGCCGGGTACGCCCGAGGCTCGGGTCGCGGATGCGATGCGGGAGTGTGCGGAGATGGCGTCCGGGGCCGGGCGGGACGTGGCCGCGTTGATGCGGGCCGTGCCGGGGCTTCTCGCCAAGGACGGGTTCGAGGGGGTTCAGGTCGCCGCGTTGCCTGATGGGCGGGCTGTTGCCGTGAAGATCGCGGATGGGGCTAATCGGGCGCGGGTGCCTGTGGCGGCCGCAGGTCTTGTGCGGGCCGGGGTTTCTGCCTCGTTGCTTGGCGAGTTTGCGGGGGAGCCGTTGCTTGGTGGCGGGGAGCCGGTGGGTTGTGTGCGGCCGGTGCGGGCTTTGGACCCTGTGTCGCCGTTGTCTGCGTGTGCCTAGAGCGGTTGTCGGGTCGCTGCGGGGCCGTTGTGGCTGGTCGCGCAGTTCCCCGCGCCCCTAAATGACCAGAACGCTGTTGGAAAGAGGACCCCATGTCTGCTGTTACCCGTCGCGAACATGATCTGCTCGGGGACCGGGATGTTCCCGCCTCTGCCTACTGGGGTGTTCACACCCTGCGTGCCACGGAGAACTTCCCCATCACCGGGACGCCGATCTCCGTCTACCCGCACTTGATCAATGCTCTTGCCGCCGTCAAGGAAGCCGCCGCTCTCGCCAATGAGGAGTTGGGGCTGCTGTCGCCGGAGAAGACGGCAGCCATTGTCGCCGCCTGCCGGGAGATCAGGGACGGCAAGCTGCACGACCAGTTCGTCGTGGACGTGGTGCAGGGTGGGGCCGGTACTTCGACCAACATGAACGCCAACGAGGTTGTCGCGAACCGGGCGTTGGAGTTGTTGGGGCACGCCAAGGGGGAGTACGGGTACCTGCACCCCAACGAGGACGTCAACCTCGGGCAGTCAACCAATGACGTGTATCCGACCGCGGTCAAGATAGCGACGGTCTTCGCGGTACATGGATTGATCGCGTCAATGTCCGTACTGCAGGACGCGTTCGCCCGTAAGGCCGTCGAGTTCCGTGACGTGCTCAAGATGGGCCGTACACAGTTGCAGGACGCGGTGCCGATGACGCTCGGTCAAGAGTTCTCGGCGTATGCGGTCATGATTGACGAGGATCGTCAACGTCTTGACGAGGCTGTCCAGTTGATCCATGAGATCAACCTGGGGGCCACGGCCATCGGGACCGGACTCAATGCGCCCACCGGGTATGCCGAGTCGGCGCGGCGGCACCTCGCCGGGATCACCGGGCTGCCGCTGGTGACGGCGGCCAACCTGGTGGAAGCCACGCAGGACTGCGGGGCGTTCGTGCAGATGTCGGGTGTGCTGAAGCGGGTCGCGGTCAAGCTGTCCAAGAGCTGCAACGACCTGCGGCTGCTGTCCTCGGGGCCGCGTGCGGGGCTGGGGGAGATCAACCTGCCGCCGGTGCAGGCCGGTTCGAGCATCATGCCCGGGAAGGTCAACCCGGTGATCCCCGAGGTCGTCAACCAGGTCGCCTTCGAGGTGATCGGCAACGACGTCACCATCACGATGGCCGCCGAGGCGGGACAGCTCCAGCTCAACGCGTTCGAGCCGATCATCCTGCACTCGCTGTCGGAGTCCATCACGCATCTGCGGGCCGCCTGCCTGACGCTGGCCGAGCGGTGCGTGGACGGGATCACCGCCAACACCGAGGCGTTGCGCGCGAGCGTCGAGAACTCCATCGGTCTGGTGACCGCGCTGAACCCGCACATCGGGTACACGGCAGCCACCGACATCGCCAAGGAGGCCCTCGCCAGCGGCCGGGGCGTGGCAGAACTCGTCCTGGAGAAGGGCCTGTTGCCCGCCGAGACGCTCGCCGCCCTGCTGCGGCCCGAGGTCCTGGCCGGCAGCGGACCCGTAGCCGTCTGATCCGCGCTGTCCGATCCGTGCTGTCCGATCCGCGGACGCGCACCAGGACCCGCCCGGAGGCACAATGGTGATCATGTCCCCGTCCATGACCTTCCAGCCGGTCCTGGAGCGCATCGCCGGTGAGATCGAGCGGACCCCCGGCCGTGGCCGGCCCGCCGACTACATCCCGGCGCTCGCGGCCCGCGACCCGCGCAGCTTCGGCATGGCCGTCGCGGAGCTGGACGGCACGGTGTACGGCGTGGGGGACTGGCGGCAGCCGTTCTCCACGCAGTCCCTCACCAAGGTCTTCACCCTCGCCCTCGACCTGGCCCGCGAGGGCGACGAACTGTGGGAGCACGTGGGCCGCGAGCCCTCCGGCAACCCCTTCAACTCCCTGATCCAGCTGGAGTACGAGAGCGGCATCCCGCGCAACCCGTTCATCAACGCGGGCGCGCTCGTCGTCACCGACCGGCTCCAGACCCGTACCGGCGACGCGGCCGGTGAACTCCTGGCCTTCCTGCGTGCGGAGAGCGGCAACCCGTCCCTCGACTTCGACAAGGAGGTCGCCGCCTCCGAGTCCGCGAACGGCGACCGCAACGCGGCCCTCGCCCACTTCATGAAGTCCTACGGCAACATCGACAACGAGGTGCCCGTCCTCCTCGACCAGTACTTCCGGCAGTGCTCCATCGAGGCGTCCTGCGCCGACCTCGCCCTCGCGGCCGGTTTCCTGGCCCGGCACGGCAGCCGCGCCGACGGCACCCGGCTGCTCACCCTCACCCAGGCCAAGCAGGTCAACGCGGTGATGCTGACCTGCGGGACGTACGACGCGGCGGGCGAGTTCGCCTACCGGGTGGGTCTGCCCGGCAAGAGCGGGGTGGGCGGCGGGATCATCGCGATCGTCCCGGGCCGCTGCACCCTCGCCGTGTGGAGCCCGGGACTCGACGAGCGGGGGAACTCGGTGGCCGGGGTCGCCGCGCTCGACCGTTTCACGACGCTCACGGGGGTGTCGGTGTTCTGACGGGCACCGCGAACTCACCGGTACCGAGGGCCGATCACACGGAGGTCACGCGCAGTCCGCCGCCCGGAGAGCGGCAGGTCGCTTTCCCGCCATCCTGTGTTGACATGCTGACCGAGTGTTGGCCATGGCTTTTCCCGTCGATCTCCGCCGCTGCCAGGTGCTCGGTCTGGCCGGTACCGCCGTTCTCGCGCTGGGCGGTGAGACGGCCGGAGCTCTTCCGGCCGCCGATCTCTTCTCCCCGGCCTCCGCGCAGGCCGCGCTCGGGCTGGTCGGGGTCTACTTCGGTGTCGTCCTGCTGATAGCCGCCTGGCTGCTGGTCGGCAAGCTGATCCGCAGCGCCGAACCACCGACCCCGCGCTCGCTGCTGCTGGTCCTCGCGGTGTGGGCGGCCCCGCTGCTGCTCGCGCCGCCCCTGTTCAGCCGGGACGTGTACAGCTATCTCGCGCAGGGCGCCATGGTCGACGCCCACATGGACGTGTACGCGCACGGCCCCGCCGCGCTCGGCGGCCCCCTCGCCGACGAGGTCGCCCCGCTGTGGCAGCACACGGGGGCGCCGTACGGCCCGGTGTTCCTCGCCATGGCGTCGGGGCTGTCCGGACTGACCCGGGGCGAACTCCCGGCCGGGCTCTTCGGGATGCGGCTCGTCGCGCTCCTCGGGGTAGGCCTGATGGCCGCCGCGCTGCCCCGGCTCGCCCGGCACAGCGGCGCCGACCCGGCCGCCGCGCTCTGGCTCGGCGCCCTCAACCCGCTCGTCCTGCTCCACCTCGTCGCCGGCGCCCACAACGACGCGATCATGCTGGGGCTGCTCGGCATCGGCCTGGTCGCCGCCCGCGGCCGATGGCCGGTCCTGGGCGTCGTACTCGTCACGCTCGCCGCCCTGGTCAAGGCACCGGCCGCGCTCGGTCTCGCCGCCGTCGTGCTCCTCCAGATCCGCGCGGGCCACCGACCGGCCAAGGCCGTCACGACGACCGTCGTCGCGTCCGCCGCCACCACGGTCGCGGCGACCGCCGTCGCGGGCACGGGCTACGGCTGGATAGGCGCCCTCGACACGCCCGTCTCGGCGCACAACTGGGCGCTCACCAGCCTCCTCGGCCGCGCCACCGGCGCCCTGCTGGAACACCTCGGCAGCGACCTCGCCCCCTTCGCGGTCCCGGCCTGGCACGCCCTCGGCCTCGCGGTCACCGGCGCGGCCATCCTGGCCATATGGCTGCGGCTGCGCCCCAGCCCGGTCTACGCCCTCGGCCTGAGCCTCGCCGTGGTCGCCGCCTTCGGCCCGGCGATCCGCCCCTGGTACGCCCTGTGGGGCCTGTTCCTCATCGCCGCCGCCGCACCGAGCACGTCCGTACGCCACAGGGTGGCCGCCGTGACCGGCGTCCTCGCCCTCGCCGTCCTGCCCAGCGGCGGCCCCGCCGACATCGGCCAACTCGTGCTGGCCGTCTCCGGCGGTGTCCTCGCGGTCGTCGTCCTGTGGCAGGCCCGCCAGGCGGCGGAGGCCCCGGCCCTGGGACGTACGGCATGAGAACACCCGCCACCGGCCGCGGCCGACTCCTCCTGGTGCTGGCCCTCGCCGCCACCGTCACCGCCTTCACCGCCACGGTCCCGCTGCTGCGCGACTGGTTCGACCTGCGTGTCTACTACGGCACCGTCCACACCTGGCTCCACCACGGCGGCCGGATCTACGACTACCAGGTGCCCGGCACGACGTACGGCTTCACCTACCCGCCGTTCGCCGCCGTCAGCATGGCCCCGATGGCGTACGTCGGTCTCGGCACCGCGATCGTCGCCGCGCTGGTGCTCAACCTGGCGGCCCTCGCGCTCGTGCTGCGCATCCTGGCCGGGCCCGGATGGCGGCGGTACGGCTGGTTCGGGTGGGCGCTGGTGGCCTGCGGGCTGGCGCTGTTCGAGCCGTTGCGCGACACGTTCAGCTTCGGGCAGGTGAACCTCCTGCTGCTGGCCCTCGTCCTCGGCGACGGCTGGCTGCTGTCCACCGGCCGGGGCCGCTGGGCGGGCGCCGGCATCGGACTCGCGGCGGCGGTCAAGCTCACGCCGGCGCTGTTCATCGGCCTGTTGCTGCTGGCCAGACGCTGGAAAGCCGCCGCGGTGGCGACGGCTGTGGCGCTCGGGGCGACCGGGCTGGCGGCCCTGGTGGTCCCGGACGCCTCGCGGTTCTACTGGACCCGGGCGCTCTGGGACACGACCAGGGTGGGCCGCCTCGACTACGTCTCCAACCAGTCCCTGCAAGGTGTCCTGGCCCGCCTCGGCGAGACCGGCCGCCCCCTGTGGGCGACGGTCGTCCTGCTCGTGCTGTGCCTGTGGGCGGTGCGGGCGCGGCGCGCGGTCGTCGCGGGGGACTGGACGGCCGCGTTCGCGCTGACCGGGCTGACCGCGTGCCTGGTCAGCCCGATCACCTGGGTGCACCATCTCGTGTGGCTGCTGCCGTCGTTCGCCGTGCTGATCCGCGCCGGGCACGCGCGGATCGCGGGCGCCCTGTACGCGGTCATGTGCACGAGTGTCGTGTGGCTGTGGTTCCACGACGCCTCGGGCATCGACGGCTTCCTCGGCAGCAACACGTACGCGTGGATCACGCTCGGTCTGCTGCTGTGGCTGCCGATCGGTCAGGCCCGGGGCAGTCGCGCGCCCCTGGACCGCAACGCCACCACCACCGCGCCCGCGCCCAGCACCCCGGCGGCCACGATCGCCGCCGTCTCCGCCCAGCCCGGACCGTCGTCCGCTACGACCCCGGCGGCCACCGGCCTGGCGGCGGGACCGGGTCTCGGCCTTGCCCGCAACGCGTCGAGCGACCCCACCGGATCGACGTGCCCGGCAGCCGCGAACCCCCAGTCGAGCAGCTCACGCGCCTCCTCGTACACGGTGAAACCACCGCCCGCCTGAGGGTTCATCACCGTGACGACGAGCGACCGCCCGCCCCGACGCGCCGCCGCGACCAGCGTGTTGCCGGCGTGCGTGGTGTAACCGTTCTTCACACCGATGAGCCCCGGATACGGCTCGACGCCGTCGTTGCCGGTCAGCAGCCGGTTGGTGTTCTGGATGGCGTACGACGATCCCTCGCCCGGGAACTCGGCCTCGGCGGTGGAGCAGTAGCGCGCGAAGTCCGCGTTGCGCAGTCCGGCACGGCCGAACACCGCGAGGTCGAAGGCGGAGGACACCTGGCCGTCGGTGTCGTAGCCGTCCGGCGAGATGACATGGGTGTCGAGGGCGCCCAGCGCGCGGGCCTTGGCCTGCATGCGGGCGGCCGTGGTGTCCCAGCCGCCGTTGAGGGCGGCCAGGACGTGCACGGCGTCGTTCCCGGAGTTGAGGAAGACCCCGCGCCACAGGTCGGCGACGCGGTACGTGTGGCCTTCCTCGACCCCGACCAGGCTGCTGCCCTCGCCGATGCCGGACAGGTCCTGTTCGCTGACGCGGTGCTGGAGCCCTCCGGGGAACAGGGGGAGGACGGTCAGGGCGAAGAGTGTTTTGAGGGTGCTGGCGGGTGGGAGTCTGCGGTGGGCGTCGTGGGCGGCGAGGACTTCGCCGGTGCGGGTGTCTGCGACGAGCCAGGAGAGGGCGGAGACGTCCGGGAGTTGGGGGGCGCCGGGGTGGGGGTGGACCTGGGTGCTGGGATCCGACCCGGTGTCGGCTGTCGCCGTGGCGGGGGTGAGCGCGAGGATGCCCGTGAGGCACAGGGCGCAGGCCGACATGGCGATCCGGGATGAGAATCCGATTGTCATACCGATAAACGTAGGAACGGAGTCGTCGTGGACGGCGATGGCGGGGCCGGGCGGGGTGAGTGTGCACCCGGATGCGCTAGCGCTCCGCTGGCAGGCGGTTCTTTTGCTGCGGGTCCGTGGGGGCTGGTCGCGCCCGCGCGGCGGAGCCGCATATCGATACAGCCCCGCGCCCCTGACGGGGCGCCTCCGTCGACGTCAGTTAGAGGGCAGCGTCGGCTGGATGCGGCGCAAGAACGTCGCGTTGTCCGGGGTCTCTCGCATGCGCTCCAGGAGCGTTTCCGTGCTGCTCTGGCCGTCCCTGTTCTGGAGGACGCGGCGCAGGCCCCGTACCGCCGTCAACTCGGCCGGGGTGAGGAGGAGTTCCTCGCGGCGGGTGCCGGACGGGTTGATCTCCACGGCCGGGAAGACCCGGCGGGAGGCCAGTTCGCGGCTGAGGCGGAGTTCCATGTTGCCGGTGCTCTTGAGCTCCTCGAAGTAGAAGTCGTCGGCACGGGAACCGGTCTCGACCAGCGCGGTGGCGAGGATGGTGAGGGAGCCGCCCTCCTCGGCGAGGCGTGCGGCGCCGAAGAACTTCTTCGGGCCGATCAGCGCCGTGGCGTCGACACCGCCGCTGAGGGTTCGGCCGCCGGATGCCGCCGCGTTGTTGTGCGCCCGGCAGAGGCGGGTGAGGGAGTCGAGGAGGATCACCACGTCCTCGCCGGCCTCGACGAGCCGCTTGGCCCGCTCGATCACGAGCTCGGCCAGCGCGATGTGCTGCTTGGGCGCCTTGTCGAAGGTGGAGGCGTACACCTCGCCGCGCACGGAGCGCCGCATGTCGGTGACCTCCTCGGGGCGTTCGTCGAGCAGCACCACCATGAGGCGGGCCTCGGGGTGGTTGCCGGCGCCGGCCGCCGCGATCTGCTGGAGCAGTACGGTCTTGCCGGTCTTGGGCGGGGCCACGATGAGCCCGCGCTGGCCCTTGCCGACGGGGGCGATCAGGTCGGTGACGCGTCCGGTGAGGCCGGCCGCCGGGTGTTCGAGGTGCAGCCGCTCGCGCGGGTGGAGTGGGGTGAGGTCACGGAAGTGGCGTCGGCCGCGCAGTTCGTCGGGCGTGCGCCCGTTGACGAACGCGACCTCGGTCAGGGCGCGCTGCCCGCCGCGGACGCCTTCCACGAGGTCGCCCTTGCGCAGGCCGTGACGGCGGATCAGCGCGGGGGAGACCTGGAGGTCGGTGGGCGAGGGCTGGCAGTCCAGCGCCCGCAGGTGCCCCTTCCCGTTGCCGTCGATGTCGAGGACACCGGTCGCGGTCCGGGTACGGGGCTGCTCTTGTACTGGGGGGTGTTCGAGTGTGGTGGTCATGAGGGGTGGTCCTTTCAAGGACGGTTGCATGTGTCATGCGGAAGGAAGGGGGGAGAAGCCGCGGACGGAGGGCGAACGAGCGCTCCTCGGGGCGGCGGGGAACACATCAACTCGGGTACGGCGGAAAACACCGGTCACGAGGTGGTGCGGGGAAGCCGATGCGCCGGTCGGAAGTCGACGGGCTGTTCGGCGAGGGTGAAGTGGAACTGGCACCGGCGCCCGGAACGGGGCGTACACAAGTGCTGACCGCACCGTAGCACACCCGGTGCGAAGCCGGCTGTGAGGTAGGACTCAGCGGCTCGCCAGCAGGCCGTACAGGAGCGGGATCCGGGGCTCGGGCAGCCGCCACCAGCCACTGGGGGTCCGGACCATCCGCGGCCAGCGCGGCCACGGCAGCTCGTCGCTCTCGCGGAGTCGCCGGATGTTCAGTCCTGCCGTGGTCAACGCGTTGATGACCTCGTCCATTCCGTGCATCCACTCGTAACTGTCGGTCGCCCCGGCCACGGCCGGGCCGTCGGTGTACGTGAACGTCGCGTCCCTGTGCACGGGACCTCCGCCGCCCAGGTAGTCGTGGCGCAGCAGCAGTTCGGGTCCCTCGCCCGGAGCCGGTTTCGGGCCCAGCGAGTTGAGCAGGGGATGGAACTCGACGAGGTACAACAGGCCGCCGGGGCGCAGAAGTCGGGCGACGGTGTCCGCCCAGCGTGGTAGATCTGGCAGGTAGCACAGGGCGCCCTTGCCGGTGTACACGACGTCGAACCGCCGTTGTCCCAGAGCCTCCACGGCGTCGTACACGTTCGCCTGTACGTAGTCGACGTCGAGGCCCGCCCTCGCCGCGATGCCGGTCGCGGCCGTCACGGACTCGGCGGAGAAGTCGAGGCCCACGGCACGTGCCCCGCGCTGCGCGAAGGCGAGGGTCTCGGTGCCGAGGTGGCACTGGAGGTGCAGCACGTCCCGGCCGGTCAGGTCGCCGAGGTCCTCCCACTCGAAGGCGGCGAACCAGCGGGCCGGGTCCGGGTCCCCGTCGAGGCCGTAGAAACGGCTGGCGAGGTGGACGGGGGTACGGGCGTCCCAGTTCGCCTGGTTGGCCCGCATCAGCCGTGCCTGCTCGTCGGTGGTCATGGGGTCATCCAACCGTGATCGGACGGCGGGTGGTGGGAGGAACACCCGATCGGGGTGCCGGATCGTGGCGAGTCGGGCGTGGCCGGAGGAGGCGCTGTGCTCGGCACCCTGGGCGGGGAGAATCGTTCGCCGTACGGTGGTGGAACGTCGCGCACGCCGTACGCTCCCAAGACGCCCGCAAGGAGCCCCAGTTGGACATCTCGCCCGACGCGGCGCACCGTCTGGACCCGTCCGGTGGGTGCCCGCACGCCGACAACGCGCGGTTGCTCGCGCGGGGCGCCGTGGCTCCGGTCGTGCTGCCCGGTGGCATCGAGGGGATGGCCGTACTGGGGCACGCGGCGCTGAAGGAGTTCCTGGGGGATCCCGAAGTCGCCAAGAACGCACGGCACTTCGCCGCGCTGCGGGAGGGGCGGATCGGCGCGGGGTGGCCGCTCATGACGTTCGCGACCGTGCAGGGCATGATCACCGCCGACGGCGACGACCACCGCAGGCTGCGCGCACTGGCCAGCCGGGCCTTCACGCCCCGGCGGGTCACCGAACTCCGGCCCGGAGTCGAGGAGTTGGCAGCTTCGCTGCTCGACGATCTCGACCGGGCGGCCGAGGCGGACGGGGGAGTCGCCGATCTGCGGCGGCACTTCGCGCTGCCGCTGCCGATGGGTGTCATCTGTGAACTGCTCGGCGTGGAGCCCGAGTTCCGCGACCGGCTGCGCCATCTGTCGAACCAGGTGGTCGCCACCGACATCGGGCCCGAGCAGGCCGTCGCCGCCAACCGTGAACTCGTCGCCGTCCTCGCGGCCGTCGCCGCCGCCAGGACGGAGCGGGCCGGCGACGACCTCACCAGCGCCCTGATCGCCGCCCGTGACGAGGACGGCGACCGGCTCGGCCAGGGCGAGCTGATCGGCACGCTGGTGCTGATGATCATCGCCGGGCACGAGACGACACTGAACCTGATCACCAACGCGGTACGCGCCCTGTGCGCCCACCGCGACCAACTCGACCTCGTCCGCGAGGGCGCGGCGACCTGGGGCGACGTCGTCGAGGAGACCCTGCGCTGGGACGCGCCGGTCAGCTACTTCCCCTTCCGGTATCCCGTACGGGACCTGACCGTGGACGGCACCCTCATCCCGGCCGGCACGCCCGTCCTCGCGGGCTACTCCGCCGCCGGACGCGACCCGGCCGCGTACGGTCCGGACGCCGACCGGTTCGACGTCACCCGGCCCGGGCGCCCCGGAGCCGTACGGAATCTGTCGCTGGGGCACGGCGCCCACTACTGCCTGGGTGCCCCGCTGGCCCGGATGGAGGCCACGGTCGCCCTGGAGCGGCTCTTCGCACGGTTCCCGGGCCTCGACGTCGCCGTGCCCGGGGACGAACTGCCCCGCAACTCCAGCTTCGTCGGCAACAGCGTGCGAACGCTTCCTGTGCGACTCCGCTGAGTCCGCGACTCCGCGCCGCATACCAGCCATACGAACCCCCGATGGCCCTTCGCCGACCCCTTTCTTGTTCTCGCCAATGGCCGTACCTACGCTGCCACCACCGCACCACGGCGGCACGGGACAAGGGACTTGGCAATCATGGGTCGACTGGCCGGGAAAATCGCTTTCATCAGTGGAACGGGGGCAGGAATTGGGCGGGCCGCGGCGCGGATATTCGCGGCGGAGGGCGCCGAGGTTTTCGGCTGCGACATCGACGAGGACAGCGCGGCCGAGACCGTGGAACTCGTCGAGAAGGCCGGCGGAATCATGCGCTCCCTCGCACCCGTCGACCTGTCCACGCGGGACGGCGCCCGGGAGTGGATCGAGGCCGGGATCGCGGCCTTCGGCGGGATCGACATCCTCTACAACAACGCCTCCGCGCTGCGGAACGGCCCGTTCGAGACCATGCCCGCCGAGGACTGGTACTTCACCATCAAGAACGAGCTGGACATCCCCTACTTCTGCACCCAGGCCGCCTGGCCGCACCTGATCGCGCGCGGCGGCGGAGCCGTCCTCAACGTGGCCTCCGTGGCCGCCGTACGCGGTGCGCCGTTCATGCCGATGGTGCCCCACGGGGCCGCCAAGGGTGGGGTGTTGGCGATGAGCCTGCACCTGTGCGCGGCCGGCGCCCCGCACCGCATCCGGGTCAACACCATCGCCCCCGGCATGACCCGCACCTCCGCCACCGCGCCCTTCCTCGACGATCCGGACGGCCCCAAGGCCCAGTTGGAGGCACGCATCCCGGTCGGGCGCGTGGGGCAGCCCGAGGACATCGCGCGGGCCGCCGCCTTCCTCTGCTCCGACGAGGCGGCCTTCGTCAACGGCGCCAACCTCATGGTCGACGGCGGCGACAGCGCGATGGCGGGCTGAGCCGCCGTGACCACCCGACTCGACCACGTGGGCGTCAACGTACGCGACCTGACCGCCCAAACCGCCTGGTACCAGGGCGCGTTCGGCCTCAGGACCGTCTTCGAGTTCCACCTCGAAGGACCCGGTCTGAAGGGCGTCGTCCTGGAGCATCCGCGGGGCTGGCGCATCGAGCTGCTCGCCAGACCCGGCTCCGCCCCCGGCCTTCGCGCGCCGGACCCGCTGACCGCCGCCCTCACCGAGGGATACGGGCACTTCGCGGTCACCACCCCCGAACTCGACCCCGTCCACGGCGCGTTGGTGGCCCATGGAGCGGTCGAGGTCATGGCACCCGGGCCGTCCCCCGAGCCCGGAGTGCGTATGGCCTGGGTCAGTGACCCCGAGGGAAATCTCATCGAACTCATAGAGAAAAACGCAGAGTGAGGGCACGCACGATGACGGATTCGATCTCCTTGAAAAGACTGGACCCCGGAACGCTCATAGCGTGCTGCCTCGCGGTCGCGGCGGCACAGTTGTGCATTACCGTTCCCTCGCCCATCAACGGGGAAATTCAGGCCGCATTCGGGGCTTCGGGTTCCCAGGTCGCCTGGGTCACTTCCGCCTTCATTCTCCCCACCGCGATTCTGGAACTGAATTTCGGTGTGGTGGGCGATCTCTTCGGCCGCAAGCGGCTGTTGGTGCTCGGCGGGCTCGTCCTCGCGCTCGGTGAACTCCTCAACGCCACCTCGCAGAACATCACCATGATGTGGACCGGGCAGGCCCTGGCGGGCATCGGCGCCGCCGCCCTGTTCCCCAGTTCCCTCGCGGTCATCGCGGCGGCCACACCGGACGGCAAGGACCGGGCGAAGGCGGTCTCCACCTGGGCGCTGTCCATCTCCCTCGCCTCCGCCATGGGCCCGCTGTCCTCGGGCATCCTTGCCACCGTCGCGGACTTCCGCTGGGCGTTCGTGCCGCCGGTCGTCCTCGGTCTGATCGTCGCGGTCGCCTGCTGGAAACTCGTCACCGACTCCAAGGCGCCCGAGGGCCGCGCGCTGGACTGGCCGGGCCAGATCACCATCGCCGTCGGCCTCACCGCCCTGCTCTGGGGCATCATCGAGGGCGGCGACCGCGGCTGGGGCAGCGCGGCGATCGTCGGCTCGCTGACCCTGGCGGCAGTGGCCCTCGTCGGGTTCGTCGTCGCGGAGACCCGCGCGGCCTCCCCGATGTTCAACCTCGACCTCCTGAAGATCCCGTCGTTCGCGGCGGCGGCCGTCGTCGCTCTGGCCGGCATGTTCGGCTTCATCGGCACCGCCTACTGCGTCTCCATCCGCCTCGGCGCGGTGATGCACCTCAGCGCGCTGCGGGCCGGCATGCCCTTCGTGATCCTCCAGCTGATCCCGCTGCTGCTGGCACCGGTGCTCAGCCGGATGCTCACCCGCATCGACGCCCGCTGGCTCCTGATGGGCGGCCTGCTGCCCATGGCCGCGGGACAGTTCTGGATCGCCGCCCTCCCCATCACCACCACCTCCCTCGCGGCCTTCATCGGCCCGGTGCTGCTGCTCGGCGTCGGCTTCATCTGCGTGGTGTCCTCGCTGACCTCCGCCGCCGTGAACGCCGTACCGATCAACATGACCGGCATGGCCAGCGGCGCGACCAGCCTGGTCCGCGAGTTCGGCCAGGGCCTCGGCCCGGCCGTGATCTCCACCATCGCGATGAGCGCCGCGTCCTCCGCACTCGTCGGCAAGCTCAGCGGGGCGGACGCGGGCATGGAGAAGGCGGCCGGACCCCTGGCCGTCGTCAACGCGGGCAGCGCCCAGGCCAAGGCCGCCGCGCAGACCGCCCTCGGCCACGGCATGGCCCTCGGCGTGGTGATCTGCGGCTGCGCCTCCCTGCTGGGCGCGGTGGTCACCCTGCTGCTGGTGCGCAAGAACACCGAGCGCGCGACGGTCGGCGCGGGGGAGCCGTCGGTACAGGCCGCCACCGCGTAATCGGTACGCCGTCGTAGAAGAAGGCCGGGGCCTCGTCGCCCCGGCCTCTTCATGTTTTTCCGACGGGGGTGTCGATCCGGCTCGGCCGCGTTCGTCGGTGGGGTGTAGGAAGCTCATGAGGACCGGGAGGAACCATGAAGTACATGCTGCTCGTGTGCGGGGACGACACCGCCGACGCCTCCGGCATGGCACCCGTCGAACCCTGGGTGGAGGAGCTGGGCGACCGTGGCGTACGGCTGCACGGGCACCGGCTCGCGCTGCCCGCCGAGGCCGTCACCGTGCGGGTGCGCGGCGGGGAGGTGCTGCGTACGGACGGACCGTTCGCGGAGACCAAGGAGTACGTCGCCGGATTCGACATCCTGGAGTGCGACACCCTGGAGGAGGCCGTCGAGGCCGCCGCCCGGCACCCCGTGGCCACCATCGGGGCGATGGAGGTGCGCCCCTTCTGGCCGATGGACGGCGAGGAGGACGCCGACGCGGAGATCCGCGCTCTCGACGCCGAACTGACCGAGGCGGTCCGCGCACGGGACGTGGACCGCGTCCTCGCCTGCTACGCCCCGGACGTGGTGGCCTTCGCGGGCGACGCCGAGCGGTTCGGGACCGCGGCCCTCCGCAAAGCCGTGGAGGGCGCTTTCGCCGGCGTGACCGGACCCCTGATCCGCGAGGTGCTGGAGTTCCGCGTCCACGTCGACGAGTCCATCGCGTTCGGCCATGCCCTCGTCCGGCTGCGCGGCACCCGTACCGACGGCCGGCCGCTGGACGACGTCCTGCGCGTGACCACCGGCTACCGCAACGCCGGCCTGCGCTGGCTGATCGTCCACGAACACCTCTCGACCCCGGCCGAGAAGACCGAGGACCGGTCGTGAAGTACGTCCTGCTGATCTGCGCACCCGTGGGCGCCGAGGAACTCGGCCCCGCCGAGATCGCCACCGACCCCCGCTTCACCTCGTACATCGACGAGGTCCGCAGCCGCGACCTCCTGCGCGGCGGGGCCCGGCTTCGCCCGTCCGCCGACGCCACGACCGTCCGTGTCCAGGGCGACCAAGTCCTGCTCAGCGACGGCCCGTTCGTCGAGTCGAAGGAGTACGTGGCGGGTATCGAGATCATCGAGGTCCCCGACCTCGACGAGGCGATCTCGCTCGCCTCCCGGCACCCCGCCGCGCTCGCCGGCGGCTCGGTCGAGGTACGGCCGGTCTGGGAGTGAACGTGCCGGACGTCGAGGAGGCCGTCGCCGCCGCCTTCCGCGAGGAGTGGGGCCAGGTCGTCGCCACCCTGATCAGGGTGACCGGCGACTGGGACCTCGCGGAGGAGTGCGCGCAGGACGCCTTCGCCCAGGCCCTCGACCGGTGGCGGCGCGACGGAATCCCGCGCCGCCCCGGCGCCTGGCTCACCACGACCGCCCGCAACCGCGCCCTCGACGTACTGCGCCGGGAGGCGGTCGGGGCGGCGAAACTGCGGGAGGTCGCGGTGCTGGGGCGGAACGAGGGACCGTACGACCCGGAGTACGACGGCGACGACAGCGGTGTCGAGGACGACCGGCTGCGCCTGGTCTTCACCTGCTGCCACCCCGCGCTGCCCATCGAGGCCCGAGTGGCCCTCACCCTGCGCACGCTCGCGGGTCTGACCACCCCCGAGATCGCCCGGGCCTTCCTCGTCCCCGAGGCGACCATGGCGCAACGGCTGGTGCGCGCCAAGAAGAAGATCCGCAACGCCGGCATCCCGTACCGGGTACCGCCCGCGCACCTGCTTCCCGAGCGCACGACGGGCGTGCTCGGCGTGGTCTATCTCCTCTTCAACGAGGGATACGCGGCCACGTCCGGCGCCGACCTGGTCCGCACGAACCTGTGCGCGGAAGCGATCCGCCTGGCCCGCGTGCTGTCCCGCCTCATGCCGGACGAGCCCGAAGTACTCGGCCTGCTGGCCCTGTTGCTCCTGCACGACGCCCGCCGCCACACACGCGTGGACCCCACGGGCGAACTCGTCACCCTGGAGGATCAGGACCGTACGGCATGGGACCGCACCGAGATCGGCGAAGGCGCGACCCTCCTGGAAACCGCACTCCGCCGGGGCCGCCCCGGCCCGTACCAGATCCAGGCAGCCATCGCCGCCTGCCACACCACCGCCCCCACGGCCGCCGACACCGACTGGGCCGATATCGCGGGCCTGTACGGGGAGTTGGAGCGCCTCGTGCCGTCAGCGGTGGTGCGGCTGAACCGGGCGGTGGCCGTGGGCATGTCCGAACACCCGGAGGCGGGCCTGGAGTTGGTGTCCGAGCTGGAACGGTCGGGTGAACTGGCCGACTATCACCTGCTCCCCGCCACCCGGGCCGACTTGCTCCGCCGCAGCGGCCGTAGGACGGAGGCAGCCGAGGCGTACGAGCGGGCGCTTGAGTTGGTGGAGAACGACGCGGAGCGAAGTTTTCTGCAACGGCGCCTTTCAGAGTGCCGCTGAGGGCAGCGCCCCGAAAGGGGCGCGGGGAACTGCGCGACCAGCCCCCACCAACCCGCAGCCAAAGAACCGCCCCTACAGCGGACCATCAAGCGCATTAATGATCGCCTTCACCCCACCATGCGCCGCATACCCCCCATCCACCGTGACCTCCGCCCCATTCACATACGACGCCTCGTCCGACAGCAGATAAACGACCAACGGCGCCACCTCATCCACCGTCCCCGCCCGCCCCTGAGGCGTCATCGACAGATGGGCCCGCACGAACACCGGGTTCGCGGACGCCATCAACGGGGTCTCGATATAGCCGGGATGGATCACGTTCGTGCGGATCCCGCGCGGGGCCAGCTCCAACGCGGCGACCTTGGACAGACCACGCAGGGCCCACTTGCTCGCGGTGTACGCCACCGCGTGATGCGCGGTGAGACCCGCGACGGAGCCGACGTTCACGATGGACGAACCGGTCGGCATCAGCGGGGCGAGCGCCTGGATGCCGAGCAGCGCGCCCGTCGTGTTGACCGCGAACGCCCGGTTCCAGTCGGCGAGTTCGACGTCGCCGAGCCGTGCCCGCATGGGAATGCCCGCGTTGTTCACGAGACCGTGCACGACGTCCAGCCCGGCCGCGAGGGCCGCCCAGTCCTCCGGCGAGGACACGTCCAGGTGCCGGTACCGGACGTCCAGGCCCTCGGAGCCCAGCGACGCGGCGAGCTTCTCGCCCGCCTCGTCCAGGACGTCCGTCGCGACCACCGTCGCACCCTCCCGGGCCGCGGCGGCCACCTCGGCGGCTCCCTGGCCCTGCGCGGCCCCGGTGACGACGACGGTACGGCCGGCCAGACGCGTGCGGCTCACGGTTCCTCCTGGGGGTACGGGCTGTCTCCCGTCCACGCTAGGAAGCCGGGGTCAGCTCCGGAAACGCACGATCGGCATGGGTGCCATCCGCGCCGGCGATCTCGCGGACCACCGGCGCGTCCAAGGACGCCCCCACCTTGCGAACCGTCTCCCGCAGCCAGCGGTGCGCCGGGTCCGCGTGCCGGTTGTGGTGCCAGTACATGGCCTCCACGAGGGGTACGTCGGGGAAGGGCGTCGGTACGACGGCACAGCGCGCGAAGCCCTCGTAGCGCCGGGCGAGCCGCTCGGGGACCACGGCGACCAGGTCGGTGCCGCTCACCAGGAACGGCAGCGCATTGAAGCCGGGCGTGCTGACCTGGACCCGGGGTGTGATGCCGAGGGTCTCCAACTGCCGGTCGGCGGGCGTGAGTTTGCCGACGGCGCAGGCCGCGTGGGGCATCTCGGCGAGGTCGCGCAGCGAGAGGCGTCCGTCCACCAGACGCGGGTTGTCCGGGTCGACGAGACACACGAAACGGTCGTGCATCACGGCCTCGCTGACCCCGGGCAGCTGGTAGCCGAGCGGCACGATCATCAGGTCGTGGCAGCGCAGATGGGTCTCGGTCTCCAGCTGCCCGATGACGATCGGGTGGAAGTCGATACGGATGCCGGGGGCCTCCTGCGCGAGGGCCCGCAGCAGCGGTTCCACGAACACCGTCATGACGTAGTCGGACATCACGACCGAGAAGCGTTGCCGACTGCGCGAGGGATCGAAGTGCCTGGTCAGCGACAGGGCCTCCTCCGCCTTGTGCAGCGAGGATTGGACGACCGGCAGCAGCCGCTCCGCGAGCGGGGTCAGCTCGTACTCGCGGCCCACCCGCACCAGCAGCTCGTCGTTGAAGTGCCGCCGCAGCCGGGCCAGGGAGCCGCTCATCGCGGACTGGCTGGTGGACAGCCGCACCCCCGCGTGGGTGACGTTCTTCTCCTCCAGGAGGGCTTCCAGCGCCACCAGAAGATTCAGGTCGATTGCTCCCAGACCCATGCGTGTGTCCTTCCGGCCGCGTCGTTGAAGCTCGGTGAAACCGGAGCGTAACGACCGGGTTCCCGCGGAGGAAGGGGCCGGGAGGGAAGTCACAGGGATCCGATAGCTGCCATCGGATCCCTGGATGTGTGCAGGTCGGAAGGCCTACCGATGAGGGGCTGCGTGGGGCTGCGGCCTCGGCGTCCGGCCGCGCTTGCGGGCGCGCGGCAGGTATACGTCCGTACGGCCGGGCACGACGTGGTTGGAGAGGGTGCCGAGGCGCTCCACCGCGAGGGTCACCTCGTCGCCGGGCCGGAGCGGCGGCGGGGTGCGTTCGCCGACCCGGCCCCAGAACTCCGCCAGCGCGCCCCAGCCGCAGGTGCCCGAGCCGAGGATGTCCCCGGGGCGCACCCAGGCGTCCCGGGAGGCGTAGGCGATCATCTCCTCGAAGGTCCAGGAGACGTTGGCGAGGGTGTCGCGGCCGATCAGCTCGCCGTTGAGGGTGACCGTCATCTCCAGGTCCAGGAAGCCGTCCGGGTCGCGCCGGTCCTCGACCTCGTCGGCGGTGACCAGGCAGGGACCGAGCGTGTTCGCGAAGTCCTTGCCCTTGGAGAAGCCGAGTCCGAGGTTCTTCTCCGGCTTCTGGAGATCACGCGCCGACCAGTCGTTGAAGATGAGATAGCCGACGATGTGCTCGCGCGCCCGCTCCGGTGTGAGATCACGCCCGCCGCGCCCGATGACCACGCCGACCTCCAGCTCGAAGTCGAGCACCGAGCAGCCGGCCGGGACCGGCACGTCGTCGTAAGCGCCGTACGCGGCATGCGGGTTGGTGAAGTAGAAGTTCGGCGCCCGGTACCACTCCTCCGGGACGTGCTCCAGCCCGTCCAGGGACTTCGCGACTCCCTCGATGTGCGCCTCGAAACCGACGAAGTCCCGGATGGAGGGCGGCTTCAGCGGAGGCAGCAGTCTGACCTGATCCACCGTCAAGTCGCTTGGCCGGCGCAGTGCTTCGGTACCGGCCGCGTGCAGCACCTCCTGCTCCAGCAGGGTCAGGACGGTGACTCCCTCGGGCAGCGGGTGAATGGTCCCGTCGCGGACGGCTCCGGCGCGCTCCACGCCCTCGTACTCGTACGTCGCGAAACGCATCGCTCACTGCTCCCAGTGGTTGGTGTTGGTGACGGCTCCGGCGCTGAGATAGCCGGCGAAGAGTCCCGTGGGGTCGTACGCGGTCCTGATCTCCCGCAGCCGCCCCCACTGTTCGTCGCCCATGAACCTCAACTGCCGCACGGTGAAGTCCGAGTCCCCGAGGTACTGGCCGACGGTGACCGGCCGCATGTCCGCCATCGCCTCGTCGAGCCAGGTTCGCAACTCGGCGTCCCGTGACGGATCGTCGTGGATGACATAGGTGGCGCAGTAGATCTCCGACTGCAACGAGAAGGCCATGTCGGGGAGTTGGCGCAGCGGGGCCATGGAGAACCAGATGGTGAAGGTCTCCCGGGTGGGCTGCTCGGTGAACGCCCGGCGGATCGCCGGTACGACCTCGTCGGCGGGGCCGGTCAGCCAGGCGTTGTCGACCAGGTAGCGGTGGCCCTCGGGGTTGGCGATGCGCTGACCCGCCAACTGCTGCGCCAACGTGGTCTGTTGGGCCTCCACGCGGAACAGTGCCTGGTCCGCGTACGGGTTGGCGTGCAGCGGTGCCAGCGCCTCGGCCGCCTCCTCTGCCGTGTCGGTCATCGACACGCCCGTGACCAGCAGCACCGGTTCGTCCAGGTCGGGCGGTGTCTGCGTGAGCGCGACGATCTCGACCAGGTCCGAGACCGTGTGGTGCATGCCGTGCAGCCAGGTCATGACCTCGTCGAACAGGTCGAGCGGATACGCGTGCACGGTGTGTCCGAGGTACGTCGGCAGCGGGCGGGTGCGGAGGTGGAAGCGGGTGACGATGCCGAAGAATCCCGGGCCCGCGCCGCGCGCCGACCAGAACAGGTCGCTGTGGTGGGTCTCGTCGGCGCGCACCAACTCGCCCTCGGCGGTGACGACATCGATGGCCACGATGTTCTCCGCCGCCCAGCCCCAGCCGCGCGCGTTCCAGCCCTGCCCGCCCTGGAGCAGGAAACCGCCGATGCCGACGGAGGGGCAGTGCCCGCCGTTGAAGAAGCGGCCGAACTCCCCGAGATACGGGTTGAGTTCGTCACCGCCCTTCACGCTGGGAGTCGCCGTCACGATCCCGGTCTCCGGGTCGTACGCCATCTCGCGGAAGCCCCCGAGGTCGATCAGCAGCGCGTCCTGGCGCACCGACCAGGCGGCCCAGCTGTGCCCGCCGGAGCGGACGGCGATCTGCCAGCCGCGTTCGAGGGCGAGCCGTACCCCCTCCACCACGTCCTGCTCGGACTCGGCCATCAGGACAGCGGCCGGTGAACGGTCGTACGGCAGACGGGCGTTGAAGACCCGGCCGAAGCACGCCGCCTCGAAGTCCTCGTCGTCGGGGAGGTGGAGGGTGCCGGAGAAACGGTTCAGGTTCAAGGGTGTACTCACTTGATCGCGATCGGGTTGACGGGGGCGCCCACCGCGCCGGTGACCGGCAACGGCGCGGCTACCAGCAGGAACTCGAAGACGCCGTCGGCCGCGCAGTCCTCGGCCAGTGCCTCCAGGTCCCACATCTCACCCAGCGGGAGGCCCATGTTGGGGATCGCTATCTGGTGCAGCGGGGACATCACGGGCTCGGGGAACTCGTACGGCCGTACCTCAAGGCCCCAGGTGTCGGAGGCGATCGCCGCGATCTCCGTGCGGTGCAGCCAGCCGAGGGTGGTGAAGGAGAGGCCGGGCGCGTCACCGGCGGCGTAGCCGCCCCACGCGCCGAGCCGTCGTACGCGGCCGAGTTGGCCGGTGCGGATCAGGACGAGGTCGCCGCGCCGGACCGAACTGGTGGCGCCCTGCGCCTCGATCGTGGCCCGCAGATGCTCCTCCAGGATGGGGAATCCGTCCGGGAGTTCACCGTGTTCGTCGCCGGCCGCACGGCCCACGTCGAGGAGGACCCCGCGGCTGGTGAAGGCGTCCTTCATGTGCTCGATGCCGGTGACCGAGTCGCCGTCGCCGTTGACGATGGTGCACGGACGGCCGTTCCACGCCTGCTTGTTGTCGTAGATGTGGCCCAGTCCGTCCCACTGCGTGGAGGCCTGCAACGGCATCACGATGTGGTCGTCGGCGCCGCCGAAACCGTGCGGGAAGCCCTGGGTGCCGGCCGCCGCGTCGGAGCCGGTGTCCTTCATGTAGTGGACCGGGTTGATACGGCCGCGGAAACCGCGCTGCGGGCCCGACTCGTTGAACTCCTGGGCGAGCGAGAAGGACCGCCCGCGGCGCACCAGGCCCACCGCGTGGGCGCGGATCGCGTCGTCGACGAAGTTCAGCGTGCCGAGCACGTCGTCCGCACCCCAGCGGCCCCAATTACGGTAGGCGGAACGGGCCTTGGCGAGTTCCTCCTCGATCGGCCCGAGGGTACCGGCGGTCATCGCGTACGTCCTTTCAGCAGCAGGTCGAGGGCGTTGCCCCCGGCGACGGCGGCCCGGTCGGCCGGGGTGAGCCCGGCCGCGTCCAGCCGGGCCACCGGGTCGTCGACACCCATGTCGAAGGGGTGGTCCGTGCCGAGGACGACCCGGTCCGCGCCCACCTCCTCGACGAGACGGCGCAGCGCGCGCGGGGTGTACACCAGCGCGTCGAACCACATCCGCCGCAGATAGGCGCTCGGCAACTCGGCGCAGCCGCGCGCGTCCTGGCGTACCAGCCAGGCGTGGTCCGAACGGCCGATGTACGTCGGCAGATAGCCGCCGCCGTGCGCCGCCACCAGCTTCAGGCGCGGGAAGCGGTCGAGGACGCCGGTGAAGATGAGGTGCGAGAGCGCGACCGTCGTCTCGACGGGCTGACCGACCGTGTTTCCCAGGTAGTTGGACGCCAGGCGCTCGCCGAGGGAGCAGCCCCAGGGGTGGATGAACACGACCGCGCCCAGATCCTCGGCCCGCTGCCACACCACGTCGTGCGCGGGGTCGGCGAGTTCACGGCCGTCGACCGTCGTGGAGACGCTGATGCCGTAGAGGCCGTGGTCGTTGACCGCCTGGTCGAGCAACGCGACCGCCAGGTCCGGGTGTTGGAGTGGGACTGTGCCGAGTCCGTACAGCCGGTCGGGTGCGGTGGCGCAGTGCGCGGACACGGCCGTGTTGACCGTACGGGCCAGCTGGATCGCGAGGTCCGGGTCCGCCCAGTAGTGGTGCATCGGCATCGGGCCGACCACCTGGATGTCGACGCCCATCGCGTCGAGATCCGCGAGGCGGGCGGTGACGTCGGTCAACTTGGATGCCAGGCACTGGAGTTGGGCGCGGTTGACGGCCAGGGACGCGGGGGAGTGGGCGCGCTGCTCGGCCGCGAATTCGGCGGTGAGGCCCGGGGTGTCCGCGACCAGGGCGTCGGCGGCGGGGACGGAGAGGTGGCCGTGGAAGTCGACCACGGGTGAGCTGTTCACGCCGCCGCCGTCAGGTTGTCCAGGGTCTCCGACATGATCCGCGCGGGGTCGGCGCCGGGTGTGCCGGGGTGGATCTCCCAGTCGGCGAGCTGGAGGGAGTTCTCCAGGACCATCCGGACGCGGGGCAGGCGCCGGTCCATGAAGCGGTCCAGGGCCTTCTCCGTCGGCTCGTCCGCCGTCACCAACTCGGCGAGCAGCACGGCGTCCTCCATGCACATCGCGGCGCCCTGCGCGATCAGCGGCGGACAGGCGTGCGCGGCGTCGCCGACGACCATCGCGCGACCGCGATGCCAGGGCTCGTCGACGAGGACCGACTCGATCCAGCGGTAGTCGACCGCCGTGTCGTCGGGCAGCGAGGCGAGGATCTTCCCCCAGGTGCCGCCGTACCCGGCACCGCGTTCGCGCAGCAGGGCGAGGGGCGCGCGGGGGCCGATCAGGGAGGTGTCGAGGTTCTCGTCGAGGAGGTAGGCGTAGCACTGGTCGGGGGAGATCGGGCTGTAGCCGGCCTTGAAGCGGGGGCCGCCGTAGTACACCTCGGCGCAGTCCATCTCGGCCGGGCGGTCGGCGACGACCCGGAAGATCGACATGCCGACGGGGCGCGGCTTGGCGTCGATGCCGATCAGCGCGCGCATCGCCGAGTTGATGCCGTCGGCGCCCACGACGAGGTCGTAGCGACCGGTCGAACCGTCCGTGAAAGCCACGTCCACATGGTCCGGCGACTGGTCGAGCCGGTCCACGCTCAGTCCGAGACGGACCCGCACCCCGTGCGCGTGCACCGCGTCGCACAGCGCGTCCTGCAGATCCGAACGCAACGCGCCCGCCGTGGACGGCAGTTCGGGCCCGCCGGTGTGCGGGGTGTTCAACTCGGTGATCAGCCCGCCGTCGGCGCGACGCAGCCGCATGATGTCGAACGGCACCGCCCGGGCCAGCACCCGGTCCAGGACGCCCACGGAACGCAGCGCCTTGAGCGCGTTGCCCTGGACGGTGATGCCATGGCCCACACCGAACCACTGCGGAGAGATCTCGACGAGCTCCACCTCGGCGCCCCGCTGGGCGAGCGCGAGACACAGCACGCTTCCGGTGATGCCGCCGCCGACGACGAGCACCTTTTGTACGGGCATGGGCGATCCTTGCGAACGTAGAAGAAGGGCATGGGGGTCAGCCCGAGAAGCGGGCGCCGAGTTCGTGGAAGTGCTCGACGGCCGGCGGCTCGGTGAAGAACGGTCCGACCAGGGCCCGCCAGCGCGCGAAGGCCTCGGACTCCCGGAAGCCGACCATGTGGGCCTCGACCGAGTCCCAGCCGACCAGCAGCAGGAAGGTCGTCGGCCGCTCCGCACCGCGCAGCAGCTCGGCCCAGCGGAACCCGTCGGCCTCGGCCAGCACCTCACGGGCCTTGCCGAACACCTCCGTGAACTCCCGCTCACGACCTGCCTCGACGGTCAGCTCGGCATGCTCGACTATCACGTTCTTCTCCTCGGGAAAGTGGGTGCTCCGAGCCTGCGTGGGCGGCCGACGGACGGTCAACGGATCGAGGCATCGGCAAGGGGGACGTCATGCATCCCGTACGGCGATGGAGCTGCGGTGGGGGGCCTGCGCGGCCGGTGATGGCAGGCATCGCGGATCGCCATTTCCGCCGGGTCCCCGGGCTGCCTAGCGTCGAGGGCGAGCCCCCACCCGTACGAGGAGAGCGCCGTGCCCGATCCCCTGCCCACCCATGCCGGACCCTTCGCGCTCGGCACGTTCGCCGCCCGGGGGGACGAATTCCCCGGCCTCGTCACCGGTTCACGGGTGCGTGACCTCTCCGACCTTGTGCCGTCCGTGCGTGCGCTGGTCGAGGACTGGGGGACCTGGCTGCCCCGGCTCGGGGAACTCGCCCGGTCCTCCGACGGCACCTGGCACGACCTGGCCGCGCTTCGCGTCCTGACGCCGATCGAGCCCGGCCAGATCCTCCAGAGCGGCGCCAACTACCGCAAGCACGTGGTCGATCTGGTCGCCGCCGAGAAGGAGAGTGTGCACGGCGCCACCCCCGAAGAGGCGCGTGCGGACGCCGAGTCGATGATGGACGAACGCGCCCGCAACGGAGTGCCGTACGTCTTCCTCGGCTCCCCGCGCGCGATCTGCGGTCCCTACGACGACATCGTGCTCCCCGCGCTCGGCGAACAGCACGACTGGGAACTCGAACTCGCCCTCGTCATCGGGAAGTCGGGCAAGAACATTCCGGCCGAGGAGGCGATGGACTACGTCGCCGGATACACGATCTCGAACGACCTCACCACCCGCGACCGTCTCTACCGGCCCGACCTCAAGGCCATCGGCACCGACTGGTTCACCGCCAAGAACGCCGACACCTTCCTGCCCACCGGGCCCTTCCTGGTGCCGGCCGCGTTCGTCGGGGACCCCGGCGACCTTCGCATCACCCTGCGCCACAACGGAGTTGTACGGCAGGACGAGTCCACGAAGGACATGATCTTCGACATCCCGAAGCTCATCGCGTACGTCTCCACGACCACCACTCTGCGCCCCGGCGACCTGCTGCTCACCGGCTCCCCGGCCGGAAACGGCGCGCACTGGGGCGTCTTCCTGAAGCCCGGCGACGTCGTCGATTCGGAGATCACCGGCCTGGGCCACCAGCGCAACACCGTCAGGAGCGGACAGTGACCTTCCAGCCCATCACCCATCTGCGCCATGTCGACCTGGCCGTACCGGACTTCGCCCGCCAGCGCGCCTTCTACGGCACCACCTGGGGCCTGACCGAGGTCGCAGGCGACAGCGGCATCGCCTTCTTCGCCGCCGAGGGCAGCCCCGAGCAGTACATCGTCCGCATCCGCGAGGACGAGCGGAAGCGGATGGACCTGGTCGCCTTCGGGGCGGTCTCACCGGCCGCCGTGGACGAGCTGCACGGGCGACTCGGGCGCGCCGGGGTCCAACTCCTCGGCGAACCCGGTGTGTTGGACACCCCGGGCGGCGGCTACGGCTTCCGGTTCTTCGACCCGGACGGGCGGGTCGTCGAGGTGTCGGCCGATGTCGCCACGCGCACCCACCGGAAGATAGAGGAGCGCGAGGCGATCCCCGTCCGGCTCTCGCACTGCGTGGTCAACTCCCGGGACCCGGAAGGGCTTCGGGACTTCTACGTCCAGCACCTCGGGTTCCGGCTCACCGACACCCTGTACTCGACGCACATGGGCGACCTCATGTACTTCCTGCGGTGCAGCCCCCTCCACCACTCGTTCGCGATCGCCCGAGGACCCCATGTCTCCCTGCACCACGCCTCGTTCGAGATGCGCGGGGTCGAGGAGTACATGCGGGGCACCGGCCGGGCGCTGCGTGCCGGGACCCGGCTCACCTGGGGGCCCGGCCGGCATCTCGCGGGTGACAACACCTTCTCCTACTTCCACGACCCGCACGGCAACACCGTCGAGTACACGACCGAACTCGCCGTCCTCGAAGAGGACTTGTGGCACCCGGGCCGGCATGACGTCGACGACCCGATCACCCAGGACCAGTGGGGCACCGCCGACCCGATGAGCGAGTCGGTCGCCAAGGAGCAGTTCAACGACCCCGACGTGCTCTTCGTGGCGCCCCCCGTCTGACACCCCCCGTCCGACACCTTCCGCCTGACACCCCTTTGTCGCGAACCACCCGCAGAAAGGCCGCAGTTGTGGCAGAGATACTGAAGCGCGCCGTTCCCAAGTCGGAGGTGACCGCCTCCCTCGACCAGGTGCGCGAGACTGTGACCGGCGTCATCGCGGACATCCGCGCCCGCGGTGACGAGGCCGTGCGCGCCTACTCCGAGAAGTTCGACAAGTGGAGCCCCGACTCCTTCCGGCTCTCCGACGAGGAGGTCGGGAAGATCGTCGCGTCGGTACCGCAACAGGTCATCGACGACATCCGCTTCGTCCAGGACCAGGTCCGCACCTTCGCCCGCCACCAGCTCGACTCCCTGCGGGAGTTCGAGGTGGAGACCCTGCCGGGGGTGAAGCTCGGCCAGAAGCACATCCCCGTGCAGGCGGCGGGCGCGTACATCCCCGGTGGCCGCTATCCGCTCACCGCCTCCGCCCACATGACCATCGTCACCGCCAAGGTCGCGGGCGTGCCCCGGGTGGTCGCCTGTACGCCGCCCATCCACGGCGAGATCCCGGCAGCCACCGTCGCCGCCATGCATCTCGCCGGCGCCGACGAGATCTGGCTGCTCGGCGGAGTGCAGGCCGTGGCCGCCATGTCCGTCGGCACCGAGTCGATGCGACCCGTCAATCTGATCGCCGGGCCCGGCAACGCCTATGTCGCCGAGGCGAAGCGGCAACTGTTCGGCGAGGTCGGCATCGACCTGTTCGCCGGGCCGACCGAGATCCTCGTCCTCGCCGACGACCGGGCCGACCCGTTCGTGTGCGCCGTCGACCTGCTCTCCCAGGCCGAGCACGGCCCGGACTCACCGGCCGTCCTCATCACCACCTCCCGCGAGGTCGCCGAGAAGACCATTGCCGAGGTGGAACGCCTCCTGCCCGGCATGCCCACCCGTGACTTCGCCGGCCCCGCCTGGCGCGACCACGGCCAGGTCCACGTCGTCGACACCCTCGACGAGCTGTACGCCCTCGCCGACGAGTTCGCCTTCGAACACGTCGAGGTGCTGACCGCCGAACCACGCCTCGCGCTGGAGCGCATGACCCAGTACGGCGCCCTGTTCCTCGGCGAGGGCACCTGTGTGTCGTTCGGCGACAAGGTCATCGGCACGAACCATGTGCTGCCCACACGTGGTGCCGCGCGCTATACCGGCGGCCTGTGGGTGGGGAAGTACCTCAAGACGGTGACCTACCAGGAGGTCACCGACACCGACTCCCAGGCACTGCTCGGCCGGCTGTGCGGACGGGCGGCCCGCGTCGAGCTGTTCGAGGGGCACGCGCGCTCCGGCGACGTACGCGCCGCGAAGGCCGCGGGCGACGAACTGCCCTGGAACAGCGCATGACCCTGGACGGCCGCATGCCCTTGGACGGCCGTACGGCACTGGTCACGGGCGGCGGCGGACCGCTGGGGCGCGCCTTCGCGCTGGCCCTCGCGGACGCCGGCGCCCGGGTGATCCTGGTCGGGCGCGACGAGACGGCGCTCGCGGACGCGGCGGCACGTGTGGTCAAGGACGGCGGACAGGCCCGTACGGCCTCCTGCGACGTCTCCGACCCGTCGGCAGTCAGCGCCCTTGCCGCCCGACTGGCCGACGAGGACGTGTCGTTGCTCGTCAACAACGCCGGGGTGGCAGGACCGGTCCGGCCGCTCGTCGACATCGAGCCGGGCGAGTGGGACGAGGTGTTCGCCGCCAACGTCCGGGGCGTCTATCTGATGTGCCGGGCCTTCCTGCCGCCGATGCTGTCGGCCGGACGCGGTGACATCGTCAACGTCGCCTCGGTCAGCGGCAAGCGCCCCCTCCTCAACCGCACCCCGTACACCGCGTCCAAGATGGCATTGCTCGGCCTGACCCGGACCCTCGCCGGGGAGGCCGGCCCGCAGGGGGTCGCGGTCAACTCCCTTTCCCCGGGGCCGGTTCGGGGCCCGCGCATGCACCGGAACTTCCGGCTCACCGCCGAACTGATCGGCTGTACCGTGGCCGAGGCCGAGCGTGACTTCGCCTCCCGGGCCGCCCTCGGCCGGCTCGTCGAGGAGCACGAGGTGGCGCAGGCGTTGGTGGCGATGCTCGCGATGCCCGGTCTGTGCGGGGCCGACATCGACCTGTCGGCGGGAATGATCGCCCCGGCCTAGCGGCACAGCACGTACGAGAACGGCGAGGTGGACGGCCGACGGGCCCCCGCCTCGCCGTCGTGCGTACGGGTGTTCGTCCGCTATGACGACTCTGTGTGACCGCCATGAAATGGTCGGCGTGATCCGAGGCATCGGGCTCCCATATGTGTGTGCCGACCGCCTGTTCCCTGGTTCTCATGGCTGCTTCACTCCCTCGTGCGCACCTTCGGTGCCTCCGCCGGGCCGTCCGAACCCCGCGTTCGACGGCCGGCCGGTCACACTGCGCAACGGCGCATCGATCCCTGGGAAGGCAAGCAATGACGCTGATCACCCGACGCTCGGTCCTGATCGCCGGTACCGCCACGGCCGGAGCCGTACTGGTGCCGGCGGTCTCCGCCACCGCCGCGCCGACGACCAAGAAGGCTTCGGGCACCCGGATCTCGGTCGGGTCCGGTGAGACGTACGAGGTCTCCGCGACCACCCGCGTGAGCGAACTGTCGATCGCGGACGGCGGCAAGATCGTCGCCCCGGACGGTTCCAGCCTCTCGCTGACCGTCGACGGCGTGGAGACCGGCCAGCTGCTCACCGCCACCGGCGCCACGGCCACCCTGATCCAGGCCGGCACCTACCGGGGCGATGTCGTCCTGACCGTCGCCGCGGCCAACGAGGTGACGTATCAGACGCTCACCTTCCCGTTCCGGCAGGCGGTCTACGTCGACGGCGACGGCGTGGTAAAGGACAAGTCCGTCCTCGCGGCCGTCCTCGGCGGCAAGCTCACCGACGCCTACGCCAGGAACGTGTCGATCACCTCGACCGGCGAGTGCTTCGACGGCGTGTACGTCCAGGACGCCACCTACACGCTCGACCGGCCCTCCATCTCCCTTACGGGCAACGGCCGTTGCGATTTCGCGGGCTACGGCGCCGCGGTCGTCGGCGACGGCTCGGCCACCACCCTGGTCGTGGACGGCGCCCGGATCGACAACAAGGGAGTCGTCCGCACCGCGGTCATCGCCAACGACGGCGCCAACGTCATCGTCAAGGACTCCGTCCTCCGCGCCCGCAACGGCGTACTGCCCGCCGACTACCAAGCCACTGTGGAGACCCCGTACATGGAGTCCGTGCCCTGGATGCTCGGACTCGACGGCAACGTCCGCGCCACCAACCTGATCGGCAAGAACAGCAAGGCGACCTACCTCAACTCGACCATCTTCTCGGAGACTTGGGGCGCCCTGTCGGTCGAGGGCGGCAGCGGACTCAAACTGACCGCGATCAACAGCCACTTCGGCAACACGGGGGAGTACGGCTACGGCACCTACGCCATCGGCGACGCGACCGTGCGGGTGCTCGGCTCGCGGCTCGACGTCGGCAGCTACGCGACCATCATCGCGGGACCGGCCGCCGTGGTGCACTACGGCGACAGCACCGGGGCCGCCGTCTCCGCGCTCAACACCGAGCTGGAACTCGGGCTGTCGAAGGGCGAGTTGGCGTCGATACCGGTGCGCAGGACCGTCGTGAACTCCGGGCACTTCGGGTACATGTTCTTCGGCACCGGCCAACTCACCCTCGACGGCGGCACGCAGATCAACTCCGAGCGGGCCACCTTCCTCAACAAGGGCCAGCAGACCACGATCAGCGTCGACGGCTCGCAGGGCGCCCGGCTCAACCCGCGTGACGGGATCATCCTCCAGATGATCGAGCTGGACGACCCGGGCCCGGTCCCGGTCAACGGCAAGATGATGAACGTCGGCGTCTACACCGAACCCACCGGCGACCCGACGAAGGACGCGACCTTCGACCCGACCGCAGTCCACGCCACCGACGGAGCCGCCACCTTCAACTCCATAGCTTTGAAGGGCGACTTCTACAACGGCATGCGCAAGGGCAGGAACATGGTCCTCACCTTCGAGGACGCGAGCGTCGAGGGAGTCATCTCCGCGTCGCAGACCAAGCACCGCGTCTCCAGCATCGACGCGTCGACCTTCTACGAGCTGGGCATCGTCACCAACACCGTGCGGGCCGCCGTCAACAACGGCGCGATCGTGCAGCTGAACAGCGACTCGACCTGGACGGTCACCGGTACCTCGTACCTGACCCGGCTCGCCCTCGCCGCCGACGCGACCGTCAGGGCGCCCCGGGGCAAGCAGGTCACCCTGACGGTCGACGGGACGGCGACGGCCATCACCCCGGGCCGGACCTACACCGGTGCCCTCACACTGACCGTCGCGTGAGCGGCTGACCGTCGCGCGAGCGGGGGCGGAGGCGCGGCTCACGCTTCACCCGAGCCGCGCCTCCGCCTCCTTCGCGATCCGCTCGAACTGCCCCGCCATGGCCTCTTGAAGGGCCTGTGCGCCCGACAGCGGCCGGACCATGACCATCAGCTCGTCGATCAGGCCCTCCTCGTCGACGTGGATGAAGTCGCAGCCGGTCAGCTCACGGTCGCCGACCCGCGCGGTGAACACCAGCGCGTGGTCGGGGCCGTCCGGGTCGCCGATCTCCCGCTCGTACCGGAAGTCCTCGAAGACCCGCGCCACCCCGTGCAGGATCGCCGCGGTGATCTCCTTCCCGGCGTACGGCTTGAACACGACCGGGCTGGTGAAGACCACGTCCTCCGCCAGCAGCGCCTCGACGGCGTCCATGTCCTGCGCCTCGACCGCCTCACGGAACGCGCGCATCGGTTCACCTCTTAGTCAATTAGTTGAGTAGGTGTGGATGAGACTAATCAACGGCTGTTAGCGTGTCCACATGTCCCTCAAGTACGCGGTCCTCGCGGCCCTCCTGGAAGGGGAGGCCTCGGGCTACGAGCTGGCCAAGGTGTTCGACGTGTCGCTGGCGAACTTCTGGCCCGCGACACCGCAGCAGCTCTACCGCGAACTGGAGCGCCTCGCACAGGACGGGCTGATCGAGGCACGGGTCGTCCAGCAGGAACGCAGGCCCAACAAAAGGATGTTCACGCTCACCGAGGCCGGCCGGCGCGACCTCGCCACCTTCGCCGCCGCGCCGCCCCGGCGTCCCACCGCCATCCGCGACGAACTCCTCATCAAGATCCAGGCCGTGGACGGCACGGACCCCGAGGTGACCCGCGAGCTGATCGAGGAACGCAGGTCGTGGGCGCGCGGCAAGCTCGACCGCTACGAGCGCGTACGGGACCGTCTCCTCGGCGGCCTGACCGAGGAGGAGTACCTCCGGGACGCCGACCGCATCGGGCCGTACCTCACGCTGATGGCCGGGATCACCTTCGAGGAGGAGAGCCTGCGCTGGTGCGAGCGCGTTCTCGTGATCCTGAAGCAGCGGGTTGCCCTAGGCTGACCCGGATGTTCAGCCCCGAAGGTCCCAGTCTGCGCGAACTCGCCGTCCAGGCACTGTCGTCCGTGGAGCACGGCTACGACCTCCTCGCGCCCAAGTTCGACCACACCCCCTTCCGGACCCCGGCACCGCTGCTCGACGCGGTCGCCGCGATGCTGCGGCGCGTCGGCCCCTTCGACGACGGACTCGACCTGTGCTGCGGCACCGGCGCGGGTGTCGAGGTGCTGACGAAGGTGTGCCGGGAGAGCGTCACCGGCGTGGACTTCAGCGCGGGCATGCTCGCGGTCGCGCGGGAGCGGGTAAAGAGCGGCGGGCCCCGGGTCTCATGGGTGCGCGGCGACGCCCGGGCCCTGCCGTTCGCGCCCGCCTTCGACCTCGTGGTCAGCTTCGGGGCGTTCGGTCATTTCCTGCCCGGTGAACTGCTGGGACTGTTCGACCAGGTGCACTCGGTGCTGCGGCCCGGCGGCTGCTTCGCCTTCCCGGTCATCGCACCGCCGCGTCCCACGTCCCCCGCGTACTGGATGCTGTCCGGCTTCGACGCGGTGATGAAGGTGCGCAACGCCGTCTGGCGCCCGCCCTTCGTCATGTACTATCGGGACTTTCAACTCGGCCTGGTGCGAAGGGAGTTGGAGCGGACCGGCTTCGACATCGACCTCTACACCTTGCCCGAGTTCGGGAGTCGCGGCGACGGCAGCCCCCGCGTCCGCATGGTCGCGGCGCGACGGCTGCCGTAGCGGCGGGTGTGGACGTCAACTCGTCGCGGAGGCCGCCGACTTGATGACCCTTGTGACCAGGTCGGGGTGGGAGATCATCACCACGTGCGAGGAGTCCACCACGACCGTGTGCGAACCGGCGCGCTTGGCCTCGAAGCGCTCCAGGTCGGGTGCGATCGCCCTGTCCTGTGCCGCCACGACCGCCCACGAGGGGATGTCGTGCCAGGCCGCCGCCGTGGTGACGTCCGTGAACGCCGCCGCGCTGATGGGGCGTTGAGAGGCGCCCAGCAATGCGGACGTGGACGCGGGGAGGTCGGCGGTGAACACCGCGTGGAACTTCGCCGTCTGGATGGCCAGATCGGTGCCGCCCGAACCGTCGGGCAGCGGCTGCAACGCGTCGCCCAGCTGCGCACCGGGGAATCGCGCGGCGAGTTCGCCCAGTTGCTCGCCCTTGTCGGGTACGAAGGCCGCGACGTACACGAGGGCCTTCACGCTCGCGTCGCCCGCGGTCGCCTGGGTGATCACCGCGCCGCCGTAGGAGTGTCCTACGACGACCTTCGGGCCGTCGATGGTCTTGAGGAGCGCGGAGAGGTAGGCGGCGTCCGCGGTCAGGCCGCGCAGCGGGTTGGCGGGCGCCAGGACCGGGTAGCCCGACCTCTGCAGCCGGGAGGCCACGGCCGACCAGCTGGACGCGTCGGCGAACGCCCCGTGCACCAGGACCACGGTGGGCTTCGGCGTGGAGTGCGTACCTCCGGTGGCGGGTGCCGCCGAGGCGGGGAGCGTGGTGGCCGCGAGGGTGCCGGCTGCGGCAACTGCTCCCAGCAGTAAGGGTCTACGGGAAATCGACATGGGTCAGCTCCGGATGAGGTCGAGGAGTTCGGCGTCGAACGCTTGCTCGTAGGTGCCCGCCCGGGAGTTCAGGCGAAGCGGCGCACGAACGACAGGGCGGTGTCCGCGACTTCCTGCCAGCCGTGGTCGATGGTCAGCGCGTGGCCCCGGTCCTTGATCTCGGTGATCTCGGTGACGCCCTTGTTGTGCTGCTGCTTCTTGTAGGAGGCGTTGGCGATCGACCAGGGCACGGTGTGGTCCTTCTCGCCCGAGATGATCAGGAGCGGCCCGCGATCGGGGTTCTCCGTGTCGACCTTCACCTCGGTCCACGGGTTGAAGTTCGCCGTGGCCGCCTGGAACAGCGGGGCACCGGGCGCGGGCACCGCGAACGACTCGTACAACTCCCGCGCCTCCTCCGCACCGACGGCGTTGGCGAAGGCGTAGCGGAACTGGTCGTAGGTCAAGGGGACCGCGCGATTGCGGTTGGCGGGGTTGCTGAGGACCGGTGCGGAGGAGCGCAGCGCGGACACCGGCAGCGGCAGCACGCCCCGGAACGGCGCCGGGTCGATCGCCACGGACGCGGCGGACAGTCCGCGCCCGGCGAGGATCTGCGCGAGCAGTCCGCCGAAGGAGTGGCCGACGATCGCCGGCTTCCGTGCCAGCGTGCCGATCAACTGCGCAAGATGGTCGGCGACTTGACCGACCGTCTTGCCCGCCATGACCTCGGGGTGTTCGTTGGCCTCGGCGACCGTCTCCGGGTCGTCGGGCCAGGACAGGGAGACCGGCGCATATCCGGCCTGCTCGAAATGGGCTGCCCAGCGGTCCCAACTGCTCGGCAGCAGCCACAGCCCGTGGACGAAGACGACCGGCGTACGGTCGACGGCGTTCGCCTGCTCGATCTGTTGCACGTCGATGTGGGTCATGTGGGGAAGTATGCGTCCGCGCGGGTCCTTGAGTCCGGGATACGACGGCACTTGGCGGAGGACGACGCCATTGTCGCGACACCGGTGATCTCCTACGCTGAGCCGCGTGTGGTCAAGCACGCTGTCCGGGAACGGAGTTGTGCATGCTCAGCAAGGGTGAAGCCGCCGAGGCCGTCCGCCGGGCCAAGGTGAAGACGGGTGTCACATGGGCCCAGTTGGCCGAGGCCGTGGGCCGGCCGCTCGCGTGGACCACGGCGGCCCTGCTGGGCCAGCACCCCATGACCAAGGACGAGGCGGCGACGGCCGCGTCCCTCCTCGAACTCGACGAGGACGTCGCCCTCGCCTTCCAACTCCAGCCGACCCGGGGTGCGTTGGACGCGGCAGTCCCCGTGGACCCGACGATCTACCGGCTCTACGAGGTCGTCCAGGTCTACGGCCCCACCATCAAGGAACTCATCCACGAGCAGTGCGGCGACGGCATCATGAGCGCCATCAACTTCCGCCTCGATGTACGGCGGGTTCCCGATCCCGCCGGAGACCGGGTCGTCATCACCCTCGACGGCAAGTACCTCCCGTACCAGTGGGAGTGATCGCGAGATGCTCCTCGGCCCAGACGGCCAGCGCGGCGAGGGGGATCAGGAAGGCGTCGCCGTGCGGGGTGAGGGCGTAGGAGGAACGCACTGGCGGGCCGTGCCGCACGGTGCGGGTGAGGAGGCCGGCGGCGGCCAGTTCGTGGAGGCGGTCGGCGAGCATGCGGTCGCTGATACCGGGGACCCGCTCGCGCACCTCGCCGAAGCCCGCGGGGCCCTTGGCCAGCGCGGCGAGGACCAGTCCGCTCCAGCGTTTGCCGAGCAGGGCGAAGGCGCGGGTCAAGGCATCGACGGGCGGCGGGAGTCGGGGGCGCTCAGGCGCCGCTGAGGTGGGCTTGATCGTCATGCGGGGCTCCAGCGGCGCGAGGACCGCGCCCGCGGTCCTCGCTCCGATTCGATGTCGTGGTGCCTGACTGTGGGGGCTCAGCCCATGTGGACCGGGGCGGCGCCTTCGGTGTGCTGCTGGCGGCCGGCGTTCACGGCGAACACGGTCACGGCGGTACCGGCGACGAACACCACCCCGGCGGCGACGAACGCCATCGTGTAGCCGTGCGTCAGCGCGTCCCCCGCCTTCGTCACGATCCCCAAGTCCTTGGTGGCCAGGCCCCGGTAGAGCACGTTGGCGGCCTGCGGCAGCTTGTCGTCGGCCGCCGAGTTCGAGATCGTCGACAGGACGGCGAGGCCCAGGGCGCCGCCGATCTGCTGCGCGGTGTTGAGCAGGGCCGAGGCGATACCCGTGTCCTGGTGGGCGACACCGCTCACCGCGCCGAGTGTCATCGGGACGAAGCTCATGCCCAGGCCGAGCGCGGTGACGAACATGGCGGGCATGAGGTGCCCGGTGTAGGAGGAGTCCGGCTCCAGGGTGGCGAACCAGAACATGCCCGCGGCGGCGACCAGGAGACCCGGGCCCGCGATGAGCCGGGGCGCGACGTGGGCGACGAGCTTGGAACTGATGCCCGCCGCCGCGGCCATGCCGAAACTGAACGGCAGATAGGCGAAGCCGGTCCTGATGGGGCTGTAGCCGAGGATCAGCTGCATATAGAGCGTGAGGAAGTAGAAGAAGGCGAACATGCCGGAGCCGATGAACAGCATGGTGGCGTAACTGCCCCACCGATTACGGTCCTTGAAGAGGCGCAACGGCATCATCGGGTCCGGCGTACGGGCCTGGAGGAACAGGAACGTCGCCAACAGGACGGCCGCGACCGCGAAGCAGCCCAGCGTGAGGCCGTTGGTCCACCCGTGCTCGCCGCCGCGCGTGATGCCGTAGACCAGGGCGATCAGACCGCCGGTCCCGGTGACGGCACCCGGCACGTCCAGGCGGCCGGGGTGGCGCTCCGCCTCGACGAGGCTGCGGGTGCCGGCGAGGACGGCGAGGCCGATGGGGATGTTGACGAAGAACACCCAGCGCCAGTCCAGGACATCGGTGAGCAGACCGCCGAGCAGCAGGCCGACCGTGGCACCGAGACCGCCCATCGCGGCGTACACACCCATCGCCCGGTTGCGGGGCCTGCCCGCCGGGAACGTCGTGGTGACCAGCGCCAGCGCGCTGGGCGCGGCGAGTGCCGCGCCGACGCCCTGGAGGATGCGCGCGCCGATCAACAGGCCCTCGTTCGGGGCGAGTCCACCGAGCAGCGAGGCGAGGGTGAAGACGGCGATACCGACCTGGAACACCCGGCGGCGGCCGAACAGGTCGCCCGCCTTGCCGCCGAGCAGGAGCAGACCGCCGAAGGCCAGCGCGTACGAGTTGACGATCCACGCCAGATCGGCGTCCGAGACGCCCAGGTCGGTCTGGATGGCGGGCAGCGCGATATTCGTGATGGTGGCATCGAGGATGACCATCAACTGGGCCGCCGCGATGACGAACAGGGCGAGACCGAGATGCCGGTCTCCGGGGGCGGAACCGGAATGCTCCGGTGCCGTGGACGTGGCGGTGGCCACGCTCTCAGCAGACATGGTTCAAGAACTCCAGGGAGTGCCGCGAACAGGGAAAGGCGAGAGTGAACGGAATCCGGCGAGAAGCGGAACACTCGCTGTGCAATCCGAGGTCAGGGTGCTGATACGGCACATCGCTCGACCTCGGGACGAGTGCTCACCGTAGCAGCGAATCGCCGTCGGCCGTGACCAGACAACTCCCTTTCCGGTGTTGCCAATATCGCCCTTGACGAACTCTCCCATGGTGTGGGCAAAGGGAATTCGAGACGCCCGGAAATTGCCCATACTTTCCAGGGAAAAGCAAATGGCTCAAGCCGACCGGAGGGTGTTGAGCCGGGCCGCCTGGCGGGTCAGATGGTCGCGCTCGGCGAGATTGGGAGCCTTGTGCGCCGCCTCGGCGTAGAGCCGTGCCGCTGTCGTCAGATCGCCGTCGCGCTCGTGCAGGTACGCCGCCACGGCCGTATGGCGGGGGAGCGAATCGTCCACGGCCGCGAGCGCCGCCAGACCGGCGCGCGGGCCGTCGGCCTCGCCGACCGCCACCGCGCGGTTGAGGCGGACCACCGGACTGTCGGTCAGGCCGGCGAGTTCGTCGTACCACTCGACGATCTGTACCCAGTCCGTCTCCTCGGCGGTGGGCGCGTCCGCGTGCAGCGCCGCGATCGCGGCCTGCGCCTGGAACTCCCCCAACTGGTCCCGTGCGAGAGCGAGTTGGAGGATCGTGACGCCCTCGGCGATCAAGGTGGTGTCCCACCGGCCCCGGTCCTGCTCGGCCAGCGGCACCAGGCTGCCGTCCGGCGCGGTCCTGGCGGCGCGTCGGGCATGGTGGAGCAGCATGAGCGCGAGCAGCCCCGCCACCTCGGGGTGGTCGATCGCGGCGGCGAGCTGCCGGGTGAGCCGGATGGCCTCGGCGGCGAGGTCGACATCGCCGGAGTAGCCCTCGTTGAACACCAGGTAGAGCACGCGCAGCACGGTCGCGACATCGCCGGGCCGGTCGAACCGCACCCCGGAGACGGTGCGCTTGGCCCGGCTGATCCGCTGCGCCATCGTCGCCTCGGGCACCAGATACGCCTGCGCGATCTGGCGCGTGGTGAGCCCGCCCACGGCGCGCAGCGTGAGCGCGACCGCCGACGACGGCGTCAACGACGGGTGGGCACACAGGAAGTAGAGCTGGAGGGTGTCGTCCGTCGCCGACGCGGGCCCGGGAGCCGGCTCCTCGTCCACGAGGTCCTCACGCCTACGGCGGGCGGTCTCCGCCCGTGTCGCGTCGAGGAACCGCCGCCAGGCCACCGTGACCAGCCACCCCTTCGGGTCGCGCGGCGGATCGTCCGGCCAGACCCGCACCGCCTCGACCAGCGCGTCCTGCACGGCGTCCTCGGCCGCCGCGAAGTCCGCTCCGCGGCGGACGAGGATTCCGAGCACACCCGGCGTGAGGCTCCTCAGCAGAACCTCGTTCACTTGAAAGTGCACTCCGTGGTGGTCGAGTGCACACCCAGGAACGGGCGCAGCTCCAGCCACTCGTGGATCGGCCTGCCCCCGGCCCCGGGCGCGGCCGACAGCTCACCGGCCAGCTCCACGGCACGCTCGTAACTGTCGACGTCGATGATCATCCAGCCGGCGATGACGTCCTTGGTCTCGGCGAACGGGCCGTCGGTGACCGGCGGGCGCCCCTCGCCGTCGTAGCGGACGAACGTCCCCTCGGGGGAGAGAGCCTGGCTGTCGACGTACTCGCCGGTCTTCTCCAGCCGGGCCGCGAAATCGTTCATGTACTGCACGTGGGCCGTGATCTCCTCGGGCGCCCACTGGTCCATGGGGACATCGTTCACGGCGGCGGGGGCGCCGCGGTAGTGCTTCAGCAGCAGGTACTTGGCCATGGTCGTTCTCCTCGGTGCCGGCGCGACCCATTGTGGTCGCGTTCACCTCGGGGACGGAGCCGGACGCGGGTTCTCGACATCGGCGGAGGATTTCTTTCGCCACGAGTTCCACGAGCTCTGCGAGGGAGGGCGGAAAGGGAGGCGTACCCACTCCCCTTCCCTTCTTAACGTATAGCGCACCGGGGGGCTTGCGGCAAGGCCCCCGTCGTGCCGCAGAATGTCCGGCCTGAGGGCATGACCTGCGGAAACGGGAGTCGCGGAATGCGTGTGTTGTTGTCGACGTGGGGGTCGCGCGGGGATGTCGAACCGCTGGCGGGACTCGCGGCGCGGTTGCTGGAACTCGGCGCGGAGGTCCGGGTGTGCGCGCCGGCGGACGAGGAGTTCGTGGAGCTGCTGGCCCGGATCGGCGTGCCGCTGGTACCGCTCGGCCCGACGGTGCACTCGGTGGTCACCGGGGCGAGGCCGCCCGGGGCCGCGTTCCGGCTCGCGCCCGAGCTGGTCGCCGCCCGGTACGAGACACTGACGGCGGCGGCCGAGGGGTGCGACGTGCTGCTGGCGACCGGCCTGATGCCGGCGGGCGCCCGCTCTGTGGCCGAGAAACTGGGCATCCGCTACGTGTTCGCGTGCTTCCACACGGTCGGCCTGCCGTCGCGGCACCGCCGTCCGCCGTCACGGCCGGGCACACCGTCCCCGGCGGAGGAGACCGACAACAAGGTGCTGTGGGAGCAGGACGCCCAGCGCGTGAACGCCCTGTACGGCGAGGCCGAGAACACGCACCGGGCGGCGATCGGCCTGCCGCCGGTGGAGAACGTCCGTGACCACGTCTTCACCGAGCGGCCGTGGCTGGCGGCGGACCCGACCCTCGTACCGTGGCAGGACCTGACGGATCTCGACGTCGTGACCACCGGACCGTGGATCCTGCCCGACGAGCGCCCGCTCCCCGACGAGCTGGAGACGTTCCTGAAGGCCGGCGAACCGCCGGTGTACGTCGGCTTCGGCAGCATGGCCCTGCACACCTCACCGGACCTCGCCCGGACCGCCACCGAGGCGATCCGCGCACAGGGCCGCCGGGTCCTCCTCGCCCGGGGCTGGGCGAACCTGGCCGCGATCGACGACCGGGACGACTGCCTCGTCGTCGGCGAGGTCAACCATCAGGCACTCTTCGGCCGGGTCGCCGCCGTCGTGCACCACGGCGGCGCGGGCACCACGACGACCGCCGCACTGGCCGGCGCGCCTCAGCTGGTGGTGCCGCAGATCGTGGACCAGCCATACTGGGCCGCAGGGGTGGCCGAGCTGGGCATCGGCACGGCCCACGACGGTCCGACGCCGACCTACGACTCCCTGTCGGCCGCGCTCACGGTCGTCCTGGCTCCGGAGACCCGGGCACGGGCGCGGGCCGTGGCCGGCACGATCCGCACCGACGGGACGACAGTGGCCGCGAAGATGCTCCTCGACCCGGTCAGCGGGGAAAGGCGGCCCACGCGCGCGTGAACCCGCCGGACCCCGAACACGAGAACCCGTACGCACCGGTCCACACGGCCTGCCGCCCGCACGGCCGTGAGCGACCTCAGATCGGAATTGATGCCGTGAACCCCCTCACCACCAGCGCCTTCGACCTCCCCGACCGCCTCTCCGCCAAGGCCGACCCGACGCTGATCGGGGGCGACGAGCGGCACTTCGCGGCCATCGCGGAGAGCCTCGACCGGTCGATCGCGGAACTGACCGAGCAGCTCGACGCCGAGCGCAGGGCGCCCGGGGGCATCGGCAGGGCGGCGATGGACCGGGACACGGAGATCCACCGGCTGACCACACGGCTGCGCGCACTACGTCGCTTCGGCCTGGACCTGTGTCTGGGCCACATGGTCGGCACCGACACCTCCGAGCCCGTGTACATCGGGCGGCTCGGCCTCACCGACAGCACGGGCCGGCGTCTGCTGCTCGACTGGCGCTCACCGGCGGCCGAGCCGTTCTTCGGGGCCACCCACGCCAACCCGATGGGCCTGGCGAGCCGCCGCAGGTACCGCTGGACCCGGGGCCGGATCAGCGACTACTGGGACGAGGTGTTCACGGCGGACGGGTTCGTCGGCCACGCCGCGCTCGACGACCAGTCCGCCTTCATCGCCAGCCTCGGCGGCAACCGGTCGGGCCGGATGCGCGACGTGCTCGGCACCATCCAGGCCGACCAGGACGCCATCATCCGCGCGGGATCACGCGGCGCCCTCGTCGTCGACGGCGGGCCCGGCACCGGCAAGACCGTCGTCGCCCTGCACCGCTCCGCCTACCTCCTCTACTCCGACCCGCGCCTCGGCCACCGCAGGGGCGGTGTCCTTTTCGTGGGCCCGCACCGGCCCTACCTGGACTACGTCGCCGACGTCCTCCCCAGCCTCGGCGAGGAGGGCGTGCAGACCTGCATCCTGCGGGACCTCGTCACCGAGGGCGCCGCAGCGACCGTCGAGGCCGACCCGGAGGTGGCCCGCCTCAAGTCGTCCGTGGAGCTGGTGCGGGCGATCGAGCCCGCCGTCCGCTTCTACGAGGAGCCGCCCACCCAGGGCATGAACGTCACCACGCACTGGTCCGACATCCGGCTCAGCGCCGAGGACTGGGCCGTCGCGTTCGAGGCGGCCGAACCCGGCACCCCGCACAACGAGGGACGTGAGCAGGTCTGGCAGGAACTGCTCACGATCCTGGTCGACAAGCACGAGGACAGCGCCTCCGCCCCGGACGGCGCGGTCACCCCCGCCCTGCTCCGCAAGTCGCTGCGGCAGAACAGGGAACTGCTCACGGCCTTCAACCGCGCGTGGCCGCTGCTCGAAGCGGCCGACCTCGTCGGCGACCTGTGGACGGTACCGGCCTACCTGCGCAAGTGCGCCCCCTCGCTGAGCCGTGACGACGTCCAGCGGTTGCAGCGCGCGGACGCCCAGGCCTGGACGGTGTCCGACCTGCCGCTGCTCGACGCGGCCAGGCAGCGCCTCGGCGACCCGGAGGCGGCGCGCCGCAAGCGCCGGCAGGAGGCCGCCGTCGCCGCCGAACACGCCCGCAGGACCGACGTCATCGACAGCCTGCTCCAGAACGTCGAGATCGACGAGAGCGAAGGCGCGATGGGCATGCTGCACGGACAGGACGTGCGCGACGCCCTCATCGACGAGGCCGCCCAGCCCGGCATCGAACCCGACCTGCTCGCCGGGCCGTTCGCGCACATCGTCGTGGACGAGGCCCAGGAACTGACCGACGCGGAATGGCAGATGCTGCTCCTGCGCTGCCCGTCCCGCAGCTTCACCATCGTCGGCGACCGCGCCCAGGCCCGGCACGGGTTCACGGAGTCGTGGCAGGAACGGCTGAAGCGGATCGGGCTCGACCGGATCAACCTGGCGTCCCTGACCGTCAATTACCGCACTCCGGAAGAGATCATGGCGGAGGCCGAGCCGGTCATCCGTGCCGTGCTCCCGGACGCCAACGTGCCGACCTCGATCCGCAGCAGCGGCATCCCCGTCGTCCACGGACCCGCCTCGGACCTGGAGTCGGTCCTCGACACCTGGCTCGGCGCGCACGCCGACGGGATCGCCTGCGTCATCGGCGACCCGACGTTCCGGGCGACTTCACGCGTCCGGTCGCTGACTCCCGAGCTGTCCAAGGGACTTGAGTTCGACCTGGTCGTCCTCGTCGACCCGGAGACGTTCGGTGAGGGCATCGAAGGAGCGGTCGACCACTATGTGGCGATGACCCGGGCGACGCAGCGGCTCGTCGTCCTCACGAGCGCGTAACGCCGTTCGGCGCGTGGCGAGTTCGGCATCCGGCCCGCCGCGCGCCGTCGTCCGGCCCGGGTTCAGCCCGCCGAGGGCACCGTGAACTCGTAGATCAGGGCGTCCTGTTGAGCCTCCACGACCAGGTCGGTGATCTCCAGTGGGCGCGCGTACTGGTCGTGGACGCGCCGGGTCACCCGGACCGAGGGCGCGTTCGCGACCTGCGTGATGGCGTCCCGGTGGTGCAGGGTCAGACCGGCCCGGCGCATCCAGTCGTAGGCGCGCCGGAGTTGGGCGGAGGCGGAGCCGTCCGCGCGGTAGCGGATGGGGTGGTGCGGGCCATGCCGCGCCTCCTGTTGGTGACAAGACCGAGGGCGGAACCGGTGACGAAACGTAGCCGTGCGGGCTCGTCGCGCGACCAGATCTGGCATTGGTCTAAACCGCCAGGGAAGGGCGGCAGGGCAGTCAGGCCGAAATCGGCCCGTGGTGATCACCCGTCACAGTGCGCCGTACAGGGCGTCGATGAGCGCCATCTTCCGTGGGTCGTCGGCGATATGGGGCCCCATCCGGTTCATCACATAGCCCAGCGACACACCCGCGTCCGGGTCGGCCAGACCGCAGGAGCCGCCGAAGCCGTCGTGTCCGAAAGCCCTCGGGTCGGGACCGTACGATCCGTTCGCGCCGCTGAGCCACAGGCCGAGAGCGACCTCCGTCTCGTGCGCGAAGCCCGCGCCGAGTACGAGGTCCCGGCAGCTGCCCTGCCCCTCGCGCACCCGCTCGGCCGCCTCGGGGGAGAGGAACCGGTGGCCGTCGTAGGACCCGCGTCCGGCGAACACGCCGTAGAGCGCGGCGATCGCGCGAGCCGTGCCGTGGCCGTTCGCGGCCGGGATCTCCGCGGCGCGCCACTCCGGGGTGTTGGCCTCGGCCGCGCCCGCGATCGGGTTGGTCAGCGCGGCGATGGCCGCCGGCGCCAACTGGCTGAAGATCGCGGCCTGTTCACTGGTCGACGCGGCGGGCGGATGCACCAACTCGGCTGCCCGGTCGGCCTCCTTCTCCGGCAGCCCGACGGTGAAGTCGATGCCGAGCGGGCCGGTGACCTCCCGCTCCAGGAACGCCCCCGGGAGCAACCCCGAGACCCGGCGCACGACTTCGCCGACCAGGAAGCCGTAGGTGAGCGCGTGGTACCCGGACCGCGTCCCCGGCTCCCACCACGGCTCCATCGCCGCGAGCCGCCGGGTGGTCAACTCCCAGTCGTAGAGCTGCGCGAGGGAGTGCGGCTCGCGCAGACCGGCCAGCCCGGCGCGGTGCGACAGCAGGTGTCGTACGAGAACGTTCTCCTTGCCGGCGGCGGCGAACTCCGGCCAGTACGCGGCCACCGGGGCGTCGAGGTCGAGCAGGCCCCGGTCGGCGAGGATGTGGGCGCACAGGGCCACGGGGCCCTTCGTGGTGGACCAGACATTGACCAGCGTGTCCCGTTCCCAGGGGCGGGTCCGGGCCGCGTCGGCCCAGCCGCCCCACAGGTCGACCACGGTCTCGCCGTCCACCGTGACGGTCACCGCGGCGCCCAGCTCGTCGCGGTCCCGGAAGTTCTCCTCGAACGCCGTGCGCACCGCCGTGAAGCGGGGGTCGCAGTGGCCGTCGATGGCTGGCTGGTGCTCGGACATGGTGCCTCCGTGGTCCGCCGTGGGTCCGGGACGCGACGCTGCGACCCGGACCCTCCTGAACATACCGACTGGTCGGACTGGGTGGAAGGTGTCGTATGTTCAATTGAGGAACAGCGTGCCCGAGGGCTCCCGGTGGCCCGGTTCCATGTGCCAGTAGTCGCGGGTCTCCACGGCCGGTCCGGCGCCGTCGAAGCGCGCGAAGACACAGCCGGCGAGTGTCATCGGTTCGCCGTCCTCGACCGACCGCACGCTGAACTCCGCGACGGCGACGCCTTGTTGGCCGACGACCGGCGCCGAGAACCGCACGTCGCTCACCCGCTCCGCCGCGAACGACCACCGCAGATACGCGGCCAACTCGGCCCGCCCCCGGTGCGGTTCGCGGAACGGCATCGAGCGGTGGACGCGGTCCTCGGCGTACAACTCCAGCAGCGCGTCCACATCGCGCTCGGCCCAGGCCCGCGCCCAGACGCGCACGAACCGCTCGGCGGCTTCACCGGTGGCCATGTCCATGAGGGGCGCCTCTCAGACGTACGCCCGCAGCCAGTCCAGCTTGACCGCCTCCTGGTAAGGGCCGCCGCCCTCATGGTCGTTGAAGTCGTACACCTCGATCTTCTTGTCCTCGTGCGCCCAGGCGTTGAACGCGGCGAACACCGTGGAGGGCGGGCAGGTCTGGTCCTCCAGGGCCGTCGAGAAGAGGGCGGGCGCGCGGCCCCGGGACGCGAAGTGGACGCCGTCGAAGTACGAGAGCGTGCGCAGGGCGTCCTCGGTGCGACCGCGGTGGGTCTTGAGGTAGCTGCCGATCTCGCGGTACGGGTGGCGGTCCGTGAGGGTCGCGGCGCGCGGGTAGTCGCACAGGAACGGCACGTCCGGCGCGATCCCGGCCAGGTCGCCGACCAGCCCGCCCACGGCGAGGGTGATGCCGCCGCCCTGGCTCGCGCCGACCGCCACCGTGCGCGCGGGATCGACCAGCGGGTGCGAACGGGCCGCCTCGACGGCCCGCACGCCGTCCGTGAACACCCGGCGGTAGTAGTAGTTCTCGGGGGCGTCGATGCCCCGGGTCATGAAGCCGGGGTACGCGGGCGCGCCGCCCACCGGGTCCGGGGTGCCACCGCCGCCGCCCCACGCGCTGCCCTGACCGCGTGTGTCCATCATGAAGTGCGCGCGGCCCGTCGACGCCCACAGCAGGTTCTCGTGCGGGAGACCCCGCCCGCCGCCGTAACCGACGAACTCCACGACCAGTGGCAGCGGTTGGGCCGCGTCGGCAGGCAGCCGCAGCCAGCCCTTCACCGAGTGACCGCCGAATCCTGCGAACGTCACGTCGTAGACCCGCACCGTGGACAGTCCCGTGTCGACCGGTTCGAAGCGGGCGGCCAGATCGTGCTCGCGGGTCTCCTGGAGGGTCTTGGACCAGAAGGCGTCGAAGTCCTCGGGCTCGGTGGACGCGCTGCGGTACTCGCGGAGTTCGTCGAGCGGAAGGTCGAACAGGGCCATCGGTGACCGCCTTTGCGACGTGTGAGTGCGGATGATCACACCGTACGTGTGACATCGGAGCACTCGCCAGGCTCGTGCGGCACCTCGCGCCTACCATGTCGGCATGTCGTCTGCCGTGGATCTGCTGGTCAAGGACGCCGAACTGCTCGTCGTGGACGGCGGGCGGGAGATCCCGGGCGGCTGGGTCGCCGTCACGGGTGGTCGGGTCACCGCCGTCGGCGCGGGAGGGGCCGAGCCCGAGGCGCGGAGGACCCTCTCCGCAGCCGGGCGGCTCGTCACCCCCGGCCTGATCAACACACATCACCACATCTACCAGAACCTCACCCGCTCCTACGCCCCCGCCGTCAACGGCACCCTCTTCGACTGGCTGACCACGCTCTACCCGCTGTGGGCGAGCCTCGACGAGGAGGCCGCGTACGTGTCCGCGTACGTCGGTATGGCGGAACTCCTCATGGGTGGCTGCACCACATCCTCCGACCACCTCTATGTGCATCCACGCCCCTACCTGGTCGACGCCGAGATCCGTGCCGCCCGCGACATCGGCTTCCGCTTCCACGCGACGCGCGGTTCGATGACCCGCTCCGTCGAGGACGGGGGGCTGCCGCCGAGGAGCGTCACCCAGAGCACCGACGAGGTGCTCGCCGACAGCGAGCGGCTGATCAAGGCCCACCACGACCCGGAACCGGGCGCGCTGATCCGGGTGGCGCTCGCACCCTGCTCGCCGTTCTCGGTCACCAAGGACGTGATGACGGCGACCGCGGAACTCGCCGAGCGGTACGACGTACGGCTGCACACCCACCTCGCCGAGGACCGCGACGAGGACACCTACTGCCTGGAGACCTACGGCTGCCGGCCCGTCGAGTACTTCGAGGACACCGGCTGGATGAGCGACCGCACCTGGGTCGCGCACTGCATTTACCCCAACGACGACGAACTGCGCCGGCTCGCCGCCGCGGGCGTCGGCGTGGCGCACTGCCCCAGCTCCAACATGCTCATCGGGGGCGGCACGGCCCGGGTGAAGGAGATGCGCGAACTCGGCCTGCCCGTCGGCATCGGCTGCGACGGCTCCGCCTCCACCGACCACGCCTCGCTCTGGATGGAGACCCGGGGCGCGTTGCTGCTCGGCCGTTACCGGGGAGGCCCCGGTGCGATGACCGCGCGGGACGCCCTCGACATCGCGACCCGGGGCTCGGCCCGCTGCCTGGGCCGTGCCGACGAACTGGGCCACCTGCGCCCGGGCGCGTGTGCCGACCTGGTCGTCTGGGACCTGCACGAGGTCGCGCTGGCCGGGGCGCTCAGCGATCCCGTCGAGGCGTGGCTGCGGTGCGGGCCCGCGCGGGCGTGGACGACGGTCGTCGGCGGGCGGGTCCTTGTCGAGCGTGGCGAGCCGGTGCTGGCGGCGTTGGGGGATGTGCTGCGGGACCATGGGCGGATTGCCCGGCGGATGCAGCGAGGGGTGTGACGGCCAGGGGGGCTGTGCGGCGTTCGCGGTGGGGGTGTGACGGGGGAGGGTCGGTTATGGGACGTGCCCGGTGGCGGATGCAGGTGTCCGGTACCGGGTGCGCCAGGGTATGGGGCGCTCAACTCCCTTGTGCGGGCCGGGCATGGGGGCATCCGGGTGCGACGATGAGTTCCGGCGCCGGTCGTGGCTCCCGCGTCACGCCCGCCGCCGGGTCCACTCCGGTTCCGTCAGTGCCCAGTCCCGTTCCCACTCGGCCAACCGGTGGCGCAGCGCCACCCGCCGGGTCACCGCGGACGCGAGGAGGGCTAGGCCGACCACGCCGCCCGCGACCCACACGCCGACCGTCAACGTGTGCTGCCAGACGGCCACTTCACCCGCCGGAGGGGGCACGGTGTGCCCCTTCGCGTCGAGCCAGACGTCCACCACGTCACCCCGTGCCGTACCCGCCGGGACCGCGGCCGTGGCCGTACGCGGCCCGTCGCCCGGCTGCGTCCAGCGCACCGTCACCCACACGGAGCGCCGACGGGCGTCCTCCACCGCGGGGAGTCCGGCGGGCGGGTTTCCGACGACCTGGGCGTGGACGCGATGGCGGTCGGCGCGCTGGGTCGCGGTGATCGTGCGGGCCTGGGCGTGGGCCCACAGGCCCGCGGCGGCGCCGGCCAGGGGTGCGCCGACGAACAGGAGGACGGTGACGGCCAGTGCCGTCCACATCTCCACGACGTCCGACCGGCGCCGCAGCGGGTTGTGCCGGCGTCGACTCCGTGCCCGGGTCCGCATACCGACCTCCTCGCCGTCACCGGAGCCGAGGAACCGGAAGACCGGAAGCCCCGGGTGGGGCCGGTCCGCCACTGTCTCGGCGCCGCGCACGCATGCGAGCGTCCACACAGAAGTCGTACCCCCTCCGAGGTACTTCCCTCAACCGGAACCCGGGGGATTCACCACCGGTCCCGGTCGCGACCCCGCACGAACCTCAGCCGAAGCGCTCGATGCGGATGCGGTCCACCGGCTGGCCGGCCTCCACCAGCAGCCGTGAGGCATGCTCGGCGAACCCGTTGGAGCCGCACACATAGGCCTCCCACCCACCCGCAGGCTGCTCGGCCAGGAGCGGCGCCACATGTGCGGCGGCCATGCGGCCCACCGGCACACCCGCCGGCGCGCCGCGCGTGAACACGGCCGTGGTCTCCGCGCCGTACTCCCGCGCGTAGATCAACTCCTCGGGGCTGCGCGCCGACACCACCAGCCGCAGCGGTACGGACAGCCGCCGCGCCCGGTGCTGCCGGATCATCGACATCAGCGGTACGACCCCGGAGCCGGCGCCCAGCAGCAGCGCGGGCCGGTCGCCGGGCCAGGCGAAGAAGCCGCTCAGCGGGCCGCGCACCTCGACCTCGTCACCGGGCTCGGCCACCGTGTGGAACCAGCCGGACACCTCACCGCCCTCGACATGGTCCAGGGTCAGCTCCACATGGCCGGCGTCGTCCGGGTGCGAGGCGATCGAATAGTGGCGCTGCGCCACATAGCCGTCCTCGGCCCGCAGCCGCAGCATCAGGTGCTGGCCCGCCAGATGTCCGGCCCAGCCGGGCACGGCGAAGCGGAACGTCGCGGCGTGCGGGGTCTCCCGGCGGATCTCGGTGAGCGTGGCGGTCTGCCACACGGCGGCGGCCCGGTTGCTCACGGCGATGCGTCCCGGCACCGCGAACCTGGTGGTGGGCGCGAAGGTCTCAGTCACCGGAGTACCGCTGTTCCTCCCAGGGGTTGCCCCGGGCGTGATAGCCGTTCTGCTCCCAGAAGCCCGGCTCGTCGTGGTCGAGGAGACGCAGGCCCGCGATCCACTTGGCGCTCTTCCAGAAGTACAGGTGCGGCACCAGCAGCCGCGCGGGGCCGCCGTGCTCGGCGGGCAGCGGCCTGCCGTCGTACTCCCACGCGATCCAGGCACGTCCGTCGGTCAGGTCGGCGAGCGGGAGGTTCGTGGTGTACCCGGTGTGCGAATAGGCGACCACATGTGTGGCGGACACATGGGGTCGGACCACATTGAAGAACGCGTCCAGTGATACGCCCCCGAACCGCACCCCGAACTTCGACCAACTCGTCACACAGTGGATGTCACCCTCGTAGGCCGATGTCGGCAGTTCGTGGGCCTGCGTCCAGTTCCAGGTGCGCGGCTCGGCCACCAGTCCGTCGACGCGGAAGGTCCAGTCGGCCGGTGCCAGGTCGGGGGTGACCTCGGCGGACAGGACGGGCCAGTCGTCGCCCGCGTCGTACTGGCCGGGCGGCAGTCCGGCGTCGGGGACACGGGGGCGTCCGGTGAAGCCTCGGGTGACGTGCATACGGGTGGAGCCTCCAGGCCGCTGCGGCGCGGGTCCGCCGGGCGAGCGTGATCAGTGGTTTCTGGTTCCAACGGTACGCGTCCACGAGGTATGCCCAGGTCCGAGGGTGACCGCCGATCATTGCGGCCGTATGAACTCTGCGCGCCCGGGGGAATAGCCGCCCGGTGGCCGACCTTGGTCTTCAGTGCGGCTTGACTGCGGACAGCCCGTGGTAGTGCTGGTGTGGTGATCACCGGATCACCACCGGTGATCCGGTGACTGCGAAGGAGAGTGAGGGACCAGATGCCGAAGGCGTACGTCTTCACGCGCTGCGGGGGACCCGAGACCGAGGCGCTCGTCGAGGTGGACCGGCCAGGCCCCGGCCCCGGTGAAGTCCTCGTCGCGGTGCGCGCCGCCGGGGTGAACCCCGTCGACTGGAAGCAGCGCAACGGCTACCGACGGGCCGGCGAGACCGACTCGCGCCCCTTCCCCAGGGTCTTCGGCAACGAGGTCTCCGGGGTCGTGGAGGAGATCGGCGCAGGAGTGGACGGACTCGCCGTCGGCGACGAGGTGTTCGGCAGCGCCGTGGCCGGCGGATACGCCGAGTACGCCCTGCTGCACGCCGCGGTCACCGCGCACAAGCCCGCCGAGCTGTCCTTCCTCGACGCGGCCACCCTGCCCGTCGCCGCCGCGACCGCGTACGACGGCGTCCGCCAGCTCGGCCTGCCGTCCGGCGCGACCGTGCTGGTCACCGGCGCGGGCGGCGGGGTCGGCTCCGCGGCCCTGCAGATCGCCCGCGCCCTCGGACTGCGCGCCGTGGGCGTGGCGAGCGAGGGCAAGAAGGACTTCGTGGAGTCGCTGGGCGCGGTCCACGTCCCCTCCGGACCGGACCTGGCCGCACGGGTACGGGCCGCCGCCCCGGACGGCATCGACGGCGTCTACGACCTGGTCGGCGGCGAAGTCCTCACCGAGGTCGCCACCCTCCTCACCGACCGCGCCGAACTCGTCACCGCCGGAGCCCCCGCCCCCCTGGTCGAGAAACTCGGCGGCGCCCGAGTCGAGCGCGCCCGCACCGCCGCCGTCCTCGACGAGGTCGCGCGGCTCGTGGTGAGCGGCCGACTGGACCCGCACGTGACCCAGACCTTCCCGCTCGACAAGGCCGGTGACGCCCTGCGCACCGTCGAGGACGGCCACGCCCGCGGCAAGATCGTGATCGAGGTCGCCACATGAGCGCCGTGGACGAGCACGTTCTCGACAACCCGGCCCGCGCCGCCCTCACCGGCCCGCACGCCCACTTCGCCGAGCGGCGCGGCCGTATCCTGCGCTACCCGGTCGACGTGACCCCGTGGCTGGCCCTGCCCGACGAGCCCGACGCCGACGACTGGGCGGACGTCGCCGCGCTCTCCGGACCGGGTGCCGAGATCCCGCTCCTCGGCTTCCGGGACCGGGTGCCGGACGACTGGGAGATCACCTTCCACATCGACGGCGTCCAGATGGTCGACGACGGGCTGGCCGCCGCACCTGACCCGGAGGCGGTCCGCCTCGGCCCGGCCGACGTCCCCGAGATGCTCGACCTGGTGGAAAGGACGCAGCCCGGCCCCTTCCTGCCCCGCACCGTCGAACTCGGCACCTACCTGGGCATCCGCCGAAACGGCGCCCTCGTCGCCATGGCCGGCGAGCGGCTCCACCCGCCCGGCTGGACCGAGATCAGCGCCGTCTGCACCGACCCCTCCGCCCGCGGCGAGGGCCTCGCCGGCCGTCTGGTCCTGGCCGTCGCCCACGGCATCCGCGAACGCGGCGAGACCCCGTTCCTGCACACCGGAGCCGGCAACACCAACGCGATACGGCTGTACGAGTCCCTGGGCTTCCGGCTGCGCCTCGACACCGCGTTCCTCGCGGCACGGGCCCCGGAGCACCTGACCCAGACACGGTCCGTCGGGGTGTCGTAGGACCGGACCCCTCAGCCCTCCTCGGCGGGGTCCCCGCCCGACCAGGCGTTGTAGCGCTCCAGATAGCCGGCGAAGCGGGTCAGGTCCTCCTCGGGCCAGTCCGCCAGCCGCTCCCGGAAGGCGGCCTGGCGGTTCTCCGTGACCTGGGCGAGGATCCGCCGGCCGGCGGCGGTGAGGTGCAGTACCTGGACGCGGTGGTCCTCGGGATCGAGGCGGCGCTCGATGAGGTCGGCGCGCTCCAGGGCGGCGACCTGGCGGCTGACCGTGGACTTGTCGAGGGCGTAGTGCGCGGCCAGGTCGGTGGCCCGGCAGCCGTCGCGCTCCTCCAGGTGCCCGAGCAGGGTGTACGACACCAGCGACAGCTCGGGGTGCAGGCGGCCCGCCGAGGCGCGGGCGCGGCGGGCGAAGGCCGTCATCTCGCGCTGGATGGTCTCCACGGCCTGGTCCGCCCGCACCGCAACCTCCCTCGTTGTCCTGGTTGCACAGTACAACTCAGGGAGGAGGCCGGCTCTTCGCGGGCCGTGGGGTTCGGGTACTGTGGCCCTTCGGTCGCGGACGTTCCCGGCCCTGAACTCCCTGGAGGTGAGACCCATTACCGCTGTGTCAGGCCGGGTGCTCTCACCTCAGGACAGCTCGGATCACCGGTAGTAGGTGACCGCGAGAGCACCCTTCGGCTACCTCCCGAAAGGCTCTCGGCTTTCATGCCCTCTCTTTCCCCCGCCTCCGTCGTCGCCGCGCTCCGTGCCGCGGGCTGTGTCTTCGCCGAGGACGAGGCGCGACTGATCCTCACCGCCGCCCGCACCCCGGATGAACTCGCCGCCATGGTGGACCGCCGGGTCGCGGGCCTGCCCCTCGAACACGTCGTCGGCTGGGCCGAGTTCCGCGGCCTGCGCGTCACCGTGGAACCCGGCGTCTTCGTGCCGCGCCGCCGTACCGAGTTCCTCGTCGAGCAGGCCCTCGCGCACGCCCCGGACGCGTCCGTCGTCGTGGACCTGTGCTGCGGTTCCGGCGCGGTCGGCGCGGCCCTGGCCGCCGCCCTCGACGGGGTCGAACTGCACGCCGCCGACATCGACCCCGCCGCCACCCGCTGCGCCCGCCGCAATGTCGCCGCCTTCGGCGGGCACGTGCACACGGGCGACCTGTTCGCCGCGCTGCCCGACGCGGTGCGCGGCCGTGTCGACATCCTCGCGGCCAATGTGCCCTACGTCCCCACCGGCGAGGTCGGTCTGCTGCCCGCGGAGGCCCGCGAGCACGAACCGCTGGTCGCCCTCGACGGCGGCACCGACGGCCTCGACATACTCCGCGCGGTCGCCGCCGGCGCGCCCGACTGGCTAGCCCCCGGCGGCTGCCTGTTCGTCGAGACGAGCGAACGTCAACTCCCGTCAGCGGTCGAGGAGTTCACGCGCGCCGGGCTGGAGACGCGGTCGGCCGCCTCCGAGGAGTCGTACGCGAACGTCGTGATCGGTGTCAGGACGGCGGCGCCGGTCAGGTCGTAGCGCCGCTGCCGGAGGGGCTGGGTGAGGCGTTCGGGCCGCGGTCGCCGTGCCGCCCCCAGGGGCCGTGGCCGCCGCCCGGGAACCCGCTCGGCCGGTCGCCCGGGTTCCTGCGGTCGAAGGTGCCGGTGAACGCCCGGTCGGCCGTCCGGGTGCCGTTGTCGGAGCGGGTGCCGATCAGGGAGGCCGTGTCGCCCTTCTTGAGGGCACCGGAACCCTTCGTCGTGGCGTCGGAGCCCACGGTCCAGGTCCACGAGGTCCCGTCGTCGCTCTTGACGGTGACCTGGTCGCCGGCCACCTTCGTGACCGTTCCGCGCTGCCAGATCCGTACGACCCACGTGCCGGTGGAGTCGTCCTTGACCGTCGCCTCGCCGTGCACGGCCTTGCCGCCGACCCCGAAGCCGAACCACATCCCGCCCCCGTGCCGGAAGCCGGGCCCGCCGGGCGAGGGCGATCCGGACGGCGTTCCCGCGGCGGCGGGCATTGCCTCGCCGCCCGAACGCCCCGACGTCGCCGCGTAGGCGACGGTTCCGCCGAGCGCCAGCACGGCCACGGTGGCCGCGGCGATCACCGCCCGGGCCCGCCGCGACCGCTGCCGCCACAGCCGGTCGAGACCGTGGTCGTGCTCCGTGCCGCCGGGTCCCGTGAGCACTTCCGTTCCGGGTGCGTGGTCGGGCATCGGCGGTATCGCGGCGTTGTCGCCGGCTTCGTGTTCAGGATCGTGCGTCACGGCTCGCTCCCTGGGCCCCGCGCCCGGCATCCCGCCGGCACGCCTGCCTGTGATTCTCCGTGGCGGCCGATAAAGAACCGGTAATGGCTCCCTGTGAATCCCGGGCCCGCGCTCTCATCGGCGATTGTGCAACTAGTTGCACAAACACGTCCCCGTCCTCTACAACAGAGGCACGACACCGCGCACGGAGGGCCCCATGAGCCGTTACCCGCACTTGCTGAACCCGCTCGACCTGGGCTTCACCACGCTGCCCAACCGTGTCCTCATGGGCTCGATGCACGTGGGCCTGGAGGAGGCCGAGCGCGGTTTCGCGCGCATGGCGGAGTTCTACGCGGCACGCGCGCGGGGCGGAGTCGGCCTGATCGTCACCGGCGGCATCGCGCCCAACGAGGCCGGCCGGCCCCACGAGAGCGGCGCCAAGCTGACCACCGACGCCGAGGCCGCGCAGCACACCGAGATCACCGCCGCCGTACACCGCGAGGGCGGCAGGATCGCGATGCAGATCCTGCACTTCGGCCGCTACGCCTACCACCGGGACCTCGTCGCGCCGAGCGCCGTCCAGGCGCCGATCAGCCCCTTCCCGCCCCGCGCGCTCACCGACGCCGAGGTCGAGCAGACCGTCGAGGACTACGCCCGCGCGGCCCGCCTCGCCCGGCAGGCCGGCTACGACGGTGTCGAGATCATGGGTTCCGAGGGTTACCTCATCAACGAGTTCGTCGCCGCGCAGACCAACCACCGCGACGACCGCTGGGGCGGCTCCTACGAGAACCGCATGCGCTTCCCCGTCGAGATCGTGCGCCGGGTGCGCGAGGCGGTCGGCGAGGACTTCATCATCGTCTACCGGCTGTCGATGCTCGACCTCGTGCCGGGCGGCTCCACGCTCGACGAAGTCATCATGCTGGCCAAGGCGGTTGAGGCCGCCGGGGCGACCATCATCAACACCGGCATCGGCTGGCACGAGGCACGCATCCCGACCATCGCGACCTCGGTGCCGCGCGGGGCGTACACCTGGGTGACCAAGAAACTGATGGGCGCCGTCTCGATTCCGCTGGTCACCACCAACCGCATCAACACCCCTGAGCTGGCTGAGCAGTTGCTCGCCGACGGGTACGCCGACATGATCTCGATGGCCCGCCCGATGCTCGCCGACCCGGACTTCGTGGCCAAGGCCGCGGCCGGCCGCTCCGATGCCATCAACACCTGCATCGGCTGCAACCAGGCCTGCCTCGACCACACCTTCAGCGGCAGGATCACCTCCTGCCTGGTCAACCCCCGCGCGTGCCACGAGACCGAACTCGTCCTCGCCCCCACGGGGTTGCGCAAACGCGTCGCGGTGGTGGGTGCGGGTCCGGCAGGTATGGCCTGCGCGGTCTCGGCCGCCGAACGCGGCCACCAGGTCACGCTCTACGACGCCGCGAGCGAGATCGGCGGACAGCTCAACGTCGCCCGACAGGTCCCCGGCAAGCAGGAGTTCGACGAGACGCTGCGCTACTTCCGCACGCGGCTTCAAGAGCACGGCGTGGACGTACGCCTCAACACACCTGTGAACGCAGGTGACGTGGGCGACTACGACGAGGTGGTCGTCGCCACCGGCGTCACCCCGCGCACCCCCGACATCCCGGGCGTCGACCACCCCAGCGTCGTCGGCTACCTCGACGTCCTGCGCGACCGCGTCCCCGTCGGCGACCGCGTCGCGATCCTCGGCGCGGGCGGCATCGGCTTCGACGTCGCCGAGTTCCTCACGGACGGCGGCGACAAGGCGAGCGAGGACCCGGCGACGTACTTCCGCGCCTGGGGCGTCGACATGGACTACGCGGCCCCCGGCGGCCTCGCCGCACCCGAGCGGCCCGCCCCGCCGCGCAGCGTCCACCTCCTCCAGCGCAAGGCGACCAAGGTCGGCGCCGGCCTCGGCAAGACCACCGGCTGGATCCACCGCACCGAACTCAAGCACCGGGGCGTCACCATGGTCCCGGGCGTCCAGTACGACCTGATCGACGACGCCGGACTGCACGTCACCGTAGACGGCCGCTCCACCGTCCTGGAGGTCGACACGGTCGTCCTGTGCACCGGCCAGGACCCGCGCCGCGACCTGTACGACGAGTTGGCCGCCGCCGGACGCCGCGTGCACCTCATCGGCGGCGCCGACGTGGCCGCCGAACTCGACGCCAAGCGTGCCATCAAGCAGGGCACCGAGGTCGCGGCAGCCCTCTGAGGGCCGTCCCTAGGATGACCCCATGTCACTCCCGCACGCGATCCTCACCGCCCTACTGGAGAAGCCGTCCTCGGGTCTCGAACTGACCCGTCGCTTCGACCGGTCGATCGGTTACTTCTGGTCGGCGACGCACCAGCAGATCTATCGCGAGCTGGGAAAACTGGAGGCCGAGGGCCAGATCAGGGCCCTCGCGTCCGAGCAGCCGGCGCGCGGCCGGAAGAAGAGTTACGAGGTCCTGCCGGCAGGCCGCGCCGAACTGGCCCGCTGGACCGCGTCCTCCCAGGCCCCCAAGCCGCTGCGCGACACCATGCTGCTGCGGCTGCGCGCGGCGGCCGTGGTCGGCACGGACGGCATCGAAGCCGACCTGCGCCACCATCTCGCCCTGCACCAGCGGCAGTTGGCCGAGTACGAGGAGATCGAGAAGCGCGACTTCCCGCCCGGCCGGGACAGCCCCCAGGACCGGCTGCGGCATCTCGTGCTGCGTGCGGGCATCGACCTGGAGACCTTCTGGACGCAGTGGCTCACGCACGCGATCGAGGAGTTCGCCGAGTTGCCGTAGGGCATTCGCCGGGTGGCCGTGGGACATGGGGGAGGGGCCGCCGGTGGTCGGGCGGCCCCTCCTGGACGGGGACGGTCGGAGGCGGACGGTCAGAGGCGGTACGGCTTGGCGCGCCTGCGCAGGAACCAGGCCGTCGCGATGACGCCGACTCCCACCAGGCCGCCGCCCGCCGCCAGGGTGAGGGGGCCGTAGTCCTTGGTGGACCCGCCGAGACCACCCATGACGCCACGCGAGGGGGAGGCCGTGACGGTGGGGGTCGTGGTCGTGGACACGATCACGGACTGGGTGCCCGCGGGTGTGCTGGAGCTCTGGCACATGACGATGACGGTGTACGTGCCCGGAGTGACGTTGGTCCAGGCGGTGGACTGGCTGACGGTCGTGCCCGCCAGGGTCGCCTTGCGGCCCTCGGCGAAGCTCCCCTGGCTGCTGGTGAGCAGGGAACCGGTGCCCCAGACGCCGGTGGTCCGGTTCTGGGAGCACGCGCTGGTGGTGACCGAGACCGTGGACCCGGTCGTGCTCACGGAGATCCCCGAAGCCGCGCCGGCGGATCCGGCGGTCAGGGCGAGCGGAAGAGCGACGGCGGCTGTCACGGTCAGGCCGGAGCGGAGTAGTAGCTGAGAAGTGCGCATGGGACTGCCCTCCGGCGGCACGGTTGGCGGAACATCCCTTGCGCCGCCGGGATAGGGAAACGGCCGTGCTGCCTCCAAGGAAGCCAACGCGCCCCCGGCCCGTCCCGCATGCGGACGGCGACCGGGCAGGTGACGGATTCCTTCGTCCGGCTCAGGGCTGAGACACCGTCAGGGTCGCGGACGCACTCACCAGGTGGGCGCCGCCCGGAGCAGCCGCTCCCGTACGAGCGTGACGTGCGGGTTGTCCGACGCGCCGGGGCGCCGGGTGGGATACGAGGTGCTGATCGGCGGGTCCTCGGGCACCGGCAGCGGCGCCGGCGCCCCGGACGCCGGCTCGTCCAGGCACAGACAGCGGGGGAGCACGGTGATCCCGGCACCGTCCAGGCCGCCGCCGGCACCCCGCGCGGATCGGGCACCGTGATCGCGGCCCGCCCGCCGAGCCGGGTACCGAAGACGTGCCGCCAGTGGCGGCGGGCGATCACCAGGTCGAAACGGCCGCCCGCGGCCCGCCGAGCAAGTCGTCCGTCAGCCCCGGGCCGACCAGCAGCCGTACGCCTTCCTCGGTCAGCGGTGCCAGGGCGGGCAGCACCCGGGTGCACAGCACGGCGCACGGCGAGAAACGTCCGCAGGAGGGAGAGGCCCAGTGGCGTAGTGGGTGTGGCGGGCCCCGGCGATCCATGGGAACTCCCATGGCTCATGAGATTCATCCTAGGCAACGGCTATGGCTCGGCGGCGCCCGTCGTCACCGTCCGCTCCGCCGAGAAACCGCCCCACGTACCGTCCGGCAACCGCGCCCTGAGCCGCACCCGGTGGCTGACCCCGGCCTTCCCGCCCGCGTAGAAGCTGTACGTCGCCCGGTCGCGGGGCGCGGTCCCGCCCCAGACCAGCGAGGTGGCCGGCTGTCCGTCGAGGTGGATCTGGTACTCCGTGACCACGCCGTCCGTGCGCGGCGGCACCCAGGACAGGTCGATGTAGTACGCCCCGCCGTCGCCCCGGTGCGTGGCCGCGCGGAAGTCCGTGGGGGCGTTGCCCCGCCCGTCGTCACTGCCCGGCGCGGTGGTCAGCGGGACGGCCCTGCTCGCCGGCGAGAGGTTGTCGGCGGCGTCACGGGCCCGCACGGTGAAGGAGTAGCGCGTACCGGGCCGCAGCCCCGTGACCACGGTCGCCGTCTGGGCCCCGCCCACACTGTGGATCTTGGCCTCGCCCTGATAGATGTCGTACGACACCACACCCCGGTCGTCCGTCGAGGCTCCCCAGGACAACTGGACCGCGCGGCTGCCGATGGCCCTGCCCTGTGGTGCGCGCGGACGGGTGGGTGCCGAGTGGTCGGCCGCGACGGCGACCGGCGTCCGCGCGCGGACCTCCCGGCTGAGCGGTCCCAGGCGGCCGTCGGTGTCCCGGGCCCGCACGGTGAAGACGTACACGGTGGCGGGCCGGAGCCTGGTGACATCCACCATGTGCTCGGAACCCGGTACTTCCTTCACTTTCGTGGTGCCCCGATATATCTCGTAGGTGCCGATGCCCGGGTTCGCCGTCACCGCGTCCCACATGACGTGCACGCTGGTCGCGCTTCCCGCCGCTGCCGTGACTCCGGCCGGGGCGCCGGGGGCGAGGCCGTCGTCCGCTTCGCCGGTGCCGCAGGAGGCGAGCGGCAGGAGTACGGCGCACACCAGGGCGGTGCGGGGGAGGGCGCGGGAGGCACGGACGCGTCGCACGTTGCTGCCTCCCCGGCACTACGTGGGCACCACACTCGCAGAAAAGGTCCGGACCAATATGGCCCGGGTGGTGCGACCACATCAAGAGGGCGCCGTTGCCGACCGGCCGGGAGGGTTACGTATGCTGGTGTTCTCACGGCTGAACTCGCCCCTGGTAGTGGGTAGTTCATGCCGGTGGCGCGGACCGCTGTCGTCGCTGATCCCGCGCCGGCGCGGGCGGCCGGGCGGCCGGAGCCGACACGGGCTCGGGCCCCCGGTCCCCGTCGGGAGTGACGCGGGTTCACGGGCGCGGCATCCGTCCGGAGTGACATGGGCTCGGAGTCGTGGCCTCTCCCGGGAATTCCACGGTTCAGTGGCTCGGGTTCCCGTCACGGGTGACGGGGGCTCGGCGTCCCTCGCCGGTGACACGGGTTCAGGGCATCGGCTCCCGCCGGGAGTTCCGGGTGTGCACCGTCCGGCCCCCTATCAGTGGCCGCGTGAGCGGACCGGTACCAGGGTGGGCTGAGTGTCCGTCAGATCCCCCAGGAGAGGGTCCCCTATCGTGCGTGTCCAGACGCTGACGCTGGCCGCGGCCGGCGCCGCCCTGCTCGCCCCGACCACGCTTCCCGCCGCACCCGTGGCCTTCGCCCGGCCTCAGGCGGGACCGGTGGCGCTGCGCGAGGGCGACGTCGCCGCCGCCGACCTGCTGGCCAAGGTGCGTGACTGCGCCCCCGTCTCGCACGGCCGGTACCGCAGCGACGACGGGGAGCCCGCGACGATCCCGGTCTGCGGCACGAAGGAGGCCGTCTTCTGGAAGGCCGACATGGACATCGACTGCGACGGTCAGGCCGGCGCCCGCTGCAACGGGCGCACCGACCCGCTCTTCTCGTCCATGACGGCGTACCAGCAGTCCGACGGCCGCTATCTGAACGCCGAGCAGCTCCCCTACATCGTGGTCCCCGCCGCGAGCGCCCTCTGGAACCACCGGGACCACCGCATCGGCGGCGGTTCGGTCGCCGCCGTGATCTACGGGGACCGGGTGCAGTACGCCGTCGTAGGAGACGTCGGGCCGCACGACATCATCGGCGAGGCGTCGTACGCGACGGCCAAAGGTCTCGGTATCCGTGCCGATCCGCGGGGCGGTGGAACGGACACCGGAGTCACCTACATCGTGTTCAAGGACGCGCGGGTGAAGCCGATCGAGGACCACGCGGCGGCCGTGGAGACGGGGCAGCGGTTGGCGCGGCTGTTCGTGCGGGGCGCGGACGCGGGCGTGGGCGGCGCGGGCGAGCGGCCGGGGCCGTAGGGCGCGGCCCGTCGAGCCCTACGGCAGGGGATCGTCAGACCGCCGACCAGCCGTCGTCGACGGGCAGGATCGCGCCGTTGATGTTGCTCGCCGCGTCCGAGGCGAGGAACAGGATCGCGGCGGCCTGCTCCTCGGGCTGGGCCAGGCGGCCCACGTTGACGAAGTGCGGGCCGAGCGCCGCAGGACCGAGGGCGGCCCCGTCGGCGTCCACGCTGATGCCGGTCGCCGTGCCGCCCGGGGCGACGGCGTTCGCGCGGATGCCCTGCTTGCGGTACATCACGGCGAGGGACTTGGTCAGGCCCACGATCCCGTGCTTGGACGCCGTGTACGCGGCACCCGCCGCGCTGCCGCGGAAGCCCGCCTCGGAGGCGGTGTTCACGATCACGCCCTTGCCCGCCGCCAGCATGTGCGGCAGCACGGCCCGGGTGAGCAGGAAGGGCGCGGTCAGATTGACCCGGATGACCCGCTCCCACTCCGCGTCGTCCACGTCCGCCAGTGCCGACATGCGGTCCATGATCCCCGCGTTGTTCACCAGCACGTCCACCCCGCCGAACCGCTCCACGGCGGTCGCGGTCACCTCGTCGACGACCGCCTGCTCGCTCAGGTCGCCCGTGACGGCGACGGCGGTGCCGCCCGCCTGCGCGATCTCCTTGACGACCGCCTCGGCGCCGTCGGCGTTGAGGTCGGCCACCACGACCTTGGCGCCCTCGGCGGCGAAGGCCAGCGCGGCGGCACGCCCGATGCCCGAACCGGCTCCGGTGACGATGACGCCGCGTCCGTCGAATCCACTGGCCATGAGGTGCTCCTGTTCGTCGTGCGGGGGCTCCGCGCCCCGTTGTCCCCTCACCATACGACTTAATGTCGTCGAGTGACATAAAGTGGCGGCGGGGTCATGGTGCACAATCCCGGGAGGTCACGACCGCAGCCGGAGGGGAACTGATGACCGCACCCAGCGGGCGCACGGGACGACCGCCTCTCACCGAGGCGCGCAAGGCCGAGATCCGGCTGGAGATTGCCCGGGCCGCGGTGCGGCTGTTCGTCACCCAGGGCGTGGCGGCGACCACCGGCGAGCAGATCGGCCAGACGGTCGGCGTCTCCGCACGCACCGTGTGGCGCTACTTCCCGAGCAAGGAGAGCTGCGTACGGCCGCTGTTCTCGGCCGGTATCGACGTGATCGCCGCCCGGCTGCGGGAGTGGCCTCCCGGCCGTCCCCTCGAAGAACTCTTCGACCCCGGCCTCGCGACCGGCCTCCTCGCCGTCACCGGCCCCGAGGGCGCCACCGGCAGCGCCCTGGTACGCCTCACCCGCACCGAACCGGGCCTGCGCGCCATCTGGCTCCAGACCTACGCCGAGGCGGAACCGGCGTTCGCCCGCGCCCTCGCCGACCGCGCCGGCCTGCCCGCAGGCGGCCTGCGCCCCACGATCCAGGCCGCGATGCTCAACGCGGCGCTGCGCGCGGCGGTCGAACGGTTCGCCTGGCGCGAGGTCGAGACGGACACGGACAGGGTGACGGGGGACGCCGAGGTGGCGGAGACGCTGCGTTCGGCGCTGGCGATCGCGGCGGAAGGGGTGTCGTAGGGGAGGGGTGGTGTCTCGGGGCGGGCGAGGGGCGGATCGCGGGTCGGGCGGGGACACGCGGGGCTGCTACGTGGGCCCATGTCGTCCGGTGTGACCCGCCGGGCGCGCTCCGACGGCGGGCCACACCGGGGTGCGGTTGGCCGGGTGTGCGCACCGGGTGCGGTCGGCCGGGTGGGCTCAGGGGGTCTGCTTCGCCGGTTGCGACCGGTCTACGGCGTCTGCCTGCGCTGTCCGCTCTCCGCCGGGTGGGCTCAGCGGGTCTGCTTCGCCGGTGGCGACCGGCCTACCGCGCCCGCCTGGACCGTCCGCTTTCCGCCACGCGCTCCGCGTCACACCGCCCGCCAGACCGGCGGGTGCCTCACACCTTCCGATAGCTGTACGCCTCCGCAGCCGCCGCCTCCACCGCGTCCAGGTCCGCTCCGGTCGACGCCGTGACGACCGCGGCCACCGCGCCCTCGACGAACGGGGCGTCCACCAGGCGGGTGCCGGCCGGGAGTTCGTCGCCCTCGGCGAGCAGGGCCTTCACGGTGAGGACGGCGCTGCCGAGATCGGTGAGGACGGCGACTCCGGCGCCGCGGTCGACGGACGCCGCGGCGGCGGCGATGAGTTCGGAACTGGTACCGAGCCCGCCGCCCTCGGTACCGCCGGCCGGCGCGAGCGGCACCGCCGCCCCGCCGCCCGCGAGGCCCCGCGCCAACTCGGCCACCGAGGCGGCGACTTCGGCGCTGTGCGACACCAGCACGATCCCCACGAGCTTGTCGACACTGACGTCACTCACCGGTGGCCTCCGCGGTTTCCTGGAGGGCGGCGATCAGCAGCGACGACGAGGTGGCCCCGGGGTCCTGGTGCCCGATGCTCCGCTCTCCGAGATAGCTCGCCCGGCCCTTGCGGGCCTGCAGGGGCGTGGTGGCCACGGCACCTTCCTCGGCGGCGGCCCGTGCCGCCGCGAAGCCGTCCGGGAGCGCGTCGACCGCCGGGACCAGAGCGTCGATCATGGTCTTGTCGCCGGGTACGGCACCGCCGAGGGTCATGACCGCGTCGACTCCGGTGCGCAGCGCTTCGGTGAAATCCTCCTCGCTCACCTCGGCGGCGTCCCCGAGCGCCTTGCCGGTACGGCGCAGCAGCGTGCCGTAGAGCGGACCCGACGCGCCGCCGACCGTCGAGATGAGCGTCCGTCCGGCGAGGGTGAGGACGGCGCCCGGGGTGTCCGGCGCCTCCTTCTCCAGGATGGCCGAAACGGCGGTGAACCCGCGTTGCAGGTTCGCGCCGTGGTCGGCGTCGCCGATGGGTGAGTCGAGGTCGGTGAGTCGTCCCGCCTCGCGGGCGACGGAGGCGGCGGTCGCCGTCATCCAACGGCGGAAGAAGTCGGCGTCGAGCACTGGATCTCCTTGCGTGGTGGGTGAGTTGGCCGGACGTGCCGCCGTGTCACATGCCCCAGCGCAGTCCCGGCGTCCGCACCGGCGCGTCCCACAGCCGCAGCAACTCCTCGTCGATCTGGCACAGGGTGACCGAGGCACCCGCCATGTCGAGGGACGTGACGTAGTTGCCGACCAGTGTGCGGGCGACGGCGACCCCGCGCTCGGTGAGCACCCGGTGCACCTCGGCGTTGAAGCCGTACAGCTCCAGGAGCGGGGTGGCGCCCATGCCGTTCACCAGGACCAGGACCGGGTCGCTCGGGGTCATGTCCTCCAGGATCGCGTGGACGGCGAAGTCGGCGATCTCGCCGGAGGTCATCATCGCCCGCCGCTCCCGGCCGGGCTCGCCGTGGATACCGACGCCCAACTCCAGCTCGCCCGGCGGCAGATCGAAGGTCGGGCTGCCCTTGGCCGGGGTGGTGCAGGCGCTGAGCGCGACGCCGAAGCTGCGCGAGTTCTCGTTGACCTGCCGGGCGAGGGCCGCCACCCGGTCCAGCGGCTGTCCCTCCGCAGCGGCGGCACCGGCGATCTTCTCCACGAAGAGCGTCGCACCCGTGCCGCGCCGCCCCGCGGTGTAGAGGCTGTCGGTGACGGCCACGTCGTCGTTGACCAGCACCTTGGCGGTCTGGATGCCCTCGTCCTCGGCCAGCTCGGCCGCCATGTCGAAGTTGAGCACGTCCCCCGTGTAGTTCTTCACGATGAACAGCACCCCGGCCCCGCTGTCCACGGCAGCCGCCGCCCGCACCATCTGATCGGGCACCGGCGACGTGAACACCTCACCGGGACAGGCCGCCGACAGCATCCCCGGTCCCACGAACCCGCCGTGCAACGGCTCGTGCCCGGACCCCCCACCGGAAATCAGCGCCACCTGCCCGGCCACGGGGGCGTCCCGCCGTACGATCACCCGGTTCTCGACGTCCACGGTCAACTCGGGGTGGGCGGCCGCCATGCCTCGCAGCGCATCCGTGACGACGGTCTCCGCGACGTTGATCAACATCTTCATGGGTACCTCCTGGTGAGACTACTAGGTGGGCACCTGACCTGTGTCTTTGCTGGTCAGAGCAGGTTTCGTCGGTTGTCGATCCTGGCGGTCGTCGGCGGTCCGAAGCGGGCTCCGGCGGTGGGAGTGCCCTTGTGGAAAGTATCGACCTTGCAGCGGTGAAGGTCACGGGCTCGGACGCTTGACGGGCTGCGAGAGAGGTGGTGCGTGGCGACTCGGTGCCACTTCGCCGACGAAGCACGAAGGTCGTCAGAACTAGGGGACGGGGATGAAAGTCCAGCTCATCTGGGCCTGGGTGAGGCCGGTGCTCCAGGAGGTGACCGCGGCGGGCTGCACGGGCGCGGCGGTGTAGCCGTTGAGGTTGAGGTCGTAGTTGCCGGAAGGGCGGAACGCCGTGTAGCCGAGGTCGGTGGTTGTCGGGTTCCACCACTCGTAGGTCTGGAGCGGGTTGGTGTAGAACGGCTGCAGATTGACGGGGGTGGGGTCGTTCAGCGGGCCGCTGCTGTTGATGTCGAGAACCTTGCCGGTGGCGGGGTTGTACAGGTAGGTCACGTTCGACGGGGCTCCGTCCGGCCTGCCCTGCTGCCACATGCAGTACGGGTTGAGGGTCGAACTGAGCAGTTGCAGCTGCACGTTGCTGTCATCCGTGTCGGCGCACAGGGCCATGTCGGGGCGGGGAGAGCCGGCGATCGGCCGTGCGGACTGGTCCACCAGCAGCCCGCGCCACCCGACGGTGAACGGTGCGGGGGTATATGTGGCCGTGGGTGCCGTCGCGACCGGGTCCATCATGGTGAACTGCCAGCTCATGGACCGCCGATCCTGGTCCCACGTGGTGAGCATGAGACCTTTGCCCCCGGTGGAGTCGTAGCCGCTCATGTTGATGTTGAGATCGAGGTTGGTGGTCGGGCGTATCGCCACGCCGCCGTTGCCGGTCTGGCTGCTGAAGTTGAACTGCTGCAGGTTGACCGCGGACGCACCGGAGAGCTGTGGTTTGAGAGTGAAGCCGACGCCGCTGCCGGGGTTGCCGAGCAGGGTGAGGTATTCATCGAGGCCGGTGTTGTACAGGTAGTAGTTGTCTCCCACCGGTTTCAGCAACCACTGGCACTCGGCGCCCATGGTGGGGGTGGGGCGACGGACCAACACGAGGTGCTGACCGTTGGGGGAGCTGAACCCGCACAGCGACCCGCCGCCGGCGGTGAGGACGAGGGTGATCGAGACGGCGTGCGCGGACGCCGCGGCCACCACCACGGTGGCGGCGCTCAGGGCGGCTGCCACCAGGCAGCGCAGGACACGCCCGAGACGGCGGCGGGCAACTAACAGGGACACGTCGGACGCCTTTCGGAGGGGGAGATGGTGCGGTGACAACTCGCTCGGCCGCTGCCTGGGTACGAAGCGGCCCCTTGCCCATGGCCGCAGTGCCTTCGGGCGGTCACCGTCGTGGCGTCGCGCGGCACTGAGATGCTACGGACCCCGACAGGTTATGCGTGACAGGTCCACGTGGATACCGCCTTCGCCGGTGCTGTCCGGGTGCGGATCCAGGGGGAGTCGGGCGTTTCCCGGAAAGGTCGTGCCGCGCCGAGTGGTCGCAGACCCGCCGTCGGGACCGCGGCGGGACCGAGAGACCACGGTCCATTTGTAGTCCGCCGATGAACGCGGCCCCCCGGACCACTCAACAACCTCACATTGGCGGCGGAAAGGAGGACCGCACCGCGCGGAGCTGCCATGCTCGCAACCCCCGAAGGAGGTGGCTGTGACCTCGACCGCGGAAACCCTGGGATCGCCCGTGCCCGTCGCGCGTACAACCGCGGCACGTCTCGCGGACCTCGCCGTCCGACAGCGGCGGGCCCTGGCGGGCGGCTCCGCGTCGGCCGTCGCCCGGCAGGCCGCCCGCGGCCGGCTCACGGCCCGTGAACGCGTCGCCCAGTTGCTGGATCGGGGGTCCTTCGTCGAGACCGGTGCGTTGGTACGCGCCCGCACCGGCACCGATGACGCGGCGTACGGCGACGGGCGTGGTCACCGGCTCGGGCACCGTCGGCGGGCGCCAGGTGTGCCTCTTCGCGCAGGACGCCACCGTCCACGGCGGCAGCATGGGCGAGGCGTTCGGGGAGAAGGTCGTCAGCACGATGGACCTGGCCCTGAAGACCGGGTGCCCCATCATCGGCCTCAACGACTCCGGTGGTGCCCGCATCCAGGAAGGCGTCGTCTCGCTCGCCCTCTACGCGGAACTGGCCCGCCGCAACGTCGAGGCCTCGGGTGTCATCCCGCAGATCTCCGTGATCATGGGCCCGTGCGCGGGCGGCGCCGCCTACTCGCCCGCCATCACCGACTTCACCGTCATGGTCGACAAGACCTCGCACATGTTCGTCACCGGCCCGGACGTCATCGAGGCCGTGACCGGGGAGCGTACGACGGCCGAGGAGCTGGGCGGCGCCCGCGCCAGCAACTCCGGCAACGGCAACGCCCACTTCCTCGCCGAGGACGAGGACGACGCCCTGGACATCGTCCGCGTCCTGCTCGGCTACCTTCCGGCGAACAACCGTGACAGGCCGCCCGAGTACGCCTTCGCGCCGCGCACCCTCGACCCCACCCCCGACGACCTGCGCCTGGACGGTCTCATCCCGGACCGGCCCGAGACCGCGTACGACATGCGCGAGATCCTGCGCACGATCGTCGACGACGGTGAACTGCTTCAGGTGCACGAGCTGTTCGCACCCAACATCCTCTGCGCCCTGGCCCGGGTCGAGGGCCGTTCCGTCGGGGTCGTCGCCAACCAGCCCCTGCACAGTGCCGGCGCGCTCGACATCGACGCCTCCGAGAAGGCCGCGCGGTTCGTGCGGTTCTGCGACGCCTTCGGCATCCCGCTGCTGACCTTCGCCGACGTTCCCGGCTACCTCTCGGGCACGCAGCAGGAGCAGACCGGGATCATCCGGCGCGGCGCCAAGCTGCTGTACGCCTACGCCGAGGCCACCGTCCCCAAGGTCACCGTCGTGGTCCGCAAGGCCTACGGCGGCGGATACGCCGTCATGGGCTCCAAGCACCTGGGCGCCGACGTCAACCTCGCCTGGCCCACCGCCAGGATCGCCGTGATGGGCGCCGAGGGCGCGGTCACCGTCCTGCACCGCCGTGAACTCGCCGCGGCGGCCGCGGTCGGCGAGCAGGCCGCGACGGACCTGAGGGCGAAGCTCGTGGAGGAGTACGAGACCGCCTGGGCCACCCCTTACGCGGCTGCCGCACGCGGCTACATCGACGCGGTCATCGCGCCGAGCGCCACCCGGGCGCACATCACCCGGGCCCTGAACACGCTGCGCACCAAACGTGCCGCCGTCCCCGAGCGGCGGCACGGCAACATCCCGCTGTGAGTGAAGCGAAGCGGTAACCGCATCACCCCGGACGGGGACACCACCTGTGACGTGAGGAGTTCCCCCATGCCCGCGCACGCCCTTCCGCACGCCCCCGGCACATCCTCAGCAGCACCGGACCGCCCGACCACGCTCCCCGCCCACCTCGCGCACTGGGCCCAACACGCCCCCGTCCGCCCCGCGTTCACCTTCGTCGACCACGCTTGCTCCGGGTTACGGGGCAGCCACCGCACCCTCACCTGGCAGCGCGTCGACGTACGGACCCGGGCGGTCGCCGCCCGGCTCGCGGACACCGTGGCTCCCGGCGAACGCGTCGCCGTCCTCTGTCCCCAGGGCACCGAATACGTCATCGGCTTTCTCGCCGCGCTGACCGTCGGCGCCGTCGCCGTACCCATGGTCACCCCCGATCTGCCCGGACACGGCGACCGCCTGGCCGGAGTCCTGGACGACGCGCGGCCCTCGGCCGTCCTCACCACCGCCGCCGCGGCCGAGACCGTAGGCACCTTCCTGGACGCGCACGGCCTGCGCCACCGTCTGATCGTCACCGACTTCGTGCCCGACGACCAGGCCGGGGCATGGCAACCGCCCGCCGTGGGCGAACAGTCGACCGCCTACCTCCAGTACAGCTCCGGATCGACCCGGTTTCCCACCGGGGTCGAGATCTCGCACGCGAACGTCGTCGCCAACGCCCGCCAGGCGCTCACCGCGTACGGCGCCGACGACCGCCGCCTCACCATGGTCGGCTGGCTGCCGCTCTACCACGACATGGGACTGGTGCTCAGCGTCGCCGCTCCCGTCGTACGCGGACTGTCGTCCGTCCTGATGGACCCCCTCGCCTTCCTCCAACGGCCCGCCCGCTGGCTGCAGTTGCTGTCCGAGCACCCCAATGCTCTGAGCGCGGCACCGAACTTCGCGTACGACTACTGCGCGGCCGTCGTCCCCGAGGAGGACAAGGCCGGGCTGCGGCTGGACCGGGTCGCCGCGCTCATCAACGGCAGTGAACCCGTACGGCCCGAGACCGCCGATCGCTTCGGCGCCGCCTTCGCCGGACAGGGCCTTTCGGCCGACGTCCACTGCCCGTCCTACGGGCTCGCCGAAGCCACCGTCTTCGTCAGCGCCCACCGCCCCGGACAACCGTTGCGCCGTTACGTCCTGGACCGCGAAGCCCTGGCGGCCGGCAAGGCGCTGGCCGTTCCCCCCGGTGACCCGGCTGCGGTTCTGCTCGCCGCTTGCGGCGAACCCGTCGGTCAGGCGGTGCGCGTCGTCGACCCCGTCACGGCCACCGTGCTGCCCGCGGGGGAGGTGGGCGAGATCTGGGTGCAGGGACCCAACATCGGGCGTGGCTACCTGGAGCGCGGCCCGCAGACCCGCAAGACCTTCCAGGCCCGACTCGCGCACGCTCCCGGCCACTGGCTGCGCACCGGCGACCTCGGCACCGTCCTCGACGGACAACTCCTGGTCACCGGACGGCTGAAGGACCTGATCATCGTGGACGGCCGCAACCACTACCCGCAGGACATCGAGAACACCGCACAGGCCGCCCACCCGGCCATACGCCCCGACCGGCTCGCCGCCTTCGCCGTGCCCGCCGGACACCTCCCCGGAGGCGGGGCCACCATCGCGGCGGAGGGCGCCGTGATCGTCGCCGAGTACGCCCGCGGTCTGGACGCGCCCGCCCGTGACCCCAAGGAGGTCGCCGCCGCCGTACGCGCCGCCGTCTCCGCCCGCCACGGCCTGCGACTGGCCGACGTGCTGCTCCTGCCACCCGGCACGGTGCCCCGCACCTCCAGCGGCAAGATCTCCCGCACGCTGACCCGCGCCCGCTACCTCGACGGTTCCTACGACCGCCCCGAGCGGGGCACGGAATGAGCCCGGTCACGGCCGGCTCCGCCGAGCTGCGGCGCCTGGTCGTCGAGCGGATCGCCCACTGGTCAGGGGTCCCCGGCGCGGACATCGCCGTGGACCGGCCGCTGGCAGAACTCGGGATGTCCTCCCGCGACGCGGTCGTGATCGCCGCAGAGCTCTCCCACGCACTCGGCCGGGAACTACCACCGACCCTGCTGTGGGAGACGTCCACCGTCGACGGTCTGGTCGCTCTCCTCGGCGAGAGCCTGGAGCCCCTCCCGGAGACCGCGTTCGTCCCCCGGGAGATCGCCGTCGACGACGACGAACCGGTCGCCGTGGTCGGCGTCGGCTGCCGCCTCCCCGGCGGTGTGCGCGGCCCCGGTGACTACTGGCGGCTGCTCGTCGAGGGCGTCGACGCCATAGGCCGGGTACCCGAGGGACGGTGGCGGGACTTCGCCGCCCAGGTCCCGTCGGACACCAACACCTGGGGCGGATACCTCGACGACGCCACCCTCACCGCGTTCGACTCCACCTTCTTCCACATCTCCCCGCGCGAGGCCGACGCGATGGACCCGCAGCAGCGCATGCTGCTGGAGGTCACCCAGGAGGCCCTCGACCACGCGGCCATCCCCGCCGCCTCGCTGGCAGGCACCGCGACCGGCGTCTTCGTCGGCATCTCGGCCCACGACTACGGCCACCTCACCGGCGCCGACCCGGCGACCGTCGACCCCTGGGCGACCACCGGAGCCGCCGGCTCGGTCTCGGCGGGCAGGCTCAGCTACGTGTACGACCTGCGCGGCCCCAGCGTCGCCGTGGACACCGCCTGCTCCTCCTCCCTCGTCGCCGTCCACCAGGCCTGCACCGCGTTGCTCGGCGGCGAATGCGACACGGCGCTCGTCGCCGGGACCAACGTGCTGCTCTCACCCGCCGTCACCGTCGCGTTCGGCCGCGCCGGAGCCCTGGCGCCCGACGGCCGCTGCAAACCCTTCTCCCAGTCCGCCGACGGCATCGGCCGCGCCGAGGGCTGCGCCGCGGTGGTGCTCAAACGGTTCAGCGACGCCCTGCGCGACGACGACCGGGTCCTCGCCGTCATCACGGCCACCACCGTCAACTCCGACGGCCGCTCCAACGGCCTCATGGCACCCAGCCCCACGGCCCAACGCGCGCTCCTCGAAGCGGCCTACGCGCGCGCCGGCCTCGATCCGGCGACCGTGGACTACGTCGAGGCGCACGGCACCGGCACACCCCTCGGCGACCCCATCGAAGCGGGTGTGCTGGCCGACGTCCTGGGCCGGAAACGCCACCCGGACCAGCCCCTGCTGCTCGGCTCGGTCAAGAGCAACCTCGGTCACCTGGAGGCAGCCGCCGGAGTCGCCGGGCTGGTCAAGACCGTCCTCGCGCTCCACCACGGCATCATCCCCGGCTCGTTGCACTGCGACCGGCCGGCCCTCGACGACGAGCGCCTGCGGGTGGTCACCGAACCCGAACCCTGGCCCCGCTACGGCGGTACCGCGACCGCCGGAGTCTCCGCCTTCGGCTTCGGCGGTACCAACGCGCACGCCGTACTGGAGGAGTGGCGGCCCACCCGGCCCGCCGAACGCGCCCTCAACACCCCTGGATCCGCAGGCCTGTTGCAGCTCAGCGACGCCGACCCGGCCCGAGTCCGGGACACCGCCGCCGGGCTCGCCGACTGGCTCGACACACCCGCAGGGAGCGCCGCCCGGCTCCATGACATCGGGCGCACCCTCGCCGGACGCACCGGCCGCGGCCCCGCCCGCGCGGCCGTCGTCGCCCACGACCGCGAGGGCCTCACCACCGCCCTGCGCGCACTTGCGGCCGGCCGCCCCCACCCGCGCGTCAGCACCGGCGACCGGGACCGCCTCGGCCCCGGCCCGGTCTGGGTCTTCTCCGGCTACGGCACCCAGTGGGCCGCGATGGGACGTCAACTCCTCGTCCGCGAGCCCGCGTTCGCCGCCGCCGTGGAGAAACTCGAACCGGTGCTCGCGGCCGCGTGCGGCTTCTCCCTGTACGAACTGCTCGACGACTGCACGGACGACGACCTACGACAGGTGGAGACCACTCAACCCCTCCTCTACGGAACCCAGTTGGCGCTCGCCGAACTCTGGCGCTCCTACGGCGTCGAACCCGCCGCCGTCATCGGGCACTCCATGGGTGAGGTCGCGGCGGCCGTCGTCGCCGGGGCGCTCGACCCCGCCGACGGCGCCCGCGTCATCGCCGTACGGTCCCGGCTGCTCGCCACCCTGCGCGGCGGGGCGATGGCCGTCGTGGACCTCACCGACGACGAACTCGGCAGCCTGGAACGGGAGTTCCCGGGCGTACACCTCGCCGTGGACTCCTCGCCCGCACAGAAGATCGTCACCGGCGAGGCAGCCGCCGTCGAACGGTTCGTCGAGCATCTCGCCGCACAAGGCCGCGAAACCCGCACCATGCCCGTCCGCGGTGCCGGGCACTCGCCCCAGGTCGAACCGCTGCTGCCCGAACTGACCGCCGCCCTGAGCGGGATCGGGGGCCGGAGCGGCGGTACCGTGCGCGTCTACTCCACCGTCCACGACGACCCCGCCCGACCCTGTGTCTTCGACGCCGGGCACTGGGCGGAGAACCTGCGCCGCCCGGTCCGGCTCGCCGGTGCGCTGGCCGCCGCCGCGGCCGACGGGCACACCGCGTTCATCGAGATCTCCCCGCACCCCGTGCTCCTGCACGCCCTCGCGGAGACCCTGCCCGACGCCCTCCACCTGCCCACCCTGCGCAGAGGCAACGACCCCGCCCTCACCTTCCGCCTCCAACTGGCCGCCCTGCACGCCGCGGGCCACCCCCTCCCGGCCCGCCTCCTCCACCCGCACGGCGAGGTCATCGACGTCCCCCTCCCGGCCTGGCGCCACACCCGCCACTGGTGGACGGCCGGGCAACCCCCGCTGGACGGCGGGCGCGTACTCCCCGAACTGCCCGCCGCACCGGTCCCGTTGGCCGTCGAAGGCACTGTCACCGAGCGGCTCATCCGCCATATCGCCGCCGTCGCAGGCCACTTGCCGGAGCGGATCACCCCCGACACCCCACTCACCGACCTGGGCCTCGATTCGCTCATGGCCGTCCGCCTGCGCGCGGCCGTAGAGCGCGAGTTCGGCGCCGCGCCCTCGACGCGCGACCTGATGCAGGCCTCCACCGTCCAGGCCGCCGCCGACGCGATCACCGGCGCCGCGCACCACGCCCAGCCGGAACACCGGCCCCCGCCCGCCGCGATCGTGTCCACCCGGGCCGACCGGCGCATGCCGTACCCCCTGCGCGCGCTGCGCGCGGCCGGCGACCGCCCTCCACTGATCCTGGCCCACGCGGCCGGTGGCACCCCGGACGTCTACCGGCCGCTCGCCGGTCTGTTGGCACCGGACGTGCCGGTGTACGGGCTGGACCGGGTCGAGGAGGCGGACACCGTCGCCGCGAAGGCGAGGCTGTGCGCGGAGGCGATCCGGAAGGCGTGGCCCGACGGCCGCTACTGGATCGGCGGATGGTCGTTCGGCGGGTTCGTCGCCCAGGAGACCGCCCGGCTGCTCGCCGCCGAGTTCGCACCCCCCGAGGCGGTGGTGCTCATCGACGCCGTACGTCCGCTGCCCCGACCGCTCGGACGGACCGCGTGGGACGTGGCACGGGAGCACTTCGAAGGATTCGCCGCGTACGCGTCCCGCACCTACGACGTACAACTCGACCTGCCCTACACGGAGTTGGCCGCCCTCGACGACCGGGGCCGGATCGACCTGGTACTGGAGACGCTCAGCTCGGTCGCCGACATCCCGCCCGCCGCGCTCCGCCACCAGCGCGCCTCCTACCTGGACCTGCGGACCGGTGAGGCGCACACCCCCGGTTCCTACGACGGCCGGGTGATCCTCTACCGCGCCACCGGGCCCGCGCCGCACACGGTGCGCGACCCGGCCTACGAGCGCACGGACGACGCGCTCGGCTGGGACGAGCTGTGCCCGGACCTGGAGATCGTCCGCGTACCCGGACACCACCTGTCCCTCCTCGACCCGCCGCACGCCCAGGCCATCGCCGACCACCTCAACCGGGTGCTCGGCTGAACACCCCGCTCCCCGACATCACTTCACAAGGAGCCGCCCGCCATGTCCGACCGTCCACCCGTTCCCCGCCAAGGTCTGTCCCGTCGTACCGTCGCCAAGGCCGCGGCCTTCGGTGTCGCGGGCGTGTTCACCGGGGCCCGGAGAGCCTCGGCCGCCGACCTCACCGTCACCCAACTGGGGCCCCGTACCTACGACTTGGGCATCCCCTCCACCGCGCTGGGCCGCACCGCGCCCGTACGGGTCATTCTGCCGACCTCGTACGCCGCCCAGCCCAGCCGCACTTGGCCGGTGCTGTACCTGCTGCACGGCGCGCACGACGACTACAACTCCTGGACCCGCGAGACCGACATCGAGGCGTTCACCGCGAACCGGGACCTGATCGTCGCCATGCCGGACGGCGGGCCCACCGGCATCCCCACCCGCTGGCAGACCGGCCTCGACTACGAGACCTTCCAGCTCCAGGAAGTCCCGGCGGTCCTGCGCGCCGGCTACCGGGCCTCCACCGTGCAGGCCGTCGCCGGGGTCTCGACCGGCGGATACGGAGCCATGGCACACGCGGCCCGCCACCCGGGAACGTTCGTGGCCGCGGCGTCGTACAGCGGCATCCCCGACACCACCACGACGACGATGCCCACGATCATCGAGGCGATCGTGGGCCGGGAGAACCTCAACCCCCTGTCGCTGTGGGGCGACCCGACGCTCAACTCCGCCACCTGGCAGGACTTCAACCCCCTGACGCACGCGAGCGCCCTGCGCGGCACCGCGCTCTACGTCTCCGTAGGCAGCGGCAGTCTCAGCGGAGGCATCGGCACCATCATCGCGCTCGCGCAGCTCATCAGTGGTGGCATCGCCTCTCTGCTGCCCGGGGTCCTGGAAAGCCTGGTGGCACCCTCCACCCAGAGCTTCGGCACCGCACTCGGGCAGCTGGGCGTCCCGGCCACCCGGCACCTGTATCAGGGCGGCGGACACCAATGGAGCGACTGGAAGCGGGAGTTCGCCACTTCGTGGCCGGTTCTCGCCGGAGCGCTGGGCCTGCCGGTCTGATCCGGACCTGGTTTGTCGCGCACGGACAAAATCGCAGCACTGCGTTGTAACTCGCGTACAGGCCAACGGAGTTCGGCGGGGGATATCGTCATCGTCCGGACCGCCTTGACCGAGCGGTAGGAGCACGCCGCATGGATCCTTTCGCCGTCGTCCCTCAGCGACTGGCAGAATTTCTGCGCCCCCATCTCGACGACATGGCCGCGGAGGTGGCGCGCGAGGTACAGCTTCAGGTACCCGAGTACGCGAGACCGGCCGACGACGCCTACGTGCGCACGATCAGAGCCGGAGTCCGCCAGGCCCTGAACCTCTTCGTGGACCGCATCGCCGACACCGGCCGCGACGGGAAACACGTCGTTCACACCTACCAGCAGATCGGACGTGGCGAAGCCGGCGAAGGGCGCGGCCTCGAAGTGCTCCAGGCCGCGCTCCGGCTCGGCGGACGGGCCGCCTGGCGGCGGATGATGAAAGCCGCCGAGGAACTGGAGTTGGACTCGAGCGAGGTCGCCGCACTCGCGGACGCGGGCTTCACCCACATGCACGAGATCATGCAGGCGGCCACCGAGGGCCACACCGAGGCTCAGCTGCGCAGCACGGGTGAGTTGCAACGGCGCCGTATGCGCCTGCTGGACCTGCTGTTCGCCGATCCGCCCGCCTCCGCGGAGGCCGTCGCGGAACTCGCCCGCGCCGCGAACTGGCCCCTGCCGCAGCGAGTCGCCGTGATAGCGGTGGGCGGCACCGAGCAGCACCAGGGTGACGAACTGCTGCTGCCCACCGCGGTGTTGGCCGACATGACCGCCCGCCCGGCGCGCCTGGTCATCCCGGACCCGGACGTGCCGGGCTCCTCGCGCGGGCACGCCCTCGCCTCGGCACTGCGAGGCCGGCCCGCCGCGGTCGGGCCGACGGTCCCGCTCTCGCAGACCGCGGACTCGTTACGCCTGGCCGCCCGAGCCCTCTCGCTCATGCGGCGCGGTGTCCTGCCGGGCGAGGGCGTGCTCCGGTGCGCCGACCACCTCACGACACTGATCCTCTACGCGGACGAACCGCTGGTCCGGGCGCTGTCGCACCGGGTCCTGGCACCGCTGGCCGGAATCCCGGCGCCACAGCGCGACAGGCTGGCGGAGACGCTGCTGGCGTGGCTGCAGTGCGAGAGCAGTGTCAACAGCACCGCCCTGCGACTGCACCTCCATCCGCAGACGGTGCGCTATCGCATGCGTCAGCTGGAGAAACTGTTCGGCGACACCCTCCAGGATTCAGAGACCCGTTTCGAACTGGAACTGGCCCTGCGGGCGAATTCCGCCTCCGCAGCGGAACCAACTCGCCCATCGCTCACGGACGAACAAAAACAGGGCTCGACTCTGCTACGTCAAGGTCGGCGCGTGGGAGACAGCTGACCGTACTGCGGTCGTCGATGCAGAAGAAACGGGAGCTGGGGGTCTGGCGCAGGCCGTGCTGAAGCCGGAACGAACGGACCTCTCGGATCAGACGTCCGGGGCCAGGCAGGCCGCGGCGCGTTCCGGACCGACGAAGGGGGCCAGCACGGAGAAGGTCAGACCGGGCAGTAGCTCGGGCAGCTCCGCGGCCCGGCCCGCGGCGATCCGACGGTAGATCGCGGAGTACACCCCACCGACCACAGTGTCGATCAACTCCTCGGTGGGGATGGGTAGTTCCGTCTCCGGCAGGTCGGTGAAGAAGTCCCGGAAGCGGACCAGCAGCTCCTCCCGTGCCTCCCGCCCGGCGGGTCCGACCGCGTCGATCTCCACGATGGCCATGACCGCGAAGGCGGGCGCGTCGGCGAGTATGCCGAGGAGCGCGCCGAGCCCGGCGCGCACCGCGCTCGGCCAGTCCGGGGCCTTGGCGTGGGCTTCCTCCATGGCGCCGATGACCATGGTCGTGCCGTACCGGTGTGCGGCGAGGAAGGCGTCCTCCTTGCCCTTGAAGAGGTCGTAGAAGACCGGCCTGGTGACGCCCGCGGCCTGGCAGATGTCGCTGACCCGGGTGTGGGCGTAGCCGACCTGGGCGACGGTGCGGACGAAGCCGTCGAGCAGCCGGTCGCGCTGGTTGGCGGCGACCACCTCGGGTGAGGTGCGGCGCGGACCCCGGCGCAGCGAGCGCTCCGGGTCGCGGGCCATGCGGGTACCGGGCAGCACGAGCGCGGGCGGCACCGACGGGAGTGTTGCCATACCACGTCCTTCCTCGGGAACTTGCCCGCATTGTATTGACTTGAATACCCGTCAGGTTTACAACTCTCACAGGTTTTCTTCTTGCGCGGACCTGCGGCGGGACGCCGCCGGAGCCGTCAGTGTCACGCACCCGCAAGGCCGCCAACAAGTGCCCTCGCGTCCCCGCCCCCGGGTCGGGGACGTGTACCGGTCCGGTGGTTCCCGCAGTCCGGGAACCGCCCTGCGCGGGTCGCTGCGTTCACCCCTGAGCCGGGGGAGCGACCCGTCCTCGCCACCCACACCCCTGTATGTCAGAGGACCCCGCATGCGCAGAAACACCGCTTCCGCCCTCGCCGCCACCGCTGCCGCCGTCGCGGCCCTGGCGCTCCTCCCCGCCACCACCGCCTCGGCGGACAGCACCGTGCTCACCTACGGCAGCGCCGCCGGCACCGCCGTCCCGGTCGGCGACGTACTCACCGCCTCGCTGGCGAGCGGCACCAATGCCACCCTCGCCACCAGCAGCGGCGGCACGTCCGGCATCACCTGCACCGGTTCCACGCTCTCCGCCACGGTGATGGCGAACCCCGCGGCTCCGGGGACCGCCACCGAGTCCGCGACCGCCCAGACCTTCAGCGGCTGCACCAGCAACGTCCTCGGCGTCACCGGGGTACGCAGCATCACCGTCAACAACCTGCCCTACAGCACCGCCGCCAACTCCGACGGCACCGTCACGGTCACCCCCGCCTCGGGCAGCACGATCCAGACCACGGTGGTGCTCTCCACCCTGCTGGGCTCCATCACCTGCGTCTACCGGGCACCCAGCCTCGCCGCCGTGAGCTCCAACAGCGCCACCAGCCTGACCTTCACCAACCAGGCGTTCACCAAGTTCTCCGGCTCGGTGCTGTGCGCGGGCAACGGCTACTTCACGGCGACCTACGCCCCCGTGGTCGACAGCAGTGTCAGCGGCTCTCCCGCCATCTACACCAACTGACAGTCAGTCCGGGAGGACTCCCGTGAAACCGCTCCGACCCCACGTGCTCCTCGCGATCCTCGCGTTCATCGTCTCGATCGCCTTAGTTGCCCCCGCCCAGGCCGCCGCCGGCAACCCTTACCAGCGCGGCCCGGCCCCGACCTTGGCCGGCATCACCGCCGAGACCGGCCCGTTCACCGTCGCCTCGACCGTCGTCCCCTCGGGCAGCGGCTCGGGCTTCAACGACGGCACCATCTATTTCCCGACCGACACCAGCCAGGGCACCTTCGGCGCCGTCGTCATCATGCCGGGCTTCGTCGCCCCGCAGGCGGAGATCGCCTGGTACGGCCCCCGGCTCGCCTCCCAGGGCTTCGTGGTGATGACCCTGGACAGCAACGCGCTGTGGGACTTCCCGACCGACCGCAGCAACCAACAACTCGCCGCGCTCAGCTACTTGACGACCAGGAGCGCGGTGAAGAACGAGATCGACCCCGCCCGGACGGCCGTGATGGGCTGGTCGATGGGCGGTGGCGGCACGCTGGAGAGTGCGGCGAGCACCCCCTCGCTCAAGGCGGCCATCGCGCTGGCACCCTGGGACATCGTCAACGTCGGCGACCAGATCACGGTCCCCACCATGATCTTCGGTGCCGACGGGGACACCGTCGCCCCGGTCTCCACCTTCACCCTGCCCGCCTACAACGCCCTGACGAACGACCACGACAAGGCGTTCATCGAGCTCAGGAACGCCGACCACTTCACCTTCGCCGGCCCGAACACCACGATCGCCGAGTACAGCATCGTCTGGCTCAAACGCTTCGTCGACAACGACACCCGCTACGACCAGTTCATCTGCCCAACTCCCCACGACCCCAACACCGTTGCCTTCCAGAACACCTGCCCGATGTAACCCCCCCAGGAGCGCGGCAGGCACGGGCCACGACGGCCGCCCGTGCCCGCCGCGCCGCCATGTCCGGAGCGGTTGCCTCTCCGACAGCGGGGTGACCGCGAATTGGTCGATCGTGGTCGGGAACAGCATCCGCTTCGCCGGTCCGCCGTTGACCGAGAGGCCGGTGTGGCGGGTGACCGGGTCGGGGTTGCAGGGAGTGGCCGGTGCCTGTTGGCGTTCGAGCAGCGGATGGTCACCGCGTGCCGCCCGGCCCGCGCGGCGAAGGCGTCGACGGTGAGGGCGTTGGCCTTGCCGTCTCCGATGCCGGTGACCGCCTTCCCGCCCTTGGCGAACGTGTACCTGTCGGTGACGTTGGCGGCCCCGCTCGGCGTGCCGTCCTCGGCCTGGTACGCCTTCGTCGCCGGTGAGCGGCTGGAAGGCGGCCCGGAGCCGGTCCGGCACGAGGCTGTGCGAGGCGCCGGTGACAGTCACCTTGTTGATGCCTCTGGACGGGAACGCCCGTACCACGTCCGTGCCCTTCTTCCCGTGGCCTGCCCCGGCGACGTCGAGCTTCTCGCCGTTGCCGGAGACCTCCGCCCGGCCGCCGCCGAGGTGGTCGAGGGGGAGGGCCGCTTCGCTGTCGGTGGGGGAGTGGACTCGGCCTCGTGAATCGCGGGACCGGTCACGTTCTTGTCGCGCAGCGCCAGGTCGCACCGGCTCCCGTCGTTCTCTTTCGTCTTCGTCGCACTGGGGTCTCCGTGGTTTCCCTGCGGGTGGGGACTATGGGCGAGGATTGTCGAACCGGTTCGACTCACTGGCCGGGAAGCTAGCACCGCGTAAATCCGGCGGCAATACCTCCGACGCCGGGAGTCGTGTCAGCTCACCCTGGATTCCAGGGGTGTTGCGAGAAGATGCGGTGCGAGGTGTTGACAGTCGCCGGGGTTGTTCCTACCTTCACTTCACGCGAACCGGTTCGATGACCGGTGGTCGCCCTTCGCAACATCGAACCGGTTCGATCCATCCAAGGAGTGCCCGTGAACATCGGTGAGATCGCCCGGCGGGCCGGTGTCTCGCGGAGCACCGTGTCCGTCGCGCTGAGCGGCAAGCGTCCGGTGTCGGAGGAGACCCGCCGGAAGATCCAGCGCGTCATCGACGAGCTGGGCTACCGGCCCAACGCCAGTGCGCGTGCCCTGGCCAACGGCCGGACCAACACGATCGGCCTGGTCTTCCCGCCGGCCGGCAACCACTACACCGGTATGCAACTCGACTTCATCGGCAGCGTGGTGGAGGCCGCCGCGGCCCACGACTACGACGTGCTGCTGTCACCCAGCGGCGTCGACAGCGACCGCTCGTTCCAGCGGATGCTGGGGGAGCGGCGGGTCGACGGCGCGATCCTGATGGAGATCAGGCTGGAGGACGACCGGGTCGATCACCTGGCCGCCCTCGGTTTCCCCTCCGTCGCCATCGGCCGCACCGCGCATCCCGAAGGCACCTGGTGGGTCGGCCTGGACCACACCGCGCTGGCGGCGGCGTGCGTGCACCACCTCGCGGACCTCGGTCACCGCAGGGTCGCCTTCGTCAACCGGCCCGAGCAGTTGCTGCGGGCCGGATACGAGTCGGCCCACCACGGCCTCGACGGCTTCACCAAGGCCGCGGCCGAACGCGGGCTGACCGTCCGGACGTACTGCTGCGGGGACGACGCGGCATCCGGCCAGGCGTGCCTGGAACAGATCCTGCACGACGACCCGGCCACCTCGGCCCTGGTCACGCTGAACGAGGCCGCGCTGGGAGGCCTCTACCGCGGGCTCGCCCAGGCCGGCCGCCACGTACCGCGCGACTTCTCCGTCACCGGGGTCGTGGCCGGCCGGTGGGCGGAGACGGTGACCCCGCGGCTCACCGCGGCGGACGTACCGGCGGAGGAGATGGGCCGACACGCCGTCGACCTCCTCGTCGAGCGGATCGACCACCCCGACGCCCCGCCCCGGCACCACCTGCTCGCGCCGCCCATCTCCCTCCGCGCCAGCACGGGTCCCGGCACCGGCCCGCCGTCCACTGAGGCCCACTGACCTCGCCCTTCCTCGCACGGGTCCGGACGCGGCGTGCCGTCCACTGAGGCCCACTCACCTCGCCCCTCCCCACATGGTCCCGGCACCGGCACGCCGCCCGCCGAGCCCGCCGACCTCACTCTTCCCCGCACGGGTCCCGGCGCCGGACGCCCTCCGTCTCGGCCCGCTGCCCCAGCCCCTCCCCGCACCACCTCCTGACCACGGATCACGGGCATTCCTGTCCCCCCTCGTCGCCCCGTGGCTGTTCGGCATGCCCGCTTCCCCCCTCGTCACCCTCCCTCGGCACACCCGTGCCAAAAACGAAGGAACGCGCGATGCACAGCTCCCTCAGACGACTCCGCCTCACCGCCGCGACCGTGACGGTCCTCGCCGTCGCAGGCACCGCCACCGCCTGTTCCTCAGGCGCGGGCAGCACCGGCACCAAGACCGCTGACACCGGTACCTACACGATCTGGGACCCCTACCCGCAGTTCGACAAGACCTCCGCGTGGGCGAAGCTGCTCGGTGCCTGCGGCACCAAGGCCGGGGTGAAGATCAAGCGGACCGCGTTCGACACCAGTGACCTGGCGAACAAGGCGCTCCTGGCCGCCCAGCAGGACAACTCCGCGGACGTCCTCATCGTCGACAGCCCGGTGGTGTCGACCCTGGCCGAGGCCGGCGTCCTCACCACGACCGCGGACAACAAGCTGGACACCTCGAAGGTCAACCCCAACCTCCTCGCCGCCGGACAGGCGGGCGGCAAGACCTACGGCATGCCGATCGGCGCCAACACCCTCGCCCTCTACTACAACAAGGCGGTGCTGAAGCAGGCCGGCGTCGACATCGCCTCGGTCAAGGACTGGAAGTCGCTGACGGCGGCGCTCGCGAAGGTCAAGAAGGCCGGCAAGAAGGGCATCACGTTCTCCGCGATCGGCACGGAGGAGGGCACCTTCCAGTTCCTGCCCTGGTACTGGGGATCGGGCGCCCAACTGACCGCGCTCGACTCCGACAAGGCGGTCTCCGCGCTGACGCTCTGGCAGGACTGGCTGAAGAACGGCTACGCCCCCAACTCGGTTCTCAACAACACCCAGACGACCAGCTGGCAGGAGTTCGCGACCGGCGACTACGCGTTCAGCGAGAACGGCACCTGGCAGCTCGCCAACGCCAAGAAGGCCGGCTTCGCGTACGGGGTCGTCCCCGTTCCCGCCGCCGACGGAGGCAACGCGGCAGCCCCGACCGGCGGCGAGTTCGTCACCGTCCCGGTCCAGGGCAAGACCGCTCGCTACGCCACCTCCCAGAAGATCGTCACCTGCCTGACCAGCACCGACCACCTCCTCGACACCGACACCACGCTGTCGTACGTGGCCCCCACCACCGAGGTCCAGGACAAACAGGTCGCGGCCAACGCCGAGTTGAAGCCCTGGGCCGACGCGGTCAAGGCGGCCAAGGGACGCACCAGCGACGACCTGGGCACCAAGTACCCGAAGATCTCGGAGCAGTTGTGGAAGGCGGTCCAGTCCGCGCTCAGCGGCTCGAAGTCGCCGAAGGACGCGCTGTCCGCCGCCCAGTCGGCCGTCAAGTAACCAGAGACCAGGGTTAGTTGATGAGCCACATGACCCAAGTGCCGCACCGGCGGCCCGTGCACCACCACAGCGGTGCGGCCCCCACCGCACCGCCCCGAACGCGGCGCCGACGTCGGCCCACGTCCCAGCAGTGGGCCGCCTGGGGCTTCCTCACCCCGGTGACCCTCTACCTCGTCCTCTTCTACGCCTATCCCCTCTACCGCAACATCGACCTGAGCCTGCGCGACTACACGGTCCGGTCCTTCGTCCGGGGCGACGCACCCTTCACGGGCCTGGCCAACTACCGCACGGTCATCGACGATCCGACCTTCGCCCCGGCCCTGCTGCACACCGTGGTCTTCACCACTGTGTGTCTGGTCTTCCAGTACGCCATCGGCCTGGCTCTCGCGGTCTTCTTCAACCAGCGCTTCCGGCTCTCCGCGACCCTGCGGGCCCTCTTCCTCGTGCCGTGGCTGCTCCCGCTGATCGTGTCGGCGTCCACCTGGTCGTGGATGCTCAACAGCGACTCCGGTGTCGTCAACGCCGTCCTGCACGCCGTCGGCATCGGACCGGTCAACTGGCTGACCGCGCCGGGCTGGTCGCTGGCCTCGGTGATCATCGCGAACATCTGGATCGGCGTCCCGTTCAACCTGGTGGTCCTGCACAGCGGCCTCCAGTCCATCCCCGCGAGCCTCTACGAGGCCGCCGCCCTCGACGGGGCCAACGCCTGGCAGCGGTTCTGGCGGATCACCTTCCCGCTGCTGCGCCCGGTGTCCGCGATCACCCTCCTCCTCGGCCTCGTCTACACACTCAAGGTCTTCGACATCATCTGGATCATGACCAAGGGCGGCCCGGCCGACTCCTCCACCACCTTCGCCACCTGGTCCTACCAGCTCGGCTTCGGCAACCTGCTGCCGGCCTTCGGCCCCGGAGCGGCCGTAGGAAACCTGCTGGTGGTCGCCGCCCTGGTGTTCGGCCTGGTCTATGTCCGGGTCCAGCGGAAGCAGGCACCGTCATGAACGGCACGGCCATGAACCGCACGGTCATGAACGGCACCGACATGAACCGGCGCACCAGCCGCACGTGGTGGCAGACAGCCATCGGCGTCCTGTTCACCGCGGTGATGCTCTTCCCCGTCTACTGGATGCTCAACGTGTCCTTCACCCGCGACCAGGACATGCGCAAGAGCCCACCGGACCTGATCCCCCTGCACGGCACCCTGGCGGGCTACCGCGCCGTCCTGGACCAGCAGTTGCCCTACCTCGGCACCAGCCTCGTCATCGGCCTGGGCACCGTCGTCCTCACCGTGGCACTGGCCGCACCCGCGGGCTACGCACTCGCCAAACTCCGCCCACGCGGCGGCGGTGTCCTGAGTTTCCTCTTCCTTGTCGCCCAGATGATCCCCGGCATCATCATGGCGATGGGCTTCTACGCCATCTACCTCAGCCTCGGCCTGCTCCAGTCGGTGCCGGGACTGATCGTCGCGGACTCCACGCTGGCCGTGCCGTTCGCTGTGCTGATCTTCACCGCGTTCATGTCCGGCATCCCCGGCGAACTGCTCCAGGCCGCGAAGACGGACGGCGCCGGGCCCGTGCGCACCTTCTGGTCGATCGTGCTGCCCATGAGCCGCAACGCCGTCGTCACGGTGTCGCTGTTCGCGTTCCTGTGGTCCTGGTCCGACTTCGTCTTCGCCGGCACCCTCGCGAACGGCGGCGCGCACGAGCCGATCACCCTCGGCATCTACCACTACATCGGCAACAACAACCAGCAGTGGAACGCCATCATGGCGACCGCCGTCGTGGCCTCGCTGCCCGCCGCGGTGATCCTCGTCCTCGCCCAGCGCTATGTCGCCGCGGGCGTGACGGCCGGCGCCGTCAAGGACTGACGTTCCGTCATCTCTCCGCCGTAGAAACCCTGTTGAGAATCGAGTCACGCCTCCATGACCGTCGCCTGCTCCGGCCCGGCCTTCTCCGTCCACGACATCCCGTTCAGCACGTACGGATCCTGGTTCGGTATCTCTCCCGTGCTCGCGGAGAGGACCCGCGCCGAGGACCTCCATCTCGTCTCGCACCAGAACGGCATGCACGCCGTCCTGAGCCTCGTCCCCCTCGACCCGGTGACAGGGGAGAGGGCCAGGGTTCGCGTGCGGGCGACACCGGCTCTGCTCAGCTGGACCGGTGACGGCGGGCGCGTCGACCTCGCCTACGAGTCGCCGGACACCGTGCGGCTGCGCGGTACCGGGTTCGGGCTGCAAGTCGGTGCGGCGGCGCGGGAGTTGACTCCGTTCAGCGGCACGTACTTCTTCCACGACCCCGTGGCCGACGCGCACGTCTTCACCTCCTACGAGACCGGACGCCGCTACCGGATCACCGTCCTGTCCGGCGCCGTGACCGACATCGCCGGCGCTCAGACGCTGGGCCGGGCCGGTCGCGGTGTCACGATCGGCGCGGGTGCCGACGGTGTCTGGGAGGCCGCCGTGGAAGAACTCGACACGGCGCGACCTCCGTACGCCTCCCCGGCGACCTTCGACGAGGTGGTCACCGCCGTCCGGCGCTCCTTCGATGCCTTCGTCGAGGCGGTGGCGCCCTGGCGTTCGCCGGACACCCCGGCCGCCGAACTCGCCGCGTACGTGGTGTGGTCCGCGACCGTGCGCCCGGCCGGGCTGGTCACCCGGCCCGCCGTGCTGATGTCGAAGCACTGGATGGACAAGGTGTGGAGCTGGGACCACTGCTTCAACGCCCTTGCCCTGGCCGCCGGTTCACCTGGTCTGGCCCTGGACCAGTTCGCGCTGCCCTTCGACCACCAGGACGAGACCGGCGCGCTGCCCGACTCGGTGACCCACTCCGAGATCCTCTACAACTTCGTCAAGCCCCCCGTCCACGGCTGGGCCCTGCGCCACCTGCGCCGAAGGCTGCACGAGCCGCTGGGCGAGGCCGAGTTGGCCGAGGTCTACGACCGGCTGACCCGCTGGACGGAGTTCTGGCTCACGACGCGGCGCGCACCCGGGTCCGCCCTCCCGCACTACCAGCACGGCAACGACAGCGGCTGGGACAACGCCACCACCTTCGACTCCGAACGCGTGATCGTCAGCGCCGACCTGGCCGCCTTTCTCATCCTCCAGCTGCGTGAACTCGCCGTACTGGCAGACGAGTTGGGGCTGGCGGACGACACGCGCAAGTGGACCCGGACGGCGGACGCGACACAGGCCGCGCTGCTCGACGAGCTGTGGACCGGCGACCGGTTCGCCGCCCGCTCGGCACACAGCGGGGCCACCTGGACCAGCTCCAGCCTGCTCGACCTGATGCCCGTCGTGCTCGGCGAGCACCTGCCCGAGCACATCGGTGACGCGCTGGCCGAACGCATCGAGGCCCACCTCACCGCGTACGGCCTCGCCACCGAACTGCCCACCTCACCGCACTACTTGGACGACGGCTACTGGCGCGGACCGATCTGGGCCCCGTCCACCGTCCTGATCGAGGACGGTCTGCGCCGCGCAGGACACGACCGTCTCGCGGACGACATCAGCTCCCGCTTCCGGGCGCTGTGCGAGACCTCGGGTTTCGCGGAGAACTTCGACGCCCTCACCGGCGTGGGCCTGCGCGACCGCGCCTACACCTGGACCGCCAGCAGCTATCTGCTCCTCGCCGAGGCCCACGAGCTGAGGCGCGCCGAGGCCACGGAGGCCGTCGGCTGACAGACCCCCTGGGCGAGCCGCGCCCAGGAAGTTCCCCCTTCGGGAGACCCGCACATGCGCATACCTCGATTCCGTTCCCCAGCCGGACGTACCGGCAGACCAGCCGCTCCGAGAGGCCGCAGGACCGCCGTGGTCGCGGCGCTCCTCGCCTCCTTCGCCGCCCTCACCCTCCCCGCGACCACGGCCCACGCCGCCGACACCTCCGTCACCGTCGACTTCGCCACCGCCGGCGGCGCCCCCACCTACCACGCCTCCGGGATGATCTACGGGATGACCCCGGACGGCTCGCTGCCGCAGGACCACTTCTTCACCGACATCAAGTGGCACTTCATGCGGGCCGGCGGCGCCCAGCTCAACAGCGGCGGCTACGCCACCAGCCTCGCCGACTACCAGACCCGCTGGGCCTCAACTCTGGCCCAGTACAAGCGAACAGCCGCCCTCGGCGGCACCTTCGTCCTCCTCCCGCACGACCTCTGGGGCGCCGACGGCACCACCAGCCAGGGCTGGCCCGGCGACAACGGCGACTGGACGCAGTTCGACGCCTTCGTCACCCAGCTCATCAGTGACGTCAAGGCCAACAACATGACGGTCCAGTGGGACCTGTGGAACGAGCCCGACGGCAGCGGCTTCTGGGGCGCGTCACAGACGCAGTACCTGGCGATGTGGTCGCGGTTCTACGCCAAGGTGCGCGCCGCCTTCCCCGCCCAGCTCATCGTCGGCCCCAGCATCGCGGGCCAGCCGAACTCCTCCAACAGCTGGTGGACGACCTTCCTGACGTACGTCAAGGCGAACAACGTGGCCCCGGACACCTGGAGTTGGCACGACGAGCCCGGCGACCCCGTCACCGATGCCGGGCGTGCCAACTCCACGCTCACCGCGGCGGGGTTGACCAACACGCGGCCTTACCAGATCAACGAGTACGCCACCCTGTCCATGCAGTCCCCGGGCGGCGGCGCCTGGTTCATCGGCCGTCTGGAACGCGCCGGCGCCGACGGCCTGCGCGGCAACTGGGCCTCCGGCACCGGCCTGCACGACAACGAGGCCAACCTGCTGACCAAGAACAGCGCGGGCCAGTACCTGCCGCTCGGCGAGTGGTTCATGTACCGCTACTACGGCTCCCAGACCGGCAACATCGTCAACCTGGTCCCCGGCACCGGCACCGACGGCCTGGCCACCAAGGACAACTCCGCCAAGAACGCGAAGGTGTTGCTCGGCAGCAGCGGCAACACCGGGACGGTCACCGTCGACCTCACCGGGCTCAACACCACGTCCGTCGTGGAGAACAGCCAGGTCCGTGCCGTCGTCCAGCGCGTCCCGTACAACAGCGGGGCCGCCGTGACCGGACCGGAGACCATCGCCGACACCACCCTCACGGTCAGCGGCAACGCCGCCTCCGTGAGCCTCCCGTGGACGAACGCCAAGGACGGCTACACCGTCACCCTGCTGCCCCCGTCCAACACCACCGTCTCCACGGTCGCCGTCAGCCAGAACAGCGGCCAGTGCCTGGACGACACCAACCTCTCCACCGCCAACGGCACGCAGTACCAGCAGTACTACTGCGAGGGCGGCTACCAGCAGATGCTCGACCTCAAGCCGGTCAGCGGCAAGACCAACACCTATACGGTGGTCGACGAGTTGAGCGGCAAGTGCCTCGACGTCTCGGGAGCGTCCACCACCGACGGCGCCGCCGTCATCCAGTACACCTGCAACGGAGCCACCAACCAGCAGTTCACCCTCAACCCCGTCACCGCACTCGGCAACAGCCACGACTACCAACTCGTCGCCGTCCACAGCGGCAAGTGCGTCGACGTCACCGGCGTCTCGACCACCGCCGGCGCGCTGGTCCACCAGTGGACCTGCGATGCCGCGAGCGCACTGAGCACCAAGAAGAACCAGATCTGGCGGCTGCTCGGCAAGAACTGACGGCCGTCACGCGGACGATGGGGAGGGACAGCCCAAGTGCTCCTCCCCATCGAAGGCGCTTCGTCAGCGTCGGGCATTCAGGAGGCCTGCCGGATCGGTAGCACGATCGCGGAAGACCTGCTGGTCGGCCGCGCGGAGGGTGACGGCCGTGGCCCGGGGTTCGCCGGTGCCGGGGTTGCGGTTGCAGCGGGGGAAGGCGCCGCTCGACACCTGGACGCGGATGCGGTGGCCGCGCTTGAACCGGTAGGCCGTAGGCCACAGTCGCACCGTCGCGCACGTCGTCTCGTCGGCGCCGGTGAGGCCGATCAGGCCGTCGCAGACGTTCGTGGAGCGCCCCTTCTCGTCCACGTCGCACAGCCGGACGAAGACATCGGCCTTCGGCAGGCTGGAGCGGAAGCAGATCTCTGCGCTCACCTCGCCGATGACCTCAACGTCGTTGTCCAGGGCGGGAGTTGTGCAGATCAGGACGTCGGACCGGGCCTCCGGTCGTCACGCATGGGCACCTTGAGGTCGCGCTCGGCAGCAAGGTCCCGGGTCTGCGGCGGAGGCAGCTTCTGGAGGTACTGGGTGAGGTGGCTGGTGAGGTTCATGGCGGGGGAGGCCCTGTCGTTCGTGGTGGTTCGGATGGGGCAGGACCGACCGGTCGCTCACCTGGGCGGACGCCGACCAGTGGTCGGTGACATGGGCGGCACGCAACGCGCGTGCGGGAACAGGGCGCGAGCGCGGTCGGGGTCCGGGGACACGAAGACGCAGCCCGCGGTGACCACGGAGACCGGCGGGTCGGTGGTAGCGCACCTGGAGGGAGACCGTCATGCCGGGCAGTCCGGCGGCGGCGCAGGGACCGGCCCACGAGTTCGTCCAGCAGCATGGCGCTCATGCCACCGTGCCCGTAACCGGGCGGACCCTCGTGGGCGATGCCGAGGGCGCAGCGGCCGACGAGGCCAGCGTCGCCCGGAGTCACCTCCATGGGCGGAGCGAGCGGGCTGCCGGCTCCGGTGACGGGGCTGTACACGCGCACCCCTCCGGGGAACCCGTCCACGGCCGGGATCTCCGCTCGTCCGCGTCGGCGGCCCGTCAACTGCCCGGTCAGCCGGCGCACGCCGTCCGTCACGCGGTGCAGGCCTTCGGCCGAGGCCGCGGTGCGTACGGTGGCGTCGACCAGGGCACGCAGTTCGTGGCCGGGACCGGTGATCGCCGCCCGTTGGTCGTCCAGTTCCTCTCCTGTCGTTCGTACGGGGTCGGTGTTCCTCGCGGGCGCTTCAGTAGGTACTGCGTCCATCAGGTTTCTCGGTCGGGGCGTAATGGGTCGTGGTCGCGACGCGGTCAGCCGTCGGCGCGGACGAAGACGGGCTTGAGGTGCTTCTCGGGCAGTTCGCCGGGGAGTTGTTCCCAGTCGAGGACGTGGGAGACGACCCGTGCCGGGACGACCTTGCCCGAGGCGGCCAGTTCGAGGGCGTCGGGGATGTGGTTGCGGACGTTGTCGCGGGCGACGCGCAGGGTGACGCCGGTGAGGTACATGTCGAGCAAGGGCAGCTCGCCGGGGCGGAAGTGGTTGCCCGCGGACTCGCACATACCCTCCGGGGCAAGGGACTTGACGGCCAGGGCGAGCTGCTCGACGCGGCCGGTGGCCTCTACGGCGATGTCGAAGCCGTGCCGGACCGGTTCGAGCACCTCGGCGGTGGCGGCACCGTAACTCCGGGCGATCTCACGGTGTTCGGCGTCCGGGTCGACGTACAGGACGTCGGAGGCGCCGAGCGCGCGGGCGATGTCGCACACGTACAGGCCGATGCTGCCGCGCGCGACGACCAGGACCCTGGCACCGGGTTTCGCCTTGAGATGGGGTGCGACCAGACGCCAGGACAGGGACCAGTTGTCACTGGCCGAGGCCATGGCGACCGGGCTGAGGCCCTCCGGCAGCGGGACGAGCATGGCGTCCGCGTACGGCACCCGGACCAGGTCGGAGAAGAGCCCGCCCCAACTGCCGCCGATCGGCGCGCCGTACATCGCCATGTGCGGTACGGCCGAGCAGTGGGCGGTGAGTCCGGCGCGGCAGGGGTCGCAGGCTCCGCAGTTGATGGACCAGGGGACGACCACCAGATCGCCCGGGGCCACGGCGGTCACGGCGTCGCCGGTCTCGACGACCCGGGCCACGCATTCATGGCCGAGGGCAAACGGCGGGTCAATGAAACCCTGCCCGGCCAGGATCGCGGAGTCCACGTCGCAGGAGGTGGCCGTTACCGGGGCGACGATGGCCTCCTGGTCGGACTGGAGCTTGGGATCGGGCGCCTCGCGCCACTCCACCAAGTGCCGGGCGACGTAGGTCAGTTCACGCATCGGCGCGCTGCCCCTTGGCGAGGGCGACGAGGTCGGCGTAGCGGACGACGGAGCCGCCCGCGCCCCAGGTGCCGTCGGGCTGTTCGTGCACGAGGACCCACACCCGCAGCGCGTCGTCCGGGGTGAGTCCGGCGGCGGCCAGCACGGTCTTCGTCGCGTCCTCGACCAGGCCCGCCCTGCGACGCTCGGACAGCGCGCCCTGCGGAACGGTGACGTCCACGAGGAAGCGGGGCGCGTCGTCCTCGGCGGTGACCTGCGCCCCTTCGGGCAGCTCGACCAGGTAACTCCATGCCTGGGCGCGGAAGAACGCCGTGTCGGGCGCTCCCTCCCAGCGCAGCAGTACGGCGGCCAGGTCGCGCTGGACGGTCCTGCGGCCCTCCTCGGTCAGCGAGGCGGGCGGGACGGTGAGCCGGATCATCGGCATGACGAGGTCTTCCTTTCCGCGGGCACACGGCGTCTATGACGACCGTTATAACCGGAGATCAAGCTAGACTATGACGAGCGTTATATCCAGAGGGGAGTGCGGCCTTGGTCAGATCCAGCGCGCCGTCGCGTGAGCGCATCGTGGCGGGTGCGGCCGACATGATCAGCAGGCGCGGCCTGAGCGCCACGAGCATCCGGGACCTGGCCAAACACGCCAAGGCGCCGCTCGGCTCGACGTACCACTACTTCCCCGAGGGCAAGCGGCAGTTGGTCACCGAGGCGGTGCGGTACGCCGGGGGAGCGGTTTCCCGCATGCTGCGCGCCGAACTGGACGCGGGCCCGGTCGCGGGCGTGCGGGCCTTTCTGGGCCTGTGGCGCGGCATCGTCGTCGAGAGCGATTTCCGTGCCGGTTGTCCGGTGCTGGCCGTCTCCGTCGAGGAACCGCCGCTCGACGAGGCCTCGCCCGCGCTCGCTGCCGCCGCCGAGGCGTTCGAGGGCTGGGAGCGGCTGCTCGCCGGGTCGCTGGGGGAGCACGGGGTGGCCCGCGATCGGGCCGAGGGTCTCGCGGCCCTCATCGTGGCGTCGGTCGAGGGTGCCACGGCCATGTGCCGCGCCAAGCGCAGTGCGCGGCCCCTGGACCAGGTCGCGCAGCAGCTCGAAGCGCTGATCGTCGGCGCGATCGACCGTACGGCTTGACGGTGGCGAGCGGCTTCGGGGCTCAGCCGCCGATCGCCGCGCGGATCGCCTTGGCCCTCTCCTCGGTGAAGACGCCGCTGTCGAGGAGGGGGAGGGCGGGGAATGGCGCAGGACGGACGAGCTGGAGCTGCCTCTGACGTTCCACGTCGCCAGTACGCCTGTCGGCGCACAGCCGATCTCCGCCGCGAGGCGCGCCCCCTGCGCCGTCGTCGAACTCGTGGCCGCGCTCCTGCCCCGCCAGGCGGCGGCTGGGCCCCAGGGCGCCGAGCCGGACGCCGGCACCCGTCCCGCCCGGAAGCCCGGACAGCAGGTCCCATGGACCAGGTTCCCGACCGGGTTGACGCATGCCGATATGGGAATACGATGGCTGTCATGGCACGAGCAGCGACGACGTCGGACGTCTTCAACGCGATAGCGGAGCCGCAGCGCCGGGAGATCCTGGTCCTGCTGCGGGCGGGTGAGCGGCCGGTGACCGAGGTGGCCCGGGAGCTGGGGATGAGCCAGCCGGGGGCGTCCAAGCATCTGCGGGTGCTCCGGGAGGTCGGGCTGGTGCGGGACCGCAAGGCCGGCAAGCAGCGCCTGTACGGCCTGGACGCCCGCGGGCTGCGGCCGGTCCACGAGTGGGCCGGCGGGTTCGAGCGGTTCTGGAACGAGAGCTTCGACCGGCTGGACACCTATGTGCAGGACCTCAAGCAGGCGCGGCAGGAGGAATGACCGATGGCAGAGGCAGCGACAGAGGCAGGGGTAGGTCGGGAAACGCGGGCGGAGCCGGCGGCGGCCGACCGGGAGATCGTGATCTCCCGGGTCGTCGACGCCCCGCGGGAGCTGGTGTTCGAGGCGTTCACCGAGGTCCGGCACCTGTCGCGGTGGTGGGGACCGGAGGGGTTCACCACCACGACGCGGTCCTTCGAGTTCCGTGAGGGCGGAGAGTGGGTCTTCGTGCTGCACGGGCCGGACGGGACCGACTACTCCGAGTGGATCCGCTGGCTGCGGATCGTCCCGCCGGAGCGGATCGAGCTGCTGCACGGTGAGTCCCGCGACGACCCGAACGCCTTCACGTCGGTCCTGACCTTCGCGCCGGACGGCGCCGCGACCCGGATCGTGATGCGCACGGTGTTCCCCACCAGGGAACTGCGCGACGAGGCGGTCGAGAAGTACCACGCGGTCGAGGGAGGCCGGCAGACCCTGGGCAACCTTGCGGCCTACGTAACGGACCTCGCGCGGAAGGGAGTTGAGGGCTGATGGCCGGGAAGGTGTTCTTCAGTGTGTCGATGTCGCTGGACGGCTTCATCGCGCCCGAGCCGGTGCCCGTCGAGGACGAGCTCTTCGCGCCCGAGAGGCGGGACGACCCGGACGTCCGGCGCTGGATGGCGCAGTGGACGGAGCTGCAGCAGTGGGTGTTCCCGCTGCGGTTCTTCCGGGAGAACCTGAAGCTGGGCGAGGGCGGCGAGGAGGGCCTCGACAACGACATCGCGCGGGAGACGTTCGAGCGCACCGGCGCGAGCGTCATGGGCAGGCGCATGTTCGATCTCGGTGAGCGGTCATGGCCGGAGGAAGCGCCCTTCCACACCCCGGTCTTCGTCGTGACGCACACCAGGCGTGACCCGTGGGAGCGGCCCGGCGGCACCACGTTCCACTTCGTCGACGACGGCATCGAGCACGCCCTCGACCAGGCCCGCGGCCCCCCCCGCGCCCCCCCCCGCCGGGTAGCCCGCGGGGGGGCGCCCCGACGGGGGGTACAGAAAGCCCGCCGGGGGGGGGCGGGGTCGGTGGGGGGGGT
>NZ_JBIVNL010000005.1:0-6122 GCF_044753545.1 Streptomyces sp. NPDC088350 | reverse complement strand
TGGGTGCACCGGTGGGGGCGCCGGGCGGCAACCAGTTACCATTTGGCCGAGGCGGTACTCCCCCCCGCCCCCCCCCCGGCCGCCGCCGCCGCGTTCACCGCCGTTGTGTTTCGGCCGGGGGGCGCCGCGACGATCCTGGAGTACCTGAACGCCGGCCTGGTCGACGAGTTCTCGATCGCGTTGTCACCGGTCCTGTTCGGCGCCGGCACCCGCCTGTTCGACGGCGTGGACGCGTCCAGGATCGCGCTGGAGCCGGTCCGTTCGCAGCCGTCGTCGCGAGTGACGCACCTGACCTACGCGGTGTCCGGCCCGCGCAGGTGAATTGTGGATCCGCAGGCGTGAACCGGGAATGTGCGGGCAGACGGCAGTTCGGAGGTTGACACTTATGATTCCCCTGATTCTCGTTCTTCTGCTGGCCCTCATTCTCTTCGGTGCGGGTTTCGCGCTGAAAATTCTGTGGTGGGTCGCGATCGTCGTGCTGGTTCTTTGGCTCGTCGGTTTCGTCGCTCGTCCGAAAGGCGGCAGTGGTCGCTGGTATCGCTGGTAGTTGAGCGGTGATTCCGGAGGCGGTCGAAGAAACCGCCGTGTACGGCATACGGAAAAAGGAGTGACAAGTCGACCGCGGGTCGCCTGGCGGACGCCGACCTGGTGGTCGACACCGGTGTGTGGATCTTCGGCAAGGAGGTCATGCTCCCGGCCAGTACGGTCGTGAGCATCGACCCGAGCGAGGACCACCGAGTTGACCGGAGTGCGCAGTTCGTGGCTGATGTTGGTCCAGAACCGGGTCTTGGCCTCACTCGCCTCCACCAACTGGTGCCGTTTGTCCTCCAGTTCGGAGTGCAGGGCCAGTACACCGCTGTTCGTGGTCTCCAGCTCCTGGGGCCGATGCGCAGGATCGGAATCCGGTCGCTCATCGCTGGGCGCCGGTGTGCGCGACCAGGTCCACGCCCGACCTGCGCAGAGGCAGCGTGAGGGCGTCCGCCGGACTCGCCTTCGTCACGATGCCGTCGAACTCGATCCCCAGCGCGACGATGGTCTGCGCGATCTGCGGACTGATGCCGGACACCGTGCACTCGGCGCCCGTCAGCCGCACGGCGACGATGGTCTTGAGCAGGTGCTGGGCGACCTGGGTGTCCACTGCGGGAACCCCCGTGATGTCGATGATCGCCTGCTCCGAACCGGTGTCCACCAGCGCCTGCAGCAGCTTCTCCCTCACCACCTGGGTCCGCGCCGAGTCCAGCGTGCCGACCAGCGGTACGGCGATCACCCGTCCCACAGGCGCACCACCGGCGGGGACAGCTCCAGCAGCTGCTCGGCCTGCGCGGTGATGAGTTCGTCCCGTGTCCGTGTACAGGTCTCGATCGTGAAGAGCCCCAAATTGTCCAGTATTCGGGCGAGCCGCAGATAGGCGCGGATCTCGTCGACGGTGCCCTTTTCCAGAACCGGTTCGAGGACGTGTTTCAGCGCGAAGACACTGACGGCGGTCTCACTCGGCGAGAATCCCTGCCGGGCCCGGTTCCTCGACAATTCCGTCAAGTGGGCGCGGACTTCGGACATGTGCTCCGAGTGGACGTCCATGGCGCCTTTCGCAGCGCCTCCACCAGTGCTTCGTACAACTCGCGCAGCTCACGGTTGAGTTCTGCCGCGCCGACGCGACCGCCGAGTGACCCGGCACTTCTCCGACCCATGACGCGGCCAGGTCCTGCCCTTCGATCGACAGGAGCCCCACCAGGTCCACGGCGTTGTCTCGCTTCACCAATCAGGTACTCCTTTCAGGTACTCCTTCGATATTCACATGTAGGTGTCAGGACTGACCGGCGCAGCCTACGGCACATGTGGGGAGGTCATTTCTCGAGCGCCTGGTGTACGTCCGTCACCGTGCCCTCGACCGCGTTCGCCGGTAATTCGAGTGGCGGGAACATGAGGTGCGCAGTGCCGGGTAGGCGTCGGCCGACAACGGGAACGAAGGTGACACCGAGTGGAGCCTGCCGACAGTGACGGCGAAGGCGAGCCGAGCACCCGCCCCATGACCACCGCCGTCCCGCTGAGCGGCGACGACACCTGCATCGCCGAGGCACGCCACCTCGCGGTGGACTTCCTCGGCCGGGCCGGGACCGAGCACGGGGTGGTCGTGTCCGCGCGGGCCATGGACCTCACGCGTCTGGTGGTCAGCGAACTGGTCACCAACGCCCGCAAACACGCCCCCGGCCCGCTGTGGATGGAACTGCGCATCCTGGACGACGCGGTGGAGGTGACCGTACGGGACACCGCCCGTGTGCCGTTGCTCGCCCGTCGGCTCGATCCGCGCAGAGTCGGTCAGCACGGCCTGGAGATCGTCATGGCCGTCGTGCAGGCCTTCCAGGTCCGGCTCGAACCGACCGGCAAGACCGTCACCGCCCGCATCGCCCTGGCCGACGGGACGCGCCGTACCGACACGCCGCCCGGCGCTCCGTGAGATCCGCGCGCTCATCCGGTCAGCAGTCCGCTGCGGAGTTTGGTGAGGGTGCGGTTGAGTAGGCGGGAGATGTGCATCTGGGACACGTGCAGTGCGCGGCCGATCTCGGCCTGGGTCAGCTCCTGGCCGAAGCGCATCTCGATGATGGTGCGTTCCCGGTCGTCGAGCTTCCGCAGCAGGGGGCCGAGCGTGTGCAGGTCCTCGAACAGTTCCAGGGCCGGGTCGGTGTCACCCATGGTGTCCGCGTACTTGGGCGCGCTGTCGGCCTCGTCGTCCCCGCCCGGGGTGTCGATCGAGCCCGCGACGTAGCCGTTCGCGGCGACCAGGCCCTCGACGACCTCGTCCTCGGTCAGGTCGAGGTGGGCGGCGAGTTCCTTCACCGTCGGGTTGCGGCCCAGCCGGGTGGCGAGGGTCTCCTTGCTCCTGGCGAGGTCGACACGGAGTTCCTGCAGTCGCCGGGGGACGTGCACGGCCCAGGTGGTGTCGCGGAAGAATCGCTTGATCTCGCCGACGATGTAGGGGATCGCGAAGGAGGTGAACTCGACCTCGCGCGACAGGTCGAACCGGTCGATGGCCTTGATCAGACCGATCGTCCCGACCTGGATCACGTCCTCCATCTCACCGCTGCCCCGGTTGCGGAAGCGCCGGGCGGCGAAGGCCACCAGGGACAGGTTCATCTCGATCAGCGTGTTCCGGGCGTACTGGTACTCCCGGGTGCCCTCCTCCAACTCCCGCAGCCGGTCCAGGAACAGCCGCGACAGCACACGGGCGTCCTTGGGGGCGACCCTGCCCCGTCCTCGATCCACGGCAGGTCCACCGTCACTTCCGGGGTCTGCGCGGTGACGGTGGTGGTCGGCCGGCGGACATTCACGGGATGGTTCACGGTGCCGCCTCAGATGGAAAGCAGGATGAGCGTCTCCTGCCCCCTTCGAGCGCATCCATGTTCGGGCGGCTGCGGTGAATGGGGACGGAGATCGCCTGCGTCACGGATGGTCGCCGCCGTCGACCCGTTTCGGCACGCGACCGAATGAACCGGACGGGAACCGCTATTCGTCCGATTCATCCGCTACGGCGGCCTGCGCGCGCTTCTCGGAGGGCCGCCCCTCGCCGCTGCCCTCCTGGGCCTCGTCGTCCGGTGTGCGGGGACGCACCGCCTCCTCCGCCGCTTCCCGGGCCTCCGGGTCGCCGCTCTCCCCGGGAGCCTGCGACGGAGGGGTGGGCCGTGCGTGGTCGTGCTTGGTCATCGTTGCTCCAGGGGGTGCGTGCGGGCTGTCCGACCCGGGTGCGGGCCGCCGTGCCGAGGGCTACCAGCGGTACCAGCGGCCCCGACCACCGCTCGCGCTCGTTCCGCGCATCAGGAACCCCAGCAGCCAGAGGACGAGGACGATCAGAGCGATCCACCAGAGGATCTGGACCGCGAAACCGGCGCCGAAGAGGATCAGCACCGCGAGAAACACCAGCAGAATGGGAACCATGAGTGAACCTCCTGGTCGCCGAGTGCCCCGAAACCGTCCGGTCAGACGCCCTGACGGCGGCTGATCCCGGCAGGCGGCGGCGACAGGTAGGTCGCGGATATGTGGGCACTCGGCCGTCAGCCGTCGCGATGTCCGCCGGGGAACGTGATGGTCAGGCCCTCCCGGTTCGGACCGTGTGCCGGAAGGGCCGCCCTCGCCGGCCTCGCCGGCCTCGCCGGCCTCGGCCGCGCGAGGCTGCCCCGGTGGCCCCGGGGTACCCGGCACCGATGAACACGCCGGGCACAGAAGTGGTCGCGTCGAGCGGAGCGGCCCTCGGAGTCTTTCCGCTGGTCGCCGGCCTGATCCTCGTCGTCGGGCTGGTCTGGGCCGTACGTCTGGGGATCAAGGCCCGCCGTCGGGAGTCGGCGCCGCCGCGCCCGGAGGCGGGGCGTCGGGCAGCAGGCGCAGCGAGGACCAGCGGCGCCGGCGGTGGGGTTCGCGCCAGGGGCGACCACGGGTGCCCCAGAGAGAGTGTCCGCCGAGTGTGCGCAGTCCCTGTGTGTGCGAGGGACACTCCTCCGTCGTGGATCGTCGAGTGTGCGCAGTTCCCATGTGTGCCGGACACATGCCTCCCTCGTGAACCGTGTCAGCCCATGTGACGGTGATCCACCTCGTTCCAGGCACGCGTGTCGCGGGGCGGGAGGTACGGCTCCTCGTCCGTGCCATACCCCTGGGGTTACCCGGCTCGGCCCGACCACGTGTCGGCGGCGCTCCCGCCGGTCACCACCCGCTCACTGAGGGGTCTCAGGCGGCGCCGTCCATGACGACCGAACAGGCCGGTCCGCAAGAACTCGTCGGCCATGTGTTCGGCGCCGCCGCGCCGGCCACGGAACGCACCTCGGAAGCCTGGACTCCGGCCTCTTCGCGACAGGGGGCGGCCGGCGACTCGGAGTCAGGAGTCGGATGCGCACTGAATCTTGAGACACGCTTTACGTGCCGCATGCAACTGTGGCCCCGTCCGTTGTTGTCTGACAGTGAGTCGGGTCCGTCAGGGCCGAAGCGCGAGAGAGAGTGGGGCACGTCGTGGGACGGCGCAAGGGCAGCATAGGGATCGCACTCGTCACGGGTGCGATGCTGGTGGGCGCGAGTGCCTGCGGCGGGGGCGGCAGTGCCAAGGCGAGCGGCGACGACGCGAAGGCGTCCGGGAAGCCGAGCGCGAGCGCCTCGCCGTCGCCGACGAAGCCTTTGGGTCCGCCGATGCTGCTGGACACGATCACCCCGCAGTCCGGAACCACGGTCGGCGTGGCCATGCCGATCTCGGTGATCTTCACGAACCCCGTGGCGTCCAAGGCGCGGGCCACCGTCGAGAAGCACATGAAGGTGAGCGCCTCGCAGTCGGTGGTCGGTGCCTGGCACTGGATGGGCGACAAGCGCGTCGACTGGCGCCCGAAGACGTACTGGCCCTCCGGCACGACGGTGAAGATCAACGCCGACATGAAGGACGTCGGCAACGGCAACGGCCGCTACGGCGTGCGCAGTTACACGCACACCTTCAAGATCGGTGACGACGTCCGCGCGGACGTCTCGGTGACCAACCACACCATGAAGGTGACCCGGAACGGCGCGGCGGTGCGCACCCTGTCGATCAACGCGGGCAGCGCCCAGTACCCGACGTGGGACGGCACGATGGCCGTCATCGACAAGCAGGAGAAGGTCCACATGACCTCCTGCAGCGTCGGCATCAGCTGCGACAAGGGCAGCCCCAACTTCTACGACCTGACGCTGCCCTGGGACATCCACCTCACGCAGTCCGGCACCTACGTGCACTACTCGACCGGTGACCCGAACCCGGGCAGCGGCAGCGCCCGCGGCTCGCACGGCTGCGTCCACCTCTCCCTGTCGGACGCCAAGTGGTTCTACGGCCAGGTCAAGCAGGGCGACCCCGTCACGATCACCGGTTCCCCCCGAGGCAAGGCCCCGGCCGACAACGGCTACGCCGACTTCAACCTGGGCTGGGACCAGTGGCTCGCGGGCAGCGGCTCCGGCGAGGGGACGACCGCGACGCTCTGACGCACCGCCAACACCACGACGGCGCCGGCCCGCCGCGCCCAGTGGGCGGCCCGCCCCGCCGGGGGGCCCCGGGCCGGGGCCCGGGCGTGGGGGGCGGGGTGGGGGGGGCGGGGACCCCCCCCGGCCCCCACCCCCCCCCCGGA
>NZ_JBIVNL010000004.1:441888-874512 GCF_044753545.1 Streptomyces sp. NPDC088350 | reverse complement strand
GTCGCGGGTGGGGAAGTAGTAGGTCAGCGCCGGCTGGGTGACCCCGACCCGGTCGGCGATGTCCTGGAGCGAGGCCCGCTCCCCGTGCTCGTCGACGGCCTCGTAGGCGGCCTGGAGGATCTGTTCCCGGCGCTCCGCGCTCTTGCGGTAGGGGCCGCGTGGCTTTCGCTGACTGGTCACTCGCAAAACCGTACTTCACCCCGCATCGGCACTGACTCACCGTAGGCGCGGGGCTGTTGTGGACGACCCGTCGACCGTGACCGTCCCGGTGCGGGTGAGCGCGTCGCTGCCGAGCCCGGCCAGTACGGTGACCTCGCCCGGCTCGATGCCGCGGCGGCCGTCGGCCATGGTGTAGTGCAGCCGCTCGACCGGGGCTTCGAGCACGACACTCCGGCTCTCCCCGGCGGCGAGACCGACGCGGGCGAACGCGATCAGCTGCCGCACCGGCCGTACGACGGACGCGAACTCGTCGCGCGCGTACAGCTGCACGACCGTCTCCCCGTCCACGGCACCGGTGTTGGACACCGTGAGCCGGGCACGCACCACACCGTCGCTCAGCTCGACCGCCGGGCGGCCCTCGCGTTCGTCGGGCGTGACCTCGAAGGCCGTGTACGACAGCCCGTGGCCGAAGGCGTAGAGGGGTCCCTGGTGGGCGAGGTCGCCGTATCCGTGGCGGGTTCCCGTCGGGTGGCCGTAGCCGCTCCCGTGGTGGTGGCCGTGGTAGAGCGGGAGTTGGCCCAGATGACGGGGAAAGGTGCTGGGCAGCTTGCCACTCGGGTTGACCAGGCCGAACAGCGCGCGTGCGATCGCGGGGCCCGCCTCCTCGCCGAGCAGCGGCGCGAGGAGCACGGAGTGGGACAGCCGGGCCGCCCTCTCCAGCAGCAGCGGGCGCCCCGAGACGACCACGGTCACCGTCGACTTGCCCGTGGCCGCGATGAGTTCGAGAAGTTCCTCCTGATCCCCGGGCAGTGACGGTGAAGCCGTCGACTGGCCTTCGCCCGCCGTGTTGTTGCCGACCCAGCCCGTACGTTCGCCGACCACCGCGACGACCACGTCGGCGTCGGCCACGGCGGCCTCGACGAGGGACGCGTCGAGAGGGTCCTCGGCGTCGCGCTCGAAGCGGCCCAGCTGCGCGAACTCGATCTTCGCGTCCAGCTCGCGCAGGGCGTCGAGCACGGTGGAGGCCTCGGGGTGGAGTTTCCTGGCCGCACTCTCGAAGGTGGGATCCATGCCGGGCATGCGCGGCTGGAAGATGTCGGTGAACACGAAGGTCGCCGGGTCGATCCCGGGAACCCTGCCCTCCATCACCGCCCGCATACCCAGGGGCATTTCGGCACTCGACACCGACGTGTAGGCGCCGAAGTGGATCCGCAACTCGTCGGCGGCGGGGCCGACCACCAGGACGCGGCGCTCGCCGGGGGACAGGGGGAGCGTGCCGTCGTTCTGGAGCAGGACCAGGGCGCGTTCCGCGATCGCGCGCCGGACCTCGGCTGCCTCCGCGCGGTCCGGAGGCGTCGCCGGTGCGGGCCGCTGACCGACGCCGGGGATCAGCCCGGTCCTGGCCTTCACGGCGAGCACGCGGGCCACGGCCACGTCGACGACCCGCTCGTCGAGACGCCCGGCCGTGACCTCGTCCACCAGGTGGGCGTAGTTGGGACTGCCCGGGAGTTCCACGTCCAGGCCGGCGGACAGCGCCTGCACCGCCGCCTCGCCCTCCGTGCGCGCGGTGCGGTGCGCGGTGCGCAGCAGGTTGACCGAGTCGTAGTCGCTGACCACCAGGCCGTCGAACCCGAGCGTGTCGCGCAGGAACTCGGTGAGCAGCCAGCGGCTGGCGGTCGCGGGGATGCCGTCGATCTCGTTGTACGCGTTCATCATCAACGCCAGTCCCGCCTCGGCGATCGCCCGGCGGAACGGCTCCGCGTACTCGTCGACCAGCGCCCGGCGCCCGAGTGGGGTGACGGCCTGGTTCAGTGCGCCCTCCGAGGCGCCGTACCCCAGGAAGTGCTTGCCGGTGGCGAGTACGCCGTTCTCCTGCGCCGCGCCCTGGATGCCCCGCACGAACGCGACGGACATCCGCGCGGCCAACTCCGGGTCCTCGCCGTACGTTTCGTGGACCCGGCCCCAGCGCGGGTCGCGGTTGATGTCCATGACCGGCGAGAACAGCAGCTGGACGCCGGTGTCGCGCATGTGCGTCGAGGTGACCGCCGCGGCCCGCCCGGCGAGTTCGGGATCCCAGGTCGCCGCCTGCGCCCACGAGGTGGGGAACTGCGAACCGGAGGCGTGCAGAAACCCGTTGATGCCCTCGTTGTGGACCAGGGCACCGATCCCGAACGGGGACACCTCGCGTACGACGGCCTGGATCGCCGCCAGTTGACCGCGCAGGCCGTCGGCGTCCTCGCCGAGGAACCACGCCAGGGAGAGATGCCCGACGCCGTGCGGACGCAGTTCCCGAAGACGGTCCGGGTCGACCACGGGACCGCCTCCCGTGCCGTCCTGCGGTTGCGCGAACACCTCGGGGGCGATCAGACCGCCGAGCTGGGCGACCTTCTGCTCCAACGTGAGCCGGGAGAGCAGGCGTTGGACGTCGTCGGGAGTCGATGTGGCAGCTGGCATGTCACGCGCCTTTCGTTCGAGCGGCGGAGGGGCGGACGCCCGCCGCGCCGGACACTTTGGCCACCAGGTGGGCCCAGTCGAGGACTTGGGACGAGGGCGTGTAGGTGCCGTTCAGCAGCAGGAGCAGATAACGCCCGGCGGAGCGGATGTACTCGTCGTCGCTGATCGCGGCCGATTCCACGACTTCCCGGTGCGGGCGCACCAGTTGGAGATCGATCCTGGTCAGTGCGTTGACGGCGGCGAGAGCCACCGGGGCCGGCCGGTCCTCACCGGCGAGTTCGGCCAGCCTGGCCACCGCCGCCCGGTCCCGCGTGAGATGCGCCAGGCTCTCGCAGACCGGCACGAGTACATGGGGGCAACTCTCGCTGCGCGCCGAGGCGTTGAGCGCGTCGAGGGCGGGGCGTGCGCCGAGTCCGCGGGCCAGCAGTCCGATGGCGGCCCACCGTCGCATGGTGAAGTCGACGTCGCCGAGCGCCTTGACGAAGCGCGGTACGGCGATGTCGTCGGGCAGCGCGAGAGCGTCGGTCAGGTCCAGCAGCCGTTCCAGCGGGTACGCCCCCTCGGCCCGGCTGGCGTCGTAGCCCGCCGCCGGAGCGCCCTCGGGCAGGAATCCGTTGTCGTGCACCTCGGCCATGTGAGCGCGCAGCGCGCGCCACAGCCGCTCCTCCGTCGCGGCGTACGCGGGATCGCCCGCGAGGTTGCGCACCTGGTCGGGGTCGGCCACCGTGTCGTACAACTCGACGACCGGGCGCGGCTTCCAGAAGGCGGACCGCGTCTCGTCGAGGCGGCCCGCCCGGTACTCCTCCTCCCAGGACCGGTACCCGGCCGCCAGCCAGCCGAAGGCCTGGTGCTGGCCGCACGGCAGGTGGGGCATGAAGTTGCGGAGGTAGCGGAAGCGCGCGTCCCGGACGGTGCGGACCATGTCGACGCGTTCGTCCATCCGGCCTCGCATACCGAAGGCGAGCGAGGAGCCCGGGTCGAAGTCGCCCCGTAGGAGGCTGGTTTCGGACATCCGGTCGGGCACCTCCGCCCCCGCCAGCTCGATCAGGGTGGGCGTGACGCGCAGGGTGGACACCGCTGCCGTGACTCTGGTCCCCGGCTCCGGAAACAGGCCGGCGTACTTCCGCGGAGCCGCGACGATCAGCGGAACGTGCAGCCCTTCGTCGTAACAGTGGCGTTTGGAGCGGGGGTTGACCCCGCCGTGGTCGGAGGCGTGGATGACGACGGTGTCCTCGGTCAGTCCGTCCTCGTCCAACTGGGCCAGGAGCGTGCCGACATATGTGTCCATGTCGGCGATACAGCCGTAGTAGCGGGCGTAGTCCTCGCGGAGGGCGGGGGTGTCCGGGAGGTAGGCGGGCAGGCGGACCCGCTTCGGGTCGACGTCGCTTTCGCGCCGGGAGAAGACGGCGCTCTCGTGCGTCGGGTCGTAGTTGAAGACCGCGAGGAAGGGCATGCCCTCGGGGCGGTCGCGCCAGTGTGCCGAGGGTGAGCACGCGTTCCAGATCGTGTGCTCGTCGAGGGCCGCGTTGTAGTCGGTCTTGCTGTTGTTGGTGCAGTAGTACCCGGCTTCACGCAGTATCTCGGGATAGGTGCGCATCCAGGCGGGCAGCGGGGCCACGGCCCGCATCTCGTTCGCGGGTGCGTGGCTCTCCGAGGGGATCCCGGTGATCAGGGAGAACCGTGACGGCGCGCAGACCGGCGCCGGGCTGTAGGCGCGCTCGAAGAGGGTGCCGCGCCCGGCGAGGGAGTCCAGGTGGGGCGTGCGGGCCAGCGGGTCGCCGTAGCAGCCGAAGCGCGGCGGGCAGTCCTCGCTGACGATCCAGAGGATGTTGGGGTGTTCGTTCGCGACGGTGGTCATGGCGTGGCAGACGTCCTGCCTCTCTAAAATCTACTGACCATAGAAATTAGAGACCACGGTGGCCGCGGAGCGCAAGCGTTTCGCGACTTCCGGACTGGGGGCGTCAGGGCCGGGGGCGGACCTCCTCGTGGCCGAAACCGCCGGGCGCGGGGTGACCGGTGCCTCCGGTGCGGCACTCCGGCTTCGGGGCGGCGGCGGGCAGCGGGCTCGCGCCGACGGGGGAGAGGCCGTCCAGGACGAGCACGACGTAGCGCCGCCAGCTCTCGGTCGCCGGGTCCGTGTTCCACAGGACACTGACGAGCATGCCCAGGACGCATTGCATGTCGTCGGGGACGAGGTCGGCGCGGATGGCGCCGGCCCGCTGTCCGCGCTCGACGAGCAGCGCCAGGGAGTCGAGGAACGGGGCGGTCATCTCGGCGGTGAGAGCGCCGGAGTTGTCGGCGGCGGCGAGGAGGTTGCGATCGCGGGCCACCATGGCGAGGGTCGCCTCCAGCAGGGTGACCAGGCCCTGCTTGGGATCCTCCGCGCCGAGCGCCCGCTCCATGGCGGGGGAGAGCCGCTCGGTCATGCTCTGTTCGAGGGCTGCCCGGACGAGTGCCTCCTTGTTGGGGAAGCGCCGGTACAGCGTGGCGATGCCCACCCCCGCGCGGCGCGCGATGTCGTCGAGCATCGCGTCGGGGCCGGTCTCGGCGTAGACCTCCCGCGCGGCCCGCAGGATCCTCTCGGAGTTGCGCGCGGCGTCGGCGCGCAGGCGGCGTGAGGCGTCGGTGGACATGCCTGAACGGTATCAGCCGATAGTTGACTATCACTAAGCGGTGGGGTTCACTCGGAAGGCATAAGTGATAGTCGCGTATCGCTTTGCTGACGCCAGGAAGACCTGGGGCGGTCGGCCGCGATGCGCTGTGAGCAGGAGAGCGAGGATCGTCATGGACGGTACGGTGCGGGATTTTCGAGGCAGGACGGTGGTGGTCACCGGGGCCAGCGCGGGGATCGGTGCCGCGGCGGCCCGCCTGTTCGCCGAACGGGGTGCCGCGGTGGCGGTGGTGGGCAGGTCCGCGGAGAAGACCGCCTCCGTCGCCGCCCGGGTCGGCGGGAAGGCGCACCTGGCGGACTTCGGTTCACTGGACTCCGTGCGCGCGCTCGCCGACGACCTGCTGGCCACCTACGAGCGGATCGACATCCTGGCCAACAACGCGGGTGCCATGTTCGAGGACCGCCGGACCAGTGCGGACGGCCACGAGATGACCATGCAGGTCAACCACCTGGCACCGTTCCTTCTGACGAACCTCCTCCTGGACCGCATGGCCGAGTCCCCGGAAGCGCGGGTGATCAATACCGGCAGTTCGCAGTACCGCAAGGCACATCTGGACCTGGACGACCTGGACGGCACGGGGATCCGCTATCAAAAGATGCCTGCGTACGGCGCCTCGAAGATCGCCACGATCCTCTTCACCCGCGAACTCGCGGACCGGACGCGGGGCACGACCCTCACCACCTCGGCCTTCCACCCCGGAAGCGTCGCCACCGAGGTCGCCCGGGAGAACGCGTTCCAACGTACGGTCATGAAGTCCTGGCTGGGCAAGGCCCTGCTCCTCTCGCCCGAGCAGGGCGCCGAACCGCTGCTGCACCTGGCGGGCGTCGACCCGCAGTCGGTCAACGGCGCCTACTTCCACCGGCTCACCCGTGAGGAGCCCAAGAACGAGCAGGCCCGCGATGCGCGGCTGGCCCGGCAGCTGTGGGAGCGGTCGGCGGAACTCACCGGCCTGCCCGTGCGGCCCCTGACGTGACCTGGCGGCAGTGTGTCGTCCCCTTCTGTCAAGGGGCCAATCCGACGGGACACTGCCCGGCAGCCACGTCAGGGGACGTGCGTCACGTGTTCGTACAGCGGAAGTCGGCGCTGTCGTCGGTGCTTCCGTGTCCGGTGTAGCGGGCCACGGCGGGCCAGCGGCACAGGGGGCGGGTCATGTCCCCGTTCTTCGCGTAGAGGGTGTCGGGGGCCCGGCCGTGCTCGACCCACCGCACGAGATCCGTCAGCGGGTCGACCGGGTAGGCGCCCGGACCGCCGACGCAGTGCTGCACACCGGGCGCCATGAAGAGGCGGGCGAAGCGCTCGGTCCTCGCCTTGCCGCCCATGGTGGCGAGCAGCCGCTTGTAGTAGTCGACGGTTCCCTGCGGCATGACCACCTGGTCCGCCCAGCCGTGCCAGATGATCATCTTCCCGTTGCTGTCGCGGAAGGCGCTCAGGTCGGGGTCGTCGGTGCCGAGGAGATCGCCGTACTCGCGACGGGACTGCTCGAAGTAGGTGGCGAAGTTGGCGACGGTCAGGGTGTGCCAGTCCCAGGTGGGGTCCTTGGCGAGCCAGTACTTGAACCAGTCGCCGGGCAGCGGGTTCGGCAGCCCGTCGGTGTCGGAGGTGTTGGCGTAGGCGCTCAGGGGGGCTCCTCGCGGGATGCCGTACCAGAGCCGTGTGCCGTCCGGGCGGCGCGGGCCGTCCCAGATCCGCCGCATCACGGTGGCGTCCTTGGCCGTGATGACGCCGCAGGCCGTCTGCCGGCCCACGAGACTCGCCGGGTCGAAGGCGCAGGTGAGCGGATCGATGACCCCGTCGGTCACACCGTCGTGGGCGTCGCAGGCCGCGACGGCCGCTCGGGTGAAGGCCTCGAACTTGCACTGCGGTACGAAGTCGCCCGCTTCGTGCATCACGACCTGCGGCCACATTCCGGCGGGTACGAAGCGGTCGCCGTTCAGTGCCGGGGACGAGGCCAGGATTCCGTCGTAGTCGTCGGGGTAGCGCTGGGCCTCCATGAGCCCCATCCGTCCGCCGCCGGAGCAGCTGTCCCAGTAGGAGTAGCCGGGCGGTCGTCCGTAGTAGGCGGTGGTGATCGCCTTGCCCTTGACCGTCATCTCGTGGGCCGACCGGTAGGCGAAGTCCTTGAGCAGCGATGTGTTCATCCCGGTCGGGGACCACGCCCACGAGCCGTCCAGGGGCGAGCCGGAGTGCCCGCCGTCGGTGCCCGCGCTCGCGTATCCGGCCTGTGCCGGGCCGTCCACCTGCGCGGGGGCGAGCCAGCCGCCGTAGCCGCCGGCGCCCGTGCCGTGGAAACGGCCGTTCCAGTTGTCCACCGGGAGTGCCATCACGATGCCGGTGCTCTCGGGGACCACCAGGGTGACCTCGCAGAGCGGGGGAGTCGCGTCGGTCTGCGTCGCGCCGGTGACCCTGGTGCCGTCCGTGAAGGTCACCTGGGTGAGGCTTTCGCAGCTGCGGACCGGACGGTTGGATTCCGTGACGGTGGCCGCCGCGGATTCCTGACGCGGGAGTGTGCCGGTCCCCGTTGTGAGGATCAGTACGGTGAGGACGCCGAGCCATCGTCCGTGGGCTCTGCCGGCTCTGCGGGATCCGCGCCGGGTCGGTGGGGGGCCTGTTCCGGCCGCGTTGGTCAGGGGTTTCCGCTTGATCACTTTTGCCTCCCGTTCGAGTGCGAGATCGATTCCGGGTGCTTCGTGGGGTCGGTCAGCCGGCCGATCGACTCGTTGGCCGGTCGACCGGTTGTCGGACGTCGGCGGCGGGCGGGTCGGCGTACAGGGCCGCGATGTCGGTCGCGTACTTCTCGGCGACCTTCCGCCGCCTGAGTTTCAAGGTGGCGGTGAGTTCGTCGCCGTCGCCCTGCCAGTACGCGGGTACGACCTTGAACCGCTTGACCTGCTCCACACGGGACAGTTGGCGGTTGCCCAGGGCCACGGCGGTCGCGAGGGCGTCGATCAGCGGGGTCGAGCCGGCCAGCTTGCTCGGATCCGGATCCAGGGCGTGCTCGGCGGCGAAGGCGGTCGCGGCCTGGGGGTCGAGGACCAGCAGCGCGGTGACGTACGGGCGGTTGTCGCCGATCGCCACCGCCGTACCGATGAGCGGCGAGGCGGTGGTCAGGGCGATCTCCACACCGACCGGCGAGATGTTCTTGCCCGCCTCGTTGATGATGAGGTCCTTCTTGCGGTCGACGATCGTCAGGTATCCGTCCGCGTCCGCCATGACGACATCGCCCGTGTGGCACCAGCCGTCCTCGTCCACCGCTTCGCGGGTCCGCTCCGGATCGTCGCGGTATCCCTTCATCAGCGAGGGCCCGCGCACGAGGTACTCGCCGTCGTCGGCACAACGCCCTTCCAGACCCGGCAGCAGTCTGCCGACCGTGCCGAACCGGGCCTGCGGAGGCGCGCTGACGGCGACGAAACAGCTGAGCTCGGACATGCCCCAGCCCTCGCAGATCGGGATGCCGAGAGAGGCGAAGAACTCCAGGGTCGCGGGCGGTGTGGGCGCCGCTCCGGAGGCGGCCCACCGCACCTGTTCGAGTCCCAGACGCCCGCGCAGGCCCGACAGCACCGCGGTGTCGGCCGAGGCGTACGCGGCGGCGAGTTCCGGCCCGACCGGTTGGCCCGCCTGGACCAGGCGGGTGCGCCGGGCCCCCGTGGCGATCGCCTGCGCGAGTGCCCTGCGGCGTGCCTCGTCGCCCTCGCCCGCGACGGCGTGCTCCACCGCCAGTTTGAGCTTGTTCCAGATTCTCGGCACCGCCACCCAGATCGTCGGCCGGCAGTCCAGCAGTGCCTGGGCGATGCGCGTGAGGTCGGGGACCACGGTGACCTGCACACCGAAGAGGGCCAGTGCGTACAGGCAGGTGAAACGGTCGGCGATGTGCGCCGACGGCAGGTAGGAGGTGATCCGGTCGCCGAACCGGAAGTCCAGCACCTGTGTCACTCCCGACGCCTGGGCGAGCACGTTGGCGTGGGTGAGCTCGACGCCCTTCGGGGTACCGGTCGTCCCCGACGTGTAGATCAGGGTCAGTACGTCGTCGGGTCGCACGGACCGCCAGGTCGCGTCGAAGTCGAACCGGTCGGCGGCCAGGCCCTGTTGGCGCACGTGGTCCAGGGTGAGCACGTCCCCGTTCGTGCCGGCCGGGTCGTCGTCCACCACGACGACGTGCTCGACGGACACACCGCAGGCGCGGACGGTGTCCACATACCGTGCCTCGCACACCACTGTCCTGCTTCCCGAGTTCCGCAGGACATGCGCGAGTTGGGGCGGCGCGAGGGTGTTGTACACGGAGAAGGGCGTGGCACCCAGATGCTGGACCGCGAGGTCCAGCGGATAGAACTCCGTCCGGTTGGACATCATCAGCGCGACCGTGTCCCCGTGCCGGATCCCCAGACCGGCCAGTCCGGCTGCCAACACCCATACCTGGTCGGCGAGTTCACGCCAGCTGACGGTGTGGGTGCCGCCCACGGTGCGCAGTGCGATCGCGTCCGGATCGACGGCCGCCGTGCGCTGGAACGCCTCGCACACGGACGCGGGCTGTGGGGTGCGATCGGTCATCTCGTGCGGTTCCCGTCCGTCGGTGCGCGGGTGCGACGACGGAAAGGCTAGGGAGCCCGGGTGCCACGGGTCATCGGGTGGGGCACCCAACGATGGGTGCCTTCCGTTGTGATCGGATCACAGGGCCGGGCCGCCGCCGGAGAAGAGCCTGATCGCGATCAACAGCTCCTGGAGATCGCCGAGTCGGCGGAGCCGGCATCCCGCGCGCTCCTCGACGCGGGCCAGCCGGTGGTGCGCGGTGTTGATGTGGATCCCCAGTTCCCGGGCCGCGGCCTTCACGTTCAGGTCGTTGCTCGCGAAGCACCGCACGGTCCTGATGAGCGAGCCTCCGGCACGCACGTCCTCGGTCACGAACTCCCGCATGCGGGTGGGGACGATGCGCGCGACGGTCTCGTCCGCGCGCAGCGTCAGATAGTCGAGGACGCTCAGCTCGGACAGAGCGGCGACACCTCCGTTCCGGGACAGCGTGCCCATCAGCGTGACGGCTTCGCGGTAGGCCGTGGCGAGGTCGGCGACGCCGGCGTGGCGGGTGCTGATCCCGATCGCCAGCGGTACCCCCTGCTCGGCGAGGACCCGCCAGGCGGACCTCAGAGGCTCTACGGGCAGCTCGCCGGCGGTGTCGCGGAGCGCGCGCACGATCACGATCTCGTTCTGCCGCAGGACCGTCAGGAGCCGGGCCGGTTCGCCGACCGCCCTTGCCAGGTGTGCCGCGGCGGAGCGGAGTCCGTACTCGTCGGAGAGCGGGGCGACCGGCACGGCGGTGACCACGGCGCAGGGCGTGTCGGGGCCGAGCCCGGCCTTCGTCGCCGCGCCGAGGCGTGGGCCCGGTGCGGGCTCACGGCCCGCCAGCAGGTCTTCGAGCAGGTCCCGGCGTACCCGGTCGCCCTCCACCGCCAGCAGTTGCTCCGCGTCCAGATAGGCCTGCGCGGCGACCGTGCTGGCCCGGTTGAAGAACTCCATGACCAGACCGGCGGCCCGGAGCGCGCCGTCGGCTCTCCCGGGGCTGCCCGCGGCCCAGTCGGCGATCGTGTCCCACATCGTGCGGTGGGCGATGCGCACCCCGTGCATGAAGTCGACGAGTGATACGCCGAGTCGAGCCCGGCGGGCCGCGTGCGGGCGGACGAACGCGACGTCCTCGTCGGTGGCGGGCCGGGCGCCGGCCAGGCTGAGGCCGAGCGCGTCGTTGCCCTTGCGCACATGGGCGACCACGTCGTCCAGCAAGGCCTCGTCGGTGATCGCCGCGTAGCCCGGGATCTCCGCCCGCATCGTCGCCAACGCGGCCTGCGGCAACGTGAGTCGCCGGGCGATGAGCACCTCGGCCACCTCGGTCAGGGTGGCGACCTGCGCACGGCGATCCGTCATGGCCACACCCTAGACGGGCCACCGCCGGTCACTGTGACTCGATCACAAGGGTGCGGGACGACCGGCGTGCCGATCGGACGCAGGCGGTCTCCTCCTCGGTGGTCTGCCGCCAGGGTCACTGGTCGGCGCTGCGGCCACCCTCGTTGGCGAGCGCCAGCAAGGCCCCGAGAGCCCTGAGTCCGCGTGTCATGTCGATGCTCTTGTCGTACTGCCAGAGGAGCTGGAGACCGTCCACCGCGGCGATCATCAGCTGGGCGAGGTCGCCGGGATCCACTCCGGCGGGGAGTTCGCCCAGCTCCTGGAGGTGAGTCAGGGCGTCCTGGCCGAGGTCCTGGCTCTGCTCGTAACGCTCCCGGAAGTACTCGTGAGAAGGGTGCTCGGGGGCCGCCGCGTCCGCCGAGAGGTTCGTGTACAGCGTCACCAGTCCCGGCACGGCGGCGTTGCGGTCCACCAGGGCGGCGAGGCGCTCGACCATCGCGGCCGACGTCTCGGGCAGCCGCTCCATCTCGTAGGTCTCCCCGTCGACTTCGTCGCGTCGGCGGAGCACCTCGGTGAGCAGCTGCTCCTTGGTGCCGAAGTGGTGGACGAGTCCGGTGATGCTGAGGTTCGACGCCTCGGCGAGCTCACGGAGGGTGGCTCCGCCGAACCCGCGTTCGGCGATCACTTTGAGGGCGGTGGCGAGGATCTCCTCACGCTTCGCCAGTCCCTTGGGGTACGAGCGGCGGGTCATGGCCCCGAGATTACTCGACGACGAGATCTTGCGGATAAAAAACCGTAAGGCTTACTGTTTCTCCCCAGTGGCAGAGACGTCGACTTTCGGCCAGCTGTGTACCCCGGGCATCAGCAGACACTTCTTCGTTCAGTGACGAGCGATCGGGACAATCCATGACAGCGACTTCCTCCACCGACGTGTCCGACAGTGATCCGTCACCCTCTGGGCCCGCCTCGACCGCCCAGGTGCTCGCACCGACCGAGCCCGGCACCTCCCCGAAGTATCTGGGCGGCCGCGTCCTTCGACGCTATGCGCTGTGGTACGGGGTCGCGCTCGCCGCGTTCTCCAGCATCTGGGGAGGAGTCGGCACGCTGCTGCTCCCCAACCAGGTCCAGACCCTGGAGGTGGCGAGGTTCTTCACGGGCCGCGACGCCGGTACGGATCTCCAGAAGCTCACCGCGCTCAAGAACGCCATCGCCGCCGGAACGGCGACGGCGACGCCAGACCAGAGCCGTCTGCTGGGAATCCTGGCCGACTTCGACGCCGGCCGGGCGGGATCCCTGGCGCTGGTCACCTCGGTCGGACTGGTCGCGACGATGGTCGCGCAACCCCTCATCGGTGTCTTCTCCGACCGGACCCGCACCCGCATGGGCCGTCGCGCCCCGTGGATCCTCCTGGGCTCACTCGTCGGCGCCGCGTTTCTCGTCGCGGTCCGCTTCGCGCCGACCGTGGCCGTCCTCGTGGTGCTGTGGGCCATCGCCTCGGTGGCACTGAACGCGGCGGTCTCCCCCCTCGGCGCGACGCTCGCCGACCGCGTCGTCGAGACCCAGCGGGGCAGCCTGTCGGCGATCGGCGGTTTCGGCTCGTTCCTGGGCGGCGTACTGGGCAGCGTCGGCGCGGGTGTCGCCCTCTCGACACTCGGTCTGAACAGCTACTTCGTCTTCGCCGGACTGGTCGTGCTCAGCGTCGTCCTCTTCGTGACGCGGGCCAAGGACGGCTCCTCACGCGATCTGCGGGTGGCGAAGTTCGCGTGGAAGCCGTTCCTGCTCGGCTTCACCTACGCGGTGCGGACGCGGGACTACTTCTGGGTCTGGACGGCCCGCATACTGCTCACCTTCGGCTACGGGGTCTCGGGAGCCCTCGGGTTCTACATGCTCCAGAGCTATGTGAAGCCCGCCCTCAGCGTGAGCGAGGCCACCAAGCTGGTGCCGCTGCTCGCCTTGACGGCACTGCCCGCCACCGTGGTCGCGATCCTTGTCGCCGGCCCGCTCTCCGACCGGCTGAAGCGACGGAAGTCCTTCGTCTTCGCCGCCTCGATACTCATGGCCGCGTCCATGGGCATTCCCCTGATCTCGCCGACGGTCACCGCACTGTTCGTCCAGGCGGTCGTTGCCGGGTTCGCCTTCGGCATCTACATTCCCGTCGATCAGGCCCTGGTAGTCGACGTGCTGCCGGACCCGAACGCCGCCGGACGCGACCTCGGTGTGGCGGGCCTCGCCATCAACCTGGGCCAGGCACTCGGCCCGGCCCTCGCCGGATCGGTCGTGTCGCTCTCCGGCGGATACACGTTCGTCTGGGTGGCCGCACTCGCGCTCGTCGCCCTGGCCGCCCTTGCCGTCCTGCCAGTCCGCAGACCCTGATCCGCCGCTCTTCCCTCGCTCCACTGTTCCACCGAACCACTGCTCCACCGAGCCACTGATCCGTCGATCCGTCTTAGGGGACTCATGCCCGAAATCGCCACCGCCCTCGATGAACTGACCCTGGAACAGAAAGCAGGTCTCGGCAGCGGGTCGGACTTCTGGACCACCAGAGCGGTCGACCAGGTCCCGTCGATCCTGATGACGGACGGACCGCACGGACTGCGCAAGCAGGTGGGCGCCACCGACCACCTGGCGCTCTCCGGGAGCCTCCCGGCGACCTGCTTCCCGCCGGCCGTGGCCCTCGGCCAGACCTGGGACCCCGCGCTGGTGTTCCGTGTGGGAGAGGCGCTCGGCCGCGAGTGCCAGGCCGCCGGGGTCCAGATCCTGTTGGGGCCGGGTGTGAACATCAAGCGCGATCCCCGGGCGGGACGCAACTTCGAGTACTTCTCGGAGGACCCGCTTGTCTCGGGAACCCTCGGCTCCGCCTGGGTGTCCGGTCTCCAGAGCACGGGCGTCGGCGCGTCGCTCAAGCACTTCGCGGCGAACAACCAGGAGACCGACCGGATGCGGGTGAGCGCCGACATCGATCCGCGCCCGCTGCGGGAGATCTATCTGCGCGCCTTCCAGAAGGTGGTTCAGGAGGCACAGCCGTGGACGGTGATGTGCTCGTACAACCGCGTCAACGGTGTCCACGCCTCGCAGAACCGATGGCTGCTCACGGAGGTGCTGCGCGAGCAGTGGGGCTTCGAGGGGGCCGTGGTCTCCGACTGGGGTGCCGTGGCCGACCGGGTCGCGGCGGTCGAAGCCGGCCTCGACCTCCAGATGCCCGGCAACGACGGCTTCGACGACGCCAAGGTGGTCGCCGCCGTACGCGAGGGGAGGCTCGACCCCGCCGTCGTCACGGAGGCGGCGGCCCGGGTCGCCCGCGTCGCCCACCGGGCCGAAGCGGCGCGCCGCCCGGACACCTCGTGGGACACGGAGGACCATCACGACCTCGCCCGCGAGGTCGCCTCACGGGCGATCGTCCTCCTGCGCGACGACCAGAAGATCCTTCCTCTCGATCCCGCCCAACACCTCGCAGTCATCGGCGAGTTCGCCGCCCGGCCGCGTTACCAGGGCGGCGGCAGCTCGCACGTGAACGCGATCCGCGTCGATGTGGCCCTCGACGAGATCCGCGCCCGCGCCCCGCACGCCGAGGTGTCGTACTCCGCGGGCTTCTCGTCCGGCAAGGAGGCGGACCCGGCGGCGCTCCGCGCGGACGCGGTGCGGGCGGCGGCGGACGCGGACGTGGCCGTGGTCTTCCTGGGCCTGCTCGACAGCCAGGAGAACGAGGGCGTCGACCGCGCCGGCATCGAGCTGCCGGCCGATCAACTGGCCCTGCTCGACGCGGTGGTCGCCGTACAGCCGCGCACCGTCGTGGTGCTGTCCCACGGCGGAGTCGTCAGGCTCGCGCCCGTCGTCGCCGGACCGTCGGCCGTCCTCGACGGCGCGCTGCTCGGCCAGGCCGGCGGCAGCGCCCTCGCGGACGTCCTGTTCGGCATCGTCAACCCTTCCGGACGCCTCACGGAGACCGTCCCCGACCGGCTCCAGGACGCGCCCTCCTTCACCAACTTCCCCGGCGAGCGGATGCACGTCCGCTACGGCGAGGGAATCCTCGTGGGCTACCGCTGGTACGACGCCCGTTCGATCGACGTCACGTTCCCCTTCGGACACGGCCTGTCCTACACGACCTTCGCGTACGACTCGCTCACGGTCGAGGCACACGGCGACACCGTCCACGTACGCGTCACCGTCCGCAACACCGGTGAGCGGGCGGGCCGCGAGATCGTCCAGCTCTACGCGTCACGCGACCGGTCCACGGTCGTCCGCGCGCCCCAGTGGCTGGTCGGCTTCGGAGCCGTCGACCTGGAGCCGGGCGAGTCCGGCGAAGTCCTCGTCACCGTGCCGAAGCGGGAGTTCGAGCACTGGGACGAGGAACTCCACCGCTGGCTGGTCGAAGGCGGCGAATACCGCATGGCCGCTGGCGCGTCGAGCCGCGACATCCGCCTCTCCGACACGGTCGAACTCGCGGGGGAGACCGCCCGGTACCGACTGGGAGCCGACTCGTCGATCGGGGAGATCCTGGCCGATCCCGTCGCAGGGCCCGCCTTCCGCGAGGTCTTCGCGGCGATGTTCGAGCAGTTCGCGGGCGCCGAGGAGACCGACTTCGCGCCGATGCTGGACTCGCTTCCGTTCGGGCGCTTCGTGAGTACGACGGGCTCGGCGCTCCCCGCGGGCATGGTGGAGGACGTGCTCGCGCGCGCGAACGCCGCCAACGGCTTCCAGGGGAACCGGACATGACGCCACCGGCCGACGACAACGAGCGCCCGTACGTCACCCTCGCCGAGCGACGCGTACCGGTTCCCCGCTCGATCAGCCCCGAGGCACAGCGCAAGCTCGCCGAACTGGCCGGCATGCCCCGCACCTCCTTCCCGGACGCGGGGGACGAAGCAGGCTGGCGGGTCAGCGTCGCGGCCCAGATCGAGCAGGAACTGTCGGTGCTTCCGCCCGGCTCGGCGCAGGGAATGGCCTCCGGGTACGGCGTGGATCTGACGGTCGGGCATGTCGGCGGCGTCCCCGTCCACGAGGCCGTGCCGCACGGGTGGGACGCGAGCGACGAGCGGGTCGTCCTCATGCTGCACGGCGGTGGATGGATCCAGGGCGGCGGAGAGCTGGCCGCCGTGATGACCGTCCTCGAAGCGGCGACGCTCGGACTGCGGGTGAGGGGGGTCGACTACCGCATGGCGCCGGACCACCCCTATCCGGCTCCTCTCGACGACTGCCTCGCGGTCTACCGTGCCCAACTGAAGCAGACGGAACCGGAGTTGATCGCCCTCACCGGCACGTCCGCGGGCGCCAACCTCGCGGCGGCGACCGTGCTCCGCGCACGTGACGAGGGGTTGCCATTGCCGGGCGCGGTCTCGCTGTGGTCCCCGTCGGTCGACCTCACCCGCGACGGCGACACCTGGCACACCCTCGACGGCCTGGACCCGATCATCGGCCTGCACATGAGCACACTGATGGACTACTACGCGCGCGGCCAGGACCCTCGCGACCCCTACCTGTCACCGGTCTTCGGCGATCTCTCGGGCTTTCCCCCGACACTCCTCGGGTCCGGCACGCGCGACGGGCTGCTGTCGGACACCGTGCGCTTCCACCGCGCGCTGCGCCGCGCCGGCGTGGACGCCCACCTCCATGTGCACGAGGCCATGACGCACTCCGCCTTCTTCGGCGGAGCACCGGAAGAGGCCGAGGTGGGTGCGGAGGTCAAGGCGTTCATCCACGGAAGACTGCGGCCGGGCAAGGAGACCAACGATGCCTGACACGAGGACAACTCGCCCGCACCGCACCGCCGTACGCGCGCGTGACAGCACGGTCAAGGGCCGAGGCGGACCGATCCCCGTCCGCGACTATCTCCCGGAGGACACCCGGGACGGCGCCGTGCCACTGGTGTGGATCCACGGCGGCGGATGGATGACCGGCGGTCTCGACCAGAAGGAGTCGCACGCCGTCGCGAAGGCGATCGCCGGCACCGGCCGCCCCGTGCGCACCGTCGACTACCGCCTGGCCCCCGCACTCCGCTGGCGTGACCTCACGACCCGCTCACCCCTCGTCCTCGAACCGTCCGAGAACCGCTACCCGGCCGCGCCGGACGACGTGGTCTCCGTGCTCGTCGACTGGGCGGAATCGGGGCGCGGCCGGCCGTTCGTCGGCGGGGCGAGCGCCGGAGCCAACCTCGCCGTCACGGCGGCCGTAGCCCTCCAACAGGCGGCGGACGCAGGGCCGTTGGGCCTCGCGCTCGCATACGGCGGCTTCCACCCCGCGCTGCCCCCGCTCCCCGAGGAGGTGCGCTTACGCCTGACCGGATTGGCCGGACGGATCGCCTTCACACCGGCGTCCTACGACCGGATGGCGCTCAACTACGTAGGCGACGAGCGCCTGTTGGCGCAAGCCTTCCCCAGCGGGGCCGATCTCGCGGGACTGCCGCCGACGCTCGTGATGGACGCCGACCGGGACACCCTTCGCGCCTCGGGCGGTCGGTTCGCCGCCGAACTGCGGGCAGCCGGCTCCGCGGTCGACTACCTGATCGTCGAGAAGGCCCTCCACGGGTTCCTCGACCACCCCCGCAGCCGCGGCTTCCGCCAGGGAATCCAGGCGATGAGCCAGTGGCTCGACGCCCACGACCGACCGGCATGACCGACCGGAAAGAGAGAACATGAACCGCAAACGACCCGACTTCCTCTGGGGCGCGGCCACCGCTCCGCACCAGATCGAAGGCAACAACGTCAACAGCGACTGGTGGGCACGCGAGCAGGTCACACCGGGCATGGCGCTCAGCGGGGACGCGATCGACAGCTACCACCGCTACGAGGAGGACATGCGGCTGCTGGCCGACGCCGGCCTCAACGCCTACCGGTTCGGCATCGAGTGGGCGCGCATCGAACCGATCCCCGGCCACTTCTCGAAGGCGGAACTCGCGCACTACCGCCGCATGATCGACACGGCGATCGGACTCGGGCTCACACCCGTCGTGACGCTCCAGCACTTCTCCACCCCGAAGTGGTTCGCCGACGAGGGTTCGTGGATGGTCGAGAGCGCGATCGACCGCTTCGCGGGCTACGTCACCACGGCGACGTCCGTCCTCGAAGGGGTCGAGTGGGTCTGCACCATCAACGAACCCAACATGCTGGCGATGATGGGCACCATGATGAAGGCCGCCGAGTCGGGCGACGCCGACTGGCAGAGCCCGACCGTCGAAGGCGACGTACAGATGGTGCTGCCCCCTCCCGACCCGGAGGTCGGACGCCGGCTCGCGCGCCCACGACGCGGCGCGCGAGATCCTCAGGGAGCGGACCGACGCCAAGGTCGGCTGGACGATCGCCAACCAGGCGCTCACCGCGAAACCGGAGCACGAGGCGAGACTCGTCGAGGAGCGCTACATCCGGGAGGACCTCTACCTGGAGGCCGCGGGCAAGGACGACTTCGTCGGCGTCCAGGCCTACTCCACGCAGGAGGTCGACGGGAACGGCCCCGTGCCGCACCCGCCCCACCCCGACAACACCCTCGTCGGAACGGCGTACCGGCCGGACTCCCTGGGGATGGCGGTGCGCCACGCGTGGCAGGTCACCGGCGGTGTCCCGGTCCTCGTGACCGAGAACGGCATCGCCACCGACGACGACACCCGTCGCATCGCGTACACGGGCGAGGCCCTGCGCCACCTCTCCGCCGCGATGGACGACGGCGTCGACGTGCGCGGCTACCTGCACTGGAGCGCGCTCGACAACTACGAGTGGGGCCACTGGGAGCCGACGTTCGGGCTCATCGCCGTGGACAGGGATACGTTCGAGCGGCGGCCGAAGCCGAGTCTGGCCTGGCTCGGTGGCGTCGCGCGATCCGGAGAGGTGCCGAAGCGATGACGGAACGACACACCGAGTACGGGCTCAGTGCCGAGGCCCAGGCCTGGCTGGCGATGCTGAAGGCGCACCCGCAACCGCCCGCCCCCGCGCCGGACGACCTCGAGGCATGGCGTGCCGTCGCCGCGGCCACCGCGGCACCGGAACTGGCGGACGCCATCGGACTCGCGACCACGGGCGCCGTCGCCACGGGCGTTCCGGTCGAGGTCCACGCCGTCGACCTGCCGAACGCGGTCGTCCACGTCGGCACCCCAGAGGGTCTCGCGCCCGACGACCGGCGCGTCCTGCTCAGCGTGCACGGCGGGGCGTTCACGACCGGAGGGGGCGCGGCGACGAGAGCGGCGACGGGATTCGTCGCGGGCGCCTACGGCGTCACCGTGTGGAGCGTCGACTACCGCATGCCGCCCGACCACCCCTTCCCCGCGGGTCTTGACGACTGCCTCGACGCCTACCGGGCCCTCCTGGAACACCATGATCCGGCCTCGATCGCGGTCAGTGGCCTGTCCGCCGGCGGGAACCTCACCGCCGCGCTTCTCCTCCGGCTCCAGGAGGAGGGACTGCCGATGCCCTGCGCGGCCGTGCTCAACTCGCCCTGCGTCGACCTCACCCTCTCCGGCGACACCCTGGTCATCGACGCCTCCGGCGATGTCGCCGGGCTCATGAACAACCTGAAGCTGTACACGGGCGACCATGACCTCACGGATCCGCGCATCTCGCCGCTCTTCGGGGAGATCGGCGACGACTGGCCGCCCACGATCCTGTTCAGCGGCACCCGCGACTTCCTGCTCTCGGACACCGTCCGGATGCACCGGAAGCTGCTGGCGGCCGATGTCCCGGCCGAGTTGCACGTCTTCGAGGCGTCGCCGCACGGAATGTTCGGGGGCAATGCCCCGGAGGACCGTCTCCTCGTCGCTCAGGCCCGGCGGTTTCTCGAGCGGGCGTGGAACGGCGGTGCCTCGAAGTGAGCGTGCTGTTCCACGGCGCCACGACCCGCTGACCCGGGCCGTCGAACACACGCCGACTCCTCGTCAGTGACCGCGCTCGATCCAGTCGCCGAGGTACGGGGCCTCGGCCCCGATGCTGGTGCTGTCTCCGTGGCCCGTATGCACCGTGGTGTCCGGTGGCAGCGTCAGCAGGCGGTCGCGGACGGAGCGGATGATCGTCGGGAAGTGGGAGTACGACCGTCCTGTGGCCCCCGGCCCGCCGTGGAACAGGGTGTCGCCGGTGAACACCGCGGCCAGTTCTTCGGAGTACAGACACAGGCCGCCCGGCGTGTGCCCGGGGGTGTGCAGGACGGTCAGTTCCGTGGAGGCGACCGTGAAACGGCGGCCGTCGGAGAGGTACCCGTCCGGATTCCGGTCGGGATGCGTGTGCTTCCACAGCAGCCGGTCGTCCAGGTGCAGGAAGACCGGTGCGCCGGTGCGGTCGGCGAGTTCGGGTGCGGCGTCGATGTGGTCGTTGTGGGCGTGGGTGCAGATGATCGCGGTCAGCCTGCGGTCGCCGACCGCCTCCGCGATGGCGTCGGCGTCGTGGGCGGCGTCGATGACGATCACCTCGTGGTCGTCGCCGACGATCCACACGTTGTTGTCGACGTCCCAGGTACCGCCGTCGAGGCTGAACTGGCCGGACGTGACGAGGTGTTCGATCCGCGCGCCCATCAGAACACCACCACCGAACGCAGCACGTCCCCGCCGTGCATCCGCTCGAACGCCTTCTCCACCTCGTCGAGCCCGACCGTCTCCGTCACGAACGCCCCCAGATCCAGACGCCCCTGCTGGTGCAGGTCGATCAGCATCGGAAAGTCCCGCGAGGGCAGACAGTCCCCGTACCACGACGACTTCAGCGCCCCGCCACGCCCGAACACGTCCAGCAGCGGGAGCTCCAGCTTCATCTCCGGGGTGGGCACACCCACCAGGACGACCGTGCCCGCCAGATCCCGTGCGTAGAAGGCCTGTTTGTAGGTCTCGGGACGGCCGACCGCCTCGATGACGACATCCGCGCCGAAGCCACCGGTCAGCTCCCGGACCGCCTCCACCGGATCGGACGTCGTGGAGTTGACGGTGTGCGTGGCACCCATCGCCCGCGCCGTCTCCAGCTTGCGCTCGTCGATGTCCACGGCGATGATCCGCGCCGCCCCCGCCAGCCGCGCCCCCGCGATCGCCGCGTCACCCACCCCGCCGCACCCGATCACCGCGACACTGTCCCCGCGCCCCACGTTGCCCGTGTTGATCGCCGCACCGATCCCGGCCATCACCCCGCAGCCCAGCAGTCCGGCGACCGCCGGGGAGACCGACGGGTCGACCTTCGTGCACTGCCCCGCCGCCACCAGCGTCTTCTCCGCGAACGCCCCGATACCCAGGGCCGGGGAGAGTTCCTGGCCGGTCGAGGCGAGGGTCATCTTCTGCGTGGCATTGTGGGTGTGGAAGCAGTACTGCGGACGCCCGCGCAGACACGCCCGGCAATTCCCGCACACCGCACGCCAGTTGAGGACCACGAAATCCCCGGGGACCACATCGGTGACACCCTCGCCGACCGACTCCACGACACCCGCGGCCTCATGCCCGAGCAGGAAGGGGAAGTCGTCACTGATCCCGCCCTGTTTGTAATGCAGATCGGTATGACACACCCCGCACGCCCGCACCTGCACCACGGCCTCACCGGGACCGGGATCGGGCACGACGATCGTCTCCACCCGGACCGGCTCGTCCTTCCCCGGAGCGATCACACCCCGCACTTCCTGCGCCATGGGTCAACTGCCTTTCTGGGAAAGCGAGTAGGGGGAATCCGCGTAGTCGTGGAACCCGCGCCCCGACTTCCGTCCGAGCAGGCCGGCCTCCACCATGCGGAGCAGCAAGGGAGGCGCGGCGTGCAGCGGTTCCTTGAAGTCGGCGTACATCGAGTCGGCGATCGCCGCGAGCGTGTCCAGACCGATCAGGTCGGCCAGGCTGAGCGGGCCCAGCGGGTGGGCGCAGCCGAGGACCATGCCGTTGTCGATGTCCTCGGCGGAGGCGAAGCCGGACTCCAGCATCCGGATCGCGGAGAGCAGGTAGGGCACCAGGAGCGCGTTGACCACGAAGCCGGCCCGGTCCTGCGAGCGGATCACCTGTTTGCCCAGCCTGCCGGTGACGAACTCTTCGGCGCGGGACTGGGTTTGAGGGCTCGTCAGGAGTGACGGCACGATCTCGACGAGGTCGAGCACGGGCACCGGATTGAAGAAGTGCACCCCGATCACCCGGTGCGGCCGGGCGGTGGCCATGCCCAGTTTCATGACGGGCAGCGAGGAGGTGTTCGACGCGAGCAGGGCGTCCTCGCGTGCGACGATCCGGTCCAGGGCGGCGAAGAGGTCGAGTTTCACCGCCTCGTTCTCCGTCGCCGCCTCCAGCACCGCGTCCCGGTCGGCGAGGTCCGTGAGGTCGGCGGTGACCCGCAGCCGGTCGAGGGCGGCGTCACGTTCCCTGCCGCTGAGCTTGCCGCGGCCGACCGCGCGCTCCAGTGAGGCGGCGATGCGCGACCGACCTGCTTTGGCCGCGTCCGCGTTCACCTCGTGGACCACCACGTCCAGCCCGGCGCGGGCGCAGACCTCGGCGATGCCCGCGCCCATCAGTCCGCAGCCGACGACGCCGACCCGGTGGATGTCCGGTACCGGTGGTCGGGTGTCGGTCACCGGAAGGCCGCCTGGCCGGTCAGGGCCTGGCCGATCATGAGGGTGTGCATCTCGACGGTGCCCTCGTAGGTGAGGATCGATTCGAGGTTGTTGGCGTGCCGGATGACCGGGTACTCCAGGGAGATGCCGTTCGCGCCCAGAATGGTGCGGGCGGTGCGGCAGATCTCCAGGGCCGCACGCGTGTTGTTGAGCTTGCCGTAGCTGACCTGCTCGGGGCGCAGGCCCCGGTCGTCCTTGATCCGGCCGAGGTGGAAGGCCAGCAGCGTCCCCTTGGCCAGCTCCAGGGCGATGTCGGTGAGCTTGGCCTGGGTGAGCTGGAACGAGCTGATCGGTCGGCCGAACTGGACCCGGTCGTTCGCGTAGGCCAGTGCGGTCCGGAAGGCCGACCGTGCCGCGCCCATGGCGCCCCACGCGATGCCGTAGCGCGCCTCGTTGAGGCAGGACAGGGGGCCGCGAAGCCCCCGTACCGCCGGCAGCACGGCGGATCCGGGCAGCCGTACGGAGTCCAGCACCAGTTCGCTGGTCACCGACGCCCGCAGCGACATCTTGTGCTTGATCGCGGGCGCCGAGAAGCCGGGGGTGTCGGTCGGGACGACGAAGCCCCGGATGCCGTCGTCGGTGTGGGCCCAGACGACGGCCACGTCGGCGACCGAGCCGTTGGTGATCCACATCTTGCGGCCGTCGAGGATCCAGTCGGCGCCGTCCCGGCGGGCGGCGGTGCGCATGCTGCCCGGGTCGGAGCCGGAGTCGGGTTCGGTGAGGCCGAAACAGCCGATGGCGGTGCCCGCGGCGAGGCGGGGCAGCCACTCCTCCTTCTGCTCCTCGGAGCCGAAGGCGTGGATCGCGTACATGGCCAGCGAGCCCTGCACCGAGACCAGGGAGCGCAGCCCCGAGTCGGTCGCCTCCAGTTCGAGACAGGCGAGCCCGTAGTCCACGGCGCTCATGCCCGCGCAGCCGTAGCCCTCCAAGTGCATGCCCAGCAGGCCGAGTTCGCCGAGTTCCTTGGTGAGGCCGCGGATGTCCTCGATCTCCCCCTGCTCGAACCACTCGGCGATGTGCGGTTCGACGCGCCGGTCGCAGAAGGTGCGCACCGCGTCGCGGACGGCGCGCTCGTCGGGGGTGAGCAGGGAGTCGAGTTCCAGGAGGTCGAGGGGGTCGGCCGGGCGCCCGGCGTGCGAGGTGTGCATCTGGGTCTCCAGGGAGGACGGACGGTCAGGCCGTCGGGCTGATGATGAAGTTGCTGAAGCCGCCGTTGCGTGCGGCGATACCGCTGATGGCCTCGTTGACCTGGTGCAGGGGGTACACGTGGTGTTCCAGCGGGCTCAGGTCCAGCAGGCCGGCGCCCGCCATGTCGGCCATGGTCTGGCCCTCGGCGGAGGTGAACCACGCCGAGCCGATCAGCCGCAGCTGCTGGTCCATCATCCGGTGGATGTCGATCGGGAGATCACCGGCGACGGCGCCGATGTTGACGGCGATGCCACCGCGTGCCATCGCCCGCATGCCCGCCCGGAACGTCTCGTGCGGGGCGCCCGGGCCGAGCGCGTCGATGTAGATGTCGGCGCCGTAGCCGTCGGTCTGCTCGTGGATCCACTCGTCGACCGGGCCGTCGTCGAGGGAGTGCAGGTGCAGCCGGCCGCCCGCCAGTTCGCCGACCTGGTCGAGCAAGTCCTTGTCGCGCCCGGTGCCGTACACGTGGGTGAGGCCCATGGCGGGGGCGAGGAGCGCGGCGGCGATGCCCAGGGTGCCGCTGATGCCGTTGACGAGGATCGTCTTGCCCGGACCGGCCCCGGCCTTGCGCAGCGCCGAGTACATGGTGCCGATGTAGCCGAAGCGGGCGGCGGCCTCGAAGGGGAGCGAGTCCGGCAGCTTCACCAGGCTGTACGCCGGGGCCAGCATGTACTCGGCGAGGCCGCCCTGGTAGCGGTCGAGCAGGTCGACCGCGGTCGGGGAGAAGCCGAAGTAGCCGGCGAAGGCGTAGCTGGCGCAGTTGATCGAGTCGCCGCCGCGGCACGAGCGACAGGACCCGCAGGAGCGGCCCGGGTTGACGTACACCCGGTCGCCCGGTTTGAACGCCTGGACGCCTTCGCCGACGGCGTCCACCACTCCCGCCGGGTCCAGGCCGAAGACCGCCGGGAGGGTCGGCAGGGGGCTGTGCGGGAACCAGGTGGTCCACATGTTCAGGATGTTGGCCAGGTTCGGAACGATGTTGACGGCGTGGACGGCCACGCGGACGTCACCGGGGCCGGGGTCGGGAACGGGGAGTTCCTCGATCCTCATCGGCTCGCCGACGGCGTGCATCCGCGCGGCTCGCATGGTCGCACTCATGGCGTCTCCTCGGGTTCGGCTCGGGTACGGCTTCGGGTACGGCTGGGGGAGACGGCGCCAACCGCGGCGCAGTCCCTGGGAGTGGTGAAGGGTGGGTCAGTTGTCCAGCAGCGTCGTCAGCCGCGCGCGCTGCAGCTTTCCGGTGGCCCCGCGGGGGAGTGCGGGTACGACGCACAGGCGCCGGGGCCACTTGTGCCGGGCGAGCCGGCCGTCGAGATGGGCACGGACCTCGTCCAGGGTCGGCGTGCCGGTCGCGGTGACGAGGAAGGCGGTCACCACCTCGCCCCAGACCGGGTCCGGCGCACCGGACACGGCGACCTCGACCGCGCCGGGGAAGTCGGCGAGGGCGTTCTCGACCTCGGCGGGATCGATGTTCTCCCCGCCGGTGATGATGGTGTCCTTGAGCCGGCCGACGACGGACAGCCGGCCCTCGGCGTCGAACAGTCCGCGGTCCCCGGTGTGGAACCACCCTTCGCCGTCGGTCACGGGCACCGTCCCGGCGGCCGTCCAGTACACGTCCGCCACCGACGGCGCCCGCACCCAGATCTCACCGGGGGAACCGGCTCCGGCCGGCGCCCCGGTCCCGTCCACGACCCTCAACTCGACCTGGGGGACGGGGGATCCGGTGGAGGCCGCCGGATCGTCGGCGGCGGAGTACGTCACCCCGGCCGCGGTCTCCGTCAGCCCGTAGGAGTTGACCACCCCGACCCCGCGGGCCCGGAACTGCTCGCGGGTGGCGGTCTGGGCCGGAGACCCGCCGGAGAGGATCCACCGCAGTGTGTCCAGTTCACCGCCGCCGAAGCGGGGGTGCCGGGCCAGCAGGGCGGACATCGCCGGTACGGCGAAGGCACAGGTGACCCTGTGGTCGCGGACCAGGTCGATGAACAGGTCCGGCTCGAAGCGCGGGGCCAGGATCACCGTCCCGCGCCGTGCCCAGGTGTACTGGGGAAGGCCGCCGAGCACGGCGACATGCGCCAGCGGGGTGGAGACGAGCGCGGTGTCGTCCTGGCCGACCGGCAGCCGGGACAGGCCGTTGACCATGCTCCAGTACAGGTTGTCGTGGGTCAGCGCGACGCCCTTGGGGCGGCCGGAGGTGCCGGACGTGAACGCGATGATCGCGATGTCCGAGCCGGCCGGAGGCTCCCCGACGGCGGGGGCGGACACCTCGTCGTCGACGTGCAGGTCCTCCCACGCCAGGCGATTCCCCGTCCCCTCCGGGAAGGTACTGTCGCCGACGACCGCACACGGCGCCGTCTCCTCGCACACGACGCCGAGTTCGCCCTCGGTCACCTGCGGGTGCAGCGGCACGAGCACCGCCCCCATCCGCGTCACCGCGAACAGTGTGATCAGGGCCTCGGGCCGGGCCGCCCCCTGCATGACCACGCGGTCGCCCTTGCGCACCCCGTACTTGTCGAGACGGGCGACGGTCCGCCGTACGGCCAGGTCCAGTTGGGCATAGGTCCAGGTCCGGTCCTCGAAGACGAGGGCGGTACGGGAGCCGGCCTCGGCCGCGCTGACGGCGAGGTGGGCGCCGAACGTACGCGTCATGTCCGCACCTCCGCCGCGCGTCTGGCGCGGGCGAGCGCGCCGAGGGTCGTCCCCGCCAGGTCGTCGACGTGGACCGGTGTCCGCCGCTCCAGCAGCCGGCGGGCGGCCAGGTGCTCGGCGGGCCAGTTAAGGGTCTCCACGGCCACCAGCCGGCCGTCACGGAAGGCATGGGCGGCCAGCCGCTCCGGGGAGTCACCGGGCACCAGGAGCACCTCGTCGGAGGGCGAACGCAGCCCGACGATCTGCAACTTGATGTCGCCCTGATCGCTCCAGAACCACGGCAGACTCCCGTACGGCGTGGACGTACCGGCGATCCGACGGCCAACGGACGCCCCCTGGTCGGTGGCGTTCTGCACCGACTCCAGCCGGACCAGCCCCTCCGCGTGCGGATGCGGATGGCGGGCGCAGTCGCCGACGGCGGAGATCCGCGGGTCGGAGACCGACCGCAGCCACTCGTCCACGACCACACCGTCGTCCACGGCCAGCCCCGCGTCCCGGGCCAGCTCGTCGCGAGGGACGGCGCCGATGCCGTAGACCACGAGGCCGGCGGGGAGTGTGCCGCGGTCCGTGACGACCTGCCGTACCCGGTCGGTGCCCTCGATCGCATGTACGGCCGTGCCGGTGAGGACGCGGACTCCGGAGCGTTCGTGGCGTTCCCGCAGCTGTTCCTGAAGTTGGGGTGAGACGGCCCGGCTCAGGAGGCGGTCGGCCAGTTCGACCACGGTCACCCGGGCACCGCGCGCCCTGGCGACCTGCGCCAGTTCCAGCCCGATGAACCCGCCGCCCACGACGACGACTTCGCGGGCCGTCGTCAGCGCCCGGCCGATGGCCAGCGCGTCGTCGAGGGAGCGCAGGGCGTGCACGCCGTCCAGCTCGGCGCCGGGGACGGGCAGCGGGCGGTTGCGCGCGCCGGTCGCCAGGACGAGATGGGCGTAGGGCAGGCGGGCCCCGGACGCGGTGACGACCGTACGGGCGGCGGTGTCGAGGGCGACGACGTCCTCGCCGAGCCGCAGTGCGATGTCCCGCTCGCGGTAGAAGGACTCCGGCGCCAGCTGGACGCGGACGCCGTCCGGGTCGGTGTGGGCCTTCTTCGACAACGGCGGGCGCTGGTACGGCAGATGGGGCTCGGCGGCGAACACGGTGACCGGACCGTCGTAGCCGGACGCGCGCAGTGTGGACACGGCGCTGAACGCGGCCTGTCCGCCGCCGATGACGACCACGCCCGCGTCGCTCGTCATACCTGCTCCTCGGGTACGTGGACGACCAGACCGTCGAGGGCGTCGGAGAGCTGGATCTGGCAGCTGAGGCGGCTGGTGGGCCGGCGTTCGGCGGCGGTGAAGTCCAGCATCTCGTCCTCGACGTCGTTCGGCGGACCGACGAGGTCGCTCTGCTTGGCGTCGACGTAGACGTGGCAGGTGGCGCAGGCGGCGTTGCCGCCGCACTCGGCGACGATGCCCTCGACGCCGTTCGACACGGCCGCCTGCATGAGGACCGTCCCCGACGCGGCGGTGACCTTGTGTTCGGTCCCGTCGGACGACTGGAAGATGACGGTTGGCATGAAGTCCTCCTGGAGGGGACGGCTCAGGCTGTGTGCCAGGTGACGTGGAGCGAGGTGAGTCCCCGGAAGACCCAGCCGTCCAGCCGGTCGGCGGCGCCTTCGGCGAGGCGGAGGTCCTTGAGACGGCTGAACACGAGGGGCCAGGCGAGGGCGCTGACCTCATGGCGTGCGACCCACGCGCCCATGCAGAAGTGCGGACCGCCGCCGAAGGCGAGGTGCGGGCGGTGCGGACGGTCGATGTCGAACTCCTCGGCCCGCTCGAAGACCGACTCGTCCCGGTTCCCCGAGGCGATCACCAACGCCACCCGGCTGCCGGCCGGGAGCGTCACCCCGGCGATCTCGTAGTCCCGGGTGAGCTGGCGCGGATACATGCCGATCGGCGAGATCCAGCGGGCCGTCTCCTCGAAGACCCGCTTCCAGCTCGCGGGGTCCTTCAGGACGCGGTCCAGCACCTCAGGCCGGCGCAGCAGCGCCCAGGCGCCGACGCCGAAGACGTCACGCGGCTCGTTGACACCGCCGCCGATGACGACCTTGACGTTGTTCTGGATCTCGGTGAGCGACACGGGGTCGGCCGCGTGGACCATGGAGGAGATCACCGAGCCGTCGGGCTCGCGCCGGGCGGCCTCGGCGGCCTCCGCCACGGCGTCCTCGATCGCCCGCGTGGCCTGTTCGGCGCGCAGCCAGATGTCGGGGTCGTCGGCGTAGTTGCTGTTGCCGGCCATCATCGCCCGCGACCAGTCGGCGATGTCCTCGGCGCGCGCGGTCCGCAGGCCGAGCACCAGCGCCAGGTTGGCCGCGACCAGCGGCTCGGCGAAGTCGGCGATGAGGTCGGCCTCGCCGCGGTCGGCGATGCGGTCGAGCAGTTCGTGCGCGGTGCGTTCGAAGGTACCGGCCCACAGGTCGCGGACCTGGCGGGGGCGGGTCGGCGGCTCGGCCGCGGCCCGCAGCCGCCGGTGCTCCGGATCGTCCTCGCGGAGCAGGTTCGGGCCGACGGTGCGCAGCAGCAGCGAGCCCTCCTCGCGGGAGCTGAACACCTCGGGCAGCTTCTCCGCGTGGACGATGTCGTCGTAGCGGGTGAGCAGGTGCCGTCCGACCGACGGGACCCAGGCCAGTGGCGTGGAGCGGCGCAGCTGGGCGTAGGCGGGGTACGGGTCGTGGCGGAGCTCCGCGAGGTCGAGCTCCACGACCGGTGCCCCGGGGGCCGCGGTCGTGAGGGCGCTCATGACGTGCCGCCCGCGCCGATCAGGACGAAGAACACCGTGGCGGGCTCCGTGCCGACGTTGCGCCAGGCGTGGCGCGTGCCGTTCTGCACGATCAGGTCACCGGGCGCCAGCACCGCGGTCTCGCCGCCGTCGAGGTCGAGGACTATCTCGCCGGACAGGACGACGCCGTAGTCGACCGTGGGAGTGGTGTGCATACCGGGGTTGTCGAGCTCGAACAGCTCGGCGAAGCCCGGGGTCGCCTCCAGCTGCTCGGCGCCGGCCGCCGCGGGGTCCCAGCTGGGGTCGGCGTAGACACTGGCGGGCGGGAAGGTGACGGCCAGCGCGATCGTCTCGCCGGGGGCCGGCACGTAGGACTTCAGGGACGCCGTCGGGTCGGCCGACGGGGCGGCGGGAGCCGTCGTGTTCCACACCAGGGAGCGGGCGAAGCCCGGGGTGTGCGTGTACTGACGGGTGACGGGCGGCTCGCCGTCACTGACGATCACGGGCTTGCCACTGGGATCCACACCGGTGACGACACGACGGACCATGATTCTCTCCCTTGAGAAACCAACCTGTTGGAAAAACCAGCCTGTTTGAGAAGCCAATCAACTGTCAGATGCTTGATGGTAAGGGTTCTAACTAGTTTCGGCGGTTGTGCTGCGGCGGCTCCGCGCATCTGTCCATGGGGGGGCTGCCGAGCGGTCCCCGTGCCGGGTCACTCCGCCGGCGGGGTCTCCTGATTGACCAGCGTACGCAGAAGATGCACCAGTTCACTGAGCTGATCGTCGCGCAGGACCCCGGTCCAGGCCCGCTCGCGCCTGGTCTGGGCCGCGATCGCCTGCCGCAGCGTGTCCTGACCCTCCGCGGTCAGCTCGACGATCAGCTGGCGGCGGTCGGACTCGACGCGTTCGCGGGTGACCAGCCCGCGGCTCTCCAGGGTCGCCAGCGCGCTGGAGATGCTGGCGCGGGTGGACCCGGAGACCCGCCCGATGTCCTGCTGGCCGATCGGGCCGTAGACCCACAGGGCGTTCAGGATGCGGAAGCCCGCCCAGGTCAGGCCGAGCGGCCGGTGGACGTGCTTCTCGAAGTCCTTGGTCAGGCGTGCTTCGAGGCGGGTGAGATCGGTGACCATCTCGATGGCGTCGAGATCCCGTGGGTCGGTGGTGCCCAGCTCCCGGTGGTGGTGGCGCAGGAGCTCCGAGAACTCCCGGGTCCGGCTCGCGGGTCCCGCCTCGCGCTCGGTGTCCGTCACGATCTCACGCCTTCCCTTCGGTTAACCGGTGATGATCGGGTTGACCATGGTGCCGACGCCGGTGACCTCGGTCCGCAGGACCTTACCCTCGGTGAGGTACAGCCGAGGAGTGCGGCGGACACCGCAGCCGGCGGGCGTACCGGTGAAGATCAGGTCGCCCGGCTCGAACGTCACCCGCTTCGACAGCCAGGCGATCAGCTCGGGCACCGGGAAGATGAGGTCCGAGGTACGGCCCCGCTGCACCTCCAGGTCGTCGACCCAGCCGGCCACCTCGATGTCGTCCGGGTCCTCGAACTCGTCGACCGTCACCAGGTACGGGCCGACGGGGCTGAAGGTGTCGTACGACTTGGGCAGCGTGAACTGGTTGATCGGCTTGCGCCACTGTTCGCGGCGGTCGCTGATGTCCTGGCCGGCGGTGACGCCGGCGACGTGGGACCAGGCGTCGGCCGCCGGGATGTTCTTGCCGGCCCTGCCCATCACCACCACGAGTTCGGCCTCGTAGTCGACCTTGTCGTACTGCGGCTCGACGACGATCTCGTCGTACGGACCGATCACCGACGAGGCGAACTTGGCGAACACCGACGGCTCGTCGGGGACGGGGAGGTTCGACTCCTCCGCGTGCGCACGGTAGTTGAGGGCCACCCCGATGGCCTTGTACGGCTTGGCCACCCGGCCCAGCTCGCGCGGCGCGAAGGGCTTCCAGTCGGCCTCGGCGGCCCGCTCGGCGAGGGCGCGCAGCTCGTCGTGGAGCGAGAGGTCGGACAGCACCTCCAGGCGCGGTTCGATCGCTCCCTTGCTGGCGTTCGCGATGTCGAGGGCGCGCTCGTCGCGCACGAGGACGGGGCGGCCCGCGAGGTTGGCGAGCTTCATGGGGACACTTCCTTCTGGACGGCCTGGTCGGAGAGGTCGGGGAGGGGGAGTGCGAGCTCGCCCTCCACCTGGACGCCGAGGGTGTTGATGACGGTGGCGACGGTGAGGTACTGGCCGACCGTGTAGAGGACGTCGATGACCTGCTCGGTGCTCAGCAGGGCCGTCAGCCGGTTCCACAGTCCGTCGTCGACGCCCTGCCGGTCGACGAGCGAGTCGGTGGCGGCGAGCAGCACCCGGTCCAGGTCGTCGAGTCCGTCCCAGGTACCGGTCGCGGCGGCCAGGATGGTCCCGTCGGCGAGGCCGGCGCGGCGGGCGATACGGACGTGCTGGTCCCACTCGTACGCGGCCCGCGACCGGGCGGCGATCCGCAGGATCATCAGCTCCCGGGACGTGAGCGGCAGGGTGTTCTTGCCCAGCACGTGATTGCTGAAGACGAGGTAGCGGCGCAGCGCGTCCTCGTGGTGGGCCAGGGTCGCCCAGATCGCGTAGATCCGGCCGTCCTGGTCGCGGTACGGCGCCAGCGACGCCAGTGTCTTCTCCTGCAGGTCGGCCTCGTCGACGGGCTGCAGGCGGGGCTTCTCCGGCATCGGAGTCCTCCTCGGCTCGATGGCGTCAACGTATTCGTTAGACCCTTGACCGTCAAGGGTCTAACAAATACTGTCTTCGTCATGACGATCCAGAGCCTTGGTTACGTGGGGATCGGGACGCCCGATCCGACAGCGTGGGCGGAGTACGCCCGCACAGTGATAGGCCTCGCGGTCGAGCCGGGAGACCCCGAGGGGCCCGTGAGCCACCGCCTGCGCATGGACCAGCACCCCTTCCGTATGTGGCTGACGGAGGCGGAGACCGGCGGAGTCACGGTCATCGGCTGGGAGGTCCGCGACGGGGCGGCGATCGACGAGACGACGGTGCGGCTCAAGGAAGCGGGCGTCGACGTGACCGTGGGCACCGAGGCGGAGTGCCGGGACCGCCAGGTGGCGCGCATGGTGCACTTCGGCGGTCCCCTCGGCATCCGCACCGAGTTGTTCTGCGGGCGCCGGCTCGCACCGAGCCAGTTCGTGTCGCCGCTGGGCGTCGATTTCGTGACCGGTGAGCAGGGGCTCGGGCACGTCGTGATGAAGACGCCCCGGGTCCAGGAGGCGGTCGACTTCTACTGCGACGTCCTGGGCTTCCGGCTCAGCGACACCGCCGACTACCCCTGGGGCACCTTCTACTTCCTGGGGTGCAACCCGAGGCACCACAGCATCGCCTTCATCCGGTCGTACAAGAACGAGGGCACCCACCACATCCTGTGCGAGGTGACCACCCCGGAGGAGGTCGGCCGCGCCCTGGACCGGACGCGCGAGCACGACGTCCCGCTCATGGCCACGCTCGGCAAGCACGCCAACGACGGGATGTTCTCGTTCTACATGACCTCGCCGGCCGGCTTCGGCATCGAGATCGGCGCGGGCGGTGTGCAGGTCGACGAGAGCACCTGGGTGAGTCGTACGTACACGGCCGACATCTGGGGTCACCACCCGGTCCCGTAACCCGACGTCGTGTCCCCCGACCACTCCGAACGAAAGCGGGCCGTATCCCATGCTTCTCGCGAGCTATCTGCAGGACACCTGGATCACACCATCTGCCCCTGGGGCAACGGCAGTTGACGTGTACGACGCCGTCACCGGCGAGACGGTCTGCCGCGTCTCCTCCCAAGGCCTCGACCTCGCGGGCGCGTTCGACCACGCGCGCGAGACCGGCGGCCCCGCGCTGCGCGCGCTGACCTTCCACCAGCGGGCCGACCTCCTGGACGCGCTCGCCGCCGCCGTCCGCGCCCGCCGCGAGGAGCTGTACGCCCTCTCGATCCGCGCCGGGGCCACCCTCGGCGACGCCCGTTACGACGTCGACGGCGGCATCCGTGTCCTGCGCGACTACGCGACCCGGGCACGCGCCGAACTCCCCGACGCGCCCCACTTGGTGGAGGGCCCGGCCGAACGCCTCGCCCGAGGCGACGACTTCCTCGGCGTCCACCTCGTCACCCCGTCCCCGGGCCTGATGCTCCAGGTGAACGCCTTCAACTTCCCGGTGTGGGCGCCCCTGGAGAAACTGGCCCAGGCGCTGCTGGCGGGCATGCCCAGTGTGGTGAAGCCGGCCACTCCGACCGCGTACCTCACCGAGCACCTGGTCCGGATCATCGCCGACGCCGGTGTACTGCCGCCCGGAGCCGTGCAGTTGGTCGTCGGTTCGGTACGTCCGGCACTCGACCTGCTCGGCGAGCAGGACGTCGTCTCCTTCACCGGCTCCGCCGCCACCGCCGCGACCCTGCGCACCCATCCGCGCCTGGTGGCCCGCTCGGTCCGCTTCAACGCCGAGGCCGACTCCGTCAACGCCATCGTGGTGGCCCCGGACGTCACGCCCGGATCACCGCTGTTCGAGGCGTTCGTCCGCGAGGTGGTGGCCGAGATGACGGTCAAGGCGGGCCAGAAGTGCACCGCGATCCGCCGCGTCCTCGTCCCCCGGGAACACGAACGCGCCGCCCTGGACGCGATCTCGTCCGGGCTGGCCGGGGTGACGGTCGGCCATCCCGCCGCCGAGGGCGTGGGGATGGGCCCGGTCGTCAGCCTCGCGCAGCGCGACGACGTGCGACGGGCCGTCCGTACGATCACCGCGTCCGGCCGCTTCGTGTACGGCGACCCGGAGAAGGCGCGCGTCGTGGACGTCGACCCCGAGCGGGGCGCCTTCCTGGACCCGCTGCTGATCTCCGCGGACCCGGACGCCTCCGCACCGCACGAGGTGGAACCCTTCGGCCCGGCCGCGACGGTCCTCGCCTACCGCGACACCGCCCACGCCGTCGACCTGCTGGCCCGCGGCCGGGGCAGCCTCGCCGCGTCCCTGGTGGGCGACGACCTCGCCTGGACCACCGGAGTCGTCCGGCGGACGGCCCCCTGGCACGGCCGCCTGCACCTGCTGGACTCGGTGACCATGACACAGACCACCGGACACGGCTCGCCCCTGCCGGCTCTGCGGCACGGCGGCCCCGGCCGGGCGGGCGGCGGCTCCGAGATGGCGGGCATCCGCGGCGTCCTCGATCTGATGCAGCGCACGGCGCTCCAGGCGTCGCCGAGGGTGCTGGACTCCCTCTGAGCGAGGGGACCGTGCCGTACCCCTGGGGAGTGCGGACGGAACATGCCGGCATGGAGGGTGGTGGCGCCGGCTCTTGCCTACGACGTCTTTCCGCCGTGTTCCGCCCACTCCGACAGACGCCGTTGCAGGTCAGGAAGGGGTGTTCAGGCGCTCGGTGAGCTGTTCGGCGGCCCAGCGGGCCCACTCCTCGGCGGTCTGGGAACCTCGTAGGCCGTATTCGAGCATGAGCCAGCCGCAGACCTGGACGGGGTCGCCCACCCACTCCGCGTTGTCGCGGATGGCCTCCAGTGTGGTGAGCCGCTCGTGGTTGTGGTCGGCGAACTTCTCCAGGTACGCGGCGCCCTCGCCACGGGTGAGGGTCCACAGGAAGAAGACGCGGAGCAGCGCGGCGCTGCGGAAGGCGAGGTCGAGGTCGGGCTCGGTGAGCCAGCGGCGCAGTTCGGCGCGTCCGGCGTCGGTGATGCCGTACTCGCGGCGCTGGCGGGCGCCGGTGCCGGTGATCTCGATCAGACCGCTCTCGTGGAGCTTGGTCAGCTCGCCGTAGATCTGGCTCTTCTGCGCGGGCCACACGGCCGACAGCCCCTCGTCGAATCGCTTGAGCAGGTCGTATCCGCTGGCGGGCTGCTCGGAGAGGAGGCCTAGGAGGGCGTGGGGCAGGCTCATGACCTCACCCTACAGTTCCGGAATTCACCGTCACGGCTGGACGGTAGAGAGTTGGACGGTCATAATGCGACCGTCCAACATTGGACTCTCGCTTTTCCAGGCTCCTGGACTCACCACGGAGGAATCACCGGTGAATTACGTCCGCGGTTTCGCGCCCTGGCTGTGTTACGCAGCCCTGAGCCCGGTCGACTGGCGACTGGGCACAAGCGCCGCCGCACTCGCCGCGCTCAGCCTGCTCGCCAGGCAGCTCCGCACCCGCAGCGTCGACCTGCTCTGCTCCGCCACCTGCGTCTTCTTCGTCGTCATGGCCGGCGTCGCGCTGACGGACCCGGCCTCAGGTCTGCAGCACTGGATCTGCGCGCTGGCGAACGGCACCCTCGCGGCCACGGCCCTCGCCTCCCTCGCCGTACGCCGCCCCTTCACCCTGGCCTTCGCCCGGGCCGAGGTGCCGCAGGAGTTCTGGAACGCGCCCCGGTTCATCCGGGTCAACATGGTCCTGACGACCATCTGGGCCTCCGCCTTCACGCTCGGCGCGCTCGCCTGCGCCTTCGTCGTCCAGTACGAACACGCCGCGACCGTGCCACTGGTCACCGTCCAGGTCCTGGCGTTCGTCGTCCCGTTCGTCCTCTCCGGCCGTTACGCCGACCGAGCCAAGGCCGCTGCCGGACAGGCCATGGCATGACCACACACACCGGGACGCACGAGCAGGACGACGTCGCCGAGCCGGCCGGTCCGGAGCGGCTGATCTACTTCTCCGACGCGGTGGTGGCCATCGCCATCACGCTGCTGGCCCTGGAACTGCCGGTCCCGGGGGCGGAAGCCCACGGCGACACGGGCGTCGCGCACTTCATGCGCGAGCACCTGACGGAGTACGTCGCGTTCCTCGTCAGCTTCACCGCCATCGCCATGCAGTGGCTGCTCCACCAGCGTCTCTTCCGGTACGCGACCGGACTGTCGGGCGGCGCCATCCGCTGGAACCTGCTGTGGCTGCTGATGATCGTCATCACGCCGTTCACGACGAAACTGCTGACCAGCGAGGCCGACGCCTTCCAGATCCAGTTCATCGTGTACGCCGCCAACCAGGCCCTGACCGGCCTGTTCTTCCGACTGGCCTTCGCCGACCTGGGCAGGTCCGGGGTGCTGCGCCCCGACGCCCCCCGAAAGGTCGTCGCGGACACCCTGGCCTGGGTGGACGCGATGATCGTCACCTTCGCGCTCTCGATCCCCGTCGCCCTGGTCACGCACTGGGCATCCGTGTGCTGGGCACTGCTTCCGGTGACACGGATGGCCCTGCAGCGCGTCACCCGCTGAGGAAGGGCCGCCCGGCAACCCCGGGCGGTCCTGATCGACGAAAACCGGGAACCGCCGAAGCCGCGCGGCTGAGAGGACATCTCATGCGGCGAGGCGGCGGCGGTAGCGGTAGCGGATAGGGACGTACCCCGCGAGGCCCCATGACGGGATCAGACGGTGAGGACGAGCTTGCCCTGGAGGTGACCGGCGTCGAGCAGCCGGTGCGCGTCGGTGACGCGCTCGAACGGGAACGTCTCCTGCACGTGGACCCGGAGCCTGCCCTGTTCGACGAGTGCGACGAGACCTCGCAGGGCGACCGGATCGGGGTCGACCGCGATGCCGCTGAAGCGCATGCCGGCCGCCTCGTACCCGGCGACCAGCTGCGGATCGTCCTCGGCGACCGCCGTCACCAGGTGACCGCCCGGGCGGAGCACTGCGAGCGAACGCTCGACGGTGTCGCCGCCGATCGTGTCGAGCACGACGTCGATGTGGTGGACCGCCTCGGTGAAGTCGACCGCCGTGTAGTCGATCACCTCGTCGGCGCCGAACCCCTCGACGAACTCCCGCTTGCTCCCACTGGCAGTCGCGATCACATGCGCGCCGAGCGCCTTCGCGATCTGGATCGCGACGTGGCCGACCCCGCCACCGCCGCCGTGGACCAGGACGCGGTCGCCCTCGCTCACACCGCCGAGATCGACGAGACCCTGCCACGCCGTCAGCCCGACGACCGGAAGCGCCGCCGCCTCGACGTGCGAGAGCGACGCAGGCTTGCGTACCAGGTGCAACGCCGGCGCCGACACGACCTCTGCGTACGCGCTCGCCGCCCGCGGGAACAGCGGCATCCCGAACACCTCGTCGCCGGGCCTGAACCGCCACGTCTGCGGCGACTCCTCGACCACGCCGCTGATGTCCCAGCCGAGGATGAACGGCGGCCGGCCGAGCAACGGGAACTCGCCGGCGCGCAGACGCGCCTCCAGCGGGTTCAGCCCGATCGCCTTGACCCGGACGAGAACCTCGGTCGGAAGGGGCCGGGGCTCGGGCGCGTCCACGATGGTGAGCACCTCGGGACCGCCGAGCGTCTGCTGGGTGATGACTCGCATGACTCTCCTGCGCTGTGGAGCTTTGGAAGGGGGAGAGAACCCAGGCTAGGTTTCCGACAGGAACCAGCAGGTACCTTAGGCGCCATGAGCGGTTTCGGTCCCGGTGATGGCTTTCTTGCCGACTGCCCGGCGCGTCTGACGGTCGAACTCCTCGCCGACAAATGGACGGCGGTCGTGCTCTACGCCCTCAGCCAGGGCCCGGTACGCCACGGCGAACTGATCGAGCTGATCGGCGGCATCTCCCGCAAGATGCTCACCCAGACACTGCGACGCCTCCAGGCACACGGACTCATCAGCCGCCACGCCTACGCCGAGGTACCGCCCCGCGTCGAGTACGAACTCACCCCACTCGGCGCGACACTCATCGAACCGATCCACATGCTGACCGAGTGGGCGAGGGCGAACGGCGACGCGGTACTCGACGCGCTCGACGCCGATCCCGCCCCGGCCGCCCACGGCGACTGAGACCCCGTCAGGGCACGGAGTGTCCTCTCGGCCGCTCCTCGGTATCGACGTCGGTGCCCGAACGCAGCCAGGTGCGCAGTCCGATGTCGGCACACGGGCTACGGCTCGGGCGACGGCCTCCAACTCGGGCCAGCACTTGGGTCCCTGACGTACCGTCAGGAGACACCGAGGGAACCGGAGTTGCCGAATCAGAGGTACTGGCAGTGCTGGTGCTCCGCTCCGCGATGCAAGGAGATGAGGTGTCGGCGCCGGCTGTTGTCAGCCCTTGTCACCGGCGAAGGGCCTGCGGGTGACGGTGGCGCGGATGGTGGTCTGGGAGTGGCGTTCGACGGTGGGGTTGGCGGAGCCGCCGTCGGGCTCGCCCCAGACCAGTTCGACCTGCTGGCCGTACCGCACATCGTCGTCGATCATGACGACGGACATCCAGCCGCGGACGTTGGCGGTGTAACCGCACAGAGTCGAGAGGCCGACGAGGCGGCCGTTGCTCTCGACGCGGTCGAAATGGGAGGCCGCGTAGAAGGCGGCGGGCATCTCGATGTACTTGAAGCGCCGGTCGCCCTGCTCGTACTGGGAGGCGAAGACTCGGGCGACGTCGTCGCGATGCCAGGCCTTGCGGCGGTGTTTCTCGACCTTCCGGCGTTCCAATGCCTCGCGGCCGATGAAGTCGTGGTCGAACTTGAGGATGTGGCCGTAGCCGAGGTCCCACGGGGTGACGTAGTAGTCCTCGACGCGGTCGGAGGCGAAGCTGCCGCCGAGGGAGAGGTTGGCCTCGAAGGCCCTGACGCCTAGCCATTCGCGGTACGTCTGCATGCTCTCGCCCGCGTACACGGCGGGGACGGTGTTGGCGATTCAGCCGGACTCGGTGGCCACGGAGGCGTAGGCGCGGGCGCCGATCCGGCGGACCCCGAAGGGCTCGCCGGAATCCAGTACTCGACCCCGCGCACGCGACGCCCGGCACGGAAGTCGTCGTCCTGTGGGGCCGTCCGGGCACCCCACAGCGGGAGATCCGGGCGACGGTCACCACGCTGCCCTTCAAACCGGACAACCGACGCACCGACGTCACCAAGCAGTGACGGCTCCTCGCGACCATCTTCCGCGCTTCACCGAGCCGTTGGACCGCCCTCGCCGCCGGAGTGCGGCTCGTGGCGTCGGCCGCGCCGGTCACCCCGGAACGAGGAACGGCGCGGCCGGACACCGTACGGATGTCCGGGCGCGCCGCCCCGCGCCGTGTCAGCTGGTCGCGCGCACCGCGTCACGGATCAGGTCGGCGACCTCCTTGGGCCGGGAGACCGCCACGGCGTGCGAGGCGCCTTCGAGTTCGACGATGACGGCCCCGGCCCGCTTCGCGCCGAAGCGCTCGACCTCGGGGTTGATCGCCTCGTCCGCCCCGGCGATGAGCGCCCAGGCCGGCTTCGTCTTCCACGCGGCAGCGGCGGCGGTCTCCTCGAACGCCGCGGCGGCCAGCGGGCGTTGGGCCGCCGCGAGGATCCTGGTGACGTCCGCGGGCACGTCGGCGGCGAACACCGACGGGAAGGCGTCCTGGGCGATGGTGACCTCGACGGCCGTGTCGCCGCCCGCGACCGGGTACGTCCACTCCTTGAGGTTGCTGACGAGCGACGAGAGCGGGAAGCGTCCCTGCAACTCGCCGAGGCTCTCGCCTTCTTCGAGGGCGTAGGCCGCCACATAGACCAGACCGACCACGTTCGGGGCGATGCCGGCCACGGTGATCAGCGCACCGCCGTAGGAGTGGCCGACGAGGACGACCGGGCCGTCGATCTGGGACGCCACGGACGTGATGTACGCGGCGTCGGATGCCAGGCCGCGCAGCGGGTTCGACGGCGCGAGTACGGGGATGCCGTGGCTCTGAAGTTCCGCGACGACCCCGGACCAGCTGCCGGCGTCCGCGAAGGCGCCGTGCACGAGAAGGACGGTGGGAGTGGGGGACATGAGGGGTCTCTTTCCGGGTGTCTCAGCGGCCGTGGAGTGCGGTACGCAGGGTGTCGACGGCCAGGGCGATCGCGGCTTCGGCGGCGTGGGTCTCGCGCAGGGCGTTGAGCATGACGAAGTCGTGGATGATGCCCTGGAAGCGGACGGCGGTGACGGGGACGCCGGCTTCGCGGAGCTTGTTGGCGTAGGCCTCGCCCTCGTCGCGCAGTACGTCGGCCTCGCCGGTGATGACGAGGGCCGGGGGCAGTCCGGTGAGCTGCTCGGTGGTGGCGCGCAGCGGGGACGCGGTGATCTGGGCGCGTTCGGCCTCGTCGGTCGTGTACTGGTCCCAGAACCACTGCATGCCGTCACGGCGCAGGAAGTAGCCGGTGGCGAACTGGTGGTAGGAGCCGGTGTCGAAGGTGGCGTCGGTGACCGGGTAGAACAGCACCTGCTGCACCAGGGGAACATCCCCCCGCTCCTTGGCCATCAGGGTCAGCGCGGCGGTCATGTTGCCGCCGACGGAGTCGCCCACCACGGCGATGCGGTCGGCGTCCAGGCCCTTGGTGGCGCCCTCCGCGACGACCCACTGGGCGACCGTGTAGTTCTGCTCGATGGCGACGGGGTAGCGGGCCTCGGGGGAGAGGTCGTACTCCGGGAAGACCACGGCGGCGTTGGCGCCCACGGCGAGTTCGCGGACGAGCCGGTCGTGGGTGTGGGCGTTGCCGAAGACCCAGCCGGCGCCGTGGATGTAGACGATCACCGGCAGGGGCCCGGAGGCACCCGCGGGCTTCACGATCCGGGCCCGGACGCTGCCCGTCGGGCCGCCGGGGACGGTGATCCACTCCTCGTCGACGGCGGGCTTGGCGATCTCGCCGGACTGCACCTCGTCGACCGCCTTGCGGCCCTCCGCGGGCGGCAGGTCGAAGAGATAGGGCGGGTTGGCGGTCGCCTCCGCGAAGGCGGCTGCCGCCGGCTCCAGCACCGGCTGGACCGGCTCGACGGCGTCGGACATGTGCTTCTCCTCGGTTTCGGATGAGATCGGCGGGGACCTCGCTCCGACGTTAGGACCGAGGGACCGTTGGACCTTGCGCGTCAGTGCACCGGAGCTGATCCAGTAGTGCACCCGACGGGGACCTCGTGCGCGGTCGGGCGCGAACTGCCGCGGGATTCACCGCTGTTCCCTCCGCGGGAGGTCGGCGAAGGGTGCCCACGACGGCGGTCGGCGGCTTGGTCGCCCCTGCGCCACGCAGTTGGTCGATGCGCTGTGGCCGACGGTCGATCTCCCTGACCGTGCCGATCGGATTCCTCGCGTCGGTGCGGTCTGTACCGGGCCGATGCCCAGACCGCGTCAGCCGTCCGACCGCTGCCCGCGGTACCGCGCCGGGGACATCCCGTACGCCTTGTGGAACGCGTGGCTGAAGTGGGCGGGGCTGACGAACCCCCACCGGGCGGCCACCGCGGCGATGGTCCGGTCGGCCGCCGTGGGGCGGGCGAGTTCGGCTCTGCACGACTCGAGCCGGCGCCGGCGTATCCAGCCGCCGACCGTGGTGCCCTGCTCCTGGAAGAGCTTGTGCAGATAGCGCAGGGAGACGCCGTGCTCGTCGGCGAGGACTCGGGGGGAGAGTTCGGGCTCACCGAGGCGGGTCTCGATGGTGGCCTTGACGCGGTCGAACAGCGTGGCCTCCTCCGCGCCCGCCGCGTCCGGGGCAGCCAGCCGATCCGCGGCCAGGGTGGCGAGGAGGCCGGCGACAGCGCGGGCGAGCTCCTCGCGGGCGGTCGGTGCGGTCGTGCCGATCTCCTGCGCGAGTCCGGACAGGAGCGGGAGCAGAAACGCGGTCGGGCCGTCGGGCGCGTCGCCGATGACCTTCGCGGTGACCCGGCGCAGCTCCGCCTCGCCCAGCCTCAGCAGCGGGCGCGGAACCATCAGGACCCGCGCCCGCTGGTGCTCCGGCAGGACGAGGTCGAACGGCCGGCTCGCGTCGTAGAAGGCCAGGACTCCGGGGTGCAGGTCCGCCGAGCGGCCGTCCTGGAACAGCCGGGCCCGGCCGTCGAGTTGCAGTCGGGCGAAGATGTGGCCGTGGCCGTCGGCCGCCGTGCCCTGCGGAGTCCGGAGGACCCTCACGGCGTCGGACTCCTCGGTCGCGACCCGAAGCGTGCCCAGCCGGAGTACCTGGAGGGAGCCCCGCCAGGAATCCGGGTCCGGACGGGCGACCAGTTCGAGGTGGCCGTAGGCCGTCGACAGCGCCTGCTTCCACGACGGCAGCTCGTTCACGGCGGTCACGTGGCCCGGCACCGGTCCTCCTCCGTGGCGCGCCGGGCCCGCTCGTCCCGCAGCCAGTCGGTCGGGGAGGCGCCGTACTCCCGGCGGAAGGCCCGTCCGAAGTGCGCGGTGCCGGTGAATCCCCAGCGGCTGGCGACGCTGCCCACGCTCTCGGCGCCGGTCAGTTCCCTGCGGCACTCCTGGAGCCGGAGTCCACGAATCCAGCGGCCGACCGTCGTACCCTCCTGCTCGAACAGCCGGTGCAGATACCGTGCCGAGATGCCATGGGCCCGGGCGACGACCGCGGGCGTGAGGCCCGGCTCCGCCAGGTGCCATCGGATGAACCGCTGGATGCGCAGCAGGAGTACCCGGTCTGCGCCGGGCAGGAAGGCCGGCTCCTCGCCCAGTTGCTGCGCCGCGGCTGCGGCCAGCAGGCCTATGGCACTCTCGGCCAGCCGCTCGGCGACCGGTCCGGAGTAGGACTCGGACGTGTCCGCGAGACGCGACATGAACGGTGAGAGCAGGGCCGCGAGCCCGCCCACCGGACGCAGGGCCCGAGCCGTGATCCGTGCCAGGGCCGCCTCGGGCTGGCCGAGGAGACAGCGCGGCACGGCGAAGATCTTCTGCTGGAACCGCTGTGGATACCGCGTGCGGAACGGACGGAGGGTCTCGAAGAACGCGATGTCACCGGGGTGAAGCTCCGTGTACCGGCCGTCCTGTTCGACCTGGGCGGTGCCGCTGCTCAGTACGGCGACGAGTACCTGCCCGCCGTCGCCGTGGGCGACGAAGCGCGGGGCCCGGTGGACCTCTCCCGGATCGCAGTCGACCGTGGTGATGTGGAGTTCGCCGAGTCGGTCCGTACGCATCGTGGCGTTGTACATCCCGGTTTCCGTGGAGATGTCCATCCCCACCAGCGTGGCGAGCACGGCGTCGTGCCAGAACTCCAGGCTCTCGCCGGCCGGTACGGAACTCGTGCAGAGCACCTGGCCGCGTCGCCTCACGGTGGGGTCGTTCCCTGTGAAGGAATCGTAGAGGGCTGACATACCCGTCAGTGTGTCTTCGGCCGACGGGCGGACGCATCAGTCGGTCGACTGGTCCTCGCCGCTCAGCAGGTCGCGCAGAAAGGCGACGCCCTGCCGCACGGCGGCCCGCGTCGGCGGACTGTCACGCAGTGCGGCCAGGGAGACGAAGTCGTGGACCGTGCCCAGGAAGCGGGTCGAGGTCACCTCGACCCCGGCCAGGCGCAGCCGGTCGGCGTACTGCTCACCCTCGTCCCGTGTCACATCGGCCTCCGCCGTGATCAGCAGGGCCGGTGGCAGTCCCGCCAGCTCCGCCGGGTCGGCGCGCAACGGGGACGCGGTCGGCTCGGCCAGTTCGCGGGGATCGTCGCTGTACTGCCGCCAGTACCCGCGCAGGGCCTCCCGGGTGAGCAGATATCCCTCGGCGAACTCCCGCTGGGAGGCGCTGGCGCAGCGCGCGTCGGTGATCGGGTAGTACAGCAGCTGGGCATGGATCCTCGGGCCGCGGCGCGACTTCGCCAGCATGGTGAGCGCGATGGCCAGGGTGGCGCCCGCGCAGTCCCCGGCCACCGCCAGCCGGGTCGCGTCCAGTGCGAGTTCGGCCGCGTGGCGGACCACCCAGGCCATGAGGGCGTAGCACTCCTCGACGGCCACGGGGTAGCGGGCCTCGGGGGCGCGGCTGTACTCGGGGACGACGGCGGCCACTCCCGCGCCGAGCACGAGTTCGCCGATGAGCCGGGCGTGGGTCCGCGCGTCTCCCAGTGTCCACCGGCCGCCGTGGACGTAGAGCAGGACGGGCAGCGGGCCACGGACTCCGGGCGGTCTGAAGATCCAGAAGCCCACCAGCCCGGACGGTCCCACGGGCGCCACCTGGAAGGAGGCGTCCACCGCGAAGTCCTCCACCTCGTGGGCCTGGGACTCCCTCAGGGCCTGTCGGCCGACGGCCGGCGACAGCTCGTGCAGGAAGGGCGGCGCCGAGGACGCCTCGACCAGGCGCTGCACCAGGGGATCGAGCACCAGGGCGGAGGGGCGCCGTCCGTCCGGCTTCATGCGCTTCCCGCCTCTCGGTCGGTCACTTCTCGCACATCAGGAGATCGCGCAACTGGTGGCGGCTGCTGATACCGAGCTTGGGATAGACGTTGTAGAGGTGCGAACCCACGGTGCGCGGCGACAGGAACAACTGCTCGCCGATCTCCCGGTTCGACAGACCGTCCGCGGCCAACCGTACGATCTGCCGTTGCTGGGCGGTCAGTTCGCCCAGCGGATCCGCCGATGCGGGCGCCTCGGCGACTCCGCTCGCCCGCAGCTCGCCGCGGGCCGACTCGGCAAGGTGCCGCGCGCCGAGCCCGGTGGCCGCTTCCCGTACGACGGTCAGCTGGGCGCGGGCCTCCAGCGGCCTCCTGCGTCTGCGCAGCCAGATCGCGTAGTCCAGACGGGCCCGGGCCCGTTCCAGGGGCCAGCGGGCAGCCTCCGGATTGACCACGGCCAGCTGGAAGTGGTGCTCGGGGTCCGCGTCCTCGTCGACCAGCGCCGCCGCGTGGTGCAGGAGCAGCGTCATCCGGGTCGTCGGCCGGGCGCCCTGGCTTCGCCGGACCCGCGCGAGGACGTGCGCCGCCTCCCGCCGTCGGCCCGTGCGATGGGCGGCGACGGCCAGTTCGGCGACGCAGCGGGGCGAGAGGAAGGGGTCGAGGGGATCGCCGTCGTCCGCGAACAGCGTCCGCAGGTGCCGGAAGGCGCCGTCTCCGTCCCCCAGGACCATGGCCGTCAGACCGCGGGCCCGCAGCATCCGGGCATGTGTGGCGCGGTTCTCGTGCAGACTGACGGAGCGCCAGTTCGAGCCGGTGAACCGCGCGCCCGGCACACTCTCGCCGCGCAGCGCGCGCAGGGTCGTACCCAGGGCTTCGAGATCCATCTCGACGCGGGTCCACCGATGGACGGCGGCGTACGAGAGCCCCTCCTCGATCAGGGACTCGGCCTCCGCCCAGCGTCCGAGATCCAGGAGCGTGTCCACCTGGTCCGCGACGGTCCAGGCGAGGGGACCCAGGGCACCTTGCGCGCGCAGGCGCTCGCCCGCCTGCCGGAACTGCTCCGCGCACAGGTCCGACTCGTCGGTGTGATGGGCGAGCGAGGCGGTCGTGAGCAGCCGGGCGGGCCGGCTCAGACCGGTCGTGGTCGCGGCGAGGGCCTGCAGGGAGGCGAGTACGTCCGTGTGCCGCCCGCCGTCCTCGGACACCCGGCCGACGAGGGATCCCAACTGCCGCCAGTGCTGCGGGAGTCCGGACTGGCGGGCGACACCCGTCGCGACGGCCGCCAGGGCGAAGGCCGTCGTGGTGTCGCTCTCCGGCGTGCGCCGTGCCGTCTCCAGCAGGAGGTCGAACGCCTCTCGCTGGAACGACTGCAACGACAGCGCCCCGCTCATGGCGCAGGCCGCGGCAGCCGTCGGCTCCGGATCCCGGTTCACCCGGCCCGACGCCGCGTACAACTCGCGCATCCACGCCGGGTCGCCGACGTCGCTCGCGGCGGTGAGTGCCGTGGCGAGACGGCGGGCGCGGTCGTGGTCGAGAGGACTGAGGAGCGCGGCCTGCTCCAGCATGCGGGCCGCGGTGAAGCGGTCGCCCCGCACGGAATCCGCTTCCAGTGCCGCCGCCACGGACTCGTCCGGACCGACGGCTGCCGCGGCCAGGTGCGAGGGGCCGTGGGCGGACACGGCCGCCAGATCCTGGTGGGCCCGCCGGCGCAGCTGCGCGGGCTGCCGGTGGTAGGCCGCCGTACGCGTCAGCGGATTGCCGAAGGCCAGTCGCCCCTCGACGACCGTGATCAGCCCGGCCGCCTCCGCCGGGACCCACACCTTCAGGTCGTCGGAGCCCAACGCGGCCATGACGGTGCTGAGTTCGTCCTGCGGCAGCGAGGCCGCCGCGTACAGCAGGGCGCGCCGTGTTCCTTCCGGCAGCGCGTCCAGCCGCGCCGCGAACATCTGCTGGATGGCCCGGCTCCGCTCCCCGGCACCACTGAACTCGATGATCGCCAGCGGATTGCCCTCCGCCCGCCGGAGCAGCTCCAGCCTGGCCCGTCCGACGGGCGCACCCGGCTGCGCGTCCAGCAGCCGGGCCGCCGCCCGCGGGGACAGGGGGCCGAGAGACCGTACGGCGAGGCCCGAGGGGACGCCCGGAGGGGGAGCCTCGCCATGTGCCGCGAACAGCACGGTGACGGACGGGTCGGTGAGTCGTCGTGTCACGAAGGACAGAACGGCCAGGGAGTCGCGGTCGCACTCCTGGAGGTCGTCGACGGTCACCAGGAGGGGACCGGTCCGCGCGAGACGGGCCAACAGCGTCAGAACCGCGATGGACAGGACCCTTCTCTCCGGCGGCACGCCGTCCGCCGCCGGCGCGAAGAGGCTGTGCAAGGCCCGCTGTTGAGGATCCGGGAGGGCGCCGAACTCGTCCGCCACCGGCAGCAGAAGCTGGTGCAGACAGGCGTACGGCTGCCGCGCCTCCGAGGGGCAGGCACGCGCCGACAGGACGCGGGCCCCGCGCTCCCCGGCCTTCCTCCCGGCGATCCGGAGCAGCCGGGTCTTGCCGGTACCGGTGTCCCCCAGGACCAGCAGGGACCGCGACCCGTCCACGCCCCGCAGGATCCGGTCGACGTCCGCTTCCCCACCCACTGCCGCACTCCCGATCACTGTGCCCCGCCCGGAGACCGGATGCTGTCAGGGGTGGGACGGGCACCGCTTCTGTCAGGTGACCGGTCATGCGCGGCGGGCTGGCAGGATGGGACATGAGCGGTGGGGAGAACGGAACTTCATGGACGTCGGTGACTTCGGTGCCGAGCGGGAACACGGGACGGCGATCCTCGGCAGGGATCGCGAGATGGCACGGATCACGCGGTTGGTCGACGCGGCGGACGGCGACGGGCCCAAGGTGCTCGTGCTGACCGGTGAGCCCGGGGTCGGCAAGAGCACCCTGGTCGACCGGGCCGCCACGCGGGCCGTGGACCGCGGCCGACGCGTGCTGCGGGTACGGGGCTGCGAGGGGGAGCAGGACCTCGGCTTCGCCGGGGTGCATCAGCTGCTGCGTCCCGTGCTCAGCGGTGTCGACCGGCTTCCCGCGCGCCAACGCGACGCCCTGCGCCACGCGTTCGGCATGGATCAGGCCGACGGATCACCCACCCCCGACCCGCTGCTGATCAGAAGCGCGGTGCTGACGCTGCTCTCCGACGCGGCGGCGGAACGACCGCTGCTGATCGCCGTCGACGACGCCCAGTGGCTGGACGTCGGCTCGCTGGACGTGCTCGCCTTCGTCGCCCGGCGGCTCGACGAGGAACCCGTCGCCCTGCTGCTCGCGGCACGCGACGAAGCGGTACCGGTGCGCTTCGACCGTGACTTCCCGCATCTGACGGCCGGTCCGCTGGACCGGACAGCGGCCGGGCTCCTGCTGGACCAGCAGCCGTACCCACCGCGCGGCCGGGCCCGTTCGCAGATCATCGAGCAGGCGGCAGGCAACCCCCTCGCCCTCATCGAGCTCGCGCGGGCCTTCGCCAGGGATCCGGGCGGCGGCAATCTCGGCCCGTCCGGTTCGCTGCCCCTCACCGCGCGCCTGGAGCACCTGTTCGCCGCCGACCTGCCCACGCTGCCACCCGCGACTCGCCGAGCCCTGCTCCTGGTGGCCGCCGCGGGCACCGTGCAACTCGCGGACGTGGCGGACGCGGGCGGCCCGGAGGTGTGGCAACCCGCCGAGCAGGCGGGGCTGGTGCGCCTCGACGGCGGCCAGGTGAGGCTCCGCCACCCGTTGGTCCGCTCCGCCGTGTACCAGGCCGCCTCCTTCGCCGAACGCCGCGAGGCCCACCTCACCCTCGCCGCCGCGCTCGCGCACGAACCCGACCGCCGTGCCTGGCATCGCGCCGCTGCCGCACTCGGCTCGGACGAAGACGCCGCCCGCGCCCTGGCCGAGAGCGCGGAACGTCTCCAGCGCCGCGGCGGCCACGCGGCCGCGGCGACCGCCCTAGAACGCGCCGCCGAACTCACCCCCGATCCGCAGGAGCGCGCCCGCCGCCTGCTCGCGGCGGCCACGTCGGCCATGTACGCGGGCCACCCGCAGTGGGTGGGGGAGATCGCGGGCCGCGTCGACGGTCTCACCGACGATCCCCAGCTCCGCGCCGAGGCCTCCCTCCGAGCCGGCTGGTCCCTCGCCGTCACGCTGCGGCACGACGACTCCCTGGCCTTCCTGCTCCCCGTGGCCGAATCCATGGCCGCCCACGCACCGGCCCTCGCCCTGAGCGCCCTGGGAACCGCGGCGACCCCGGCGTACAACTCGGGTGACCCCCGCTACCGGCACGACATCCAGCGGATCAACGGCCTCATCGCGCGGCAGCCCGACGAGACCGACCGCGTCTGGCCGCAGGCCGCCGTCCGTCCGTTCACGGACCGTCGGCAGACCCTGAAGAGCCTCCACCACGCCGTGGACACCCTGCCGGACGGTTCCCTCACCGGTCTCGTTTCCCTCGGCGGCGCGGCCTGGATCCTGGACGAGACCGACGAGGCCGTACGCCTGCTCGACCAGGCCATGGACCAAATGCGCCGGGCCGCCACGGCCGGCGCCAACTGCACCGTCGCGCAGGCCCTGGCCCTTGCCCACTTCGAGAGCGGAGCCTGGAGCGCGGCGCAGGCCGCCGCCGAAGAGGCCCTCGGGATGGCGACGGAGGCGGGCGCGGACAACGTCATGGTGGGAGCACCGCTCCTCCAGGCCACCTTGCGCGCCGCTCGCGGCGATCACGCGGGTGCGCGGGCGCGGGTGGACCACGCCGTCCGTGGCCGGGACCTGCGCAAGTCCCGCAGCCTGTACGTGCGTTACCGCCACGCGCTTGCCCTGGCCGCCCTGGCGGAGGGCGACCACGAGACGGCGTACGGCCAACTCCGCCGCGCCTTCACCCAGGACGCCCGCCCGGCCCCCGTCCACTACCACGCCTCCCTCTACTGCCTCGCCGATCTCGCCGCCGCAGCCGTCCGCGCCGGACAGGCGGACGACGCCCGCGCCGTGCTCCACGCCGCCGAGAGGACCCTGGAGCAGCATCGCTCCGCCCGCCTGGCCGCGATCGTGCACCGTGCCTCGGCACTGCTGAGCGATCCCGACGACGCGGAGCCCCGCTTCCGTGCGGCGATCGGCGACCCGTCCGGCGCCCGCTGGCCCTTCGAACACGCCCTCGCCCACCTCGACTTCGCCGAGTGGCTACGGCGCCGCCGCCGAAGCGCCGAAGCACGACCCCTCCTCGGCACCGCCCTCGACATCTTCGAACGGCTGGACGCACGCCCCTGGGCCGAGCGCACCGCCGCGGAGCTCCGCGCGGCGGGCGTGGCCGTGGCACCTCCCGCCGTTCACGACGTCCTGGCCGACCTCACACCGCAGGAACTGCACATCGCCGAACTGGCAGCGGAAGGCCTGACGAACCGGGACATCGGTACCCGGCTCTACCTGTCTCCCCGCACCATCGGCTTCCACCTGCACAAGATCTTCCCCAAGCTCGGCATCACCGGGCGCGCCCAACTCCGCGACGTCCTCGACCGCGTCCGGCGACCGGACCGGTAACGGCGCCGCGCCGAGTCGCCAAGGGCTTGACGACCGCCGCTGCGCAGCCCGTCCTCCCGGTTTCCTTGTACGCGCACAGTCCGCGGCGGAGGCTCGAGCCGTCCGAGATCCGTTTCACGGGCGACGGACATACGGTGCGCATCTCGCCGGAAGACCTTGATCTCGTCAGCTTTCGCGAACTTGTTGCCAGGCCGAGCAGGCTCGTCGGGTGGGGGATGCCAAAGGCGCGGCGGTGTTCCTTCGCGACGCGATCGAGCCCGCCGAGACCGGGGCGAGGCGGGACACCATGGGCCGGCTCGGCGACCCCAACTGAGCGCGGGGCGCTGGGAGGTGGTGCGTGCCGAGGGGACAGAGGCCCTGTGTATCCGCGAAGGGCTCGACCTCGCCGACGCCGCATGCCCGCGCCCCAAGTTCCGATAGCTTCTGCGCAGTACGGACACCGCGTGTCGCGCCTTGGCCAGAGAGACGTGCACACGACAGAATCGCCCTCGGCTGTGCGGACGACGATCACCGGCGCCCGCTCGACGCCACCACGGACGACGACGTGTTTCGACGAGTCGACGCCGTACCGGCCGCACAGGCCACCACCCCAGTACCGGAAGGACACCATGACGGCCTCCTCCGAGGATCCGACGGCGGAGGCCGCCACGGCCCGGACCGGGCAGCCCGATGCCGCGTCGCTGCCTCTGCCGCGCCGGACGAAGGGGCCCTCGGCGATCGCCGAGGCCGCTGCCGCGCTGGGACCCGCTGCCGGCTCCGAGTCCGGGGACGTGCCCGACCCCGGGTCCGCGCCCCCGCCGCCCATGTCCGCGGCGGCGGCCGAGTTCGCGGCACTCACCGAGACCGCGCGGGACACCCCGGCGCCCGGCGGCCGTACCGGTGTCCTTACCGGTGACGTGGGTGACCATCGCGCCGGTGCCCCAGCCGCCCCGGGCCGACCCATGCCCCGGCTCGTTCGGCGCCGCAAGATGCTGTCTGCTGCCGTCGCCCTTGTCGGCGTCCTGCTGATCGGCTCCCTTTTCCTCATGGGAGGCGGGGACGACGGCAAGGGGCGTCCGGCGGCGGCCGGCACCGGATCGGACACCGCCCTCGGCAGCGCGCGGCACCAGGGCGCATCCGACTCGTCCGGCTCCGCCTCGCCGTCGGGTGAGTCCTCCCCACTCGAGGCCGACCCCACGAACGCCACCCGGCGACCCAGCGGGCAGCCGACCCCGAGCGGCAGTTCACCGGCATCCGGCAAGAACACCGGTGGTGCCACGGCCACCGCGAACGGCGACACAAAGAACGGCGCGGCATCGCCCGGGAATTCGCCCGGGGTCTCCCCGCCGGCCGCCGGTTCCGTGCTGATCCGGGGCCACGCCTCCGGCCGCTGTATCGACGTGACCGGAGGCAGCTCCGCAGACCAGACCCGCCTGCAGATCTGGGACTGCACAGGCACCGCCCGGCAGAAATGGCGGTTCGCGTCGGACGGGACCGTCCGCGCCCTGGGCAAATGCATGGACGTCAACGGCGGTTCACGCGACGACGGCGCGTGGATCCAGCTCGTCGCATGCAACGGCACCGGGGCCCAGCAGTTCCGGCTCAACGCCGCGCACGATCTGGTCAACACCCAGGCCGACAAGTGCGTCGACGTCACAGACGTGGGGACCGGCAACGGCACGCAGTTGCAACTGTGGACCTGTACCGGCGGGGACAATCAGAAGTGGAGTACCGGCTGACGGCACGCCTCCCGGGTGCGTGGCGCGGCCGGTGAGGTGTCGTTACCGAGCAACCGAGACCGCACGTCGGGGGAGCGGGCGACCGGCGGTCGGCCACATACGCGCGAACCGTGCCTGGGCCGGCGCCCGCGAGTGGGCCAACTACCTTTGCCGGACAGCCGATTTGTTCACAAAGGCACTGCCCGTCCAGTTCTTCTTCGTGCGAGAAGAGCAAGGGGAGGGTGTTCGGCGCCGGTCGCCCCGCGGGATCCGGATCAGAGGTACTTCGTGAAGAACGGCGTCAGGTGAGCGGTCGCCCGGTCGACGTACTCGGGGACGTCGTAGAGGGAGACGTGTCCGGCGCCTTCGACGAGGGCCAGCTCCTTGGGGCTGTTCACGCGCGGCAGGAGCTGCTCGGCCTGCCACAGGGAGCCCGCCTTGCTGCCGGCGACCATGAGGAGCGGCTGGGTGAGCAGCGTCTCGACCTGGTGGAAGGCGTCGAAGGCGTAGACGTTCGCGATGCTGGTGAACAGCATGCGGTTGTCGGCGTTCGGGTGCTGGGCGCGGGGAGTGCGGTAGTAGTCGTGGGCCTCGGCCATGTCGGGGACGGTGGTCTCGTCCACCTCCTCGGGCACGTACGGCACGATCGCGGCATCGACGCCCCGGGCTCCGGCGGCCCGCTGTGCCGCGACCGCGTCGAGGGTCGCCAGCTGCGCGGCCACCGGCTCGGTACCGTCCCAGCCCAGGCGGTAGGCGGCGCCGATGTCGATCGGGCTGATGGTGCCGACGGCCTTGATACGGCGGTCGGTCATCGTCGCGTTGACGGCGTAACCGGCGCCGGCACAGATGCCCAGTACACCGATGCGGTCGGCGTCGACGTAACCGAGCGTGGACAGGTGGTCCACGGCCGCCCGTACGTCCTCGACCCGGGAGGCGGGGTCTTCGAGGTGGCGGGGCTGACCGCCGCTCTCACCCTGGTGAGATGCGTCGAAGGCGAGGGTGACGAAGCCTTCGCGGGCGAGCTTCTCGGCGTAGAGGCCGGCCGTCTGCTCCTTGACGCCGCCACCGGGGTGGACGGAGACGATCGCCGGGTACGAGCGGTCCTCGGAGAAGCCTTCCGGGAGGTGGAGGTTTCCGGCCATGGTGATGCCTGCGTTGTCGAAGGTGAGGGGCTGCATGGTGATGTCCTTCGCTGATCCGTGCGGGAGCGCAGCCTGTGGCCGTCGCTGTCCCGATCGAGGTGAATGCCCGCGGTGCCGGTCCGAAACCGTGCGATGAGCGGGCAGACCACCATGCAACCCGTGCATCGGCGAACGAGGGAGTCACCGTCGAGAGGTGTCATGGCAGGGCACCCCACCAACCCTTGCGGCTGCCTAGCCTGGAAGACATGGACCCCATGGACCACCGCAGCGAGATCCGCGAGTTCCTGACCTCCCGCCGGGCCAGGATCACCCCCGACCAGGCCGGGCTGCCCAGCTACGGCGTCCGCCGGGTGCCCGGGCTGCGGCGCGCCGAGGCCGCGCAGCTCGCCGGGGTCAGCGTCGAGTACTACGCCCGCCTGGAACGGGGCAACCTCGCCGGAGTGTCCGACGCCGTCCTGGACTCGCTCGCCCGCGCCCTGCGCCTGGACGACGCCGAACGTGCCCACCTCCACGACCTGGCCCGCACCGCAGGAACAAGCCCGCGCCGCCGCCGCGGACCGGCGGCTCCGCAGGGCGTGCGCCCCAACGTCCAGCGCCTCCTCGACACGATGACCGACACCCCGGCGGCCGTCATCAACGGCCGCACCGACGTCCTGGCGACCAACGCGCTCGGCCGGGCCCTGTTCGCCCCGCTCCACGACACCACGACACGCCCGCCCAACCACGCCCGGCTCATCTACCTCGACGCCCGCTCCCACGACTTCTGGGACAACTGGGACCACGCCGCAGACGACGCGGTGGCCCTGCTGCATGCCCACGCCGGCCGGAACCCCTTCGACCCGGAACTGACCGCCCTGATCGGCGAACTGTCCACCCGCAGTACGGACTTCCGCAGCCGCTGGGCCCGTCACGACGTCCGCCGCCACACCACCGGCGTCAAACACCTCCACCACCCCGCCATCGGCACCCTCCACCTCACCTTCGAGGCGATGGCACTCGTCGCGGACGAGGACCTGACCCTCCTCGCCTACGGCGCCGATCCGGGCAGCACCTCCGAGGACGGCCTGCGCCTGCTGGCGACCTGGGCGGCCACCCACGACCAGCAGCGGAGGCGGACGGTTCGTACCGCCGACGAAACCTGAGCTGCCCGGTCGGCGCCTGCGAGAACCCCGCGAACTCCTCAACCGTCGTGTTGTGGTGTTTGTGTCTCTGGGAGTGGTCCGGGGTGTCTCCACACCGCAGGTGGGCTTGGCGTGAGCAGTGTCTGTCGTTTGCGGGAGACTGTTCAACTCGCGTGCCGCAGCGCCGACTTGGGGAGGGTCGCGGGATTCCCGCACCTGGACCCGGCCGACTGCGGCACGGCCGGGCCCGCGCAGCCGTAGGTACCCGCGGGGCACGGCGTCAAGGTGGTGCCTGTCGGCCCTCGTCTGCCGGAGTTGTTGCTCCCGGTCGCCCGGGACCTGCGGGTGACCGCGGACACTGTCCGCGGCAGTGGGAATGCGTCTCGGACCAGGCTCCCGTGACCGGTGTTGAGCGCGGCGGGCGCCGCCGTCGCAGCGCTGCCCCGTACGGCAGTCGAACCGGCTGCCGCGGGTTGATCGCCCCGGCGGTGATGGATGCGCTTACCCCCTGCTGGTCATTGAGACTGCTTGCCGAGGAGGAATTCGTCGATGAGGGCCGCGGTCTCGGCAGGCTGGTCCTCGGTGACGAAGGGGCCGGAGTCCTCGATGATGCGCAGCCGGGCGTCGGGGATGAGGCCTGCGAGCCGCTCGCCGTGGGCGAGGGGGAAGAAGTTCTGGCGGGCCCAGGCGATGAGGGCGGGGTGGGGGAAGGTCCGCAGGCCCTCGGCCGCTTCCTTGGTGAAGGTGGTGGAGATGGCCCGTACCAGGCGGGCGAAGTCCTGCCGGGTGGTGGGGTGTTCGCGGAGCGGGCCGGTGTAACTGGCCATGATGTCGGCGGGGATGGGGCGGCGGGTGAGCAGGCCGAAGGCGATGGGTAACCGTTGGACGGTGCGCAGCCGCATCGACTCGGCGAGGATCTTGAGTCCGGCGGGGGTGCGGCCGAACACCTGCAGGTGGCGGATGGGCAGCGGCAGGAAGTTGTCGAAGGCGTCGCAGGGGGTGAGGACCAGGGACCCGATTCTGTCGGGGTGGCGCGCGGCCACGGCCTGGCAGATGGCGCCGCCGGTGTCGTTGCCGACCAGGGCGGGCGCCTCCAGGCCGAGCGCTGTGATGGTGCGCTGGACGAGGTCGGCGAGGCCGAACAGCGTGAAATCGGTGCCGGGACGCATGGGTGCGGTGTGCCCGCCCAGCGGCCAGTCCGGGGTGATGCACCGGTAGCGGTCGCTCAACCGCGCGACAACGCCGCGCCAGACGTCGGCGTTGGCGATGATGCCGTGGACGAACACGATGGGCGGCCCGGTGCCGGTCTCGTGGTAGCGGATCACTCCCTCGGGGAGTTCGATGTCGTGCAGGGGGCCCAGTTCGGAGACTGCGGTGGCCATGGCTACTCCTTGGTCTCTGCGGTGGGATCCGCGGCGGTGGTTGTGGTTGTGGTTGTGGCTGTGGTTGTGGCTGTGACGGTGTCCGCGTCCGCGGTGCTGGTCAGGAGCCCGGGAGTGATCAGGCCCAACAGGGAGTCGGCGGCCCGCTCCGGCGGCCACGCGTGGCCGGCCCGCATGTGCAGGTAGGTCCTGGTGATCACGTTGAACAGCAGCGTCGCGGTCTCCTCGGCGTCGAGGTGCGGCTGCACGCTCCCGTCGGCCTGGCCGTCCTGGAGCAGCCGACGGAACGGGGCCACGTAGACGTCCCGGGTGGAGCGGCCCGTACGGTCGCTCTCGCCGAAGTGGAAGACCGGGTCCGGCACCGTGGACAGTCCCGTGAGCAGCCGCAGGTGTTCCTCCACCACCGCGCAGGCGCCGCGCATCGCGCGCAGCAGCCGGTCCCCGCCGCTGCCCTGCGAGGTCATGGCCGGCCAGATCGCGGCCTGCCAGGCCTGCGCCGCGCCCACCACCAGGGCGTCGACCAGTACGTCCTTGGTGATACCGCGCCGGTAGAGCGTCACCCGGGAGATTCCCGAGGCCTCCGCCACCCGTTCCAGGGTGAAGTCGTGCCAGCCGTGCTCGGCCAGGACCTTGGCGGTGGCGGCGAGGACCGCCTCGTCCAGGACCGGACTCCCGGTGTTCGCCGTGCTTGCCACGTGACCCCCCAAGGATGCAACACTTGTGTTGCAATAACGATACACACCTAGTTCAGGAGTGGGCGATGGGTACGTGGCAGCACGGTGCGGCCGCCGCACTGTTCGGGGTGGGAACGGCCGAAATCCTCGCGGCGCTGTGGCAGACCGGGTCACCGGTGGACGCCGCGGGCAAACTCGTCGTGGACAGCGGCCCCCGGCCCGTGGTCGAACGCACCGTCAAGTACTTACGTGCTGCGGACAAACCGGCGATCCGGGCACTGGTCGCCGGAACGGCCGTCGGGGCCGGTGCGGTACTCGGCCGGGCCGACCGCAGCCTCCCCAGGGACCTGGCGGTCACCGCCGCGGGTGCGGCGGGCTCGGCCCTCGCCCTGCGGCGGCGGGGCGCGTCGGACGCCGCAGGGGGACCCCAGCCGGCCCGGGCGCTGGGCACGGCCGCGGCGGGAGGCCTGGCCATGCTGCTGGCACTGTCCATGCCCCCGCGTGGCGCGCCCGCCCTCGCGCTGGTGGGCGGCGGCGCACTGACGGCGGCCTTCCGGGCCCGGAAGCGGCAGCTGTCCCGGCACGACACCGCCAGGGGAGCCGGTGAGCTGAAGGTGGTGCGCCCGCTGCCGCCCGCGCGCGACGGCGCCGAGTCCTGGCCCGGGGTCAGCCCGCTGATGACCCCGCCGCACGACTTCTACGTCACGGATGTCGCCATGCGGCCACCGCTGGTCCACCCGGACACCTGGCGACTGGACATCACCGGCGCATGCGCCTCGCCCCTGCGGTTGTCGTACGCGCAGGTGCTCGCCAGGGACCTGGTCGAGTTCGACGCGGTGCTTTCCTGCGTCCACAACCGGCTGGGCTGGGGCCGACTGGGCAACCAGCGCTGGACCGGGCTCCCACTGCGGGACCTGATCGACGAGGTCGTACCGCACGCCGCGGCGGGTTTCCTGGTGACCCGCGCCACCGACGGGTGGGAGTGCACCCTGCCGCTGGACCTGGTGCGCACGCTGGACGCCTATGTGGTCGTCGGCATGGCCGGACACCCGCTCAGCGCCGCGCACGGCTTTCCCGCCCGGGTGTTCGTGCCCGGCATCTACGGGCAGTTCACCGGCGCCAAATGGCTGACCGAACTGCGCCTGACCGAGCACCCGAACCAGGACTACTGGCTCCCGCGCGGCTGGCCGCGCGAGCCGGTACCGGTACGCCCCACGGCACGTATCGACACACCGGCCGCAGGCCGCCTGCCGAGCAGCACCCCGGTGGTGTGGGCCGGAGTGGCCTGGGCGCCCCCGTACGGGGTCGAGGCGGTCGAGGTGAGGGTCGACGGCGGCCCCTGGCAGACCGCCGAACTCGCCGCCGAACTCGCCCCCGCGGCCTGGCGTCGCTGGCGGCTGCCGCTCTTCCCGCCGCCGGGCCCCCATACGATCCAGGCCCGCTGCGCGGGGCGGGGCGGAGTGCTGCAGAGCGCGGTTCCCCGCGAACCGTTCCCGACCGGTGCCTCCGGATATCACACGGTCGCCGTCACCACGACGGCCTGACACATCCCTTGAGGGGCGACGCCCGGCCGCAGCACGGCCGGGACGTCGATGCCCGCACACGAGCATGGCATCCACGGGCACGGGCACGGGCACGGGCACGGGCAGAGGGCGAGAAACGCCCGTGTCCCGGGGTTGCGCGCGGGAGCACAGAGCGGTCCCGCCGCCCCCAACTCGCCCTCCGCCGCGTTTTCTTGACGTTCCGCTGCATCGCCCCTTGGCTGCCGCTGCCGATGGCGTCCCTAGCGTGGAAGACGCCGACGACACCGCCGGTGTACGCGCACATCCCGCCGTCCCTGCCCCGGAGTGCACCTGACATGGCCGACCACAGCGACAACAAGACTGTCCCCCCGGATCACCGGCCGGTACCGTTCGCGCGCCCCCACAAGTGGTGGATGCTCGGTGCCGTCTCGGTGGCGACGTTCATGCTGCTGCTCGACGTCACCGTCGTCAACGTGGCGCTCCCCGACATGCAGAAGTCCCTGGGCGCGAGCTTCTTCGACCTCCAATGGGTCGTCGACTCCTACGCGTTGACCCTCGCGGTGTTCCTGCTGGCCGCCGGGACCCTGGCCGACCAACTCGGCCGCAAGCGCGTCTTCGTCATCGGCCTGGGCGTCTTCACCGTGGCGTCGCTGCTGTGCGGGGTGGCGTCCAGCCCGCTGACGCTCAATCTCGCCCGGGCCGTCGAGGGCGTCGGCGGCGCCGTCATGTACGCGGTGTCACCCGCGCTGATCGCCAACGACTTCCACGGCAGGCAGCGCGGCATCGCCTTCGGTATCTCCGGAGGCGTCACCGGCCTCGCGGTCGCCGTCGGGCCGTTGCTCGGCGGCGCGCTGACGGCCGTCAGCTGGCGGTGGATCTTCCTGCTGAACGTGCCGATCGGTCTGCTGGTGGCGCTGGTCATGGTCACCCGCGCCGCCGAGTCCCGCGACCCCGAGCGCAAGCGGATCGACTGGCCCGGCCTCGCGCTGTTCTCCACCGCGCTCGCGATGCTCGTCTTCGGGCTCATCCGCGGCGAGTCGCAGGGGTGGACGCACCCGCTGATCCTCGGTCTGTTCGCCGGCGCCGCAGTCCTGATGGCCGCCTTCGTGGCCGTGGAGCGGGTACGTCCCGATCCGATGCTCGACCTGGCCCTGTTCCGCAACCGGTCATTCAACGGACTGTCCCTCGCGACGCTCGCCGCGAACGCGGCACTCAACGTGGCCATCCTCTTCCAGGTCCTGTACATGCAGTACGTCCTGGGGTTCTCCGCCTACGGCACCGGGGTCCGCTATCTCCCGCTCACCGTCGCGGTGTTCATCGCGGCGGCCGTGGCGGGCACCTACTCGACCCGCATTCCCGCCCGGCTGCTCGTCGGGGTCGGATGCGTCGCCCTGGGCATGGGGCTGCTCGCGACCGACAGTCTCGACGCCGACTCCACCTGGACCGATCTGCTGCCCGGCATGCTGCTCGCCGGTTTCGGCGCGGGCGTGTTCAACCCCGTACGTGCCGCTGCCGCCGTCGCCCTCGTCCCGCTGCGCAGGGCGGGGATGTCCTCCGGCATCAGCGAGACCTTCCAGCAGGGCGGAGTCGCACTGGGCGTCGCGGCACTCGGCTCCGTGGCCCACAGCCAGACGAAGGAGAACTTCGCCGCGGCGGTCAGCGCCTCCGGCGAGTTCAGCGGCCGTCAGGCGGGCGAACTCGCGCGGATGGTCTCCGCGGGCAGGCTGACCGAGGTCGCCGGCACCGTGCCGGCCGCCCAGCGCGCCCTCGTCGCCAGGACCGCGAACGACGCCTTCATCGCGGGGCTCGACATCGTCATGCGGGTCGGCGGGTTCGTCGCGATCGCCGGCGGGATCCTCGGCTTCGTCCTCATGCGGCAACGCGACTTCCCCGACGAGCCCCAGGCATCCGGCCCGGAGCAGCCCGGCGCGGACCAGCCCGCCGAGCGGGCGCCCGCCCGCTGAAGAAGCACGTCCCGAACGGCACCACAGCCCATCCACCCCCGGAAGAGGGATCCTCGCCATGAGCCGCTATCTCGTCTACACCGCCCCCGGAAGCGGACACATCTACCCGCTGATCCCCACGCTGTCCGAACTGCGGCGGCGCGGCCACGACATCGTCGTCTACGCCGAGGAAGCGGGCCTGGAGACCCTGCGCCGGCAGGGATTCGAGGCCGACGCGATCCACCCGGCGATCGAGCGCCGCGAGGACGACACCTGGAAGGCCCGCACTCCCATCGGCGCGCTGCGCCGCTCGGTGGCGATGTACTCCGACCGGGCCAGCTACGAGGTCACCGACCTCCAGGAGGCCGTACGGAAGTGGCGGCCGGACGCGATCGCGCTGGACAACAACTGCTGGGGGGCTGCCGCCGCCGCGCAGGCGTCCGGGGTCCCCTGGGCGCAGATCGCCACGTTCCTGCTGCCGCTGACCACCAGGGACGCGCCGCCGTTCGGACTGGGTCTCAAGCCGCCGACCAGCTGGGTGGGCCGGCTGCGTGACGACATACTGCGCCAGAGCGCCGTCCCGCTGTTCGACGTCTCCCTGCCGCCGATCAACAAGCTGCGGCGCGGCCTGGGCATCCCGCGCGTCAAGCATGTGCCGGACCTCTACATGACGGCCCCGCTCATCCTGTCCTACACGGCGGAGCCGCTGGAGTACCCCAGGACCCAACTGCCCGCGTCCGTAAGGATGGTCGGGCCCAGCAGCTGGGATCCCGCCGCGGACGAGACCGAGCCGGAGTGGCTCGCCGCGATCGAACGGCCGATCGTCCTGGTGACGGTCTCGACGGTGTTCCAGGACGACGCGAAACTCATCCAGACCGCCCTCGACGCCCTCGCGGACGAGCCCTACGACGTCGTCGTCACCACCGCCTCCACCGACCCCGACACCTTCCGCGCGCCTCCCAACGCCCACCTCCACCGGTTCGTGCCGCACAGCCTGGTCCTGCGGCGGTCCGTCTGTGTGGTGTCCCACGGCGGCATGGGGATCACCCAGAAGTCGCTGCTGGCCGGTGTCCCGGTGTGCATCGTGCCCTTCGGCCGTGACCAGCTGGAGGTCGCGCGGCGGGTGCAGATCGCGGGCGCGGGGACGCGGCTGCCCGCGGGCCGGCTGAACGCGCGCCGACTGCGTGACGCGGTGCGCGAGGCGGTGGCGAAGAAGGCCGTGGCCGAGGAGGTCGCGACCCGGCTGCGGAGTGCCGGTGGCGCGGACCGGGCGGCCACCGAGCTGGAGGGGCTGCTCGCCGGTCGGGTTGCCGGTTCGTCCTCAGTCGCCGGTCGCGCTGACATCAGCCCGGCCGGCGACTGAGGACCCCCAGGCCGTCTTCGCCGCACCGGCAGCCACCACGCACTACGGCTTCGCGGTGCTCGGCTCCGCCTCGGTGGCCTCGCGCAGCGCCGACGCCGGCACGACCCGGGGCAGGACCGCCCGCGCGATCAGGCCGTGCGGCGCGGCCTCCTCGAGTTCGAGCCGGGCTTCGCCGGCGGTGAGCAGGGCCTTGGCGATGGCCAGGCCGAGGCCGGAGCCGCTTCTGCCGACGGGCTGGCGTCCGCGCCAGAAGCGGTCGGCCGCCCGGTCCATGTCGCCGCCCGTCATACCGGGGCCCTCGTCCTCGACCTCCACGTACACCCAGGTGTCGTCGGAGCGGGTCCGGATGGTCACCCGGCCGCCGGGCCGGGAGAAACTGATGGCGTTGTCGAGGAGGACGTCCAGCACCTGGTCCAGGGCCCCGGGCAGGCAGACCGCGGCCACCGGACGGCCCTGCACCGCGATGGTGACGTCGGCCTCCTCCGCCCGGTCGCTCCAGGCCTGGGCGCGGGACTCCACCACCGAGCGGACCTCGACCGTGATGGTCCCGGAACCCGCGGCCGAGGCGTTGGCCAGGGCGAGGAGTTCGTCGAGGATCCGGCTGAGGCGGTCCGCCTCGGTGATGGCCACCACCAGGTCCTTCCGCCCCTCCTGCGTGACGACCGCTTCCAGGGCCTCCACCCGTACCCGAAGGGCGGTCAGCGGATTGCGCATCTGGTGGGACGCGTCGGCCACGAAGCTGCGCTGGGCTTCCAGGACCGAGACCAGCCGGTCCGTCATCGCGTTGACGGCTTCGGCCAGGTCGCGCAGTTCGACCGGGCCGCGGTGAGCCGGAGCGCGTACCGAGTACTGGCCCTGGGCGATCTTCCGTACCGTCTCGTGCAGCTTCCGGGCCGGACCGAGGCTCCACCGAACGAGGGGTATGGCCACCAGAGCCGAGGCCAACAGCCCCAGCAGGCCTGCTCCCAGGAGCAGTAAGAAGTCTTCCGTCACCTCCGAGCGCAGGGACGAGGTGGGGGCGATCGTCGCCACCGCTCCGGCCGGTTTCCCGTGCTGAAGGATGGGCTCCGCCACGAACAGGGGCCGCGCCCTGATGTTGAAGGAGTAGTCCAACGGGACCGTGCTCCGTCCCGCGAGCGCCTTCTCCAGAACGTCCTCCCATTCGTCCTCGTTCACCAGGGTGCCCGGGCGGGTGCTGCGGATCTGCTTTCCGTGGGTGTCGAACAGGAGGACCACGGTGTCGTGGTCGTGGCCGTAGGCGTCGGCCCTGTCGGCCCAGGCCTGTTCGGGCTCCGGATTGTCCGCGTCGGCCGCGGCGGCGGAGGCGAGCACGAAGGTGTCCGAGACCTGGCGGATCACCAGATGGTGATAGGTGTTCATGGCCAGGCTGATGCCGAGAGGAATCTCCGTGGCCAGCAGGAGCAGCGCGGTGAGCGTCAGGTACGTGATCAGCAGACGGCGGCGCACGAAGGACGTCTCCAGACGGGGGTGGTTATGGGGGCCTGGCGTGTGGATCTTCGTGGGGGAACGAGCGCCGTCCGGCGCCTGCGATCGCAGGGCGGAGGGGGGGAGACAGCGCGAAGAGGGGCCCTGCTAAGCGGCAGGAGGGGCGCCGAGGCGGAATCCGACGCCGCGCGTCGTCTCGATCCACTCGTACGATCCGAGTTTCTGCCGCAGCGCCCCGATGTGGACGTCCAGGGTGCGCGTCGAGCCGAACCAGTTCTCGTCCCACACCCGGGAGATGATGGCCTCCCGGGTGTGGACGGTGTCCGGCTGCTCCATCAGCATCGCGAGCAACTCGAACTCCTTGCGGGTGAGTTGGACCGGCAGGCCGTCCAGGGTGACGTCCCGGCTGCGGAGATCGAGGGAGAGGGGGCCGGCGGTCACGATCTCCCGGACGGTGGCGCCGCACGACGGGTCGTGGTCTCCCGGACCCACCCCGCAGCGGCAGGACCGGCGCGTCACCGCCTCCATCCGCGCCCGCAACTCGTGGACGGAGTACGGCTTGACCACGTAGTCGTCGGCTCCGGCGTGGAGGCCCAGCACCTTGTCGATCTCGTCGGTCCTGGCGGTGAGCACGATGATCGGCACCGAGGTCCTGGCCCGCATCCGCTTGCACACCTCGATCCCGTCCAGGTCCGGCAGACCCAGGTCGAGGAGGACCAGTTCACAGCCGTCCAGGCTGGCCAGCGCTTTGGCCGCCGTCGGCGCGGACACGATGTCGTGCCCTTGCTGGCGCAGCGCCGCGCACAGCGCGTCGGCCACATGCTCGTCGTCCTCGACCAGCAGAACACGCATGATTCCCCCATGAAGGGTCCAATTTCACACTCCACGCAGTGGAGTGGACGGTATTCGAGATTCGAGCCTAGTTGAATCCCGGCACGACATACAGTGCCACAGACTTGTCATTCATTTGAATGTCACCTGCAGATCCGCTGTATTCCCGGCCGGTAACGTCGTACTCGACCACTGTGTACCGGTTCCCGCCATCCTGACGGAGCCGGAAATGGAATGGTGCCTTCCGTGGCCGCGTTCCCGGCGTGGCCTGCGCGGCAGCGAGCGATCCTCTCCTGGCCGGCCCCACCTGATCCTGAGCCGGAGCGTTCGGATTGAGGAGTGAGAGCGATCGGCATCGGAAGGAGCCGCATGCGCCAGCCGACCATTGTGGGCAGCATCGAGATCGCTGCCCGCCCGGCCACGATCTACGGCCTCATCACGGATCTCTCGCGCTGGGACCGGTTCGTCGTCGAGACCCGCGTTCCCGCCCGGGCCGTCCCCGCCGGCCTTGCCCCCGGTACGACGTTCCGTGCCTGGAACCGGAACGGCCTGTGGCGCTGGCGCACGACCACCACGGTGCTGCAGGTCGTGCCGTCCCGGAGTCTCGCCTTCGAGGTGACGTCGTTCGGCAGGCCGGTGGCCACCTGGCGTTACGACATCGTGCCGACGGCTCGCGGCAGCCGGGTCACCGAGAGCACCCGTGACATGCGCGGCAGGACCATGTGCCTGGTGTCCGTGGCGGCGACCGGGGTGGTCGACCGCACCGCCCGCAACCAGCGCAACATCGAACGCACCCTGGGCCGGCTCAAGGCCGAGGCGGAGAAGTCGGCATAGCTTCCTCCGGCGTTTCCCCTGTTCTTTCCCGCACCCCGAAACGGCCGTTGCTTCTCATTGCCTCCGTTCATGGGATGTCCAGCGCGGATGCCATTCCTGGCAGGGAAGACCTGACATCCCATTGCAGTCCACTTGAACCGTCGTTGCATCACGGGTGATTAGCGTGGGGAGCGTCGCAGCGGCGAAGGGGAACCTCCTCGCCGCCCCGCATCCAGAAATTGCGGCGATCTGGCCGACCGACGTAAGGGCTCGCGGAAAATGATATATCTGGAACATGAACGTGCAGTTCTCGAAAACCTTCTTCCCGGGCTCGATGACGCCCTGACCGCTTCCCCCTTGCACACCTGGGAATCACCGGGCAATCCAGGGTTGAAGGAATTTCGCAAAGCCGGCGGTCCGGCCCTGCTGGTGCCGGTCGAACACGGCGGCAAGGGTGCCGACCTGCTCACCGCGGTGCGTGTGCAGCGCGCGGTGGGCTCGCGGTCCCCGTCCCTGGCGGTCGCCACCACCATGCACCACTTCTCGGTGGCCTCCCTGGTGGAGACCGCGGCCCACAGCGACGGCATGGAGTGGATGCTGCTGGCGGCGATCGCCAAGGACAACCTGCTGCTCGCCTCCGCCTTCGCCGAGGGCCGCACCGGCCAGGGCATCCTCAACCCCTCCATCACCGCACGGGTCGACGGGGACACGGTGTGGCTGACCGGCACGAAGAAACCGTGCAGCCTCTCCAGGTCCATGGACCTGCTCACCGCGTCCGTCGCCCTGCCCGGCGCGGACGGAACACCGCGGCTGGCCGTCGCCGTCGTCCCGGCCACCGCGTCCGGCCTGGAAGTGCGGCCGTTCTGGAACAGCCCGGTGCTGGGCGGCGCGGAGAGCGACGAGGTCGTGCTGTCCGACGTGGAGGTCCCCGCCGACCTTCTGGTGCGTACCGACGTCACCGCCGACGGCGAGCTCGACCGCCTCAACACGGTCGGGTTCCTGTGGTTCGAGGCTCTCATGACCGCCAGTTATCTCGGCGCCGCCTCGTCCCTGGTGGAGCGGACCCTCGCCAACACCCGGATCGCCCCGGCGACGCGGGCACAGGCGGTCACCGCCGTGGAAGGCGTCGTCCTGATGCTGGAAGGGCTGGCCGCGGCTGCCGCCGCCGGGTCGGTCGACGAGGGGACGCTGGCCCGGGCCCTGGTCTGCCGCTACGCCGCCCAGGACGCCATCGGCCGCGTACTGGAGCTGTGCGTCGAGGCACTGGGCGGGATGGCCTTCATCTCCTCCGGCGACATCGCCTACCTGCACTCGGCCTGCCGCGCCCTGGCCTTCCACCCGCCGGCCCGTGCCCGGATGTCCGAGCCGCTGGTCGCGTACTTCGCGGGCAACCCGCTGCGCATCCCCTCCTGACGGCACACCTCTCCGCACGACCTGCCCCCGTCCGGCACGGCGGGCCCGACCGAGGCCACGCCGTCGGTGGGCCCCCCTCTGTCCGACGTCCTGCCGCCGGCGGCGGCCCGCACCGCCATCCCTGTCGACCGACTCCCCGAGGTGCACCATCGTGTCCACTCCCCGTCCCACCGTCCTCCTCACCGGCGCCTCGGGCGTCCTCGGCACCGCCCTGCTGGCCGAGCTCCCCTCCTCCTGCCACGTGACCGCCCTGGTCCACCACTGCCCCTGCCCGGTCGCCGACGATCAGCTCACGGGCGACCTGACCGCCCCCGGCCTCGGTCTGGACCGCGAGACGTACCAGGCCCTGGCCCGCCAGGTCGACGCCGTCGTGCACTGCGCCGCCGTCACCGACTTCACCCGCGGGCCCGAAGCCACCCACGCCACGAACGAGGCCGGCACCCGTGCGGTCGCCGAGTTTGCCGCCGACGCCGGTGCGACGCTCTACCACGTCTCCACCGCGTTCGTGGCCCGGCACGAACTGACCCGCTCACGGCTGGGCCGCGACACCGGGGAAGCCGCCGCCCGGCCCGAGGACTACCTGGACTCCAAACGCGCCGGCGAGCAGGTCGTGCGCGACTCGGGCATACCGGCGGTGATCATCCGCCCTTCGATCGTCATAGGCGACTCCCGCACCGGGCAGATCTCCGCCTTCCAGGGACTGCACAACATCCTGCAGATGCTGCTCCGCGGGCTCATGCCGCTCGTCCCGCTGCCCGCCACCTCACTCATCGACTTCGTCCCGCAGGATCTGGTGGCCCGCACCATCGCCGCACTGATCGCCGAGGAACGCCGCGACGGAGAGGTCTGGGTGACCGCCGGACCGCAGGCGCTCCGCGCCGAACAGGTGATGGACGTGGTCGCCGACACCTGCGCCGAACTCGGACTGAACCGGAAGATGCCCCGCTTCGTCGGCACCGACATGGTCGACCGGCTGATCCGCCCGGTCTTCCTGGCCGACGGTCTCCCGGACCGGATGCTGCGCCGCTTCGACGACATGCTCGCCATGACCGCGCTGTTCGCGGACGCGCCCACCTTCCCCACCTCGCTCGGCGAACTGCCGGGCGGGCCGCCGCCGGTGACCCGGTCCAGGATGGACTCGGCGCTGCGCAGCTCGATCCTGTACCTCGCGGAGACCAAGCGGATCGGCGAGGTCACCGCCACCGCCGGTTCCGTGCGTACGGCCCCGGCGGGGGTGCCCGCATGACGCCGGCGACCGCGCCGACCGTACCCGGGACGGCGCCGCAGGAGTCCTCGTCGGCCGACGTGCTCGACGCCTACCGCAAGCACCTGGGCCGGGGGAGGGCCCGCCTGGCGTCCATGACCGGCGGCGTGATGGAGATCGCCTCCTACGGCGCCCGGGTCTTCGCCGCGGACGGCAGGGAGTACGTCGACTGCGGCGGCTACGGGGTCTTCCTCCTCGGCCACTGCCACCCCCGGGTCGTCGAGGCGGTCGTCGCCCAGGTCCGCCGCCACCCGCTCGCCTCCCGCCTGCTGCTCGAACCGGTCGCGGCCGGCGCCGCGACCGCGCTCGCCGCGATCACCCCGCCCGGACTGGACTACGTCCACTTCGTCAACTCCGGCGCGGAAGCCACCGAAACGGCCATCAAACTCGCCCGCGCCCAGGGCAGGCTCCGGCTGATCTCCGCCCGGGGCGGCTACCACGGCAAGACCACCGGAGCGCTGGCCCTGACCGCCAAGGAGCTCTACCAGGCCCCCTTCCGCCCGCTCCTGGCCGCCGAACACGTCCCCTACGGCGACGCCGCCGCCCTCGCCGCCGCCCTGGCGGGCGGACCGCCGGCCTGCGTCGTCATCGAACCCGTACAGGGCGAGGGCGGAGTGGTCCTGCCGCCGCCCGGATACCTGCGCCAGGTACAGCGGTTGTGCGCCGAGCACGGTGCCTTCTTCGTCCTCGACGAGATCCAGACCGGCCTCGGCCGGCTCGGCACCTGGTGGGGCGCGGACACCGAGGACGTACGGCCCGACATCCTGCTGGTCGGCAAGAACCTCAGCGGCGGCGTCATCCCGGTGGCCGCGGCCGTCGCCACCGCCGAGGCGTACGCGCCCTTCGACCGCGACCCCTTCCTGCACACCTCCACCTTCGCCGGCGCCCCCGTCGCCATGGCCGCCGCGCACGCCGCGGTACGCACCATCGCCGAGGAAGGCCTCGTCGAGCAGGCACACCTGCTCGGCATCGACCTCATCGACCGGGTCCGCGACACCCTCGCACCGCTGGGCGACGCCGTCGCCGACATACGCGGCAAGGGGCTGCTCATCGGCATCGAGATGCGCGACGAGGCCCTCGCCGGCGAACTCGTCCTGCACCTGCTCGAAGCGGGGCTGCTGGTCAACCACTCCCTCAACGCGCACCGCGTGGTGCGCCTGACCCCGCCGGCCGTGCTCACCCGCTCCGACCTGGACCGGATCTCCGAAGCCTTCACCGCCGCGTCCGCCGCCCTATCGAAGGGACTCCACTGACATGCCCGAGGTCACTCTCGACGTCCACGTGCCCGATACCGCCGCCCCCGAAGTCTTCGCCCTGCTGCGCGACTTCGCCGCCTACCCCCGCTACACCGACGCCATCCGCGAGGTCCGCGTCACCGAGGTCGACGACCGCACCGTCGACTCCCACTGGTCGGCCAACTTCCGCAACGGCGTGCTGTGCTGGTCCGAGCGCGACCGCATCGACCCGGCCGCGCTCACCATCGAATTCACCCAGCTCGACGGCGACTTCGAGACCTTCGAGGGCGGCTGGTACGTCCAGCAGGACGGGCCCGGCACCCACGCCCGCTTCGCCGCCGCCTTCGACCTCGGCATCCCCAGCCTCGCCTCGCTCATCGACCCCATCGCGTCCCGCACGCTGCTGGACACCATGGCGCTGATCGCCCAGGGGCTGTTCGGTTCCCGCATCACCCTGCACGAGCCGGAGCCCGTCGCGGCCGGTGCCGGCGATGCGGGCGGTCGGCCGTGACCTGGCACACCCCCATCGCCCTGCCACCGCTCCCCGGCTCCGCCCCCGCCTCCGTTCCCGGCGGACCCCGCGCCGAGCCGTCCGCCCAGGCGTTCCGCGACGTCATGGCCCACCTGCCCGCCGGGGTGAGCGTCATCACCACCGACGGAATCCACGGCCCGGCCGGCATGACGGCCAGCGCCGTCTGCTCCCTGTCCCTCGACCCGCCCCTGGTCCTGGTGTGCGTCGACAACAACAGCCGCACCCTGGTTCGGCTCCGCGACCACGGCACCTTCGCCGTCAACGTGCTGCGCCAGGACCAGGCGAACCTCGCCAAGGACTTCGCCGACCGCGACACCGACCAGCGCAAGCGCTTCGCCGCGGCCTCCTGCCGCCACGAGGCCGACGGGTCACTGATCCTCGACGGGGCGTTGGCCTGGCTCTCCTGCCAGGTCCAGGACACCTATCCCGGCGGCGACCACACGATCCTCACCGGCCGCGTCCACGCGCTCGGATACACCCACAGCCAGCCCCTGATCTGGTACTCGCGCCGCTTCCACGCCCTCGCCTGACCGCCGCCCGAACCCCAACAGCTCCCCATCCAGGAGGACCCGTGTCGAGGAAACTGACCCACCAGGTCGTCGCCATCACCGGCGGCAGCCGCGGCATCGGCCGCGCCACCGCCGAGGCATTCATCAAGCAGGGCGCCAAGGTCGCCATCGGCTCCCGCGACCACGACTTCGCGGCCACGGTCGCCGACCAGATCGGCGCCCACGCCTACCCGCTGGACGTGACCGATCCGGCGTCCGCCAAACAGTTCTGGAAGGCGGTCGAGGCCGACCTCGGCCCCATCGACGTCTTCGTCAACAACGCGGGCGAAATGCTGGTCAGCCGCTTCGAGAACGAGAGCGACGAAGCCACCCTCCACCAGATCAACGTCAACCTGCTCGGCACCATCAACGGCATGAAGTCCGCGCTGGGACCGATGCGCGAGCGCGGACACGGCCACATCATCAACATGGTCTCCGCCGTCGGCATGATCGGTCTGCCCGGCTGCGCCACCTACTCGGCCGCCAAGCACGCCGTGGTGGGCCTGTCCGAAGGGGTACGCGCCGAACTGCGCGGCTCCGGCGTGGACCTGTCGATCATCCTGCCCATCCCCGCCCAGACCGAACTGACCTCGGGCGTCAGCAAGGGCCGGTTCGTCCCGCTGCTCACCCCCCAGGACATCGCCGCGGCCGTGGTCCGCACCGCCCGCCGCCCCCGCTACAACGTCTACGTCCCCGGCTGGACCAACCCGGTCACCCGCTCCCTGTACCTGCTGCCCCAGCCCTGGCGGGACGCCATGGGACGGCTCCTGAAAGCCGATCAGCTGCTGCGCACCACCGACTACCAGGCCCGCATCGGCTACGAGGCCCGGCTGGGCCACATCGGACCGAGGAAGGCGAGCCTGTGAACACCCCCACCAAACGGGCCTCCTCCGGCAAGGGAGCCGTCCGCCGGGGCAACGCGCCCTCCGTGACCGGCATCCCGGTCGTGGACAGGCTCATCCACGTCAGCCCGGCCACCACCGTCATCATGTTCGCCCCCGTCGCCGTCGTCGCCACCGCCGTCTCGGTCGGCCGCGGCGGCGGCTGGTCCCTCCTCGGCTGGGGACTCGCCGGCTACGTCTACTGGACCCTGTCCGAATACTGGGGCCACCGGATCGTCCTGCACTACGAACCCGAGCGCGGCTTCGGCGCCAAGCTGCACTACCTCCTGCACGGTGTCCACCACGAGTACCCGCAGGACGCCCGCCGCTCCATCCTCAGCCCCCTGCTGAGCATCCCCATGGTCGGCTCCGCCTTCTACCTCTCCAGCGGCCTGCTCGGTGTGCCCCTGGTCTTCGGAGCCGGCTACATCGTCGGATACCTCGCCTACGACCTGATCCACCTCTACCTGCACCACGGCAAGCCGAAGAACCGCCTGCTGCGCACCCTGCGCGAGTACCACATGCGCCATCACTTCCGCGACGACACCCGGGGTTTCGGCATCAGCGCCCCCTACTGGGACGAACTGTTCGGCACCTCCATCGCCCGCTCACCCCGGACCGGCCAGCCCGCCGGCGCCGCACCCGGCAGCAGCGCCTGACGCCCGCCCGCCCCCGAGAACCGCGTGGGCGCCCCGCCACCACCGGGTCCACAACCTGTCGTCGGTGCCCGGCCCCGGTGACCGGCGCGGGCGCCCACGCGCACCACAGCGGGCGGCCACCGGCCGCTCCTCCCGAAACCCGCCGCCCCGGGCCGAGCTGCCCCCTTCCGAGGACAGGCCATGAACCCTTCCGACACCCTTGCCGCACGCCTCGTGCCCCACCCCGCCCCGCGCCCCCAGCCCGCCGCCACGAACCGGACCCCTTACGAGGACCCCGCGTCACTCCCTGTCCCCGGCGGGGCCGGTCACGCCGACCTTGCCGAAGCCGAGGACTTCGTCCGGATGCACCACCGCGAACACCCCGACCAGCCGCACCCCCTCCACACGCGGCTCCAGGAGATACAGCGGCACATCTTCGAGACCGGCACCTACCGCCACACCTCCGCCGAACTCGCCTTCGGCGCCCGCGTCGCCTGGCGCAACAGCAGTCGCTGCATCGGCCGCCTGTACTGGAACAGCCTCCAAGTCCTGGACCGCCGCGACGCCACCGCCCCCGAGGAGATCCACCAGCACCTCGTCACCCACCTGCGCCAGGGCACCAACGGCGGCCGCATCCGCCCGGTGATCTCCGTCTTCGCCCCCGATGTCCCCGGCCGCCCCAGCCCGCGGGTGTGGAACGACCAGCTCATCCGCTACGCCGGCTACCGGCAGGAGGACGGCAGTGTCACCGGGGACCCCGCCTACGCCGACTTCACCGAACTGGTCCGGCGGATGGGCTGGAACGCCCCCGGCGGCGCCTTCGACGTCCTGCCCCTGGTCATCAGCACCCACGACACGAAGCCACAGCTCTTCGACGTCCCCGCCGACGCCGTCCTCGAAGTCCCGCTCAGCCACCCCGAGCACCCCTGGTTCGCCGACCTGGAACTGCGCTGGCACGCGCTGCCCGCCATCTCCAACATGCGGCTGCGCATCGGCGGCCTCGACTACCCGCTCGCCCCCTTCAACGGCTGGTACATGGGCACGGAGATCGGCGCCCGCAACCTCGTCGACGAAGGCCGCTACGACCTCCTGCCGCTCATCGCCGCCCGCTTGGGCCTGGACACCGACAGCGAGACCTCCCTGTGGCGCGACCGCGCCCTGGTCGAACTCAACGTGGCCGTGCTGCACTCCTTCGCTGAGGCCGGCGCCCGCATCAGCGACCACCACACCGAGTCCCGGCGCTTCCTCACCCACATGGAGAAGGAACAGCGCGCGGGCAGAACCGTCCCCGCCGACTGGACGTGGATCGTCCCCCCGCTGTCCGGCGGCATCACCCCGGTCTTCCACCGCTACTACGACCAGGCCGACCAGCGCCCCAACTTCTACCTCGACGACCAGGCGCGCGACCTCGGCCGCGGCCAGTGCCCCTACCACGGCGGATGAGCCGGGTGCCGTCCCACGACAGAGCCGCGGCCACACGCGTGCGCCGCCGCGAAGGAGGTCCGCTTCAGTGACGAGTCAGATCAGCCGCCCTGCCGATGAGCACCCCGTGCCCGGTGAGCAGCGCGGACCGGCCAAGGAGATCCGGCGGCTGGACCGGGTGATCATCCGATTCGCCGGGGACTCCGGCGACGGTATGCAGCTCGCGGGGGACCGGTTCACCTCGGAGACGGCGTCCTTCGGGAACGACCTGTCGACGCTGCCGAACTTCCCGGCGGAGATCCGGGCCCCCGCAGGCACCCTGCCGGGAGTGTCCAGTTTCCAGCTGCACTTCGCCGATCACGACATCCTGACTCCGGGTGACGCCCCCGACGTCCTGGTGGCGATGAACCCGGCCGCACTCAAGGCGAACATCGCCGACCTGCCGCGCGGCGCGGAGATCATCGTGAACACCGACGAGTTCACCCCGCGCGCACTGGCCAAGGTCGGTTACCCCGCGAGCCCGCTGGACGACGGCTCGCTCCAGGGCTACGCGGTGCACCCGGTGGCGCTGACGACCCTGACCGTCGGTGCGCTGAAGGAGTTCCCGCTGTCGCGGAAGGAGGCCGAGCGCAGCAAGAACATGTTCGCGCTCGGGCTGCTGTCCTGGATGTACCACCGGCCGACGGAGGGCACCGAGGGCTTCCTGCGGAAGAAGTTCGCGAAGAAGCCGGACATCGCCGAGGCGAACGTCGCGGCGTTCAGGGCGGGTTGGAACTTCGGCGAGACGACGGAGGACTTCGCGGTCTCCTACGAGGTGCAGCCTGCCGCGGCGGCCTTCCCGGCCGGCCGGTACCGCAACATCTCGGGGAACCTGGCCCTGTCCTACGGCCTGATCGCCGCGAGCAGACAGGCCGACCTGCCGCTGTACCTGGGCTCGTACCCCATCACCCCGGCGAGCGACATCCTGCACGAGCTGAGCAGGCACAAGAACTTCGGGGTGCGCACGTTCCAGGCCGAGGACGAGATCGCCGGCATCGGCGCCGCGCTCGGCGCGGCCTTCGGCGGCTCCCTCGCGGTGACCACCACCTCCGGACCCGGCGTCGCGCTCAAGTCGGAGACCATCGGCCTCGCGGTCTCCCTCGAACTGCCGCTCCTGGTGATCGACATCCAGCGCGGCGGCCCGTCCACCGGTCTGCCCACCAAGACCGAACAGGCCGACCTCCTCCAGGCGATGTACGGGCGCAACGGCGAAGCCCCGGTACCGATCGTCGCGCCGCGCACCCCCGCTGACTGTTTCGACGCCGCGGTCGAGGCCGCCCGTATCGCCCTGGCCTACCGCACCCCGGTCTTCCTGCTCTCCGACGGCTACCTCGCCAACGGCTCCGAACCCTGGCGGATCCCGGACCCGGACGAACTGCCGGACCTGCGGGTGCCGTTCGCCACCGCACCCAACCACGAGGGCGAGTTCTGGCCGTACAAGCGGGACCCGCAGACCCTGGCCCGGCCGTGGGCGGTCCCCGGCACACCGGGACTCGAACACCGCATCGGCGGCATCGAGAAACAGGACGGCACCGGCAACATCTCCTACGACCCGGCCAACCACGACCTCATGGTCCGCACCCGGCAGGCGAAGACCGACGGCATCACCGTCCCCGACATCGCCGTCGACGACCCTTCCGGGCACGCACGCACACTGGTGCTCGGCTGGGGCTCCACGTACGGGCCCATCACCGAGGCCGTCCGACGCGTCAGGCGTGCCGGCGGCGCCGTCGCGCAGGCACATCTGCGTCACCTCAACCCCTTCCCGGGGAATCTCGGCGAAGTGCTGCGTTCCTACGACCGCGTCATCGTCCCGGAGATGAACCTCGGCCAGCTCGCCCAGCTGCTGCGGGCGAAGTACCTGGTCGACGTGCGTTCGTACACCCAGGTCACCGGCCTGCCGTTCAAGGCCGAACAACTCGCCCACGCCATCACCACCGTGCAGGAGGAGAGCGCAGATGTCTGAGGCACCCGTCGTCGACCGTCCCGTATCGGGGGCGCCGGGGCTGCCGGCACTCTCCCTGGTCCCGAAGGCCGACGCGAAGCAGTCGATGAAGGACTTCAAGTCGGACCAGGAAGTGCGCTGGTGCCCCGGCTGCGGCGACTACGCGATCCTCGCCGCCCTACAGGGCTTCCTGCCCGAACTCGGCCTGGCCCGCGAGAACATCGTCTTCATCTCCGGCATCGGCTGCTCGTCCCGCTTCCCCTACTACATGAACACCTACGGGATGCACTCCATCCACGGCCGCGCCCCCGCCATCGCCACCGGCCTGTCCACCTCGCGCCGCGACCTCAGCGTCTGGGTGGTCACCGGCGACGGCGACGCGCTGTCCATCGGCGGCAACCACCTCATCCACGCCCTGCGCCGCAACGTCAACCTCAAGATCCTGCTCTTCAACAACCGGATCTACGGCCTCACCAAGGGCCAGTACTCTCCGACGAGCGAGGTCGGCAAGATCACCAAGTCCACGCCGATGGGCTCGCTCGACGCCCCCTTCAACCCGGTCTCGCTGGCCATCGGCGCCGAGGCGTCCTTCGTCGCCCGCACCATCGACTCCGACCGCAAGCACCTCACCGGTGTGCTCCGGGCGGCGGCCGCGCACCCCGGCACCGCGCTGGTGGAGATCTACCAGAACTGCAACATCTTCAACGACGGCGCCTTCGACGCCCTCAAGGACCAGCACTCCGCCCAGGAAGCACTCATCCGCCTGGAACACGGGCGGCCGATCCGCTTCGGGGCCGACGGTTCGCGCGGTGTCGTACGGGACCCTGACACCGGCGACCTGCGGGTGGTGGACGTCACCGAGGCCAACCAGCCGGACATCGTGGTCCACGACGCCCACGCGGCCGGCCCCACCCACGCCTTCGCGCTGTCCCGCCTCGCCGACCCCGACACCCTGCACCACACCCCGATCGGCGTACTGCGCGACATCGACCGCCCGGTCTACGACGCCGACATGGCCGACCAACTCGAACGAGCCGTCGAACAACACGGCAAAGGCGACCTCGGCGCACTCCTCACCGGCAACGACACCTGGACCGTCACCGGCCCGGCATACGGATAAAGGCACCGCAGCGCGAAGGGGTTGTGGGCCTACAACCAGAGGAATGCACTGTGCGTCCGAAAACGGACCGCAAGTCGAATTCCAGCGAATTCACCGATCTGCGACGCACCGTCGCCCCGCGCTCCGAGCCCCGGAGAAACCTCGACCGCGCCACCGAGGAGACACCAGCCAAGTCCTTCCTCCGGGGCGCGAATCCCGCGCACTGTCCGCAACATCAACTGGCACTCCTGCCCCCACTGACCGACAGCCCCACGATGCCCCGTCGTGATGCCGCAACTGACACCGTGTTGGGCTGACACAGCCAGGCGACTACGAAGCAACAACGAGCGCGCAACGGGTCGATGGCGACACGGCGGGCCCGGTGCCGCGTGTCCCTATTGTCTGGCGGAACAGGGGCCCGCCTGTGCCCCCGGGGGAGGGGAGCGATGTCGCCAACCACTTCACGGCGGGTGTTTCGGCGCGTTGTCGGTGCCGTCGTGGTCGGCGTGGCCTTGGCCGGTACTTCTGGGTGCACGGTCCCGGTAGATGCCGTCGCCAGCATCTCCGTGACCAGTGACGGTCATTTGCTCGGCGTCATGCTGGTCTGCGGGCATCATCTCGACGGCGCGACCCTCTATGTGGACAGCGCAGACGTCGACAAGGAGGTGAAGGTCGGTTCATGGACATCCGGCCGACCCGTCAAGGCCGGTCTTGCCACCTGGCCCCTTGATTCTCCTGCCGCCGGCTGGACCGCCACCACGCCTCTGACTCCGCTCACCGCCAAGACCGCGTACGCCCTCTACGGCTGGACCAAAGACAACTCGTGGTCATCGGGCAACGTCCTCTTCACCCTGACCGACACGGACCGGCTCACTCCGGGAAATGTCCTCTACGCCCGGATGACGCTCGGTCAGGCGCGTCGGTTAGGGATTCGGTAAGGGAACATCATTCAACCCTCACCTCCCTTCGTGAATCGGGCAACTCCCGTCCCCGTATTACCGGTTGCCAACTCCGAGAAAGGGGAACGCCGTGTCCTTCGCGAAGATCACCCTGGCCAAGAAGGCCAAGAAGAAGGAATGCGCCAAGGAGGCGCATCACAAGCACCACAACAAGAAGCACCACCGCAAGCACAAGAAGCACGCCAAGTGACGGCGGTGCCGGGGTCCGCCCGCACACCCGGCGTGGACCCCGGCACCCCCTGGGAGCGGACGGCGGCCGGGGGACGCCGCCCGTCCCGGATGCGTCACGCCCGTACCTCTCCTCTTGCCGCCTTCCGGACCTTCTGGCCCCTGGTCCGCGGCAACCGCGTCGCCGTCCTCTCCTCGGCCCTGCTGCTCATCGTCTCGGCCGCCGCCGACGCCGTCGCGATCGGCATCGCGGGCCGCCTCGCCGACGACGTCCTGGCCCCCGGCGACCTCGCCGCCTTCTGGGGCCCGGCCACGCTGTGGCTCGGCCTGGCCGTGGCGGGTGCCGCGGCTTCCGCCGCGGGCAGCTACCTGTCCGGCTGGACCAGCGAACACTTCCTCCTGGGCCTGCGCGACCACGTCTTCCAGCACCTCCAGCGCATCCCGCCGGACACCCTCGACCGCTACGGCACCGGCGACCTGGTCACCCGCCTCACCGGGGACATCGAGGTGGTGGAGACACTGGTCGCCTCTGCCCCCGTCGAGCTGATCACCTCCGCCGCGGGAGCCGTCGTCTTCGCCGCCGCCGCCTTCTGGACCAGCTGGCAGCTGACGCTCATCACCTTCGCCGCCGCACCGCTGATCTGGGTCGGCGCCCGTGTCTTCGGCACCCTGATGCGCACCGCCAGCCGCGCGGAACGCGACAGCAACGGACGGCTCGCCACCCTCCTTGAGGAGAGCCTCGCCAACATGCCCCTGGTACAGGCGTACGGCCGTCAGCAGGCGGAGCGCAGCAAAGTGCACCGGGAGGGACGCACCTGGATGCGGGCCGGGCTGCGGCAGATCCGACTGTCGTCGCTGTACGGCCCGCTCGGTGAACTCCTCGAAACCCTCAGCGTGCTGGCGGTGATCGGCGCCGGGGCGTGGCAGATCTCCGAGCACCACCTCAGTGTGGGCGGTCTGCTCTCGTTCGCCGCCTTCCTCAGCTACCTCCACCCGCGCCTGCAGGAACTCGGCGAACTCCTCGTCGGCGCCTCCACCGCGACCGCCTCCTGCGAGCGCCTGATCGAGATCCTGCGCACCACCCCCACGCCCGAAGCGCTGCCTCGCCCCGACACCCCGCAGCTCCCCGAACCCGTACACGGCGCCGTCACCTTCCAGGACGTCGGCTTCTCCTACCCCGGTGCGACGGGCCCCGTACTGCACGGCGTCCGCCTCGATATCCGCCCGGGGCTCCTGGTCGCCGTCACGGGACCCAGCGGCGCCGGCAAGTCCACCCTCGGCAAACTCCTCCTGCGCTTCCACGAACCCACACGGGGCCGCATCCTGCTCGACGGCCGCGACATCGCCGACCTCCCGGTGGACGAGGTACGCCGCCACATCACCCTGCTCCCGCAGGACAGCATGCTCTTCGACGACACGGTCCGCGCGAACATCGTCTACGGCTGCCCCGACGCCGCCGACAGCGAGGTGATCGCCGCCGCCGTGGCGGCCGACGCGCACGGCTTCGTCAGCGAGCTGCCCCAGGGCTACGACACCCCGGTCGGCAAGCACGGCAACAACCTCTCCGGCGGCCAGCGCCGCAGGATCGCCCTCGCCCGGGCCATGCTGCGCACCGCGTCCGTCCTCGTCCTGGACGAACCCACAACCGGCCTCGACGACGCGGCCACCGCCCGCATCATGGCCCCCCTGCGCCGCCTCACCGACGGCCGCACGACCTTCGTCATCACCCACGACCAGCGCCTGACCGCCCTGGCCGACCTCGTCCTCCAACTGACCGACGGCACGGCCGTACTGGCGACACCCACACCGGTGGGCAACGAGGCGGCCTGAACGCCGTCCGGCTGACACAATGAGCCGAGCTGTCGGTGGGGGATGAGGCAGCAGGCGAGTTTGAGGAACGCTTCGTGGAGGTCGGCTCTGCGTTCCCGGCGGATGCGCAGACGTCGCAAGCTGTGAAGCCGGACGAAGGTTCGCTCGCCCCCACCGGTAGGTGCCCAGTCCGGTGCCGTGCCGGGCGCCTCGACAGGCATTGGCGGGCACGTCGCGGTTGCCGCTGGTCAGCAGGACCCCGCGTGCCCTCTCTTGGCGCTGCTGTTGTCAGCCGAACTGCTCAGTCGTGCTGTGAAACGGCACCGCTTCCAAGCTTCCACATTTCGTAGTTCCCACATCCTGCCGTGGTCTCGGCCGCCGCCTGAGCCGCGGTGAAGAAGTCGTCGACCACCGGCGAGGTGTGCGACGCCGCCATCGCGAGGCACACCTGGTCGGGCGCCAGATCCGGGACGGGCACGTAGCTGATGCTCGGATGTGCGGAGAACACGGTCGCCGAACGGGCCAGGAACGAGATGCCCCGGCCGGCCGCGACATGCTCGAGCGTCTCGTCCACCCCGCGCACCAGGTACCCGGCGTTGGGGTGCGGCCGCCGGGTGGGCTGCGTGGTGGGGTCCATATGCCAGACCAGCGGCTCGCCGGCCAGCTCGGCCTCGGCGATCTGCTCCCGGCCGGCCAATCGGTGGCCGACGGGCAGCACCGCCACCCGCGGCTCGGTGTACAGCGGGGCGACGCGTAGGCCGGCCTCGTCGATGGGCAGCCGCACATAGCCGATGTCGATGCGGCCGTCGAGCAGCATCGGGGCCTGGTCGTCCCACTCGATCCGCTGCACGTCCACCAGAACGTCCGGGTGCCGGGCGGCGAACAGCTGTACCGCTGGGGTAACCGGGATACCCGCACGGAAGCCGACCGTGATCCGCCTGCTGCCCTGCGCGGCCACGATCACCCGGCGGCGGACCGCGTGCGCGGAGGCCAGCAGCGGGCCGGCGTCGGCCAGCAACTGTCGACCCGCTTCGGTCAGCGCTACGCCGTGACGATCCCTGGTGAACAGCGCGGCGTCGAGATCCTGCTCGAGCGCGCGGATCTGCCGGCTGAGCACCGGCTGCGCGATGTGCAGCTCATCGGCGGCGCGGCCGAAGTGCAACGTGCCGGCGACGGCGGCGAAGTAGCGCAACTTGCGCAGGTCCAGATCCATGGAATCCCCCCGTCCGGTGATGCCTTCAGGGTATCACCGCGACTGAAAGAGGTCTTGGACACTCCACCCGGGCCAATGGCAGCCTGAAGAGGTACCTGAGGAGCCGGAGTGAATTCGCCACAAGAATTCAACATCGGGACTTGATAGCAGGTTCCAGGCCCGGAATTAATACATCCGAAATTGGGCACCACCCATCGCGTCATTCGACGACATGACCGTTAACCACGACAGGTGGGCATGGCGTCCCATCCAGTTTTAGAAAGCAGGCTTCCCTATGAGCAGTATCAGCATTGTCGGTCTGGGGAACATGGCCGGCGCCTTGGCCGGTCGGGCGCTCGCCGGCGGCCACGCCGTCGAGATCATCGGTCGCGACCCGGCCAAAGCCAAGGAATTGGCCGCCGCGCTCGGCGGCGCCACTGTCGGGACGGCCGGCGCCGCCCCGGCCGGGGACATCGTTGTCCTCGCGGTGCCGTACGCCAGTGCCGCGGCAGTGGTGAGCGAGTACGGGGACACACTGCAGGGCAAGGTCATCATCGACATCACCAACCCCGTCACCTCCGATTTCAAGGGCTTTGTCACCCCTGACGGCAGTTCCGGCGCGCAGGAGATCGCCAAGGCCGCCCCCGCCGGCGCGCAGGTCGTCAAGGCGTTCAACACCCTGTTCTCCCATGTTCTGGCGGCCGGCTCAGCCGAGGGTCGCCCATTGGACGTGTTCATCGCCGGCGACGACGCGCAGGCAAAGGCGCGCGTGTCGGCGTTCGTCGAGAGCCTGGGACTGCGCCCGCTGGACACCGGGCAGCTGCCGATGGCGCGGACCCTGGAGAACGCCGCCCTGCTGGAGCTGGGCCTCGTCGCCCACTCCGTCAAGCACACCAACTTCTCCCTCGGCGTCAGCATTCTCGGCTGAGCGCATCGGCACCACCATTTCTCGCGTCGCATCACGTCAGTCGATCGGCGACACGAGAAGGACAGCCCTCCACCTCATCTCAAAGGGACAGTCGCATGCGCGTTTTCGTCACTGGTGGGACCGGCCATTCCGGTTCGTACATCATCCCCGAGCTCATCGCCGCCGGGCACGAGGTCACCAGCCTGGCCCGGTCGGACACGGCCGCGGCGGCGCTGTCCGCGCTCGGCGCGAAGGCGCGTCGCGGTGACCTCGAGGATCTCGACGGGCTCAAGGAGGCGGCCGCGGACTCCGACGGCGTCGTCCACGTCGCGTGGAGGCGTGAGCTGATTCCGTCCGGTGGGATCGACGCCGTGACCGCCGCGGAGCTCTCGGTCGTGCTCGCGTACGGCGAGGCACTCGCGGGAACCGGAAAGCCGCTGGTCGCGGCCGGGAGCATTGGCTCACCCGGGTGGGAAAACCTGGGCCGACCGGCCACCGAGGAGGACCCGGCCCTTCCCGGCGGCGATGAGTACAGGGGCACCCTGCGGGTGCGCAACGTCGTGGAAACCACCGTAGTCGGCCTCGCCGAGCGAGGCGTGCGGTCCTCGATCGTGCGGCTTCCCCCCATCGCGCACAGCACGACCGACAGGGCCGGATTCCTCCCCCAGCTGATCGCGCTCGCGAAGGAGAAGGGCGTCGTCGGCTACCCCGGAGACGGCGCGAACCTGTGGCACGCCGTGCACATCCGCGATGTCGCCTCCCTGTTCCGCCTGGCGCTGGAGAAGGGGCCGGCCGGCAAATCCTGGCACGCGATCGAGGACGGGGGCATCCCGTTCCGCGAGATCGCCGAGGCCATTGGCAGCCGCCTGGGCCTGCCCGTCGTGAGCATTCCCGCGGACGTACTGATGCTGCCGGGATACTTCGGGTTCCTCGCGAATCCGGTCACGCTGGACCTCCCGGCGTCCAACCACATCACCCGCCGGACCCTCGGCTGGGAACCAGCTCACCCATCACTGCTCGCCGATTTGGACAACGGCCATTACTTATGTGCCGCGTAGCGTGATATCGGGCTCCTTCCTGTGGTTCATGGACTTCAAGCACCCACGAACGTAGCGGGAAGGAGCCCCTCGGCGGTCGGTCCGGTCAGCGCAGGCCGGCGAAAAGGTCGTTCTCGGGTAGGACCGTGCCAGTGGTGTCCTGGACACGGACGAAGGTCTCGATGCCCATCAGCTCGCCGAACCTCTCCTTGCCCATCTTGAGGAAGAAGATGTTGTCGCCCTGACTGGCGTGCGCGGCGAGCGCGTCGAACTTCTGCCCGCTGAACGCGGTGGTGTCCACCCATGTGGTGATCTCGTCGTCGGGGAGGCCGATCTCGGCCATCGCGGCAGCCTCGGCGGGGTCCGGCTCCGGCATGTCCTCTCCGAACTCGCGCATGATCTCGCCGAACCGCCGCATCCCCGAGCGTGGCATCGTGGTCCAGTACACCTTCGGTGTCAGCGCGGTCATCTCCAGCGCCGCCATTGTGATGCGGTGCGCCTGGATGTGGTCGGGGTGGCCGTAGAAGCCGTTCTCGTCGTAGGTGACAACCACATCGGGTCGGTAGTGCAGCATGAGTTCCGCGAGTCGGGCCGCGCCTTCCTGAACCGGGGTCTGCCAGAAGGATCCAGGGGCGTCGTTGCTCGGCCAGCCCATCATCCCGGAGTCGGCATAGTCCAGCATTTCCAGATCGCTGATCTTCAGGACGCCACAGCTCGCCTCGAGTTCTTGACGGCGCATCAGGGCGACCGCCGCCGGATCGTGGCCGGGATCGCCCGGCTTGACGCCTCCCGGTCCATCACCGCAACCGCCGTCGGTACACGTCACGAGAACCGTGCGGATGCCCTCCGCCGCGTACCGCGCCAGGACCCCTCCGGTTCCGGTGGCCTCGTCGTCGGGGTGGGCGTGTACTGCCATGAGCGTCAAGGGCCGGAAAGTCATGAAACAGTCCTCCTGCGGAAATACGTCGTGGTCCCCGTGCGCGGCGGGCGTACCGCGATCCTGGGCCCGGATCCTGGTGGGGCGGACGGCCTTGTGGTCTCCGTGCTCCCCGCCCGTGCGGCGCCGGTCTCTCAGACGATGCAACCGCACCGGCCGGACCGGCTGTTCCCGGTACGGCCGGCAGGTCTCGGCGCAACGCAGGATCAGACGTCCATCCGCCAGCCACCAACCGTGAGATTCCGACATGAAACTTGAGGTCCTGGACGATCGCTGGTCATCAGTTGCCCGCTGTCATCCCAGGTCGAAGAAGAGCTAGAAGGTGGTCACCCGGCCGCCGGCGAACACGGCATGAGCCGCGCCGGCCGGTGGGCCGCCTCCCTGGCCGCCTTCGCTCTTGTCCACCACAGACCGCACTTTCGCCGGATTACGGCCACCTCGCGTCCCGGCGCGGCAGCGGCTCAGGCGGCCACGCCTGCGAAGGAGCGGCTGAACCGCTGGCCCGACCGGACCATGGCCAGACCGTTGGGACTCCGCCGACGGGCAGTGCCGCGATGCGGTGAGCGGTGCCGCCGGGCGGCAGCTTCCACACTCTGTTTGCGAGAGGCGTCGGAGGACCACACGTTGTAAGAGGCGGTGCCGTCGTGGCCGCGCGTGTTGCCGGTGATCCCGTCGCCCTGCTGCCCGGTGACCAGCACCGTGCGGTGCCCGGTGGTTCTTCACGAACGCCGGCATGCCCGGCATCCCGTCGACGATGCGCTGCACGCTGGGACGCACAGCTGTCCGGGCGGGGGCGGCCCGACGCCTGGCCCGCGCAGGTGTCGTGCTCGCCGCGCGGGCCAGGTCGTACAGGTGCGTGCGCTCGGTGTCGTCGAGGCGCAGGGCCTGGGCGAGCGCGTCCAGGACGCTGGCGGAGACGCCGCTGAGGTTGCCGTGCTCCAGCCGCGTGCAGTACTCGACGCTCACCCCGGCGAGCATGGCGACCTCGCTCCGGCGCGGGCCGGCGAGCCGGCGGTTGCCAAAGATGGGCAGACCGGCCTGCTCGGGCGTGATCCTGTCGCGGCGAGACTTCAGAAAAGCGCTTGTCTCGGCCCGATCGTCCCTACGTTCAGCGTAGGTGCGCCCTGCGGTGTGTGAGAGACCCTGCCGTTACCCCCAGCAGCGGTGCCTCCGAGCCGTCGGCCGTTCCTTCCCTTGACGTCTTCGGCGCCGGCCTCGCTGCGGCTCCGTCGTTCAGGCCGGCAAGAAGGCCGACATGTTCGACCGGGACGTAGCGCACCTTGAGCAACTGGAGACCGCCCCTCCGTCATGTGTTCGCGGACCGTCTCTCTCCGGCTCGTTCGGGCAGGGGAGCCGGGGGCAGGCCTGTGCCGCGTCGGTCAGTGGACGGGGTCGTTCAGGACCGGGCCGGCCGGGGCCTCGGCCCGGGGCCCGACGTCCTGCAGGGCGATGCGGGCATTCGTGCTTCGGACCTGGTGGGGCAGGGTGAGCGCGTCGGCCAGCCAACCCAGCCCGCAGATGCCGAGGGTGCACAGGTGCAGCAGCCCGCGGCCGGTCCTGCCGAGGTAGAAGTGGTGGCCGCCGAACAGGCCGAGGAAGGACCACCACAGGTACGCCACCGCGAGCGACTTGGGGCCTCGCGGCGTGCCGTTCTGCCGTAGCGGCGGTTCCGGCCGAGACGGCGGTGGTACGACCGGGGGTGGGCTCGCGGTCGTCGCCACACCCGGGTGGTGAAGGTCCGTAGTCCGCTCGACCCGGGCGACCCTCGTGGGCATGGGGACGGGGGGAACGGGTTCTCGGGAAGGCGCGCCCTCGATGGACAGTCGCGGCAGGATCCGCTCCAGCCAGGCGGGCAGCCACCAGTTCGCCCGTCCCTGCAGATGCATCAGCGACGGGACCAGCACGGTACGCAGGACGAAGGCGTCGATCGCGACGGCTGCGGCCAGTCCCACGCCGTACTCGGCGATGACCCGCTCGCCCCCGAGGACGAAGGCCGTGAACACGCAGATCATGATGAGGGCGGCGGCGTTGATCAGCCGGCCGGTCTCGGCCTGGCCGATCCCGATGGCGCGGTGGTTGTCGCGGGTGCGTTCCCACTCCTCGTGCATCCGGCTGACCAGGAAGACCTGGTAGTCCATGGACAGACCGAAGAGGATCGCCAGCATGATGACCGGAAGCTCGGCCTCCACCGGCCCGGCCTTCCCCAGGCCCAGCAGTTCGGAGCCCCAGCCCCACTGGAACACGGCGACGACCACTCCGAAGGACGCGGCCGAGGCGAGCAGGTTCATCACGGCGGCGGTCAGCGGTATCAGGAGGCTGCGGAAGGCGACCATCAGCAGCAGGCAGCCGAGTACGACGATCACGGCGAGGAACATCGGCAGCTTGCCCGCCAGCAGGTCGGCCAGGTCGTCGGAGGCGGCTGTCGAGCCGCCGACGTAGACCGTCAGGCCGCTTCCCCGCTCGGCGGCGGGGACGACGTCCTTGCGGAGATGGGTGATCAGGGTGCTGGTGGCCTCGTCCTGTGGCGCGCCGGTCGGCACCACGTCGATGACGGACAGTCCGGTCGCCGAGGCGAGCGGGCCGGCCGTCGCCGATGCCACCCCGGGGGTGTTGCGGACGGCCTTGACCAGTTTGTTCAGGGCCGGTGCGTCGCCGGGCGCGCCCAGTTGTGCGACCAGTACAAGCGGGCCGTTGGAGCCGGGGCCGAAGCCCTGGGCGAGCAGGTCGTACGCGGCCCGGGTGGTGGTGCCCTTCGGGTCGTTCCCGGCGTCCGAGGTGCCCAGGCGCAGTGACAGCGCGGGCAGCGAGAGGACGGTGACGACGAGGAGCGCGGCAAGGGCGAACAGGGTTGTGTGGCGCTCGACCTGTGCGGCCCAGCGGCCCCGGGAACCTGCCGTACGGTGCGGCTGCTGCGTACCGGTTCCCGGGACGTGGGTGGTCAGGACTCGCCGCTGACGACTGGTCAGCAGTCTGCTGCCGAAGAGGCCGAGCAGGGCTGGCAGCAGGGTCACCGCCGCGATCACCGTGGCCAGGACGGCCGTCGCGGCGCTGATCCCCATCGCGCTGAGGGGGCCGATGCGCAGGACGAGCAGGCCGAGGAGGGCGGTGACGACGGTGAGTCCGGCGAAGACCACCGCCCGCCCGGAGGTGTCCAGTGCGCGGACCGTTGCCTGTTCGGGTGCCAGGCCGGTCTGCAGGCCGGTCCGGTAGCGGGTGACGATGAACAGGGCGTAGTCGATGCCGACCCCGAGCCCGATGAGGGCCGCGACCGTCGGGGCGTCGCTGCCCAGGGTCATGACGTGCGAGGTCAGCCCGACGGTGAGCAGTCCGGCGCCGAGCGCGGCGACCGCGACCAACAGGGGCAGGAGCATGCCCAGTAGCGAGCCGAAGGCGACGAAGAGGATGACGCCGGCGGCCATCAGCCCGATCGCCTCGGTGCTCTGCGTCGTGCCCTCGGCTGCGAGGCTGATGGCCTGGCCGCCGAGTTCCACCCGCAGATCCGCGTCACGCGCGGCCCGGGCGGTGTCGATGACCCGGGTGACGTCGGCGGCCGGTATCCGCTCCGCCTGCGCGTCGAACGTCACCGTCGCATGCGCGGTCCTGCCGTCCTTGCTGATCCGGGCCGCCCCTGCGGGGCCGTACATGCTGGTCACCGAGGCGACCGAGGGGAGCGCGGCGACCCGGTCCAGCAGCGAGGTCACCTTCTGTCGTACGGCGGCGTCCCGGATCGACCCGTCGCGGCGCACGTGCACCACGATCTGGTCGGTGTCGCCTGCCTGTTGGGGCTCGGACGCCTGGAGCCGTGCCTGTGCCTTCGAGGACTCCAGCCCCGGGAGGCTGAACGCGTCGGAGTAGCTGGTGCCGAGCATCGAGGACGGAACGGCGAGCGCGACCAGCAGGGCGGCCCAGATCCCGACGACGAGGAGACGGTGCCGGAAGCACCATCGGGCTAGTGCGGACATGGCTGAACAACTTCCTTTGCGGTGCGGGGAGTTGAGGAGAGCGGGAAGCGGGATCGAACGGCTTCCGCACTCATGAGCCGGTCGGCGCGGAGGTGGCCGTGGTGGGGATCGGCTTGTCGAGCATGGTGCAGACCGCGGCGTTCACCAGGGCCTCGGTGGCGGCTGCGGGCTTGGCCGCCGCGATGCCGAAGATGGTCGGGACGTGGACCGAGACGGTGCGTCGGCCGGTGCCGTCGGTGTAGTCCCAGCTGGAGAAGCCGGGGGCCTGGCCGTCGTGGCCCCAGACGGCGCCACAGGGGGTGACCTTCTTCTCCAGGCCGAGGCCGTAGCGGTTCGGGTTGCCGCTCTCTTCCGCGACGGTGGTCTTCATCTCCTTGAGCTGGGCGGACGGCAGGAGCTTGCCGGAGAGCAGCGCGGTGTCGAACCGGGCCCAGTCCTGTGCGGAGGAGACCATGCTCCCTGAGGCCCATTCCGTGTTCTCGTTGATCCCTGTGGCGTCGACGTAGCCGGCGGGCCGGGCGGGGCCGACGAACGCGGTCCCCGCGGGGATGCCGGGCCAGAGCACCGGGGCCAGATGGGCCGGGTCGGGTTCGTAGCCGTGGGCGAGACGGGGACTCCTGGTCCGCTCGGAGCCGTTGACCAGGTAGGTGCTCTTCAGATGCAGCGGTTTGGCGATGCGTTCCTGGACCAGGTCGCTGAGGGTGTGTCCGGTGGCCTTCTCGGCGACAAGGCCGAGAGCGATGTAACCGGTGTTGCTGTAGGAGTACTTCGTACCGGGCGGGAACAGCGGTGCGTGCCGGACACCCGCGGCGATGAGCTCCTCGGGGGTCCACTGCCGGGCGTCCTGACCCGTGAACGTCTTCAGGACGTCGGCGTCGTCGGGGATGATGTTGTACAGGCCGCTGGTGTGGTTGAGAAGCATCCGCAAGGTGATCGCGGACCCGTTCGGGATGAGGCCGGGCAGCCACTTCTCGACCGGGTCGGTCAGCTGGAGCCGGTGGTCGGCGACCAGTTGGAGAACGACGGTGGCGACCATCGTCTTGGTGTTGGAACCCATCCGGAACTCGTCGCGCACGGTCAGTGTGTGGTCGGCCCTGGCCCAGGACGCCTGCCGGGCGATCGCGGTCGCCTGCCCGTGGCCGTTGTCGACCCGCACGAGTACGCCGGGGGCTCCGGCGCCCACGACCTGCTGGGCGAGTGCTGCCAGCCGGGTCTCCTGGGCTGCCGTCACGCCGGGCCGTCCGGCCGGAGTGGAGGCGGTGTCCTGCGCCGCGTCAGCCGCTGTGCAGGCCGTGAGCGTGGCCGTCAGCGCTGCGGCCAGGGCCAGCGTCAGGCAGGCCTGGTGAGCGGCGTGCGGGTAGGGGGTGTACCGGGGCATGGGTGTCCTCCTGGACATGGGGTGTGGGTGGATCGGCCTGGGACATCGGCCGGTTGGCCGGGCGAGGTCCGCATCCACGGGGGACTGCCGGCCCACGCCTTCCGACGACTCCAGCCTTCCGACGCCGGGGACGAAGAACACGGGTGCTGGGCCCCAGAGATGGTGGAGACAACCCCAGTGCGCGGACTCGGACCGGCCGGTCATCATCACCTTCCGGCCCGTGATGAACTTCTGGCCCGCGACGGTTACTTGACGTCAGCCGGCCGGTCGGCCGCCGCGGTGTCGATGGACCGAAGGACGACGAGGGAGCGTGATGACCTACTCCGGCGAGCGCCGATTCCGCCGTGGTGCACGGCAGTTGGGGCAACGTCCCGCGCCCGGTGTCACCCCGCGCGCCGGTCTCGCCCTGCGGGTGAGCCTGCTGGGCTGGTCGTTCGTGCTGCTGCTCGGCTCGCTGCTGGGTTTCGGCCTGCTCACCCTCTGGACCACCTCGCTGACCGTCGTGGCGCTCTGGGTCGGCATCCCGCTGACCCTGCTCTCGACCGTCCTGGTGCGCTGGTTCGCCGACCTCCACCGTCAATGGGCCGCCGACCGACTCGGCGAACCGGTGGCCCGGCCCTACTCACCGACGCCCGAAGGGAGTTGGCCGGTACAGCTGTGGGCGATCCTGCGCGACCCGGCGACCTGGCGGGACTGGGCCTGGCTGGCGGTCAACTCGGTCACCGGGTGGTTCACCTACGGGCTGTCGTTCCTGTTCTTCCTCTGCGGCGTCTTCTACTTCAGCTATCCGCTGGTGTTCGCGCTGACCCCGCCTGAGGTGTTCCGCACCCCCCTGGGCAACGGCTTCCGCCTGCACAGCGTCCAGGAGTCGTTCGCCATGGTCCCGCTGGGCCCGGTGTTCCTCCTGCTCTGGTACACCACCGCCGTACGGCTGGCGAACCTCAACGCCCTGGTGGTCCGCTCCCTGCTGGCACCCACCGCGCAGGCCCAACTACGAGCCCGGGTAGCCCAGTTGGCCGCCTCACGGGCCGAGACCGTCGACACCCAGGCGGGCGAACTGCGCCGGATCGAACGCGACCTGCACGACGGGGCACAGGCCCGACTGGTGTCGCTGGGCATGAGCCTGGGCCTGGCCGAACAACTCCTGCCCCAAGATCCGCAGGCCGTCGCGGAGTTGCTGGCCGAGGCCCGCGCGTCGACCGCCGGCGCCCTGACCGAACTGCGAGACCTGGTACGCGGCATCCATCCGCCGGTGCTCGCGGACCGCGGCCTGGACGGCGCCCTGAAAGCCCTGGCGCTGGTCAACCCGATACCGACGACGGTGGTCACAAGCCTGCCTGGACGGCTGCCCGCGCCGGTCGAGTCCGCGGCCTACTTCGCCGTCGCCGAGGCGCTGACGAACGCCATCAAGCACGCTCAGGCCCAACGCGTCGAGATCGGCGTGGAGTTCACGCCCCGTTCCGGCACGACGTCGGGGTTGCTGACGATGCGGGTGCGCGACGACGGCCGCGGAGGCGCCGCCGTCGACGCCGGTACCGGTCTGCGGGGCATCGCGCGCCGCCTGTCGGCCTTCGACGGCACCCTCACCATCGACAGTCCGCCCGGCGGACCCACCGAGATAAGGATGTCGCTGCCGTGCGCCTCGTCATAGCCGAAGACCTCGCCCTGCTCCGCGAGGGCCTGATCAGGATCTTCCAGGCCAACGGCTTCGAGGTCGTCGGCGCGGTCGACAACGGCCCTTCCCTGATGCGGGCGTTGACGACCCACCGGCCCGACGTCGCGGTCGTCGACGTGCGGCTGCCCCCGACCTTCACCGACGAGGGTCTGCGCGCCGTGATCGACGCGCGCAAGCGGATCCCCGCCCTGCCCGTCGTGGTGCTCTCGCAGTACGTCGAACAGCTCTACGCCAGGGAGTTGATGTCGGACCGCGCCGGGGCGGTGGGCTATCTACTGAAGGACCGGGTGATGGCCGTCGACCAGTTCGTCGCCAACGTCCGCCAGGTCGCCGCCGGCAGCACGGTCATGGACCCCGACGTGGTCCGCGCCCTTCTGGTCCACCGCTCGGCAGACCCTCTCCTGAGGGAGCTGACCCCGCGTGAGCACGAGGTGCTCTCCCTGATGGCCGAGGGCCGTTCCAACGCCGCCATCGCCGGCCGGATGTTCGTCAGCGAGAAGACCGTCAGCAAGCACAGCTACAACATCTTCACCAAACTCGGACTCCAACCGTCCGAGGACGACCATCGCCGGATCCTGGCCGTCCTCGCCTACCTGCAAGGCTGAACCACCGCCGCCGTCCACCATCGTCATCCGCCACCGGAGCCGACTGCGGTCGGTGGCAGGCGGGCAAAGACTCTGGTCCAGGGCGCTGTCGCGGGGACCACCTCGCAGATGTTCGACGAAGCTCGGCGCCAAGTCCTTCGTCTCTGCCGTGCCCACGCCTGCACTCCTCGACCTGTTGCTCATCCGTTCCGGGGCCGCGCGCCGGGGGTGGGCGAGGGGGTCATCGCGCGGGGGCCTGCACTGCGGCGAAGGCGTCAGCGTACAGGCCGCGGATGTCGGCGTCGCCGTCCGCGCGGACCCATTCCTGGATCGCGGCGTCGGCGCAGCCGAGGGCGGCGGTGACGAGGGCGCGTGCGCGGGCGTCGGGGCCGTTGTCGTTGTCGTGGCCGAGGCGGGCGCGTACGTCGGGGATGAGCATGTCCTGCCACAGGAGCTGCTTCTCGATGTGACGGGCGCGCAGTGACGGGGTGCCCGTGAGCATGGCCTGGGCGCGCAGGGTGCGCTCGGGGTCGTTGACGAAGCTGCTCAGCAGGAGCGCGACCGCGTGGCTCAGCGATTCCCAGGCCGATTCGTCCGCCGGGCGGGCCCGCAGACCGTCGCGTACGCGCTCGCCGGCGCTGGCGAAGCTGCCGAGTACGACGTCCTCCTTGGTCGGGAAGTGCCGGAAGAAGCTGCTCCGCGAGACGCCGGCGTGCGCCGCGATCTGGTCGGCGGTGGTCTCGTCGAAGCCGTTGGCCAGGAACAACTCCATCGCCGCGGCGGTGATCTCGGCGCGGACGGCGGCGCGTTGCCGTTCCCGCAGTGTCGGCTTGGGGATCGTCGTCCTGTCCTCCTGCATGGGATCACTCTATCGGACCGCAACGCATTACGGGACTGAGTGTCATATAGGGTCTCAGCCTCTCGGTAGTGATCGTCCGTTCTAAGGAAGGCCCCCATGCAGTACAGGACCCTTGGCCGCACCGGCGTCCAGATCAGTTCGCTCGCGCTCGGGACGATGAACTTCGGCGCGTTCGGCAACATCTCCGAGGCGGAGACGACCCCGATGGTGCGCCGCGCGCTGGACGCCGGCGTCAACCTCATCGACACGGCCGACGCCTACTCCGGGGGCGTCTCGGAGGAACTCGTCGGCAAGGCGCTCAAGGGCGTCGACCGCGACTCGGTGGTGCTGGCCACGAAGTTCCGCCTGCCGGTGGGTGACATCAGCAGGCTGGGCGAGACGAAGGGGCCGGACGCCATGAACCGGCAGGGCGGCTCGCGCCGTTGGATCGTCAAAGCCGTCGAGGACAGCCTGCGCCGCCTCGGAACCGGCCACATCGACCTCTACCAGATGCACCGCCCCGATCCGGCCACGGACATCGAGGAGTCCCTGGCTGCCCTCACCGACCTGCAACGCGCGGGCAAGATCCTCTACATCGGCTCGTCGACCTTCTCCGCCGCGGAGATGGTCGAGGCGCAGTGGACGTCCGAACGGCGCTCCCTGGCACGCTTCGTCACCGAACAGCCCCCGTACTCGATCCTGGTCCGTGGCGCCGAGGTCGACGTCCTGCCCACGGCACAGAAGTACGGCATGGGCGTGCTCACGTGGAGTCCCCTGGCGAGCGGATTCCTGTCGGGCAAGTACCGCCCGGGGGCCGAGGCGCGGGAGTCGCACCGGGACCGGCTGGCGGCCGGACGCCCGATGCCGCCCGCCAATGCCTACGACGCCCTCAAGCGCGAGGCCGCCGAGAAGCTGTACACCCTGGCAGAGGAATACGGCATGTCGCTGATCGAGATGTCCCTGGCGTTCGCTGCCGGTCATCCGGGGGTCACCAGCGTGATCATCGGTCCGCGGACCCTGGAGCACCTCGAAACGCAACTGCCCGTCGGCGACCGTGCGCTGCCCGGCGAACTCCTGGACCGGATAGACGAGATCGTCGCCCCCGGCACCACCGTGAAGCCGGGCGACGCCCACGCCGTCGTCCCCGCCCTGGAGAAGGCCAACCGCCGCCGCTGAGCCTGCGGTTGGCCCGGTCCCCGGTGCGGGACGCCGACCCCTTTCCGGGAGTCCGGCAACCGACACGTACCTGCGGGGCGCATCTGAGTGGGAGTTCGCCGAGGTCCAGAGCCACGGCCGTGCGAGGCCGGCACCGGGCCGATCGTCAGGGTCCGGGGGGTGGAGGTGTCAGGGTCGCTTCCACCCGCCGGCGTGGCGAACCGCTCGACCCGGCCCACCGTCCGGCTCGGCGGCGGAGAGCACGCCGCCGTCGGCGCTGAGCGGGCCGGTCTCCGCGAACCGCCGGCGCAGGCCGGGTGGTGAACCGAGGCAGGGTCACTGGTGCTGCCCTCTCGATCACACGGTTCGGCTTCGTGCGGCCGGCATGGCCAACCACGTCCCACTCCTCCACACGGCAAGCGGCCCCTCGGCAGGATGCCCAGCAGCACGTAGGCCCGGAATGACCCGCCGGACGGGCCTGGTCGATGCGGCCACCACCTCCTGCCGGGGGGACTTGTCCAGCGCCAGCGCCATGGTGGGCTCGGCTGTGCGTGGCAGCCGGGATCACGGGCGGTACCTGATGGTGAGAGTGCCCGTGCGCTTGACGAAGGGGGGAAGTGCGGGTCTAAATTAGAACGACCGGTCGGTACATCGATCCTGATTCGGCAGTGAGATCCATGGCGCAGTCGTGGACGGCGGAATCGAAGCTCTTCCGCGTCGGATCCCCGGGTTCGGTTGCATCACGCCGGTCGGAGGTGCCTTCCATCATCCGCACGTGGGTTTTGGAACGAACAACGAAGTTCGGAGAGAGGTACGGCCTGTGTTCAAGGAATTTGTGGTGTCCGGTGATTCGCACATCATCGAGCCGGTCGATCTGTTCAAGACCCGCCTGCCCAGGGTGCTGCGTGAACGCGCGCTGTGGGAGGAGGAGTTCACGCTTGAGGAGCCGATCGTGCCGGGCGGGCACACGGAGTTCAAGAAGCTCCACACGATCGGGTTCGACGGCTGGACCATCTCCAAGTACCGCCAGACGGGCGGGGAGACCCCGGACGGCGACCCGGAGCACATCCTCCGGGACATGGATTTCGACGGGGTGGACGCGTCGGTGATGTTCCCCAACCTGTCGCTGTTCGTCCTGTTCACGGACGATCACGAGTTGTCGATGGCGCATGCGCGCGTGTGGAACGACTACCTCGTCGAGCGCTACCTCCCCTACAAGGACCGGCTGCGCCCCACCGCCGCGATCCCGATCACGGACGTCCCCGCAGCTGTGGCGGAGATCGAACGGATCGCGAGGCTGGGACTGGGCGCGATCCTCCTCCCGGAGATCCCGCCGTTGCCGTACTACGCGCGGGAGTACGACCCGATCTGGGCTGCCGCGCAGGCGCATGGTCTGCCGGTCTTCATCCATGTCGCGACGGGTGGGGTGAAGGTGAAGGAGGAGATCTCGGGGACGGCGCAGACCGTGCGGGGTCTGATGACGGCGATGAACATGGGCAAGGGCAATCTGACCGATGACATGGTCGCGGGCCGCACGATGGGCTTCGCGGCGGGTGCGGGGGTGGCGGGTCCGCAGGGGATCATCGCGAGTCTGGTCGGTGGCGGGGTGTGCGAGCGTTTCCCGGATCTGCACTTCAACCTGATCGAGTACACGGCGGGCTGGCTGGTGTCGTTCATGGGGTACATGGACAAGGCGTGGAAGACGGGCACCGGTCAGGACCCGGACTGGTGGCTGGGTTTCTGGGACGACAGCCGTCCGGCGGGCGAACAGCCGTCGATGGGGCGGCTGTTCGCGATCAACGACAAGTGGCCCTACCCGCTCAAGCCCACCGAGTACGTGCGGCGGCAGATCCATGTGCAGTTCGCCGACGACCCCACGGCCGTCAAGGCGCGCCACATCACCGGTCTGTCGACGGTGATGTGGGGCAACGACTATCCGCACGCGGAGGGCACCTTCCGTAGCAGTGCGGAGTGCATCGCGGAGAACTTCGAGGGCGTGAACGACGAGGACCGTGCGGCCATCCTGGGCGGCACCCTCGCCGACGTCGTCCACTTCGACAAAAGCCGGAAACTCGCTCCCTTGTCCCAGGACGCCTGATGCCGTTCGAGCCGCAGTGGATGGCTGGCAACTGATCCTGTCCGTCCCTGAGTTACGGCCGGCGAGACCTCAACTCCTTGACGGGCGGCGAGACTGTCGAACTTCCGGGGAGTCATCCGTCGGTGAGGGCTGGGATCGACGCTGCCCTCCTGACCAGGTAAGGAGTCGGAGACGGCCATGAGCCATGACATAGGCATGCTGGTGATCCGGTCGGCTCTTGGGCTGATGTTGATTGCCCACGGGGCGAACAAGGTCTTCGGACCCGGTGGACTGGGCGGTATGACCGCCTGGTTCGCTTCGCTCGGATTGCGTCCGGCGTGGGTACACGCACGGCTCGCCGCGGCCACGGAGATCGCTGCGGGAGTTCTTCTCGGCCTTGGCCTGCTGACAGGCCTGGCATGTACCGCATACGTGGGGCTGATGCTTGTGGCCGCCCTTACCGATCACCGGAACAAGGGCTTTTTCGTCTTCAAGGGCGGTTGCGAGTACGTGCTGCTCGTCGGCCTCGTGGCGGTCGGAGTCGCAGGGGTCGGACCCGGCGAGTGGTCACTGGACCATGTGCTCGGACTTGAGACCACCGGCTCCTGGTGGCCCGTCGGCGCGCTGGTGGTCGGCGCGGGAGCCGCGTTGGGTCTCCTCGCTACGTCCTATCAACCCTCCAAGGCCACCGAGAGCGAGACGGGCTGAACCGCGGCCCGTCGGAACACTTCCGTTGAACGAGATCAAGACCTCAACCCGCTGGTTCTCAGGAGAAACTCGATGCCCAAGGGATACGTCATCCTGACCGAAGCCATCAAGAACAGTGCGGGAATGGCGGCGTACAGCCAGGCTGCCGCGCCCTCAATGGCCGAGAGCGGGGCCAGACCCCTGGCTGTTGACGCGCAACCCCGGGTGCTGGAGGGCGAATGGCACGGAAATCGCACCGTCCTTCTCGAATTCGAGTCCGTTGAAGCAGCCCAGGCCTGGTACGACTCTGATTCCTACGCTCAGGCCAGGCCGCTGCGCCAGGCTGCCGCCGAGTCGAACGCGGTGCTGCTGAGCGGTTTCGAGCCGCCCCGTGACTGAATTCGAGCTGTCGTGCGGGCTACCGCCCGGGCCTGACTTCGCCGATCTCGTCGTGCTGGCCGAACAACTCGGATACGCACGGGTGTGGATTTACGACTCGGCACCTTTGTGGGAAGACCCGTTCGTCCACCTGGCGCTCGCCGCTCAACGCACCAGCCGCATTGGGCTGGGCACGGCCGTTCTCATCCCGGCGCAACGCGAGGTCATGGCGATGGCCTCGGCGATCGCGACACTCGCACGACTTTCCGGCGGACGGTTCCGGCCCTGCTTCGGCACCGGCTTCACCGCACGCCTGACTGTCGGACAACCGCCCATGAAAATGGGTGAGTTGGGTGACTACATCCGGGCACTCCGCCGACTCCTGGCCGGAGAAACGACGCTCGTGAACGGCAGGACCGTCCGCATGCTCCACGCGGACGGTCTCGCGCAACCGCGCCCGATGAACGTTCCCCTGTGGCTCAGCGCATTCGGGCCTCGGGGCGCCAAGCTGGCCGGCGAAATCGCCGACGGGATCATCGGCCCCGTCCACCCCGACCTCCCCGCGGCGACCCTGGTGTCCGGCACCGTCCTGGACAAGGGCGAGGACCCGGGCGGCGACCGGGTGCGTCGCGCGATCGGACCGTGGCGCGTCGTCGACTGGCACAACGCCTACGCCCATGCCGGCGCCGAGGCCGTGGACGCCCTGCCGGGCGGCCGGGAGTGGCGGCACACGGTCGAGGCGCTCGCACCGGCGGAGTCACGCCACCTGCCCACCTTCGAAGGTCACGTCACTCATCTGCCGGACCGTGACCGCAAGCTGTTGGAACACATCGACCACACCACCGCGGTGGGTGACGCCCACAGCATCGGACGCCACCTCGAGAGTCTGGCGGACGACGGCTTCCGCGAGATCATTTACACCCCCAGCGGCCCGGACATCGCCCGCGAGCTGACGGCCTTCGCGGCGGTACGCGCGTCCTGACGCACTGCCCCTGCTGCGAGACGCCGGGTGCTGAGGTCTCCGCGGGGCCGGGCCGGGTGAAGGAGCTGATCGACAGCGCCGCACGTCGGCCCCTGGGCGCCCCCGCTGTCATCGCGTCGAGCCGCAGTTCGGGTGCAGTGCGACACAGTGCTGGCCTCGTTGAGGTTCATGAAAGCGCGAGCGAGGAGGTGATCGGGATGAGTCCGAGTCCGAGTCCCGATGGACGTCCTTGTCGCAGCTTGCCGGCTCTCGGCTGAACCCTTCTTCTGGGATCCGCCGTTGATCCCGGCTTCTGTCTGCGCGCGGCTGCCATCGCTGCCGTGCGCTTTTTGACGACCGTGCGCCCGTTCGCTGTGAACGCCTGCGCGCACCTCTGATCCCCCGTACGAGGGCACCGCCCCCCCCCGCACGCCTTCCACCGCTTCGTGGCACGTGCCGGCTTCGCCATGCCCGCGTGTTCCTGAAGAGAGGTCTCCTCATGACTCTGCTCACCGATTTCACCCCCGAGAGGCTGTCGCCGTCGGGCCGCCGCCGGGCACGCCGGTTCGGCGGCGTGCGCGGAGGCGCTCGCGGGCAGTACGGCGGACGCCGGTACGGCCGCCAGCGCCAGACCCGCAGCACGGACGGCGGCGGCACCGCGGCCCGTCGGACGTCTGCTGTCCAGCATGTCTGCCTCGTCTCCTGGTCGTGGCCGGCCTCCGTGCCCGCCCCCGCCGGTCGGCGGACAGGCACGGACGCATCGGACCAGGGACTGCGCCACCGGCCCCGACCGCCAAGCGGATGCCCACCCGAACGAGACGGCGCATGCAGCCGGCTCGTAGTCGGCCAGGCGATGCAGGCTTGCTGCGCGCTGCCGCTCATGCCTCGACGGCAGTGGCCGGTGGAGGAGCTTTCCGTGGTCATCGGGCGGGCCGGCTCCGCCCGATGCGTGACTCTGTCAAGTGGCCGGTGTTCAGGCGTGGGCGTCGTCGTATGCCAGGTCGCCGCCCAGTTCGCGGGATGCCTGGGCCTGTGCCAGGAGTTCCCTGGCCTTGGCTTCGACGCCTTCGATGGCGTCGGCGCCGGCGACGAATCGCACCATCGGCTCTGCCTGGCCGGCGATGGCGAGGAGGGCGCGGGCGAGCTTGGCGGGGTCGCCGCCCTGCCGGCCGTTCATGCTCTTCCAGGCGGCGACGGTGGCGGTGGTGCGCTCGGCGTAGTCGTCGATGACCGGCTCGGGCCAGATGGTGGAGCCGTCGACGAGCAACTCGGTGCGGAAGAAGCCGGGTTCCACGACCGTGGTGTGGATGTTGTACGGCTCGACGTCGTAGCGCAGCGACTCCATCCAGCCCTCCACGCCGAACTTGGAGGCGGCATACGCGACGCAGAACTCCTGGCCGATCAGACCGGCGGAGGAGGAGAGCGTGATGATGTGGCCGGCGCGCTGCCGCCGCAGCACGGGCAGGACGGCGCGGGTGACGTTCATCGGGCCGAAGAGGTTCGTCTCGATCTGCCGGCGCATCTGCGTGTCCGGGATCTCCTCGAAGTAGCCGGCGTAGAAATTGCCGGCGTTGTTGATCAGGACGTCGATACGGCCGAACCGCTCGACGGCGGCCTGTACTGCGGACTCGGCGTCCTCCGGGCTGGTGATGTCCAGCCGGGTGACCAGCAGGTTGTCCCGCGGTCCGCCGAGAGTCTTCTCGACCTCCTCGGGGCGGCGGCCGGTGGCGACGACCTGGTGGCCGGCGGCGAGGGCCTCGCGGACGATGTCCGTGCCCAGACCGCGTCCGGCACCGGTGACGAAGATGACCTTGCTCATGGTGATTCCTTTTCAGGGTGTTCTTGAGGTGATGTCGGGAGGCTCCGTCAGACCTGGTCGGTCGGCATGATCCACAGCTCGCCGACGGAGGCGTGGCGGGGCCGGGTGATCATGTACGCGACGCCGTCGGCGATGTCCTCGGGGGCCAGGACCTCGGTCGTCTCGTAGAAGGGGTCGATCATCGAGCCCTGGATCTCGGGCTTGTTGTGCGAGCCCAACTCGGTGTCCACGCCGCCCGGTTCGAGGACGCCGACGCGCACATGCCGCCGGGTGACCTCCTGGCGCAGGGACTCGGTGAAGCCGTTCACACCGAACTTGGTGAGGTTGTAGACGCCGTAGCCGCTCCAGGCGACGCGGCCGGCGATCGAGCTGATGTTGACGATGTCGGCGACCCGGCGCGGTCCCCGCTCGGCGGCGTCGAGCAGGTGGGGCAGGGCGGCGCGGGTGATGTGCAGCAGGCCCCGGACGTTGACGGCGATCATGCGTTCCCAGTCCGAGGCGTCCGCGCCGACGACGGGGCCCAGCAGCATCAGCCCGGCGTTGTTGACCAGGATGTCCAGTCGGCCGAAGTGCTCGACGGTCCGCGCTACGGCGGCCTCGGCCCGGGCGGGGTCGGTGATGTCCGCCCCCACCGCCAGCGCGGTGCCGCCCGCCTTCTCGATCTCGGCGGCGAGGTCGTCCAGGCGGTCCTCGCGACGGGCCACGAGGGCGACGGAGGCGCCGTGCTCGGCGAGCCGGCGAGCGGTGGCGGCGCCGATTCCGCTGCTCGCGCCGGTGACGAGCGCGACGGTGCCGGTCAGCTTCGATACGGTCGGGGAACTCATGGGGGGTGTCCTGTTCTCTGGGCTTGAGGTGCGGTGCGGTGGGCCCGTCATCCAGGCAACCACCCGCCGACCCCTGCCGGGCCGCCACAACGGGCACCGCTCCACCGGGGGTCCGGCAGTACCCCTTTCCGAGCGGCCCACGGGCCGGGGCGGCCGTACGGTGGATTCATGGACCGGAGCACAGAGATCCGCGAGTTCCTGCGCACCCGCCGGGCCCGGGTCACCCCCGAGCAGGCCGGACTCACCCCGTACCCGGGCGTCCGCCGGGTGCCGGGGCTGCGCCGCGAGGAGGTCGCCCAGCTCGCCGGGGTCAGCGTCGACTACTACGTCCGCCTGGAGCGCGGCCGTACCCAGAGCGTCTCCGACGCCGTACTGGAAGCCGTCGCCCGCGCCCTGCGGCTCGACGACACCGAACGCGCGCACCTCTTCGACCTCGCCCGGCCCACCACAACCCGGTCCAGGCACCGGCGGCCGCTCAGCCCGCAGCGGGTGCGCCCGGTCCTGTACCGGGCCCTGGACTCACTCGGCACTCCCGCGATCGTCCTGGGACGACGCATGGACGTCCTGGCGGCCAACCGACTCGGATACGCCCTCTTCACCGACTTCCAGGCCCGGCCCCACCGAGAGCGCAACTTCGCCCGTTACGTCTTCCTCGACGAAACCGCTCGCGCCCTGTACGCCGACCACTGGGAGACGGCCGCCGGCGACTGCGTCGCCACGCTGCACCTGTACGCCGGACGGCGGCCCGACGACCCCCAACTCACCGAGCTGATCGGGGAGTTGTCCGTGCACAGCGATGTCTTCCGCCGTATGTGGGCCGACCACGACGTCCTGGCCCACACCACCGGCACCAAACGCCTCCACCACCCACTGGTCGGCGACCTCACCCTCGACTACGTCGTCCTGGCAGTCGAGGGCGACCCCGACCAGAACCTCACGATCCTTACCCCCGAACCCGCCTCGCCCTCCGCCGAAGCCCTCGACATCCTCGCCAGCTGGACCCACACGTCCGGCGAGTTGGCGAGAGAGGGGATCACACGGGAAGGCTGAGCTGTGAGCGGCGGCGTGTTTCGGCGATGGAGGACGGACATGTCCCAACCGCTCCCCGGTAGCGGGTAGCGGGCCGGCAGGGGGGAGACGTGTCTCCAGTCCGGCGCCGTCGAGGACCGTGCGGCCCGCCAGGTGGGTCATGAGGAGCGACGGATACGCGCAGTGGGCGGCGGTCGCGTCGGCCGCGACCAGGCCGGGGGCCGGCGTGCCGGAGACCGTTCGCCGACCTCCGACTGCCGACTCGCCCGGCGGGTCGCCGGGGACTGCATCCGACTCTTCGGCTCAACGCGACCGAACCGCCCAGTGAACCGCCTCACGAGCTCAGCGAACGATCCTGGCCAACCATCGGCTGCCCTCACCGCCGTGCCGACGAGAAGGGGACACCCGCACCGCAGTTATGAAGTGTACGGCGACACATGTTTGACGATCCGTCAATAAGTGACGGTCTATCAGATTCGCCTGGGAAGAATGCAGTTGGCCTCCCCGGGCGCGGTGAGTGCGGCGGTCGTGGCATGCTGCGGTGTTGAGTCCCGCACAAGCAGTTGGCGCTCGGGGCGCACAACCCCTTGGTGACGTGGGGAAGGTGGGCGGATGGAGCGCTTTGCGAAGGACGGCCGCTCGCCCGTGCTGCCCAGTCTCAGCGCTCCGCGTTTCGTCGGCCGAGCGGCCGAACTGCACCGGCTGACCGACGCCTTGGCCCAGCCGCCGGCTGTGGTTCTCGTCGAGGGTGAGGCCGGAATCGGCAAGAGCCGACTCGTTCAGGAGGCGCTGGACGAGCCCGGTATCGCCGCCCGGCGGGTGCTGGCCGCCATGTGCCCCCCGTTCCGGGAGGCACTCACCCTGGGCCCGGTCGTCGACGCCGCCCGCGAGGCCGGGCCCGATGTGGCGGAACTGGCCCTCACCGCCCTCGCCGGGGTGCTGCGGCCCCTGTTCCCCGAGTGGGGGCATGACCTGCCGCCGGCCCCCGAGGCGTTGTCCGACGCGGGCGCCGCCCGGCACCGGCTCTTCCGCGCGCTGGCCGAGCTGCTGGACGCCATGGGCGTCGGCGTGCTGGTCCTGGAGGACGTCCACTGGGCCGACGAGGCCACTTTGGACTTCCTGCTGTTCCTCGTCTCCCGTCGTTCCCGCCGGATGAGCCTGGTGCTGACCTACCGTCCCGAGGACGTGGCGCCGGAGTCCGCGCTGATGCGGCTGACCTCACGGCCCCCGGCCGGCACCGGGTACGTACGGATCCGTCTTCGTGCGCTGGACGTGCCGCAGACCGCCGAGTTGGTGTCGTCGATGCTCGACGGGGAGCACGTCTCCGAGACCTTCGCGTCGTTCCTCCAGGAACGGACCGACGGTGTGCCGCTGGCGATCGAGGAGTCCGTCCGGCTGCTGCGCGACCGGGCCGATCTCGTGCGGCGCGACGGCGAGTGGGTGCGCAGGACGCTGGCTGACATCGCTGTGCCGCCCACGATCCGGGACGCCGTCGCCGAGCGGGTCTCGCGGCTCACTCCGGTCGCGCAACGCGTGCTGCAGGCTGCCTCCGTACTGGCCGAACCGGTCGGCCCGGCTGTCCTCGCGACGGTGAGCGGGCTCTCGGACAACGTTGCCACCCGGGCGGTGGACGCCGCCGTACGCAGTGGGCTGCTGGGCGAGGACCGTGCCGGCCGGGTCGGTTTCCGGCACGCGCTGGCGGCCCGTGCGGTCTACGACATGACGCCCGCGCCCGACCGCCGAGCACTGCACCGGGGAGCGGGGCTCTCGCTGCGGGCCGCGACGCCGCAGCCGGTGGCCCGGCTCGCCCACCACTACCGGGAGGCGGGGGACGTCGGGCAGTGGCGTCAGTTCGCTGAACGGGCCGCGGATCTCGCCCTGGCATCCGGGGACCATCGCACCGCCGTCGGACTGCTGCACGAGTTGCTCACCGAGAGCGATCCACCCGCCGCCTCGGTGGCCCGGTGGGCGCAGAAGGTGCCGGTCCTGGCCTTCAGCGGGCTCGTCGGCCGCGGCGACCTGACCCGCGCGCTGCGCAGGGTGCTGGACGGGGAGGCGCTCGCCCCGCACGACCGCGCGGCCGTCCGCACCCAACTGGGGCGGATGCTGCTGCACTCGGGCGAGTACGCGGCCGGTGCGGCGGAGCTGGAGAGGGCACTGCCGGATCTGGCCGGCCAACCGTTCCAGGCCGCCTGGGCGATGAACACGCTCGGCAGCCCGCCGAGCACCCTCATGTCCGCCGGGGAGCACCGCCGTTGGCTGGACCGGGCGGCCGACGCGGCCCGGCTGCCGATGACGACGGACCAGCGGCTGGCTCTCGTGGTGGACCGGGCAACCGCCTTGCTGGACATGGGCGACGAGGCAGGCTGGGCGGTGGCCGCGGAACTGCCCGACACCGCGACGACCCCGGAAGGAATGATGCAACTGGCCCGCAGTGGACTCAACATCGGTAACGCGGCCATGCGCTGGGGCCGCTACGACGAGGCCAGACAGCTGCTGACCACTGCGCTGGCCAGGGCCGAGGAACACCGGTACCAGCGGCTCCACGACATGATCCTGGTGACGCTGGTGCACCTGGACTGGTTCACCGGCGCCTGGGACGGACTGGCCGAGCGAGCCGGCGCCTTGGCAGAGGTGGACGCGGAACCCGTGCTCCAGCTGGACGCCCTGCTGATCACGGCTCTGCTGGAGCGGGCGGTCGGCGGCGGCGCGGATCCCGGCCCCGCGGCGGTGACCGAAGGCGGGATCGGCACGGTCGAGGAGCGGCTGCGCCAGGTGCTGGACGCGGGGCTGCGACGCGGCATCGTGGATCTGCCGCTGGAGCCTGCCGCCGCCCTGGCGCGGATCCGGCTCACGGAGGGGGTGGCCGCCGAGGCACTGGAGCTGACGGAAGGACCGGCCGACGTCGTGGCCCGCAAGAACATCTGGCTCTGGGCCACCGAGTTCGCGCCGGTGCGGACCGGGGCGCTTCTCGCGGTCCAACGGCCGGACCAGGCAAGGCAGTTCGTCGCGAACCTGGCCGAAGGGCTCCAGGGCAAGGACCTGCCGTCAGCGGACGCGGCCCTTCAGACGTGTCGCGCGGTGCTGGCACAAGGAGAGGGCCGCAACGCCGAGGCAGCCGCCGCGTTCGGCCGGGCCGCCACCGCCTGGACGCGCCTGCCCCGGCCGTACGAGGCACTGCTCGCGGCCGAACGCCGGGCCGGCTGCCTGCTGGCAGCGGGGGACAGGGAAACCGGACTGGCCGAACTCGCCCGCGCGCACGCCGGATTCACGGCCCTGGGAGCCCGGACCGACGCCGACCGGGCGCATGTCGCGCTCCGCGCGGCCGGGGCGCCGGTACGACAGGTGTGGCGCGGCGGGCGGCGCGGCTACGGCGACCAACTGTCCCCGCGCGAGCTGGAAGTGGTGCGGCTGATGCTCACCGGTCTGACCAACCCGGCCATCGCCCGCACCCTCTCCCGTTCCCCGAAGACCGTTGCCGCGCAGCTGAACTCCGCGATGCGCAAATACGGAGTGACCTCGCGCACCGCGCTGGCGGTCAGCCTGACACAGGCCGGAATCACCCCGTCGCAAGGCCGCACCGCCGGCGCGGGCTCCGATCTTTAGGTCATCCGCCCCATCGCGAAGGCACGCGGCACCCCTAGATACTCGGTGCGCGCGCAGAGTCCGTGAGCCGGCCTGTACCTGGGCACGACCGGAGAGGCATCCATCCGTCGGATGAGCAGCACACCCCCCGACCCCAAGTCCGGTGCACCGGGCGCCCGTACGGACGGCGCGGACAGTCCCGCAGGTGCCGTCACCGGACCCCGGCACACCGACGTGCCGCCCGCCGGAGAGCGGCACCCCGAACCGACGCCCGCCGCACCGGGCGCACCTGTCGACGACACCACGGCGGACCCCGCATGTGCGGACGACTCGTACAGCGGTTACGAACCCCTCTGACCTCGGCCCGACCGGGTCCTGAACGTGATGAAAAGGGTGCTCCTTGCTGTCCTCAAGACGTGCGCGCGTCCGCGCGCCCCTCTCCTTCCTGATAGCCGGCTGTCTCGGCGCCGGAGCTCTCGCCGCGATACAGCCGGTCACCGCCTCCGCGGCCACCCTCAGTTCCTCGGCCACCCCCGGGTCCTCGACCCCCTCGTCCGACGCCGGCTCCTCCAAGGCCTCCGACCTGCTCAACGCCGTGCCGCAGACCAACGTCCCGCAGGACTACGTCCCGGCCGGCTGCAACAACCCGAGCCTCAAGGACGGCGTGGCCCAGTGCTTCGCCGACGTGCGCACCGGCTCCGACCACATCGTCCGGCCGCAGGTGAGCGCGCCCCCGTCCGCGGCGCTGGGCCCGGCCGACATCCGGGCGGCCTACAACCTCCCCGCCACAGGCGAGGGCAGGACGGTGGCGATCGTCGACGCGTACGGCGACTCCCACGCCGAGGCCGACCTGGCCGCGTACCGCGAGTACTACGGGCTGCCCGAGTGCACCACCGCCAACGGCTGCTTCCGCAAGGCCGACCAGAGCGGCGGCACGGACTACCCCGCCGACGACCCGGGCTGGGCACTGGAGACCGCGCTCGACCTCGACGCCGTCTCCTCCGCCTGCCCGGCGTGCAACATCCTTCTCGTGCAGGGTGATTCGGCGAGCCTGGACGACCTGGGCACCGCGGTCGACACCGCCGTACGCCTGGGCGCCAAGTACGTCTCCAACTCCTACGGTCTGCCCGGCGAGAGCGCCTCCCAGACCGCGTACGACCACCACTACGACCATCCCGGTGTAGCCGTGGTCGCCTCCACCGGCGACACAGGCCATGTCCAGAACTGGCCCGCCACGAACCCCGACGTGGTGGCCGCCGGTGGCACCCGGCTGACCCGCACCGAGGACACCGCGCGCGGCTGGACGGAGTCCGCCTGGACCTCCGGCGGATCGGGCTGCTCGCTGTACGAGGCCCGGCCCGCCTATCAGAGGGGGCTCACCACCGGCTGCGACACCCGGGCTACGGCCGACATCTCCGCGGTCGCCGACCCCGCGACCGGCCTGGCCGTGTACGACACGGTGGGCAGGGACGGCTGGCTGCAGGTCGGCGGCACCAGCCTCTCCGCACCGCTGATCACGGCGATGTACGCGCTGGCGGGCACCCCCGTCGAGGGCACCTACCCGGTGACCTACCCGTACATCAACGCCTCCGGGCTGACCGATGTCACCGAAGGTTCCAACGACGCCTGCGGCAAGGTGAGTTGCACCGCCGGCGCCGGCTGGGACGGCCCCACCGGTCTCGGCACCCCGGTCGGCGTGTCCGCGCTGGCCTTCGGCGTCCACGGAACGCTGTCCGGGCGAGTCACCGACAGCGCGTCCGGCGCCCCGCTCGCCGGTGCGGCGCTGGCCGTCTCCGCAGCGACAGGCGGCAGGGAGTACCACGTCACCACCGACGCCGACGGCACCTACGAACTCCCCGTCGCGGTCGGTGACTACCGGATCACCGCCACCGACTTCGGCTACCAGGAGAACACCGGCTCAACGGTGAGCGTCGCCGAGAACCTGACCACCACCGCCGACCTCACCTTGGTGAAACTGCCCACCCGCACGGTGTCGGGCACGGTGAAGGACGGCAGCGGGCACGGCTGGCCCCTGTATTCGCGGATCACCATCGACGGCTATCCGAACGGCGCCGTCTACACCGACCCCTACACCGGCAAGTACCGCGTGGAGCTTCCGGAGAAGGCCACCTACGACCTCCACGTGGCCCCCGTCTACCCCGGCTACCGGAGCACGGACCTGACCGTCCCCGTCGGCACGGCCGACGTACGGACCGACGTGTCCCCGGACGTGGACCTGACCGCCTGCGTCGCACCCGGCCACGCCTACCGCGGTGCCGCCGACTTCGAGGGCTGGACCGGCAGCACGCCGGAGCACGGCTGGACGGTCGTCGACCACGGGACGAGCGGCGCCGCCTGGGACTTCGCCGACAGCTTCCTCGCCAACTACACCGGCGGAACCGGGAATTGGGCCGCCGCAGACCCGTACGGCCGGGGCGGGGCCCCCGAGGACACCGAACTCGTCTCGCCCGACTTCAGCCTGGCGGGCCAGGACGTGCCCGTCCTCGCCTTCTACGCCCTCTACGCCGCCAGCAAGGACTCGGCGGCCGACGTCGACCTCAGCCTCGACTCGGGCGCGACCTGGACCACGGTGTGGCACCGGGACACGGCCGAGTACCTGGGCCACGTCGAGGTCCCCCTGCCCCAGGCGGCAAACGCGAAGCACGTGAAGGTGCGCTTCCACTACTCCGGCAGCGGCCTGTCGATCTGGCAGCTCGACACCGTCACCGTCGGCTCCTGCGCGGCCGTGAGCGGAGGCATCGTCGCCGGAAAGGTCGTCGACGGCAACACCGGCGGTGCCATCACGCCCGCCACCGTCACCGACACCGCCGACCGCTACGCGACGGCGACCACCGTGGCGACCCCCGACGACCTGGCGCTGGCCGACGGCTACTACTGGCTGTTCAGCGCCCCCGCCGGACGGCACACGTACCGGACGGCCGCCGCCCGCTACACCACCTCGACCGGCACCCTCACCACGCGGCCGGACAAGGTCAACCGGTTCGACCGCACGCTCAAGGCGGGCCGCCTGGCCGTGAGTTCGCGCAGCGTCACCGTCAGCGAGACGCTCGGCGGATCAGGTGGCAAGAGGGTCACCTTCACCAACAGGGGACAGGCGCCGCTGCACGTCGACCTCGGTGAGCAGAGCACCGGTTACACCTCACCGGACGGCACCTCGACGACCACGTCGGACTCCTCGGCGGGCGCCCCCACGCTGCGCGTCAAGGGCAACTACTCACCGGGACCGATGAGTTCCGGCCCGTCGGCCGCGAAGAGCACGCAGAGCGACCCGCCGGCCACGGCACCGACATCGGCATCGACCGGGCCCTGGACCGGCATCGCCGACTACCCCGAGCCCGTCATGGACAACGCGGTGGGCACCTACCAGGGCAAGGTCTACTCCGTCGCCGGAGTCTCCGGAATCTTCTACGGGCAGTACCTCACCCACAGTTATGTGCACGACCCGTCCACCGACGCCTGGACGCCCATCGCGGACCTCCCCGAGGTCCTGGAGTCACCCGGCGGGGCGTTCATCAACGGGACCATGTACGTCGCCGGCGGCTGGGCCAGGGACCATGCCAGCGCCTCGCTCTACGCCTACCACCCCACCACCGACACCTGGACCCGACTCAGCGACCTGCCCCAGGCGATCGGCATGCCGAACGTGACCGTCCTCGACGGCAGTCTCTACGTCATCGGAGGCTGCACCGGATCCGACTGTGGTGACAGTGTCAGCACGGTCTACCGCTACACCCCGGCCACCGACACCTGGACCCGCCGCGCCGACTACCCGTTCACCATGGAGCGCGGGGCCTGCGCCGGCATCACCGGTGAAGTGGTCTGCGCCGGGGGCATCACGGCCGTCGGCGGAGGAGTCGCCCCCCGCACGGGACAGACCTACCGCTACAGCCCCGCCGCCGACACCTGGACCCGTGCGGCCGACATGCCCCAAGCCGGTTGGGGCGCCACCGCCAGTGGCAATGACGGCAAACTCCAGGTTGTCGGCGGCATTATCGGAGTGAACGCGGTCAACACCGCCGTCGAGTACGACCCGGTGTCCAACACCTGGTCCAACCTGCCCAACGCCGGTTCCGCCGTCTTCCGGGCCGGCGGCGGCTGCGGGATCTACCGCATCGGCGGCATGACCGCGGCCCACGACACCGCCACCTCGGCCGAGGTCCTGCCCGGGCACGACCAGTGCGACGGCGACGACGTCACCTGGCTGTCGGCGGACAGGACCTCGTTCGACCTCGCCCCCGGCCGCTCCACCACGGTCACCGTCCGCGCGGACGCCTCCGCCGTGGCCGCGGCGGGCACCTACACCGCGCGGCTCACCTACAGCACCGACGCCCCCTACGCCGGAGCATCGGTCGAGGTCACCCTCAAGGTCACGATCCCGCGGACCTGGGGCCATCTCTCCGGAACGGTCACCGACCGGCACACGGGAGCACCGCTCGCCGGAGCCACTGTCCTGATCTGCCCGGCGGCGCACGCCGGAACGACCGGCTGCGACCACGTCGCGCACACCGTACGCACGGACTCCGGCGGCCACTACGACCTCTGGCTCGAAACCCGCCCGAACCCGCTGCGGATCACGGCCTCGGCCGCCGGCCACCGTCCGGCATCCACCGTGGTGACCCTGCTGCCGGGCCGCGCCACGACGGCCGACCTGTCGCTGACCGCGACCTGACCCCAGCGCCACCCGCTCCCGTCGCGCCCGCCCGGACAGTCCGTCCGGGCGGGCGCGGCTTCGTCTGGTCCCCCCTGTGCACGCCCCGGGACGGGTGTACCTCGTCGGGTGCGGTGACGGACGGGCAGTTGATGACGATCAGCGGCGTCCGCGGAAACCTCGTTGTCCTCGGCGTCTTCTTCAGTGTCGGTGGCCACGACGTGGCCCTCGGTTCCCGTGTCAACGACTGCCGGCGAGCTGTGCGATGAGCGGGTTGGTGCGCTCCGGGGGTGTTGACGTCCCGTCCAATGCCCGGGGACGTCGTGTCGCCATATGCTCACCCCTCGACCGGCAGTAAGCGCTAACTCCCGTCCAGGGACGGGGTCGTTGAGCGGCTCTCCGGTCGCAGGAACCGAGTGGTGCCGTCGGCCGAAGGGGCCGTGCGGCAGCGGAAGGGAAGCCACGGTGTCCGACGAAGGACGGCTGATCGCCGGCCGGTACCGCATCCTCGATCGGATCGGCCGGGGCGGCATGGCCACTGTCTGGCGTGCCTGGGACGAACGCCTTGGCCGCCAGGTCGCCGTCAAGAAGCTTCATCCCCAGCCGCATCTCGACGACGATGAACTGGCCACACTCTTCGAGCGCGCCCGGCGCGAGGCCCACAGTGCCGCCCGGATCAGCCACTCCAATGTCGTTGTCGTCCACGACGTCGTGGACGACGAGGGCCTGCCCACCATCGTCATGGAGTACGTGCCTTCGACCACCCTCGCCGACCTGATCGAGGCGCACGGCCCGGTCCCGCTCGAAGAGGTCGCCAGGATCGGCCGTGGCGTGCTCGCCGCGCTACGGGCTGCGCATCGGGCCGGGGTCATGCACCGGGACGTGAAGCCGGCGAACGTGCTGCTCGCCGAGGACGGCAGGGTGGTCCTCACCGACTTCGGGATAGCCCAGGCCGCCGAGGCCCCGGCTCTCACTCGCACCGGCCAGCTGGTGGGGTCGGTCGACTTCATGGCCCCCGAGCGGCTCGTCGGCGCCAAGCCGGGTCCGGAGGCCGACCTGTGGGCGCTGGGCGCCACGCTGTTCCAGGCGGTCGAGGGCCGCTCGCCGTTCCTCCGGGACACGGTGGCGCAGACGATGTTTGCCATCGCCATGGAACCGGCCCCCGAGGTACGAGGTGCCGGCCCGCTCACCCCGCTGATCGAGGGGCTGCTCACCGCCAGACCGGCCGACCGCATATCGGCCGAGGACGCCGAGCGCCTGCTGCGACTGCCGGCGGCGGGCGAAGCGGGCTCCTGTGCCGTTCCGCCCGCCGTTCGTGCGACGGCCGGCGACGCGCCGGCTCTGGTGACGGGGCCGGGGCTGGACTCGGATCCCGGAACGGACGGTGTCTCCGCCGCCGGGCGGTCGGCGGATCGTCCGCAGCCCGTCACGGCCGGCCTGCACGCGCAGCGGTCCCCGGGCCGTTCGAAGAAGCCGGTCGTGCTCGCCGCGACGGTCGCCGCGGCGCTGTTGATCGCGGTCGCCGTGCTGAGTATTGTGCCAACGGAGCAGAACGGCACCGTCGCCAAGGCGTCGGACGCCCCGCTCGCGGCCGACGACCGCACGTCGCGGGCCACGGACACGTCCGCACCTGCCACCTCGCCTCCCGTCTCGCCGTCTTCCGCGAGTTCCGGCGCCACGCTGCCGGCGTCCGGCTCGTCCCAGTCGGCGTCCCCAGCCGCGCAGGACGGCTCCGGGCCGGGATCCGCAGGCAAGGACACGTCCACCGGGAGCGGATCCGAGACATCGCCCGCACCGGCCGTCGGCCATACCCTGGTGGTCGCGGCCTCGGGGAAGTGCCTGAGCAGCGGTGCCGGGACCGAGGGGATACAGCTGATCCAGGCCACGTGCGACGGCTCCTCGGCGCAGTTGTGGCGGACAGGATCGGGTGGGACGCTCCGGTCGGCGGGCAAGTGCATGACCGTGGCCGGAGTGGCGACCGCCGACCGGACCGAGATCCAACTGGCCGGCTGCAACGGAGACGCCGACCAGCGATTCCACCTCACCGGCACCGAACTGATGGCTGATCAGTCCCAGAAATGCGTCGACATTTTCGGGGGCGCGAGCGGAACAGGCGCGGTCCTTTGGGAATGCAACGGAAGGGACAATCAGACCTGGACACTCCGATGACCGAGGGTTTCTGACGCCCTCGTGCAGGGTTGGCGGCAGGACGGCGGGCCATTGATCGTTTGAAGTCCTCTTGAAATCCGTCGTGTTGGCCGATGCTTGGTGGTCCGGTGGCTGAGTGCGGGGTGGAGCGGGCGGTCCCTCGCCGGCTGCGATGGGAATGGGTCAGGGGCGATTGGTCCCGCCGCTGATGGTGCGGGTGGCGCGGTCTGGCAATCCAGGAGGCAGCGTGGCCGTGTGGGTGCGTGACCGGCTGGACGAGCTGTGTGCGGACGAGGACTTCGTCGGCTGGTACCTATCTGTTGGGTGCCGGGGTCTGTCTCCGGCCCGTCTTGCGTGGTGTCGCCGACCGGCAGGCGGCTGTGGCGGTGCGCTCCAGGCTTGACCGGAAGTACCGGAAGTACTGTCTCGGGTTTGGGCCGCCCGGCCCGGGCTTCGACTTCTCGGAGCTCAGCGAGTTCCATGCCCGCGTGACCTACGACGACCAGGCGGTCCGGCTGCCGGCCTTTGACGGTTGACCGCCTCGGGTGCGCCGGGCTGGTCAAGCGGCGTGGTGCTGTCCGGACCCGCAGTGGCTCGGCAACGGCTGGGACTGGTACGGCGCCCTGGCTTTCGAGGAGCGGGACGCGAGCGGTCCGACAACATCTACTACCTCGCCTCCCGGCCCGTCGCCGGTCTCGACGCGTATGTCCCCCGCACGGTGAACCTGGGCGACGTGACCGTGGACGGCACGAAGGTGCTCGACTACACCGGTATCTCCTACGAGGTGACGACCGACATCACGTGGTCCCAACTGACCGGCGCAGGGCTTCAGTTGAGGCGCTCACCCAGCGGCGGCCGGCACATCGACGCCGGGATCTACGCCGACTACGCCTTCCTCAACCGACGAGGCACGGTCAACGTTGACACGTCCGGCAGGTGGCAGGAGAGCCACACCCCGTTCGACCCGTCCGCCGGCACGGTGAAGCTGCGCATCCTGGTGGACCGCACGTCGGTGGAGATGTTCGACGACGGCCGCTACGTGCAAACCAGCGAGGACCTGTCCGGCATCTGGCCCCGTCCTGAGGCTTTGGTACGGCTCATGGGCGCCACGGACGGCGAGATCGCCGTCTTCCGGCAGGCGTACGACCGGATCGTCAGCAGCGGCTCCGCTGCCGGGGGCAGCAGCCCTGCCGATGACCTGGCCGACCGCACGCCCTTCACCCGCGGCCGGCACCACATCGTCCGCACCCCGGGCGCGGTGAAGACCTGGACGGGGGAGTGGAACATTGCCGTCTGTGTTCCCGCGGTCGTCGTTGTCCTGACCGCCGCCTGCGCCGTCGACCTCCGGGCATCCCCCTGCCCCGGCCCGGCGAAGCCGGTCGGCTACGGCACGGTGCTCCCGGCTCGTCCGGTGCGTTGTCCCCCTTGACGTGGGTGCCGGCATTCCCGGCCTCGCGCGCGGTGACCGGTGACCGCACGTATGCTCCCGCCGCTCTCTCAGGCGGGCGGCCACTGCCGCAGGGCCATGTCGGCCACCAGCTGGAGTTCGTCGCGGGCGCCGCCGCCGGCGGCCTGAACGGCGATGCCGTTGCCCACGGTCATGAGGTAGCGGGCGAGCAGGCCGGGGTCGGTCCCCGCGGGCAGGTCGCCCTCGTCGACGGCGCGCTGGAACCGCTCCCGCAGGAGTGAGATGCCGTTGTCGCGCCAGGCGGTCAGAGTGTCGCGGGCTGTGCGGCCGGGCTCGCCCGCCGCCAGGGAACCCTGGACGCCGAGGCAACCGGCGGGGCAGTCGGGGTGGGTGGTGGCCTGGACGGAACCGTTGAGGAACGCGGTGGCCACCTGTCGTGCGGTCGGCTCCTGCAGAGCCCGGGGGACGTAGGCGGCAGGTCCGTCGCTGTAGCGCTCCAGGGCCTTGTGGAACAGATCTTCCTTGTTCCCGAAGGCCGCGTACATGCTGGTGCGGCTGATGCCCATGGCGTTGGTGAGGTCGGTGAGGCTGGCGCCCTCGTAGCCCTGGCTCCAGAACACCCGCATGGCCTTGTCGAGCGCGCTGTCGGCGTCGAAGCCGCGTGGGCGGCCGATCGGCATCTTCTGCTGAGTTCCCACGGTCCCAGATTACCCCCTTCCCGTACCGATCGGTGCAGATGTCTGCCGAGGGCAGGGCCGCGGGGTTCGGGCACGATCGAGGGGGCCACGGTTTCCAAGGGCTTGTTTGCGGGCCGTGCGTGCTCAGACCGTCGCCTTTTCCGTGGCCCCGGACCGTTCGAGGGCCGGGGGCGTGCCGGTTCTCGTCTGCTTACCACGGCCGGCGTAGCGACTGGGTACCCCCAGTTGCCCGAGGCGCCGGTGTCGCCTCGCGCGGCCTCGGGGCGCTCGCTGCCTGGGCCCTGAACGAGATCGGCAACGCCGTGCTCGCCACGGGGGCGGCGCGGCGCTGGAGTCGGTCCGGCCGGGCGGGGCCCGGTGCCGGTGTCGTGCTGCTGTGTCCTCCGCCCGACGGTCAGCGGGACTGCAGGACGAAGTCGTACTCGGCGTGCAGGTACGGCACTTCGAGCGTGCCGCCGTCGGGCCCGGTACCGGCCGGCCGTTGGGTGAACGGGATGATCAGCGCGTCCTTGGTGCCGAAGACGACGTCGGAGTCGAGATAGTCGCTGTCCGCCTGGAACAGATGGGTGATCAATTTCCGGTAGCCCGGCTCGTCGATCAGGAAGTGGACGTGTGCCGGCCGGAAGTGGCTGATGTCCGTCCTGCGCATCAGGTCGCCGACGGGGCCGTCCATGGGAATGGCGTACCCGCGCGGCGCGATGGTGCGGATGCAGTAGGTGCCGTCCGCGCGGGTGCGGTACTTGGCCCGCAGGCGTGCCTCGTCGATCTCGGGGAGCTGGGCCTCGTAGGCGCCTTCCGTGTCGGCCTGCCACACGTCGAGCACGGCGTCCGTGAGCGGCTTGCCCTCAGTGTCGGTCACCCTGCCGGTGACGAACAGCGGTGTGCCCGGGATGCCGTCCGACATGTCGAAGCCGTGGGGTGCGGTCGGCGAGCCGTCGATGTGGAACGGCCCGAGCACCGTGGCGGGGGTCGCCCGCGGTGTGAACTCGTTGTTCAACTGGACGACCAGCGTGCTAAGTCCGAGCACGTCGGAGGTGAGGATCAGTTCCTGCCGCTTGTCGTCACTGATCCGGCCGGCCGCGGTCAACCACTCGATCGCCGCCGTCCACTCCTCCTCGGTCAGCCGCACCTCACGCGAGAAGGCGTGCAGATGACGGACCAGCGCGGTCATCAGCTCGCCCAGCCGCGGGGAGTGCGCGGTGGCCCACCGCTCGACGGCCAGCTCGGTGATGTTGTCCTCGTCGACGAACACGGTTGCGGCTCCTTGGTCTGCGTGCGGGTGGATGGTCGGACGGCGGGCGCGGGGATGTCAGTCCTCGCGCCGGTCCTTCGTGAGCGGGTCCGGGGTGTACGGCTCCGGCGGCACCGGGGTGTTGTTGAGGTCGACGGACAGGAACACGTCCTGGGCGACGGGGTGGCGCAGTTCCTCGGCGAGTTGGCCGATCAGTCCGGCCGTACGGGCCAACAGAGCGAAGCCGCGCAGCAGTTGGAGCGGGAGGCCGAGGTCCGCGAGGGCGGCGCCGCACACCCCGGCTCCGTTGAGGGGGAGCGTCCGGTGCAGCACCGTCGGGTGCACTCGGCCGATGGCGGCGAACAGGCTCAGGTGCGGGCCGAAGACGCCCTCCTCCTGAGCGATCCGGATCAGTCTCGGCGTACGGGGGTCGCCCTCCTTGTGTACGTGGTGACCGAGGCCGGGGACGAACTCCCCGGCCGCGCGCCGCCGTTCGACCGTGCGCACCGCGACCGCGTCCCAGCCGGCCTCGTCGGTGGGCAGGTCCGCGTCGAGGGACTCCAGTACGTCGTGCAGGAAGTGGCCGGTGTCCTCGGTGACGCCGAGGAAACGGGAGCCGCCGCCGAGCAGTCCGGCGGCGAGTGCGCCCTGGACGGAGTCCGGGGCGGAGAGGTAGGTCAGGCGGGTGACGATGGCCGTGGGGGTGAAGCCGTGGTCGGCCAGCGCCGCGAGTACGGCCTCGAAGACACGTGTCTGGCCGGGGGTGGGCCGTCGTTGGGTGGCGAGCCAGAAGGCGAGTTCACCGAAGCCGACCGAGCCCATGATGTCCTCGGCCAGGTCGTGCCCGAGCAGGGTGATGGTCCTCAGGTCGGAGGCGCCGAGAGCCGTGGGGTAGGCGGGGCGCGGTGCCGGCTCAGACATGGTCGGCCTCCTCTCGGACATGGTCCGTCTCCTCGGGTGCGGACAGCCAGGTGCGCAACTCCGCGCCGTGTTCGTCGAGTTCGGGCGGCGGCAGACGGTAGGAGGCGGGGGTGACGGAGAAGCGGATCGGATGCCGCGTGGTGGGCACCGCGCGGTCCCCCTCCCCGACGGTGACGACCGGGTCGAGTCCGAAGCGGTCGGCCATGGCGAAGCCGCCGTCGATGGTGTTGATCGGTCCGCTCGGCACACCGGCCTCCACCAGTGCCTCGAACCACTCGGTGGCCCCGCGGGTTTTCAGCCTCTCGGCCAGCAACGGCCGCAGCAGGTCGCGGTGGGCGGTGCGGTCGGCGTTGCGGGCGAACCGCGGGTCGTCGGCCACCTCCGGTATGCCGAGGACCTCGCACAGCTTGCGGAACTGGCCGTCGTTGGCGGCCGTCACGATGAGGTCGTTGTCGGCGGTGGGCAGCGGTTCGTAGGGGAACACGCTGGGGTGGGCGTTGCCCATCCGGTAGGGCACGGTGCCGCCGGCGACGTAGGCCGAGCTGTGGTTGACCAGTCCGGTCAGGGCCGAGGACAGCAGGTTCACCTCGACGAGCTGGCCCGTCCCGGTGGCGTCCCGGTGGCGCAGTGCGGCCAGGATGCCGATCGTGGCGTGGTTGCCGGCCATCACGTCGAACACGGAGATGCCGGCCCGGTAGGGCGGTCCGTCCGGGTCGCCCGTCAGGCTCATGAGCCCCGAGATGGCCTGCACCATGAGGTCGTAGCCGGGGACGTGCCGGCCGGGTCCGGCGCCGAAGCCGGTGATCGACGTGTAGATCAGCCCGGGGTTGTCCTGCCGGACCGAGTCGTAGTCCAGTCCGTACTTCGCCATGCCACCGGGCTTGAGGTTCTCGATCAGGACGTCCGCCCGGCGGGCGAGGCTCCGGGCGACCTGGGCGTCGTCCTCGTCCCGCAGGTCGAGGGCGATCGAACGCTTCCCCCGGTTGATGCCGAGGTAGTAGGTCGAGACCTCGTCCCGTGTCGGGGGCATCCAGGCGCGGGTGTCGTCGCCGCCCGGCCCTTCGACCTTGACGACGTCGGCCCCCAGGTCGGCGAGCAGCATCGTGGCGTACGGCCCGGCAAGGATCCGTGAGAAGTCCGCGACCAGCACCCCGGAGAGCGGGCCCGCGGTGCCCGGCGGAGTGGGCTTGGCGCTCTGCGACATGGACCTTGCCTTTCTGTCCGTACACCGGACAGTCGTCCGGACAGTGATTCTCTGTCCCGGACGACGGAGGCGTCAAGACGTCACAATCGCGCCGGACGGCCGGACGGCCGGACCGCGTGGGGTGCGGACTCCAGGCGGGCGAAGTCCACGCTGATCTCGCCGGCGGCCTGGAGGAGGAGCGGCAGATAGTCGTCGAACAGCACCTCCATCGAGGTCTCGGCGGCGTGCGCGTTCACGTTGACGCTCGCGACGACGCGGCCCGAGCCGTCCCGCAGCGGGGCGGCCACCGAACGGATGCCCCTGGCCAGTTGCTCGTCGGTCATCGCCCAGCCCCGCGCGCGCACCTCCCGCAGCTCCGCCTCCCATTCGGCCCGGCCGGGGTGCCACACGGACTCCAGGCCCGAGCGGCTGGGCTCGGCGAGGACCCGGGCCGCCTCGTCGGGCGGCAGCGCGGCCAGCAGGACCTTGCCCAGCGAGGTGGGCAGCGCGGGGAAGCGGGTGCCGATCTGCACGGCGAGGGTCACGATCTTGGGCACCGAGACCCGGGCGACGTAGACGATGTCCGAGCCGTCGAGCTGGGCGATCGAGCAGGACTCGTTCGTGCGCTCCACCAGCCACTCCAGGTGCGGGCGGGCCACCTCCCACAGTCCCGTCGAGCGGACGTAGGCGACGCCGAGGTCCAGGACGCGCGGGGTCAGCACGAAACCGCCTGCCTGCTGGCGTACGTAGCCCAGCTCGGTCAGGGTGAGCAGGATCCGGCGCGCGGTCGGCCTGGCCAGCCCTGTCGCGGTCGCCACGTCGGACAGTGACATCACCGGATGCCGGGGCCGGAAGGCGGTGATGACCTCCAGGCCCCGGGCCAGCGCCTCGATGAAATCGGGTCCGGTTCCTTCGCGCGGCATGGTGGCTCCTCTGGTCGCCGTCGGCTTCGCTCCGGGGTGTCCGCCGTACGGACACCCGTCGAGGGCACTCTACGCAGCAGAACAGGCCTCCGTCGCGACGGCTCGGACACGGTAGCTCGGAGCCGACCGCAGAGCGGACGGCTCTGGACATTACCGGGCGGAATTCGGAAACCGCGGAGTATTGACACCGGACGACACCCTGACGACGATCGGTCACCAACCGAGAGCCGTCATACGGACAGTCGTCCGATGTCGAGTGGGAGAGTCAGTGATGAGCCAGTCCACCCCATTCCCGGCGGGGCGACCCGTCGTCCTGCGCGGCGGCACCGTCCTGCCCATGGACCGCACCCGGCGGGTGCTGAGCGACACCGACGTGCTCGTGACGGGTGACCGGATCACCGCGGTCGGCCCGCGGCTCGCCGTGCCGGAGGGGACCGCCGAGATCGACGCGTCCGACGGCATCGTGATGCCCGGCATGATCGACACGCACCGGCACATGTGGCAGACGGCGATGCGCGGCTACGGCGCCGACTGGACGCTGACCCAGTACTTCGTCTGGTACTACCTCGAACACGGCACCGCCTTCCGGCCCGAGGACGTGCACGCCGGAAACCTCCTCGCCGCCGTCGAGGCGCTGGACGCCGGGGTGACCACGGTCGTCGACTGGTCGCACGGACTGCAGACGGTCGACCACGCCGACGCGGCGGTGGACGCGCTGCGGGCCGTGCCCGGCCGGTTCGTCCTCGCCTACGGCAACATCCAGCAGGCTCCGGCGGAATGGACCGCGGCACCGCAGTTCCGGGACTTCGTGCGCCGCCGCATCACCGGCGACGACATGCTCGGCTTCCAGATCGCCTTCGACGTCACCGGCGATCCGGCCTTCCCCGAGAAGCCCGCCTTCGAGGTCGCCCGTGACCTGGGCGTCGCCGTCACCACCCACGCAGGAGTCTGGGGCGCCACCAACGACGACGGCATCCGGCTCATGCACGAGCACGGATTCATGACCCCCGAGACGGTCTACGTCCACGCCTCCACCCTGTCGGCCGACTCCTACCACCGCATCGCGGCCACGGGCGGCTCGGTCTCGGTGTCCACGGAGAGCGAGCAGAGCGCCGGCCAGGGCTACCCGACGACCTGGGCGGTCCGCTCCCACGACATCCCCGTCTCCCTGTCGATGGACACGAGCGTGTGGTGGAGCGGAGACCTGTTCTCCGCCATGCGCACCACCCTCGGCGCCGACCGCGCCCGCGAGCACCTGGAGGCCCACGCCGAGGGCGAGACCGTCACCCACAGCGCGCTGCGCGCCGACCAGGTGGTGGAGTGGGCAACTCGCGGCGGTGCCAGGGCACTTGGCCGTGAACACGACCTGGGCAGCATCGAGGAGGGCAAGAAGGCCGACCTCGTCCTGCTGAAGAACGACCACTCACCGGTCTCGTTCCCGCTGCTCAACCCGTACGGCCACGTGGCCTTCCAGGCCCAGCGGGGCGACGTGCACACCGTCATCGTCGACGGCCGGGTGGTCAAGTACGAGCACCGTCTGCTCGACACCGACCTGGCCGCGGTGCGGCGCACCGTCGAGCGCACCGTGGACCATCTACGGTCCACGATGGGTGAGGACGCCTGGGCGAGGGGCATGAACCCGGACGTCCCCGAGGCCAAGGTCCTCGACAACCCCTACACGTACACCGATTACCGCAGCACCTCGACCCACGGCCGCTGAGGAGGCGTGGGGCTCCGCACCGATGAGTTTCTGTCCGGCGGCCGATCCCGGAGACGTGTCCGCCGTCGGCCACGACACGAGGGGCAGCGCCTGATGAGCCACCTGACCTCACCCCCTTGTCGACCCCGGACACCCGCCGACCAGGTCCTGGGGCGGCCCAAAACGGTCGCGGCCGCCTTGGTATCGTCACGGCACCGGACCACCCGACACCCCCACGGTCCGCACAACCAAGGCATTCCCAGCCGGTAACACAGGCCTTCGAGCCGTCAGTCCGGCCCCAGTCGCCAGGATCGAGCGTGTCCGAGGCGGGGCATGCTCTCGCATCCAGAGGCAGACCGTCATGCGCAAGTCCCGGGCCGGCTCCCGCCGAGTCTCCGTGCCCCTTTCCGTCGTCCTCGCCGCGACAGCCCTCGCCGCCGTCGGCTGCTCCGTCACCGACGCCGACTCATCGCCGAAGACCTCGACGGCGAAGGTGTCCGTACCGCCCGTCCACGCAGGCGTCGACTACCAACTCGGCGGCGCCTACACCCCGCCGAAGGGCGTCTCCGTCGTCTCCCGCGACCACACGGCCTCGCCCGCCCCGGGCGTCTACAACATCTGCTACGTCAACGCGTTCCAGGCCCAGCCGGACGAGGAGGGGGCCTGGGACGCCGACCTCCTCCTGCGGGACCGTTCCGGAATGGTCGTCATGGACGAGGACTGGGGCGAGGCGATGCTCGACATCGGCACCCCGGCCAAGCGGGCGCGGATCGCGGCGAAGGTGGACGACTGGATCGACGCGTGCGCCGACAAGGGATTCGACGCCGTAGAGCCGGACAACTACGACAGTTACACCCGCGCCCCGCACGGACTGCTCACCGCGGCCGACGCCGAGGCGTTCCAGACCCTGCTCGCCCGCCACGCGCACGCCCGGCACCTCGCCATCGCCCAGAAGAACACCCTCGAACTCGCCAAGGACCGCAAGCGGGTCGGCCTCGACTTCGCGGTGGTGGAGGAGTGCGGACAGTACGACGAATGCGGGTCCTACGTCGACGCGTTCGGCGACCACGTCATCGTCGTCGAGTACACCGAGAAGGGCATGAAGAGGGCTTGCGCGGGCTGGGGCGACCGGATCAGCATCGTACGGCGGGACCTCGACGTCACCCCGGCCGGCCACGACGGCTACGTCCGCGAGACCTGCGACCGCTACTGACGACTTTCGTTCCGGGCGCGGCAGTTGCACGGCCGTGGTACCTGGGCCGGCCTCGCGGGACCGGCCCAGGAGGCTCACTGGGTGTAGGTGTAGTGCGGACTGTCGTACTGGGGGCCGTTCTTCTCGTAGGTGAACCAGTAGGTCAGGGTGGATCCGGCGGTGAGCGTGACGTTCTGCGTCCAGGTGCCGCCGCTGTTGGTCATACGGAAGTTCTGCCGGCCGGCGTTGTTGATGAGGTAGTGCACATCGACGTACGCCGCGGGTGTCGTCGGAAGGAACGTGATCTGCGCCTGACTGTCGCTCAGACGCGTCACGCCGGCGGTGTGGTCGGGCGTCGTCGTGCTCCCGCCGGTCGTGCTGCCACCTGTGGTTCCACCGGTCGTCGTACCACCGGTGGTACTGCCGCTGGTGCCTTGTCGGTAGACCGCGAACCAGTCGACGCTCATGACGGCACCCGATGTGATGCTGCCTGTCTGGGCGGCCGAGCTGCGACCGCAGACCCTGTCGGGGTACGAACCGGCGATCGCCAGGTCGAAGATGGCCATGAGCCCTTGGTCGACGGCGGCCTGCCAGGTGGCGACCGAGACCTGGTTCTCGTTGACGGTGAACGTCAGATTGCCGTCGAGGTGGAAGCGGAGCTGCTCCGCGGCGGTGTTCGTGCGGTCGATGATCGCGGAGTACGTGTGGTGGCCGGTCTGGCGGCCCGTGCACGGCTGAAGATCACTGGTGATGCGGTCGGGGTCGTGGCACTCGCCCGCCCACACTCAGCAGTGGAAGGTGGTGGAGTGCCGGCTCAGCGCGTGGACGTCCCCCACGATGTCGAACTCGCCGATGCTCGGCGCGAGCGATCACCTCGGCACGCGCAGTGTGCAGCGCGTGGTCGTGAAGAACGGCGTGTGGACGTCCGTCGGTGATTTCTACACGCCGCCGGCCCGCGACTGACCGTTCCCGGGCAGGGCTCCGTACAATTTGATCCCGAACGATCAGTGTCCGTGAGTGAGGGAGGGCCCGTGCCCGGCCATCGATCCATTACCGAAGCCGAGAAGCTCGCCGCGCAGCGGCTCGGCGGTTTCCCGATACGCCGGGATCAGATGGCGGCGGTCGCCAACATTCACCGGGCCGCGGCGGCGGTGCGCCAGCATCTGGAGAACTCCGTGCTGCGGGGCTCCGACCTGACCTGGACCGCCTTCGTCGTCCTGTGGGTCGTCTGGGTCTGGGACGAGTCGGAGACCCGGCACGTCGCGGAGGAGGCAGGGATCTCCAAGGGGACGTTGACAGGCGTGGCCCGCACGCTGGAGTCACGTGGGCTGCTGAAGCGGGCCGGTCATCCGACGGACGGACGGCTGGTCCTGCTCAGTCTCACGGACGAGGGTGAGCAGTTGATGCGCCGGCTGTTCCCGGAGTTCAACGAGGAGGAGGCCTTCGTCACCGGGCAGCTCACCGACGACGAGTGCCGGAGTCTCGCGGACATGCTGCGCCGGGTCGTGCTTCAGGTGGAGGACCACGGTGAGGAGCGCCGGCAGTCCCTGCTGGACGGAGCGGAGCCGGCGCCCCGCCGCAGCGGGCGCCGACCCCGGGGCTGAGTCTCAGCGGAGCCGCCCAGCCGCCCGGACGAGCGCGTCGAACAGGCCCTGCTGCGCCGCCTGTTCGTGCGCGGTGTCCTCGGGATGCCACTGCACGGCCGTGAACCAGCCGCGGGCGCCGGGGAGTTCGAGCCCTTCTACGGTGCCGTCGGCGGCCCGCGCGGTCACACGCAGTCCGCTGCCCGGCCGGTCGACGCGCTGGTGGTGATAGCAGGACGCGTCCACCTTCTCGGCGTCCGTCGCTCGCGCGAGGAGCGACCCCGGCTCCAGGGCCACGGGGTGCACGACGTGCCGGTGTTCGCGCTCCGGTCCGCCCATGTCCTGTTGCAGGGTGCCGCCGAGGGCCACGTTGACGACTTGGAGTCCGCGGCAGACGGCCAGCAGCGGCAGGCCCGACTCCAAGGCCTGTCGGGCGACTTCGAGGTCGAAGCCGTCCTGCCGGTCGTCTACGTCGTACACGCTCTCGTGGGTCCCCACCGCTCCGTAGCGGTACGGTGCGAGGTCCCCGCCGCCGGGCAGCAGCACCCCGTCGAACCGGGCGAGACGGGCGGCGACCTCCGCGGGGCCGGCCGTGCCGTCGGGGGCGTACGGGTGGATGGTCGCCGGTTCGCCGCCCGCCCGCCACACCGCCTCGACGAGGGCTCGGGCGTTGACCTCGGCGGCGTACCGCAGCGCGGAGGCGGTGGCGGAGAAGCGGGCGGGCAGGGCGATCAGCGGGCGCGGCGGGACGGTCACAACTGGATCCAGGTCGTCTTGAGCTCGGTGTACTTCTCCAGGGCGTGTGCGGACTTGTCGCGGCCGTTGCCCGACTGCTTCATCCCGCCGAAGGGCACGGTCAGATCGCCCTCCTCGTAGCAGTTCACCCACACCGTGCCCGCCTTGAGGGCGCGGGAGACCCGGTGGGCGGTGCTCAGGTCCGAGGTCCACAGACCGGCGGCCAGGCCGTACTCGGTGGCGTTGGCCAACTCCACCGCTTCCTCAAGGGTGGTGAAGGAGATGACGGACAGGACGGGGCCGAAGATCTCCTCGCGGGCCAGCCCGGCGCCGGCCCCGACCCGGTCGAACACGGTCGGTTCGACGAAGCTGCCGCCGCTGTCCGTGCGGGTGCGCGCGCCGCCCGTACGCAGCCGGGCGCCCTCGTCGACACCGCGCCGCACATGGCCGAGTACGCGCTCCAGATGCCCTTCGCCGACCAGCGCGCCCATCTCCGTCGCCGGGTCCAGAGGATCGCCCACCCGCAGCTCCCGGGCTCGTGCGACGACGGCCTCGGTGATCTGCTCGGCGACGGAGGCGTGCACGAGCAGCCGGGACGGCGCGGTGCACATCTCGCCCTGGTTGAAGAAGATGCCCCAGGCGGCGGTGGCGGCTGCCTTCTCCAGGTCGGGGGCGTCCGGGAGGACGATGTTGGGCGACTTCCCGCCCAGCTCCAGCCAGACCCGCTTGAGGTTGGAGTCGGCGGAGTAGCGCAGGAAGTGCCGGCCGACGGCGGTGGAGCCGGTGAAGGCGAGCACGTCGACATCGGGGTGAAGTCCGATTGCCCGACCGGCAGTTGGGCCGTCCCCGGTGACCACGTTGAGGACTCCCGGTGGCAGTCCGGCCTCGGTGGCGAGCCGGCCCAGCAGCAGGGCGGACAGCGGAGAGTTCTCGGACGGCTTCAGTACGACCGCGCAGCCGGCCGCGAGTGCCGGGGCCACCTTCCAACTCGCCAGGGTCAGCGGAAAGTTCCAGGGGACGACGGCGCCCACGACACCGGCCGGTTCGCGGGTGACGAGGGCGAGCGCGTCCGGTGCGGTGTGCGGGGACTCATCCGTCAGCTTGTCGGCCAACTGCCCGTACCAGCGGAAGGCGTTGATGGCCGCGCGCAGTTCGATGTCGTGGGCGTCCGTGACCGGCTTGCCCATCTCCAGGCTCACCGCGAGGGCGAGCGACTCCCGCTGTTCTTCGAGGAGTTCGGCGAGACGGAGCAGGACCCGGCCGCGTTCGGCGGGGGCCAGGCGCGGCCACGGGCCCGTGTCGAAGGCGCGCCGGGCGGCGGCCACGGCCGCGTCCACCTCGGCGGGACCGCCGTCGGCGACTTCGGCGACCACGTGGCCGTCGCGGGGCGAGACGACCCGGAAGGTGCGGCCGGCCCCGGGTTCGTCGGCACCGTCGATGTGGTGGGCGCCGTACACCTGGAAGGCCTTGGCGCGACGGAGCCATTCGTCATGGGTGACGGCCGGCATGGGGAACTCCACTTCGTCATGGGGTGGGGGAGAGCGAGGTGTGCCCACCCCGGTGCGCGCCCGTGTCGTCGGACGCGCACCGGGGGAGGGGAGCCGGTCAGCCGTCGGCGGTCGACGCTCCCCGGCGGCTCAGCCGTGCGGTCACGATGCTCAGGGCCATGACCAACGGGACCGACAGGGCGAGCCAGAGTGCCGTGTCGCTGTCGCCGCCGATGAGCGTCGTGAAGTTGGCGAGGATGAGCCAGACCGCGCCCGCGACGGCGATCGTCGCCAGGATCGGGGCGATCAGCGTGTTCCACAGCCGCACCTCCAGACGCTCGCGGCGGAAGAAGACCACCACGGACACCGAGGTCAGCAGGTACAGGAGCATCATCGCCAGGACGGCGACGCCGCTGAACCAGGAGAAGAGCGTCAGTACCGGGTCCTTGCCCGCCAGCGCGAACGGCACCACCAGGGCCACCGCGACGAGGGTCTGCACACAGCCGGCGGCCCAGGGCGCATGGCGGCTGTTGAGGGTGCACAGGCGGCGGGGCAGCAGCCCGTCGCGGCCGAGCGAGAACAGATAGCGGTTGGCGGAGTTGTGGAAGGTGAGCAGGCCGGCGAAGAGGGAGGTGGCGAGGAGGACGGGCAGTACGTCGTTGACCCAGCCGCCGAACTGGGCGGCGATCGGGGCGAAGACGAACGCCGTGGAGTCCCCGCTCGCCAGCGCCTTGCCCGCCGCGGCGACGGCCTTGGAGGGTCCGTACGCGGCGACCAGCATCCAGGAGGTCAGGGCGAAGAAGCCGACGACCACGACGACCGCCAGGTAGGTGGCACGGGGGACGGTCTTCTTCGGCTCGCGCGCTTCCTCGCCGTAGATCGCGGTGGCCTCGAAGCCGAACATGGAGGCGACGGCGAACATCACGGCCACGCCTGGTGCGCCCTGGGTCACGGCGCTCGGTGCAAACGTCTCGGTGAAACCGAGGCCCTGCGGGCCGCCGCCCTTGAAGAGGGTGACGACGCTGAAGGCCAGCAGGATGCTGAACTCCGCCAGGACGAACACGGCCAGCAGCTTGGCGCCCATGTCGATGCCGGTGGCGCCCAGGATCTGCACGACGGCCATGGTCGCCAGCGACCACACCCACCACGGCAGGTTCAGTCCCGTGTGGGCGTCGACCAGGCCGCTGACGATGGAGCCGTACAGCCCGTACATGGCGGCCTGGATGGCGCAGTACGCGAAGAGTGCCACGCCCGCGCTGCCGGCCCCGGTGGTGCGGCCGAGACCGGTGCCGATGTAGGTGTAGAAGGCGCCCGCGTCGACGACGTGCCGGCCCATGGTGACGAAGCCGACCGAGAAGAGCAGGGTCACCACGCCGACCAGGACGTAGGCGCCGGCGGTGCCGGGACCGTTCCCGATGCCGACGGAGATCGGGACCGCTCCGGCGATGCCGGTGAGCGGCGCCTGGGCGGACAGAACGAGGAAGAGGATGCCCAGCACGCCGAGCGCGTTGGGTTTGAGCGTGCCTGCCGTGGGTTCGTCCCGCACGGACCGCTGGGATGCGACCGCCTGACTGTCCACTCGGATCACCTGCCAGTTAAGGGAAGGGTCGTTTCAGGCCAAACGAGTTGCCTCATCGTGGGGCGGAACTATCCGTTTGGCAAGGGGGTGGCGCGGAGAATCCGTGGCCGACGCGGATTTCCTGCGAGGCCGTGATCAGTGGGGGAGAGGGGGCCGGGCGTTCAGTGCCCTTCGCGCGCCCGCGCGAGCAGCCGCAGGACGTTCCGCAGCTCGTCGAGCGCGTCCTCGACGACCTCGCGCTCGCCGAAGACGAGCTGGTGCAGGACCAGGCCCTCCAGGGTGGCGAACACCATCCGGGACAGCCCCTCGTCGACCGGTCCCGGCAGCATCTGGGTGAGCTCGCGCCGGGTGGCGGCGAAGTACTCGTCGTAGAGCGCGCGGAGGTGGGACAGCAGCTCCGGCCTGCGCCGGGACTCCAGGAGCAGTTCGTACTGGAAGGCCTGGAGGTCCGGCCCCGAGTCCACCATCTCGGTCAGGCCGAGCGAGAAGTCCTCGGGCTTTCCGGTGCCGGGTTCGAGGTCGCTGCTGCTGAGGGAGGAGCGGATGGCGTGGGTGAGCGCCGCCTCGATCAGCGCGTCGCGGGTTCCGAAGTGGTGCACCACGAGCCCGTGGGTGACCCCTGCCTCCTCCGCGACGGCGCGGTACGTGAGCCTGCGCAGTCCGCCCCGGCCCACCACGCGCACCGCGGCGTCCAGCAGGGCCTCGCGGCCCGCGCCGTAGGTGACGCGCTTGCGGGGGCGGCGGCCGGCGGGCTCGGTCATGCAGGCGACCCTACCTGCGCCGTCGCCCTCAGCGGCGCGGTGGACGAACGCCACGGAACTCCCAGTCGCCGCCGAGCGCGGTGGACAGCACCTCCTCCGACTCGGTCGGCTGGGCGCCGACGTCGCTTCGGATCGCGGTGGGGCCGGTGACGACGTGGTTGGTGAGCCTCCCGAGGCCCTCGACCTCGACCTCGACGACGTCACCGGGCTGGACGGGACGGGAGTTGGCGGGTGTGCCCGACAGCAGCACGTCCCCCGGGTACAGGGTGATGGTGCGGGCGATGTCGGCGACGAGGTAGTGCATGTCCCACTTCATCTCGTCGGTCGAACCGTCCTGCACCACCTCGCCGTTGACGTACGTCCGCAGCCGCTTGCCGTGGAAGTCCCAGTCGGTGACCAGGCCCGGGCCGAGCGGGCAGAGGGTGTCGGAGCCCTTGACGCGCAGCATGGAACCGGCGTCGGTGTCGCGGAAATCGTGCAGGCCGTAGTCGTTGGCGACGGTGTAGCCCGCGATGTACTCGCCCGCCGCGGCGGGGGAGACGTTCCGCACGGTCCTCCCGATGACGATGGCCACCTCGCCCTCGTAGTTGAGCCACTTGCAGCCCTCGGGGCGGACGACCGCGCCCTTGTGGGAGTTCAGGGAGGAGGTCGGCTTGTGGAAGTAGGTCGGGGTGTCCGGGAGGTCGATCCGGAACTCGTCGACGCGGCTGCGGTGGTTGAGGTGGACGGCGATCACCTTGGACGGCACGACCGGAGGAAGATGCAGTGCCTCGTCGATCTTGACGCGGCGGCCGTCACCGGCGACGAGTTCGTCCCCGTCGACGGTGACTTCGACGGTGGCGCCGTCCAGCAGAATGCGGCGGTACTCGGGCATGTCGCTCTCCTAGGCGCGGCTGTGCGGTGTGCGGGGTGAGGGGGGTACGGGCAGGTCGTCGCCGGTCCAGCCGGTGGCCGGGCGGTCGAACCAGAGGTGGACCTGGCCGGTGCCGACGGAGTTCTCGTACTCGCCGTACTGGCGGGCCCTCGCGGTGCAGGCCTGTTCGCCGAGGGCTCCGGCCAGCATCAGGTAGTGGAAGAACTTCGCCTCGGGTTTGTACTGCCAGAACTCGTCCATGGTGTCGAGGACCTTGTCGTGCCGGCCCTCCTTGAACCAGGCGATCCGCTCGCAGTCCGCCTCGCGGGCCTCGGGCGTACGGATGTGCGCGGGGTCGCTGGCCTCGTGGTCGCGGATCTCGCGCAGCGGCCAGAAGGTGTGCGAGAGGGCACCGGAGGCGATGAGCAGGACGCGGCGGCCGGGCGTGGCCGCGATGCCGTCGGCGAGCGCGCGGCCCAGGCGCAGATGGTCCTCCATGTCACCGGTCTGGCAGACGCCGATGGTCACCCACCGCTTGTCCGGCAGCCCCTCGCCGAGGAACTTCCAGAGGTTGATCGTGGCGTAGTACACGGGGAGGTGGTCGTCCTCGATCGGGGTGATCCAGGTGCCGTGCCGGTCGGCGAACTCGGCGATGTTCCGGGCGAGTTCGGGGTCGCCCGGGTAGTCGTACGGCATCCGGCACATGCCGCGCGGCAACTCCTCCGAGGTGAAGAGCCCGGCTCGGCGCCGCTGGGCGGTGACGACGAACTCGACGGTCGTCGCCCAGTGGGAGTCGAGGACGACGACGGTGTCGTAGTCGTCCCGGTCGAAGACGTCCTCGCGGAGTTGGCGGAGGCCGGTGACGAGGGTGATCTCCTTGCCCTCGTTCAGCTCCAGCCGATCCGCCTCGGGCAGCACGATGGTGGGCACATGGGCCAGCAGGCCGGCCCCGACGATCTCACCCATGGTTGTTCCATCCGTTGGGGGCGGTGACGGTGTTCTTGAGGTCGCAGTAGAAGTCGAAGCTCCAGGTGCCGCCCTCGCGGCCGACACCGGAGAGTCGGGAGCCGCCGAACGGCGCCTGGAGGTCGCGTACGAAGAAGCAGTTGACCCAGACCGTGCCCGCGACCAGCCGCGCGGTGACGCGGTCGGCGCGGTCGCGGTCGCCGGTGGCGAGGGTGGCGGCGAGTCCGAAGCGGGTGTCGTTGGCGAGCCGGACCGCTTCGTCCTCGTCGGCGAAGGTCTGGAGGGTCAGGACCGGTCCGAAGACCTCCTCCTGGACGATCTCCGAGTCCTGGGCGACATCGGTGAGGAGGGTCGGCGCGTAGTACTGGCCGTCCTTGAGGTGTCCGCCGACGACGGCACGGGCGCCGGCCTCGATCGCGCGCTGTACGAAGCCGTCGATCTTCTCCAGTTGGCGGGGGTGGATGGTCGGCCCGAGGTCGCTGGCCTCCTCGCGCGGGTCGCCCTGGACCAGGGCCGAGGCCTTCTCCTCGAACCGTCGGGTGAACTCCTCGGCGACGGACTCCTCGACGAGGATGCGGGTGGCGGCCAGGCAGACCTGCCCGGCGTTGTCGTACTGCTCGACGGCGAGGTCGACGGCGAGGTCGAGATCCGCGTCGGCGAACACCAACAGCGGTGATTTGCCGCCGAGTTCGAGGCTGAGCGGGGTGAGGTTGGCGGCGGCCGACGCGGCGATCCTCGTGGCCGTGGGCACCGAGCCGGTGAAGCTGATCCGGCGTACGTCCGGGTGCGAGGTGAGCGCGTCGCCGATCTCCGCGCCGTAGCCCTGGACGACGTTGAGGACACCGGCGGGCAGTCCGGCCTCGGTGGCGATGTCGGCGAGCAGCGAGGCGGTGAGGGGTGACCATTCGGCGGGCTTGAGGACGACGGTGTTGCCGGCGGCGAGGGCCGGGGCGACCTTCCAAGTGGCCAGCATCAAAGGGGCGTTCCACGGCGTGATCAGGACGCAGGGGCCGGCCGGGTCCCAGGTGACGTGATTGGTGTGGCCGCGCGTCTCGAAGTCCTCGTGGCCGAGGGTGAGCAACCAGTCGGCGAAGAAACGGAAGTTGTGCGCGACGCGGGGCATGACGCCCCGGCGGTGCGAACGGAGGAGGGCGCCGTTGTCGTGGGTCTCGACGGCCGAGAGCTCCTCGACGCGCTTCTCGACGCCGTCGGCCACGGCGTGCAGGATGCGGGCGCGTTCGGCGCGAGGGGTGGCGGCCCAGGCGGGGAAGGCCGCGCGGGCGGCGGCGATCGCGGCCTCGGCCTCGGCGGATCCGCCGCGGGCGATCCGGCCGAGGAGTCGGCCGTCGATGGGGGAGAGGTCGTCGAACGTGTCGGTGGAGGCGACGCGTCGGTCGCCGATGAAGTGACGGGTGTCGACGGAAACTCCGGCGACGATGATGTTGGCGGTCATGAGAAGGGCTCCTGTCGAGCGAAGAGGGAGAGGTCCGTCCTCCGGGGCGGGTGCCGGGGAACTGCGCGACCAGCCACGGGCGTTACCCGGCGGACGCTCCGGACGTCCCCGACTCCAGCAGTCGGCCGCCGTCCCAGACGACCCCCACCTGCCGGTAGTACGCGGCGATCGGCTCGTGGACCTCCAGCCGGGACAGCTCCTCCGTGGGCGCTTCGAACAACGCCAACTCGGCGTCCCCGACCCACGGTTGACCGCCCTCGAAGGCCGCCGCGCCCGTCTCGATCAGCTCGTCCAGTGCCAGGCCCTTGCCCTTCTCTATGGAGGGGAGCCAGCGGTGATGGGCCATGGGGTGTCCGTTCACGAACCCGTTCGTCTCCGCGGGTTCGCGCAGGGTCACCACGGTCTCGGCGAGCCGCCGGTCGGCCGCGGCGAGGGTCGCGCCGAAGCGGGCGCCCGCCTCGATGCGGGGCGCGGGGCCGTAGGGGTGCGGTCGTGTCTGGTGGATGGAGCCGAGCTTCTTCGGATAGCCCTGGTGCAGTCCGCGCGCGATCGCGAAGTCCTTGTCGACCCAGATGTACACGCACCGCGAGTACGTCCGCCCCCGGAACGCGCAGCGCACGACCGCGAACGCCTCCTTGTACTGGGCGAGCACCGGGTCGAGCAGCTCGTCGCCCGTCTGCGAGCAGGACTGCCAGTCGGCCCAGATCAACGCGACCGCGCCCGGGTCCTCGTCGGCCAACTCCAGTGGTTCGGGGAGGAGTTCACGTACCCGTGCGGGGTCCGTGCGGTACTCGACGGTGAGCAGGTCGCCGGAGTAGCGCCAGGGCGGCGCGGGGATCAGTGACGACGAACCGGTCGCCGTCTTGGGGTGGAAGTAACCACGGACGCTGTCCATGACGTTGGTTCCTTACGCGGTGAGGGCGGGCTGCTGGAGGAGCGCGGTGCGATAGCGGGCGGCCCGCGCGGCCGTCGTGGGAGCGCCGAGCGCGACGACGCCGACGAGCAGGCCCTCGCGGTGGTAGCCGACGACGAGGTCGCCGTCCGGGTCGCCGTCCAGTACCCGGACGTCGTCGAGGCCGAGCAGGGGCGAGCCGAAGGACTGCAACCGGAAGTCGTGCTGGTCGCTCCAGAAGGTGGGCAGCGGCGCGAAGGCTCCCAACTCGCCCTGGGCGCCCGTGAGATGGGCGACGAGACTTCTGGCCGCATGTTTGGCGCTGTCCGTCGGGATCGACCAGTGCTCGACCCGGCGCGGCACCCCGTCGTAGCGGGCGTTGGGGAAGCGGGCCACATCGCCGACCGCGACGACGGACGGCAGGCCCCCGACCCGCAGCAACGCGTCGGTGAGTACGCCGTCGCTCAGGTCGAGCCCGTTGCCCTCCAGCCACTCGGTGTTGGCGAGCGAACCGACCGACTCCACCACCACGTCGGCGGGCAGGACGGTGCCGTCGCTCAGCACGACACCCGTCACCCGGTCGTCCCCCTCGAAGCCGGCGACCCCGGTGCCGAGCGCGAAGCGCACCCCGCGCTGCTGATGGCGCCGTAGCAGGGCACCGGCGAGCAGTTCACCGAGCGGCCCCACCATGGGCAGCGGCAGCGGGTCGACGACGGTCACCTCGGCGACACCGAGGCCCACGGCGGTGGCGGCCACCTCGCAGCCGCCACTCCACGTCGGCGGTGCTCGCCTTGGGGGTGAAGGCGAGGGAGTCGAAGGACGCCTTGCCGGCGAGGACTTCCTTGGAGAGCGGGGGCCGGTTGTAGGGCATGTGCGGTTCGTCGCCGACGACCGTCACGGAGCCGGTCCAGCCGGCCGTGCGCAGTTGTTCGGCGGCGCGCAGACCGCCCATCGAGGCGCCGACGACGACCACGCTTCCCCCGGTCATCACTCCTCGATCCGGATCGCCTGGAGCGGGCAGACGTCCGCCGCTTCCTCGACCTCGTCGCGCAGGGCGTCGTCCGGGTCGGGGACGTGGCCGAGGTGTCCGTCGTCGTCCAGGTGGAAGACGTCGGGGGCCGCGAAGACGCACTGGCCGTGGTCCTGGCACTTGTTCATGTCGACGACGACCTTCATGGCCGGCCTCCTGGGGTGAGGGCGTCGGAGAGGTGTGGGGAGAGGGGCCCGGCACGGTGGCCGGGCCCCGGCCAAAGGGGCTCGAAGACCGGCCCCTGACTCGTTTGGCTTCAAACAAGATAGGAAGCCGCCGAGGTGGGGTCAATACCTATCCGGATGGATAATTTTCTTGTCGTCGCCTCTTGCGGGACGCGGGGGCCGCTCCTACCGTTTGGCATCAAACAATGTTGCCGGGGTCGCCCGTGACCGCTGTGTCCCGGCCCCTCATTCCCCCGCCGCCCGCCTCCGGGCTCCTGACCCGGAGGTGCCCCACCGTCCGCCCGAGGAGACAACGGTGAGCGTTCAAGACATCCCGGAAGTCCGCCGCCACATGGAGCGACTCGCCGCCGACGGCATCGACGTGGTCCGGGTGACCTACCCCGACCTCATCGGCACCGACCGCGCCCGAGACGTCCTGCTGGAGGAACTGCCCCGGGCCATGGAACACGGGCTCGCCTTCTGCCGGGCCGTCTACCACACCAGCCCGCAGGGCGATGTGGTCCCGGTCCGCGGCGGTCTGGACGCGGGACTGCCCGACATCTGCGTGCGCCCCGACCTGGACACTCTCGTGCCTCTCCCGTGGGAGCCCGGCGTGGCCACCTGTCTCGGCGAGGTCCTGGACCCGGCGACCGGGGCGCCCGCCCCCGAGTCGCCCCGCGACCTCCTCAAGACCGTCCTCGCCCGGTGCGCGGAGCACGGTCTGCGGCCCGTCGTCGGCCCGGAGCTGGAGTACTTCCTGTGCGAGTGCGACGACGTCGGCGGCTGGCGCCGGTACGCGTCCGACCCCGGTGTCGTCTACACGGCGGGGCTGCGCGCCGACCCCGACAACCACCTCCTGCGCACCCTGCGCCAGGTCCGCGACCTGCACATCGGCGTGCTCAGCGGGAACCACGAGTTCGACGGCGGACAGTTCGAGATCAACCTGGTCCACTCCGAGGCGATGTCGGCCGCCGACCGCGCCTTCCGCTTCAAGGCCGCGATCAAGGAACTGGCCCGCAAGGAGGGCAGGCTCGCCACCTTCATGGCGAAGCCGTTCAACGACGCCGGAGGGTCCGGTTTCCACCTCCATCTGTCGAGCGTCGACACCGAGGGCCGCAACGCCTTCGACGACCCCTCCGGGGCCAACGGCCTCTCCGCCACGGCGCGGCACTCCGTCGCCGGCGTGATGGCGCACGCACCCGCCCTCGCCGCGCTGCTCAACCCGACCGTCAACTCCTACAAACGCTTCGGCCCCGACACGCTCGCGCCCTGGCTCGTCGACTGGGGGCTCGACAACCGCAGCGCCATGGTCCGCATCCCGCCCGAGCGCGGCTCCGGGGCCCGGCTCGAACTGCGGCTGGGCGACGCAAGCGCCAACCCCTACCTCGCGATCGCCGGCACGATCGCCGCAGCTCTGCTGGGCGTGGTGGCCGCCGTGGAGCCGCCCGCCCCGCTGGAGGGCTACGGCTACGACCCGGCCCGCTCCGCCGTCCTGCCCGGCACCCTGTCCGAGGCCCTCGACGCGCTGGAGGCGGACACCGCTCTGGCCGAGGTGCTCGGCAAGGACTTCACCACGTCCTTCCTCGCCTACAAGCGGAACGAGGTCGAGCGCTTCCAACGGCACGTCACCGACTGGGAGTTCACCGAGTACGCCTACCACCTGTGACAGCCCGCACGACCCCCAGGAGCCACCGATGACCGAGACGACCCTGCCCGCCGTCGCGAACGAACCGCTGCCGCTCGCAGACGTGAACCTCGCCGACCTCGACAACTTCACCGACGGCGTGACCCCTTGGCGCATGTTCCACACCCTGCGCCACGAGGACCCCGTCCACTGGCAGCCCGAGGAGGCCCCCAACTCCGGCTTCTGGTCGGTGACCCGGCACGCCGACATCGCCCGGGTCGACCGGGACGCGGAGACGTTCACCTCCACCCGGTTCGTCAACCTCGAAGAGGTCGACGACGACCAGATCAAGAAACGCGCCTCCATCCTGGAACTCGACGGAGTCCGCCACCGGGCACTGCGCAGCCTGATCCAGCGGCAGTTCGGCGCGGGGGTGATCAACAGCTACGCGGACTTCCTGCGCGGCCTGACCGCGAAGACCCTGGACGCGGCGCTGGCCAAGGGCAGCTTCGACTTCGTGAAGGAGATCTCCGCCGACTTCCCCATCAACGTGCTCGCCCGGCTGCTCGACGTCCCTCCGGAGGACAACCGGCAGCTCATCGACTGGGGCAACCGCATCATCGGCAACACCGACCCGGACTACGCCGACGTACTCCTGCACAGCGAGGAGAGCGAGAAGTACCGCGACCTGCCGTTCCGTTCACCCGCCTCGCTCGAAGTCTTCGAGTACGGGCGGGAGTTGGCCAGGCGGCGGCGCGGTGGCGAGGGCACGGACCTGGTCTCCAAACTGGTCAACACCACCCCGCGCGACGGCGTCCCGCTCTCCGCGCAGGACTTCGACAACTACTTCCTGCTCCTGGTCGTCGCCGGCAACGAGACCACCCGGCACACCATCACCCACTCCGTGCTGGCCCTGCTCCAACACCCCGAGCAGTTGGCCCGGTTGAAGGACGACCCGTCGCTGATCCCCACGGCGGTCGAGGAGTTCCTGCGCTGGGCGTCCCCCGTCTACCACTTCCGCCGGACCGCCACCCGAGAGGTCGAACTCGGCGGCAAACGCATCAAGGTGGGCGACAAGGTCGTCATGTGGTACGCCTCCGGCAACCGCGACGAGGAGGTCTTCACCGACCCCTACGACCTCGACGTGGCCCGGCAGCACAACGACCACGTGACCTTCGGCAAGGGCAGTCCCCACCTGTGCCTGGGCAACCTGCTGGCCCGCACCGAGATCCGCATCATGTTCGAGGAGCTGATCCCCCGCCTCGCGGACATCCGCCTGGCCGGCGAGGTGCCGCGCGTGCGCTCGAACTTCGTCAACGGCATCAAGAGGCTGCCCGTGGAGGTGACGCTCGCGTGAGACGGGGCCGACGATTTGCCGGAGCAGCAACAAGAGTGGCGTGACCAGGACTTGGTGGGTGACCGTGGGCCGGTGACCGACAACATCGCAGGATCGTCCGCGCCCGACACCTCCTTGCCTGCCGACGGATACGTCGGAGACCCCGAGGTCCGGGCGGAGTGGGACAACCGATACGCCGACCGCCGGCAACTGTGGAGCGGCCGGCCCAATGGCGCGCTCGTGGCCGAGGTCGCCGGGCTCACGCCCGGACGGGTGCTCGACGTCGGCTGCGGCGAGGGCGCCGATGCCGTCTGGCTCGCACGCGGCGGCTGGGACGTGACCGCGCTCGAAGTCTCGGGCGTGGCGCTGGAGCGGGCCGCGGGGCACGCACAGGACGCCGGTGTCACCGTCCGCTGGGTCCATGCCGGACTGGCGGAAGCGGCACTCCCCCCGGCCTCCTTCGACCTGGTCTCCGCGCAGTACCCGGCCCTGCTGCGGACACCCGACGCCGCAGCCGAGCGAGCGCTGCTCGCGGCCGTCGCGCCCGGCGGTGTGCTGCTGCTCGTGCACCACGCGGGGATGGACACCCGGCACGAACACGACAGCGAGTTCGATCCGGCCGACTACGTCTGGCCCTCCATGGTCGCCGCTCTGCTCGACGGGGACTGGACGGTGGAGGTGGACGAGCAGCGGCCACGAGTGGCACCGGACGGCGGCGCCGGTGCGCACCACACCGATGACGTGGTGCTGCGGGCGCGCCGACTGCGCTGACAGCCCGTCCGCCGGTCGGCGCATCGGAACGGGTACGTTCCATGGACACCGACAGGATTCTCTGGAGTGCCGGGCGGACGGAGCGCCCGTCGCGTCGGGGACCGTCCGACCCAGCCATGACCGGGAAGCGGCAGTGAACGAGACCAGAACGACACGCGAGACGGAACGGCACAGACCTGACACGGGTCGTGGCTCGGCCCGAGCCCTGGCTCGCCTCGCCCTGCTGTGCATCGCGGGAGCAGTGGCGGCAGTGGTGGCCGGCACCGGCCATTGGTTCATCCTGCTGCTGGGCCTGGCGGGCCTCGGGCTGGCCGGCGCGGGCCTGTGGTGGGCGCTGGCGCACCGCGGTGTCGCCCGGCTCCTCGGTGCCCTGCTGGCGGTCGCCGCACCCGTCGGCGTCCTGGTGCTGTACGCCGTGTCGGGCCTGTGGGTGGTCGCGGTGGTCGCCCTCGCGGCGTGGACGGCCGCGCTCGGCTGCGCGAGGAGTGCCCTGCGCCGTATGCGCAAGCCGCACGGCATGCACACCCGCACAGTCCGCCCGCCCCGCCGGGCCGTGCTGATCATGAATCCGAAGTCGGGTGGCGGGAAGGTCGGGCGGTACGGACTCGTGGAGCGGGCCGAAGCGCTGGGCGCGCGAGTGATCCTGCTCGACCTCGACACGGATCCGGATCCGGTGGCACTGGCCCGGCAGGCTGTCGCCGAGGGAGCCGACCTGCTCGGTGTGGCCGGCGGCGACGGCACCCAGGCACTGGTGGCGGGAGTGGCCGCCGAGCACGGCCTGCCGTTCATGGTCGTGACGGCCGGCACCCGCAACCACTTCGCCATGGACCTCGGCCTGGACCGGGACGATCCGGTGAGCAGCCTGGAGGCGCTCTCGGACGGTGTGGAACTCCGCGTCGACCTCGGAGACATCTCCGGCCGGCCGTTCGTCAACACCGCCTCGTTCGGTACGTACGCGCACATCGTGCAGAACCCCGACTACCGGGACGCCAAAGCGGTCACCGCGCTCGACCAGTTGCCGGACCTGCTGGCGGGCGAGTCGGGCGCCGAACTCATCGCCCGGACCGACGAAGAGCGGTTGGAGGCCCCACAGGCGGTGCTGGTCAGCAACAACCCCTACGTACGGGCCGACCCCCTGACCGGTGGCCGCAGGGAACGTCTCGACACGGGCGTGCTCGGCGTGATCGCGGTCCGGGTCGGGGGCGCGGTACAGGCCGCCGAAATGGCGCTGCTGGGGGAGCGGGCCAGCGGCATCACGACTCTGACGTCCCGCAGTGTCGTCGTGGAGTCCGACGAGGAGACCGTCCCGGTGGCCGTGGACGGCGAGGCACTCGTCCTGTCGCCGCCCGTCGTGTGCACGATACGACCCGGCGCGCTACGGGTGCGCGTGCCACGGGAACGTCCCGGGGCACCGTACGTCGCACCGGCCGTCGACTGGTACCGCGTCCTGCGCCTCGCCTTCGACCGGTCGCCCCACGAACCCGAGAGCCACGACCCCACAGTCCCCTCACGCGACAAGAACCAGGAGCAGAGCGATGATTGACCGCTGCCCTCGGCAACAGCGAGTACCGCAGGGCCTGTTGCGCGATCTCGCCAGCCTCGACCAGGCGCTCTACGAGGCTGTCACGGTCACCAGCACACCGGCACTGGACTCGGCGCTGCGCCGACTGTCCGCGGCGGCCGATCACTCGAAGATCTCCCTCCTGATCGCCGCCACCCTGGCTCTGCGCCCCGGCCGCTCCCGTCGCGCCGCGGTGCTCGGCGTAGCGGCGATCGGCGTCGCCTCCACCACGGCCAACCTGCTCGGCAAGCGTCTTGTACGGCGGCCACGCCCGCACCGCGCCGAGGACTCGCCCTTCCCCGGTCGGCACGTCCCCATGCCGGCGTCCGCCTCCTTCCCCTCCGGCCACACGGCTTCCGCCGTCGCCTTCGCCGCGGCGGCCGGGCCCGCGTTCCCGGCGGTCACGGTGCCCCTCGGCCTGCTGGCCTGTGCTGTGGGCTACTCGCGCGTCCACACCGGGGTGCACTACCCGGGCGACGTCGTCGCCGGCGCCGTACTCGGAACGGGCGCGGCTGCCGCCGTCCTCGCGGCGGCAGCGCACTGGGACGGCTCGGGCGTCGCCACCGCCGGGCAACGTCGATCCGGCCCTTGTTGAGGTCGTCGTAGCGAGTCCCGTGCCCGCGGCGGAGACGGTTCGCCGTGGCCGCCCTGCGCCAAGTCGACGTCCGGGCGGTCGATGCGGCGGCCGTGCGCGTCCGGTTCACCACAGCCGGTGAGGGTGCCGGCCCGGATGCGATCAGACCGTGTCCACCCAGGGCGGTCCAACCTCTCGCGCAGGGGTCGGACGGTGCCACGTACCCTCAGGTGAGGAGGTCTTCCGTGATCGATGAGCTGGACCAGAAGATCATGCAGACACTCACCCGGGACGGCCGCACGCCGTACACGGCGCTCGCCCGGGATCTGGGAGTGTCGGAGGCCACCGTGCGCCAGCGGGTGTCGCGGCTCCAGGAGAGCGGAGCGCTGCGCATCGTGGCGCTGTGCAATCCGCTCACCCTGGGCCATCAGTCCGTACGGCTGATGATCCGGGTGCGGGACCTCACCCCCCGTGCCGTCGCCAAGAGTCTCGCGGACATGGCGATGATCAACCATGTGGCGCTGTGCGCCGGGAGTCAGGACATCTTCCTGGAGGCGACCTGCCGGGACCAGGCGCAGCTGGTGCAGCTTCTGGACAACATCCGGATGCTGCCCGGGGTGTCCAAGGTGCAGGTCCTGCTGTTGCTGGAGTTGTTCAAGGACTACTCGTGGAACGGCCTCACCAGCGCGGTGGGGCAGAGCGAGACCGGCGAGTGATCACGGCGGGAGGATCCGCTCGCCCGGCGCGGCGGGCAGTTCCCGGAAGCCGGCCCACAGGTACGTGTCCTTGACGACGTCCAGGACGGTCAGTGCCTCCGCGTGCGCGACCCCGTTGACCCGGCGGACCCGTTCGGTGAGCAGCTCGGACAGATGCGCGAGGTCCCGGCAGCGCACATCGGTGATCAGGTCGTAGGGCCCGACGCAGGAGGCGACGTAGCGCACCTCCGGCATCCGGGACAGCTCGCGCGCGACCAGGGACACCGGGATGTGGTGGACGCGTACGGCCAGGTGGATCTCCATCTCGCCGAGCTTCACCGCGTCGGTCATGCCCACGACCTGGATGATCCCCCGGCGTTGCAGCCGCTGGAAGCGGGAGCGCACGGAGGCCTCCGACAGTCCCACGGAGCGGCCGATCTCGCCGAAGGACCGCCGGCCGTCGACCCGTAGCTGGTCGATGATCTGCCGGTCGAGGTCGTCGATCATGTGAACACCTCCCCGTTCCGCGTGCTGTCTCCCTCCATCATCACCCGGCCCTCGCGGTGCCTCGCATCCGGCCGGTCCCGGCGGCCCGCTGCGAGATGAGTGGAACCAGGCGCGCGATTCCACTCGATTCGATGCCGTGGCGCCTGTTCACCTCCCGTACTCCTGGCAGAAGCTGTTGCGCAAGCAGGACGACCGAGGCACCCGCGTCGGCCGTCCGACCGGATCCCAAGGAGGCAGAGCACATGCACGCACCCCCTCCCTCGCCGCAGCGGAGGCCGCGGTGACGGACACCGCGACCGCGCCGTCGCCCACCGTGCCCCGGCCCGCGGCCCCCGCGCGGCAGGCCGGCCTGCGGCACAAGGCGGTGACAGCGGCTCTCCTCGCGCCCGCCGGGCTCACCGTCGGCGCGCTGGTGCTGGTGCCGCTGGCCCTGGTCGTGCGGAACAGCTTCGCGACCTCCGACCCGTACGGCGGCATCCAGGGGGGCTTCACCCTGGCGAACTACCACGAGCTGCTGGACCCGGTCTATCTGAAGGTGTTCGGCTACAGCCTGGGCATGGCGGCCCTCAACACCGCCGTATGTCTGGTCCTGGGCTACGTGGTCGCGTACTACCTCGCCGGACGGCCGCCGAAGCGCCAGGGACTGCTGCTTCTGCTGATCATCGTGCCGTTCTGGACCGACTTCCTGGTGCGCACCTTCGCCTGGATCAACCTGCTCAGCCCCGGCGGCCCGGTGAACGCCCTCACCGACGCCCTCGGGCTGACCGACGGGCCGACCCAGTGGATCCCCAGCCAGGGGGCCTCCTTCGTCGGTCTCGTCTACGCCTTCCTGCCGACCGCGATCTTCCCGGTGTACGCCTCCCTGCGCGGCGTCGACCCGGTGCTCGGCGAGGCGGCGCGTGACCTGGGCTGCGGCTGGTGGCGGGTGCACAGCAAGGTGCTGCTGCCGCTCGCCCGTCCCGGTCTGCTGGCGGCCGCGCTGCTCACCTTCGTGCCGACGCTCGGTGTCTTCGTGATCCCGGTGCTGCTCGGCGGGGGCAAGCACCAGCTCGTCGGCAACCTCATCGTCACGCTCTACACCGAGTTCCGGAACCAGCCCATGGGCGCGGCGGCCTCCGTCGTCCTGCTGGTGCTGATGATCGCCTCGCTGGCGGTGTTCGGCACCGCGGCCGGGCGGCTGAGGAGGAAGGCGTCGTGAAGTCCCTTCCCGACCGCGCCACCAACTGGCTGGCCCGCGGCGTCATCGTCTTCCTGTACGTGCCGATCGTGGTCGTCGTCGTCCTGTCCTTCAACGACTCCGACGTCACCTACAAGTGGGCCGGGTTCAGCACCCGCTGGTACGGCGTCCTCGCGCACGACACCGATCTGCTGTCCTCGCTGCGGGTCAGCGCCGAGGTGGGGGTGGCCTCCGCGACCCTGGCCACCGCGGGCGGGCTGCTGGCCGCCATGGGCATGGCCCGGCTCGGCCGACGGCTGCGGGTGGTGTTCTCCGGCGGACTGTTCCTGCCGCTGATCATCCCCGAGATCGTCCTCGGGGTGGCCCTCCTGTCGGTCTTCGGCAAGCTGCGCGCCGACCTGGGCCTGACCACCCTGGTCCTCGGCCATCTCGTGGTGACCCTGCCGTACGCGGCCCTGATCGTCCTCGGTGCGCACGGCGCCCTCGACCCCTCGCTCGACGAGGCCGCCGCCGACCTGGGCTGCAACGCCTGGCAGCGGTTCCGCCGGGTGACCCTTCCGCTGCTCCGGCAGGCGATGGTGGCGGCCTGGCTGCTCTGCTTCACCATCTCCTTCGGCAACATCGTGATGTCGACCTTCACCAGCGGTGTCGGCACCACCACCCTCCCGCTGCGCGTCTACTCCCTCCTCAAGGGCGGGCTCACCCCCGAGATCAACGCGCTCGGCACACTCCTCGTCCTGTTCACGTTCCTGATCATCCTCGGCGCCGGCCTGCGTCAGATGCGCCGCGTTCTCGTCGGCGGCGACCGCACACCCGGCTGACCCCGCACCCCACCCGCTTCCGCACGGCCGTACGCCCACCCTCAGGCACGTCCTCGAAAGGCCCTGTCATGCCTCGTCGTACCGTCTCCAGAGCCCTTCTCGCCACTTCCGTCGTCACCAGCACCGCCCTGCTCGCCGCCGCCTGCGGCGGCTCCGGCTCCGATGCCGTCTCCTCCTCGGGAGGCGGCAAGAACCTGAACATCTACGCCTGGGCCGGGGAGATCCCCGACAGCGTGGTGAAGGGTTTCGAGAAGGAGACCGGCATCAAGGTCACCGTCGACACCTTCGACAGCAACGAGACGATGACCGCCAAGCTCAGCTCGGGATCCTCCGGCTACGACCTGGTCGAGCCCAGCCAGTACACGGTGCAGCAGCTCATCGGCCAGAAGCTCATCCAGCCCCTGGACCACGCGCAGCTCAAGGGCCTGAGCAACCTCGCCGCGAAGTTCCGCGACCCGTCGTACGACAAGGGCAACAAGTACAGCGTCCCGTGGATCTGGGGGACGACGGGCTTCGCCTACAACGACAAGTGCGTCAAGTCGGCGACCAGTTGGAAGACGCTCTTCGACTCGAAGTACACGGGCAAGCTGTACATGCTCGACAACATGCTGGCCGCCTACATCGCCGGCCTCCAGGTGACCGGTCACCGCGCCACCAGCACCGACAAGGACCAGATCGCCGAAGCCACGTCGGCCCTGGAGAAGCAGAAGAAGATCCTCGCCGGCTACAACTCCACCAACTACGCGCAACTGCTAGCCAGCGGCCAGGCGTGCGCGGCCGAGGCGTGGAGCGGTACCGCGATGGCCAAGGTCGTGCAGTCCGACTCCCACGTCCACTACGTGATCCCGGAGGAGGGCGGCTCCGTGTGGACCGACGGCCTCGCGATCCCCAAGGGCGCCAAGAACACCACCTCCGCCTACAAGTTCATCAACTACCTGCTGCGTCCCGAGGTCGCCGCGAAGGCCACCGACGACGGCTCCTCGGCCAGCGCCAACCAGGCGGCCCGCGCCCACATCAAGGACAAGGCGGCCCTGAGCAACCCCGCGATCTACGCACCCGACTCCGCCATTGCCAAGGCCGACTTCCTCCTCGACCCGGGCACCGCGATGCAGTACTTCCAGCAGGGCTGGACCAAGGTGAAGGCGTCCTGACCATGACCGTCTCCCCACCGCAGACCGTGCCGGCCGTGCAACTGACCGGGATCGGCAAGTCGTTCGGCACCACGCACGCCGTCCGGGACGTCACCCTCGACATCCGGGACAACGAGTTCTTCTCCATCCTCGGCCCCTCCGGCTGCGGCAAGACCACGCTGATGCGCATGATCACCGGCTTCGAGGAGCCCACCGAGGGCGCCATCGAACTCGGCGGCGTCCCGGCAGGCGGCGTCCCGCCGCACAAGCGGGACCTCAACATGCTCTTCCAGAGCTACGCCCTCTTCCCGCACCTGAACGTCCACGACAACGTCGCCTTCGAACTGAAGGTGCGCAGGACCCACTCCAAGCAGGCGATGGCCGAAGCGGTCCGCGCGGCTCTCGCCCTGGTCCGTCTGGAGGGCTACGGCGACCGGGCCGTCTCCCAGCTCTCCGGCGGCCAGCGCCAGCGTGTCGCCATCGCCCGCGCCCTGATCGGTCGGCCCTCCCTGCTCCTGCTCGACGAACCGCTCGGCGCGCTCGACAAGAAGCTGCGGGCCGAGATGCAACTGGAGCTGAAGAAGATCCAGCGCGAGGTCGGGGTCACCTTCGTCACGGTCACCCACGACCAGGAGGAGGCCCTGACGATGTCCGACCGCATCGCGGTCATGCACGAGGGACGGGTCGTCCAGGTCGGCACCCCGGAGGACATCTACGAGCGGCCGGCCACGCGCTTCGTCGCCGAGTTCATCGGCACCTCCAACTTCCTGACCGGAAAGGCGGACGGCACCGTCCTGACGGTGGACGGCCTGGGCACCGTGCCACTCCCGCCCGGGGCCTTCACCGGCGAGGCCCATCTCGCCGTACGCCCCGAGCACGTCCACATCAGCGCCGGGGACTCCGCGCCCCCGGCCGGACGGGCGGTCCTGCCCGCCACGCTCCAGCAGGTCGTCTACCTCGGCAGCGCCACCCGCTACCACCTCGCCCTCGCCGACGGCGGCACCTTCATCGCGGAGAGCCACGGCGCCGCCCCCGCCGGACTCACCGCCGGCGGACCGGTGCTGGCCCACTGGGACCCGCAGGCGTCCCGGCTCCTGGCCGAGTGACCACAACGCGCCTCACTGGAGGCCCACTTCACACCCGCACGCCTGTAACCCACCCCCACAGCAAGGAGATACGGCCTTGAAGGTCGCCGTAGCCCAGTTCGCCCCGACCGCCGACACAGGCGGCAACATCGCCACCATCGAGGAGATGGTCGGCGAGGCCGTGACGGCGGGCGCCGAACTCGTGGTCTTCCCCGAGGAGTCGATGATCCCGGCCGAGGCCGCCGCGCAGCCTCTGAGCGACGTCGCGGAGAAGCACTGGCCCGTCTTCCTCGACGCGCTGTCCCGCATCGCCGCCGCGCACGGCACCGCGGTGATCGCCGGCGGCTACGAGGGCAGCGGCGCCGCCCTCCCGTACAACACCATCGCGGCCGTCTCCGCCGACGGTGAACTCCTCGGCCGCTACCGCAAGATGCATCTCTACGACGCCTTCGACTACCGCGAGTCCCGCGAGGTCCAGCGCGGCGACGACGGCCCCTGCGTCGTACGCATCGGCGAGTTCAACGTCGGGCTCGTCAACTGCTACGACATCCGCTTCCCCGAGTTCACCCGCTCCCTGGTGGAGATGGGCGCCGATCTCCTGTCGGTGTCGGCGGCCTGGGTGCGCGGCCCGCTGAAGGAGGACCACTGGACGACGCTGCTGCGCAGCAGGGCGATCGAGAACACCTGCTGGGTGGTGGCCGCCTCGCTCACCACGCCCGACTGCATCGGGATGAGCATGGCCGTCGACCCCCTCGGCATCGTCCGCGGCGCGCTCGGCGAGGAGGAACGCGCCCTGTTCGTGATCGACGCCGACAAGCACCGCATCGACCGCGCCCGCACCGTCCTGCCGGTGCTCCGCAACCGCCGCATCATCATCGGACCGAGGTGACCACGAGCATGCCACTCGATCTCCGTTCCCTGAGTGAATTCCCGCCGCTCGACGTCCAGTTGGCGGCTCGGCTAGCCCAGGTGGACTTCCCCACCCTCGGTCACTACCTGGAGGAGGGCTTCTGCGACCCGGGGCTCCGGCGCGTCGCCGGCACGGACAAACTGGTCGGCCGCGCCGTGACCGTGCGCATCACCCCCACCGATTCCACGCTGTTGCACCACACGGCGGGGCTGGTCGGCCCCGGTGACGTGGTGGTCGTCGACTGCGGCGGGGACCGCAGGCACGCCCCGCTCGGCGAGGTGGTCGTCAACGCCCTCGCGGCACGCGGAGCGGCCGGCGCCGTCGTGGACGGGGTCTGCACGGACATCGACGCGCTGCGCGAACTCGGCATACCGGTCTACGCGTACGGCACCTCGCTGCTGACCACCAAACTGCACGGTATCCCCGACGGCAGTGTGAACGCGCCCGTCAACTGTGGCGGTGTGCCGGTCGGGCCGGGCGATCTCGTCCTGGGCGACGCCAACGGGCTGCTGATCGCCCCCGCCGCACGTCTGGCCGCCGTACTCGACGAGGCGCTCCTCGACGACGAGGAGGAACCCTCGCTGGTGGCCGAGCTCTACGCGGGCCAGCCGCTCGGTGAGCTGACCGGGGCCTCGGCGACGGTGGCGAAGCTGCGCGCCGCGCCCGCGACGCCGTAACCGACCGCCGTTCCTCATCAACTCCCGTACCCGACAAGGAAGTTTCCGTGTTTCTCAAGGCAGCCGTCAACGGTGGACTCACCAAGACCGAACACCCCTCGGTCCCCGTCACCCCGCGGGAACTCGCCGCGGACACCGCCGCCGTGATCGCCGCCGGCGCGGACGTCGTCCACCTCCACGTCCGTACCCCGGAAGGAGGCCAGACCATCGAACCCGGTGCCCTCGCCGAGGTGCTGCGCGAGGTCCGCTCCGCGGTGCCCGGCGCGATCGTCGGCACCACCACGGGTCTGTGGACCTGCTCGGGCCCCGAGGAACGGTACGCGCTGGTCAAGGCGTGGGAGGTGCTGCCCGACTTCGCCTCCGTCGCCTTCAGCGAGGAGGGGGCCGCCGAGACGGCGTCCCTGGTGGTCGCACGCGGCATGGATCTGGAGAGCGCGGTGTGGAGCCTGGACGACCTCCCCGCACTGCTCGCCTCCCCGACGCTCCACGACAACGTTCGCATCCTCATCGAGCCGATGGACACCGAACCGGCCGCAGCGGTGACCCACGGCCGGGCGATGGCCGTGCGTATCCGTCAAGCGGGGGTGACCTGTCCTCTCCTCTACCACGGCGAAGGAGCCACGACCTGGCCCGTGTTGCGCGCGGCCTTGGAGGACGGCCACCAGATACGCATCGGTTTCGAGGACGGCATTCATCTTCCCGACGGGTCCCTGGCGTCCGACAACAGTGCCCTTGTCCGCGCCGCCCGCGCGATGACGACCTGACGGCGGACGAACCGGAGGGCTCGTGCTGGTGGTCATTGTCCTGTGGGTGGTCCGGTGCGCGAAGGCGGGTGGGAGGTTGGGCCACACCGCGGGCGAGCGTTCCAACGGGCCGAAGCGGCGCGCGAGTTCGGCGCCGAAGTGACGGGCGGGTGGAGTCCAGGATGTGCCCGCGCCGTTCCCGTGACATGACCGTCCACGGCAGCCCGGAGACCACCGCGTCGGCCGGTTCGCCCACGGCGGTCGCCAGTTCGGCGGCCGGACCCCGTACGAGGGTCAGGCGTGTGTCGCGCCGGGTGGCGAGAGATCACTCCACCTCTGGAGACGTCGCCCACCATGTCGCTTCAACGCTTCCGATCCGACCATAGGCTCAGTGGATTTCGGGTGCACACGGGTGGGAGTGAGGTCTCGTGAATCAGCAGGTGCACGTCCGCTCCGATCAGTCTCAGCTGTTCCGTGACGCGATGGCCTCGTTTCCCAGCGGCGTCACCGTAGTGACCACCACCGATGACACCGGTCGCTGGTGCTGGTGCTGGTCGGCCTCGACGAAGGTGCTGAATGCCACCCCGCGTTCGTAGCGGCGCAGCGTGGGACCGTACCTGTGATTGACCCGGAGCACGCCGATCTCGCAGCCCGGTTCGCCACCAGGGGGGGCCGACGAATTCGCGGACGCCGGGTTCGTCGCCGACCAGCATGGCCTGCCCGTGCTCTCGCGCGCGTTCGTCACTTTTGATTGTGCCGCGTATGCGGGTTACACCGGCGGGGACCACACCATCCTGCGTCGAGGCGGTCGCACTCGGTCGGAGTGTCGGTCGAGCGGGACGAACTCGGGGTCTGCCTCGCGAGGAGAACGCAGCAGCAGACAGACCGGGAGCGTAGGCGGTTGGCGGACCAATGACGGCGGTGCTGTAGGCATGCGTGGTGCCGAAGGAGAAGTCGAACCCGGTAGGGCCATGACCATCGCCTCCGAACTGGACCTGCGCACCGCCTGCACGCGCCCGCGGCTGTCCGTCATCGAGAGGAAGGAACGCGTCCTGGTCTTCTCGATCCTCCCGGACCGCTGCTCGGGGGCGGAGCGCGAGGGACGCCGAAGCGGCCGTAGCCTCCTGGAGGAAGGGCCTCAAGCAGCCCACCGCGCTTCGGTCTCGTGGTCGGCGGCGTCGTGCGGTGATGTCGTCGACAGGGTGTGTGTCCGACCCGGCGACGGCGAGATCGTCCAGGTGGACGTGGGCGGTCGGTGGTGACCGTGGCGAAGGGGGCCCGAACTCATGGGCTACGCGACGGTGTTGACGCTCCGGAGGCTGTTCGGGGTTGGATCCTGAGCGGACCAATCCGTACGGCGGTGTCGTCGTGCTGGGGTACCCAGTGGGCGCGACCGGCGCGATCCTGTCCTTGCGAGTTGCCCAGGACTTGGTCCGCAGGGACCTCGAACTCGGTGTTGTCACGATGGGTGTCGGGGGAGAGGGCAGGACCTGGCCGTGTACTTCCGACGGGTGCGAAGAGTCAGGCGTACGCCTATGAACCGTCGTAGGGGTAGAAACCTCGGCCGCTCTTGCGGCCGAGGTGGCCGGCGGCGACCATGCGGCGCAGAAGTGCGGGGGGCGCGTAGAGCGGCTCCTTGAACTCCTCGTACATGGACTCGGCCACTGCCTGTGCGGTGTCGAGACCGATCAGGTCGAGCAGACGCAGCGGTCCCATGGGGTGGGCGCAGCCGAGTTCCATGCCCTGATCGATGTCCTCGGGGCGGGCGGCGCCCGACTCCACCATCCGTACCGCGCTGAGCAGGTAGGGCACGAGCAGGGCGTTGACGACGAAGCCGGAGCGGTCGGGCGCCTGGACGGCCTGTTTGCCGAGCTGATCGGTGAAGGCACGGGTGCGTCGCAGCGTGTCCTGGCTCGTGGTGAGGGCGGGGATGACCTCTACGAGTTGCTGTACGGGCACGGGGTTGAAGAAGTGCATGCCGACGACCTGGCCGGGCCGCTCGGTGGTGACGGCGAGGTCGACGATGGGGATGGACGAGGTGTTGGTGGCCAGGATCGCCGCCGGGTCCTCCACCGCCTTGTCCAGGGCGCGCAGGACCTCGGTCTTGATGTCGCGGTTCTCTGCGACCGCTTCGACGACGAACTGACGGTCGGCCAGATCGCCGAGGTCGTGGGTGAACGAGAGCCGGGCGAGGGCCTGGTCGCGTTCTGCCTCGCTCAGTTTGCCGCGTTGCACGCCTCGGTCGAGCGAGGCGATGAGCCGTCGCCGACCTGTCGCCGCCGCGTCGGGCGTGGCTTCGGCGACGCGGACGTCGATGTCGCGGCGGGCGGCCACTTCGGCGATGCCGGAGCCCATGAGCCCACAACCGACGACGCCGAGACGGGTGATGGAGTCCATGTGAAGTCCTGTCCGATCGATGGTCGTGGTCAGACATTGCGGCGGTACTGGCCGCCGACCTCGAAGAAGGCGTCGGTTATCTGCTGGAGAGAGCAGACCCGGGCGGCGTCCATGAGGACGGCGAAGACGTTGCGATCACTTGTCGCCGCCTCCTTGAGAGCGGCCAGAGCGGTGTGGGCCTGCTCCTGATGACCGGCCTGGAAGTCGCGGACGCGGTCGAGTTGGGACTGCTTCTCCACCTCCGTGGCCCGGGCGAGTTCGATGGCGCCGGGCTCGGCGGAGTCGGCGTGCGGGTTGCGGAAGGTGTTGACGCCGATGATGGGCAGCGTGCCGTCGTGCTTGCGCTGCTCGTAGAGCATCGACTCGTCCTGGATACGGCCGCGCTGGTAGCCGGTCTCCATGGCGCCGAGCACACCGCCGCGCTCGTTGATCCGCTCGAACTCGCGCAGGACGGCTTCTTCGACCAGGTCGGTGAGTTCGTCGATGATGAACGACCCCTGGAGCGGGTTCTCGTTCATCGCCAGGCCCCACTCCCGGTTGATGATCAGCTGGATGGCCAGAGCACGGCGGACGGAGTCCTCCGTGGGAGTCGTGACGGCCTCGTCGTAGGCGTTGGTGTGCAGGGAGTTGGCGTTGTCGTAGATGGCGATGAGTGCCTGAAGGGTGGTGCGGATGTCGTTGAAGTCCATCTCCTGGGCGTGCAGGGAGCGTCCGGAGGTCTGGACGTGGTACTTCAGCTTCTGGCTGCGCTCGTTCGCGCCGTACTTCTCCTTCATCGCGACGGCCCAGATGCGGCGGGCCACGCGGCCGAGCACGGAGTACTCGGGGTCCATGCCGTTGGAGAAGAAGAACGACAGGTTGGGGGCGAAGTCGTCGATGCGCATGCCCCGGGCGAGGTAGCTCTCGACGTAGGTGAAGCCGTTGGCGAGGGTGAAGGCGAGCTGGCTGATGGGGTTCGCGCCGGCCTCGGCTATGTGGTAGCCGGAAACGGAGACCGAGTAGAAGTTGCGGACCTTGTGTGTGATGAACCATTCCTGGATGTCGGCCATCATCCGCAGGCTGAACTCGGTGGAGAACAGACAGGTGTTCTGGCCCTGGTCCTCCTTGAGGATGTCGGCCTGGACGGTGCCGCGCACGTTCGCCAGCGCGTGCGCGCCCAGCTCCGCGGCCTCGTCGGCCGACGGGTCACGCCCCTCGGCGGCACGGAACTTGTCGATCTGCTGGTCGACGACGGTGTTGAGGAAGAACGCCAGGATGGCCGGGGCGGGTCCGTTGATCGTCATGGAGACCGAAGTGGTCGGAGCCACCAGGTCGAAGCCGTCGTAGAGGGCCTTCATGTCGTCCAGCGTGGCCACCGAGACGCCGGAGGTGCCGACCTTGCCGTAGATGTCGGGGCGTTCGCCCGGGTCACGGCCGTAGAGGGTGACGGAGTCGAAGGCCGTGGACAGGCGGGTCGCCGGCTGGTCCTCGGAGAGCAGCTTGAAGCGCCGGTTGGTGCGGAACGGGTCGCCCTCGCCGGCGAACATCCGGGCCGGGTCCTCGCCGTCCCGTTTGAAGGGGAACACCCCGGCGGTGAAGGGGAAGCGGCCGGGCAGGTTCTCCCGGCGCCAGAAACGCACGAGCTCCCCGTGGTCGGTGAAGCGGGGCAGTGCGACGCGAGGGATCCTGCTGCCGGACAGGGACTCGCGGGTCAGCTCGGTGCGGATCTCCTTGTCCCGGATTTTCACGACCTGCGCGTCGCCGGAGTACGACGCCACCACCGCAGGCCAGTTCAGGATCTGGGCGACCATGTCGTGGGGGAGCAGCTTCCGTGCGTCGTCGAGCAACGACCGCACGTTCTCGGCGTCGGTGCCGGCGTCGACGAGTTCGGCTCTGACCGCCTCCAGACGCTGCACCCGCCGTGCGGCATCGGCCAGTTGGGAGGTGTCGCCGTGGTAGGCGCGTACCGTGTCGGTGATCTCGGCGAGATAGCGCACCCGGTCGGCCGGCACGACTTGGCGGATGCCGGAGGAGTGGCGCACGTCGACCGGTGCCAGCGTGCTCTCGGACAGCGGCAGGCCCTTCTCGGCCAGGACCGGCTTGAGGTGCTGGTGGAGCGCGGTGACGCCGTCGTCGTTGAAGGTCGCCGCCGAGGTGCCGTACACCGGCATGTCCTCGGGGCGCATGGTGAACGCCTCGCGGTTGCGGACCAGTTGGCGGCCGACGTCGCGCAGCGCGTCCTTGGCGCCGCGCCGCTCGAACTTGTTGATCGCCACCACGTCGGCGAAGTCGAGCATGTCGATCTTCTCCAGCTGCGAGGCGGCACCGAACTCCGGTGTCATCACGTAGAGCGAGGCATCGACGAGCGGAACGATCGCCGCGTCGCCCTGACCGATGCCCGGTGTCTCCACGATCACCAGGTCGAAGCCGGCGGCCTTCGCGACGTCGATCACCTCGGTCAGGTGCTCGGGCAGTTCGCGGCTGCCCCTGGTGGCCAGACTGCGGAAGAACACCCGGTTGCCGTCGAGGGAGTTCATCCGGATCCGGTCGCCGAGCAGTGCGCCACCGCCGCGGCGTCGGGTCGGGTCGACCGCGATCACCGCGATCCGCAGCTTGTCCTGCTGGTCAACCCGGAACCGGCGTACCAACTCGTCGGTCAGTGACGACTTTCCCGAACCACCGGTGCCCGTGATGCCCAGCACCGGCACGGTCCGTGCCCGCGCCGCGGTGCGCACCTGCGCCAGGAACTCCGCGGGCAGTTTGCCGAGTTCGGCTCCGGTGAGGGCGCGGGCGATCGCGAAACGGTCGCCGGCGAGGACGGCGGAGACGTCGGACGGCGCGCTCTCCCACAGGTCGAAGTCGCAGTCCCGCACAACGGAGTTGACCATCCCGGCGAGACCCATCCGCTGCCCGTCCTCCGGCGAGAAGATGGTCACTCCGCTCCCGCGCAGCCGGGTGATCTCCTCGGGCACGATGACGCCGCCGCCCCCGCCCACTACACGGATGTGCTCGGCGCCCTGGGCGCGCAGGGAATCGACCAGGTACTCGAAGTACTCGACGTGTCCGCCCTGGTAGGAAGAGACGGCCACGCCGTGCACATCCTCCTCCAGCGCGGCGTCCACCACTTCCTGCACCGACCGGTTGTGCCCGAGGTGGATCACCTCGGCGCCCTGGGACTGGAAGATCCGCCGCATGATGTTGATCGATGCGTCGTGCCCGTCGAACAGGGCCGAAGCCGTGACCAGACGGACAGGGTGCACCGGACGGTGTAGATCGCTCATGAAGTCTTCCCCGCAACGGTCAGGAGAGCTGACGAGCGAAATACTAGGACGTCCTAGTAAATGACAGAAGGTGATCGTCGTGTGACCAGAAGCACAAAGGGGGAAGTGAACCGGTCCCCGAGGAGTCTGCCGACGCCTTCGTGCCGGGGCGCGACTGTTCACGACGGGTCTCGGCTCAGGAGCGGTCGGTGGCCTTCCCCCGGTTCCGTGAGTCGCTCGTGGTCGGCCGGCGCCGGCAGGAGGACTACCAGGGCCGCGCCTGTCCTGCGCCCGTCCGTTCCACGAAGTGCTCCAGGTCCTCGGGGCTGGGTCTGAGTACACCGTCGCGTACGGCGAGGGCCGTGGCCTCCGCGCGTGAGACGCAGCCCGTCTTGCGGAGCAGGTGCTCGATGTGGCTGTGCACCGTCCGCGGGGACAGGAACAGTGCCTGTGCGATGGCCTGGTTCGTCTGGCCCCTGGCCGCGCGGGTCAGTACTTCCAGCTCGCGCGGGCTCAGGCCGTAGGGCAGCGGTGTGGGTGTGTCCGACACCAGGACCGCCCTTCGGGCGACCGGTGACCCCACCGTGCATCGGCGCAGCACCACGCGGCGCCAGCCGCGGCCGACCGGCCACAGGACGCGCAGCCGCAGGCCGCCCGAGTCGGCGAACGCCCGCACCAGGCGGCCGAATTGGTCGTCGTCGAGTACGTCGGCGGGGTTCCGGCCAGGGAGGCGGATGACACCCTCGGCGGTGACGAGGTTGGCCCCCGCGTCCGCCGGTACGTCGTGCAGGTCACCGGTGTGGGCGGTCGGATCGGCGAGGACGCCCAGCGCGGGCAGGATCGAGGCGAGCAGGTGCCGTGCCTCCGTGTCGTAGGTGCCCGGTCCCTCGACGGACACGTTGACCAGGCCGACCAGGCGGCCGTCGTGGCGCAGGGCGCCGGTGAGCGCGTCGCGGAACCCGGCGGGCCGGACCCGCTCGGCGTAGAACCAGCCGTTGCGGAAGCGCTGCGCGCCCGATGCGGCGTCCTCGGCGTCCTCGGTGATGGACGGCGGGAGCGGCTGCCGTACGACGTTCGCGTACCACGGGGTCGAGACGAACTCGGCGGCCAGCGACTCGGACGTCGTGGCGGGGTAGCCGATTCCCGCGACCTGAAGGTGTGTTCCGGTGATCGGATCGATCGTGAGCAGGGTGGCGGCGTCGAGGGGCAGGGCGCGGCGGAGTTCCTCCAGCGCCTGGGCGCAGGCCGAAGCGGTGTCGCGTTCGCGGGTGAGCATGCAGATGCGGGTCGCTGCCGCGAGCTGCTGGTGGCTGACCATACGGGCCTCCCGGAACCCCACGACGAAGATGTCGTTTGACTCCTAACGGTATGGGCTTCCGGGCAGGCCGGACAAGCCGTCCACTGTTCCGTGACCGGGGCACGGCCTTTGCGACCGGACACCCACCGCTCGCCCCCGGGCCGCTCGGACAGTCGGTACTTCTACGGATGGCGGGGCGGGGCGCCCGGGTCTTTGCTGTTCGGCACAGCCGGACGCCCGGTGCCAGCGCCATCGGGCCGTATCCCTCGGAGCGCCCCGCCATGCCCAGATCCTCTTGTCCCTCCTCGGCCTCGCGCCGCCAGTTCCTGACGCTCTCCGGAGGCATGGTCGCCGCTACCGCGCTCGCCCTCTCGGGCTGTTCCGCGCCGGACGACGGCACGAGCACGGCCGCCGCCGAGCCGTCGGCGCGGTCGAAGTCCCTCACCAGGATCGGCTTGGACTATCCCTTCACCCAACTCCCGCTCTACGCGACCCTCGTGAAACTCTCCACGGCCGCGGCCAAGAAGCACGGCGTCTCCCTGCTGACCACGAGCGACGCGAGCAGCGCCGACACCCAGGCCACCAATCTCACGACATGGGTGGCCCAGAAAACGCCGGCCATCGTGTCGTTCCCGATGGTCTTCGAGGCCACCGAGGCGATCGCCAAGAGGGCGTTGGACGCGGGGCTGATCTGGGTGACGTACGGCGGATCCCTGCAGCATCAGAGCGCGGACATCCAGTTCAGCTTCCTCAAGGGCGGCACGCTGCTCGGGGAGGCCGCCGCGAAGTGGGCCAACGAGACGCTCGGCGGCAAGGGCAAGATCGCCTTCCTCACCGACAGCACGATCGAGCTCGGCCGTGAGCGGACCAAGGGCATGATCGACGCCTTCACCCAGCACGCGCCCGGCGTCGACGTGGTCGCCCAGGAACAGGCCGTCGACCCCGACAGCGGGCTGTCCAAGTCCCGTGCCGTCCTCGCCAAACACCCCGACCTCAACCTCGTCCTCGGCGTCACGGACGCCGCCGCCTACGGTGGCTTCAAGGCACTCCAGCAGACGGGCCGCAAGTCGACCGACGCCAGGACCTTCGTCGGCGGCCAGGACGGCGCCGCCCCCTCCCTCCTCGCCATCAAGCAGGGCACCTTCTACCGGGCCTCGGCGGCCCTGGCGCCGAAGGACATCGCGAACGCGGTCGTCGACGTACCCCTGGCCGTCGCCGCCGGGAAGGCGGACCCCAGCGTCCAGGTGCCGATCACCCTCGTCGGGCAGGGGGACATCGCACGTATCGACGACCTTCTCGCGCAGAACTCCTAGGCGCCCGCCATGACGGAACCGAACCTTCGTATCCGGGGGCTGAGCAAGTCCTTCGGCGGCGTCAGGGCCCTGGACGGCGTGGACCTCACGGTCCCGGCGGGCCAGGTCCACGCCCTGCTCGGTCACAACGGCGCCGGCAAGTCCACCTTGATCAAGTGCCTCGGCGGTGCCTTTCCGCCGGACGCGGGCACGATCGAGGTGGGCGGGACCGCCCATGCGCGCCTGACCCCACGCGAGTCGATCGCCGCGGGCGTGGCGATCATCTTCCAGACACTCAGCGTCGTCGACTCCCTGACGGTGGCCGAGAACATCTTCCTCGGCCAGGAGTGGACGCGCTGCGGCATCGTGCACCGCCGAGCGCAGGAGGACGTGGCGGCGGGGCTGCTGGAGCGGGTCGCGGCGAGCTGCTCGCCGCGCGACCGGGTGGGTGAACTACCCATGGGGCAAAGGCAGTTGGTGGAGATCGCGAAGGCCCTCAGCCGCAGTGCCGCGGTACTGGTCCTGGACGAACCGACCGCCGCACTGTCCGGGGCCGAGAGCGATGCCCTGTCCGAACGCGTCGAGGACCTGCGTACCCAGGGCCTGGCCATCGTGTACGTCACCCATCTGCTGGCCGAGGTGGAGCGGCTCGCGGACGCGGTGACGGTGTTGCGCGACGGCCGGGTCGCCCACCACTCGACGGTCGCGGGTCACACCCGACGCGAGCTGGTCGAAGCCATCGTCGGCCGACCCGAACCCGTCCCGGAGGACACCACGCGCACCGCCGGTCCCACCGTCGTCGAGGGGGACGGCACCTCCGCCCTTCCGAGTGCCCCCAGGCTCGTGGTCGACGGGCTCCGCGGCCCCGGGTTCGGCCCCGTGGAGTTCGACGTCGGCGAGGGGGAGACCGTCGGACTCTACGGACTCATGGGCTCGGGCCGCACGCGCATCCTGGAGACCCTCTTCGGCGGGCGCCGCGCCTCGGGCGGCACGGTGCGGGTCGGGGAGCAGGTCGTCGCGCCCGCCCGTCCCGCGGACGCGCTGGCCGCGGCGATCGCCCTGGTGCCGGCCGACCGGCGCAGGCAGGGCCTGTTCCCTGTACTGAGCGCGCAGGACAACGTGCTGCTGCCGTCGATCGGCCCGCTCGCCCGGCATGGGCTACGGGACCTGGCCGCCGAGCGGCGGGTGTTCCGTGCCCTGTCCGACGCGGTCGGGCTGCGGCCCGTCCGTCCGCGGCTGCCGGCCGCCGCCTTCTCCGGCGGCAACCAGCAGAAACTCGTGCTGGGCCGGTGGATCAACGAGGCGCGCAGTGTCGACGTCCTGCTCCTCGACGAGCCCACCCAGGGCGTCGATGTCGGCGCTCGTCAGGAGATCTACCAGGTCGTCTCCGCACTCGCCGCCCGGCGGGGAACGGCCGTGCTGTTCGCCTCCAGCGACCCGGGAGGAGGTCGTCGCACTCGCCGACCGCTGCCTGATCGTCTCGGGCGGCCGGATCACCGGCGAACTGAGTGGCGCCGAACTCACCGAAGCCGCCCTGCTGTCGGCCGTCCACGACGCCGACGACACCGCCCCCACGACCTCGGAAGGAGCGGCATGACGACCGCGACCACCGCCCCCGCGAACCGCCTGACCCCAGGCCCGCGCGCCCTGGCCGGAGGCGGGCTGAACGCCCTACGGCGTCATCCCCTGCTGGTCGTCCTCGCCCTCATGGTGCTGGTCTTCCAGCTGACCACCGGCAGCTTCCTCGACCCCGGCAACCTGCGGGGGATCGCCACCGACGCGGCGACCCTCGCCATCGTGGCGGTGCCGCTGGCCCTGCTCGTCATCAGCGGCTACCTCGACCTCTCGGTCGGCTCCACGCTGGCGCTCGGCGGACTCGTGGCGGGCTGGCTCACCGGGCAGCAGCACCAGCCGCCCGTCGTCGCCGTGCTCGGCGCGCTCGTCGTCGGCGCGGCGGTGGGCGCCGTGAACGGCATCCTGTGCTGCTACCTCGGGCTGTCCGCGTTCATCGTGACACTGGGCATGCTGACGGCGGTCCGCGGACTGGCACAGCAGCTCTTTCCGCTGCCGCTGAGCGGCTTCGGGTCCGGGTTCGCCTGGCTCGGCGGATCCCGCATCGCCGGAATCGACGCACCGGTCGTCATCGCCGTACTCGTCCTCGCGGCGGGCGCGCTGTTCCTGGCGCTCACCCCGGCCGGACGCCACGCCTTCGCCATCGGCGTCAACCGGGAGGCCGCCTATCTCTCCGGCATCAATGTGCGCCGGACGCCCTTCGCGCTGTTCGTCGTCACCGGTGTGGCCGCGGCCCTGGCCGGCGCGATCAAGGCATCGGTACTGGACAGTGTCGTGTCCGGGACATCGGGGGCCGGGTTCGAACTGACCGTGCTCACCGCCGTACTGCTCGGCGGGGTCGCGCTCAGCGGCGGCTCCGGTTCGGTCCTCGGCGTCCTGCTCGGTGTGCTCTTCCTCGGCTGCCTGCAGAACGGACTGACGTTGTTGAGCGTGCCCACGTTCTGGCAGCAGATGGCGCAGGGCAGCGCCCTGGTGGCCGGCGCCGCGCTCGCCCGCTTCGGCCCACGGCTCACGCGGTGACCGCCCCCTTGCCCCGAACCGTTCCGGCGGAAAGGCCTCACGTGCGCGACAGCGACCCCTCCCTCATCCTGACCGGCGGGCAGGTCCTGACCGTCGACCACGACTTCACGGTCGCCGAAGGCGTGGCCGTGCACGGCCGGGACATCGTCGCCGTCGGCAGCGACGCCGACCTGCGCGCCCTGGCCGGACCCGGCACGCGGATCGTGGAACTCGACGGCAGGACCGTCCTGCCGGGCATCAACGACTCGCACCTGCACGGGGCGGCGTACGGCATGACGAAGCCGCCGTTCGCCCTCGACGTAGGCCACCCGGCGGTCGGGTCGATCGCCGACATCGCCACCGCCGTGGAGCGGGCGGCCCGCGCGGCCCGGCCCGGTGAGTGGATCGTCGGGCTCGGCTGGGACACCGGTTACCTGGCGGAGTGCCTGGCCGACGCGCGACGGTTCCCGCACCGACGGGACCTGGACGCGATCGCACCGGACAACCCGGTCTGTCTGACCCACTTCTCCTCGCACCTCGTGTGGGTCAACAGCGCGGCGCTGCGCCGCTGCGGCATCGACACCGTGAGCGTGCCGCCGTCCGCCGGAGTCGTCGACACCGACTCCGGCGGGGAGCCCACCGGCATCCTGCGCGAGGCCGCACAGCAGCTCGTCCTGGCCCACCTGCCCTCGCCCACCATCGGCCGGCGCCGTGCGGCCATCCAGGGCATGGTGCGTGAACTGCACTCCCGCGGCATCACCAGCTACACCGAACCAGGCCTCGGCCCGGGCGGTGCCACATCCCTCTTCGGCGGCCTGAGCACCGACAACTGGACTGCCTACGCCGACCTCGCCGCGAGTGGCGGACTCCAGGCCCGGGTCAGCGTCCTGCTGCTGCCGGCGCCCATGGGCGGCTCGGCCGACGACGTCCGCAAGGGCCTGGCCGAACTGCGGCGCCCCGAGTCCGCCGATCCGCGGCTCCTGAACGCCATCGGCGTCAAGATCTTCGCCGACGGGGTGCCGCCCAACGGGACGGCCTGGATGCGAGAGCCGTACGCCGACGGCGGCCACGGCGCGCTGTGCGTGCACGGCGACACCCCCGCACTCCGCAGCGACGAACTGGCCGAGATGATCCGCGTCGCCCACGAGGCGGGCTTCCAGCTCGGCGTGCACGTCACCGGCGACCTGGCCATCGACACGGTGGTCGACGCCTTCCTCGCGGCGAACGACGCCGTTCCGCGTCCCGACGCCCGCCATTACGTCATCCACGGCGACTTCGTCGGCGCCGACAGCCTCGCCAAGCTGGCCGCACATGGCTATGGCGTCAACATGAACCCCGCCATCAAGTGGACCATCTCCGACCTGATGGACGAGGTCGTCGGCCCCGGCCGCTCCGCGTACCAATGGCCCGTACGGTTCGCCGTCGAGGCCGGGGTCACCGTCTGCGCCAGCTCCGACGCGCCGATCACCGAGCCCGACTGGCGGCAGGGGGTGTCCGCCATGATGTTGCGGGAGTCGAAGGCCAGCGGCCGACAGAGCGGTCCCGAGCAGTGCGTGTCGCTCGCCGAGGCCCTGCGCGCCTACACGATCAATCCCGCCCGGCAGGACTTCGCCGAGAACTGGAAAGGGTCCGTCGAGATCGGCAAGGTCGCGGACCTGTGCGTGCTGGACCGCCCGCTGCTGGACCTGGACCCGCACTCCCTCACGGACGTCGAGGTGGACCTGACGGTGTTCGACGGGCGCGTCGTCCACGAACGCTGACCGCGCCGACCTGGACCGCCCGACAATCCCCTCAATACGTTTGAGGCCAAATGAGAAACCGGCCTGCCACGGCCGGCGCAGGCGAAGGACGTCCCCGATGACCGACACACCCCGCATGCTGCTTGTCCTCAGCGAGAACTGGACCCTGACCGGCGGCCGGGCCGACCTGCCCGCCGCCGTACGGTGGGCCCGCGAGGCCGAGGACGCCGGTTTCGACTCCGTCATGGTCAGTGAGCACATCGTCCTCGGCCCGGACGCGGCGGCCGACGGCATCATGGGCAACCCCCGAGACTACGCCCTGCCGGGCAACCAGGATCCGTACACACCCTGGCCGAACTCGCTGCTCCTGCTGTCGGCCATCGCCTCCGTCACCGAACGCCTGCGCCTGGCCGCCGCCGCGGTACTGGCACCCCTGCGCCATCCGCTGCTCATGGCCCGGGAGTTGGGCACCCTCGACCTGATCAGCGAGGGCCGGCTGCTGGTGCAGCCGACGGTCAGCTGGAGCAGGGACGAGTACGACGCCCTTGGCGTCCCCTTCGGCGGACGCGGGCGGCTGCTCGACGAACACCTCGCCGTCTGGGCCAAGGCCTGGGGGCCTTCACCGATCTCCCACGAGAGCGAGCACTACCCGTTCCGGGACGTGTACTTCGAACCCAGGGCACACCGCCCCGAAGGACCGAGACTCTGGTTCGGCGGGCAGCGCCTGGGCGGCCCCGTCCTGCGCCGACTTGTGCGGTACGGCCACGGCTTTCATCCACTGGGGCGGCCGGCACCGCAGGAGATCCAGGTGCTCAAGGACGCCCTGACGGCGGCCGGCCGGGACATCGCCGAACTGGAGATGATCGGCGGCACCCAGGCGGTGTTCCCCGACGACCACTCCCCGGCGGACCTCGGCGCGGCGCTCGCGGTCATCCCGGAACAACTGGAGCAGGGCTTCACCACGTTCTGCGTCAAGCCGAACCAGTTCATCGACGACCCGCACGCGGTCGGCCGGTTCTGCCGTGACGTGATGCGTCGCGTGGAGGCGCTGCGTGCTTGACGGCCCAGTCGGCCCGCTCCTTCGTGCAATGCGACTCCGAACGACATTCGCCCTCCACACAACTGTTGCTGAAGGAGTGTGCCCATGCCGGGCCGACTGGCCGGACGCGCCCCGGCGGCGGGTGCTGACGTGGCTCGTGTGCGGCGGGCCGCCCGGCCCCACCGTCTCGGGTCTCTGAGACGGGCCGGTGATGTGGGCTGCCTGTCGGTGCAGGCGATTGCACCTGTCCGGCGGCGCCCGAGCGGTTGCTCACGGACGACGTGACCGAGGCGGTACGACGGCTTGCCGCTCCGGGGTCGCGCTCCACCCGCGCGCGGACCTTGCGGTGGGCGGCGTTGTCTTCTTCCTTGCCCGCCGGCAGGGTCCGATGGGGGCGTCTGCGGTGCGGGGTGACCATCCCGCAGTCGAGGCAGGCGTCGTCGCCCAGCACGATCACATCCTGGCAGCCCGGCACCGGCCGGGCCGCCGCGATCACCAGACGGGTGTCGGCATCCACGATGACCTGCACGGTCGCCGAGAACCGGCAGGTGCGTGACGAGGAGCCCACATGCCGCCCGGCCGGCTGCGTTCACCGGCGCGGGTGCGGAGTCGTACGACTTCTTCGTCAACGGGCGGTCCGCGCCTTGGTCCTCTCCTCACCGCCTCGGTGGGCGGGCCCGATCCGCTCACTCGTACATGGCGACGAGCCGTCCCACCACCTCGCCGCGCTTGAGCCGCTCCACGCCTTCGCCGATCTCGTCGAAGCCGATCCGGGTGATGCGCGAGCGCACCTTGCCCTCGGCGATGAGGTCGACGACCTTCAGGCAGTCCTCGGGAGTGCCGGCCTGTGAGCCGAGCAGGACGACCTGGTTGAGGGTGAGCGTCTGGAGGTGATGGTGCCTTCCGTGACGCCGAGCCCGACCTGGACGACGCGGCCGTCGCGCCGGACGGTCTCCACGGCGCCCGCCGTGGTGGTGCCGTACCCGGCGAAGTCGACGACGACATCGAGCCCCTGGTCCGCGAAAGGGCCGGCCCAGAGATGGACCACGACCCCGAATGATCGCCCGTCGCTGCCGATCAACGGAGTGGCGACTGTCGCGTACGGGAACGGTATGGCCGGTCGGACACCGCTGGGAGTCTCGCTCAGCACGCGTACGCACTGGCGTCCGGTGCGGTAGGCGACGGCTCCGATGTATCGATCGTCGGTCATCGCGTGGTGGTCCGCCACGGTGAAGATCGACAGCGGGTCGCCCGCCACGAGAACGTTGGCCAGCGTCTGCCCGTCATCGAGGGGAACCATCGCGGTACCGGTCGTTGCCTGAAGCTCGTGCACCGTCTGCCGCAGCCCTGCGGCGAGTATCCGGTCCGCGGTGTCGAGAGCCGTCACGGGGCTCGATGACCTCGCGAGATGTCCCTCTTCTCCCATGGCCGCTCCAGAGAGCCGATCCCCCTGGTTCGAGCGTATGCCTCAGGGCCTCACCGGACCTTCAGGGTCGTTGGCGGGCGCCGCTCGTGACCACACGGGCTCCGCTGTGAGAGTAGCGGCCGAAACCCGCTCTGACCTCGGTGAACGGAACGGTTTCCGCGCACAAAGATGCGTCAGTACGTCGTTGACCGGTGACGTGCGCCGGGGCCAGGGTGATGGAGCCAGATCGGATTCCGACACCCGTTTCCGGTAGCCGAACCGAGAGCAGGAGGCCGTGATGCTCCAGACAGAGACCCGTGGACATGCCGAGTGCGCAGACGGCCAGGAGTCCGCCACCGCAGCCACTGCCACGGCAGCGATGTCGACTGCGCCGACGGTCTGCCGCGAGCTTTTCTTCCAGCGCTGCCTCTGGTGCGGGACTGCGGCCAACCGCCGTTCGTTCTGCCGTACCTGCGGGGCCACGGCCTTCACCCGGGAGAGCAGCGACGGCTTCGGGGTCGTCGTTCGCCGCAGTGGTCATGCTCAGCTCAACACGTGGTTCGTCGCGATGGACGAGGGCTTCAACCTGCTCTGCCAGGTCACCGGGACGGCGCCGGTCGCGGTCGGGGCGGGGTCACGGGTGAGTGTCGTACGGTCCGTCGCTCCCCTCGGTCAGGGACTGCCCCTCGTCGAACTCACCCACCCGGCATCGCCACTGGCGCGCTGGTGGTAACGGGAACGGGCCGGGACACAGCCACCCCGCACGCGGGGGACGACCAGAGAGGAGGGGGCGTGGGCACCCAGCACAGCGCACCGGACGGACAAACGGGCGGTCTCGACGGAGCGGGGCACGGCGCGCTGGACGGATTGCGCATCGCCGACTTCTCCCGGGTACTCGCCGGCCCCTACGCCACGATGCTCCTCGCCGACCTCGGTGCCGACGTGGTGAAGGTCGAGCGGCCGGGCATCGGGGACGAGACCCGGGCCTGGCATCCCCCGGCGGATCAGGACGGCACGTCGACCTACTTCCTGAGCGTCAACCGGAACAAGAAGTCCGTCGTCCTGGACCTCACCACCGACGCCGGCCTCGAACAGGCCCGTGCCCTGGTCGCCGAGTCCGACGTGCTGGTGGAGAACTTCCGGCCCGGCACGATGGAACGGCTCGGGCTGGGACCTCGCGAACTCCGCGCCCGGCACCCGGGGTTGGTCTACTGCTCGATCAGCGGCTTCGGCAGTGGTCCGGGCGCGGCGATCCCCGGTTACGACCTGCTCGTGCAGGCCGTCGGCGGTCTGATGAGCGTGACCGGCGACGCGGCCGGGGCGCCGGTGAAGGCGGGCGTGGCCCTGGTCGACGTGATCACCGGCCTGCATGCCTCGCTCGGCATCCTCGCCGCTCTCCGCCACCGGGACGCCACCGGGGAGGGGCAGCACGTGGAAGTGAACCTGCTCAGCTCCCTGCTGTCCGCCATGGTCAACCAGGCGTCGGCGTTCGCCGTCGCCGGCGTGGTCCCGGGCCGGATGGGCAACGCGCACCCGAGCATCGCCCCGTACGAGACCTTCCCGGCCGCCGATCGCCCGATCGCGATCGCGGTGGGCAACGACCGCCAGTTCGCGGCACTCGCCAAGGCCGTGCAGGATCCGGATCTCGCGCTCGACGACCGTTTCCGCACCAATGCCGACCGGGTCGCCCACCGCGCCGAACTTCGGGACATCCTGACCGAACGCCTGGGTGCCGACGGCGCGGACCACTGGTCGGCCGTCCTGCTGGCCGCCGGGGTGCCGGCCGGGCCGGTGAACACCCTCGACGAGGCCTTCGCCTTCGCCCAGAACCTCGGCCTGCCCGGCATCGTCGACATCGCCGCTGATGAGACACACGGCAGGCACTCCCGCCAGGTCGCGAACCCCATCGCGCTGAGCGGCACGCCGGCGCAGTACCGCTTGCCACCGCCACACCTGGGCCGGCACACCGCTGAGATCCTCCGCGTTCCCCACCACGGCTGAGCGTGGCACAGACCGGTCGTCCGACCGTTCGCCGCGCAGCCGCCACGACCGAACCGCACACCGCAACCACCAGGAGCCCACTGATGAGCCGCAAGCCGATGAAGGACCCCCTCGACCTGATCGACCTCGCCTCCACCCTCACCGACGAGGAACGCGAGATCCAGACCACCGTCGCCAAGTTCCTCGCCGACCGGGTGCGCCCGCACATCGGCGAGTGGTTCGAGAACGCGCATTTCGCCCGCGAACTCGCCCCTGAAATGGGCAAGTTGGGGGTGCTCGGCATGCACCTCGAAGGGTACGGCTGCGCCGGGACGAACGCGGTCGGCTACGGCCTCGCCTGCATGGAGATGGAGGCGGCGGACTCCAGTTTCCGCAGCTTCGTCTCGGTGCAGGGCTCGCTGTCGATGTTCTCCATCTGGAAGTGGGGTTCGGAGGAGCAGAAGCAGGAGTGGCTGCCCCGGCTCGCCGCAGGTGAGGCGATCGGCTGCTTCGGCCTGACCGAGCCCGACTTCGGCAGCGACCCCTCGGGAATGCGCACCCGGGCCGTCCGCGACGGAGCCGACTGGATCCTGAACGGCTCCAAGATGTGGATCACCAACGGCGGCATCGCGGATGTGGCCACCGTCTGGGCACAGACCGAGGACGGCATCCGCGGCTTCCTCGTCCCGCGCGGGACGCCCGGCTTCACCACGCAGGACATCAAGCACAAGATGTCGCTGCGCGCGTCCATCACCTCGGAGCTGTACTTCGACAACGTACGGCTGCCCGACTCGGCCCGACTGCCCCTCGCGGAAGGTCTGCGCGGACCCCTGTCCTGCCTGAACGAGGCCCGCTTCGGCATCCTGTTCGGCGCGGTCGGCGCGGCCCGCGACTCACTTCAGACAGCCATCGAGTACGCCGACTCCCGCGTCCAGTTCGACAAGCCGATCAGTGCCTTCCAGCTCACCCAGAAAAAGCTCGCCGACATGAGCGTGACCCTGGGCAACGCCGCACTGCTCGCCGTCCACCTGGGCCGGCTCAAGGACCAGCACCGCATCCGGCCCGAGCAGATCAGCGTCGGCAAACTCAACAACGTCCGGGAAGCGATCGCCATCGCACGCGAGTGCCGCACCGTCCTGGGGGCCAACGGCATCTCGCTGGAGTACTCCCCGCTGCGCCACGCCAACAACCTGGAGTCCGTCCTCACCTACGAAGGCACCAGCGAGATGCACACCCTCGTCGTCGGCCAGGCGATCACCGGCCGGCCCGCATTCCGCTGATCGCCGAAGACCGAGGGAGGACACCCGTGAACATCGTCGTACTCGTCAAGCAGGTCCCGGACTCCGGCGCCGAACGCACCCTGTCCCACACCGACCACACCCTCGACCGCGAGGACACCGAACCCCCCTGGACGAGATCAACGAGCGCGCCGCCGAAGAAGCCCTGAGACTGGAGGACACTTCGGACGCCCACGTCACCGTTGTTTCCATGGCACCCGAGTCCGCGCGCGACGCCCTCCGCAAGGTCCTGGCGATGGGCGGTGACCAGGGCATCCACATCTGCGACGACAGGTTGCGCGGCGCCGACGTACTGATCACCGCAAAGGTCCTGGCAGCCGCCGTGCGGAACGTGGCGGACGTCGACCTGGTGCTCGCCGGCAACGCGAGCACCGACGGTCAGGCCGGCGCGGTTCCGGCCGTCGTCGCCGACCTGTCCCTCGCCCCGTACCTGATCGGCCAGAAGCTGCTCTGAACCGCCCCGTCAAGAAGACCCGACCAAGAACAAAGAAGACAGGCACCCCGTGCCCGATGTCCTCGTGCTCGTCGACCACGACGGCGAACGTGTCAACACATCCACGTACGAACTCCTGGCCGCCGCAGGGCGGTTGGGGGACCCCGGGGCCGTCGTCGTCGGAACTCCCGGCACGGCGGCGCGTCTTACGGATTCCCTCGCCCGGTACGGCGCCACGAGCGTCCACGTGGCGGAGTCCGGCGAAGCGGCCGAGTTCCTTCTCACGCTCGCCGTCGACGCCCTGGAGCTGGCGGTCAGAGAAGCAGCTCCTGTCGCCGTCCTGGTCTCCGCCACGACGGACGGCAGGGAGGTGGCCGCGCGTCTCGCCGCGCGCCTGGACGCCGGACTGCTGATCGACGCGGTCGACCTGGATTCCTCCGGTGTGGTCACCCAGGTCGTTTTTTTGGTGGGTCCTACACCGTCCGCTCCCAGGTCATCCACGGCATACCGGTGATCAGCGTGCGCCCGGGCGCCTTCGAACCGCAGGAACACCCCGCGGAACCCGTTCAGCGGACACTCGCGCTGCCGGCGGTCGACCCCGCGGCGTCCGCCTGCATCACTGCCCGACGCGACACGCCCGCGGGCGACCGCCCCGGGCTCACCGAGGCGACCGTCGTCGTCTCCGGAGGCCGCGGTGCCGGGGGAACGGAGGGCTTCGCGGTGGTGGAGGAGCTGGCCGACGCCTTGGGAGGTGCGGTGGGTGCCTCCCGCGCCGTAATGGACGCCGGGTACTACCCGCAGCGGTACCAGGTCGGGCAGACCGGCAAGACCGTCTCCCCGCAGCCGTACATCGCCCTGGGAACCTCCGGAGCCATCCAGCATCTCGCCGGGATGCAGACCTCCAAGACCATCGTCGGGGTCAACAAGGACCCGGAGGCGCCGATCCTGGACCTCGCCGACTACGGCGTGGTGGGAGACCTGTTCGCGGTGGCGCCCCAGCTCACCCAGGAAGTGACGGCCCGCCGTCAGTGAGCCGGAGAGGTCCGCCGTCGGGCGGGCCATGATCCAGGTGAGTACGGCCGGGAGGGACCCCGCCCCCCCTGCGGTATCCACCTTCCACCACGCGGTCGGACGCACGCCGCCGCAGACCACCGCGCCCACGGAGCCTGGCCGTGGGCGCTTTGGTGTTCGGCCTTCGGCATACGGGACGCGCTCCGGGCTTGACGGCTGCCGGAGCCGTTCGTACGTGGAGCCGACGTGCTCGTTGTGGATCCGGGACGTCCCGTGGCGAGGTGCTGGGTGCCACGGGTACGACAGCACGGGTCCTCAGGCCGTCTGGTAGCTGAAGAACCCCTGGCCTGACTTACGGCCCAGCAGCCCTGACTCGACCATGCGGCGCAGGAGCGGGGGAGGGGCGTACAGCGGTTCCCGGTATTCCTCGTACAGGGCCTCGCCTATCGCCGCGACGGTGTCCAGACCGATGAGGTCGGCGAGGTGCAGCGGGCCCATGGGGTGGGCGCAGCCCGCCGTCATCCCGGTGTCGATGTCCTCCGCGGTCGCGGTGCCGGAGCCGACCATCCGCACCGCTGCCAACAGGTACGGCACAAGGAGGGAGTTGACCACGAAGCCCGCACGGTCCTCAGTGACGATGGCGGTCTTGCCCAGGGTCTCGCTCGCGAAGGCCCGCACGCGCAGTTCCGTGGCCTCCGAGGTCTGCAGGGAGGGGATCACCTCGACCAGCGGCATGACGGGGACAGGGTTGAAGAAGTGCAGGCCGACCACTGCCTGCGGCCGACTGGTCGCGGCTGCGAGCCGGGCGATGGGGATCGAGGAGGTGTTGCTGGCCAGCACGGCGGCCGGGTCGGTGACCACGGTGTCCAGTTGCCGGAACAGCTCTGTCTTGGCCCGCTCGTCCTCGACGGCGGCCTCGATCACCAGGTCCGCCCCCGACAGGCGGGAGAGATCGCCGGTGACCGAGATCCCGGCGAGCGCATGCGCGCGCTCCTCCGGGGTGATGGTGCCGCGCTTCTCGGCCTTGAGCAGGGAGTCCGCTACGCCCACCAGTCCGGTACGGGCCCGGTCCTCGGTCACGTCGCACAACGTGACGTGCAGACCGGCGCGGGCACAGACCTCGGCGATGCCGCGGCCCATCTGGCCGGCGCCGACGATTCCCACGTGCTTGATCGATGTCATGTGCTCCTCCGCCTGTCCTCCGTCCGGCGGTGGTCGAGCGACGCCGTCACGGTCTGTGGTGCCACATCGAGCGTAGACCGCCTACAACGCCTCTGACCTGCTCAGACGGTGCGTCATCCACGCACAAAAATGCGCCGGTTCGCGGTTGACCGACCCGGCCGTGCCGAGCCACGATGATCACGTCCGGGGCGGGTCCGGCGACCGGAGAAGCGGGAGATGAGGAGGCGGTCGCGGTCATTGCGGACAGTGTCCGCGGACAGGCATGACGGCACCGACGGGAAACGGGCCGAGGCACCCTGACCGGAGCGTGGACGGCGCACTTCCTCGTCCGCTTGGACGCGTGCCGGGGTATGCGACGTCAGCCGACGGTGATCGTGGCCGCGGCAGCCTCCCGCAGTCGGCGGATCACGCCGCGCACCGCGGGTGAGGTTTCGCCCCTTCGGTAGGCACCCACCAGCCGGGTGGTCAGTGCCACGTCCGCCAGCGGGCGGTAGCAGACGCCCGGTATCTGTACTCGGCGCAGCGAGTCGGGCACCAGGGCCACGGCGAGACCGCCGCCCACGAGGGTGAGCGCGGCGATGAAGTCCCGTACCGGAGGCGCGCACTGTGGGCTGAAGCCGCCCCGCTGCGCCACCTCCAGGATCTGGTCGCGGCAGCCGTACTCCTCGTCGAAGTGCGGGGCCGTGAACCGCTCGTGGCGCAGCTCCGCCGCCGGCACCGCGTCGTACGCCGCCAGCGGGGCGCCCTTGGGCAGTGCCACCACGACGTCCTCGGTGAGCAGGCAGGTGGTGGTGATCCCGGCCGGGTACTCGGGCCGCCAGCGCAGGAAACCGACGTCGATGTCCCCGCAGGACAGGGCCTCCAACTGGGCCGGGGTCTCCAACTCGCGTACCTGCACGGTGAGGTGGGTGTCGAGGGCCGTACATCTGGTGAGGACGTCGGTCAGTACACCGGAGAAGGCCGCGGAGGCCACGTAGGCGATCTCGGCGTGCCCCAGCTCCCCGCGGCCGGCCCGCCGGCCCACCGCTTCGGCCCGGGCGGCCTGCGCGAGGGTCAGCTGTGCCTCTTCGAGGAACAGCCGCCCGGCGCTGGTGAGCGCCGGGCGGGTGCGTCGTCCGCGGTCGATCAATCGGACTCCCAGGTGCGACTCCAGCGCTCTGACCTGGGCGCTGAGTGCCGAAGGGGCCAGATGCAGCCGGTCCGCCGCGCGGGCGAAGTGCAGTTCCTCCGCGACGACGACGAACGATTCCAGCCAGCGCAGTTCCACCGGCTCCTCCGTCCTGCTGGGTGCACCGGCTGTGCATACGGCCGGTGGGATGGACACCCCGCGGCGGCGTCAGGGCAGAACAGGTCCCACCGCGGGGTGAGTCGGGGCTGTCAGGGGATGACGACGTAGTTGCTGAATCCGCCGTCGCGGTCCGTGAGTCCCGAGATCGCCTCGTTGACGCGGGACAGCGGGAAGGGTTTGGCCTGTAGGTAGGACAGGTCCAGGGTGCCCGTGGCCACCATGTCGGCGAGTTCCTGTCCCTGCGCGGTGCTGAACCAGTTGGAGCCGATCAGCTGGACCTGCTCGTCCATGAGCCACTTCATGTCCACGGGCAGCCGGTCGGCCACACCGCCGACGTTGACCACCTTGCCGCCCCGGCGGACGCCCCGCAGGGAGTCGAGCATGGTCTCCACCGGCGCCTTGGCGCCGAGGGCGCTGATCACGTAGTCCGCGCCCTCGCCGCCGGTGCGGGACTTCGCCCACTCACCGGTGGAGCCGTCGCCCAGGCGGAAGACCTCGACGCGATCCGGGGCAAGTTCCTTGACGCGCTTGAGGAGTTCCTCGTTGCGGCCGGTGCCGAGGATCCGGGAGGCGCCGGAGGCGAGCGCGAGGACGGTCGACGCGACGCCGAGGGTTCCCGTGATCCCGTCGATGAGCGCGACCTGGCCGGGGCCCGCCGCAGCGTTCTTGAGCGCGCCGTAGGACGTGCCGATGTAGCCCAGTTTGCCGGCCTGTTCGAACGTCATGTTGTCCGGGATGTTGACGATGGAGTACTGCGGAGCGGTCATGAACTCCGCGAAGCCGCCGTAGGGATACAGGTCGAAGATCCGCTGGCCGTCACGGGAGGTACTGAAGTAGCCGTTCAGGGTGAAGTACCGGCACCGGCTCAGTTCACCGCCGCGGCAGACCTGGCAACTTCCGCACGAACGCAGGGGGTTGACGTACACCCGGTCGCCCGGTCTGGTGTGCAGCACCGCCTCGCCGACCTGCTCGACCACGCCTGTGGCGTCCAGGCCGAAGACGGCGGGGAGCTTCGGCAACGGCTGGTGCGGGAACCAGGTCGGCCAGTTGTTGATCACGTTGGCCATGTTCGGCACGATTCCGCACGCCTTGACCCGCACCAGTACGTCGGTCGGTCGTGGGGTGGGCTTGTCGATCGTGTCCACGGACATCGGCTCACCGAGTGTGTGCAGCCGTGCAGCGAGCATTTTCGCCATTGAAATACTCCTTGGAACCTCTCCGTCCCAGCGGCCGGGGCGGAGATGTCGAGAATCCTCTACGAATTCGGGAAGGGGTGTGGGTAATTGTCCTCAAGGTCGATTCCCAGCAGCCCCATGATGCGGACGCCGGAGTTGTACCAGGCGATGGACAGCGACAGTTCGACCATCTGCTTGTCCGTCAGGCGGTCGGCGGCGGCACGCCAGGTCTCCTCCGAGACGTCGACCTGGAGCGTGGACTCCTCGGCGAGGCGCATCACGGCCTTCTCCGTCGCGTCGAACAGATCGGACGACTCGAAGTAGGGCACCGCCGCCAGCTGTTCCTCCGTGAGACCGGCCCCCAGCCCGTGCGACTGGTGGTGCGCGACCTCGTACGCCGACCGGGTCGCGTACCCCACGGTCAGGATCGCCAGTTCCCGCAGCCTGGGGCTGAGGTCGGCGGCCCGCAGCGAGTTGGCGTAGGTCAGGAAGCCGTCCAGCTGGGTCGGCGCGTTGGCCAGGGCGAGGAAGATGTTCGCCGTCGGCACCTTGCGCTCGGCTTCCAGCCGGTCGTACAGGGGCTTCTGCGACTCGTCCGCGTCCTCGCGGCGCAGATAGGGGACTCGTGCCATGGTCACTCCTGGAGGTACGGAAGGTCAGCGTGCGGACTGTTCGAGCAGGAACCGCTCAAGCGTCATCGGGTTCGGCGTCTGGGCCGGCGGGATCTGCTTGACTCCTGCGAAGGGCGATGCCTCGAAGTACCACTTCTCCAGGGCAGGGAGGCCCCAGCGGGCGTTGGTGCTCAGCGACGCGGCGTCCCAGCGCACGGGCTCGATCTCGGTGTCGATCGTCTGGTAGTGGCTGTTGAAGACCTCCACGCGGTGCCCGTCGGGGTCGCGGAGGTAGGTGAAGAGCATCCCGCCCGGACCATGCCGTCCGGGACCGCGCTCCACGCCGTCGCCGTAGCCGAGGATGCCCGCCCAGTCGCAGGCGGTGAAGATGTCGTGGCTCTCGGAGACGGTGTAGGCGAAGTGGTGCAGGGCGGGTCCGGTGTTCTCGACGATCGCGAGGTCGAGGCAGGTGCCCTTGCGGTACATGAACGCACCCAGCAGCTTGTCGCCGTGCTCCAGGTACTCGGAGTTGCGGAAGCCGAGCTCGCCGTAGAACGCGCACAGTTCGTAGGTGTCGGGCGCGAAGGTCTGGTAGTGGTCCAGCCGTTGCGCGTGGGCACCCTTGTACTGCTCGAAGTCGATGTGCAGCCGCGGCCGGGTCTCCATGTGCGCGCACAGTTCGAGCGGTGTGCCGATGGGGTCGCTGACGTGCAGGGTGCGCCCCTGATACGGCACGTCGACCCACTCTGCGGGCAGTCCCCGCTCACGGAACCAGGCGTACGCGACGTCCAGGTCCTCATCGAAGAACACCCGGAAGCCGATCCTCCTGCACTGGCCCGCGCCCTCTTCGTCCAGTTCCAGGACGAGGCTGTGGTGGCAGGCTTCGGCCAGGCCGCGCAGGTAGCAGGTGCGCTCGTCCTCGTCGCTGACGACCAGCCCCAGCACCTTCACATAGAAGTTCCGGCTCTCGGCCAGATCCGCGACCGTGAGACGCACGTGACTGGAGCGGGTGATATTGAAACTCGGGCGCAGATTGACGGGTGGCAGCATGCTGGTCTCCGTGCTCGGATCGGCTCTGGATTTCGATGACTTTAATACTGCGGGGCTGTTTTACAGCTTGGCTGTCGAGGGCCCGGACCCGGTGAATGTGAAGGCGGACCAGCCGCTGAATTCCGCTGATTCACCGAGGTATTCCTCGATACGCAGAACCTCGTTCCACTTGGCCATACGCTCGGAGCGGGTGAACGAGCCCACCTTCAGCTGACCGGCGTCCCAGCCGACGCTCAGATGGGCGATGGTGATGTCCTCGGTCTCGCCCGAACGCGCCGAGACGATCGTGCCGAAGCCCGCTTCCTTCCCTGCCCGCAGGGCCTGGTACGCCTCCGTGACCGTGCCCGCCTGGTTCGGTTTGATCAGGACGGCGTTCGCCGTTCCGCCGGTGGCCGCGGCCTCGACCCGCTTGGCGTTCGTGACCAGGTAGTCGTCGCCGATCACCTGGCAGCGGTGGCCGTAACGCCGGGTGAACTCCAGCATGCCCTCGTGGTCGTCCTCGCCCACCGGGTCCTCGACGGACAGGATCGGATACTGCTCGATCCAGCCGCCCAGCATGTCGATCAGCGCGACGGTGTCCAGCGTGCGGTCGTCCAGGGCCAGCGTGTACCGCCCGGCGCTGCCGAACTGCGAGGCCGCGACATCCAGTGAGATGCCGACCTGGGTCGAGGGTGTGAAGCCCGCGCTCTCGATCGCCCGGGTCAGCGTCTCCAGCGCCTCCTCGTTCGAGTCGAACGCGGGCCAGAAGCCGCCTTCGTCGGCGACCCCCTGCGCCTTGCCCGCCTTCCGCATCAGACCGCCGGCGGCCCGGTAGATCTCCGCCGTCCAGTCCAGGGCCTCGGAGAAGCTCCGCGCCGCCGGGCAGACCACCATGAAGTCCTGGACGTCGACCCGGCGGTCCGCGTGGGCGCCGCCGCCGAAGATCTGGATCTCAGGGAGGGGGATGCGGACCGGGCGTCCGCCCGCCAGGTGCTGCCACAGGGGCACGCCTGCCGACGCGGCGGCGGCGTGCAGGACCGCCATGGACGTGGCCACGATCGCGTTGCCGCCGAGACGGCTGCGGTCGGGGGTGCCGTCGAGGTCCACCAGCAGCCGGTCGACGGCTTCCTGATCGGTCGCGTCGCGGTCCACGAGCACGGGAGCGATCTCGTGGTTCACGGAGCCCACCGCGCGGCGGACGTCGAGACCGCCGAAGCGGCTGCCTCCGTCGCGCAGGTCGAGCGCCTCTCCCTGCCCCGTCGAAGCCCCCGCCGGAGCGATGGCCCGCCCGGTCGCGCCGTCCGCGAGGTGGACCTCGACCTCTACGGTCGGCCGGCCACGGGAGTCCCACACCCTGCGGCCGTGGAGCTGGACGATCCGCGCGTCTGTCATGGCGGTGCAACCTTTCGGAGTTCGGACGATCCGGGCGCGGAGCGCTGCCCGTGCCTGCCCTCGGTCGGACAGTGCTCGCGGCGGTACCGGGAACGACGCGGTGGCGCTGGGGGCGAACGAGAAGGAGAAAGCGGAAAGGTGGGCGACGAGTGTTGCTCGTTCAGCACGTCCACCGCGGCTCGGTAGTGCTATCGATAGCGCAATCGTGCAAAGCGGCGGCAGCTCTGTCAAGAGGTGGGGTGGACTTCGAATCGGGGATCTTAAGGTTTGTTTGTGCCGCCTTGGCCTGTCGGGGCATGAATGCTATCGTTCGCACAATCTGGAGCGCTCCGGTGGAGACTCCGGCGGACCCGCGCTCTCCTGGACGGACGGACAGCACAGGCGGCGTGGGCCCGCCGGGCCGGATCCCGGCCGACAGGAAAGCGACCCGCCATGACACCCCAGCCCTCCGCGGTGCCCATGACCCTCACCACCGTTGTGGCCAGCACGCGCCCCGGGCGTGTGGGCAGATCCGTCGCGGACTGGTTCACTCTCCGGGCCGCGGAGCACGACCAGTTCGAGTCGCGCACCGTCGACCTGCGCGAACTCGCTCTCCCCTTCTACGACGAGCCGCATCCGCCCGCCCAGCAGCGGTACACGAAGAGCCACACCCGTGAATGGAGCCGGATCGTCGACGCGTCGGACGCGTTCGTCTTCGTCACTCCGGAGTACAACGGCGGCTTCCCCGCCCCGTTGAAGAACGCGTGGGACTACCTCGCCGTGGAGTGGCAGCACAAGCCGGCCGGCTTCGTCAGCTACGGGGGAGTCTCGGCGGGCACCCGCGCGGTGCAGATGGGCAAGCAGGTCGTGGCGAATCTCAGGATGCTGCCGATCGGTCCGACCGTGAGCATCCCGTTCGTCGGTCAGCTCGTCGAGGACGGCTGTTTCAGGCCCGGCAAGATCCATGAGTCCGCCGCCGAGCAGGTGCTCGACGAACTCGCGCGGACCGCCCGCGTCATGCGGAAGCTGCGCAACGGCACGCACTGACCTGGCGGCACGCACACGAGGGCGCCCTGAGCGATGTGCTCCGGGCGCCCTCGGTGTTCGCGGATGAGGCGGCTCCTGGCTCAGACGGACCTGGACGGAGCCTTTCCGCCAGGAGGCGCGGTGCTGCCGCGCAGGACCAGCGAGCCGGGCGAGACCGACGTGTACGCACTGTCGTTGCCCGCATTGGTCTTGAGCCGGCGCAGCAGCCACAGTGCGCAGCCGGTGGCCATCTCCTGGATCGGCAGACCGATCGTGGTGAGCCCGGGACCCCACCAGGAGAACCCCGGCTCGTCCCCGAACCCGACCACGGACAGTTCCCCGGGCACCTTCACCCCCTGCTCGGACAACTCCTCCAGGACCCCCAGAGTGAGTTGGATCGACCCCAGGACGAGACCCGTGGGCGCGTCCGGCCCTTCCAACAGCCGGCGTACCGCCTGGCGGCCGTGGTCCACGGACGACGGTGGGCCCAGTTCCGCACGCCCGGCGTCATCCGGCAGACCGCCCTCGCTCAGGGCGCTGCGGAAGCCGCGCAGACGCTCCGCGCCCGTGGGGAGTTCCTGAGGACCGCCCAGATACGCGATGCGCGTGTGGCCCAGCGCCATCAGGTGGGCCGTCGCCTGGCGCAGCGACTCGTGGTCGTCCACGCCGAACCACTGGGAACCCAGGGACGGGTGACGGCGCAGCAGTTGAAGGTGCGGGAGGCCGCGCAGGAGTTTGACGGAGTCGCTGTGCGGGCGGGCGGTGGGCACGATGATGACGCCGGCCACGCGGTTGGCGGACAGTTCGCGCAGGTGGCGCAGCTCCACCATCCGGTCGTCGTCGGTCTCCGAGAGCATCAGCTGGAAGCCCTCGGCCTCCATGTTCGTGGACAGCTCGTGCGCGATCGTCGAGTAGAAGCTGTTGCGGATGTCCGGGATGACCAGCGCGACCACATTGCTGGACGCGCCGCGCATCATCCGGGCCGCGCGGTTGCCGACGTACCCCATCTCGGAAGCGGCCTGGCGGACCCGGAACTTGGTCTCCTCGCTGATGCGGGGATCGTCGGAGAGTGCCCGGCCGACCGTCGAGACGGAGATTCCGAGGCGTTCGGCGATGTCCCTGGTCGTGATCACGTAAGGCCCCCTTGAACTGGCTGATCCCGTGCCGTCACTATCCGTGTGCCAACGATAGCGCTCACGTCGCGCTCAGTGGTCGGTGAAGTGGAGGCGCTCGGCCGATCATCACCTTTATGCTAACGTTAGCACTGCTGAATGGGCCGTGCAGCCGCCCGCGGCTGCCCAGTTGCGGAGGTGTCCGTGCGGATCGTCAGGTATGCCGTCGGCGGTGTGCGTCACTATGGAGATCTCGATGCCGGTGACACAAGGATCGCGAGATGCGAAGGCGACCTCTTCACCGGGTTGTCCCCTACTGGGGACATCGACGAAATCGGCGACGCGGTGGTTCTCGCGCCGCTGGAGCGGCCCCGAATCTTCGGGCTCGCCTACAACTACGCCTCGCACGTCGAGGAGACCGACCGTGATGTTCCGGAGATTCCCGTGTGCTTCATGAAGCCGAGCACTGCGGTGATTGGGCCGGATGACCCCATCGTCTACCCGGCGGATGGTGAACTGATCCATTTCGAGGGCGAGTTGGTCGTAGTCATCGGAAAAGAAGCCCGCCATGTGAAGCCCTCCGAGGCTCATGAGTACATCCTCGGCTATACGTGCGGCAATGACGTCAGTGACCGCATCGTCCAGCGCAAGGAAAGCAAATTCGGAACTCTTCTGATCGGCAAGGGGCAGGACACGTTCGCCCCTCTCGGGCCGGTCATCGCGACCGACATCGACCCCTCGGCCCTGTCGCTGACGACCCGTGTGAACGGCACCGTCACGCAGTCGGCGACGACCGCCGACCTGCTGCTCGCCGTTCCCGGGATCGTCGGCTACCTCAGCCGCTACCTGACACTGCTGCCCGGCGACGCCATCATGACCGGAACGCCTGCCGGCGTCGGGCCGATCCGCCCCGGGGATGAGGTCGAGGTGGATATCCAGGGCATCGGAGTGCTGCGCAATCCGGTGGTGGCCGAGGTCCTCTGAGTCCCGACGTTCGCAAGTCCGACACGTGTACCGGGGTCTGCCCACCGTCGAGCGGTTGGCAGACCCCGGTACACGTGTCGGTTCTGGCTCGCTAGCGAACCGCGTTGTTGAACTGCGAGGGGCGCACGAAGGCCAGCGCCAGGACGCCCACCAGTGGCAGCGCCGTCACCTGCACCAGCCCGGCCAGGTCCCAGCCGAAGGAGTCCACGAGGGCGGCGAAGAGCAGGCCCGAGAACGCCGCCGGCCCGTAGTAGCTGGTGACGAAGAGGCCGGAGGCGCGTCCGATCTGCGCGGGACGGACGGCGCGCTGGAACGCGCTGTTGGTGTTGGGGTAGATGAAGCCCAGACCGAAGGCGCCCATGAGGAAGGCGAACACGCACTGCGTGCCGACTCCGGCATGCGTCTCGTAGATGCACACGCTGACGGCGGAGACGGCCAGCAGGCTGACGATCAGCAGGTTGCGCTGGTTGAAGCGGTCGCCGAGCCAGCCGCCGAAGACGGCCGACATCCCGCCGAATCCGAGGAAGCTCATCGCCAGTGCCGCCTGCCCGGAATTGTAGTGGAGCGAGGTGATGAGGAACGTCGGGTAGAGCCCGAGGAACCCGTAGATCGCCACACCGCTGATGACCGAGTGGACGGCCAGCGCGATGGTGTTGCGGTTGTAGGCGGAGGCCGGCATGTACTCGTACCTCCTGGTCGAGACGGTCTTCTCGACGGAGTGCTCGGTCAGACCGCTCTTCACGAGGAACAGGGAGGCCGCGGCGATCAGCAGCCCGGCCGTGCCGAACAGGTAGAAGGGCGCGTGCCAGGAGCCGTGCATGCTCATGAGCCGGACACCGATGAGCGGGGCGATGAACACGCCGACGGAGTAGCCCACCCCGATGAGGCCGAAGGCGAGGCCGCGCCGGTGGGCGAAGAAGGCGCCGATCGCCGCGAAGATGGCGGCGGACTGCATGCCTTCCCCGAAGCCGGAGACGACCCGGTACAGGGTCATGTCGGCGAAACCGGTGGCCAGTGGCGTGGCCATCGTGCCCAGGGAGTAGATCACGATGCTGACCAGTAGTACGGTCTTGCGGCGAAAGCGGTCCAGGAGATAACCGGCGGGCAGGCCGGCCAGGGCCATGCCGAGGGTGAAGTTCGTCGCCAGCAGCCCGCCCTGCTCCAGGGAGAACCCGTACTCCGTACGGATGTTGGGCAGCAGCGGGGGAAAGACCTGACGGTCCATCGCGTTGACCATGTAGGAGAGGGTCACCAGCAGGAAGCCCACACCGATCAGCGGGCGGGAAATGGGGGAACGGCTGCTTTCGTGCGTTGTGCTTGCGGGCACCGCACCGGTGTCGACTTGCGCTGCGTGAGTCATTGCGGCTCCTGAGGAGGAATGGGCCGCGGCAGGCCGCGGCGGATCCATCACCCGTACGAGGCGGTACGGGCGATGACGGGAAGCGGTGAACTGAACACGGACTCGGGCCGGCGACGGCAATGGTGTCGTCGTCAGGCGGAATGAGGGTGACGGGCTGCCGCGCGGTCGGACACCGCATGCGGAATTCAGCCGTATATCGCCCGTCGGGGACGTCCGTGGCTATGGCGTCATCGACAGCCGGACCCCGTGCGGACACTTGTCGGTCACACGGGCGGCGCTGGCAGAAACCATGAGGGGGAAATCTCCGGCCCGTCAAGATGCGGACACCGGTTTTCTTCGGCGTGCCTTTGTTTCCCGTCCTGACAGCGTTCCTCGGCCCTGAGTGGACCTTGAAACAGGCATGCCGGCGGCCAGGTGTCCGCCGCACTCTTGACGCGTCGAAACGGCCTAGTGCTATCGTTAGCATCACGTGGCTGTGACAAAGTGATGCGACGTGCCCCGGCAACTCGTGACCCGTTCCAGGGACGTCCTGCGGCGCCCGCACCGACCACAAGTCGGCGAGCGCCGGCGACACCGGACCCGAGCCCAGCAACCCCCTCCGCCCGCCCATGGCGGCCGACGGCCCAACGGACAAGCCGACGGCCGCCCTCACAGGTGGCGATCCAGACCCGCTTCACCGGATGTGACCGGACATGCCCCGCGGCCATCCGCTGCGGCCGCACGATTCTGCGAGGACGACCTGCCATGAACCCACCGAGCCGCCCAGCCACCGTGCTGCTCACCGACCACGCCTGGCCCGACGACTCCGTCGAGCGCTCGGTCATCGAGGAGGCGGGCCACACCCTGGTGACCGGCCCCGCCGATCCCGCCTCCGCCGAGACCATCGAGGAACTGGTGGCCGAGCACCGTCCCGCCGCGATCCTTACCTGCTGGGCCCCCGTCTCCGCCACCGCGATCGGCACCTCACCGGATCTGCGGATCGTGGCCAGGCTCGGGGTCGGCCTCGACAACATCGCCGTGGACACCGCCACCGAGCGCGGCGTGTGGGTCACGAACGTGCCGGACTACTGCGTCGAGGAGGTCTCCGACCATGCCGTCGGCATGGTGCTGGCCTGGACGCGGGGCCTGGCCGTGTCCGACCGGGAGGTCCGCGCGGGCCGTTGGGACCCCGCCGCTGCCCGCCTGCGCCGTCTGTCGACGCTGACCTGCGGAGTCGTCGGCTACGGCCGTATCGGACGCGCCACCGCGCGCAAGCTCGGCGCGTTCGGCTGCCGGATCCTCGCCCACGACCCGCACCCGCCGAAGGACGCCCCCGGAGTGGACATGGTGGGCCTGGAGGAGCTGCTGCGCCGCAGCGACGTGGTGATCCTCCACGTGCCGCTCACTCCCGACACACAGCACATCATCGGCGCCGGGCAACTGGCGCTGATGCCGCCGGGCGGCCTGCTCGTCAACGTCAGCCGGGGCGGCCTGGTGGACACCGACGCGGTGATCAAGGCCCTTGACAGCGGGCACCTCGACGGAGCCGCCTTCGACGTCCTGGAAACCGAACCGCACGTCCCCACCGCGCTGTTGGACCAGCCGGGCGCACTCCTCACCCCGCACATCGCCTTCTCCTCCGACGCCTCGGTCACGGAACTGCGCCGCCGCGCGGCCGAGGAGGTCGTGCGGATCCTGGCGGGCGAGGCACCGGCCCACGCCTGCAACACTCCCCGTGGTCTGCCCGCAGGGCCGGGGGACCGGCGATGAGCCGGCCCTCCGCGCAGCCGGGCCCGGAACCCGCACTGACCGACTTCCTCACCGCCCACCAGCTCGCCGGACCCGGGGAAGCCGCCCGGTGGACGCCACTGGCCGGCGGCGTCTCGTCCGACCTGTGGCGAGTGGACCTGCCGGGACGCTCCCTCTGCGTCAAACGAGCCCTGGCCAAGCTGAAGGTCGCCGCCGACTGGCAGGCACCGGTGTCGCGCAACGCCTACGAATGGGCGTGGATGCGCTTCGCGTCCCGCCACCGCCCGGACAGCGTGCCCGAGTTGCTGGCCCACGACCCCGAAGCCGGGCTCTTCGTGATGGCGTTCCTGCCACCCGGGCACTACCCCGTGTGGAAGGCGCAACTGCTGCACGGCGAGGTGCGGGTCGAGACCGCGGCGGCTGTCGGAGAGCTGCTCGGCGCCCTGCACGCGGCGAGCGCCGGTGACGCCTCCCTCGCGGCGGAGTTCGCCACCGACGACAACTTCCACGCGCTGCGCATCGAGCCGTACCTGCTGGCCACCGCAGCCGCACACCCTGCCCTCGAAGGGGTTATCCAGAGCCTCGCCGACCGCACGGCCACGACCCGCCTGGCCCTGGTGCACGGCGACGTCAGCCCCAAGAACATCCTCGTCGGACCGTCAGGGCCCGTGCTGCTGGACGCCGAGTGCGCCTGGTACGGGGACCCGGCCTTCGACCTCGCCTTCTGCGTCAACCACCTGCTGCTCAAGAGCCTGGTCGTGCCCGGGCACCGGGGCGATCTCCTGCGGTCCGCCAGGGTACTGACCGAGGAGTACGTCCGCCGCGTCGACTGGGAGCCCCGGCCGGCTCTGGAGGCGCGGGCCGCGGCACTGCTGCCGGCGCTGCTGCTCGCGCGGGTGGACGGCAAGTCCCCGGTGGAGTACCTCACGGACGAGCGGCACCGGCTGTTCGTACGCACAGCGGCATCGGCCCTGCTCCGGGCGCCCGCGCCCACGGTGGCGGATGTCCTGGACGCCTGGGCGACCGCGCTCGGGGCGCCGACCGAGCCCGGCAGCGGCCGGCCCGGCTGACGGCACAACCGATTCGACGGGTTCGGCGGCCTCGCGGATCCGACACGACCGACCGAGGAGAGACACATGCGCAGAGTCGTCACCGGCCACGACGAGAACGGCAGGTCGGTCGTCGTCAGCGACGGCCCCGTTCCGCGCAGCCGGGAGTTCACGAGTCTGCCGGGCTGGGTGTCGCGCCTGCCCTGGGCCACCGAACCCGGTGAACCGGTCAGCCCGACCGGCGAGGACCCCACACCGAAGGTCACCAGCTTGCTCCCCGCGCCCGGCGGCACACGGTTCATCGTCGTGACCTTCCCGCCGGACACCGCGATGGCCGATCCGGCGTTCGATCCCGTCGCCTTCGACCGCGAGCAGCGCGCCGACTCGCCCGGCATCGCGGATCTCATCGAGCCCGACGGCATGCACGCGACGCCGACCGTGGACTACGGCGTCGTGCTGCAGGGCGAGATCGTCCTCGAACTCGACGACGGCCGGCACACCCGTCTGTCCGCCGGGGACATCGTGATCCAGAACGGCACCCGCCACGCCTGGCGCAACCGCAGTGGCCAACCGGTCACGATGGCCTTCGTCCTCATCGGCGCGGAACGCGAAGACTGACGCGGCCGTGGTCGCAAACGACGCGGGAGCCGGTCGCGGCTCCTGGGCTCCACGGCTTCGCCTTCGGGGCGCGGTCGGGGGGCCAGCAGCTGTTCAGCTCGCCGACCGGGTGGTCGAAGACCCGGGCGGCACGGGGACCGCCGGCGCAGCGCTGCACGCCGGGTGCCATGAACAGGCGGCGAGGTTACCTGCGGGCGCCGTTGCGGGACAGTCCGGAGAACGCCAAGCTCGTCTCTCCCGGAAAACCGACACGGTACGCGGTCTCGCCCGGCGAGACGCAGTGGCAGTTCCAGCCAGGAGGGTAGCCGCGCATCATGATCGGCGGCGACAGCCCTCGTAGCTGTGCCCGCCGACCCCGCAGGCAATGTCACCGTGCACCTCGGTGGCACGACTCATGGGGACCGGCCCGTGCTAGAGCAGGACGGGAACCCGTAGACTCGTAGACGACTTAGTGAACGTTAGTTCAGTCGATCACGGGGAGCCGGGCAGCCATGACGGAGACGGTCGCTGACCTGCGCGCGGACGGACACACGGACTGGCGCGTCTACGGGACGCTGGAGCTGCCGCCGATCCTCGCGCACGCCCTCGACGCCATCGTGGAGCAGGGCTATCACGCCACCACCGTCCGTGACCTCGCCCGCCGCGTGGGCGTCACCGTGCCGGCTCTCTACTATCACTACGCCAACAAGCAGGCCATCCTCGTGGAACTGCTGCTGGGTTCCCTGAGGGCCGTCCTCGGCCGTTGCCGCTCGGCTGTCGAGGAGGCGGGTGAGGACCCCGTCGACCGCTTCCGCGCGCTCGTCGAGTGCATCGTGCTGTTCATGACCCATCGGGCCCCGCTCGCCTTCCTCGACACCGAGACGCGCAGCCTGGAGAGCGGCAACCGGGAACGGTACGTGGACCTGCGCGACGAACTCGAAGGGCTGATGCGCGACGCCGTGCGCGACGGCTCGCGGGCCGGGGTCTTCACCGTCCCGGTGCCGGTGGACGCCGGCCGCGCAGTTCTCTCCATGTGTCAGGCGGTGGCCCAGTGGTACCGCCCCGACGGCCCGCTGACCCCACAGGAGATCGCGGAGCGTTACGTCACCATCGCGCTCTACGCCGTGGGCCACGGTCCGCAGCGCTGAGCGCGGACGACCCGATGGCGCAAGGCCGCCCGCAGGCGGGTCCTACCTCCCGGTGAACTTCGCGTCCCGGCGATCGTGGAACGCGGCGACACCCTCCGCGAAGTCGCCGCTGCGCAGCAGCGCGGCCTGCCCCTGCCGTTCGGTCTCCAGGGCACGGGTCAGCCCCGGAAGCGCCTCTTCGTTGACCGCCCCCTTGATCCTGGCGTACGCGAGCGGTGGTCCCGACGCGAGCCGGGCGGTCAGGGAGGTCACCGCCTCGTCGAAGTCCGCGTCGTCGACGACCTCTCCGATGAGGCCCCACTCCGCCGCCGTGGGCGCCGGGATCCGCTCTCCGAGCAGGGCCATCCGCAGCGCGCGGGCCCGGCCGATCGCAGCCGGGACGAAGGCCGTCGCGCCCGCGTCCGGCATCAGTCCCACCCCCGCGAAGGCGAGCAGGAAGTAGGCGGAGCGGCGGGCCAGCACCAGGTCGCAGGCGAGGGCGAGGGAACATCCGGCGCCCGCCGCGGCGCCGTTGACCGCGGCGAGGACCGGCTTGCCGGTACGGCGCAGGGCGAGCACCGCACGGCCGGCGGCCTCCACCGTGTGCGCGTCCACGACGGTGCCGAGGTCGGCGCCGGAGCAGAACGCCCGTCCCTCGCCGGTCAGCACGACGACCCGGACGCCGTCGTCCGTGTCCGCCACGTCGACGGCGTCGGCGAGGTCGGCGAATCCGGTGGTGCCCAGGGCGTTGAGCCGGTCAGGGCGGGCGAGGGTGAGGCGCAGCACGGCGCCGTCCCGGAGGATGCCGATGCCGCCGGGTGTGATGGTGCCGTCTCTCATGTGCTGCCGTTTCTCGGAGGGGCCATGGTCGTAAATCTACCTAGCGATCGCTAAGTGGCAGCCCAGGGTATCTGTTACCTTAGCGATCGCTAGGTCAGCATACTGGCGCGGCGCCCGAGGAGAGCGAAGACGATGAGCACCGAGGCCTACATATACGACGCGATCCGCACCCCGCGCGGTCGCGGCAAGAGCGACGGCGCGCTGCACGGCACCAAACCCATCTCACTGGTCACCGGCCTGATCGACGCCCTGCGCGCCCGCCACCCCGACCTCGACCCGGGCCGTATCGAGGACATCGTGCTGGGCGTCGTGTCGCCCGTCGGCGACCAGGGCGCGGACATCGCCCGCACAGCCGCGCTGGCGGCCGGGCTGCCGGACACGGTGGCCGGCGTACAGCTCAACCGGTTCTGTGCCTCCGGTCTGGAGGCGGTCAACGTGGCGGCCCAGAAGATCCGTTCGGGCTGGGAACAGCTCGTGCTGGCGGGCGGTGTGGAGTCCATGTCCCGCGTGGCGATGGGTTCGGATGGCGGAGCCTGGTACAACGACCCGGCGACCAGCTACGACACGTACTACGCGCCGCAGGGCATCGGCGCCGATCTGATCGCCACCGTCGAGGGCTTCAGCCGCGAGGACGTCGACGCGTTCGCCGTACGTTCCCAGGAGCGCGCCGCTGCTGCCTGGTCCGGCGGCTACTTCGACAGGTCCGTCGTCGCGGTCACCGACCAGAACGGGCTCCTCGTCCTCGACCGGGACGAGCACATGCGGCCCGGTACGACGGTGGAGGCGCTCGGCAGGCTGAAGCCGGCCTTCGCCGCCGTCGGCGACCTGGGCGGCTTCGACGCCGTCGCGCTGCAGAAGTTCCACTGGATCGAGAAGATCGACCACGTCCACCACGGCGGCAACTCCTCCGGGATCGTGGACGGCGCCGCCCTCGTCCTGATCGGCAGCGAACGGGCGGGCCGCGAACTGGGGTTGACCCCACGGGCCCGGATCGTCGCGACGGCCACCTCGGGCGCGGACCCCACGATCATGCTCACCGGCCCGACCCCCGCGACCCGCAAACTGCTCGCGCACACCGGTCTCACGATCGACGACATCGACCTGTTCGAGATCAACGAGGCGTTCGCCTCCGTGGCGCTCAAGTACGCGAAGGACATGGGCATCCCCGACGAGAAGCTGAACGTCAACGGCGGCGCCATCGCCATGGGCCACCCCCTCGGAGCCACCGGCGCCATGATCACCGGAACCATGGTCGACGAGCTGGAGCGCCGTGGCGCGCGCCGCGCCGTCATCACCCTGTGCATCGGCGGCGGCATGGGTGTGGCCACCCTCATCGAGCGTGTGTGAAAGGGCAGTTGATGAACAGCACCATCCGCTGGGAGCAGGGCGCCGACGGCGTCGTCGTACTGACCCTGGACCACCCGGGGCAGTCGGCCAACACCATGACGGAGGCCTACGCGGCGTCGATGCGCGCCGCCGTGCACCGCCTGGAGGCCGAACGCGAGAGCGTGAGCGGGGTCGTCGTCACCTCCGCCAAGAAGACCTTCTTCGCGGCGGCGACCTCAACGACATGCTGGCCACCGGGCCCGAACAGGCCGCCGCGTTCTTCGCGTTCATCGAAGGCGTCAAGGCCGATCTGCGCCGCCTGGAGACCCTGGGCCGGCCGGTGGTCGCGGCGATCAACGGCGCCGCGCTCGGCGGCGGCCTGGAGATCGCCCTGGCCTGCCACCACCGCGTGGCCCTCGACGCGAAGGGCTCGCGGATCGGTCTGCCCGAGGCATCCCTGGGGCTGCTGCCCGGCGTAGGCGGAGTCACCCGCACCGTACGGATGCTGGGTGTCACGCAGGCTCTGGAGAGCGTCCTGCTGGACGGCCGCACCTTCACCCCCGCGGCAGCCGTCGAGGCGGGCCTCGTGGACGAACTCGCCGCGACGCACGACGAGTTGATGGCCGCGGCCCGTACCTGGATCACCGCACACCCCGACGCCGTACAGCCCTGGGACGGCAAGGCGTTCAAGCTGCCCGGCGGAACCCCGGCCGCCGGGCAGCTCGCCGCCGTACTTCCTTCGTTGTCCGCCACCCTGCGCGCGAAGGTGCGGGGCGCGAACCTGCCCGCGCCCCGTGCCATCCTCGCGACCGCCGTCGAGGGCGCCCAGGTCGACATCGACACGGCGCTCACCATCGAGTCGCGGTACCTGACGAAGCTGGTCACCGGCCAGGTGTCGAAGAACATGATCAAGGGCTTCTTCTTCGACATGCAGCACATCAAGGCCGGCGGCACCCGCCCCGACGGCCCGGCGCGCGCCACAGTGCGCAAGGCCGTGGTCGTCGGCGCCGGCATGATGGGCGCAGGCATCGCGTACGCGTGCGCCCGGGCGGGGATCGACGTGGTCCTCCAGGACGTCACCGCCGAGGTCGCCGCCAAGGGCAAGGCCTACTCGCAGCGTGTGCTGGACAAGGAAGTGGCGCGCGGACGCACGAGCCGTGCCGAGGCGGACCGGCTGCTGGCGCGCATCCGGCCCACCGCGGACGCCTCCGACGCCGTCGGCGCCGACCTCGTCGTCGAGGCCGTCTTCGAGGACCCGGCCCTGAAGAAGAGGATCCTCGGCGAGATCGAAGGCGTCGTCGCCCCCGACGCGCTCCTCGCCTCCAACACCTCCACCCTGCCCATCACGGACCTGGCCCAAGGGCTGGACCGCCCGGCGGACTTCATCGGGCTGCACTTCTTCTCGCCGGTCGACCGGATGCGGCTCGTCGAGATCGTCGTGGGGGAGAAGACGGGCGACGAGGCCCTCGCACGGGCCGTCGACTTCACCCGGCAGATCGGCCGGACACCCGTCGTCGTGGGCGACGGACGCGGCTTCTTCACCACCCGCGTCATCCGCACCTTCCTCGACGAGGCCGCCGCCATGGTCGGCGAGGGCATCGCCCCGGCCACCGTCGAACAGGCGGGCCTCCAGGCCGGCTACCCGGCCGCGCCGCTCCAGCTGTGGGACGAGATCACACTCACCCTGCTGCGGAGGATCCGCGAGGAGACCAGGGCGGCTGTCCTCGCCGAGGGCGGGGCGTGGGAGGCACACGGCGGCGAGACGGTCGTCGACCGCCTGGTCGGCGAGTTCGACCGCGCCGGACGGTCCACCGGCGGCGGCTTCTACGAGTACGACGCCGACGACCGGCGTACCCGTCTGTGGCCCGGCCTCACCGAACACTTCGGGCGGGGCGGCGAGCGCGCGCAGGACGTCCGCTTCGAGGACCTCAAGGAGCGCATGCTGTTCGCCGAGGCCCTGGAGTCGGTCCGCTGCGTCGAGGACGGCGTGCTGCGCGGCGTCCCGGACGCCAACGTCGGCTCGCTCCTCGGCATCGGCTTCCCGGCCTGGACGGGCGGGGTCCTCCAGTACATCAACGGCTACGAGGGCGGCCTGCCCGCCTTCGCAGCGCGGGCCCGCCGGCTCGCCGACCGCTACGGCTCCCGTTTCGAGCCGCCCGCGCTGCTGCTCGCGAAGGCCGCGGCGCGGGAGATCTTCGCGTAGTCCCACCGGGTACGACTGTGGGGCGGGCCCTTGCATCAGGGACGCCGTTGGCGAATGGGGGCCTTGTGCGTGACGTCGGCCTACACGACCTGGTTGTGGTCGTGTAGGCCGACGTTGTGCCTGGGGAGGGCGCGTCCGTGTCGTTGCATGTTCAGGAGCCGGGTGAGGTTCCGGCCGAGACGGGCCGGGTGGCGCGGAAGGCGTTCCCGAAGAGCAGTCTGGCGATCCGGGTCCGTGATGAGCTGGGCGTGTTGTTCCGGGACGAGGCGTTCTCAGGGTTGTTCCCGGCCCGGGGCAAGCCTGCATGGTCGCCGGGCCGGCTGGCGCTGGTGCTTGTGCTGCAGTTCGTCGAGGGCCTGTCGGACCGGCAGGCCGCGGAGGCCGTGCGGGCTCGCATTGAGGGGAAATATGCCCTCGGGCTGGAGCTCGGCGATGCGGGATTCGACTACTCGGTCCTCTCGGAGTTCCGGGACCGCCTGGTCGCAGCCGAGGCAGGGCGGGAGTTGTTCGACGCGGTGCTCACGGCGGCCGGCGCGCGGGGGCTGCTGAAGACCGGTGGGAAGGCTCGCACCGACTCCACGCACGTAGTTTCCTCAGCACGGGAGTTGTGCTGGCTGGAGCAGGTCGGGGAGACCCTGCGAGCCGCCTTGAACGCGGTGGCCCACGCGGCGCCGGACTGGCTGGAGGCGGTCGCCTTGCCCGACTGGTTCAAGCACTACGCCACCAGGCTGGAGGACAGCCGGTTTCCCAGGAGCCGCAGCGGCCGGGACGCGATCGGACTGCGGATCGCAGGTGACGGTATGCACCTGCTTCAGGCCGTGCACGGGGCGGAACGCCACCTCACCTGCGGGAACTTCCCGCGGTGCAGATCTTGCGGCAGGTCTGGGTCCAGCCCTTCCAGCTGGTCGACGGGGAGGTGCGGAGGCGGGGCCCAAAAGACCGTCCACCAGGCGCGAAGCGCCTGGTCACACCGTATGACCGGGACGCACGCTGCAGCGTCAAGCGCGACACCATGTGGGACGGCTACAAGGTCCATCTGACCGAGACGTGCGAGGCCGGGGCACCGAACCTGCTCACCCGTTCGGCGAGCTGCGCGTGGATGGTGCTGGTCATCGCGATGTCCGGGACGGTGGCGACGGTGCCGGCCGAGCATTTCCTTGACGCCGGTTATCTCGACGGTCCCACGTTGGTGGCCGCCCGCCGTGACCTGGGCGTCGAGGTGGTCGGTCCGATGTCCTCCAACACCAGCAGCCAGGCAAACCTGCACAGCGGCGCCTACTCCCTGGACGCGTTCTCCATCGACTGGGACAACAAGACCGTGACGAAGCGGGATCGGCCGGTCGCCGGCGGACCGGCCCCGATCACCAGGCACGACGCGATCAGAGCACTACACGGCGAAGACCTGGGAGTCGTCGGCGAACGCCTTGAACTCCAGGGCGTTGCCCGCCGGATCGAGCAGGAACATCGTCCACTGCTCGCCGGTCTCGCCTTCGAAGCGCACGTAGGGCTCGATCACGAACGCGGTGTCCGCCGTACGCAGACGGTCGGCCAGCTTCTGGAACGCCGGGATCGTCAGGATCAGGCCGAAGTGCGGCACCGGGACGTCGTGGCCGTCGACCGGGTTGTGGATCCGCTGCGAGCGGGCCGACGACAGGTGCGTCACGAACTGGTGGCCGTGCAGGTTCCAGTCCACCCAGGTGTCCGCGCTGCGGCCCTGCTCCAGGCCGAGTACCTCTCCGTAGAAGTGGCGCGCGGCGGCCAGGTCGTCCACCGGCATGGCCAGGTGGAACCGCGGGATCGGGGAATCGGACGTGGTCATGGGCTGTGCCACCTTCCTCGCTGACGTGCCCGGCTCGGCCGCCGACCACAATGTCTGAATGTTAACATTGCGACAGTCGAAGGAGGCAAGGCCATGGGTGAACAGGACAGGGTGGACAGGGTGGCTCCCGCCCGCCGCCGAGGGCTGGCCGACGAGGTCGCGGACCGGATCCGGGAGGCCATCTTCAGTGGAGCCTTCGCTCCCGGCGCACAGCTGCGCGAGGTGGAACTGTCCGGCGCGCTGGACGTCAGCCGGGGTCCGGTGCGTGAGGCACTGCTCCGGCTGGAGCGCGAGGGCCTGGTCCGCAGCGCATGGCACCGCGGCGCCACCGTGACGACGCTGTCCGCTCAGGACGTCGCCGAACTGGACAGCCTGCGCGGCGCTCTGGAGCACCTGGCCGTCCAGCACATGGTCGCCAACGCCTCGGAGGAGGACATCGTGGCCGTCGAGAAGGCGGCTGAGCGCATGGACCGCGCCGAGGACGAGCACGCGATGGTGGCCTGTGACATCGCCTTCCACGACGCCGTCTACGCCGCCGCCCGGCACCTGCGCCTTCAGGAGGCATGGCAGGCGATCCGCTCCCAGGTCCACCTGTTCCTGCTGACCCGGATCGGTATCAGTTCCGAGGGCTACCTCTCCCACATCCCGGGCGAGCACCGAGAACTGGCCGCCGCCCTGCGCGCCCGCGACGCCGAGGCCGCCCTCGAACTCTTCGCCACCCACCGGCACCACGCCTTCGACGTGCTGACCGCGCCAACCGCTCCGAGCCGACCGGCGGAGCATCGGTCAACGGCCGATGAGCCCGCGGGTGCCGAGAACCACCGCGCCCCGACCGACCTGTGACGTCGGCGTGGGCACCGGCGGTTTCTCTGTGGCGTCCTCTGTGGTGTCAGCGTCACCGATGTGCGGACCCGCCGTACGGGCCCGCACCGCGACTCGTCTCAGAGTTGGACGTTGACCGCCTTGACCTGGGTGTAGAGATCGATGGCGCCTTCGCCGAGCTCGCGGCCCCAGCCGGACTGCTTGTAGCCGCCGAAGGGAAGGGCCGTGTCGAAGGCGTTGTACGTGTTGACCCAGACGGTGCCGGCCTTGAGCCGGCGGGCGATGCGGTGGGCCTTGGAGATGTCGCGGGTCCAGACGCCGGCGGCGAGGCCGAAGTCGGTGTCGTTGGCCTGGGGGATCACCCCGTTGCCGGCGGAGAAGGGCTGGGCCACGACGACCGGGCCGAAGATCTCCTCGCGTACGACGCTGAACTTGGGCTTGACGTCGACCAGGACGGTCGGCTGCACGTAGAACCCCGTGTCGCCGTGCCGTCCGCCGCCGGTCAGCGCGCGGGCCCCGTCGGCCAGGCCCTGGCGGAGGTAGCCGGTGACGCGGTCCACCTGTTCCTGGTCGATCAGTGGACCGACCTGGGCGGTCGGGTCGAGGCCGGGGCCCAGCTTCGCCTGGGCGGCGAAGTCGGCGACGGCCTGGGTGAACTCGTCGAAGATGCTGTCCTCGACGAAGAGGCGGGTACCGGCCACGCAGCACTGGCCGTGGTTGAACAGCCAGGCGTTCGCCGAGCCGGCCACCGCCGCGTCCAGGTCGGCGTCGGCGAAGACGATGTTGGGGCTCTTGCCGCCCAGCTCCAGGGAGACCTTCTTCAGGTTGCCCCGCGCCGCGTCGACGATCTTCTTTCCGATCTCGGTGGAACCAGTGAACGCCACCTTGTCCACATGGTCGTGGGCGGCGAGGGCGGCGCCCGCCTCACCGAAGCCGGTGACGATGTTGAACACCCCCGGTGGGATGTCCAGTTCCTGGATGATCTCCCCCAGGAGCAGGGCGGTCAGCGGGGTCTGCTCGGCGGGTTTGAGGATCACGGTGTTGCCGGTGGCCAGCGCGGGGGCCACCTTGAACGCGGCCATCAGCAGCGGGAAGTTCCAGGGAATGATCTGAGCGCAGACCCCGACCGGCTCACGCAGGGTGTACGCGTGCCACTCGGCGCCCGGCACCCAGGGCACCGACACGGGAATGGTCCGGCCTTCGACCTTGGTGGCCCAGCCCGCGTAGTAGTGGAAGATGTCCGCCGACCAGGCGACGTCCACCGCCTGCGCCACACCCGCGGACTTGCCGTTGTCGAGCGCCTCCAACTGGGCGAAGTCCTCGGCCCGTTCGAGCAGCCGGTCGCCGATCCGCCAGACGAGCCGTCCTCGCTCGGACGGTGTCAGCCTGCCCCAGGGCCCCTCGTCGAAGGCGCGGCGGGCCGCGGCCACGGCCCGGTCCACGTCCTCGGCGGTGCCGCGGGCCACGTCGGTGAGTTTGCCGCCGGTGGCCGGGTCGTGGGTGGCGTAGACAGCGCCCGCGGCCGCCTCCACCCACTGCCCGTCGATCAGCAGCTTCTTGGGTCCGCCGATGATGAAACTCCTTACGGCGGTGCTGAGTTCGTATTCCTGCGTGGTCGTGGTCATGGGCGTGTCCTCTCCTCGGGGTGGTGGGCTGAGGGTTCGTCGGTGAGTGCGGGTCCGGTGGGGGCTGGTCGCGCAGTTCCCCGCACCCCCGAAAGGCAGGGGCTGCGCCCCGTGCTTTTTGAACGGCCCGCAGGGGCCGTTGTCTTTAAGGGCACGGGAAACTGCGCGAGAAACCCCCACCGGACCCGCACCCGACAACGAACCCACCCCACCCCACCGCCCCTGTACCGGCGCAGCATCATCAGGACCCTCAGTCCCCGTGGCAGTGACGGCCAGCCGACGCGGGCACGTCCAGCGTGGGGTTGCGGTCGAAGAAGCCGACCGGCTTGAGCGTGAATCCGGCATAGTCGACGGGCATGACCGGCCAGTCCTCGGGGCGGGGGAAGTGGGTCAGCCCGAAGGTGTGCCACAGGACGATGTCCTCGCCGTCCAGCGGGCGGTCTGCGGCGGTCCACTCCGGCAGACCCGCCCCGCCCGGGTGCTGGTTGACGAAGTCGCCGGCCGGATAGCGCTCGTCCGGGTCGTACGCCGTCACCCACAGGTGCTTGGTCGCGAAGGCGGCCCGGTCGTGGATGACCGAGGAGTCGTCGGCGAGCAGGACCGGCCGACCCTCGGGGTGCAGGGCGTAACCCACCGGTCGGCCGAGGCGGTTGACCTTCTCCGGGTTCACGATCTGCCAGGTCCGCGCCCGTCCCTGGTCCGCCAGGCGCCGTGCCTGCGACTCCTGCCCGAGCCGGGTGCGCCGCTCGGCGAACGCGTTGCCGTACGGGTTGCCCGGCCCCATCGGCACCCGCACCGCGTCGACCTCCTCCACGGCGTTGTGGGTGCCGTCGACCGTCATGTCCAGCCGGGCCGAGAACAGATGCTGGTGGAAGGGCGCGCCGAGCCCCGGGGCGATCTGGGTGGCGTACTCGTGCCCCTCCTCCGGATACGCCGAGGTGAAGACGATCCCCGTCGCCTTGGCCTCGCACTGGATCGTGCCGTCGAGGTAGAGGTACCAGTAGAAGCCGTAGTCGTAGTTGCCGATGGTGGTGAAGAAGGAGACGACCAGGCGGCGCTGGCGGCGGGTCTCGTTGGAGTCGGCGAACATGTCGCTGTGCTTCCACAGGACGCCGTAGTCCTCCTCGTGGACGCAGATCGCGTTGCGGATCGTCTTCGGGTCGCCGAAGTCGTCGGCGATCACCGCGTCCAGGTAGGTGATCTCGCCGAGGCAGTCGCAGCCGAGCTCCAGGGAGTTGGTGTACCGGGCGAACATGTACTCGCCGGCGTCGAAGTAGTTCTGCCAGTAGCGTACGGGGGAGGGGTCGGCGTACGGGACGACCATCTCGGCGATCGACGCCCGGTAGACGATCGGGCGGCCGTCGAAGCCGAGTTGATGGAGTGTCAGGCCCTCGCGCTCGTTGAAGCCGATGCGCAGGCTCCAGTTCTGCCAGGTCAGCAGGCTGCCGTCGAGGGTGAAGCTGGGGCCCTGTGGCTGGGTGATCTCGATCGGTTTGAGGGTCGTGCGCGCTTCGCCGGCGACCTCGGGGTCGTCGAAGTTGCCGGACTCGGCCGGGACCGGCAATTCGCGGTGGTCGACGACCTCGATGACCTCGCGGGAGGTGAGGTCGACGTAGGCCACCATACCGTCGACCGGGTGGGCCCAGGGGTGGTCCTTCTCGTGCAACTGCTGGAAACCGAGGGCGCGTACGATCCGGCGGCCCTCGCCGACCGGACAGTCGTCGTAGGCGCCCGCCGACAGCGGGACCGTGCGGACGGTGGACGGGTCGAGACCGCGCCGCTTGAGGGCCTCGCACCACGCCTCGCTCGCCAGGACGATCTCCTCCACCAGATCGAACTCCGTGTCGGTGATGGGGAGTTGACCGGTGACGGCGGGGTCGATCCGGACGGACTTGTCGATCTCGGAACGGGACGCGGAGACGATCACGTCGTGCGATTCACCGGTCGGCAGATCCAGCAGCAGGACGCGGAAGCGACGGTCGACCACCGAGCCCGGGGCGTGGGCGAGGACGGCGGCCTTGTCGGGCTCCTCCGGGCCGCAGAAGGCCACGCGCACCGACTCGGTGAGCAGTCCGTTGTCCGTCAACACGGCCTTCACCGTGCGGAGTTCGTCCTCCGTGGTCAGGTCGAGGGGGTGGGCGGTCATACCGGCTCCTCCATGTGTGACTGGGTCGGGTGGGGCTGGCGGGAGAGGGCACGCGCCGCGTCGGGCCGTGCCAGCGCGAGGACGACACCCGTGGCGAAGAAGGCGGCCAGGACCGCCCCGATCGCCAGCGCGAGGCCGTGGGAACCGCCGATGAGCAGCGGGAAGTTGGTGACGGTGAGCGCCAGACAGGCGCACAGCCCGGCCAGGCCCAGCACGGGTGCCACCAGGGTGTGCCAGGGGCGGGTGTCGGCCTTCGTACGGCGGAAGAAGACGACGACCGCGAGACAGGTGAGCGCCATCAGAACCAGCACGCCCAGCGTCGCGGTCCCGGCCATCCAGGCGAAGACCTGGGTCACCGGGTCCAGGCCCGCCGCCACGAAGACGCCCAGCAGCACCAGGGCGGACGCGCTCTGGGCCAGGGACGCCAGGTGCGGGGAGCCGTGCCGGGTGTGGGCGCGGCCCCAGGAGGCGGGCAGGGCGGAGGAGTTGCCGAGGGAGAAGGCGTAGCGCGCCACCACGTTGTGGAAGGACAACAGTGCGGCGAACAGGCTGGTCACCAGCAGGACTTGGGCCACATCGCCGCCGACGGACCCGAGCCGGTGGGTCATCGAGGTGATCAGGATGCCGCCGGGGTCGGCACCCGCCTGCTTGACGACCTCGTCGTCGCCCCAGGCCGACACCAGCGCCCACGACGACAGCGTGTAGAAGCCGCCGATCAGCAGCAGGGCGAGATAGGTGGCGCGCGGCACCGTGCGCTCCGGGTCGCGGGCCTCGTCGCGGAAGACGGCGGTGGCCTCGAAGCCGAGGAAGCTGGCGATCGCGAACATGATCCCGATGCCGGGCGAGCCCGAGGCGATCTCCGACGGCTCCAGGAACGCGGTGGAGAGACCGGAGTGCCCGCCGCGTGCGGTCACCACCAGGTCGAAGACGAGCACGATGGCGACCTCGCACACCAGCAGCACGCCGAGCAGCCTGCTCGACAGCTCGATGTGCCGGTAGCCGAGCACGCCCACCAGGGCCAGCGCGGCGAAGGAGTACGCCGGCCACGGCAGTTCGGGCCCGCCGTAGTGCACGATCAGCGCCTGCACCGCGGCGCCGAAGTAGCCGTACACCGCGAGCTGTACGGCCGTGTAGGTGGCCAGGGCGAGAAACGCCGAGCCGAGACCGGTGACCCGGCCCAGGCCCTGCTGGACGTACGTGTAGAAGGCGCCCGCGTCCGGCACGTGCCGGCTCATGGCGCAGAAGCCGACGGCGAACAGCAGCAGCACCGCGCAGCAGATGACGAAGGTGGCGGGAAAGCCCGCGCCGTCGCCGAGGGCGATGCCCACCGGGACGGCGCCGGCGATGACGGTGAGCGGGGCGGCCGCGGCGACGACCATGAAGACGATCGAACCGACTCCGAGCGAGCCGCTGAGCGACCGTTTTCCGTCCGTGACCCTCGTGTCCATGTACCCTCCCGGGATCCGGTCGAGGAGAACTCCGACGCGGACAGACGTTCGCCGCGCCGTCATCCGGGGGTCAACGGGCGCTCTCCCGGCCCGGAAACACTGGCCGGCCCTGTCGCGGGCCGCGGGAACAGAAGCCGCAGGGATTCCCACAACCCGGGAATCCGCGGACCGTGATTCCCACTTCATGACTTCTGGCAGTAACAGGCGCGCGGCTTCCACCGACACTTCCTGCGGGTTACGTTGCTGCGGCAGAACCGCCGAACAGCTCGCGGGGCGGTTCCAGGAGTTCCGCGGGGAGCGTGACCACCCATGCCCGACCGTAGGGCGGCTTCGGCCGCGCCCGGCTACGCGAACCTGGCCGCCGCGGCCACGGCCGAGCCGAGCCGGCTCTCCACCCGTTCGCCCGTGCACGGCCTGGAACGGCGCGGTTTGGATCCGCTCCAGGTTCTCGCCCAGTCCGTGGCCGGTGCCGCGCCCGCCGCGGCGATGGCCGCCACACCGGCGATCGTGGCCGCCACGGCCGCGGGCTCCACGGTGTGGTCCTTCGCCGTGGCGACCGCTCTGGCCCTGTTGATCGGGTCCTGCATCGGACAGTTCACCCGGCGCATGGCCGCCGCCGGCTCGCTCTACAGCCTCACTGCCCAGGGGCTCGGCCCCGTCGGAGCGTTCGTCTGCGGCGGCGGGCTGCTCATCGGATACGGCGTCCTGACCATGGCGGGCTTCACCGGGGCGGCCGGCTACCTGACCGCGCTGCTCGCCCGCGCCGGGCTCGGTGCGCCGGGTGTGGTGTCTGTGGGCGTCATGCTCGTCCTGGCCGCCGTGGTGGCCGTCCTCATGATCCGTGGCATCCGTCCCGCGGCGCGTGTGATGCTGCTGTTCGAGGCCGTGTCCATCGTGCTGATGCTGGTCATCTTCGGGGCGCTGCTGATCCGCCACGGCATCCCGCATCATCTGCACCGGCTCGGGCTGCCGCCCCCCGACCTCGGCACGACGGCGGCCGGGGTGCTGCCCGCCCTGGGCGCCTTCATCGGCTTCGAGGCCGCGGCGGCGGTCGGCGTCGAGGCCCGGCACCCCTACCGCACGGTGCCCTGGGCGGTCCGCTCCACGGCGGCCGTCGCCGGACTGCTCTACCTGCTCGCCGCCTACTCCCAGCAAGTCGGCCTCGCCGACCTCCCCGGTGGGCTCTCCGGACAGCGGGAACCGGTCGGCGCCCTGGCCGACGCCCAGCACCTGCCCTGGCTGTCGGCCCTCCTGGAGGCGGGTGTCGCGCTGTCCTTCTTCGCGGCGGCCCTGGCCGGCTCGACCGCCCTGGTCCGGGTGCTGTTCTCGATGGGCCGTGAGGGCATCGCCCCGCGCCGACTGGGCGCGGCCCACGCCCGCTACCGCACCCCCCACGTGGCGATCGCCGTCGCCGTGCCGCTCACCGTCGCCGTCCCGGTGGCGCTGCGCCTCGCGGGCCTGGGCACGGACAGGGTGCTGATGCTGCTCCTGAACACCGCCACCTTCGGCTACCTGGTGGCGTACCTGCTGGTCTGTGTGGCCGCGCCCGTCTTCCTGCACCGCATCGGCGAACTCACCGCCTGGCCCGTCGCGGTCACCGTGATCTGCGCCCCGGCCCTCCTCACGGTCCTGGGTGCCTTCCTGGCCGCCCAGTCGGCGCACGCCCTGTGGGCGATCGGCGCTGCCCTGGTCCTCGGGGCGCTGTGGTTCGCCGTACTGCGCAGGCGCCGCCCCCGCGAACTCGCGGCGGTCGGGATCTACGACGAGACCCGCGCCGCCGACCTGCTGGGCGCTCCGGTGGCACCCCGGGAGGCGGCATGAGCCCTCCGCTCGAACCGGCCTCGCTGCCGGGACGCCAGCCCAGGGCGATCCGCAGCGCCTTCGCCGTGCTGGAGGAGGTGATCGCCGCCGGCCCCGGAGTGACCGCGAAGGAGATCTCGGCCGCGCTCGGACTGCCGCCGGCCACCACGTACCGGCTGCTCAACCTCCTGGTCGCCGAGGAGTACCTGGTCCGCCTGCCCGGCCTGGGCGGCTTCGCGCTGGGCCGCCGCGCCGCCCGGCTGTGCGTCCCGGTCCCGCCGCACCTGCCGCTCGCCGCGCGCGCCGTCCTGGACCACCTGCGCAACGTCATCCGGTGGGGCGTCCACCTGGCCTCCTTCACCACCGACCGCCTGGTCATGATCGATCCGGACCCCGACCACCCGCCCTCGGACGAAGCCCTCCTCGGCCGCTTCCCGCACGCCTCCGCGCTCGGCCACCTCCTCCTCGCGGCCCAGCCCGACTGGCACGCCGTCGCGCACGACCTGCGCCGGTTCACCCAGTACACGATCACCGACGGCGCGGAGCTGACCACCGAGCTCAAACAGGTCGCCGAGACCGGCCTGGCCCGCCAGTGCGGCCAACTCCGCGCGGACCGCGGCTGCCTCGCCGTGGCGATACGCCATCCCGCCGCCGGCACCCTGGTCGCCGGGCTCGCGCTGTCCGGTCCACCGGCCCGGGTGGCTCAGCCGAACGACGAACTGGTCGCCGTGGTCCGGGAACACGCGGAGCGCCTCGCACCGCTGCTTGCCTGACCGGGCACGCCCCGAGTTCGCCTCCACTCTTGACAGCACAGGAGGGCTGCGGTTTCTTAAAAGGTATTAGGTCTGGTCCTTGTACCAACACTGATGGGTCGCGGTGGGACACGGCCCGTATCCGGCCGTGGGTCTGCCGGACGTTCTGCTCGCTCGCTCTTCCCACTTCGTGCTCGGCATGCCGGAGAGGAACCACATGAACAGTTCTGGATCGAGTGCACCCTTGATCGCGGTCCCCGTCCGTCTCGATCGCGGTGATGCCGCGGCCGACCCTCGGGTGCGGGCCGCCTACAAGGCTTCCGAGGTGGTGCTGGAACTCGTGCGGACGGCTGGGGCGCGGCCGGTTCTGGTGGAACCGGGCCGGCCGGAGGAGACCGAGGTGCTGCTGAGCACGTGTCAGGGGTTCCTGGTGCCGGGTGGAAGCGACGTCGACCCGGCCCTGTACGGCGGCCCGGCCGACCACCCCGCCGTCTACGACGTCAACCCGGCGCAGGACCGGCTGGATCTCGCCGTCATCGAGTACGCCCTGCGCGTTCGCCGCCCCCTGCTCGGCATCTGCCGGGGCCTGCAACTGCTCAACGTGGCCCGCGGTGGAACCCTCTTCGTCGATCTTCCCCCGACGACGGTCACCCACAGCCTTCCGTTCTTCGGGGGAGACGAGATCGCCAGGCACGACGTCGAACTGGAAGCCGACAGCCGGTGCGCCGCGGTCTACGACGGGCAGCGGACGATCTCGGTGGCCTCCGCGCACCACCAGGCCGTGGACGAGGTCGGCACCGATCTGCGGGTGACCGCCCGTGCGGCGGACGGCTGCGTCGAAGCGGTGGAAGCCTCCGGCACGGAGAGCTGGCTCCTCGGTGTGCAGTGGCACCCGGAACTCGAGAACGCGGACGCCGCACTGCGCCTCCCGCTCTTCACGGCGCTCACGAAGGAGGCGAACCGCGCATGAACACCGAACACAGCACCCAGGCGGTCGCCGGGCGACAACTGGTGAGATCCCTTCAGGGCCGTCATATGACGATGATCAGCATCGGCGGTGCGGTGGGCGCGGGACTGTTCGTCGGTTCCGGCGTCGGCATCCAGCAGGCCGGGCCCGGCATCCTGATCTCCTACGGCCTCACCTCGGTACTGGTCGTCCTGGTCATGCGGATGCTCGCCGAGATGGCGGTGGCCCGTCCCGACTCGGGCGCGTTCGCCGTCTACGCCCGGCTGGCCTTCGGCCGCTGGGCCGGGTTCGCCACCGGCTGGATGTACTGGCTCGGCTGGCCGCTGGGGCTGGCCATCGAAGGCATCGCCACCGGAACCATCCTGCACAGCTGGCTCCCCGTGATACCGGTGTGGCTGGGCGGAGTACTGCTGATCGCGGTCATCACCGCCGTCAACCTCACCTCGGTGCGCGCCTACGGGGAGGTCGAGTACTGGGCGGTCTGGCTGAAGGTCGCGGTGATCGTGGCCTTCATCGCCGTCGGCCTGATCGCCATCGGCGGGCTGGTTCCCGGGACGCAGGCGCCCGGCACCAGCAATCTGCTGGGCCACGGCGGTTTCCTGCCCCAGGGAATCGGCGGAGTCGTGACCGCGTCCGTGGGGGCGATGTTCGCCTTCTCCGGCACCGAGATCGTCACCATCGCCGCGGGCGAGGCGGCGGACCCGGCCAAGGCCATCCGGCGCAGCACACGCAGCATCCTGTGGCGGATCTGCCTCTTCTACTTCGGCTCCCTGCTGGTGGTCGTCCTGCTGCTGCCCTGGAACAGCGCGGCGGTCGGCGAGAGCCCCTTCGCGGCCACTCTCCAGCATCTGGGCCTGAGCAACGCCTCCACCGTGCTGAGCGTGGTGATCTTCGCGGCGATGATCTCCACCATGAACTCCCAGGTGTATGTGAGCTCACGCATCATGTACTCCCTGGCACGCGACAGCGCGGCGCCACGCATCCTGGGCCGGATCTCCAGAACCGGCACCCCGCGCAACGCCATCCTCCTCGCCGTCTCGCTGGCCGTTCTCCTGCTGCTGCTCCAGTTCTTCCACCCCAGCACGGCCTTCTCCCGGTTGCTCGGGGTCGCGGGGGCCACCGTCTATCTGATCTGGCTGACCATCGTCGTCACCCAGCTCGTGCTCGGTCGGCGCGACCGGCTCGACGGGCGGCCGCCGGCTCCCGGCACCGGCATGTGGCTGTTCCCCGCGCTGAGTTGGTTCACTCTGGCGGCGATGCTCGCCCTGCTCGGCTTCATGCTCACCCTGCCGGCCGTGCGGACCGACATGTTGGGTGCACTCGTACTGATGCTGCTCCTCGTCGCCGCGGCCGTGATCTGGGCCCGTCTGCATCCGGCACGCAACGAGGCCGAGGCCGTCGTGGCGGAACCGGACACCGCCCTGGCCTGATGGCGCCCCGGTGCACCCCGGGCGCTTCGATCACGCTCTCCGCCCGCACGAGGCAGGGCGAGCGGCGATCGACGGCCGGTGTGCGCCGGCGGGCGATTCCCCGATTGTCTTCAGGAACGAGGAATTGGCTTCAGGAACGAGAACCGGAGTCGCTTCCGAAGCCACCCCATGGTCAGCGGGACGTGGAGTCGCCTTCGAACGCCCAGAGGTGCAGCTGCTCCCGGGTGTGCCCGATGTGCGCGCGCATCGCGGCCGCGGCACGTTGGTCATCCCCGTCCTTGATGGCCTCGTAGACCGCCTGGTGCTCCCGACGGTTGTCCTCCAGGACCAGTGTGTGATCGAACATCGGCGCGGGACTGAAGAACTCACCCCGCGCCTGGTGGACGGCGGCCTCCAGCCGCGTGGAGCGTGACGCCCTGGCCACGGCGTCGTGGAACTGCGAGTCGGCCAGCCGGAACGCCCCCAGCGCGGTCGCCTGCGCGAGCCGCTCGATCGCGTCGCTCATGGCGGACAGATCGTCGGCAGCGCGTCGGACAGCCGCCAGGGCCGCCACGTGCGACTCGACGGCGACGCGGAAGTCGATCATGTCGTCCATCTCGTCGACCCGCTCCCGCACCTGCACCCGCCACTGCTCGAACGGCTCCCGCAACGACGTGATGAACGTTCCCCCGTGCGGACCGCGCCGCACCTCGACGTACCCCTCGGCCGCCAGCTGCCGGATGGCTTCCCGCAGACTGACCCGTGCCACGCCCAGGCTCGCAGCCAGCTCTCGCTCGGGGGGCAGACGATCACCTGGGCTCAGCGTGCCTCCGTGAATGCGGCCCTTGAGGTGGTCCTGGATGCTCTGCGTCAACGTGACGGCCGTAACCCTGCGATTCATAGGTATGAGGTTAGAACCAGACGTGCCGCACAGGCCACGCTGCTGAGGTGCGTACGGACGTACTCCGTCACGTATTCGAGTCGCATCCCTGTACTGGCCGGAAACGCAAGGCCCTCGCCATGGCGGCCGCTCTCACGTCGGGCCGGCCGGGCGGGGTGGCCCGGACTACGCGCGGCTCTCCGCGCTCCGATCGGTGGCCGGCGACGCGGCTCGGGGCCGCAGACGGGCCAGTACGACGCCGCCGAGCACGGCCAGCACCAGTGCGGCGCCCGCGACGACACCGAGGACGTCGGAGCCGCCCATGAGGACAGGCAGGTTGCGGATCATGATCGCCAGGACCAGGGCCAGACCGAGTGCGCCGAGACCGGGAGCGACCAGGGTGTTCCACCGCCGTGTGCCGACCCGGTCGCGTCGGAAGAAGACGAGCACCGCGCAACAGGTGAGCAGCATGAGAAGGACGATCCCGACCGCCATGATTCCACCGAACCACGTGGCCACCTGCACGACGGGGTCGAGCCCCGCCACGACGCAGATCGCGACGAACACGGCGCTGATGACGGTCTGCGTGTTCGAGGCGAATCCGGGCGACCCGTGCCGGGGGTGCACCTGTGCCAGCCTCGCGGGCAGCACCCCGGTGGTACCGAGGTTGAAGTAGTAGCGCGCCAATACGTTGTGCAGGCTGAGGACGCAGGCGAGCGCGCTGGTCACGATCAGGACGACCACTACGTCCGCGGTGACCTTGCCCGCGAAGTTCTGCGCCGTGTCGATGAACATCGTGCTGGGATCCTTCGCCGCCCGGCCCACGACCCCGTTGTCACCCCACGCGGTGACCATCAGCCAGGCGGTGAGGGTGTAGAAGCCGCCGATCAGGGCCAGCGCCAGATACGTCGCCCGCGGGATGGTCCGCTGGGGGTCACGGACCTCGTCGCGGTAGATGGCGGTGCTCTCGAAGCCCACGAATGCCCCGATGGCGAACATGAGCGCGAGCGCCGGCGAGCCCGAGGTCATGGCCGAGACATGCACGATGCCGGACGAGTAGCCCTCCGGACCGTCCTTGACGAGGACGGCGGCATCGACGACGACAACGACGACCACCTCGGCGATGAGCAGCAACCCGAGAACCTTGCCGGACAGGTCGATCCGCCGATGGCCGAGGAAGCCGACGAGCGCGATCACCGCCGCCGCCCACACCCACCATTTTCCGGCGGGGAGGCCGTACTGCACCAGCAGGTTGCTGATCGCCTGGCCGATGAAGCCGAGGATGCCGAACATGTTGGCGGTGTAGGTGACCAGGGCGAGGAATCCCGTGCCGATCCCGAGCCCGCGTCCCAGACCTCGGGTGACGTAGGTGTAGAAAGCGCCGGCCTCGCCGACGTGTGGAGTCATGGCCACGAATCCCACGGCGAACAGGGCGAGGATCACCGTCGCGGCTATGTAGGCGGCCGGGTACCCGGGGCCGTTGCCGACCAGGATGCCGATCGGTGTGCTCAGGGCCGCGACCGTCAGGGGCGCGGCCATCGCGAGCACCATGAATGTCAGCGTGCCGAGACCGATGGAACCTGAGAGTTTGTGGTCGGCGCCTGCTCCGACCGGCGCTGACGTGGGCTTTCCCAACGATTGACTCACTGGATCTCCTGGGTTGTCGGAGCCGGCTTCCGGGACGTCGCCCTCGACAGGGAGTCGGCGGAACCTGGGAACGACCTTGCTGCCGAGCGTCATCGTCTCGGTATCCGAGGGGGCGTTCCTTTATGCGAGCCATACGGTGGCGGTGAGCAGGGAGCACTGTCAAGCAACATGCGGCATTTCTCATGGCCTGGGCGCAAAATCCAAGGGTGGAGGCGGGGTGCTCCGTGTCATCGTCTTCGAGTACCGAAACCGCATGCCGAAGCCTATTGTCCCGGCAGGTTCAATGCTCTACGGTGCAGACCAATGCTCCAACCCTGCTGCCCGCGGGCGTGGGCGTCGCCGGGCACAGTGGCCCGGGGGTTCCCCGGAGTCCGGGCGGGCTCGCCTAGGCCCCGCGCGGGCGGACCGCGATTCCATGGGCCTTTGCCGGCCGTCGCTCGCGGCATCCCGTTCCGGCCGTCCGGGTGCGGTGACGGCCGAGGGCCTGCGGCCCCGGCCTCCGGTGGCCGATCGCCGCATGTGCTTGTGCCGCGAAGACAGATGAGTTGTCAGCCAAGAGTGATAGTGGGAGCCAATCATGAGTGACCAGGCCCGTCCGGCGTCGAAGTCCCCGTCGGAGCTGGAGCGCTTCGGTGACGTGACACGTGTGCGAGTCGAGACTCCCGACCTGAACGGCGGTCTGCGGGGGAAGTACCTCTCCGCCGACAAGGTGCGGTCGGGGAAGAGCATCCCCATCACGGAGGTGTACCTGGCCGCGACCGTGGACGACGATCTCTTCGACACCGCCCTCAGTGCGGAGGAGGCCGGAAACGGCGACATGCTGCTGGCCCCCGACTGGTCGACGGCGCGCGCGATGCCCGGCGAACCCGGCGTGGTCGCCGTTCTGGCCGACGGCGAGACCAAGTCCGGACAACGGCATCCGATGCACCCGCGCAGCGTTCTTCGCAACGTCGTCGACCGGGCGGCGTCACACGGCTACGAAGGCGTCTTCGGCGTGGAGTTCGAGTTCACGATCTTCCGGGACGACCCCGACTCCGACCGGGCGCGACGAGCCGGCGACGTGCCCGGCATGACCCGCATCTCGCGCAGCAACCAGTGTTACAGCCTGACGCGATGGGCCGACTTCGGCGAGTTCGCGACAGACCTGGACGACTCGGCGCGTGCCTACGGCATCCCGATCGAGATGATGATGACCGAGGTGGGCACCCACCACATCGAGGCGGCGCTGGCTCCGGCCCCGGCGCTCCAGGCGGCGGACATGGCCACGCGCTTCAAGGTCCTGCTCCGGCAGGTCGCGCAGCGGCACGGCTTCTTCGTGTCGTTTATGGCCAAGGTGAACCTGGCCGAGCAGGGAACCTCCGGCCACCTGCACCAGAGCCTGTGGAAAGACGGCAGGAACGTGTTCTGGGGCGGCGCGTCAGACACGCTCAGCGAGGCGGGACGCCACTATGCGGCCGGCGCCCTCCGCGCCTCGCACGAGTGCACGGCGTTCTTCGCGCCCTGGCCGAACTCCTACCGTCGCTACGTTCCCGGTTTCTTCGCGCCCGTCACTCTCGACTGGGGCTGGGACAACCGGACGACCGCCCTCCGCGCGATCACTCTCTCGGAGGACTCGGCCCGTTTCGAGAACAGGCGTGGTGGCAGCGACTTCCATCCGTACCTCGCGATCGCCGCGTGCCTCGCGGGCGGGGTCGACGGCATCCTCACGTCCGAAGAGCTGATCGAACCGGGCACTCCGGTGCCGGGCCGGGAGCTGCCGCAGGACCTCGCCACGGCGGCGGTCCTGCTGCGAAAGTCCGAACTGGCCCGCGACTGGCTCGGGGACGAGGTGGTCGAGCTCTACGCGCAGAGCCGGGACCACGAGGTCCAGACGTACGCCGCCCTCGCGGCGGCGCACATCCCACGCTGGGAGATCCAGCGCTACTTCGAGATCGTCTGATGACGAATCCCGGCCGGGTACCGCGCCCACAGCACTGCCTCACCACGATCACCGAATGGAGCAGGACGTGACCAACGAGTCGAGTTCGTCGACCATCTCTCCAGACGTCGAACCCCCGTTCGCGACCATCGAGGAAGCGTTCTCCAAGGCCAAGGAGAACCTCGAACCCGGAGCATGGGACTACCTCGAGGGCGGCGCGGGCAGCGAGATCACGCTGCGCGCCAACCGGGCCGAGTTCACCCGCTGGCAGTTCCGGCCGAGGGTCATGAGCGGTCTGCCGTCGCCGGAGACCTCCACGACCGTCCTGGGGATACCGCTCGCCCTGCCCGTCCTGACCGCGCCGTTCGGCGCCGACGGCATGTTCGCTCCCGAGGGCCACAAGGCGGTCGCCCAGGCGAACGAGGTCCATGGCGTCATCAGCGTCGTCCCCGAGGCCGGCACGTTCTCCATGGAGGATGTGGCGAGTGCCTCGCCCGCTGCGGCACGCATCTGCCAGCTCCACCCGATGGGGGATCCCGCGGGCTTCCGGCGCATGCTCAAGCGGATCGAGGCAGCCGGATACTCGGCGATCTGTGTGACCGTGGACTGCCCGACGGCCGGCTGGCGCGAACGGAACCTCCGCAACAAGTTCGACGTGCAGCGGGAAGTCTTCGGCGGCAACTATCCGGCGTGGTGGGGCCCCCGCGAACTCGGTGAGGTGTTCGGGCAGCTCTTCTCCCGGACCGCACCGGTCTGGAGCTGGGACGAACTCGCCGCGGAGATGTCGCACACGTCCCTGCCCTGGATCGCCAAGGGCATCCTGAACGGTGAGGACGCGCAGGCGGCGGTGGGCGCAGGCGCGTCGGCGCTCGTCGTGTCGAACCACGGCGGGCGCCAGCTGGACAGCGCGCCCCCCGCGCTGGCGCAGCTTCCCGAGGTCGTGGCCGCGGTGGGCGGACGGGCCGAGATCCTCCTGGACAGCGGGATACGACAGGGAAACGACATCGTCAAGGCCGTCGCTCTCGGGGCCAGGGCCGTGTTCCTCGGACGTCCTGTCGCGGCGGCCCTCGCCGCCGGCGGACAGGCCGGCGTCGAACACGCGCTGTGGCTCCTGCGGGAGGAGATGATCTCGACGCTCACGCTGCTGGGCCGGGGCTCGATCACCGACCTCGGTCCCGACGCTGTGACCAGGTCGGGCTCCTGACCCGGTACGGCGCGCACGGCGTTGCGCGCTGACGACAGAACCTGGACCACGGACAACCGTCGACGAGCACGGTTGGGAAGCCCTCCCGGACATGAGGACGCACGCCTGATGGCGAACTTCGATTCAGCCCCCCTCATCGGCCTGACCGGCCGTCGCGGTGCGGGACACATGCTCGGATTTCCCGAGCCCTTCTTCGACACCGCTCTCGACATCTATGTGAGCGACTACGCCAGGTCGGTCCTGGACGCCGGTGGTGTGCCGGTACACCTGCCGATGGACGCTCCGCCGAGCCGCCTGGTCAAGAGTCTGGACGGCATCGTGATCTCCGGCGGGGAGGACGTCGATCCGCGGCTCTACGGCGAGGTCGCCGGGCCGAAGACGTCACGCATCGACCGGGCACGCGACGCCTTCGAGTCCGGGCTGTTGCGAGCGGCCCTCGATCAGGGCATTCCCGTGCTCGGCATCTGCCGTGGCAGTCAGCTGATCAACGTCGCCCTCGGCGGCTCGCTCGTCGCCGACCTGCCGGCGGGCCAGGGGGAGTCCCACGGACTGGCCGCCTACCACCGGACCGACCGCGTGCACCGTGTCTCGTTCGAGCCCGGGACCATCGCGCACGCCCTCTACGGCGCGGAGACGATGGTGAACTCCTTCCACCACCAGTCCGTCGCCAGGCCGGGCGAGGGGGTCACCGTCACCGGACGGGCCGATGACGGCGTCGTGGAGGCGATCGAGGCGGCGGCGGGCCGGTTCCTCGGAGTCCAGTGGCATCCCGAGGTGTTCGGCGGCGACCCGGCCTTCCACTGGCTGGTCTCCGCCGCACAGGACAGCGACCGCCTGCCCGACGAGCGGGTGAGAACTCGTGTCGTCACCGCGACGGCGCCGCGATTCCTGGCCGGGGACGTCTCCCCGTCGAAGGACGCCGAACGTAATCCAGAGCGCTATCTCGATCGGATCTGAGCCATGGAATTTCCTGAACTGTTCACCTGGGTCGACGGCGCACCCGAGAAATCCCCTGTTCCCGCGGGCGACCTGTTCGATCCCAACACCGAAGAAGTCCTGGCCCCGAACCTGGCCAGTTCGGCCGACCAGGTCGAGCGCGCCCTCGCCGCAGCCGAGCGCGCGCACCGCGACGGAGACTGGCTGGCTCTCGGGCCGGAGGGCCGCGCCAAGGTTCTTCTCTCCTGGGCGGACCGGTTGGACGGCCAAGGGCAGGAGATCGCTCGTCTCGACGCCCTGAACAGCGGTGTTCCCATCAGCGTCACCGCACTCTTCGGTTCGTCGAACAGCGGAACCGTCCGTGAGGCGGTGCGGCTGCTCCGCGAGCGGGGAGACACGTACTCGGTGTCCTCCGATCAGCGGCCGGTGACGGTCCGCCATGTCCCGTGGGGTCCGACGGCGCTGATCGTGCCGTGGAACGCGCCGTCCGCGATGGCGGTCAAGAAGCTGGCCTACGCACTGGCGGCAGGCGCCCCCGTGGTCCTCAAGCCGTCACCCGCGTCACCGTGGAGCGCCGAGCTGGTGGTGCGGGCGGCGCACGAGGCGGGTCTGCCGGCCGGTGTCGTGAACATGGTGCTGGGCGGGGGAGACGTCGGTACGGCGGTGGTGTCCGACTCCCGTGTCCGGGCGATCTCCATGACCGGCTCGACGCCGACCGGGCGGGCCATCGCGGCCGTCGCGGCACCCCGCTTCACCAGGCTCCAGCTGGAGCTGGGATCGAACAACCCCGTCGTCGTGCGGGGCGACGCGGATGTGGTGGAAGCCGCGAGCGTCATCGTCTCCGGCTCGCTGAAGCTGTCGGGGCAGTGGTGTGAGGCGCCCCGGCGTGTACTGGTCGCCCGTGCGCTGCTGCCCGACCTGGTCTCCGCCCTGTTCGCCGAGGTCGGCCGGTGGCGTGTGGGCTCCAGCCTCGATGCCGCGACCCGGGTCGGACCCGTCGCCTTCGAGGCCAGGCGAACCGAACTCGAGGGCCAGGTACGGCAGTTCGCCGCATCGGGCGCCCGCCTCCTGCGGGTCGACGACGTGCCGGACAAGGGCTGGTTCTTCAGTCCGACCATCGCCTACGGCGAGGGGCTCGACGCCGTCGGCGAGATGTTCGGGCCACTGCTCAGCGTGCAGCCGTACGACACCGAGGACCAGGCGGTGGCACTGGCGAACGCGGGCCAGGTGGGACTGGCCGCCTATGTGATGACGGCCGACATCGATGCGGGAATCGCACTCGGAGCCCGTCTGGTGGCGGGCGAGGTCAAGATCAACGGTTCGAGCGTGCTGGACATGTCCGAGGGATCGGTGCAGAGCTTCTTCGGGGACGGCGGCTTCGGCGGCCACGGCGACCGGGACCTGCTCGGCTTCTTCACGGGCAAGCAGATCGTCGGTACGGACCGCCCTGGTCTGCCGCTGTGAAGGCGTAGACCTGCGCCCGCCCCGCGAGGTGACCCACGACCGGCTCGTAGGTCACCTCGTGGTCATGTCGGCTTCGGCGTGTCCGTCCTCATGAAAATGCCGGCGGAGTCGGCGGTCGCCCGGATGTGCCGGTTCATGAGAGCCGCCGCGTCGGTGTCCTTGTGGTCGGCGAGGGCGTCGATGATGGCCTCGTGCTCGGGGACGCAGCGGTCCTGCAGGGTCCGGAGGGTCGGCAGCCGGTACGGGTGGAACAGGGCGGCGCGGGCTTCTTCGACGGCGTCGCGTACGAGTTCCGCGCGGGCCGCTTCGGCGATGCGCATGTGGAAGCGCTGGTCGCACTGCCGGAACTCGCCGGGGTCGGTGGTGCGGCTCATACGGTCGTTGAGATCACGCAGTGTGGTGATGAGGGCCGGGTTCGCGCGGGTGGCCGCTCGGTGTGCGGCCAGCGACTCGACGGTCGCGCGGAAGTCGAAGATGGCCTCCAGGTCGATTCCCTGGTCGGTGAACCAGCGCCGTACCTCGTCGATGGACCCGGTGCGGTCGAGGACGAAGTTGCCGCCCGCGGCGCCTCTGCGGACCTCGACGTAGCCGGCGCCTTCGAGGTTGCGCAGGGCCTCGCGGAGGGTGGCGCGGGAGACGCCGAGCCGGGTGGCGAGGTCCCGTTCCGAGGGAAGCCGTGAGCCGGCGGGGAATTCGTACAGGTGAATGGCGCGCTTCAGGTAGCGCACCACCACGCTGTGCGCCGGGGCGATGTCCACCGGTCGCAGACCCGCGGAAGCCGTGTTGTCGTCGGTTGACACCTGGTCAGCGTAACGCGAGGTCACGTGCCGTCCATGAACAAGGTCTTGAGCTCGGTGTTCGCCTCGAGTCCGGCCAGGCCGTTCGCACGGCCGATGCCCGACTGCTTGACCCCGCCGAACGGCGCCTGGAGATGGTTGGACGTGTTCGAGTTGACCGCCAGGACGCCGCTCCTCACCTTGCGCGAGACGCGGATGGCCCGCGCGACGTTCCCGGTCCAGATCGACCCCGACAGACCGTACCGCGTGTCGTTCGCGAGCCGGATCGCCTCTTCCTCGGTGGCGAACGGGATCACGCTGACGACCGGGCCGAACACCTCTTCCCGAGCGACCCGCATGTCCGGGCGCACCCCTGTGAGCACGGTGGGGACGTACCAGCCGCCCCCCTCGGGAAGACCGGTGGGCTTGGCGCCGCCGGTGACGGCCACGGCTCCGTCGGCGACGCTCTCCTCGACGAATCCGTGCACGCGGTCGTGCTGGGCGACAGAGATCAGCGGACCGAGGTCCGTGCTCTCGTCCAGGGGGTCGCCCACCTTGAGCCGCGCCGAGGTCCGCGCGTACCCCTCGACGACCTGGTCGTAGACGCTTTCGTGGATCAGCAGACGGGACCGCGCGCAGCAGTCCTGGCCCGCGAGGCCGAACATCGCCTCCGGAGCGACTGCGCAGACCCGGTCGAGATCGGCGTCGGCGAAGACGATGGCCGCGGACTTGCCGCCGAGCTCCAGCGTCAGGCGCTTGAACGTGCTCGCGGCGCGCCGCGCGATGTCCTGGCCCGTCGCGGTCGAGCCGGTGAAGGTGACGCGCGCCACGGCGCGGTTCTCGACCAGGGCCCGGCCCACCGAGCCGTCGCCGGGGAGGATGCTGAGACATCCCTCGGGGAGCCCGGCCTCACTGGCGAGGTCACCGAAGACCAGCGAGGTGAGCGGGGCCAGTTCGGAGGGCTTGAGGACGACCGTGTTCCCCGTGACGAGCGCGGGGCCGGCCTTCTGCGCCGCCATGGCGATCGGCGCGTTCCACGCCGTGATCGCCGCCACGACGCCGAGCGGCTCGCGCTGCGTCATCAGCAGACCGCCGGCGTCGTTGGGGATGGTCTCGCCGACGATCTTGTCGACCGCGTCGGCGCTGTAGCGCAGCAGTGCCGAGGTGGCCCGGAGCATCCCCCGGGACTCCCGGATCGTCAGGCCGTTCTCGCGGGTCTGGAGGACGGCGAGTTCCTCCGCGCGTGCCTCGACGAGGTCGGCCCAGCGGTGGAGTACGGCGGCGCGGGCCGAGGGCGCCGTGTCGGCCCACGACTCCTGGGCCGTCACCGCCGCCGCTACGGCCCGGTCGACGTCCACGGTGGAGGCGTACGCCACCTCCGCGAGCTCCGCTCCGGTAGCCGGCTCGTAGACGGTGAAGGTCTTCCCGTCGGCGGACGGCGCGCGGGTGCCGGCGAGGACGAGTCGTTCGGTGGACATGGGGTGACCTTTCGTCGGACGTTCTCGATGGGCGGAGGATCTGTCACCTGGCGCCGGGCGACCCGTTCGACGCCGCTGCCCGGGCACGGGCGGTTTCCACGAGCCATTGGAAGGCGGGGTCCGGTGCCGCGTGGGCCTCGGGGTGCCACTGGACGCCGAGGGCGTCGTGGTCGGCGCACTCGATCGCCTCGACGAGGCCGTCGTCGGAGCGCGCGGCCACCCGGACGCCGGGCGCCACGGTGTCGACCGCCATGTGATGCATGCTGTTCACCTGGGCCCGCTCCCCGTAAAGGGAGTGCAGCGTGGTGCCCTCGACGAAGTTCACCCGGTGTGCGGGGAGGGCCGCCGCCTGGTCGCGCCGTTCGTGGCCCGGCAGGTGGTGGTCGTACACGGTCCCGCCCAGTGCGACGTTCAGGATCTCGTGGCCCCGGCAGGTCCCGAGCACCGGGATGCCGCGTGCGATCGCCGCCCGGACGACCGCGATGTCGAACTCGTCCTGCTCGGCGTCGAGCGGCGTGGTGTCCGCGGTGACCTCACCACCGTAGAAGCGCGGGTGCACGTCGGCTCCACCGGACAGCACGACGGCGTCGAGCCGCCGCACCAGGGCCTCGGGCGACGAGTCCCGGGGCAGGACGACGGTCATGCCACCCGCCGCCGCGATGTTCCGCGCGTACAGCTGGACGCCCACGTCGACGAACACCCCGTCCCACATCGCCGGGTACTGGGGGAACAACGTGGCTCCCGCGTAACGCCGCCCGGTGACGCCCACCAGGGGCGTCCACGGGGCGCCGCTGGTGGGCGTCACCCCGTCGGCATGATGGTGTGCGGGTCCTCGCAGCTCGTCCTCGCTGGTTCCCGGTGTCATCGGTTTCCGTTCGTCGTGTGTCACGTCGCCGCGATCGTCGGTGTCGGAGAGGGGCAGGCGTCGGTGTCGGCTCAGCCCCGTGGCCAGGGGAAACCCATTGGTCTATTGTCCTGGAAAATAGACCAATGAAGGCATGGTGCTGGTCGCGCCCTGTCGAGTCAAGCGATTCGCCAAAGCGCCGGCGGATCGGCATCGCAGAACCGCGGGTTCTCCAGGAAAGTCGGTAATTCGCCCCTGATCGCTTGCGATGTGCGAGGTCTGGGATTACCGTCCGTCTCGGTCGGCGAAGTGCTAGCCCGCATACCGAGACGCGATGAGTAGTCCGTCGGAAAGGCCTGAACAGGTACTCATGACCTTCGACACGGATACAGCCACGGACGCGCCCGAGCGCCGGAACCCGATCAGCGATCGCCCGCTGGAGAGACTCACGGCGATGGAGGCCGTCGTGCGGCTCCTCGTCGACCAGGCCGAGCTCGACCGGCGGCGTGGCGTACGGACCGGAGGATTCGCGACCGGATACCCGGGGTCCCCCGTGGGCGGACTGCAGGGCCAGCTGGAGCGGAACGCGGACCGGCTCGCACAGGCCGGGGTCCACCAGGCGCCCGGCCTCAACGAGGAACTCGCCGCCACCGCCGTGTGGGGCAGCCAGACGGTCCCGACCCTCCCCGACGCGAAGGTGGACGGCGTCTTCGGCCTCTGGTACGGCAAGGCCCCGGGAGTGGACCGGGCCGCGGACGCCCTGCGGCACGGCAACATCCGGGGGGCGCACCCGCACGGCGGCGTCCTGGTCCTGGCCGGCGACGACCCCAACGCCAACGCCACCAACTACCCGTCCGACAGCAACTTCCTCTTCCATGCCTTCGGCATGCCCGTCCTCTATCCGGGAAGCGTGCAGGAGATCCTGGACCTCGGCCACCACGGCTACGCCCTGTCCCGCGCGGCCGGGCTCTGGGTGGGCTTCAAGATGGTCACCGCGATCGCGGACGGTTCCGGGACCGTGGACACGGACCCGGCCCGGCTGACCTTCCGCGAGCCCGCCGTGCGGATCGACGGCAAGCCCTTCCGCCCGGTGCTGCGCGCCAACGATCCCGGCCCGCCGATGCGCGAGGCCGAGAAGGACATGCTGGGCGGACGCCGGCAGCTCGCCGAGCAGTACATCGACATCAACGAGCTCAACCCGATCGTGGTCGAGGGGACCGACGCCCGCATCGGCATCGTGGCCCCCGGCAAGACCTACTACGACCTCCGCCGGGCGCTGACGAACCTCGGACTCGACGACGACACCCTGGCGACGGCCCCGCTGCGGATCAAGAAGGTCTCGGCGCTCCACCCGATCGGCCGGGCCGAGTGGCTGCGCTTCGCCGACGGACTCGACCAGATCGTCGTGATCGAGGAGAAGCGCCCGCTGCTCGAACTGGCCCTCAAGGACACGCTGTACGGCCGGACCGACGCCCCTGCCGTACTAGGCAAGACCGACCAGGACGGCGCCGAACTCTTCCCGGTCCACGGCGAGTTCGGGCCCGACCTCATCACGAGGATCCTGGGCCGCCGGCTGGCGGAGCACGGCGTCGTCGAGCCGCCCGCCGCCCGCCCGGCGCTGGGCGGCCTGCTGCCCGTGCTGCCGCTGGAGACCGCGCGCGCCCCGTTCTTCTGCTCCGGCTGCCCGCACAACGTCTCGCTCCGGGCGCCCGAGGGCGCCGTCGTGGGCGCCGGCATCGGCTGCCACATCATGAGCCTCCTGGTGAACCGGGAGGAGTACGGCAACCAGACCGGCTTCACCCAGATGGGCGGAGAGGGCGCCCAGTGGGTCGGCCAGGCGCCCTTCACGGGCGTACGGCACATCCTGCAGAACGTCGGCGACGGCACCTACCACCACTCCGGGAGCCTGGCGCTCCGCCTCGCCACGGCCAGCGACGTCAACATCACCTACAAGATCCTCTACAACAACGCCATCGGGATGACGGGCGGCCAGGCCGTCAAGGGCAACATGGGCGTCCCCGCACTCACCCACTCCCTGCGCGCCGAGGGCGTCCGCAAGATCATCATCACGACCGACGAACCGAGGCGGCACCGCAGGCGGGATCTCGCCCCGGGCACCGAGGTGTGGCACCGGGACCGGCTGATCGAGGCACAGGAGAAACTGGCCACGATCAGCGGAGTGACGGTGCTGATCCACGACCAGGAGTGCGCCGCCGAGCGCCGCCGCCGCTGGAGCCGGGGCGAACTGCCCAAGCCCACCCGGCGGATCATGGTGAACCAGCGCGTCTGCGAGGGATGCGGCGACTGCAACGCCAAGTCCCAGTGCCTGAGCGTGCAGCCGACGGAGACCGAGTACGGCCGCAAGACCCGGATCCACCAGTCGTCGTGCAACCTCGACTTCACCTGCGTGAAGGGCGATTGCCCCTCGTTCCTGACGGTCGACGTCAAGAAGGCGAAGAAGGCCGAGCGCACCTCGCCCGAACCTCCGGACGTGGCGGGCCCCTCGGTGCTCGTGCCGCGCGACGGCTTCACCGCCCACATGACCGGCATCGGCGGCACCGGAGTGGTGTCGGCGAACGCTGTCCTGGCCCGGGCCGCGGCCCTCGACGGCTTCGAGGTGCGCAGCCTCGACCTGCCAGGACCCAGCATCAAGGCGGGGCGGGTCGTGTCCCAGATCCAGGTCTACTCCCACGGTTCGCCCCAGCCCGCGGCGGTCGTCAGTCCCGGCGAGGCGGACCTGTTCCTGGGCTTCGACATGCTGGGCGCGATGGCTCCGGGACTGCTCGATCCGCTCGGCGTCGACCGGACGGTCGTCGTCGCGTCGAGTTCCCTGGAACCCACCGGCGACATGGCCGTCGACCCGTCGATCCCGCTGCCGCCGAAAGAGCTCCTCATCGACCGGCTCAGGTCCCTCTCGCGTTCCGACGCCGGCGCGTTCGTCGACGTCGCCGCGGTCTGCGACGCGGTCTTCGGACACCAGCGCAGCGCCAACGCGCTGCTCATCGGCGCCGCTTACCAGGCGGGCGCCCTGCCGTTCACCGAGAAGTCCCTGCTCCAGGCGTTCCGGGACAGCGGCGTCGCGGTGCGGGACAACCTCAAGGCGTTCGGCTGGGGCCGGGTCGCCGTGGCCCGCCCCGCGCTGATCGCCGACCTCGGTCTCGCACCGCGCCCCACCGGCGGGGGAGTCGACGACCCCGCGCTGACACCGATGCTGACGCCGTTCGCCGACGACCCGGCGCTGCGCGCTCTGGTCCTCGGCCGGGCGGAGGACCTGCGCGGCTACCAGAACCTCGGCTACGCCCGGCGCTATCTCTCCCTGGTCGCCGAGGTGTTCGAGGCGGAGCGCTCGTCGACCGGACCCGGTCCGACGGCGATCACGCCACGCTACGCACGGGGTCTGTACAAGCTGATGGCCTACAAGGACGAGTACGAGGTGGCGCGACTGCTGCTGCTCGACTCGGCCAGGCAGGCCGTGGCGGCCGAGTTCGGCACCGGAGCCAAGGTGTCCTGGAACCTCCATCCTCCGTTCCTGCGCGCGCTGGGAATGAAGCGGAAGCTGAAGCTCGGCCCCTGGTTCACCCCGGCGTTCGTCCTGCTGCGGTCGATGCGCGGTCTGCGCGGTACGCCGCTCGACCCCTTCGGACCGGCGAAGGTCCGCCGCATCGAGCGGGCACTCGTCCACGAGTACGTCGAGATGATGCGCCTGGCCATGTCGGCACTCTCGGAACACAGCACCGCCGGTGTCCAGGACCTGGCGGACACCCCCGACCTCGTACGCGGCTACGAGTTCGTCAAGGTCCGTCATCTGAGCGACTACTTCCGGTCCGTCGAGCGACTCGCGGCCGGGGCGGGCATCGCCTACTCGGTCCCGGCGGGCCTGCGGGAGCTTGCGGCCAAGGCGGGCGGCTCCGATGAGTGACGACGCCGTGCCCGGCATCCAGCGCGTCTCCCCACCCCCGTCCGCATCCTCGGGAGGTCCAGTGAACCGCGCGTCCGTCCTCGTCATCGGCGGGGGCATCTCCGGAGTGTCCATCGCCTACGAGCTCTCGCGGCATGTGCCGGTGGTGCTGCTCGAGATGGAATCGGCGCTGGCCCACCACACCTCGGGCCGCTCACTCGCGACCTTCGTGGAGAGCTACGGCCCTGTGGCCGTACGCGCTCTGACGCGGGCGAGCCGGTCCTTCTTCGAGAATCCCCCGACCCGCGTGGACTCGCCGCTGTTCAGCCCCCTGGGACTCCTCATGGTCGCCGGGCCGGGGCAGGGAAGCGACCTTGTCGACTTCCACGCGTCCGTGCTCGACAACGCCCCGCAGTCCCGGCTCGTCCCGGCGGCGGAGGTCCTCGAGATCAACCCGGTGCTGGCGCCGGGCCACTTCGAGCTCGGCATGTTCGACCCCGCGACCACGGAGATCGACGTCCACGAGCTCCAACAGGGCTACATCCGGGGCCTCAGGGCGAACGGCGGCACGATCCACAAGAGCGCCGAGGTGGTGGCCGCGCGACGGGAGAACGGAGCGTGGGTCGTCACCGACGCCTCCGGAGCCACCCGCACCGCCGAGGTCGTCGTCAACGCCGCCGGCGCCTGGGCCGACGAGGTCGCGGCCGTCTTCGGCGTACGCCCGGTCGGGATCAGGCCGCTGCGCCGCTCCGCCTTCATGGTCAAGGCACCCGCCGGGGTCCGGGCCCGCGGCATCCCGCTCACCGGAAGCCTCGACCACTCCTGGCACTTCATGCCGCAGGGGGAGATGTTCGCGTGCTCACCCGCCGAGGAGACGTTGCAGCCGCCGTCCGACGCCAAGCCGGACGAACTGGAGATCGCGCGGGCGATCGACGACCTGAACGAAGCCACCGTGCTGAGGATCCGCGGCATCTCGTCCCCCTGGGCGGGCCTGCGCACCTTCGTCGCCGACGGCCTTCCGGTCGTCGGCGCGGACAGCGACCACGAGTCGTTCTTCTGGTACGCCGCACAGGGCGGGTACGGCATGCAGCTCGCTCCGGCCATGTCGCAGCTGGCAGCCGCCGACCTGCTCGGCCTCGCGCGGCCCCAGGAACCGGCCTGCGCGGCGGACGCGTTGAGGGAGCTCTCGCCGACGCGGTTGCGGTGACCCGGCGACCCGCGAACGCAATCCACCACCGACCACCGACCGACCCGACGCGCGTACCGGCGGCGGTCCCCGGATCACGTGAGGAACCCCACCATGAACGATCGCGCCAACGTTTTCGTCGCGAACGAACCCGCCCTCCCCGTCTCCCTCTCCGCCGCGGCCGTCGGGACGCCGACCGTCTTTACCGCGGGCCAGGTGGGTCTGAACCCGGCGACAGGGCGCCTGGCCGAGGGCTTCGAAGCCCAGGTCGAGCAGGCGATCGACAACCTGGAGAGCGTCCTGCTGCGGTCGGGAAGCGGGCTGGACCGTGTTCTCAAGGCCACCTGCTACCTGGCCGACCTGTCCCAGTTCGCGATTTTCGAGGCCATCTACGCACGCAGGTTCCCGCAGCCCTACCCGGCACGCACCACACTGGGCGCCGTGCTGGTGAGCGGAATCCTCTTCGAGGTGGAGGCGATCGCGACCGTCGGCGGATGAGCCGGACCGTGCGCCCGCGGATGATGCTCCCCGTCCCGGGATAGCGAGCCGCATGCCACGTACGATGGTTCGGGATGTGAATCGGTGAACCGCGATGCGAGAGGCGAGGGTCCAGTGGCGTCGGAGCAGTCGGCACGGTCGATCGAGGGGTGGACCGGCTTCCAGGCGCCGTCCGAATCGCGGGAGGAACGCAAGATCGCCTCGGTCGCCAACGCCATGCGGCTCATCGAGAAGCTCGACACACTCGGCGAGGCGGGAGTGTCGGAACTGTCCCGTGAGCTCGGTGTCTCCAAGCCCGCCGTCGACCGGCTGCTGGTCACCCTGTTGGACAGCGGTTTCGTGGAACAGAACGCCGAGTCGCGGCGCTACCGGCTGTCCATCCGGTTCATCGCCATCGCCAACGGGATCCGGCCGCGGACGAAACTGCCCGAGATCGCCCGACCGTACCTGCTCGACCTCAACGACCGGTTCCACGAGACCGTGCACCTGGGTGTGGTGTCGAACGGCAACGTCGTCTACGCCGAGACGGTGCCGTCGAGGCAGATGTTCCGGATAGAGGCCAAGCCCGGCACCACCCTGCCCGCCTACTGCACGGCCCTGGGCAAGGCCGTCCTGGCCCACCGGGACGCCGACGAGGTCGAGCAGTATCTGCGGACGGTGGTCCCGGTCGCCTACACGCGGTACACGACGACCGACTTCGGCGCTCTGCGCCAGCAGATCGCGAGTGTGCGCAGGGACGGCTTCGCCCTCGACCTGGGCGAGATCCTCGAAGAGGTCTGCTGCCTGGCCGCCCCGGTCCTCGACTCGAAGGGCCGGGCTCTGGCAGCCCTGTCGGTCACGGCTCCGCGTTCGCTGTTCCTCCGTAAGCGCGAGGAACTGGAGCAGGCCGTTCCCGCCGCCGCGCGACAACTGACCGCGGACGCCATCGCCTCCGACGCCACGGTCGACGGGATCGAGCCCAGGTGACGTGGTCCCTCAGCGGTCGGCGCTTCGCGCAGCGGTGGTGTCCGCCGCTCGGGGACGGTCGACGGGTGCGCGGCACCCTGCCAGGCATCGGCGCCGGCGGCGGGCGGTTCGGTGACGAGTCCGGGGCGCCGAACACCTGGACGTCGGCGGCGCCGGGTGTGTGCGGGACCCGGCCAGGGTCACCGGTGCGGGCGAAGCCGCTCCAGGCCGTCATCATCCGTCGGCCGAGTGCCGCGGAGTCCGCCCATGGGCGGTACAGCGGAGCGAGCGGACTGTCGTCTCTGTCGTGGGTGCCCAACACAAGGGCCACTGCCCGTTTGATCCTCGCCTCGACGCGCCGGTGCTCCCGGCTTCGCCGACGCAGCCCGAACGGCGAATGGACCGAGGACCGCCGCCAGGAGGCCTCCCGTGTCCTCAACCGGGTGCCGTCCAGCACACACGCGGCTGCGGGCTGGGCGGGTCGCTACTGTCCCGGAGCGGTTCGGCCCTGAACCAGCCTGGTGGCCCGGCGCGCCCTGCCCCGCGACGAGTGGGTGGGCAGGGCGCGCCGCAGGGTGGACGGGTGTCAGGTCAGGACGAGTTCCAGGACCGTGACGGAGAGCGGTGGCAGGGTGCTGGTGAAGGCTGCTGCCGCGCCGGTGACGGTGCTGGTTTTGGGGACCAGTGTGGTGGGTTCGGTCAGTGTGTTGGTGGTGGTGCGTGAGGGGCCGGTCAGGACCGTGGCGGTGGCGTTCTTCTTCACACCCTTCACCAGGCCCTTCAGCTCGACCGGTACGTTCACCTTCTCCGACCCGGAGTTGACGAGCGCGAGGTAGAGACGGTTCCCGGAGCGGGTGGCGACCGTGGCGACGACGGGCAACGCACGGGTGGTGGCCGGCAGGACCGTTCTGCCCAGCCTGCTCGTCAGCATCTGCTGGGCCCAGTAGCTGGGAGACACGTAACTGGTGAGGTTGTCGTAGGCGATCAGGTTGGTGGCCCAGACGTTGTTCCTGACGTGGGAGAAGAGCGGGGCGTAGCACTCCATGAGGACCTGGTCGGAGTTGCGGATCAGCCCGGCCAGCCATGCGGCGTCGCCCAGCGCGGCGTTGAGGTCGGGCGTGGGGCGGCCCTCCTGCGCGGCCCACTCGCCGACGAAGACCTTCGTCGACGCGCGGTCTTGGTTGTCGTACTTGTGGGAGGCCGCCTGCGCAGCGGACGGCGCGAGGTAGTAGTGCTCGTCGATCAGGTCCGGCGTGCGGCTCGTGACCGTCGTCGTGGCGATCAGCTTCAGGTGCGGGTACGTCGCCTTGATCGCGTCGTGGAAGGCCGCGAACCGCTCGTCGTAGGACCCGGAGGAGTCGAACCAGTCCTCGTTGCCGATCTCGACGAACTCCAGCGGGAACGGCTTAGGGTGGCCGTCGGCCGCGCGCTTCGCGCCCCAGGTGCTGGTGACGGGACCAGTGACGTACTCGATCTCGTCGAGGGCGTCCTGGACGTACGGCTTGAGGGCGTCGCCGGTGACGTGTTCGCCCTTCAGCGTGTAGCCGGCGAAGACGGCGAGGACCGGCTGGGCGTGCATGTCCTCGACCCAGTGCAGGTATTCGAGGAGTCCGAGCCCGTCCGTGGACCAGTAACCCCAGGCGTCGTCCATGTGACCGGGGCGTTCCCAGGCCGGACCGATGGTGTTCTTCCAGTTGAACCGGGTCGCGATGGTGTTGCCCTCAAGGAAGTTGCCGCCGGGGAAGCGCAGGAACTTCGGCTTGAGCGCGACCAGTTTCTCCATCAGGTCGATACGCAGGCCGTTGGGGCGGTTGTTGTAGGTGGGTGGGAAGAGGGAGACGTACGGGAGCCAGAGGGTCTCGCCCGCCGCGGACGGGTCGTCGGTGGTCACGGTCAGCCTCGCGTCACCGACCACAGGAGTGTGCGGGCCGGTGCGCAGGGTGAGCTCGAAGGGGCGGTCCGGGAAAGCGGTACCGACGTGGTGCAGCCGTGCGGAGGCGTACACCGTGGAGCCGTCGGCCGACTCGACGGTCACCGTGAGGGGGCCGATCCGGTGCGACGCCTTGGCGAACAGCCGCGCGGTGTAGGTGGTGCGGGGGCGCACGGGGATGCCCCAGAACCCGTCGTTGGCCACTCCGGCCCGGTTTCCGGCGCCGGTGCCGCTCGGCAGGACGACCTTGAGGGAACGGGTGAGGGCGTTGTTGAGGGGCGTGGTGGTGTCGAGCGCGAGGGTCGTCCCGCCGACGGCGGACCAGTGGACGGCCGAGGAGTCGTCGGCCATCATCGAGCGGTTCTGCACCAGCTCGGCGTAGATGCCGCCCTCGCCGGAGTGGTTGATGTCCTCGAACATCAGGCCGGGAAGGATGGGGGACACGGCGTGGGCCGGGTTGGCGACGTCGACGCTCAGCAACGGTGTCGTGGACTCCACCGGCACTCCGGCCAGCGTCGCGACCTGGTCGGAGGTGAGGGCGGTCGGGAACATCCAGACGTCGTCGATCTGGCCGTGCCACTGGTCGACGTGCCCGCCGCCGTAGAGCGCGCGGCCGATCGCGGTGTCGCCGGTGCCGGCCCAGCCCGCGGTGTACTCGGTCTCCCCTTCCAGTACGCCGTCGACGTAGAGGCGGGTGACGCCGGCCGACGGGTCGCTGACGCCGACCAGGTGGGTCCAGGTGCCGGTGGTGGGGGCGGAGGCGGCGGCTGCCACGGCGGCGGCCTGCGTGGCGTCAGAGGCGAGCCGGGCGAAGGCGAAGGTGCCGGTGTCGTCGCGCAGCCCGAGGTAGAAGGCGCTGACGACCTGGCCGTCGATACTGACGGCGGTCTGGTAGCCGCCCAACTGACCGAGGTTCACCCAGGCGGCCACCGAGAATGCCTTGGAGGTGTCGAGGGCGGGCCCGGTGACCGCGGCGTCGCCCCCTGCGGTGAGGCTCAGGCTGTGCGCGCCGACCTTGCCGGTGTCCCAGGAGGCCGCGCCCTGGAGGGTCGCGGTGCGCGCGTTGCCGGACGAGTCGGCGGCGGAGGATCCGGAGCCCTCGTCGAAGGTCCAGTGTGCGGCTGCGGCGGGCAGGTCCGAGGCGGTGGCGTCCGCCGGCGTGCCGGAGCGTACGGCGGCCTCGGCCGGAGCGGCGGCGGCGAAGGTTCCGGCCAGGGATGCGGCGCCGAGGGCTGTGAGGACGGTTCTGCGGGGGAGTCCGGTTTCGGGAGGCATGGGGGAGTTCCTTTACGAGACGGTTCGATCGGGCGACCGCGCATGGGGCGCGGCAGGGCTGGGGGCTGATCGGGAGGTGCGGCGGGTGCCCTTCCGCGGCGGGTTCCGGGCGAGTGCGGGGGTGGCGGATGCCCGGCTGGGGATCGGCGGCCAGGTCGGGTTCTCCGTGGGGCGGGCAGGCAGGGCGACGGCTGAATGTGCGTCAGGACCGAGCGCGGATCAGTGTGCTCCGGGCCGGCCGGGGAGGGGGCGGCCCGGACCGTGTCGAGGTCCGTCCGCCGATCGCGGCGCGGGACGGGCCGATGGTCCGCCGTCGGGGAGGCCGGCGGACCATCGGCGGATCGGTTCTCCGGTCAGGAGGCGATGTCCCACTGCTGGCACGTGTTGTCGAGCTGTTGCCACTGGCGCACCACGGTGCCGTTGGCCGTTCCGCAGTTCGTGACGTCCAGCGTCATGCCGGTGTTGACGTTGGAGATGGTGTAGTGGCTGCCGACCTTGGTGACGTCCCACTGCTGGCAGGTGTTGCCCAGCGAGGCCCACAGCTGGACGGCCGTGCCGTTGCTCTGCCCGCAGTTCTTGTCGTCCAGGACCGTGCCGCTGTTGACGTTGGTGATCGTGTAGTGGCCGTTGCCCGCACTGGCGAACTTCCACTGCTGGCAGGTGTTGCCGAGCGAGGACCAGAGGTCGACCGAAGTGCCGTTGGCCGTACCGCAGTTCACCGCGTCCAGGACCTTGCCGGAGTTGGTGTTGGTCAGGCGGTAGGCGGTGCCGGTGACGGGGAAGCTCGCGGTCGGGGTGGTGTAGGCGACGGAGGTGACGTTGGCCTGTACGGCGTTGTCGGTGGCGTCGGTCGGGTAGCCGGAGGTCATGACGCCCTCGAAGAAGGAGCCGTCGGACCCGTTGCTGTTGTCACCGCCGGTGCCGAGAACGATGGCACCTTCCTTCTGCATCGGGTTGTATCCGCTGGTGGTGGGCAGGGCCCCGTTGTAGAAGGTGCTCAGCGAACCCGACTGGGCGTTGCCGCCCTTGATCGCGTAGGCCGATGTGCCGTTGTTCTTCTCCATGGCGGTGACGTACTCGCTGGAGATGCCGGTGTTGCCCGAGTAGGCGCCGTTGGCCCCGAAGAACAGCCCGTTCTCCAGGTCCGCCTCGACCCAGGGGCCGGAGCCGGTGCACGAGAACCAGCACTCCGTACCGAAGTTGATCGCGTCCATGTGGCCGTTGCCGGTGTCGTTGCCGGACGTCTCGGCGTTGCCGTAGTCGAAGCAGCACCGGTTGTTGACGTGGTGGCCGCTGGTCACCATGTACGCGCCCTCGGGGGAGCTGCCGGTGGCGATGTCCGTGGTGCTGTTGTCGCGGTAGCCGACACCCGCGGAGACGAAGACGCCGTACGCCGCGTGGCCACCGACGGTGACCGGCAGGGCGTTGGCGATCGCGCCGACGTCCTGGCCGCCGTTGCCGCCCGGACCCTCGATGGTCAGGTCGTTGTGGTTCGAGCTCTGGTCGTAGATCTTGGTGATGACGCAGGTCGTGCCGGAGCAGAAGGAGTCCTGGGCCGCGGCGTTGGCGTAGCCGCCGGTGCTGAGGACGCCTATGTCGGCGGTGGTGGAGTCCGAGGCACGCTTGACCTGGTAGAGGGCGCCGCTGTACGAGGCGTAGAGGGCTCGCGTGGTGCTGTGCGCCGCCGCACAGGGGGTGCCGGCGGACGCGTAGATGTCACACGGCAGGGACGAGGCCGCCTGGGCGGTGCCCGCGGTGCCGACGGCCGCGACCAGGATGCCGGCGAGAAGTGCGAGAACCGCGCCGACCACCCGCAGCCGGAGCCCTCTCAAATGCCTTGCTGTCACTGTGAACCTCTTCCGTGTCGCGTTCTTCTGGAGCCCGGCGCCGCAAGCGCAGGGAGCAGGGGGGGACATCCGGTACGCGGTGATCCGCACGCCGGGAGCTGCCTCCGGGACATGGCGTCGGCGTCGAACGGAGCCTTGCCGTCCCGCCAGGCAGGAAATGTGAGCGCTAACAGTGAAGATTCCCGGATGCCGTCACTCATCCGAGCCCTACGGGGACAGGGGTGCTGCCGGCCTGTGTGTTCCTCGGTTCGGCACGGCTTCAAAGCGTGATGGCTGCATGCCACAGCGGCTGACCCGGCCTGGAACCGGGATGTTGGGCATGTGCCGGCCTCGCACGGCCGACGTGATCGACCGGTCTCGCAACTCCGCCTTTTTTACGTGGGGATGAACGAGCGGTCAACAGTGACGGACGGTCAAGAGTGTGGAAACAGATGCCCTGGATTTCGTGGTGCGCGGTCCGCGGCCCCGGTGATACGGAGCTTCCCTCGGTGATGACCTTCCAGGTCAGGTCGGTTCGGGGGAGCCTGACAACGCTGTCCGAAACATCCGAAAGCGAGCGGTTGCGATCCTTGACCGCTCCAGAATGTGTGCGCTAACAATTCTCCACGACAGGCGGGTGCCGACCGGAGAGGCAACCGACTGGAAACACGACAACAGGTGAGGAGGCGAAGGATGGACGGGGAGCGCGCACCGGTGATGGCGGACGTGGCCCGGATCGCGGGCGTCTCGCACCAGACGGTCTCGCGAGTCCTCAACGATCACCCCAACGTACGGTCCGCCACCCGTGAACGTGTGCTCGCCGCGGTCCGTGAACTCGGCTACCGTCCCAACGCCGCCGCCCGCAACCTGGCCACCCGCCGCACCCGCACCCTGGGTGTGATCAGCTTCAACACCACGCTGTACGGGCCGGCCTGCATGCTCTACGGCATCGAGCAGGCGGCCAGGCAACACGAGTACTTCGTCACCGTGGCCGCGGTCGGCACGCTCGACCGTCGTTCGGTGCTGGACGCCGTCGACCGGCTCCGTGATCAGGGTGTCGAGGGAATCATCGTGATCGCGCCGCAGACCTCGGCCGTCGGAGCGCTGGCGAGCGTGCCGTCGGACGTGCCGCTGCTCGCGGTCGGCTGCGGCACCCACGCCGGACTGGCCTCGGTCGCCGTGGACAACGAGGCGGGGGCCGAACTCGCCACCTCCTACCTTCTCGACCTCGGACATCGCACCGTGCACCACGTGGTCGGGCCGCGTTCCTGGCTCGACGCGCAGGAGCGCGAGGAAGGATGGCGCAGGACCCTGGAAAAGCGGGGTGCTCCGGTGGTCGAACCGCTGGGCGGCGCCGACTGGACGGCCCGTACCGGATTCGAGATCGGTCAACGGATCGCCGCCGACCCCGAGGTCACCGCGGTGTTCTGCGCCAACGACCACATGGCCCTCGGCCTGCTGCGGGCTGTGCAGCAGGCCGGGCGCCGGGTGCCCGAGGACATCAGCGTCGTCGGTTTCGACGACATGCCGGAGACCGAGTACTTCGGCCCGTCACTGACCAGTGTCCGCCAGGACTTCGACGAACTCGGCCGACGTGCCCTGCGCGCGCTGATCGAGATCGTCGGTGACCCCGACGGGGGACTCCCGGCGGCCGACGAAAGACCCCACATCGTCATCCCACCCAGTCTTGTGGTGCGCACTTCGGCGACCCGTCCCCGCCACTGACCGGCGCCCCGGTCGCACCACCGGCCTGCTCAGAGAAGAGGAAGGGAGATGGGCCGCTTCCCACGGACGTGACCACCGGCCATCCGGCTACGGGCCCCCGTCCGCCAGGGTGCCGAGACACGTGAGTGCCGTATGCCGAACGACCGCTCTTTCCGGACCACTTGGGCCGAGACACCTACGAAGTGATCTGTCCGTCAATCCGGTTGGCGTCAATTCCTGACGCTCTGTCAGAATCGCGCATCCCTGCCTTCACCGCGCCCACCGGGTTGACCCCTGCTCGACGGCAGCCGGTGACCCGCCCGCCCGGTTTCCCCGGACCGGACTGCAACCCGCCGTCCCTGCCCACCTCCTGACGCACCGTCATGTCCGCTACCGGAAAGATCCAGCAGCGCCGTACCCCGGCTGTTCCCGATCCGCCCGTACCGCGACCGGCCGTGGGCTCTCCCCGCTCGGACACCCTCAGAAAGGCATTGATCAACGATGATTCGTACCAGAAAGTCCCGCACTGTGGCCGCCGCGACCGCGGTGCTCCTCTCGCTCGCAGCGGCCGGCTGCTCCAAGAACGCCAACGGCTCCTCCGGCTCGGACTCGGCGAGCCCCGGCGCCGCGCCGGTCGCCCTGGCCGGCTCGGTCACCTTCAACCAGACGAATCTCGCCAAGCTCGACGCGGCACTGAAGTCCGCGCTGGCCGGCAAGGACCTGTCCAAGGTCGACATCGCGATGGTCGTGAACGTGGCCGCCGACTACTGGAAGGCCGGCCAGGTCGGCTTCCTCAAGGGCTGCTCCGACCTCGGTATATCGAAGAGCAAGTGCACCTACTTCGCCCCGCCCAACGGCAAGTTGACCGAGCAGAACTCGGAGCTGGAGACCCTGCGCTCGCAGGGCGTCACCGGCTACTCGATCTCGGCGATCGACCCGACCTCGGCCGCGGGCACCATCCACACCGACGTCCAGAAGGGCATCGGAGTCCTCGCGATCGACTCGCCGCTGCCCGGCACCGACGCCGCCTCGCTCTACCTGGGCACCCCGAACTACACCGCCGGCTTCCAGGCAGGCACCGCGATGAAGCAGGTCCTCGGCGGCAAGGGCAAGGTGGCCATCCTGGTCGGCTCGCTCACCGCGTCGAACGCCACCCAGCGCATCGCCGGCTTCGAGGACGCGCTCAAGGGCACCAAGATCACCGTCGCCCAGAAGGTCAACGACAACCTCCAGGCCAGCACCGCGACCTCCGACGCCGAGACCATCCTCGCCAACAACCCGGACGTCACCGGCCTCTACGGCGTCTACTCCTACGACGGTCCCGCGCTGGCGCAGGCGGTGACCTCGGCCGGCAAGACCGCCTCGGTGCACATCGTGTCCGACGACTCCGACGCCCAGACCCTGAAGTTCATCGAGTCGGGAGTCATCTCCGGCACCGTCGTGCAGATGCCGTACCAGCAGGGCTACACCGGGGCGTACATCCTGGCCGCGGAGAAGGTGCTGGGCAAGTCCGCGGCGATGGCCCTCGTCAAGCCCTATCTGGAGAAGGACGGTTCGACCCTCAGCTCCGGCGTGGGCCTGGTCACCAAGTCCGACCTGAGCGCGTACCAGTCCCTCGAGTCGCAGCTCGGGATCGGCTGAGCATGACGGCCACGGAGAACGCCCCGCACCGCGCCGTCACGGCGCGGCTGCGGGGAGTGCACAAGTCCTACGGACCGGTGCGCGTCCTCGACCTGCCGGAACTCGACCTGTACGCCGGCCAGGTCATCGGCGTGGTCGGCGAGAACGGCGCCGGGAAGTCCACGCTCATGGGCACCCTGGCCGGGTCCGTCCACCGGGACGGCGGCGAGATCCTGATCGGCGGCGAGCCGCTCGCCGCCGGGTCCACCGAGGCCGCGGGACAGCTCGGTATCGCCATGGTCTCCCAGGAGTTTCCCCTGGTCGGACAGCTGTCGGTGGCGGAGAACCTGCTGCTGGGCCGCCGCCCGCGGAAGTCGAAACGCCGGTTCCTGGTCGACGGCGCCGCCCAACGCGCCGAGGCGAAAGCGATGCTGGCGGAGATCGGCCTGTCCGCCGAGACCATCCAGGTGAGCCGGGAGGTGCGCACCCTTCCGGTGCCGACCCGGCAGATGATCGAGATCGCCAAGGCCTGGGGCCGCGAGCCCAAGCTGCTCATCCTGGACGAGCCGACCTCCTCGCTGGGGCCGGTCGAGGCCGAGATGGTGCTGGGCCTGGCCCGCCAACTGGCCGACCGCGGCGGCACGGTGCTGTTCATCGGGCACCGTCTGGACGAGGTACGGGAGATCAGTGACCGCGTCCTGGTACTGCGCAACGGCAGGCTGGTCGCCGACCTCGAACCGGTCGAGGCCACCGAGGAACGGCTGATCCGGGAGATGGTCGGCGGCGAGGTCGCGCAGGGCGAGCCGAAGGCGCCGCCGGCGACGAGCCCGGTCCTGCTGCAGGTCGAGGGTCTGACCGCCGACGGTCTCGGCCCCGTCGACCTGGAGGTGCGCGAGGGCGAGATCCTGGGCGTGGCAGGGCTGATGGGCTCGGGCCGCAGCCGACTGGTCCACACGATCGCGGGCGCGCAGCCCGCGACGGGCGGCCGGATGCGGCTGGGCGGCGAGTCCTACCGGCCGCGCGGCGCGGGGGACGGCGTGGCGGCCGGGATCGCGCTGATCCCGGAGGACCGCAAGGAACAGTCGCTGGTCCTGTTCGCGTCGATCCGGTCCAACGTCGTCGTCTCGGTGCTCAAGCGGATCAGCACCCGCGGCCTGCTCGGTCCGGGCCGCGAGCGCGCCGAGGCACGGAAGATCACCGAAAACGTCAACGTGCGGATGCAGTCGGTGGAGCAGCCGATCGGCTCGCTCTCCGGCGGCAACCAACAACGCGCCATCTTCGGCCGGGCGTTCGCCGCCGAACCGCGCCTGCTGTTGCTCGACGAGCCGACCCGCGGCGTGGACGTGGGCGCGAAGGCGGAGATCTACAAGCTGATCGACCGGGCGGCGGAGCAGGGCATGGCGCTGGTGGTCGCCTCCTCCGAACTGGAGGAACTGCTGTGGATCTGCCACCGCATCGCGGTGATGAACCACGGCCGGGTGGCCACGGTCATCGACCGGGCCGAAGCCACCAAGGAACGCATCATGACGGCCGCGGCCGGCACCTCCCCCCTCCAGGAGGCGGAGCCCGAGCACGGAAAGGCCGACCGTCCCGATCCGGGAAACCCCGACCAGGAACAACTGACGAACGGAGCCCCAGCATGAGCGCGCCGAGCACGCTCGCACCCGAAGAGGCCGCGCCGCGCTCCCGCCCGGCCGTCTCCAGCCTCGCCCGCAAGCTCGCCGCCTCCCCGGAGGCCGGCGTGATCATCGCCTGCGTGCTGGTGTTCATCGGGATCGCGGCCAACGCGGAGACATACACCGCAGTGGGCAACCTCCAGGTGATGGGCCGCGACCTGTCACAGGTCGGCATCCTGGCGATCGGCGAGTCGCTGGTCATCCTGACGGGCGGCATCGATCTCTCGGTGGGCGCACTGGCCGGTCTGGCCGGCATCCTGGCCGCCTGGATGAACGTGAACGAGGGCATGCCCGCGCCCCTCGCGATCCTGTTCACGCTGGTGATCTGCGGTGGGGTCGGTCTCTGGCACGGCATCATGGTCACCCGCCTGAACGTGCCGCCCTTCGTGATCACCCTGGTCACCTACACCGTGGCGCAGGGCATGGCGCTCGCGATCACCAGCGGCTCGCCCATCAACAACCTCTCGCCGATGTTCAGCAACCTGAGCCAGTACTACATCGGCGAAGTTCCGGTCCCCGCCCTGTTCTTCGTCGGCGCGGCCGTCATCGCGTGGTTCGTGTTGGAGCGCACATACGTGGGCCGCCAGATCTACGCGGTCGGCGGCAACAAGGAGGCCGCCCGGCTGGCCGGCATCCCGACCGCCCGCCGCATCACCTCCACCTACGTCGCCAGCGCCGCACTGGCCGGCGTGGTCGGCATCATGGTGATCGGCCGGATGAACGTGGCCGACCCCTCGGTCGGCGCCGGCTGGGAACTGACCGCGATCGCCGCGGCGGTGGTCGGCGGCATGTCGCTCTCCGGCGGCGAGGGCCGCATCGCCGGCATCGCGGCCGGAGCGATCCTGCTGGAGTTCATCACCAACGGCCTGCTCGCGCTCAAGGTCAGCCCGTACGACCAGCAGGTGGTCCAGGGAGCGGTCCTCGGCATCGCCATCCTGCTCGACCGGGCACGCGCCCGCTACTTCGGCAAGAGCCGGAGCTAGTACGTCGGTCGACTCCGCCGATCCCCGCGCGGGTACCGCCGCCTCGGCATCTTCGGCAAGTCGGACAGTGATCGGCGTATCGAACAACTCTGGGAGGAGACTGATGGTGAACGCCGGAGACCACACGGCAGAGAACTCGGAACCCTGCGTCGTAGGGGTCGACTTCGGGACGCTGTCCGGGCGGGCCGTCGTCGTCCGCGTCAGAGACGGCGCGGAACTGGGGACGGCCGAGCACGTCTACCGGCATGCCGTCCTCGACCGGCAGCTCCCGGACGGCACCCCGCTGCCACCCGACTGGGCGCTCCAGGTCCCCGCCGACTACATCGACGTGCTGCGCATCGCCGTCCCCGAGGCACTGGCCCGCTCCGGCGTACGACCGGACCAAGTCGTCGGTATCGGCACGGACTTCACAGCCTGTACGGTCCTGCCGGTGCTCGCCGACGGCACGCCCCTGTGCGAACTCCCGGGCCTCGCGGGCCGCCCGCATGCCTACGTCAAGCTCTGGCGCCACCACGCCGCACAGGCCCAGGCGGACCGCATCACCGAACTCGCCGACGCCCGCAAGGAGCCGTGGCTGAAGCGGTATGGCGGGAAGATCTCTTCGGAGTGGGAGTTCGCCAAGGCCCTGCAGCTCCTCGAGGAGGACCCGGAGCTGTACGGGTTGACCGAGCGGTGGGTGGAGGCCGCCGACTGGATCGTCTGGCGCCTGTCCGGCACCTACGTCCGTAACGCGTGCACGGCCGGTTACAAGGGCCAGTTCCAGGACGGCTGTTACCCCTCCCCCGACTACCTCGCCGCACTCAACCCCGGCTTCGCCGACTTCGTGACCGACAAGCTGGAGCAGCCGATCGGCCAGCTCGGCGACCGCGCGGGCGGGTTGACGGCCGAAGCGGCGGCCTGGACGGGCCTGCCGGAGGGCATCGCGGTGTGCGTGGGGAACGTCGACGCGCATGTGACCGCGCCCGCGGCCACCGCCGTGGAACCCGGCCGGATGGTCGCCATCATGGGCACCTCCACCTGTCATGTGATGAGCAGCGACCAGTGGGCCGAAGTACCGGGCATGTGCGGGGTCGTCGAGGGCGGCATCCTGCCCGGCCTGTGGGGTTACGAGGCCGGACAGAGCGGGGTGGGGGACATCTTCGGCTGGTTCGTGCGCACCGCCTTCCCCGCCGCGTATGCGGAGGAGGCCGCCGCGCTGGGCCGTGACCCGCACGAGCACCTCACCGCCCTGGCGGCCGAACAGCGGGTGGGACAGCACGGGCTGGTCGCCCTGGACTGGCAGAGCGGCAACCGGTCGGTTCTGGTCGACCACGATCTCAGCGGCGTCGTGGTCGGGCTGACGCTCTCCACCCGCCCCGAGGACGTCTACCGCGCTCTGCTGGAGGCGACCGCGTTCGGCACCCGCACGATCATCGAGGCGTTCGAGACGTCCGGCGTGCCGGTCCGTGAGCTGATCGTCGCGGGCGGGCTGATGAAGAATCCGCTGCTGATGCAGATCTACGCCGACGTGACCCGCCTCCCGCTCGGTGTCATCGACTCGGCGCAGGGTCCGGCGCTGGGTGCGGCGATGCACGCGGCGGTCGCCGCCGGCGTGTATGCGGACATCCGGGCCGCCGCCCAGGCGATGGCCAAGGCGCGCCCGGCCGTCTACCGGCCCGACCCCGAGCGGGCCGCCGCCTACGACCGGCTGTACGCCGAGTACCGGCTGCTGCACGACTACTTCGGCCGCGGCGCCAACGAGGTCATGCACCGTCTGCGCCACCTCCGCGCCGAGGCCTCCGCCTGAGCGGTACCCCCTGCCCGGCGGTCACCTCCCTTCGAAAGGAACCCTCATGGACACCCACACCCACGCCAGCCCCTACCCCGGCCGGGAGATCTGGTTTCTCACCGGCAGCCAGGGTCTGTACGGCGACGACATCCTGCACCAGGTCGCCGACCAGTCCCAAAGTATCGCCGAGATCCTGGGCGGACCCGGGAAGATCCCGGTCCGGATCGTGTGGAAGCCGGTCCTCACCGACGCCGACGCGATCCGCCGCCTGTGCCAGGAAGCCAGCACCTCCGACACCTGCGTCGGCGTGATCGTGTGGATGCACACCTTCTCCCCGGCGAAGATGTGGATCGCCGGGCTCAGTGTCCTGGACCGGCCGCTGCTGCACCTGCACACCCAGTACAACCTGTCCCTGCCCTGGCCCAGCATCGACATGGACTTCATGAACCTCAACCAGGCCGCCCACGGCGACCGCGAGTTCGGGCACATCGAATCCCGCCTCCACATCGACCGCAAGATCGTCGCCGGTCACGCCACCGACCCCCGCGTCATCCGCCGCGTCGTGGCCTGGGCGCGGGCCGCGGTGGGCCGGCACGCCTCCCGCACCCTGCGCCTGGCCCGCTTCGGCGACAACATGCGCGACGTCGCCGTGACGGAGGGCGACAAGGTCGAGGCCCAGCTCCGCTTCGGCTACTCGGTGAACACGTACGCCGTCAACGACCTCGTGGCCGTCGTCGACGAGGTCACCGACAAGGAGGCCACCCAACTGGCCGCCGAGTACGTGGAGTTGTTCGACGTGGTGCCGGCCCTGCGGCCGGGCGGCATCCGCCACGACTCCCTCCTCTACGCGGCGCGTCAGGAGATCGGCCTGCGCGCCTTCCTCACCGGGGGCGGCTTCACCGCCTTCACCACCAACTTCGAAGACCTCGGCGGACTGCGCCAGCTGCCCGGTCTGGCCGTGCAGCGCCTGATGGCCGACGGCTACGGCTTCGGCGGCGAAGGCGACTGGAAAACCTCCGCCCTGCTGCGCACCATGAAGGTCATGGGCACCGGCCACCCCGGCGGCACCTCCTTCATGGAGGACTACACCTACCACCTCGGCCCCGGCACCCCCCGCATCCTCGGCGCCCACATGCTGGAAGTCTGCCCCACGATCGCCGCCGAGCGCCCCCGCTGCGAGATCCACCCCCTGTCCATCGGCGGACGCGAGGACCCGGTGCGTCTGGTCTTCGACGCGGCCCCCGGCCCCGCCATAGTCGTGGGTCTGTCCGACCTCGGCGACCGTTTCCGCCTCACCGCCAACGAGGTCGACGTCGTCGGTCCGAGTGAGCCGCTGCCGCAACTCCCCGTCGCCCGCGCCGTATGGAAGCCACGCCCCTCCCTCGCGGAGTCCGCCGAGAGCTGGCTGCTCGCCGGCGCCCCCCACCACACCGTCCTCAGCTCCGCCGTCGACACCGAAACCCTCACCGACTACGCCAACATGACCGGCGTGGAACTGCTCACCATCGGCGCGGAGACGACGGTCGAGCACCTCGCCAAGGAACTTCGCTGGAACGCCGCCTACCACCGCCTCGCCCAGGCCCTGTGACCCCCGTGACCCCCATGTTCCTGAAGAACCGCACGCGAGGAGAACAGCGATGACCGTCCGAGTCCGTGACGGCCTGCGGCACGAGGTACTGGACGCCAACCTGACCATCCCCCAGGCCGGACTGGCCACCCTGACCTGGGGCAACGTCAGCGGCGTCGACCGCGAGGCGGGCGTCTTCGTCATCAAGCCCTCAGGCGTCCCCTACGAGAATCTCGCCCTGGACCACCTGGTGACGGTCCGCCTCTCCGACGGCAAGATCGTCGGCGGCGACCTGCGCCCCTCCACCGACACCGAAACCCACCGCTGCCTCTACCTGGCGTTCCCGTCCATCGGCGGCGTCACCCACACCCACTCCACCCACGCCGTCGCCTTCGCACAGGCCCGCCGCGACATACCCGTCCTGGGCACCACCCACGCCGACACCTTCAACGGCCCCATCCCCTGCACCCCCGACCTCACCGCCGACCAATGCGCGAAGGACTACGAGTACAACACCGGCCAAGTCATCGTCGACCTCCTCGAAAGCGACGACCGCAGAGCCGCCGAGGTCCCGGCCGCCCTCGTCGCCCACCACGGCCCCTTCACCTGGGGCACCACCCCCCGCAAAGCCCTCGAACACGCCATCATCTGCGAAGCCGTCGCCGACATGGCCATCAACACCCTCGCCCTGTCCCCCACAGCACCCCCACCCCCACACCTCCTCGCCCGCCACTACACCCGCAAACACGGCCCCGACGCCTACTACGGCAACCCGGACATGACGGCCACTCCCGGCTGACAGCCGTCGTTCGCCATGCCCTTGGCCGCGCCCGGGTAAGCGCCCACCTGTACCCCGGGGCGGCCACCGGTCCGTTCTCTGGTGATGTGCCGACACGAACGCCGCGGTGGCGTATTTCGCATTCCCGAAGGTCTTGTTGTGCGGGCGGATCCGTGAGGCGCTGGTCCCCGATGTTCATGGATGAGGACTTCGCGGACGTGGATACACGTTGAGGGCGTCCAGCTGGTCGCTGTCCCGATTGGCTCCCGGCTCCGTCCAGCAGATCGCCCAGGGACTGTCCGACCGGAAGGTCGCCGCGGCCTACCGCGGCCGCATCGACGGAAGGTTCCCCTGGGGCTGGAGCTGATGGACACCGGATTCGACCACTGGCTGTTCAGCCGAGTTGTACGACCGCAACATCTCGGGTGGGGATCTTCAGCGCTTGTCGGATCTGTTCCTGGACCGGATGCGCGCGGCGGGTCTGGCCGTGGCCGCAAGCGGCTGGGCGCCAGGGTGCCGACGGGGTGGTTCGACCGCGACGGGCGCCGGATCGGGAACCCCCGTCTGCCGCACAAGGACCAAGAGCGCAACGAGCGCTTCGACCAGACCGGGTGAATCGGTACACCGGCTTGTGTGCCGGGGCGTCGAGCGGGTGGTCATGGAAGCGACAGGCTCGTAGTGGCGCCCGTTCTTCTCTCTGCTGGAGGCCCGAGGCCTGGACTGCCGGCTCTTCAACGCCCGTGACGTGAAGAACGTCCCCGGGCGCCCGAAGACGGACAAGCCGGATGCGGTCTGGCTGGCCAAGCTCGCCGAACGCGGCATGGTCCGCGCCTCGTTCGTCCCACCGAAGCCGGTGTGACAGCTGCGGGACTACACCCGCACCGCACCGTGTTCGTCCAGGAGTGCATCCGGCACAAGCGCCGCATCGACAAGACCCTGCAGGACGCACGGATCAAACTGTCCGACGTCGTCTCGGCCCTGTTCGGCATGTCCGGGCGGGCCATGCTCGACGCGGTGGTCACCGGAGAAGGCAACCCGCGCACCCTGGCCGACCCTGCCAAGGGCAACCTGGTCAAGAAGATGCCAGCCCTCATCAAGGCCCTGACCTGGGTAGTTCGAAGACCACCACGCCCGGCTGCTGCGGGTGCTGCTGTCTACCGTCGACCACCTCACTGCGCAGATCGACAAACTCGGCCGGCTGGTCGCCCGGACGCTGGAGGAGATCACCACCCCGCCAGGCAGCACAGGCGCCGGGGACGAAGCCGTCGCGGTCAGTGCGCGGACTCTCGCCGAGAAACTGGACGCCGTCCCCGGGATCGGGCCGACCACCGCGCAGATCATCCTCGCCGAGATCGGCGCGGACATGAGCCGCTTCTCCACCCCTGAACACCTGGTGTCCTGGGCCAAGTTGTGCCCCCGCACAATCCAGTCCGGAGCGAAGAACACCTCGGGGCCGGCCGGGCAGGGAAATCTCTGGCTCAAGGACGCTCTCGGTAAGGCCGCCAACGCAGCCGCCCGCGCTGATACCTTCCTCGGCACCCGCTACCGGCGCATCGTCAAACGCCGCGGCCATGCCAAAACTCTGGCCGCCGTCGCCCGCTCGACACTCGTCATCGCCTGGCACCTGATCAACGACCCGGACGACTCCTACCAGGAGCTCGGCGCCGACTGGCACCGCCGTCACCTCGACCCCGCCCGCAAAACCCGCGACCTCGTCCGCCAACTCCGGACCCTCGGCCACCAAGTCGCGCTCAGCCCGACATCAGCCTGACCGCCCCGTCTCACCGCCATCCGGTCCGCCAGCGGCCCGGATGCTGCCGCCTGCCCTCCCGCACTTCGATTTTCCGATCAGCTTCAGAGTCGAGCTGAGCCGGTGTTCCCGACGTGCGTGGTGAGCAGATCTCCGTCGTTTGGGTATCAACGGTAAGGCCATTATTGTCCGGCGTCTCATGCTGCCCGCCCGGTGTCCCGTGTGCCCTCACCCGACGGAATATCGGATCAGCCAATCAGAAGCTCAAGTCGTCGCTGTCCGGCGGAACTTCGCTACTCTCCGGGCATGGCTCTTCTCGGTCGCGGACGAACCCCCGTCAGACTCGCCCCCGAACTCGACGACACAGATCTCGGCCTGGTGCGCAAACGGCTTGTCGAGAAGCGGGCTTCGGGTGGATACGGTCTGTCCGTGGCGTTGATCGAGCAGTTGCTGCGCGATACCGGGAGGGACTGGGACCGCAGGTCTCACCGGATGAGCGTTCTTGCGGAGTCGACATCACCGATCCTCCAACGCTCCTGGGCTGATGATCAGCCTCAGGAACCGGATGCACAACTCCTTTATGCCTGGGGCGTGATGCTGCGCACGGGGTTCCGGGAACCCTCCGACGCGGCCGAGGCGCGAGAGGCGCTCGACGCCTGCGCCCGGGCTGCCGCGTCGCGGCCTGAAGACCCCAACCCATGGGTGGTGCGGCTGGGCCTGCTGCGTCTGTGGCGACGGCCCAGCTCGGAGGTGTACCCGCTCTGGGGACAAATCGTCAGACGCGACCCATGGCACCGCGAGGCGCACCTCCACATGCTCGGCTATCTGTCCCCGCGGGAGTGCGGTTCGCACAGGCAGACGGTCGAGTTCCTCGACCGGGTGCGCGCGGGGGCAGCTCCCACCGCGCCGACCGCCGGCATTGAGATAGCGGCCCTGATCGACCTCTACCACGGCGCGGTCGATCAGGGCAGTATCGAAGCCCTTACCGCGCAGCGCCTGTGGAACCGCCCGGACGCCGAGGCGGCAGTGGGCCGTGCTCTGGCCGACTGGCCCCGCCCGGGGTACCTGACCCACGCCGCGGCCGTGGCTGATCTCAATCTGCTGGCGTACGCGCTCGTTCAGGCGAGGCGGGGCGCGCAGGCAGGCGAGGTGTTCCGGGCGATCGGAGGTCTCGTCACGGCGTACCCCTGGTCCCGTGAGAGCGCCGACCCTCTTTCTTCCTTCACCAACTGGCAGCAGCGCACGGGAAGATGACGGACCGTCGGTTCTGCGCATCGCCGGATCGCCTGCCGGGAGACCACAAAGGTTTCCCGGCCACCAGGATGCGGGGTGGTTCACGCGCCCCCAGTGATACCTCGGTCCGGATTGTCTTCCCGGTCGATGTGTAGCGAGTACCCCGTCGCTCCGTGAGCTGTGCGACGAGGAACAGGCCACGACTTCCTTCGTCCTCCGTTGCGGCTCGCCGCAAGTGGGGAGGGGTGTTGCCGCTGTCGGCCACCTCGACGATGCGCCCGCGGTGACGGATGAGCCGCAGACGACCCGGGGCGCCACCGCAGCGGATCGCATGGGTGACCAGTTCGCTGACGACGAGTTCGACGACGAACGATGTCCCGTCCGCCACGTCACACTCGGCGAGCTTTTCGCAGGCCGGTTCCCGGGCATGAGCCACCTCGCCGGGATCGGCGGGCATGTCCCAGGCGGCGACCAGATGCTCAGGGAGAGGGAGTGCACGCGGACCAGCAGAATCGCCGCATCATCCTGGGGCGGGCTGGGCAGCAAGGCGTCGATGGCAGCGTCGCAGGCACTGTCCAGAGCATCGGTGCTGCTCCGCGAGGGTGTCTCGCAAGGGTGCGGATGTCGATGTCCCGTTCGCGGCTTTCGGCGAGCCCGTCGGCGACCAGGGCAAGCATGCCGTTCTCGGGCATTTCGACGTCCAGGCTCTCGGAGGGCAGTCCGCCGAGGCCCAGTGGCGGGTCGGCGGTAGGCTCACGATCTCGCTGTCTCCATCGGCCCTGACCAGGATCGGCGGCGGGTGTCCTGCGCGAGCCATGAAGCAGTGCCGGGACACAGGGTCGTAGACGACGTAGAGGCAGGTCGCGCCCGGCGCCTGGTTCTCCTGCTCGTTGTCGGCCGAGGACGAGGACCCGACCCGGGCAAGCAGGTCGTCGAGCCCGGCGAGCAGCTCGTCCGGCGCGAGATCGAGTGCGGCCGGAGCCCTGACGGTGGTACGCAGCCGGCCCATCTGGAGGCTGCTCCGATGCCGTGTCCCGCGACATCACGGACGATCAACCCCACCCTCGTGCCGGAAAGCGGGATGGCGTCGTACCAGTCCCCACCGACCCCGACCGGTCCTGCCTGCCGTGTACAGCCGGGAAATGGAGCCTCCCGGACCCGTTCACTGTGCTGCGGTACGCCTGGCTCGGCTTCTGAGCGAAGCGAGCCGTCGGCCGCGGCTGATGGCCGGCGGGATCGTGGGACGTCAACAATGCCGCCGGCCCGCCCGTTGGACCCTGTTCCTCGACCGGGATCGCGCCGCCGGACGGCTGCGGTTCTCCGGGCCTTCACGCGGCAGCGAATACACCCGTTCAGGGACGGCGGACGGGTGGTCGCCGTTCATACCGTTCTTCGTGTCACCCCAGCGAGATGGACCGCCGGGGGCCCTAGGACGAAGGAGTCAGCGTGAGCGGCCTGGTTGTGCGGAAGACATTCGCCCAGATCGAAGAGATCCGGTCCGTGGCCGACGAAGGCGACGAGGGCGGCCCGCTGCGCAAGGTGGCGGTGTGCGCGGTGGTCCGTAACCCCTTCGCCGGGCAGGGATACGTCGCCGACCTCTCCCAGATCGTCGAGGGCTCGGACGAGATCGGCACCTACCTCGGGCAGGAAGCGGTCCGCCTGCTCGGCTCCACTCCGGAGAGCTACGGCAAAGGCGGGCTGGTCGGCACCGCGGGCGAGCAGGAGCACATCAACGCCGCCGTCACCTCGACGTTCGGCAACGCCCTGCGCAAAGCGATCGGCGGGGGCGAGGCCTGGATCACGTCCGTCACCAAGGCCTCCGGCACGGATGCCACCATCGACGTACCGCTCGCCTTCAAGGACGAGATCTGGGTGCGCAGCCACTACGACGCCATGACGGTGCGTATCCCCGACGCCCCGCACCCCGACGAGCTGGTGATCATCGCCGTGGTCGCCAATCGAGGGCGGATCAACGCGCGGGTGGGCGGGCTGACGAAGGCTGAGGCGCAGGCGCGGGTGACGTCATGAGCACCCTCGCTGTCGTCGGCGCCGGCACGGTGCTGTCCGGTGATTATCGGAACCCGCTGATCGCCGACGCGGACACCGTGGTGAGCGAGGACGGGGTGATCGTCGCGGTCGGTCGGCGCGGTGATCTCGGCGTCATGGTGGACACCGCCGAGGTGGTGATCGACGCGAACGGTTCGACCGTCGCCCCCGGTCTCATCGACTCGCACTGCCACGTCGTACTGGGGGACTACACGCCCCGGCAGAAGACGGTGGACTTCCTCGCCAGCTATGTGCACGGCGGCATCACCAGTGTGGTGTCCCCGGGCGAGATCCACGCCCAGGGCCGCCCGCACGACGCGACGGGGGTGAAGGCGCTGGCCATCGCGGCGATGTCGTGCTTCAGGAACTTCCACCCCGGAGGCATGACCGTCCACGCCGGCTCCGTGGTGCTGGAACCCACCCTGACCGACGAGGACTTCGCCGACCTGGAGAAGGCCGGTGTACGGCTGGCCAAGTTTGGGTTCGGCCTGTACGAGGACCCCGCCGACGGATACGACCAGGTGCGCTCGGCCCAGGCCCACGGCATCACCGTGATGTGCCACTCGGGCGGCGCCAGCATCCCCGGCAGTAAGCCGATCACCCCGGACCACCTGCTCCATCTGGCTCCCGACGTGTGCGGGCATGTCAACGGCGGGCCGACCTCCCTGCCCGTCGAGGGCGTCGACAAGATCATCGAAGAGACGTCGATGGCGTTGCAGCTCGTGCAGGCAGGCAACCTCCAGTCAGCGGTGCGCATCCTCCGTAAGTGCCACGCGGAAGGGCGTTTCGACCGGGTCGTCATCGGCTCGGACACCCCGACCGGCACCGGCGTGATGCCGCTGGGCGTCATCAAGACCGTCGCCGAGCTGTCCTCGCTCTCCGGCATCGACCCCGCACAGGTGTGGGCCGCCGCCACTGGCAACAACGCCCGCACGTGGGACCTGCCCGCGGGCTTCGTCGCCCCCGGCGCCGCGGCCGACCTCGTGGTCATGGACGCCCCCTGGGGATCCACCGCCCCGGACGCGCTCGGCGCCCTCGCCATCGGCGACATCCCCGGCATCACCGCGGTCATCACGCAAGGTGTCCTGCGCAATCTGACCAGCCGCAACACGCCCCGCGCGGCTCGCCTGGTCGACGTGACCCCACCGATGCCGCACCTGTCCGCAGCCGGCCACTAGGCCGCGCACCACAAGTCATCAGGGAGCGTGTCATGTCCCTCCACGTCATCTTCGAACCGGCCAAGTGCCAGGGGTACGCCAACTGCCTGATCGAAGCACCCGAACTCTGGGACTTCGACGAGGACAAGAACACCGCCGTGCTGCGGCTGGAGAACCCCGACGACACCCTGCGCGCCCACGCCGAGGCCTCGGCACGCTGCTGCCCGGCCCAGGCCATACGCGTGGAGGGAACAGAATGAACCTGAACCGCGTGGTCGTCGTCGGAGCCTCCCTGGCTGGCGTCAGTGCCATCGAGTCCCTGCGGGAACGGGGCTTCCGGGGGGACATCGTCCTCGTCGGCGCGGAGGACCGGCTGCCTTACACCCGGCCCCCGCTGTCCAAGGACGCCCTCGCCACCGGACTGAGTGAATCGGCACTGCGCCTGCGGGAGAGGGAGTGGTTCGACGCGCGAGGCGTCACGCTGCGACTCGGCGAGGCGGCCACCGCCCTCGACACCCGCGACCGCCTGCTGTGGCTCGGGTCCGGGACATCCATCACCTACGACGGTCTGGTCATCGCCACCGGATCGATATCCCGTCGGATGCCCATGACTCTGTCCATGCCGACCGCGCACACCCTCAGGACCTACGACGACGCGGAACTGCTGGGCAGGGCACTGGAGCGCGGCGGTCATCTCGTGGTCATCGGGGCCGGATTCATCGGCCTGGAGACGGCGGCCACCGCCCGCGCGCTCGGCCTGGACGTCACCGTCGTCGACGTCATGCCCACCCCCATGTACCGGTTCGGCGAACAGGTGGGGATCTGGTACGCCGACCTGCACGAGCGCAACGGAGTGCGGATCGTCTGCTCCACCGGAGTCGACTCCCTGCGTGCGGCCGACGACCGCGCCCACGTGGTGCTGGACACGGGGGAGACCCTGACCGCCGACACGCTCCTCGTGGGCGTGGGCGGCATCCCGGCCACGGCCTGGCTGACCGGCTCGTCGATCGGCTTCGCCGACGGTGTGCGCTGCGAACCGGACCTGTCCACCGGCGTTCCGGGGGTCGTCGCCGCCGGCGACGTCGCCCGCTGGCACAACAAGGTCTTCGACGAGACCATGCGCGTCGAGCACTGGACCAACGCCGTCGAACAGGGCATGCACGCGGCGGGAACCCTGCTCGGCGAGTCGCGTCCCTTCGAGTCCGTTCCCTACTTCTGGACCGACCAGTTCGAAGCGAAGCTGCGCTGCGTCGGACGTGTCTCCCCGGAAGACGACATCGCCGTACTGCGGCGCGACGAGACCTCGCTCGTGGCCGCCTACGGACGCGACGGCGTCATCCGCGGAGCGGTCTGCGTCAACGCCCCCAGGCAGCTCGCCACCCTGCGCAACGCCATCGCGCAGCGCGCGGACTTCCGCGAGATCACCGGCAGCAGCACCGACCCGGTGACCACCACGCCCTGATCCACCCTCTCCTCTGCAAAGGAAGCCCGATGCCCCAGTCGTCCGTCGCCGCCAACCGCGACGCCCTCTCCACCATCGAACTCTTCCCCCAGGACGAAGACTGGTCGCTGCAGACCATGCGCCTGCTGGCGCAGGTCGCCGTCGGCGGCTCCGACCTGTTCGAGTGTGCCCGCACCGCCGCCCGCATCGGCCGTACCAGCACCGACGGCGAACTGTGGCAGAAGGAGTGGAGCCGCACCGCACAGGAGGTCGCCGCCGCGGCCGAAGCCGCCCTCGCCGAGGGCAACATCACCACCGCCCGCCGGGCCTTCATGCGCTCCTGCGGCTACTGGCGCCACTCGGAGTTCTTCCTCAACTCCGACGACCCCCGCCGCGAACTCGCCTACACCACCGGCACGAAGAACTTCCAGCGCGCCGTCGAACTCTCCGACGGTCTCATCGAGCGCATCAAGGTGCCCTTCGAAGGCATCACCATGGACGGCTACATCGTCCGCCCGGACAACTCCGGCAAGCGCCGGCCCACCGTCCTGTTCCTGGGCGGCGCCGACTCCTGGGCCGAAGAGCTGTACTTCATGGGCGGCACCGAGTTCCCCGCCCGCGACATGAACGTGGTCATGGTCGACACCCCCGGCCGCGGCAGTTCGCTGCGCTTCAAGAAGCTCTTCAGCCGCCCCGACTACGAAGTCCCGGTCGCCGCCGTCCTCGACTTCCTCCAGCAGCGCGACGACGTCGACGCCGACCGCATCGGCGTGGCCGGCGTCAGCTTCGGCGGCTACTACGCCCCGCGGGCCGCCGCCTTCGAACCCCGGATCAAGGCCGTCGCCGCATGGTGCGGCACCTGGAGCATCCTCACCGACTTCTACGAGTTCTACCCGCCGCTCCAGCAGCAGTTGCAGTGGCTGTCGGGCTCCAAGGACGACGCAGAGGCCCGCGAGAAACTGGCCGCCTTCACCCTCGACGGCGTCGCCGACAAGCTGACCGTCCCCGTGTACGTCATGCACGGCACCGACGACATCATCATGGACATCGCCGGCGCCCGCCGCTTCATCGACGCCCTGACCACCAAGGACGTCACCGTCGACATCTACGACGGCGCCGGATCGCTGCACTGCAGCTACGACTACTTCTCCGTGGCCACCGCCCGTCTGGCGGACTGGTTCCTCCACAAGCTCGACGCCGGCCACGCGAGTGCCTGAGCACACCCCGGAGGTGACGTCGTGTACGAGATCCACCAGCTCCTCTGGGAGATCCGCCGCGATCCAGAGGTGAAGAAGGCCTACCAGGCCGACCCCGACGCCGTCCTCGACTCGTACGGCATCCACGGCGAACACCGGCAGTGGATGAAGGACCTCGACTTCAAGGCCCTGTACGAGAGCGGCATCAACCCCTACCTGCTCTACTTCTGCGCCATTCAGCTCCAGGTCGACCGAGCCCAGTACTACGCCCAGATACGAGGGGAGACGCAACGATGAGCGGCAACGGACGCATCGTGGGAGTCTTCGCGGCCTCCCACTCGCCGGGCATCACCGGCTGGCCCGAACGGGTCCCCGCCGCTGCCCGCGCCAGCGTGGAAAACGCCTACGCCGAGGTACGCAAGCGCATCGAAGAGCTGCGGCCCGACGCCGTGATAGCCGTCTCGGTGGAGCACTTCACCAACTTCAACCTCGGCAACCTGCCGGCCTTCGCCATCGCCACGGCCAACTCCTATCTGGGGCCCACCACCGCGGAGATGGCCGCCTTCCTCAACGTCGAACAGCACCACTACCCCGGTCACGCGGAACTGGGCCGTCACCTGTACGCCCACGCCCTGGGGGCGGAGTTCGACCCCGCCCTGGTCGAGGGCGGCCTGGAGTTCGACGAGAACTTCTGTGTCCCGCTGAAGCATCTCGACCCGGACTCGAAGCACCCGCTCGTCCCGGTGATCGTCAACGGCGTCAACCCGCCCTGGCCGACCCCCAAGCGGTGCTACGACCTGGGACGGATGATCCGGGACGCGGTCGAGGCCCAGAGCTTCGCCCCGCGCGTCGTCGTCCTGGCGACCGGCGGCCTCTCGCACTGGGTGGGCCTGCCGGAATCTGGCTCCATCAACGAGGAATTCGACCGTGACTTCATCGCACGCCTCGAATCCGGAGACCCCGCGCGCCTGACCGACTACACCCAGGACGCCATCGACGCGGCCGGCAACGGAGCGCACGAGATCCGCACCTGGCTCGCAGCCGCGGGCGCCGCCCGGACCGGCTTCGACGTCCTGGCCTACGAACCCGTGCCCGAGTGGCTCACGGGCACCGCCGTCGCAGCCGCCCGGCTGTGACACACCCTCCCTCCCCTCTGTCCAAGGAGAAACCCCATGAGCAAGCTGCCCAAGGTCACCGGCCGTGACATGCGGGGTGTGATGGCCTACCCGCCCACACCCGCCCTGCCGGGCGCCGAGCGCGTCGACGCCGTCGACACGGTCGACCTCCAGGAGACCGAGCGGATGATCGGCGCCCTGATCCGTGACGGCGTCGACGCGATCGCCCTCAACGGAACGCTCGGCGAGATGGCCACCCTCACCCTGGAGGAGTGGAAGGCGTACGCCGCCTGCGCGGCCGAGACCGCCCGCGCCATCGACCCCGACTTCCCGCTCTTCATCGGAGCCACCACGCTCAACACCCGGGACACAGTATCCCGGATGAAGTACCTTGCCGACCTCGGCGTCACCGGCACGCTGCTGGGCCGCCCCATGTGGGGCGAGATGGTCGCCCCGGTGATGGACCGCTTCTACCGCGACGTGGCCGAGGCCGTGCCCGAGCTCGCCATCGTCGTCTACGACAACACGGCGGCCTTCCGCGGGATCATCCCCCGGAGCGTGTACAAGACTCTCGTCGAGCTGCCGCAGGTCGTCGCCGTCAAGTACGCCGGTGGCGCCTCCGTCGGCTTCCGCTACCACAACGACATGGCCCACACCGGCACCAGCTTCCCCCTGATGTCGATCGAGACGGACTGGTTCCCGGCCTGGGAGCTGTACGGCGAGGAGCTCGTCGGCATGGCCTGGTCCTCCACCACTGCCATGGGACCTGGCCCCGTTCTGGAGTTGCGCGACGCGCTCCAGCAGGGCCGCATGGATGACGCCCGCTGGCTGACCGAGCGGCTGCGCTGGGCCCACGAGCCCTTCCTCGTCGGCCAGGACTTCATGGAGTTCGCCAAGTACAACATCCCGCTGGAGAAGATCCGGGTGAACGGGGCCGGATACATCAACGTCGGCAAGTGCCGCCCGCCCTACACCGAGGACCTCGTCCCCGACGTGCACGTCCAGACGACGGCCCAGCACGTCGAGCGCTATGCGCAGATCAAGACCGAGATCGAGAAGCGGTTCGGGCCGCGCACGCCGAAGCACCAGGGATGACCGATGACACCACAGGCGGAGCAGCAGCAGCTGGATGCCTGGGTTGAGAACACCCGGGTGGGGATCACCGCTGGCCGGTTCCCCGCCCGGGCCTTCAACGACCAGGCCGTGTACGACCTAGAGCAGGAACGCCTGTTCTCCAAGGCGTGGTGCTTCCTCGCGCACGAGAGCGAGATCCCGGCACCCGGTGACTACGTCACCCGCAAGATCGGCAACAACAATCTGATCGTGGCCCGGGACGAGCACGGCGAGATCCATGCCAGCTTGAACATGTGCCGGCACCGCGGCAACGTGATGTGCAAGTCCGAGATGGGCAACGCCTCGCACTTCCGGTGTTCGTACCACGGGTGGACGTACAAGAACTCGGGTGAACTCATCGGCGTGCCCTATATGAAGGAAGGCTACGAGGGCCAACTCAAGCGCAAGGACTGGGGGTTGGTCGGCGTTCGCGTCGACGGATACGAAGGCCTCGTCTTCGGGACGCTCGATCCGCAGGCTTCCACGCTCGACGAGTACCTGGGCGACTTCCGCTTCTACCTCGACCTCTACCTCAAGCACGGCTTCGGCGGCGTCGAGGTGCACGGACCGCCGGACCACTGGATCGCCGACACGGACTGGAAGATCTGCGCCGAGAACTTCGCCGGCGACGGCTACCACACCCCCGTGGCCCACCAATGGGGCTTCAACCTGGGCTACTTCCCGTCGTCAGGTTCCACGCACAGCCAGGGCTGGGCCGCCAGCGTTCCCGGCAAGGGGCACGGCATCGGGCTTGGCCACAGCCCCAACTTCCCGGCCTTCGGCGGGTTTCCCGACGAACTCGTCGAGGAGATGAAACAAACCCTGACGCCCGAGCAGGTCGAGGTCTTCGCCAGGACCCGCACGGCTGTGGGTACGGTCTTCCCGAACCTCTCCTTCCTCATGCAGCCCTTCAGCCTGGTGCCCGGCGAGCCGGGAGTCCGCTTCGTCACCATGCGGCTCTACCACCCGGCCGGCCCCGGACGCATGGAGATGTACTCCTGGTGTCTCGTGCCCAGGAACGCCTCGGAGGAGTACAAGTCCGAGGCCTACCGCGCCTACACCCTGGCCTTCGGACAGGCCGGAACCTTCGAACAGGACGACTTCGAGAACTGGACCAAGGTCACCCAGTCCGCGGGGTCGACCATGGTCAAGGACCTCGACTTCCCCTACATCATGGGCATGCAGAGCGAGCCCGACCCCGAGTTCGCCGGTCCCGGCCATGTCGTCACGCCCTACGTCAACGACACCAACTTCCGGAACCTGTGGACCCGTTGGGGCGACTACCTGGCCGGGGAGGCGTGATGGGCGACCGACTCCCCGTGGACCGCGACACGGTGTCCGAGATCCAGGAGTTCCTGTACCGCGAGGCGCTGGCCCTCGACGAACGGCGGTTCCGCGACTGGCTGGCCATGCTCGCCGACGACATCACCTACGAGGTGCCGGTCCGCGTGACCCGTGAGGCCCAGGCCGACTGGGAACTGGCCCCCACCTCACGCATCTTCGACGACGACCGCCAGACACTGGAGGTGCGGGTACGGCGGCTGGAGACGGACTTCTCCTGGGCCGAGCAGCCGCCCTCCCGCACCCGCCACTACGTCACCAACGTGCTCGTCGACACGACGGACGTGGCGGACGAGTACCTCGTGCACTGCAACTGCTTCATCTACCGGAGCCGAGGGGACAGCCCGACGCCCAGTCTCTACTCACTGTCCAGGAAGGACACCGTCCGCAGGGAGACCGACGGATGGCGGCTCGCGCGCAGGTGGGCGGCGTTCGACCAGGCGCTGATCAACGCGCACAACCTGTCCATCTTCGTCTAGCCGGCTCCCGCCGCACTGATCAGGAGGCCATGGTGGACACGTCGAGCCACACGCCGCACATCGAACGCCCGGACATCGGTGAGGAGTCCCACTACCCCGAGGGCCCGGGAAACGACGGGCCGATCGTCATCGCGAACGAGTTCGCGGACGTGGTCATCAGGAAGGTGGAGACCAGGAACGGCATGCGGCTGGACATCTGGTCGCCCCGCCGGGGCACCCGCGTTCTGCTGGACGCGGTGGCACTGGACTGCCTCAGCTTCCAGGAGCCCGACCTCATCACCGAGATGCTGGCCAGGAGGCCCGCACCGTGAGCGGGCGGCTGGAAGGAATGCGTGTTCTCGTCGTGGGAGGCGGCGCCGGCATCGGCAAGGGCGCGGCGCTCGCCTATCTCGACGAGGGCGCGGTGGTGACCGTGGTCGAACGGTCCGAGGACCACGCCGACGCACTGCGGCGGGAGACCAAGGGCAGACCCCTGGAGGTGGTCGTCGGGGACGCGACCGCTCCCGCCGTGCTCTACCAGGCCCTGTCGCAGGCCATCAGCGCGACCGGCGGGCTCGACCATCTCACCTGCTGTGTGGGTGTGTTCGACCACTATGCCTCGCTGCGCGAGCTGTCGGTGGACGAGCTGGTCAAGGCGGCCGAGGAGATCTGGCGGGTGAACGTCCTGGCCACGCTCGTCGCGGTCAGGACAGCCTGGCCCGCCCTGCACGCGGCAGGCGGCTCGGTCACCCTGACCCTGTCGGAGTCGGCGTTCCACCCCGTGGGCGGCGGTGTGCTGTACGGCAGCTCCAAGTGGGCGCTGCGCGGGACGGTACAGCACCTGGCGGCCGACCTGGCCCCCTCCGTCCGCGTCAACGGTGTGGCCCCCGGCGGCACCAGCGGCACCGGTTTCTCCGGCCTTGCGGCACTGGGGGAGAGCGGGTCGTCGGTCGGCGCGGTCAGCGGCAGGGACGAACGGATCGCCGCAGGAACCATGCTCGGGGTGACGCCCTCGCCGGCCGATCACGCCGGCGCCTACGTCTACCTCGCCGACCCGAGAGCCTCCCGGGTCGTCACCGGCATCGTCATCAACAGCGACGGCGGTCGCGCCCTGAGGTAGTGCGCCGGATGCGATCGGCGGGCGAGGCAGGGTCTTGCCGTCTTGCCGGGGAGTTCCATGAACGAGCCGGGGGTGTCCAGAGATATTGCTCCGACGGTTCAGTGGCCCACCCAGACGGGGATGTCAGGGTGGGCCACACCGCGATAGGGCGGGTGGCGGTCTTGAGGAGACCGCCACCCGCCCTACGTGATTGCGGGCGCGGGGCGCTACCGACTCGCTGGGCCATGTGTCGAGGCCCAGATCAGCTGGATCAGCCCGGCGCGATTGGTGACGTCCGTCTTGGCGTAGATGCGCTTGAGGTGCTGCTTGACCGTGTTCTCGGAGACGAAGGCGCGTTCCGCGATCTGCCGGGTCGTCAAGCCCTCGCTCACCAGCTGGGCGATGTCCCTCTCTCGGCTCGTCAGGACCTCCCAGTCCGGCAGCCGGTGCTCGGACTGTGGCCCGGAGTGCTCGAAGAGCACCGTAGCCGCGGCGGGAATGTCTCCCGCCAGACGGACCGTCTTGGCGATGACGCTCTTCCCGCCGGCTGTGGAGACCGTGCGGCTCGCCACCCTCGTGCCGTCGCGGGCGAATCCCGCCGTCGCGTCCATGATGGCCCGGGCCAGCCCGTCGGCGGTGGGCAGACTTCCGTCGGGGCCCAGTGGGACGGGCCATTCACGTCGCGCGGCGCGGTTGAAGAACAGCACTCGACCGCCGAGGTCGGTGATGATCACCGGGTAGTCCAGATGATCGAAAGCGTTCTCGATCAGCGCGGTGTGCTGGGCTGTCGCCTCGAAACGCAGCGAGCGTTCCATGCCTCGTCCGACGTGTTCGGCGATGCACTGGGCGGCGGTCAAGTCCGCGCGCGAGAAGGGTTCTTGGGATGTGCTGCGTGCGAAGTTGATCGTGCCGAAGAACACGGCTCCCGACATGACGGGGGCCAGGAGCGAGTGCTCGTAGCGGGCCACCGCCAGAGCCTGGCGGGCCCCGCTGCGGTCCCACTGCCCGCAGGGCAGACGCGACGAGTCCAGGGCAGTCTTCTCATCCATCACCCGGCTGAGGATCGGGTCGTCGTCCCGGCCATATGCCTCATAGGCGTCCAGGAACTGGTCCGTGGTGACGGCGTGCACGTCCAGAACCCGTCGGGAGTGCTGGTCGAGTCGGTACAGACCGACGGCACTGGCCGGGATCACGGCGCGCGCGTGGGTGAGGTAGGCGTCGATCACCTCGCTCCGGGTGAGCGCCGATTGCATGGCCAGGGCGAACCGCTCTGTGCTGCGGGGGTTCGGGCTGGTGGTTCTCATGATGGCTCCAGACGGTTGAAGCACGAATGGGCGTCTGGTTACGCGACGACCGCGGACCGGACGCGGGGGAGGGGCGCTGGGCCCCACCTCACACGTCCGGTCGTGGCAGGCCGGCGATACGGTCTTGCCGGTCAGGGTTCGCGTGTCACGCCAGGTTGGCCGCGTCGCGGCCGGCCCTGATGCCGGTGTGGATCGCGCCGTCGATCAGGGCGTAGCTGCCGCTGGCCAGGTCGGCGCCGGCGAACAGCACCCGGCCCGCCCGGTCCCTGACGAGGTCGAGCTGCTGCTGCAGCTGTCCCGGGGCGGGCACGGCCCAGGTGCCGCGGAACATCGGGTCGGTGGTCCAGCTGTGCGACGCGACCTCTACGACCTCCAGGTCGGGCAGCCAGGCCCGCAGCACCCGCTGCACCTCGGCGGGGGAATGACCGTTCACCGCGGTGGCGTCGGGGCCGAAGGCGACAGCGATGTGGTCCTCGCCGACCGGCCGGTCGTACTGCAGCAGCACGAAGGGGTGCCCCTCCGGCGCGAACGCCATGTACGGGGTCCTGTCGCCCTTGACGCGGCAGAGGACCTTCAGGCCTCCGGAAATCTGTCCGGCCTCGGCGACGGCGGTGACCTGCGGACGCTCGGGCGAGAACGTGATCCGCGACAGGACGTTCACCGGCACGGCGCACACCACCGCACCCGCCACGACCGTGGACCCGTCGGACAGTTCGACCTCCACGCCCGAAGACGTCTCGGTCACCTGCCTGGCGGTCGTCGACATCCTGAAGTCGGCTCTGATGTCGGAGACGATGCCGTCGACCAAGAGCCCCGTACCGCCCGTGATCTTGTAGCGGGAGATGACGTCCAGCATGACCTGCCAGTCCCAGCCGGCCAGGGCCAGCCAGCGCAGCGCGATGGTCAGGCCCGCTTCGCTGAGCGGAGCCTGGCAGGCGGCCGACCAGAACGAGGACACCATGGCCCGTTCCTGCTGGCTCATCTCCACCCGGTCGAGGAAGTCGCCGAGGCTCAGCTTGTCGAAGTCCAGGGCGGCGGGGGAGAAGAGCGGGTCCTGCGGGCGGGGGTAGGCCTCGCGGGCGGCCTCGGCCAGGGCCTGCATGCCCTTGTCCAGGAGGCCGAAGACCTCTTCCTCCGAGCCCTCCGCGACGGTGCCGTCGTCGAGGAAGAGCAGCTGCTCCGGTGGGGCGAACTCCTCGATCGTCAGACCGTAGCGTGACACCTCCGACCAGACATGGGGCTGCAGCCAGTGGATGTCGGTGCCGCCCATCTCGATCCGGGTGCCGAGGCGGTCGTCGGTCCAGGTTCGTCCACCCAGCCTGTCCAGTGCCTCGATGAGGACCACGGACCGTCCCAACTGGGAGGCTTCCCGCGCGGCTGCCAGACCGGCGAATCCACCGCCGATCACCGCGACGTCGTAGCGAGCACTCACCTGACTACTCCAATCTCCACCGAGAACTTGCGGAAGGGCGCGTGGAACGTCCAGGTGGACTCGCTGCCGCGCCTGAAGAAGGCGGAGTCGCCGGCTCGCAGCACCAGTTCCTCTTCCTCTTCGCTGGACTTGATGTGGACCTCGCCCTCGACGATCCAGATGTACTCGTCGGCCTCGAAGAGGTACGGCACCGCGGTGCGGTCCGGATACACTCCCTCGGAGACACGGAAGACACCCGTACGGACGTCCTCACGGCCGCGGACTTCGGAGAGCTCCCCCGTCTCGTGTCCGTCGACCAGGAACGGGACGTATCCGCGCGCGAGTCGGGCGGCATCCACGACGGTGTGCTGGGCTTCCAACGGGAGATCCTTTCGGTCGTGCTCCTCACTCGGCCTGGCCGTCACTGCGCCTGGGCCTTTGAGTCTTCGGTCAGGCCGCTGACGGGACCGGACAGGTGCCGGCCCTGGCGTGTGACCCGGTCGGGCAGCAGGAAGCCGATGACAGCCAGGGCCGGGACGGTCCACGGCAGACAGGTGGCGAACCAGGTGCTGGAGCCGGTCTGGATGTCCCAGTTCTTCAGCAGGAACACGATCACCGTGGCGAAGCCCGCGCCGGCGATCAGCGGGGCGGCCAGCCGTACCCACCAGTTCTCTCCGCGGTGGTCACGACCGAAGAAGTACATGACCGCGAAACACAGCACCCCCATCAGCGTGATCAGTCCGAAGGTGCCCACGGCCAGCAGCAGTGCGAAGACCGTTGTCGGGGCGACCCCCGCGAAGTAGCAGGCGAGGATGACGACGATGGCGATCACGGTTTGCGCCAGGCTGGAGTGGTGCGGTGACTTCCACTTCGGGTGGGTCTGCGCCAGCTTCTGCGGCAGCAGGCCCTCCCGTGCCAGGGAGAACTGGTACCGGGAGACGGCGTTGTGGATGCCCAGGCAGGCCGCGAAGGTGCTGGTGACGAACAGGACCTTCATGACGACGACGAAGGCGCCGCCGAGGCTGTTGTCGGCGACGGTGTAGACGAAGTTCGTCATGTCGCCGAGCGCCGCGTTCTGGACGTGATCTGTGCCGTAGGCCAACACCATCACCCAGGAGGAGACGATGTGGAACACGGCGATGACACCGACGGCCACGTACGCGGCGCGCGGGATGGTGCGCCGCGGGTCCCGGGCCTCCTCGCTGTAGATGGCGGTTGCTTCGAAGCCGATGAAGACCACGACGCAGAACATGAATCCGGCGCCGACGTCTCCGTGGAAGATGTGGCTCAGCTCGAACGGAGCAGCGGTGTAGTTGCTCGCCGGGGTCTGGAAGATGACGGCTACATCCATGACGGCGATCACTGCGACCTCGGCCAGCATCAGGATGCCGAGTACCCCTGCGCTGAGGTTGACGTCCCGACGGCCGAGGATGCCGACCAGGGCGAGTCCGGCGAGCATCACCACGATCCAGGAGACGTTCACGTCGGTGGCCTCGTGGATGAAGGCGGAGGTGGTGAGCGAGAGCAGCGCCCACAGGGCGAGGATCATTGTGTGGTAGCTGAAGAGCGCCACCAGTCCCGCCGCCTGCTGCGCCCGGCGGCCGAAGGCCGATCCGATGTAGACGTAGAACCCGCCGGCGGCGACGACATGCCGGCTCATCGCGGTGTAGCCGACCGAGAAGAGGATCAGCAGCGCCGCGACGAACAGAAACAGGCCGGGAACGCCTGTCCCGGGGCCGAGAGCGAAGGCCAGAGGTATCCCGCCGATGAGGGCGGACATGGGACCGACGGTGGCGACCACGAAGAAGACGATCGCGGTGACGCCGAGCGAGCCGGTCCGCAGAGCGGTGTGCTGGTCAGTGGACCCAGATATTGTGTCGTTGCTGCTCACGGGGACGTTCCTGCTCACTGGTAGGGGTAGATCCGGCGGCCGTGATTGACCGAGACCCACTGAAGGGTCGTGAGTTCGTCGATGCTCGCCGGACCGTTGAGCCTGCCGATCCCGGACTGCTTCTCCCCGCCGAACGGCACGATCGGCTCGTCGGCGATGGTGGCGTCGTTGATGTGGATCATGCCGGTGTCCACACGGCGGGCGATGCGCATCCCGCGGGCGATGTCCCGGGTGTGGACGGCTCCACTGAGCCCGAAGTCGCTGTTGTTGGCGATGGCGATCGCCTCGTCGTCCGTGTCGAATTCCAGCAGCAGCACCACAGGCCCGAACAATTCGTCCTGTGCGATGTCCGCGGACGCCGCGACGCCTTCCAGAACGGTCGGGGCGAACACGTTGCCCTGGGCCGAACCGCGCAGCAGCGCGGTTGCTCCGCCGTCGACCGCGGCGTCGACCTTCTGCTCCAACGAGGCGACAGCCCGTGCGTTGATCAGCGGACCGACGATCGTGTCGGGAGCGGCGGGGTCACCGGTCCTCAGCTCGGACACCTTCGTGATGAAGCGCTGCTTGAACTCCGTGGCGATGGAGGAATGCAGCAGGATGCGGTTGGCCGACATACAGATCTGGCCCTGGTGGGTGAACCGGCTGAACACGGCCGCGTCGACGGCGTAGTCCAGATCGGCGTCCTCACACACGATGAAGGCGCTGTTGCCGCCCAGTTCGAGAATGGCCTTCTTGAAGTGGCGCGCCGCCACCTCACCGACGTGGCGGCCGACGGCCGTCGACCCGGTGAAGGCCAGGATCCGGGGCACCGGATGCTCCAGGAAGTAGTCACCGATCACCGGGATCTCGGTGACGGTGACGTTGAGGAGACCCGCCGGCAGCCCTGCCTCTTCGAAGATCGAGGCAATCAGAGTGCCGCCGGTGATCGGCGTCTCCTCGTGCGGTTTGACGACCACGCCGTTGCCGGTGGCCAGGGACGGTGCGACACACTTCATCGACAGGAAGAACGGGAAGTTGAAGGGGCTGATGACGCCCACGACTCCGACCGGCTTGCGGAAGACGAAGTTCTCCGTGTCCTCGACCGGGGAGGCGAGGATGCGCCCCTCCATGCGCAGGGGGAGGGTTGCCGCCTCTTTGAGACAGTCGATCACGAGTCCGATCTCGAATCCCGCCTTGAGCCGGGTTCCCCCCACTTCGGCGACGATCAGTTCGGCGATCTCGTCCGCGCGTTCCTGCACGATGCGGGCGGCGTTCTCGAACACTGTCCGCTGGGCGTAGGCACTCTGCTTGCTCCACCCCCGCTGCTCCGTCGCCGCGGACCGGTACGCCTGGTCGACGTCCTCCCGCGTCGCCACCGCGAAGTCGCAGATCGAGTCACCACTGTAGGGATTGAGATCGACGAGCTTCTTCTCGCCGGAGCCGTCTCGCCAACGGCCTGCGATGTACTGCTGAGCCAACTGCACCGTGTCCATCTGTCGCCTCCGAATAGGGTGACCGGACTCACAGAGGTCCGGCTTGACCGATGTGGGGCGATCGTGGCACCGGGGTCGGCGGATGGCTTCCGTAGAACTACGGAGGTGTGCCTACGGGACTACGGAGGCGTGGTACGGACACTTCACACCGAAGCCGGATGATGTCGGGTCATAGGATTCGGGCGGAGATCATCGGAGTGCGAAAGCAGGGGCGTGACGCGCGTCGGGGAGCCGGAAACGTCCCCTGCTCACCTGGACCGGACGTCCCCGTCGGCGTAGAGCATCCACGTGGCCACCTGGGTGCGGTTGACCAGCCCGAGCTTGGTCAGGATGTGGTCGACGTGGCTTTCGGCGGTCCTGGGCGAGATGGTCAGAGTGCGTGCGATGTCGCGGTTGCTCATCCCCTGCGTCAGCAGGTGGGCGACCTCCAGCTCCCGCGCCGTCAGCGGTGCGGTGGCCTCCGTCCGAGGCCGGACGGGAGCTTGCTCCGACGCGACCTCCAGTAGTTCATCTCGGCTGAGCCGCCCGCCTTCGACGTAGGCCTTGCTGAACGCCGGCCCGCCGAGCGCGCCACGACTGTCGTCCAGACACCGTTCCCGGTGCTCCGCGACCAGCCGGAAACCGGAGAAATAGCCGCCGAGCACGCTCCACATCCTGTCGGCGACACCGAACAGCCGAGCCGCGGCTTGATGCCGTCCGCCACGAGAATCACACCATGCGAGCAGTTCGACGCAGTGAGTCAGCAACAGTTGATCGTGAGATGAGCGCAGCACCGAGAGTGCCGATTGCCGTGCGCCCCCCAGGTTGTTCCGCATCCATTCGTTCACGCCCTGCGCGTACTCGATGTAGCCGCGCCACATCACGTCTTCGTACTCGTCGCAGGCGGTGAGCCCACGATGTCCGAGCGCAAGAGCCTGGGCGGAGTCCCCCGACAGTGCGGCCAGCAGAACGGCTACGCCGATCGCGTCCATGAACAGCACACGAGCCCGCGCGCTGTCCAGCCGCTCGTAGATCGCCAGCGCCTGCTCAAGCCGTTCCCGTGAAGTGTTCAGCCGGCCGTACGCCATCTCGACCATGGCATCGACCTGCAGGCTGAGTCCCTTGTTGAGCCCGTCTCTCGCCCCCTGGTCATCGGACCCGGCGGTGTGCAGGAGCTTCTCCGCCGAGCGCAGTTCGTCCCGCAGCACACACAGGTATGCCTGGATATACAGCGCACGTACGCGATCGGCCGCGTCCACTTCCCCGGAAGACGCGGCCAGCGCACGGCGCAGAACACTGATGCCTTCGGCCAGGCGACCGCTGGCGAACCAGAAATTCCACAGGTCGGCGGCCATGCCTACGGCAACAGCACCCTGCGAGGACGCCAGACCGTGGTCGATGGCCGCCACGATGTTGGAGTAGTCGAGCTGCAGCTGGTCCATGAGACGGAACTGTCCTGGGCCCGGCAGGTCCTGTGTGAACCGCGACAGCACACGTTCGTAGTGCTCCATGCGGCGGTCTTCCAGCTGCTGACGGTTGTCCGCGCCGTCCAGCTTCTCGTTCCCGTAGTCACGCGTGACACGCAGCAGTCGGTAGCGGCTCGGACCGGCCACGTCGTCGACCATGACCACGGACTGGTCCACCAGGGACACGAGTGCGTCCAGAAGGTCCACGCCGTCGAGAGGAGGAGCGCCACACACCGCCTCGACGGCTGCCAAGTCAAAGGTTCCTTCGAATGCCGTGAGTCGGCACCACAGACGACGCTCCACTTCCGAGCAGAGTTCGTAGGTGCCGGCCGTCAGGGAACGCAGGTCGCGATGGCGTGGCGCGACGTTCCGGGTACCGGCACGCGGAAAATCCGGGCTTGCCTGCATCCGGCCGATGATCTGCTCCACCGACAGGGCCCTCACCCACGAGGCCGCCAGCTCGATGGCCAGCGGCAGCCCGTCGAGGTGCCGGCACAGCGACGCCACGGCTTCGGCGTTGTGCTCCGTCACGGCGAAGTCCGGGCGTACGAGTCGGGCCCTCTCGGTGAAGAGCTGTACGGATGTGTAGCTCATGGCGCTCTCGGCCGTCGTCCATGCGCTTGCAGAGGGAACCGGTAGCGGTGCGAGCGTCATGAGCGTGCCGCCGTCGACATGGATCGCGCGCCGGCTCGTTGCCACGAATCTGGCGCGGTCGCCGGCTTGCAGCAGCTCCTGAATCATGGCGACGCCGTCGACGCCCAAGAGCTCACTGCCGTCCAGCACGATCACGGCTTCGAGCTGTCGGAGCCCTTCCGCGATCTGCTTCAGGGGCAGCGACGCGTTCTCCCGCATGCCCACGGCGGCGGCGACGCAAGAGCACAGCTCCTCGGGCCCGCGCACCTCGGACACATCGGCGACGAAGACGCCGTTGTCGTATTGCCCCGCCCACTCCTGGGCGACCTCCGTGACCAGCCGTGTCTTGCCCGCACCACCTGGTCCGACGAGCCCGACGAAACGATTGGACTGCACCGCGTGGCGTAGCGTTTCCCTCTCGCGCTCCCGGCCGACAAAAGTCGTGGCATAGCGGACAGGGCGCGACCCGACGGTGGCGTCGATCAATTCGGTCCTCGCATCTCAGCCACGCCCAGCTCAACACGTTCGGTGTATCAGCAGGTGCCGATTGGTGTATCCGTGCCGGTCATGGCGTCCCCTGACGTCAGGGGAGCCGAGTGGTGATCCAACAAGTCGTTCCGTGCTGATCCCCTCATGATGGCATCCAGCCATTTCGGTCCGAAAGCATCCTGCATCCGGATTCTGTACGGCTCAGGGATCAGGCCGGCTGCTCCGGTACCGGTTGGCGCCAGGCCGTCGCTGGACACACTCCGTGACCGGATCGCTTACGCGGGCTGCCGCATGCTACTGGCCGACCAGCTGGGGCGGCAGCCTACTCTCCGTTTGCCATCTGCCCGGGCGCCTCATGTTCTTGATCGACAGCGGACTTTCGCCGCCTGGTCTGAGTCGCTCTGGAGATCCGAGAGCGCGTCGTCCAGGTCCGGATAGTCGGACAAGTCGATGTTCGTCGAGTTGTAGGAGTAGCCGACGGATTGTGGGACGTAGCCGCCAAGCGCCAAGCGCGCATCCAACGCCGGAGACTCCGGCAGCGAGGTATGTACGGTCCCGTCACGCCGACCACCTGCGACGTGCCCGACCCCGAGGGGCCGGAACGGGGAGCGAAGACTCCGACAACCGGCGAACGTGTTGGCCGGAGTCAATGAAGGGGGTGATCGTGCGGGCGGGCGGCGGCGCTTGTCGCCGCCACCGCGCCCAGCGTGCGCGGACGCCGCGCGCCGGCGAGCCCGATGGCGAAGAGCATGGCGACGGCCCAGGCGCTCTGCCGCCAGGGGGCCGGCCCTTCGGCGATCAGATGGTGGGCGCTCACGCCCAGTACCGTCCCGACGGTGGCGAACACCGCGGCCCGCAGAACGGGCAGGGGCGCATGGTGCGTCGTCGTGGGGAGCATGGACATGGCCCGGCCGTCATCGGGCATCGCCAGGCGCGGCTGGAGGTGGGTTCCGGAAAGAGGCGGCGCGTCCGCAATTTCGCGTTCCGATCAGTACCTTGCGAGATCGGTGGTGCCGTGCCGGATGTGGCCGAAACTGCGCCGCTCGGGGACACCGGGCAGCATCGGGAGCACGGGCGCGGCCCGTTCCAGTGCTTGGATCTGCGAATTCTCGTCGACCGAGAAGACCACCGCGTTCGCTGGCGGGGCCTGACAGAGCCCGACCACATCCCGGATCTTGTCCAGCGGCCGACGGATCCGGGGAGATCCTGAACGTCTCGGTATGGTGCGGCTGCAGCCCGAACGCCTGCCAGATCCGGTGCACACCGGTCGGCGCGATACCCACCTGGCGTGGCAACTCTCGCTGGGACCAGAGCGTGCCGCCCTCCGGCACCGCGTCCAATGTCCGCATCACCATCTCTTCTACCTGCGCATCGGCGATGGTGCACGGCACCTTGGGGCGCGGCTCGTCGGACAAGCCGTCGAGCCGCTCGGCCAGGAACCGGGTCCGCCAACGAGGCATCATCTTGCGGTCGATCTCCAGTTGGGCCGCCACCGCGGTACTGCTCAGCCCGTCCGCACAGGCGAGCACGATCGCGGCCTGCTTGGGCCGGGCCCGGTTCCGCAAGATCGACCGCTCGTCCTCGGACAGCTCTAGCGGCTCCAGCCTGGTGTCCCCGATGCCTTCAGGACACCGTTCCTAGCCAGCTCGCCACTGGCAAACACCCGAATCTGAGACGGAAGGCGACTCACGAGGCGAGACCAGAGCTCAAGACCGGGACACCGGCCGCGCTGCCCCGGGTGCGCTCGCGTACCTCGTCGCTTCGACAGACAGCCGCCGCAGCCAGGTGTCGCTATGGCGACGGGGGTTGAGAGCGTTCCACCACGCCGATGTCGACGACGATGCTCTGGGATCCGGCCGACCCGACGTCCGCCCTGTCGGCGCAGAGCCCGGATGCCCGCCGGTGGACTTCGCCGGCGGGAACGCCGGCGGGAACGCCGGCGGGAACGCACGACCGTCACCGGGGGTGGTACGGCGTCATACCCCCCAGTCGTCGTTGACAGTGACGGCGTCGGCGATGCGGAACCGGCCTCCGGGCACCACAGGGGTGGTGGGTTCACCCATCACGACGACATGCTTGCCGAACTTGGGCGCCAGCGGGCGGCCGACGTCGCGCTTGAGCCACAGACGCAGCAGATGCCGGCGGCGTTCCGGCTCCGGGTAGTCGATGTAGCTGGTGCGCGAGTGGAGGGCAGCGTAATTGAGCAGCCACTGCACATCGCCGGGCTGGAAATCCATGTCGATCGGCAGACCGGACTCCTGGGAGATCTCATCGAAGAGTTCGATCGCCGCAGCCTGGTCGGAAGTCAGCTTGGGGACACCGGGGTACTCCTGGGCACTGAAGATCATCGAGCTGCCGGCGTAGGTACTGAAGATGCCGTCGACGCTGCTGATGATCGGAGAGGTGTACGTCAGTTCCGGAGAGTCGGGGTCCTGGCGCCGCCAGTCCCAATGGTAGGTGTCGAAGAGCCGTGCAGCGAGATCCGGCCGGCGGCGCAGCATCTCATTGTGGATCGTGGTGCCGCTGACCAGGCTGGAGGCCCCGCCCTCCTTGGCGCCGCGCAGGCACAGGAGGGCGACGACGTCGGAGCTGTCCGAGTGGAACGGGAGCCGGTCCCGGATGCGCGAGGGCAGCGCGCCCTCGTCGGACATCGTCTTGTTCGACGTGGCGATCACGTGGTCGAGCAGGTCGCCCCGCTGGTTCTGCCCGATCGGCCGGCCGAGATGCAGGCCCATGATGAAGAAGATCGCCCCGGCCATGGGACCGCCGTACTCATCGGTGCGCAGCCCACGCACCAGGACGAATCCCCGTCCGGCGTCCAACTGGTGGGCGCACTCGTCGTTGAGGGCGCGACAGACGTCGAACGGGTAGTCGGCGGCGGTGACCGTGCTCAGGTCCGGGTCGTCGGCGACGAAGCGCCGTCCCAGGGCTTCCAGCTCTTTGCGCTCGGCGTCGCTGAGTACGTAGATCCATTCGGTGGACTTCGACAGCTCGTCGCCGCGCCAGGCGGACGGTCCGGAGATCGGCTGAGGGCCGACAGCGGTGGTCACGATGATGCACTCCTCTGAAAGGTGATGGAAAGTCCCGTCGGCGAAGACACGACGGACGGCGAACGTTGACGGACGGCGAACGTTCGGTGTGGCGGGGGCTCGTCGCGCGGTGACCTACCGCGGTCAGAAAGGAGTCTGAGGCTCGCCTACAGCCGTGCCGGGGCGCAGTCCTTCCCTGGGTGGGAAGTAGCTGAGCGGCTCGTCGTAGGTCCGACGGCCGGCGCATGACACGAGCAGGACGCCGATCAGAGCGACTGGCCTCATGCTGATCCCACCCTTTCGAGAAGTGCCTCCACCATAGGAGAGGTCGGGATGATGGTCAATATGCGAGATGTCGTCTCGTGATGCGCTATGACAAGGTGAACGGGTGGCCGCATGGAGCTTGCGCGGGGCAGTAGGGAGCCTGAACCGCCGCAGCGCCAGCGGATGCGCCGCGGCTGCGCGGACAGGGCCGCGCAACGCTGGACCGCGACGCGACACCGGCGGCCGGTGTGAGCGACTCGCCGCTGGTCACGGCCGACGCCGTTGTTGCGGTGGTGGAGGAGCATGAATCCGGCGCGTCCCGTCTACTGCGGCCGCGGGGAGCGTGAGTGGAGCGTACGGGCCGTTTCGGATTCGGCGAGATGTGCCTCGGCGTCGCGCTCGTCCTGCTGGCCGGTCCGTTCGCCGAGGGTTTTCGGCGTTGCCGCTCCAACGTGAGGACGGCCGCAGCGATTGACGCTTTGCTGGGTCGGTGTGAGCTCCGATCGTGCCCCTTGTCGTGCGATGCCGTGACTCTGTTGACGAGCTGGTGAGGGGTGCACGAAGTTTTAGGACACCTCTATCGGGTCCCTGCCCGGAACTTTGTGGCCCCTCCAGGTCCGTGCCGCGATGCGCCTGGACGGCCGCAGGCGCTGTCGATGCCCCGCTCGGCGTCATGACATGCCGCTGAAATATCGATCTGGGAGTCTGGCCGGACAGCCAACCCTGTTCCGTATTCCGGGACGATGTCTTGCATTGACGCCAGAGCTCTGGGCCCGCCATAGTGCTGCGAACACTCCCCGGGACCTGGCTCGGCCACCCGGTAAGGAAGCCCCCCACAAGCTGAAGCCGGAGTGCCGTATTGGGGAGAACGAGATGAAGACCGATGCCACCTCCAGCCTGTGTGGAGACTTCATGCTGGCTGTGTACCTGGACGAACATGGCCGTGTTCCTGGCTATCGCACCGGACTCGGCTTCGGCCTGAGCGGCGCGATGCTGATGGAGCTCGCTCTGGACGGCTTCATCCACACCATTGACGGATACATTGTCGCCGTCCATGGTGCGCAGCCCCGTGACCGGGCACTCGGCGAGGTGCTCGTGCGGATCCGGTCGTCCCGCACGTTGCGCACGGCATCGGAGTGGGTCAGGGCTCTGAGCGTCGGCGCGCACAAGCGGCTGTCGGCTGACCTGATCGCTGAGGGTGTCCTCGTTCGCACGCCGAGACGGTGGCCTTCCGCGGCTGGACGGGCTCGTCGCTACGACGTCCTGCGTGGTGAGGGGCGGGATGCCGCGGTCCGGTCCCTCGGTGGTACGGCCGATTCCTCCGGGCACTCGATCGCGCTGGCCGCACTGGCGAGTGCGTGCGGGGCCGCGTCGGCCGACCGGGAGTGGAGCGAGTACGAGGCGATATTGCGGTCCATGAGCCCGGTCTGTCCCCAGGTCCTGACCGCGGTCGCCGACTGTGTGTGGCGCGGAGCGCTTTCCTCCTGGACCTGAACCCGCCGCCTGGTTCGTACGTTACGTACAGCCTTTCCGTGGCGGGGAAAGCGGTGTTCCGCCGGTCAGTGCGGTCGGCGGATCTCGCGGAAGTCGGACTTGCGGATCCTCGCGTGGACGCCTTTCACGTCGTCGACGACCTGGGAGACCGCGAAGTCGCCTGCCGCGCTGAGGTAGGCCATCGCCAGGTGGCGTTCGATGCCGTAGTCGGTCACGAGCAGGTCGAGGGCGCAGCGCACGCAGTCGCGCATCGCCTCGTTCAGATCCTTGTCCAGGCCGATGGGCACCAGGTACTCGTCCGTCTCGGCGAACGGGGTGACCCGGCCGTGCCCGGGCCGCAGCGCCGCACCGCCCGGCACCACCTCCAGCTTCACGGTGGCACGCAACGACGCCTCGAAGGCGGTGAGGGCGACCTCGCCGTCGCCCTGGGCGAAGTGGGGGTCCCCGAAGTAGACCAGCGCGTCGTCGACCTGCACGGGAAGGTACAGCGTGGCGCCCTCGCCGAGCAGGGAGACGTCGATGTTGCCGCCGTGGCGGCCCGGCGGCACCGAGTGCGGGCGTTCGTCCCCGGGCACCGCCACGCCCATCACGCCGAGGAACGGCCGCAGGGGGAAGCGCAGTGAGCCGCGCGAGGGGTCCGTCGGGTCCACCGCCATCCGGCCCCACGCGCCGTCGCGATCTGCGTGCGCCGTGGCGAAGGTGAACGCGGGACCCGGCGTCGACGGCATCTCGCCGGGGAGTGCGCCGAAGCCGTGGCGGGCGGAGACCAGGCCGTAGGGAACCCGTGGGGTGAGGCCGAGGACGGTCACGGCGAGCAGGTCGCCGGGCCGGGCGCCGGCCACCGCGATCGGTCCCGTGACGAGGTGCGGTCCGTCATCGTCGAAGTCGTGCGGCATCCCGGAGTCCGCGATCTGCTGGGCGTCGTCGAGCACATGGCCGCCGCCGACACCGTAGCGGCCGAAGAACCCGACGGGGTCGCGGCCCTGGTCCTCCAGCACCCCCTCGTGGCTGAGCGTGTCGACCGTGACGACGCTGCCCGGCTGAACGACGGCGCACGGTGTGTCCGCCTCGCACGGAAGGCGGCCCCACAGGGTGTTCCCCGGCGTGGCAGGGACGTAGGTCGGTGACGCGATCGCTCCGTGGCCGGGCTGGAGGATCGGGAAGCCGGTGGCGGCTACGTCGAGGAGGGGCGAGTCGATCGCGGTCATGGCCCACCTTTCATGGAGTGGAAGGGCTGGCCCGACGCTAGGAACCTCCCGTTGCCCCGGTGTTTCCGGTGCGGGTCCACGCCGTAACGCTGTCTCGTATCGCAACATGGCATCTCGCATACGTGGATTCGGGGGAGAGCTGGACCGATGTCGGCGACGTTGTTCTCATCGGCGGATTCGTCAGCTCCACAGCCGGTGGTGCGCCACCGACTCCGTTGTGCTCAGGCGGGCCACCTGGGCAATGCCGCGGCGCTGAGAGGGGCGTCCCGGCGGGTTTCCGCGCTGTCACTTGCGGTCGTTTCCGCAGTGGGCGCCGCGTCGCGCTGTCTGAGCGGTCGCGGTCTCGTTCCTCGTCCTCGGCGCCGACGCTCTGCTCTTTTTCCAGCCCCGGTTGCGGGCACTGCTCGTCGCTGACGACGGCGACCACGGCGTCAAGCTCTACGCCGGCGCGCTCTACGGCGGCAGGCCGAGGTGGGTGTGCTCAAGGGGGACGTCGCAGCTGGTCGTGGTCACCGTCGCTCGTCGCGTCCGCGTTGTCCGGCCCGTGCACTGGACGATCGCGGTCGTGGTCGCGCCGACGTCCCCCCTCGGCGGAGTGCTCGGCGGCCGGATGGCGCGACGAGGCCGAGCGAACTGGTGCCGCGTGCCGCCCTGGTCGGCTTCGGCGTACTGGCCGACGTCTGCTGGGCGTCCGCGCCTTCGGCCGACCGTTCGTGGAGACGGGGACCCGGCCCGCGTCGGCCCCCGGCCGCGGCGTGGGTCCGACGGCGAATGTCGTGTCCGCTGTCGGACCCACGCGGCAGCCGGCTGGTGCCGGACCGCCGGTCCACGGACGCCGTCCGTCGGCCGGGGTCGGCTTGGAGGCCCGGGCCGGCTCAGATGTCCAGGACCAGGCGGTCGCCCTGACACCGGCCGACGCAGATCATCATCGTGCGCCCGGCAAGGCGTTCCTCGTCGCTGAGCACGGAGTCCCGGTGCTCCGGCGTCCCGGCGAGCACCCGGGTCTCGCAGGCCCCGCAGTATCCCTTCTCGCAGTCGTAGGACAGGCCGCTCACGGCATCGCGCAGAACCTCGATGAGGCGGCGGTCGGCCGGCACGGTGAGCGTGGCTCCCGTGCGCGCGAGCTGGACCTCGAAGGTCCGGTTCCGCGTCGCGTCGAACGCTGTTTCCAGGCCGTCGCCGGCCGTGAAGCGTTCCAGGTGCAACCGGTCGGTGAGATCCAGGCGGGCGCACTCGCGCTCGACGGCCGCCAGCATGGGCGGCGGCCCGCACGCGTAGACGGCGGTGTCCGCGTCCAGCCCGCCCAGCAGCCGGGGAAGGTCGGGCAGCCCGGCCTCGTCCTGCGGGAGGAGGGTGAGCGCGTCGCCGGCGACGGCGGAGAGCTCGTCGGCGAACGCCATCGTCGAGCGGGTGCGCCCGCCGTACACAACGGCGAAGGGCGTGCCGCGTCCGGCCGCCGCGCGGACCATGGCGAGGACGGGGGTGACGCCGATGCCGCCCGCGATGAACAGGTAGGACGGCGCCGGTACGAGCGGGAAGTGGTTGCGTGGCCCGCGTACCGCGAAGGTGGCTCCCGGGCGGGCCAGTTCATGCATCTCGGCCGAGCCGCCGCGGCCTTGGGGCTCACGCAGGACGCCGATGCGCCACGTCGTGGCGTCGGCGGGGTCACCGCACAGCGAGTACTGACGCAGCCTGCCCGAGGGCAGCCGCACCTCGACGTGCGCGCCGGGCTGCCACGGGGGGAGTCCGGTTCCGTCCGGCAGGCCGAGGCCGACGGCGACCACACCCTCGGCCGCGGCGTGTACGGCGGTCACCCGCAGCGGAGTGGGCGTGTTCAGCACGCGGACCGAGCCCGCCGCCGTGCTCGCCCGGGGACCGGGCGTGAAGAGCGCGGGGATCGCGTCCCAGCCGGACTGGTTGCCGCGCGTCGGGTAGGCGACGAGCCCGTCCTCGATCACCTGGTAGTCGGGCAGCCGGGTCAGCACCTGCGCCATCATCGCGCGGAACATGGCGCGGGCGAGGTGCGCGCCGGCGCACCGGTGCGACCCGATCCCGAAGCTGAGGTGCCGACTGGCGTCGCGGTCCAGCCGCACCTGTTCGGGGTCGGGGAACACGGCGGGGTCGTGGTTCGCGGCGACCCACGGGATGAGCACCCGGTCGCCCGCGTGCATCGGGCAGCCGCCGACCTCGACGTCCTGAGTGACCGTGCGGGCCATCGACTGGGAGGGCGCGAAGGCGCGCAGGAACTCCTCGGTCGCGGTGTCGAGCAGGTCGGGGGAGTCGATCAGCTGCCGGCGCTGCTCGGGGTGGCGGGCGAGGTGGACGAGCGTCCATCCGGTCAGGGAGGTGGTGGTGTCGACGCCGCCGGCGATGAGCAGGCCGATCACCGACACCAGTTCGTCCTCGCCGAACTCGCCGCCGTCGCCGCGCCGGCCGGCCACCAGGGCGCTGACCGCGTCGGCCCGTGGCGCCGACCGGCGCTCGGCGATCAGCTCACGGATGCGCCGGTCCATGTACGCCAGTCCTGCGGCCCCGCGCACGGCGCGCTCGCTGTCGGCGGGGGCGGCGAAGATGTCGTGGATCGGCCCGGCCAGCTTCGCCCAGTCCTCCTCGGGGAAGCCGAGCCAGTCCAACGTCACCGCGGCAGGCAGCGGGTTGGTGAGGTCGCGTACGAAGTCGCAGGAGCCGAGCTCGATGAAGTCGTCCACGACGCGCGCGGCGTGGCGCTCGATCATGGGTACCAGCTGCTCGACCGCCTCGGGGGTCAGCAGCGGGTTGATCAGTTGCCGGTATTCGGTCGAACGCGGTGGGTCGAGCTCGATCGGATACTGGTCGAGCCCCGGTCCCTTGGGGATGACGATGCCGACGCCCTGGCCGCCGTGGTCGCTGCGGGCCGAGGAGAACGTCTCGTCGTCGCGGGCGATGCGGGCGACGTCGGCGTACCGCGTCGTGTAGACGAAGCCGCCGTGCGCGGCGGACCGGCCCACCGGGCAGGTCTCGCGCAGGCGCGCGTAGTAGCCGACAGGGTCGGCGTTGGCCTCGTCGGAGTGGTGGTCGAAGTCGGTTTCGGCGTACATGAAGGGCACGCTCCACGTGCTCGTTCTTCTGCGCGGTGTTGGCCGGCCGCGCCACCGGATGACTCATGCCTTCTGTGCCGGTCACCCTAAGGTGTGCCGCTGCCTGCGACAACGACGCCTGGACGGCGTTCGGCGGACGACGTTCAGAAGGTCAGTACGGCCTTGCCGACCGCCCCGGCCCGGACCGCCGCGACGGCTTCGTTGATCTGGTCGAACGGGAAGTAGGTGATCATCTTCTCGACCGGGAACCGGCCCTCGGCGTTGAGTTCGAGCAACCGGGGCAGGAACAGCTGGGGCAGGCTGGACCCGGCGATGATGCCGGTGACGCTGCGCCCGTTGAGGATGCTGCGCCACTCGAAACTCATCGACTCGCTCGGGCCGATGCCGATGACCCCGGCGCGGCCGAGCGGCCCGAGGGACTCCACGGCGGTGCGCAGGACGTCCGCGTGGCCGGTCGTGTCGATCACGAAGTCGAACCCCGCGGGGACGAGGGCGGCCAGCTGTTCGGCGGCCGGTCCGGCCGAGGAGTCGACGGTGTGGGTGGCGCCGAAACCGCGGGCCGCCTCCAGCTTGGCCGGGTTCACGTCGACGGCGGCGACGACCGCGCAGCCGCTCAGCGCGGCGGCGATGACGGCGGCCACGCCGACGGCTCCCACGCCGAAGACCGCGATCGTCGAGCCGGGGCGCGGCTGGAGCACGTTGAGCACGCCGCCGGCGCCGGTCTGGAAGCCGCAGCCGAAGGGGCCGACCCGCAGCAGGTCCAGCGACGGGTCGATCCGCACGACCGCCCGCTCCGGTGCGACGACATGGCTGGCGAACGACGACTGGCCCAGGAAATGGGCGTTGACCTCCCGCCCCTCATGGGTCACGGCGGTGGAGCCGTCGGGGCGGCGGCCGGAGAAGTTCACCGCGTCGAAGCTGCGGCAGTAGGCGGGCGAGCCGGTCAGGCACAGCGCGCACCTGCCGCACGACGCGAAGGACATGGCGACGTTGTCCCCGGGGCGTACGGAGGTGACGTGCGCGCCGACCTTCTCGACGACGCCCGACCCCTCGTGCCCGAGCAGCGCCGGGGTGGGGAAGAAGGTGGCGAACTCGAGGTCGGTGCCGCAGATGCCGACACCGGCGACACGGACGAGCACCTCGTCGGGGCGGGGCTCGTCCAGGTCCACCTCGGTCAGGACGAACGGCTGTCCGGGTTGCTCCAGCAGGGCGGCGGTGGCGCGCACGGGGGCTCCTCAGTGACTCGCATTGCGAGATCGCATATTGACATGCGTGACAAGGTCGGTCAAGGTTCACGTATGGCTGCTGTTGACTTCCCTTCCTCCAGGCAATTCATCGACGGCGAGTGGGTCGCGGCCCGTGACGGCGGCACCCTGGACATCGTCGATCCGGCCACCCAGCAGGTGATCACCGACGTGGCGCGGTCGGGCGGAGCCGATGTCGACGACGCGGTCGCCGCCGCGCGGCGCGCCTCCCCTGGCTGGGCGGCGACCAGCCCCTCCGAGCGTGGGGCGCTGATCCGGCGCTGGGCCGACCTGATCCTCGCCGACGTCGAGGCGCTGGCCGCCGTAGAGGCCCAGGACGTGGGCAAGCCGTTGTCCGGGGGCCGGACGAACATCTACATCGCCCATGACATCGTCAGCTACTTCGCGGGCGCGGCCGACAAGCTCACCGGGGTCACGCTGCCGACCCGCAGCCCCGACTACCTGGGCTACACGGTTCCCGAGCCGCACGGCGTGTGCGCCGTCGTCATTCCGTGGAACGTGCCCGCCGTACTCATGGCCGCGAACGTCGCGCCGGCGCTCGCCGCCGGCAACACGGTCGTACTCAAGCCGTCCGAGATCGCGCCGCTGACCCCCTTCGCCCTCGCCGAGCTCGCCCGTCGCGCCGGCTTCCCGCCGGGGGTGCTCAACGTCGTCGCGGGCGGGCCCGACGCGGGCGCCGCGCTGACCTCGCACCCGGGCGTCGACCACATCAGCTTCGTCGGCTCCACCGTCACCGGACGGGCGATCATGACGGCCGCCGCGCAGAACCTCGTCCCGGTGAAACTCGAACTCGGCGGCAAGTCGCCGAACGTGCTGTTCGCCGACGCCGACCTCGACACGGCGATCGAGGCGGTCGTCGCCTCGATCACCGAGAACGCGGGGCAGAACTGCTACGCCGGTTCCCGGCTGCTCGTCGAGGCCTCGGTGCACGACGAGGTCGTGGAGCGGGTCGCCGCCGCCATGGCCGCCGTGAAGTCCGGGCCCTGGGAGGCCGACCTGGACATGGGGCCGCTGGTCAGCGCCGCGCAGTTCGCGCGCGTCAGCGGCTTCCTGGAGGACGCGCCCCGCCAGGGGGCGCGACTGGTCACCGGTGGCGCACCCACCGGCGACGGGTGGTTCGTCCGGCCGACCGTGTACGACGGGGTGGACGCGGGCATGCGCGTCGCCCGCGAGGAGGTCTTCGGCCCGGTGCTCGCCGTACAGTCCTTCCGCGACACGGCCGAGGCGACCGAGCTGATGAACGCGACGGACTTCGGCCTGCTTGCCTGTATCTGGACCAACGACATCTCGCGGGCGCTGAGGCTGGCGAAGGACGTCCGCTCCGGCCAGGTGGCCGTCAACCAGTTCCACGACGCGGGAGTGATCGGTTTCCCCTTCAACATGCGGAAGGACAGCGGCTTCAGCCGGGGCGGCGGGTACGGCGCGTTGCGCGAGTACACCCAGGAGAAGGGCGTGGCCATCCGGTTGTTGGCCCGCTGAGACCCGGCACCATGGCATCCATCGCCGAGGCGAGGTCCGGACCGGCCCGGGAGCGGGCGGGCCCGGACGCGGAACCGGTCGTGCTGGAACGGGAACTGACCGGAGCCGTGCTGGCCGGCGCCGCGCGCGCGGACGTCCTGCGCACGCTGGCCCGGGTGACCGGCCTGCAGATGCGGCTGCTGTCCGCCGAGGGTGTGCCGCTGGCGACCACCGATGGCGGATCCGGGGTCGCGGCCACGGTGGCGGACGGGGTGCTCGCCGGTGTGGCCGGACCGGTGGTCGACACGCTCGACGGACTGCGGGCCACGGCGCTGGCCGTACGGGCGGGGACGACCGTGGCCGGTGTGCTGCTGACCGTCGGGCCCGGTGATCCGCGCACGCGGGCGCTGGCCGGTGCCGCCGTCACCGCGCTGCTCATCGACGCCGTGCGTGCGGGGGACGGCTCGGCCGAGGTCCCGCCGCGGCACACACCGGAGGACGTCGTCGCCGCCTTGCGGTCCGGGACGGTGAGCCCTTCGGTGTGGGCGGCGGCCACGGAACTGGGGATCGATCTGCGGCGACCGCCGGCCGGTGCCGTACTGCACTACACCGGTTCCCGCCTGCGCGCCTGGTCCACGGCCCTCGCCTGGCTGGAGCACCCTGTGCGGCAGGAGGGGCGTACGGCGTGGACGGTGGTGACCGGCGACGCCGTGCTCGCCCGGCTGCGGAGCCGGCTGGGCCTCATGACAGGCGACGAGCCCGCCGGGGAGCACGTCGTCGCGGCGAGCGGCTCCCACCCCGACTCGCCCACCGGTCTGGCCCGGTCCTTCTCCGAGGCCGAACGGCTGCTCCAGCTGGCCAGGGCCCGGGGCGTCCCGCTGCTCACCTTCGGCGGCGGCGGGGTCGTCCAGGTACTGCTGCCCCTCCCGCGCGCGCAGTTGGAGGCGTATGTCGAGACGCACCTCGGGCCGATCCGGCAGCGTCCGGAGCTGATGGCCACGCTCCGCGCCTGGCTGGCCGAGCGGGGAAGTCGGCAGAGCGTCTCCGAACAGCTCCATCTCCACCGCAACTCGGTGGGCTACCGGGTTCGCCAGATCAAGAACCTCCTGGGCACGGACCCCCTGCTTCCCGCCGCCTCGGCGGAGCTGCACCTGGCGCTCGCGGCACTCGACCTGCTCGCCGCCGACGACGAGCGGTCGCGCGGCGACGACGAGCCGGTCTGAGCCGTCGATGAGCCGCCCTTCGCCACGGCCGGGGCGGTGCTCCGCACGCGTCCGCACCCGCCTGTGCCGACCCGCGGCCTGCGTGGTGAGGCGGTGGAAAAGGCGAAACAGCTACGAAATCCAGTTTTTCCATACAGGCGTTGACAGCACTGTTCACCATGGGCAGAGTTGCCCCACAATACGTTCCATCGCCTCGCAATGCGAGACGGCTGAGGTCGGGAGGCCCACGGTGAGAGCGATGGTGCAGACCGATTTCGGCGGAGCCGAGGCCGTGTCCCTCCAGGACGTCCCGGAACCGGTGTGCGGTGCGCGCGACGTTGTCGTCGAGGTCGCGTACTGCGGGCTGAACCGCCTGGACCTGCTGCAGCGCAAGGGGCCGGGCCTGATCCCCGGCTTCCGCCTTCCGCACGTCCCCGGCATGGACTTCGCGGGAACAGTGGTGGCGGCCGGATCCGCGGTCAGCTCCACCGTCATCGGCGACCGGGTCATCGCCGATCCCACCCAGGGCTGCGGCGGCTGTCCGCGCTGTTCGGTGGGCGACCGGGCGTACTGCGTCAGCCCGCGGATCCTCGGTGGCAACGTCCCCGGCGCGCTCGCCGCGTACGTCCTGGCGTCCGCCGAATCGATCGTCCGGGTACCGGAGTCCCTGCCGCTCGCCCAGGCCGTCACCCTGCCCACCGCCTTCGCGACGGCGTGGCACGCGGTGCACACCGTCGGAGCGCTGGACGCCGGCGAGGTCCTCGTCGTGCACGCGGCGGCGAGTCCCGTCAGCATGGCGGCCATCGCGCTGGCCAAGCGGGCCGGTGCCTCGGTCGTCGCGTTCGCGGGCGGCGACGCGAAGCTGGCCGCGGCCCGCGCGGCCGGAGCGGACCTGGCCCTGCGCAACGACGAACCGGACCTGGTGAAAGCGGTGACCGCCTTCACCGACGGCACCGGCGCGGACCTGGTCCTGGACCATGTCGGCACCGACACCTGGCGCACCTCACTGGACTGCCTCGGCATCCGTGGGCGGTTGCTGCTGCTGGGCAACACCAGCGGCGACCAGGTGTCGTTCTCGCTCCGAGAGGTCTTCCACCGCGGCCTCAGACTGCTGGGCGCCGGAGGCTACACCTCGGCCGACTTCGTCGCCGCCACGTCGGCCTGCTTCTCCGCCGGCCTGTACCTGCCCACCGCCGCACAGTTCCCGCTCGACGATCTCGCCGACGCCTGGGACGTGCTCGACGCCCGCGACACCATCGGAAAGGTCGTGATCACGCCATGACCGATCTGCTGATCGTGGGCGGCGACGTCGTCACCATGGACCCCGCGCGGCGGGTCCTCACCGGCACGACGGTCGCCGTGTCCGGGGACAGCATCGCCGCACTCGGCACGGCCGGGGAACTGCGCGCCCGCTTCCCCGGCGCGCGGGAGATCGACGCGTCGGGCTGTGTCGTCATCCCGGGCCTCGTCGACGCCCACCAGCACACGACCGTCGACCCCCTCGTGCGCAGCACGATCCCGGACCACATCAGTTCGCAGTCGTCGATCTTCGACTGGATCGTCCCGCTGCACGCCCACGCCGACGGCGACGACGACGAACTGGCCGCGACCGTCACCGCCGTCGAGTGCCTGTCCCGGGGCATCACCACCGTGCTGGAACCGGGCACGGTGGCCCACCCGGAACGGGTCGCCGCCGGGCTGGCCGCAGCGGGGATCCGCGCGCGGGTCGGCGGCTGGGGCTGGGACGCCGAGGGCGTGCCGTTCGGCGCCCCCGCCGACGAGGTGCTCGCCCGGCAGGAGGAGATCATCCGGGCGCTGCCGGCCACCGGGCCGGTCACCGGGTGGGTGACGCTGGTGGGCCACGACCTCGCGAGCGACGAGCTCTTCACCGGCGCGGCCAGCCTGGCCGAACGACTCGACACCGGCCTGACCTGGCACATCTCGCCGGGACCCGCCGACGTCGAGGCCTACGCCCCGCGCTGCGGGCGCCGACCGGTGACCCACTTCGGCGAGCTGGGAGTACTCGGCCCGCGCCTGCTGCTGGGGCACGCCGTCTGGCTCGACGACGCGGAGGTCGACGCGATCCTTCAGACCCGTACCGCGGTCGCCGCCTGCCCCGGGGCCTACCTGCGCCTCGCCCAGGGCTACACCCGCGCGTCGCGCCACGCCGAGCTGGTGCGCCGGGGAGGCAGGGTGGCGCTCGGCTGCGACGCCCACAACGCCGGCGACGCCCCTGACGTCCTCCTGGCCGCCTACCTGTTCGCCGGTCTCGAACGCGACCGTGACCTGCCCGACCCGATCCGTGCCGAGCAGGCGTTCGCGCTCGCCACGGTCGACGGCGCGGAGGCGATCGGTCTCGGCGAGCGGATCGGCTCCCTGGAGGTCGGCAAGGCCGCCGACATCGTCGTACTCGACACCCGCGACCCCGCCTGGATCCCCCGGGGCGACCTCGCCCGCCAGCTCGTGTGGGGGCACGTCTCACGGACCGTCCGTGACGTGCTGGTCGACGGCCGCGTGGTCCTCCGCGACCGGCGGCCGACCGGCATCGACCTCACCGCCGTCGCCGAGGCCGCCGCCGAGCGGTCCGCCGCTCTCCTGCGGCGCGCGGGCATCACACACCGTCCGACCTGGCCCACCCGGCCGACACCGCCGGCGGGCACCCAGTGAAGGAGAGCACCGGTTGAACGTCATCCACATGTCCGGGCGCCCACCGGCCCAGAAACAGGGCCTGCTCTCACAACTGGTGGTACCGCGGCCGATCGCGATGATCACCACGCTCGACCCGGACGGAGGGGTCAACGTCGCGCCGTACAGCTACTACATGCCGGTCAGCGGCGAACCGCCGCTGATCGCGGTCACCATTGGCGCCCTTCGGGAGGACACCCCCCAGCCGAAGGACACCTGGCTCAACATCGAGCGCACGGGCGAGTTCGTCGTCAACCTCACCACCGTCGAGATCGCCGAGCACATCGAGGCGGTGGCCCGCGAATACCCCCGCGGTGTCAGCGAGATGGACGTCGCCGACTGGCGGGCCGTGCCCTCGCAGATCCTCGACACGCCGTCGCTGGCCGACAGCCCCGCGCACCTCGAATGCCGGGTGCACGAGGTGATCGACCGCGGCGACCACAGCAGCTGCTTCTCGGGCGTGCACATCGTGCTCGCCGAGGTCGTCTGCATCACCACCGACGACTCGGTCATGTCCGCCCCGGGCCGCATCGACCCCACCCGGGTCCGAGCGGTCGGGCGGATGGGCTTCCCGTGGTTCGTCACCGCGGGGGAGGAGTCCCTCTTCCACCAGGAGCGTGTCTCCTACGCCGAGCTCGACCGGGCCGACAAGCCCGCCAACTGACCCTCCCTTCCCCGCCAACCGACCCACTCGACGTCACCACCGCCCGGACAGGGCGGTGCCACCCAGTGAACGGAACCGCGCACATGACTGCAGGAAGATCACTCTGGTGTAGCAGGGCGGCGCTCGGCCTCGCCCTCGTAGGAACTCTCGCGCTCTCCGGCTGCGCCAGCAACGACGCGACGGCGACGGCGACCGGCACGACCGCCACGGCGAGCAGCAGCGGCAGCGGCTCAGGCATGAAAGAACCCGATGTCAACGGCGACGGCAAGGTCGTCGTCGGTGTTCTCAGCCCCGGCGACATCAACGACCACGGCTACTACCAGGGTTTCGTCGACTCGGCGGACGCCTACGCCAAGGAGAAGGGCTGGACGATCATCAAGCGCGGCAGCGTGCCCGCGAGCGACGCGCTCACCGCGGCACGCGCACTGTGCCGGCAGCACGTCGACATGGTCGCGCTCGCCGCCAGTGAGCTCAGCGCCGCCATCCCGGCCTCCGAGGAGCCGGTCTGTGCCAAGACCGCCTGGTACGTGCCGTCGTCGGCGAACATCGACCAGACCCCCCGGATCCTGCTGTCCTCCGACAACCCCAACCAGTCGATGCTCGTCGCCGGCTACGCCGCCGGCCTGAAGATGAAGGCGGCCGGCTACACCAAGGCCGGGTTCGTCACCGGCATCAAGGCCGACTTCAGCGTCCTGGGAGCCAAGGCCTTCCTGGCCGGGATCCGGGAGGTCGTCCCGAAGGCCACCCTGGTCAGCACCTACACCGGTGACTTCGACGACTCGGCGAAGGCCAAGGAGGCCATGCAGGCACAGATCAGCCAGGGCGCCAAGGTCATCTACCCCTACCTCGGGGGCGCGACCGACGCCGCGACACGGGTGGCGAACGCCGCCGGCGTGCTGACCCTCACCCCGGGCACCGACCGGTGCGACTCCACCAGCCCGAAGTTCGACATCTCGGTGATCTTCAACCCGGGTGACTACTTCCGCGCCGCGCTGGAGGAGTTCGCCAAGGACAACCTGAAGATGGGCACGTCGCGAGTGTGGCAGCTGGGCGTCGACCCCTACCCGACCGTCAAGATCTGCAAGGGCCAGGGCAACGAGGACCAGCAGCTGGTGACGTTCATCAAGAAGATCGGCAGCAAGGAGATCATCCCGGAGGACGAGGTCAAGCGCCTCGGCTGACCGTGCCGACACCGACCCAGGAGACTCACACGCGATGACATCGACGACCTCAGCGGCCCGGATCCTCGAACTGCGCGGCATCACCAAGTCCTACGGATCCGTCCTGGCCTGCGACGCCGTGGACCTCACCGTCGACGCCGGCGAGATCCACGGTCTCCTGGGCGAGAACGGGGCGGGCAAGTCCAGCCTCATGAAGGTCCTGCTCGGGCTGATCCGGCGCGACGCCGGCACCGTACTGGTGCGTGGCGAGGAGGTCGCGCTGGACAGCCCGCAGGAGGCGGCCGAGCTGGGCATCGGCATGGTGCACCAGCACTTCAGCCTCATCAACGGGCTCACCGTCTGGGAGAACGTCGCGCTCGGCGACACCGGCGCGGTGAACAAGCAGGCCATCTGCGCCGACATCGCCGAGGTCGCCGCGCGGTACGGGCTGCCGGTCGACCCCGAGGCGCGGGTCGACACCCTCGCGGCGGGTGAACGGCAGCGCGTCGAGGTGGTCAAGTGCCTGCGGCGCAACCCCCGGATCCTGATCCTGGACGAGCCCACCTCGGTGCTGACCCAGGCCGAGTCGCAGGAGCTGTTCGCCGTGCTCGGCCGGGTGGTGCAGGAGGAGGGCCGTGCCGTCATCCTCATCAGCCACAAGCTCGCCGAGATCACGCAGGCCACGGACCGGGTGACGGTCCTGCGCAAGGGCGGTGTCGCCTTCCGGGCGGTCACCGCCGAGACCACCGCGCCGGAACTGGCCCGCCGGATGGTGGGCCGTGACGTGTCCCTGCACGACGAGGGAGCCGCCCTCGGCCTGCTGCCCGTCAACACGACACGCACGGGCGGGGGCGGGGCGCACGACCGGCCCCCGCCCGTCCTGCGCCTGGCGGGACTCACGGTCGAAAGAAGCGGGGTCAAGGTTCTCGAAGGAATCGACCTGAGCGTCGGCGCGGGCGAGATCTGCGCCCTCTACGGCGTCGAGGGCAGCGGCCAGGCGACGCTCGGCGAAGTCCTCTCCGGGCTGGTCCTGCCGACCGCCGGCACCATCGATATCGCCGGCCGCGAGGTCGACGTGACCCGGCCCGGCGCGCTCGGAAAGGCAGGTCTCGGCATCGTGCCGGAGGACCGGCACCAGAGCGGTGTCGTCCTCGACATGAGCGTCACCGAAAACCTGACGATGAAGTCCCTGGACAGGTTCAGCGGCCGGTTCCTGCTGCGCCGGCGCGCGATGGCCGCCGAGGCCCGGCGCCTCGCCGACGAGTTCAACATCGTCGCCCCCTCGCTCGACGCGCCGGTGCGCAGCCTCTCCGGAGGCAACCAGCAGCGTGTCGTGCTCGCCCGGGAACTGTCCGGTCACACCAGCGTCCTGGTAGCGGCGCAGCCCACCCACGGTCTCGACGTCGGCGCCATCGAGGACATGTACGTCCGGCTGCGCAGGGCGGCGGCCGAAGGTGTCGGAGTGCTGCTCATCTCCACCGAACTCGAGGAAGTCATGGCCCTTGCAACCTGGATCGCGGTGATCTCGTCCGGGCGGATCTCCGGAGCACTCCCCGTCTCGGAGGCGACACCCGAGCGACTGGGCATGCTGGTCGGCGGTGAGGCCGCATGAGTGCCCCCTCGCCGACGGGCGGGGACGAGACGGCCCCGCGTCTGCTCGCCCTGCTGAGGCCCCGGCCCGGTGGCTGGATCGTGGCGGGCCTCACCGTCGTACTGGTCGCCGTCGCCGCGGGCGCGTCCGCGCTGCTGCTGCTGTTCACCGGCGGCTCGCCGACCGCCTCGGCGTCCGCGATCTGGACCGGCAGCCTCGCCGACTCCACGGGCTGGACGACGACACTGCTCAACGCGGCGCCGCTGCTTCTGGTCGCGGTCGGCGCGTGTATCTGCGCGTCGGCCGGCACGTTCAACATCGGCCAGGAGGGGCAGGTGCTCATCGGCGGCCTGACCGGCGCCTGGGTCGGGCTGCGGCTGGCCCTGCCCGGCCCGTCCCTGGTCGTCGTGGTGCTGATCGCCGCAGCCCTCGGCGGTGGCGCCTGGGCCGCGCTCAGCGCGTTGATGCTCCGCCTGCGGGGGGTCAACATCCCCGTGAGCACCCTGCTGATGACATTCCTCGCCATCCAGCTCGTCACGTTCGCCGTCAGCACGCCGGCGCTCCTACAGCAGAGCGCGCAGGGTTCCTCGGGTATCGCCGACGCGGCGTCCAACCCCGTGCCGGAGAACGCGCGGCTCGGCGGCTTCGGGCAGTACCCGTCGGTGCAGCTGAACGCGGGCATGGTCATCGCCCTCGTCGCCGCGGTCGGCGTCGCCGTGCTCCTGAGCCGCAGCCGGTGGGGCTTCCGGGTGCGCATGGTCGGCCTGAATCCCCTGACGGCCAGGCACACCGGTATCCGGGTGGCCGCGCTCGGCGGCCTCACCCTGGCGCTGTCCGGCGCCTTCGCCGGACTGGCGGGCGGGCTGCTGCTGGTCAGCCCGGTCGGCACCAACCGGCTGCAGGCCGGGCTGTCGGGCAACTTCGGCTGGGACGGCCTGCTCGTCGCGCTCGTCGCGCGCAACCGGCCCCTGGTCACGATCCCGGTGTCGCTGGCGTTCGCCGTGCTGCGCGCGGGCGGTGACTTCCTCTCGGCCACGGGCGTGCCGTACTTCCTCGTCGATGTCGTCAAGGCGTTGCTGGTCCTCGCGTTCGTCGCGCCGCCCGTCCTCGTCGATCTCCTCCGCGGGCGTCGCGGTGCCGCACCGCAGGCGACGCCCGCCGTGTCCGTTGTCCCGACCAAGGTGAAGGCGGTCCTGTGAGCGTTCTGGACAACACCTCGACCGTTCTCGCGAGCGGTGTCCGGCTGACCGTGCCGCTGGCGTTCGCCGCGTGCGGTGAGTACGTGGCCGAGCGTGCGGGCACGATGAACATCTCCGTCGAGGCGATGATGCTCGGCGCCGCGTTCACGTCGATCGCCACGGCGAGCGCGACCGGCAGTGCCACCGTCGGCCTGGCGGTCGGCGTGGTGACCGGCCTCGTCCTCGGCTTCGTGCACGGCAACCTCTCCCACCGGGTGCAGATCAACACCTTCGTCGTCGGCCTCGTACTGAACGCGCTGGTACTGGGGCTGACGAGCTACCTGATCACGATCAACGAGTTCGTGTCGCACCAGGTCGGGATGTTGTCGATCCCGCTGCTGCGGGACATCCCGATCATCGGCGGGCCCCTGTTCGCCGAACGCTGGCCCGCCTTCCTGCTGCTCCTGCTGGTGCCGCTCACCTGGTGGCTGATGGAGCGCAGCCGCTGGGGCCTGGAACTGCGGGCGGTGGGGGAGAACCCGCAGGCCGCCGACGTCACGGGCATCAAGGTGAACCTGCGGCGCCGGCAGGCCCTGCTGTGGTGCGGCGCGCTGGCCGGTCTCGGCGGCGCGTACCTCGCGGTCGGCGAGGTCGGATCGTTCAACCAGAACATGACCGCAGGACGCGGGTACATCGTCATCGCGGCGGTGATCTTCGGGGCGTGGCGGCTCGGCCGGACCCTGCTCGGCTGCCTGGTGTTCGGGCTCTCCGACGCGATGCGTCTGGCGCTCCCGGCGCTCGGGGTCACGCTCAACGCCCAGCTGCTCGTCGCGGCCCCGTATCTGCTGGCGCTCCTCGCCATGCTGATGTTCACCACCCAGCACCGGGAACCCGCCGCGCTCGGGCGGCCCTTCGAGCGCGGGTCGACCTGATGGCCGGGACCCGGCGACGACGGATGCCGGCCCCGCGCATGGACGGGGCCGGCATCCGCCGCGGGCTCACGCCGCCGCGGTCAGCGCCGGCGCAGTGCCGCGTTCTCCAGGGCCGGCGGGGTGTAGCCGATGTCGAGCGGGTTGAGGGCACTGCCCGGCGCGACGAGCGCGTCGATCCGGTCCAGCGCCTCGGCGGACAGCGGCCGGTCCACGGCGGTGAGCTGCGACAGGAGCTGGTCGTGGGTGCGCGCGCCCATCACGGCCGAGGTGACACCGGGATGGGCGAGCACGAACCGCAGCGCCAGCTCGACGAGCGTGCAGCCCTCGTCGGCGGCCAGCCGTACGAGTTCCTCGACGACGGCGAGCTTGCGCGTGCGCACCCGCTCGTCGGCGAAGTCGAAGTGGTCGCTGTTGCGCAGCGCGCGCGAGTCGGCCGCCGGTTCGGCGCCGGCCCGGTACTTGCCGGTCAGCCAGCCGCCGTTGAGCGGGCTCCAGACCATGACGCCCATCCGGTGCCGTTGCGCGGTGGGCAGGGTCGCGGCCTCGGCGTGCCGGGCCAGGACCGAGTACGACAGTTGTTCCACGGTGAACCGCTCGCGGCCGGCACGCCGCGCCGCCCACTGCGCCTCCACGATCTCCTCGGCCGGGAAGCTGGAGGTGCCGATCGCCCGCACCTTGCCCGCCCGCACCAGGTCGCCGAGCGCGCCGAGGGTCTCCTCGATGTCGGTGCGCGGATCGGGGCGGTGGACGAGGTACACGTCCAGGTGGTCCGTCCCCAGCCGGCGCAGGCTGCCCTCCACGGCGCGCGTGATCCACAGCCGCGAGTTGCCGCGCCGGTTGCGGTCGAGGGGGCCGGCGGGCATCTGGCCCGAGAACTTCGACACCAGGACGACGTCGTCGCGCCGTCCCTTCAGGGCCCGGCCGAGGATCTCCTCCGACTCGCCGGAGGCGTACACGTCGGCGGTGTCGACGATGTTGACCCCGGCGTCCAGTGCCGTCGCCACCATGCGGTGGCACTCGGCCTCGTCGGTGTTGCCCCAGGCGCCGAACATCATCGCCCCGAGGCAGAGCTGACTCACCTCGATGCCCGTCCCGCCCAGAATCCGGTAGTCCACGCTCGCCTCGCATCCCCAGCCGACGCCCTGTCGCTGTCCTCCCGCAGGTTCGCACAACGGCGGGCCGGAAACCGATGTCGCGCGGGGCCAGCATCCCTGGCCTGCGTGTTGTGTCCGCAGCACATCGACCCGTGGGCGCGCTCGCGCCTAGTCTCAGGAAAATCCGCACCACTCACCATGGAGGTACCCGTGGCCGCCACCGGTCTCACGTCGGCACGCTGGACCCACGTCGCGCTGCCGACCGGCGATCTCGACAAGGCGATCGCGTTCTACACCACGCTGACTCCGCTGGTCGTGGTCGAGCGGTTCAAGGACGCGGACGGCGAGAGCGTCTGGCTCTCCAACGACCAGCAGGCCGAGACGCCGTTCGTGCTCGTCCTGGTGTCGTTCAACAAGGACAGGGGCAACCAGTTGGGCCTGCTGCACCCGTTCGCGCACCTCGGCATCGAGGTGCCGACGCGGGAGGACGTGGACGCACTGGCGGACCAGGCCCGCGAACTCGGCTGTCTGCACTGGGAGCCGCGGCAGATGCCCGATCCCGTCGGCTACATCTGCGCGCTGAAGGACCCCGACGGCAACGTCGTCGAGATCTCCCACGACCAGCGGGTGTTCGACTCGGTCCGCAAGAAGTGGGGTTCGTCCTGAAAGACACCCGCGCTGCCGTCGAGGCGTACCTCGCGGCGTTGAACGCGCACGACGCCGACGCCGTGGCCGACTGCGTGGCCGAGGACTTCGTCAACGAACACACCTCGTCGCTGGGACAGAGCCGCACGGGCCGCGCCGAGTACCGCGCCGCGCTGACCGGGTTCCTGGCGGACTTCGGGGACCTGCACTACCTGCCCGAGCGTTTCCTGGTCGACGGCGGGTCGGCCGCGGTGCCGTACGTCATGACGTTCCGGATGCGCTCGGCGGGCGATCGCCCCGTACGGGTACGCGGGGTCTTCGTTTTCACGGTCGTCGACGGGCTGGTGACGCGTCGTACGGACTACTGGGACAGCGGCGAGGTGCGGCGCCAGCTCGCCTGAAGCACCTGGTCGGCAGCGCGGAACCACCGCCGTGAACACCCCGTCCGCCTCCCGTGGACGGGGTGCTGGCATGCCCGCAGCCTGACCTGCGTATCGCTGGGCATGATGCCGTCTCGCATTGCTTGACATGACACCGTCTCGCATTGAAAGATGCCGTCATGCGAGTGGTAACGACACAGGTTGGCCTGGGCCGGATCGAGGACGGGTCCGTCGCTCTGCTGAACACGGCTTTTCCGCACGTCGGCGCCGTCCTGGAGCAGGAGGGATCGCTGCGCGGCCTGGAGTCGTGCGCGGTGCGCCGGCGGATCCCGCTCGATGAAGCCGTCCTCCTGTCGCCGTTGGGCCGTCCCCGCGCCGTGTGGGGCGTCGGGCTCAACTACGTGTCGAAGGCGGCCCGGGCCGGCCGGGGACTGCCCGAGCAGCCGATCCTGTACCTGGCCGCGTCGTCCGGCGTCCTGGCGCCGGGCGCACAGGTGGTGATCCCGCGGGCCGTGACCGAACCCGATTACGAAGGGGAGATCGCGGTCGTCGTCGGGCACCCCTTGTACCAGGCGTCCGAGGCCGAGGTCTGGCCCGCGATCGCCGCCATCACGGCGGCCAACGACATGACCGCGCGCGACATCATGCGTGGCACGGCGACACCCGCCCTCGCCAAGAGCTACCCGGGATTCACACCGCTCGGTGCGTCGGTCTGCACCCCCGACGAACTCGCCGACCGCGACGCGATCCGCGTACGGACCCGGGTCAACGGCGAACTCGTCCAGGACGACACGAGCGCCGGCATGGTCTTCGCGGTCACCGATCTGCTCAGCCGGCTCTCGTGGTTCACCACGCTCGAACCCGGCGACGTCGTCCTCACCGGAACCCCGGCCGGCACCGGCCAGGACCGCGCGTGCTTCCTCGCCGACGGCGACGAGGTACGGGTCGAGGTGGACGGCGTACTGCCCCTCGTCACCCGCGTCGTGCGTCCCACGGACGCCGCACCGCGCGACCACCGGCTGACCGAACCGGTCAGCTGACCGCCCCTCACCATGGGAGCCACACCGATGCCCGATTCCCCCGCATCGCCCTACGACCTCGTCCTGGCCGGCGGCACCGTCATCGATCCGGCGTCGGGCACCAACGCCCGGCTCGACGTGGCGGTCACCGGTGACCGCATAGCCGCGATCGGGGAAGGGCTGGCGGTGGGCGCGGCCCGCACGATCGACGTGAGCGGCTCCACCGTGCTGCCGGGCCTCGTCGAGGGCCACACCCACATCTTCCAGTACGTCTCCGCCGTCGGCGCCCCGGCCGAGGAGGCCCACCTGCGGCGCGGCGTCGTCGCGGCGGCGGACGCCGGTACGGCCGGCGCCTCGACGTTCGCGGCCTTCCGCAAGCTGGTGGTCGAGGCGAACCCGCTGCGCATCGTCAACTTCCTCAACGTCTCGGTGCTCGGCCTGATCGACTTCAGGTTCGGCGAACTCCTCAACCCCGACACCCTGGTCCCCGAGGACGCGCTCGCGACCGCCGAGGCCCACCCCGACATCGTGCGCGGCTTCAAGATCCGGCTGTCCGAGGACGTCGTGGGCGAGAACTGGGAGTCGCTGCTGAAGAAGTCCGTGGCGTTGGCCGAGCAGGCCCGGCTCCCGCTGATGGTGCACATCGGCGAGACCGAGGAGCCGGTGCCCACTGTTCTGGACCACCTGCGCCCCGGCGACATCGTGGCGCACTGCTACACCGGCAAGCCGCACGGGATACTCGACGGCGACCGCGTGCACCCCGCCGTCACCGCGGCCCGTGAGCGCGGCGTGCTCTTCGACTCCGCCCACGGCAAGAGCAACCTCAGCTTCGAGGTGGCGCGCCGGGCGATCGCCGACGGGTTCCTGCCCGACGTCCTCAGCTCCGACACCAGCGCCCGCAATTGGCGCGGTCCGGTATTCGACCTGCTCACCAGCATCTCCAAGCTGGTCGCGCTGGGCGCGCCGCTGGAGGAGTGCGTCCGGCGGGCCACCGTCGCTCCCGCGCAGTTGCTGGGGCTCGACGCCGAGGGCTACGGGCGCCTGGCGGTCGGCGGGCGGGCTGACATCACGGTCGTCGACTGGACCGACGAGGTCACCCTGCCCGATGCCGCGGGCAACACGATCCTCGCGCCGCGCCTGGAGCCGTCCGTCGTGCTGCACGCGGGCACCGAGATCGACATCGTGCCGTGGCGCGGTCTGCCGGCGGCGTGAGCCACCGGCCCGCCCCGGGGAGAGCGCGATGACCGTCGTCGATGTCCACCTGCTGAGGCGCCGGCTGCGCGCGGCCGTGACGGCGGCGGAACCCGCCGTCGGCACGTTCGTCAAACTGGCGTCGTCCGACGTGGTGGAGCTGGCCGCGGCGGCCGGGTTCGCGTTCGTGGTCGTCGACCTGGAGCACTCCACCCTCACCGAGCGGAACGCTGTCGACCTGGTGCGCCACGCGCATGTGTGCGGCCTGCCGGCCCTCGTCCGGGTGCCCGAGGTGGACGCCGCCGCCGTCAACCGGCTGCTGGAGGCCGGGGCTGCGGGAATCCAGCTGTCGATGCTCACCCGTGTCGCCCAGACCGAGGCGCTCGTGGCGGCGGCCCGGTTCGCGCCCGTCGGCCGCCGGTCGGTCAGCCTGGCCAACAGGGCCGCCCGGTTCGGCGCGATCCCGCTGGCCGGGTTCCTGCGCGCCGAGCAGGACGACCCGCCGGTGCTGGTCGGCCAGATTGAGACGGCCCGGACCGATCCGCTGCCGGAGCTGCTCGCCCCGCTCGACGTGTGCTTCGTCGGCAGCACCGACCTCGCCGTCGACCTGGGCCTGCCGGCCGACGCCGCGGTGCTGCGTGCCGCGGTCGACCGGGTGCGGGGGGCCGCCCGTTCGGCGGCGGTGGCGTTCGGCGGCTGGGCCCCGGCCCGGGACGCCGCGGCGCACCTGGGCCTCGGTGACGCCGACTACCTGGTCGTCGGCTCGGACCTGCAGATGTTGGCGGACGCCCTGCGCGTGACCGCCGGAGAGGGAAACCAGTGACCACACGCAACACAGCACTGTTCGGCACCGTCGTCACCTGGGACGAGCTGCCGGTGACCCAGGTACGGCCGGGGGTGCGCCGTCGCGTCTACGCGACGGACGAGATGATGATCTGCCACCACGAACTCGACGTCGGCATGACGCTCAACCCGCACCGCCACGAGGAGTTCGACCAGCTGGTCCACATCGCCCAGGGGCGGGCCAACTACTACGTGGACGGGGTCGCACACGACATGCGCGCGGGGTCGTTCCTGCTCGTCCCCCGAGGCAGCGAGCACTACGTGGAGCCGACGGAGGCCCCCTGCGTGAACATCGACTTCTTCGTCCCGCCGAGGGCAGACCTGCTTCCCTGACCGCAGGGCGTGCGGTGCCCCGTACCGGGGCCCGACCAGCCGGCCCACCGCCCGCGCGGTGCGCCGGCCGCCGCCGCGACCGGTGGGTCAGCCGCCGTTGGGTTCGTCGTCCGAGCCGCCCAGCCGCTGCGACAGCGCGCGGGCCGTCTCCAGCAGTGCCTGGGCCATCGGCGCCTTGACGTCGTCGGAGACCGTCGCCGTCGTGCCGACGACCGCGAGCGTCCCGCTGATCTTGTCGCCCTCGAAGATGGGTGCCGCGATGGTGCGGACCCCGTTGACCGCGGGGGAGTTGACCGACAGCCCGTGGTGCCGGATGGCGGCGAGCTCCTCGGTGAGCTCGGGGGACGTACGGACCGAGCGCGGCAGCGTCGGTACCTGGTCCGGGGGCAGGAAGGTGAGGAAGATCCGTCCCTGCGCCGAGGAGGTGAGGTCGAGACGCGAGCCGACCCGGACGCTGATGCGCACCATGTGGTCGGTGTTGTCCACCGAGCGCACCACGGTCGCCGACTCGCCGTCCCAGACCGACAGCACGATCGTCTCGTCGATGCGCCGGACCAGTTTCTCCATGTACGGCTCGGCGGCGGCGACGATCGGCAGGCCGGCCCGTGCGGCCGCGGCCAGCGTGAGCACCTGGGAGCCGAGGGAGTAGAGCGAGGTGCGCTCGTCGTAGCGCAGCAGGTTCGCCGCCCGCAGCGCCTTCGTGTAGCGGTGCGCGGTCGCCTTGCTCGCCCCGAGGCGTGCGGTGATCTCGTTGAGGCTCATGTGCGGCTTGCCGACCGTGAACGAGCCGAGGATCAGCGCCGCTCGCTGCACCGTCTGGATGGTCGGCGCGGTCGTGTCGGGACCGCTTCGCTCGCCGGTGCCGGGCTGCGCCTTCGTGGCCATGAAATCCTGCTCCTGATCCCGTGTCAGTAAAGTGATGAGTCGTTGAGTGGAACGCCGTATCGTATAGCGTAACGGTGAGGGCCGTGGTCGTGTGCTGGAAGTTCCGAGGTATTCCGCCGCCGCGAGCCGCGCGGCCGGGACCGGCGCCACCGGGACCGGCCCTCCGCGAGCGCCTCCCGCGCGGAGCCGCCGGCGTCGGGTCGCCGACCCGGTACGACGCCCCGGGTACGCCGACCGGTTGCGACGACCCGGTACGCCGACCTCACAGGTCGGAGGAGTGCCCCGGGTTGAGTGAGCGTGCCGGGTCGAGCAGTGACGCGATGTGGTTGACGGCGAGGGCCGCCTCGCCGAAGCCGATCGAGATCAGACTGACCTTGCCGTCGTGGTCGGCGATGTCGCCGGCCGCAAAGACACGCTCCCGGTTGGTGCGCATCGTGCGGTCGACGAGGATGCGCCGGCGGCGCAGCTCCAGTCCCCACTGCTCCATGGGGCCGAGGTCGGCGATGAATCCGAGCGCGGCGACCACGCACTGGGCGGGCAGACTGATCCGGTCGCCGTCGGAGCCCGCGACCACGACCTCCGACACCGCCCCGTCGCCGGAGATCTTCTCGACCTCGTAGGGCGTCAGGACCCGTACGGAGGAGGCGTGCACCTGCTCGACGGTGCGTTCGTGGGCCCGGAACCGCGCACGTCGGTGCACCAGCGTCACGGACGAGGCGATCGCCTCCAGGGACAGCGCCCAGTCCAGTGCGGAGTCCCCGCCGCCGACCACCACGACGTCCTGTCCGGCGAGTTCGTCCAGTCGCGGCACGAAGTACCGCAGTCCCCGGCCCAGGTAGTCGGAGCCCACGGGGAGCTCACGCGGGACGAAGTTGCCGATCCCGCCGCAGACGAGCACCGCGCCCGCGGTGATCCGCGCGCCGGCGTCGGTGGTCGCGACGATGCCGTCGCCCGTGTCGTCGAGGTGGGTGACCCCGTGTCCGAGCAGGTAGACCGGGTTCCCCTGTGCGGCCTGCTCGGCCAGCCGGTCCACCAGCTCCTGGCCGCGGACGGCGGGGAAGCCGGCCACGTCGTGGACGAGCTTCTCGGGGTACAGCGCGGTGATCTGGCCGCCCACCTCGGGCAGGGCGTCGGCGACCGCGACACTCAGGCCGCGGAAGCCGGCGTAGTACGCGGCGTACAGCCCGGCCGGGCCGGCGCCGATCACGAGCAGGTCGACGGACACCTCGGGGCCGGTGCCCGTGGCGCTCCCGGAGGCGCTCACGCGCCCACCTCGGGATGGTCGCGGCCGACCCGGCCGACCTTGCGCGCGCCGCCGGGCGACCCGAGCGGCTCGACGCCGAGGGTGAAGAACTCGGCGTTGATGCGCTCCGCCTGCCGGGCCTCGGCGGGCAGGTCCTCGTGGTGGAAGATCGAGATCTGCGGGCAGACGGGTTCGCAGCGCCCGCACTCGACGCATTCGTCGGGCTGGATGTAGAGCATCCGGTCGCCCTCGTAGATGCAGTCGGCCGGGCACTCCTCCATGCACGACTTGTCCATGATGTCGAGACAGGCCTGCGTGATGACGTACGGCACGGGCTTCTTACCCTTCACACGGTCGCACAGAATGCGAGATGGTGTCTTCTATTATGGAATGGATGATGGCGCCGCCAACTCGGAGTGTCAACCACGGTGATTGCTTGACACTCCCGCGCATGCCGGGAGAAGCTAATGCGACATACGAGATGGCATCTCGCAGCATGCCACTCGGGTCGGGACTTGTGAGAGGCACACGCCGTAATGGGAAGCAACCCCAGGACTGTCCCAGCACCGATGATCGTCGAGGACTGGGACCAACTCACCTTCCGGGTCAACCGCGAGGCCTACCGCAGTGCGGAGATCTTCACCCGGGAACGCGGGTGGGTATGGACCCACACCTGGCTCTACCTCGGCCACGAGACCGAGATCCCCAACCCCAACGACTTCAAGGTCCGCACCCTCGGCGGCCGGCCGCTGATCTTCTGCCGGGACACCGCCGGCGAGGTGCACGCCTTCCTGAACTCCTGCCCGCACCGCGGCACTGTGCTGTGCCGCGAGAGCGAGGGCTCGACCAGGCTCTTCCAGTGCTTCTACCACGCCTGGACCTTCCGCAACAACGGTGAGGTCGCCGCGATCCCCGACGCCGGCGCCTACGAGTCGAGCGACGAGTTCCGGGCGTCCATGGGACTGCGCGGCGTCCCGCGCCTGGAGATCCACGAGGGATACGTCTTCGTCGCCTTCGACCCGGACGTCCCGCCGCTGCTCGAACACCTCGGCGACGCGGCCGACTACATGACGATGATCGAACAGCAGCACGTCGGCGGCATGACCACACTGCCCGGCACACAGCGGTACAGCGTGCGCGGCAACTGGAAACTCGCCGTCGAGAACGCGATGGACGGCTACCACTTCGCACCGACCCACAACACGTTCGTGGGCTACCTGCGGGAGAGCGGTTTCGCCGTCACCGACGACAACCAGTACGCGTACGACCTCGGCAACGGCCACGGACTCCTGGTCCTGACCGGGCACGGCGGGCGGATCAGCATGATCTGGGAACCGCGCTTCGGCGAGGACGAGCGGGTGCGCACCGAGCAGCACCGGGCCGAGATGGCGGAGCGGCTGGGGGAGGAACGGGCACACTACGTGGCCGACGAGAGCCACATCCTGTTCGTGTTCCCCAACCTGCTCCTGTTCGACATCGAAGGTCTGTCGATCCGGCAGCTGGAGCCGGTGGCGCCCGACCAGACCGACGTGCGCGCCTGGCAGCTGGTCCCGCGCGAGGAGGACCCCGCCGCGCGCGCCCTGCGCATGAAGACGGTCGTCAGCTTCGTCGGCCCGGGCGGGCTCGCGACGCCGGACGACATCGAGGCGTACGAGGCGGTCCAGCGCGGCATCCAGGCAACGGCCGGCACCGCCGTGCCCGAGCTGGACTACAGCGACATGTCGCGCGGCATGGCCGACGAGGTCAAGGGCGTACAGGGCAGGTCGACCGACGAAGGCGCGATGCGGGGCTTCTGGCGGCACTGGATCGAAGCCGTAGGGCTCGATGACGACCTTGCCGTCCACGGCGAGCGGCCGACGTCCTTCCTCCAGGGCAGGGACGTGCGATGACCGCGACCGGCAACACCCACTCCGTGCACTGCCAGGGACGCACGATCACCCGGCCGGAGGTGGAGGACTTCCTCTACGCCGAGGCGGCCGTCCTCGACGGCTGGGACTACGACGGCTGGCTGGCCCTCTTCGAGCCCGGCGCCCGCTACGAGATCCCGACCACCGACTACCGTCCCGGCTGGTCGCCGCACGAGACAGGATCGTTCGTCGACGACGACTGGGATCTGATCCGAGCCCGGGTCAAGCGCCTGAAGTCCCGCAAGGCGCACGCCGAGAACCCGCACTCGCGCACCCACCGGCTGGTGTCCAACGTACGGCTGTCCGAGCACACGGAGGACTCCTTCCGGGTGGCGGCGTCCTTCGTGGTGCACCGCGCCCGCGACGGACACTTCGACGCCTACGTCGGCTGGTACGACCATGTGCTGGTGCCGACCGCGGACGGACTGCGCTTCCGGCTGCGGCGCTCGGTCCTCGGCCACGAGTCGCTCGCCGCGGGCGCCCGGCTCAGCTTCATCCTCTGACCGGCGACGGACGGTGACCCGATGATCCGACACACCCTGTCCTTCCGCTTCGCCGAAGGAACCGACCAGGCCACGCGCGAGTCCGTGCTGGCCGAGCTGCGCACCTTCCCGGACCGGTACGCGGCCATGCGCGGCTTCGTGCTCGGCGAGAACATCAGCACCCGCGACCAGACCTTCACCCACACCATGTCCGTCGACTTCGACAGCGTGGACGACCTGCTGGCCTATCTCGGCAGCGAGACCCACGAGACCTTCGTGCACACGCGCTGGCGCCCGGTCATCGGCCGGCAGGCCATCACCTCGTTCGAGTACGCCGGGCAGCCGGCGCCCGCCCCCGGAAGGACAGCGCCCGTGAGCACCCGCCCGCACGGCCCGTACGGCATGGAGTACGCCCGGATCGAGGTTCCGGACATGCAGGCCACCATCGACTTCCTCGAATACCACGTAGGACTCCAGCTGGAGCAGCGCACGGACGAGTACGCCTACCTGCGCGCCGACATCGAGCACCACGCGATCGAGCTGATCCACGCGCCCGAGCGCACCGACGGGTGGACGACCGCGGTCGGCTACAGCGTGGCGAGCGAGGAGATCCTCGACCAGCTGCACAAGAGCGTCCTGGACGCCGGCCTGGAGGTCCTCGAACTCCAGGAGCGGCAGCAGGCGCTGTGCGAGAAGGGGTTCGCCGTCAAGGATCCCAACGGCCTCGTCGTCGAGCTGTTCACCGAGTTCCAGGAGTACGCGGAGCCGCCGCACATCGAGATCCGGCCGCTCGACCTGGTGCACCCCTTCATCGCCACCGCGAAGTACGAGGAGACGCTGGACTTCTACCAGAACGTCCTGCGGTTCCTGCCCTCGGACCACGTCGTCGGCTCGACCACGTTCCTCCGTGGCGAGAACCGCTACCACCACAGCCTCGCGGTGCAGAACAACAAGGAGCACTACGTCGCGCACCTGTGCTTCGCGATGAAAAGCCTCGACCACGTCATGAGGATGCGCGCTCGCGCGCTGTACAAGGGCGCGCCGATCGCCTCCGACATCGTCAACCACTCGGCGTCGACGTCGATCGCGTTCTACCTGCACGACACGCGCTTCGGCCCGCGTTTCGAACTGTGCGACCGGCACCGGGTGTTCACGCCGGAGGAGCACGAGACGCACCGGGCCCGCAGGATGCCGGCCGACCCGCGCAACATCGACGTGTGGCGTCCGGCGTCCGACGACTGGGGACGTTTTTGAGACAGCAGCTGCTCGACGTCCTGCGCCTGCTCGACGCGACCCCCGCTCCCCGTGGCGCGGAACGGACGGCGGCCCACCGGCTGCGCGCCTGGTGCGCCGACCGGTGGCCGCACGTCGAGTGGCAGGTACTGGAGCACGGCCCCGCGGGCGGCAGCCTGATCGCCGCGCACGGGGCCGGACCGCTGTTGTACTCGCACCTCGACACGTCGCTGGACGCCGGCGGGGCGTACAGCCGTCTCGTCACAGGTGACACCGCGCCCGTCGCCCCGCTCGGCGTGGACGGCGATCTGGTGACCGGCTTCGGCCTCGGGGTCGCCCGCGGGCCGGCGGCGGCCGTGCTGGTCGCGTTCGCCGAGGCGGGCGCCGGACGCCTGCTGCTCGCGGGCTCCGGCACGCACCGGCGCGGCGGTGGGACCACCGGCCTGGAGGCCTACGCGGACACGTATCAGCTGCCGCGCTCGGCGATCGTCGCCAAGTGCGGCCCGCCCACGCTGCTGTGGCACGAGCCGGGCGCGTTCTATCTGAGCGTCCGGGTGACGGGCCGCTCCGGGGCCGCGATGGCGGCGGAGTCGGCCACACCGCCCGGGGGAGTCGTGGCCGGGGCGGGCGTCGTCCTGGACGAGCTGGCCCACTGGCGCACGGACTACCTGGCCGCCGACCCGAGGGAGGGCCAGACCGGCCGGGCGTGCGGCATCGGCGCGATCAGCGGGGGCTGGCCGGACAAGCCGGACCTGCTGCCGGCCCAGCTGCGGATCGACCTCTACGTCGTCGCGGGCGACCGGGTCGCACCGGCGGCGCAGGCAGCCGAGCTGGCCGACCGGCTGCGGGCCCGGTGCGCGGAGTCGGTGCTGCGCGACTGCGCGGTCGAGGTGGAGGCCGAGCCGGTCGCGGCGGCGGCGGCGACACCGGCCGACGCCCCGGTGGTGACGGCCGCCCGGGCGGCCTGGCTCGACGAGTTCGGTGCGCAGCCCCCTCCGATCACCGGCTGGACGGGATCGACCGACGGCGTCGTACTGCGCGCCCACGGCGCCGAGACCGTACGCCTCGGCCCGCAGGCGAAACCGGCCACCGACGACCCCCGTCGCGACGCCCTGTCGTTGGGCCAACTGACCGCCTACGCACGCGTCTACTGCCGACTGTTGACCGACCTGCCGTCGTAGCGCCGCAGATCCCCGGTGCTGTCGGTGCCTCGGGTGCCGCCGGTGCTGGGCGCGGCGGGCATGGCGGGTGCGGCGGGCGTGCTGGGCGTTCACGGTGACGCGGCGGGAGGTGTGGGTCTGATGGCCTGGACACGTGAGGAAATAGCCGCCCGCGCGGCCCGCGAACTGCGCGACGGTGAGTACGTCAACCTGGGCATCGGGCTGCCGACGCTGATCCCCAACCACCTGCCCGAGGGCGTCCGGGTCGTGCTGGAGCCGGAGAACGGCATTCTCGGCACCGGTCCTTTCCCGTACGAGGACGAGGTAGACCCAGACCTGATCAACGCCGGCGAGGAGACCGTCACCGTCCTGCCGGGCGCGGCGTTCTTCGACTCCTCTCTCTCGTTCGGCATGATCCGCGGCGGGCACATCGACGCGGCCGTGCTCGGCGCCATGCAGGTCTCCGAGAGGGGCGACCTTGCCAACTGGGCGGTTCCGGGCAAGATGGTGACCGGTGTCGGCGGGGCCATGGACCTCGTGCACGGTGCCGGCCGGGTGATCGTCACCATGACCCACACCGCCAAGGACGGCAGCCCGAAGATCGTGCGGGAGTGCGACCTGCCGCTCACCGGCAGGCAGTGCGTGAAGCGGATCATCACCGACCTCGGCGTCCTCGACGTCACCGACGACGGCCTGGTCCTCGTCGAGACCGCCCCCGGCGTCACCGCCGAGGACATCACCGCCAGGACAGCGGCGAAGGTGCTCCTCCCCGAAGGCACCGCCGATGACCTCCGTCAGGCGTAACGCACCGTCCGTGCCCCGGCCGGCAAGTACGGCTGTCCCCGGCGTGTGCCTCGACGAGCCCACCGCCCGTAGTGAACGCACTGTCGGCCGCGCCCGAGTTCTCGATCCGACCCGCGCGGGTCATCGGTACCTCCGGCCACCGGAGGATTTCGCGCGCCGGGGTCGTCCCACGTGACGTCGCGTGCCCGTGACCCCGGTCGGGATCGGAGGTCACCGGCGGGCGCGACCTCCGCCGTCGGCTTCCGGAGCATCGTTTCAACACCCGCGCCCGCTCCGTGCACGCGCCCACGTACCAGTTCGCCTGATGGGGCTATGAGTCGGTCCAGCGGATTGGGTGACCGGATGTATCTGTGGTGAGCCAGGATCCGTCTCCGAGAGGCTGGATGCCGTAGGGGTTGTCCGTGCGGGCGTCGAACTCAGTTCGGACCTGGCCAGAGCGCACGTCTACGCGGTAGTGGCGGAACCACTCCTGCTCGTCCTCGGTTTCGCCGGCGAGGGTGACGATGACGGTGTCCGGGCTCAGGTAGCCGCCGCTCCATTCCACGTAGATCTCGTCGGGGTCGTGTCCGAAGGCGTCGACAGAGAGAGCGAACCTCACCTCGCCGTCGGGGTAGGTGTGGATGGCGACGTCGGCCTGCTCGTGGTGAACGGTCATGAACTGGTGTCCGTCGGGCGACAGGTCGATGAGGCACCGGTCGTCCCACGGATAGCCGACGAGATCCATCCGGTCCCCGGTCAGCGACGCGCGGTAGATGACCGAGCCGTCCTGCCCTTCACCCACGTCGAGGAGGACCTGATCGCTCGCCGGGTGCAGCAGTTGCTGGCCGCCATGCCCGACGGTCTGCAGATCCGCCTGTGCGATGACCGCACCGGTCTCGGCATTCAGGGCGACCCACTGGTCGGGGCGGTTACGGCCGGCCATGGCATCAGGCCCGTAGACCCACACCACGTGTTCGTCCAACGACAGCACGCAGCTGGGCCGATGCCCGTGTTGCTGGTCTGACCATGGCTCGAACCGCGACCGCCAGGTCTCGGCCCCGTCTGCCGTCACGCAGACGACTGCGTTGAGGGTCGTGTAGTAGGCGCGCTGAAGGCCGGCGGTAGCGGCGTGATCGACGACGACGTCATCGGGAGACGGCCGACAGACCATGACCGGTGACAGTACGCCTCTGGCATCGGCGGCCAGGTCATAGGCACAGATACGGTCGTCAGCGAGCCGCGTGATTATCTGCGGGGGATGAGGGGATCGAGCCACGCCTCGGAGGTTGGCGTTCCATCGGGTCCTCAGCAGGGGGCGCCCCGCGGCCCCGGCGGTAGGGCTCCAGCCTCTCGTTCAGTCGTCGCCCCGATCTCCTCCACTGCCCCGCCGTGCCACGGGCAGACCGATCAAGGTGAGGATCGTGCTCACCGTGGAGCCGCCCTGATGGCTCAGGGCGGCTCCAACCCAGACATCGCCGGCCGGTTGTTCGTCAGCGAGAAGACCGTCAGCAAGCACAGCTGCAACATCTTCACCAAACCCGGAATCGAGCCGTCCGAGGACGGCAACCGCCGGTTCCTGGCGGTACTCGCCTATCTGGAAGGCTGAGCGGTCGGCTGTCCACAGGCCGCGAGACTCACGAAGTGGGGGGGGGGGGGGGGGGCGCCCCCCCCCCCCCCCCGCGTGGGGGCGCGCCGCCCCCCCCCCCCCCCCCCCCCACTTCGCTTTGTTCCCGCAGGTTGACCCGTCTGCCATCTTGTCGCGTATCCCCCACCCCTTGATTCGCTACGGAGGCCGACGAGTGATACCCCTGCGGATACTGCGGGGCGTCTGTGCGACGTCCGGTACGGCGCTGACCCTCGTGGCGTCGATGCTCTTAACAGCCGCGCCTCTCTCAACGGCCGCCTCCTCGGCGGACGCCGGCAAGGAGCCTCACAGCGCACCCGGGACCCGGGCGGTGACACTGATCACCGGGGACCGGTTCCTGGTGGACTCGAACGACGACATCGTGTCGGTCGATCCCGCCGAGGGCCGCGAGGATGTCGGCTTCCGGGTCGAGAACTCCGCCGAACACCTCTACGCGATCCCCACGGACGCGGAGCAGTTGATCGCGCGGGGCACCGTGGACCGCCGCCTGTTCGACCTGAAGGCGCTGCTGGACGACGGGTACGACGATGCGCACCGCAGCAGACTCCCGCTCATCCTCGGCGGGTCCACTGCCAAGTCCTTCTCCGCCACCCGCCTGGGCTCGCAGCCCGTTCCCGACGGGACTGTCGTCACGAGGAGGTTGCCGGCCGTCCTGGGCGCCGCTGTCGAGGTCAACAGGAAGGCGGCCGAGCAGCTGTGGCAGACCCTGACCCGCCCGGCCGCCTCCCGCGCGGTGGACGGTCAGCGGTCAACGGCGGCCGGAGTCCGGAAGATCTGGCTCGACGGCCAGGTGAAGGCCACGTTGGACCGCAGCGTGCCGCAGATCGGGGCGCCGACCGCGTGGGCGGCCGGTTACACCGGCGGGGGCGTCAAGGTGGCCGTACTGGACACCGGCATCGACAGCAGCCACCCGGACCTGGCCGGCAAGGTTGTCGACCAGAAGAACTTCACCAGCACCGCCGACGCGGTCGATCACTACGGACACGGGACCCACGTGGCGTCGATCATCGCGGGCAGTGGTGCCGCGTCCGACGGCAAGTACAAGGGTGTCGCCCCCGATGTCGCCCTGCTGAACGGCAAGGTGCTCAACGACCAGGGGAGCGGCAGCTATTCGAGCATCCTGGCGGGGATGCAGTGGGCCGTCGACCAGGGCGCGAAGATCGTCAACATGAGCCTGGGCGGCCAGGACGGCCCGGAAACCGACGTACTCGAAGCCGCTGTCGACGACCTGTCCGCCCAGCACGGCACTCTGTTCGTCGTCGCCGCGGGCAACGAAGGCCGGACCGGTGACAGTACGGTCGACAGCCCGGGCAGTGCGGATGCCGCGCTGACGGTGGGCGCCGTCGACGGTTCCGACGTCCTGGCCTCGTTCTCCAGCACAGGACCCCGGGTGGGCGACAGTGCCGTCAAGCCCGACATCACCGCCCCCGGTGTGCAGATCGTGGCCGCCCGCGCGGCCGGCACGGCTCTGTGCCAGGACAGTTGCGTGCAGCCGGGCGACGGTCCGGTCGACGACAACTACACCTCGGCGTCAGGCACCTCGATGGCCACGCCGCATGTCGCCGGTGCGGCGGCGCTCCTGGCGAGCGAGCACCCCGACTGGTCCGGCGAACAGCTGAAGAGCACGCTGATGGCCTCTGCCCGGCCCAGTGCCGATCAGGGCGCGTTCCAGCAGGGCGCGGGCCGGGTGGACGTCGCCGCCGCGATCACCCAGCAGGTTTCCAGCGAGCCGCCCTCGCTGTCGTTCGGTTTCGCCGCCTATCCGCACGACGGAGCGCCGGTCACCAGGACCCTGACGTACCGCAACAGCGGTGACGAGGACCTCGTACTCGACCTGACCGCGTCGACGACCGACCGCTCGGGCAAGCCGGTTGACGACGGCACGTTCACCGTTTCCCCGGAGCAGGTCACCGTCCCCGCCGGCGGCACCGCGACCGCCACCGTCGCCTCCGACACCCGGATCGGCCAGGCCGACGGCCAGCTGTCCGGCACGGTCACCGCGCGCACGGCATCCGGCGTCGTAGCCCGCACCCCGCTCGGCACCGTCCGGGAGAGCGAGGCCTACGATGTGACGCTCCGCCACATCGCAGCGGACGGGAACACCCCGGCGCCCGGGGGCGGGGACACGCTCTACGACGTCACCACCGGCACCCTGTACTCGCCCGACACACAGTCCAACGGCACCTCGGTGGTGCGTGTTCCTCCTGGCACCTACTACCTCAACAGCACCGTCCTCACCCGCCAGACCGACGGCACCTATCTACGAGCCGTCCTCTACCAGTCCGAACTCGTCGTGGACAAGAACACGTCCCTGACGCTCGACGCCCGCGTCGCCAAGCCGATCGGCGTCACACTCCCCGACCCGCAGGCCGCGCAGGCGGGCGGTGTGCTCGCCGTCCGAAGGAATGCCGGCGACGGACAGAGCAGGCTGACGTCATCGTGGCTGGGTTCGCTCGACAGGCTCTCGTTCGCGCAGATCGGTGGCCCGGCCACCACCGGATCACTCCAGGCGATGATCTCCGGCGTATGGACCCGCCCGACGGCCGGCGGCGCCAACGACGCTCCGCAGTACCGCCTCGCCTATACGCTGCCGGACCAGCCGAACGCCGGTCTCACCCGGCGCGTCACCCGAGGTGACCTGGCCCGGATCGACAGCACCCTCGGTGCCTCCGTCGCGAACAAGCAGGCCGAGATCACGGCGGTTCCGTACGCGGCGGACGGCATGAGCGCCGCGGGCATCGCTCTGCGCAGTGCCACCGCCCTGCCCCGAGTACAGACCGACTACGTCACCACGGAGTCCGCCCTGTCCTGGGGCTTCATCGTGACGCAGGACAGCCCGACGCTGCGTGAGGAGGCCAAGTACTACAGCCCGGAACGACGTTACCGGCCCGGCCGGACCTATCGGACCAGCTACGGAGTGGGCGTGTTCGGCCCCGGAGTCGGTCTTGCGGAAGGCCGGAGCAGCTTCGGCGGCGACGGCTGGGGACTGTTCCGCACCGGGAACAGCCTCAACATGAGCCTCCCCCTCTACACCGACGGCCTCGGCCACCCGGGCGGCACAGGTCTGCGCTTCGGCGGCAGCGCCCGTACCACGCTCGTAGCGGACGGCTCCACCCTCCTCGCCTCCGCCAGTCCGCCCACCATCCGCAACGTCGCCGTCCCCGCCGGTGACGTCGGCTACACCCTGTCCACCGACCTGACCCAGGCGACCCAGTACACCGACGTTTCCGCCCGGATCATCTCCACCTGGACGTTCCGCTCCGCCACAGTCGCGTCCGGCACCGAGCGGATCCCGCTGCTGAACGTCCGCTACTCGCCTCGCCTCGCGACGGACACCAGCGCACCGGCCGGCCGGCCGGTGCGGGTGCCGGTCACCGTGGAGGGGGCCCGCGGAGGTGTGCGCTCGCTCACCGTGGAGGTCTCGTACGACGAGGGCAAGACCTGGCAGCGCGCCGCCAGTACCGCGGGCGATATCCGGCTGCGGCCCGCCACCGGCGTCAGCTCCGTGTCCCTGCGCGCCAAGGTGGTGGACTGCAGGGGGAACACGGCCGAGCAGACGATCATCCGCGCCTTCAAGGTCACCCAAGGCGACAACTGACCGACCTGCCACGGGCGTACCGGGTCAGGGCCTGCCTCCCGAGAGAGGCAGGCCCTGACCGGGCGTTGCCCTGAACCGGCCGCAGGAGGCCTACGCTGTGCTGATCCACGTGTTGTCGGCCGGAAGGAGGGCAGGCCCGATGCTGGCTGGTCTTGGCCTGAGCGCTGTCGAGGAGGACGTCTACCAGCACCTCGTCGACCGCAGCGAACCCACCACGGCCGCGCTCGATGCGGCCCTCGGGCACCCGGCAGAGGCCATCGCGGAAGCACTCGGCGGCCTGGCCCGCCATGGGCTGGTCACCACCACACCCGACGAACCCGGCCGCCATATTGTCGGCCCGCCCACCGTCACGCTCGGCTCGTTGCTCGCCGCCCGGCGCGACGAGCTGCGTCAGGCCGAGCTCGCCATCACCGAACTGGCTGAACGCCACCGGGCCGCCGCCAGTCGCGACACGGGCGGCCTCATCGAGATCGTGACCGGCTTACAAACCATCAGCCGACGCTTCCTCCAGGTCCTGGAATCGGCCGACCACGAGATATGCGGCTTCACCAAGACCCCGTCGATCGCGGTCGGCCCACGGGACAACCCCGCCGAATCCGTCGTCGCGGGACGAGGGCTGCGCATGCGAACGGTCATCGAGCAGTCATACCTGGCCGACCCCGACTCGACAGTCGACATCGACCAGTCCCTCGGCCGGGGCCAGGAAATCGCCATCGTCGCCGAACTGCCCGTGTCCATGGTCATCGCAGACTCCGCCATCGCGCTGGTGCCGCTCCTCGCCGACCCGCAGGAGATCCCGCGAGCCGTGCTGATCAGCTCCAGCGGCCTGCTGAGCCCACTCGTCACCCTCTTCGAGAAGACCTGGGCCGACGCCTACCCCCTGCGCCCCCGCGCCGCGGACGAGGAGCCGACGCCCTACACGGACGGCGACCTCGGCCCGGCCCGGCTCTCCCCTCTCGACGCCAAGATCCTGGACCTCCTGCTGGCCGGACTCACCGACCGCACCGTCGCCAACAAGATCGGCGTGTCCCTGCGCACCGTCACCCGCAGAATCCGGCACCTGATGGATCTCGCCGACGCCGACAACCGCATCCAGCTGGGCTGGCGCGCGGCACAACGCGGTTGGATCTGACCGGGCCGGATACGAGGCGTCAGGTCCGGGCCGCGACAGTCACTGGCCCTCCAGGACGCCAAGGGTCCTGGAGCTGCCGATGCGTTCGAGTCTCTGGAGAACAACGCCAAGGACTTTCACGGGCCGGCTGAGGACATCGGCCCCGCCGGGCCCTGAAACCAAGACCGATTCGGAGTCCAGCAGCGCCGGAAGGGAATCCGCTGCGTAAGGGAATCCGTTGCGCGCGGTTTCGATTCCCGTCCCTGAGCCGCACCGGTCGTCACCATCACACGCCGGTGAGGCTGAGGTGAACTCCACCGGGTCGAGCACGTACAGCCGTGGCAACGAGGCCTCCGTTCGGATTCCGGCTCACAGGAAACGCCTGTGGCACCGGCGTAGCCGCGCCATCAACGCTGTGAATCCAAGGCGCTGCGGCCCTGATGGGAGGCCCGGGTGGACGAGCTGCACACCTCCGTCCCGACGACGAGCGAAGCCGACAAGATGCCCAGCCCTCCCGAGAGCAGGGTGCCCGCTTACACACCCCTGGCGCACGTCGGCCCCAGGCACGCACCCATGGCCCCTGTACAACGGCAGCGCGGAATGCCGCACCTGGGATTCCCGCACGCGTGCTCCGTCAGCCCGTACTACCCCTGGGCCAAGCCCCGCGTGCATGACTGGTTCATTTCGACGGGCGTCCTCCCGGACGACAGGCTTGCAGCCTTCCTGCTCGGCGATTACACGCACATCACCGCATTGATGCATCCGACCAGCAGCCCGGAGCGGCTGGAGCAGATCTCCCGTTATTACACCCTGTGGTTCGCCATGGAAGAGCGCAACGAGGCACTGTGGCAGCAGCCCGGTGCAGTGCAGCAGGTGTTCGTCGGCGTGCTGGAATTTCTGGCCACGGGAAGGACGGCATCCGGCCGGCCTTTTGCGTCACGCGGTGACCGGCTCGCTCTGCTCCTTCGGGGCGTCGGCCGGCTCGGTGCTGAGGACGGTGTAGAAGACGGACGAGCCCTGCTTGGAGCGGTGGACGCGGCTCTTGGCGACGAGTCCCTCCACCGTGGTACGCACGACTTTGGGCTTGATGTCACGCTCGGGGTGGGCATCGGCCAGCGCGGAGGTGATCTCCGCGGCGGAACGAGGCTCGGTCTGCTGGGCGAGGTGGGTGTGGATGAGGCCCACCAGGGTGGGCTGTTTCGCCGCGGGTGTGGCCGTCGACGCGCCGGGACTCTTGGCCGTGGCCTTCCTTGCGGCGGCCTTCTTCCCCTTGGTGGGCCGGGACTCGGCCGGGGCCTGCTGCGGTGCCACAAGCGCAGCTGTGGTCTTCTCCTCCGGACCGGGACCCGTTGCTGCTGGACTGTTGCCGCCCAGCGCCTGCTGCAAGCCTGCCAGCAGCACCCGGTCGTGCTGCAGGGACTGCAACTGCTCCTGGAGCGCGGCCATTTCGGCGTTGATACGGTCCTGCTCCGCGGTGTTGCGCTCAAGGTCCGCCTTCACCCGGGCGGCGTAGTGTGTTTTGAGATCTGTGGGCGCCGGGTCGAACTCGGACATGGCAGCCGCCTCTCCTCGGGCATCGGATGGTGCTGAGGGCGGATCGTACCCGCATCATCCCGCCATGACCTGTGGGTTGTCTGGACTGTCCGGGTGGATCCGCGTCCTGGGCCACCACGGCCATGGTCCGCACACGGGAAGGTGGGTCACCTGCGGGTGGCGCGGGCCACGCAGCAGATGAAGTCCCGATTCCGGCCTTCGGTGTGCGAGTGAGGGCAGCCTGACGCCTCGCGCCGGGGAGACGACGGCCCGGTCGCGGGACGGGGCCGTGCAGGGCATCGTCCTTCTTCGGGTCGGGCAGGAGCCATGGCCAGGGGGCCCGGACTCGGGCCCCCTTTTCTGTCTTCCTCGTGGTGTCAGTCGCCCGGGGCGGGCCGCAACCGCAGCGTCAGGATCTGGAACGGACGCAGCGTCACTTCCACGTCGTCGCCGACTTGTCGGTGGCTCGCCGGATCCGCGAGGGGGCGTTCGAGAAGGTCGGTCGTGGTCGCCGAGGCCAGCGGGAACACGGTCGAGAGGGTGGCGCGGGCGCGTGTGCCACGGGACTCGTAGAGGCGTACGACGACATCGCCCGAGCGGTCGTCGGCGAGCTTGACCGCCTCGACGACCACGCCCTCGTGGTCGACCGCGACCAGGGGGGCGACCGTCGAACCGCCAGGCACCGTGCGTTCCGGGAGGTTGAAGTGGTAGCCCTCGCGGGTCGCGTCGGAGACGTCCGCGCCGATCAGGAGCGCGTAGCCGAGCCGGTGCGTTCCCTGGTCCTGGTCCGGGTCGGGGAAGCGGGCAGCCCTGAGGAGGGAGAGCCGGACCGTGGTGGTCGTACCCCCGTCGGGGCGGACGTCACGGGTGACGTCGTGTCCGTAGGAGGAGTCGTTGAGCAGGGCGGCACCCCAGTCGGGTTCGCCGACATGGAGGAATCGGTGGGCGCAGACCTCGAACTTGGCGGCGTCCCAACTGGTGTTGGTGTGGGTGGGCCGCTCGACGTGACCGAAGGGGATCTCGGCGGTCGAGTGCGCGGCCCGTACGTCCAGGGGGAACGCGGCCTTGAGGAGCTTCTCCCGCTCGTGCCAGTCCACCACCGTGTCGATCACCAGGCGCCGGGAGCCGGCCGGCAGCGAGAGGCACTGTTCGATCCGTGAGTCCCCGAAGACCCGGACCACCCGGACGCCGTCGCCGGTCGAGGTCACCGACTGTGCCTCCGTGAGGTCGCGGACGGTGTTGCGGTAGAACACGTCGATGTCCCAGGCGTCCCACTGGTTGGGGAAGTCCTGGTGCAGCTGGAGCAGGTTGCCGACCGTACCGGGCGCCAGGGCCTCCCGGCAGGCTGCGTGGTCGTACGCCGAAGTGATGAGCCCCCGGCTGTCCACCGCGACCCGTATCAGGCCGTTGTCGAGGACGAATCCGTCCCCGTCCGCCACCGGTGCCACCGGTGCCTCCGGCCGCTGGGAGCGCGGAGCGGCACCGAATGCCGCGACGCCGCCGCGGGTGTGGGGTGCCGCGTTGAAGACCACGGACCCGTCTCCCGGACCGGCCAGTGCCCGTTGCGCAACGCCGATCAGTTCTTCCAGCTCACGGGCGACGGCCGCGTAGGTCTCCTCGGCCTCGCGGTGCACCCAGGCGATCGACGTCCCGGGCAGGATGTCGTGGAACTGGTGCAGCAGCACCGTCTTCCACAGTCGGTCCAGCGCCTCGTACGGGTAGGGCCGGCCGTGGCGTACGGCTGCCGTCGCGGCCCACAACTCGGCCTCGCGCAGGAGGTGTTCGCTGCGCCGGTTGCCCTGCTTGGTGGCCAGTTGGCTGGTCAGGGTGCCGCGGTGGAACTCCAGGTACAGCTCGCCGGACCAGACGGGGGCGCCGCCGTTCTCCTGGTACTCGGCGTGGGCGCGCTCGAAGAAGTCGGTGGGCCGCTCGATCTCGATCCGGGCCGATCCCTCCAGGTCTCTCAGCCGTCCGGCGCGGGAGAGCATCTCGCGGGTGGGACCGCCGCCTCCGTCGCCGTAGCCGAACGGGATCAGGGAGTGGTTGGCGGGGCCCTTGTCCTGGAAGTTCCGCACGGTGTGGGCGACTTCGGCGCCGGACAGCTCGCCGTTGTAGCTGTCGACGGGTGGGAAGTGGCTGAAGACGCGGGTGCCGTCGATGCCCTCCCACCAGAACGTGTGGTGCGGGAACTTGTTGGTGGTGTTCCACGAGATCTTCTGCGTCAGGAACCAGCGCACCCCGGCCAGCTTCATCAGCTGGGGCAGTGCCGCGTTGTAGCCGAACGTGTCGGGCAGCCACATCTCCTCGGTCTCGACCCCGAACTCCTCCAGGTAGAACCGTTTGCCGTGGACGAACTGGCGTACCAGCGCCTCGCCGCCGCTGATGTTGGTGTCGGGCTCCACCCACAGGCTGCCGGTCGGCAGGAACTGTCCGGTCTTCGCCTTCTCCTGGGCCCGTGCGTAGACCTCGGGCCGGTGTTCCTTCAGCCAGGCCAGCTGCTGCGCCTGGGACATGACGAACTTGAACTCCGGGTGGTCGTCCATGAGTTGGGTGACGTTGGAGACCGTGCGGGCGACCTTGCGGACCGTCTCGCGCAGCGGCCACAGCCAGGCGGTGTCGATGTGCGCGTGCCCGACGGCCGATACGCGGTGCGCGCCGGCATGTGCGGGTGCCGCAAGGGCGGGGGAGAGGAGGGCCCGCGCCGCTTCCGCGCTGCCTCCGACGTCCTGGAGATCGATGACGTCCAATGCCCGGCCGACCGCTTGGAGTATCTGCCAGCGGCGCGGGGAGTCGGGAGACAGCTCGTGCATCAGCTGCCCCAGGACGTCGAGGTCCTGGACGAGTTCGTGGACGGTGCGGTCGAAGACGGCGAGGTCCAGACGCCGGAGCCGGTACAGGGGTTCGCCCGGAGTGTCGCCGTCGGTGTCGAGCCAGGGTGCGCGCCCGCCCACCGGAGTGGGGCCGAAGGTCAGCTCGTGGGGTGCGGTGTGCATGACGACCGGATTCGCCGCGGCCTCGATGAAGGCCGTGAACTCCTCGCCGCCCTCCGCCCGTTCGGCGACGGGAACCCAGGTGTTGCGCGGGTTGAGCGCCTTCACGGCTGTGCCGTCGGCGCGGTAGACCAGCCCCTCCGCGGAGAAGCCGGGGGAGTGGGTGGAGAACCCGAGGTCCAGTACGGCTTCGACTGTCTCGCCGGCCCATTCCGCGGGGATCGTCCCGCTCACCTTGAACCAGCTCGTCGACCAGGCCGGTCCCCAGTGGTCGCCCACCCGGGCCGGGCGGTAGGGGGCGGCCAGGCCCTCGCGCACCGGCACCGGTTCGCCGGACACGTTCCAGATCTGCACGTCGAGACGGACGGACCGGGCATGGACGGCGGGCCGGATCCGCTCGTTCAGCACGCGGGCCAACCGTTGTTCGATGACGTCACGGTTGTTGTGCATGGGTGTCTTTCTCCGTACGGGTGGGGGGAGTCAGCCCTTGAGAGCGCCGCCGAGGGCGAAACCGCCGCCGAGTTTGCGCGACAGCAGCAGATAGAGCAGGACCACGGGCATTGAGTAGAGGAGGGAGAACGCCGACAACTGTCCGTACTGCGTCTGGTCATGGGCGCTGAGGAAGGTGAACACGCTGACGGAGGCCGGGAGTTTCTCCGGGGACAGCAGCAGGATGAAGGGGACGAAGAAGTTCCCCCACATGCCGATGAACGTGAAGATGGTGACCACGACGACGCCGGGTCGCATCAGCGGCAGCACGACCCGCCACAGCACCTGCATGGTGTTCGCGCCGTCGATGCGGGCGGCCTCCTCAAGGACGATGGGTACGCCGTCCATGAAGTTCTTCATCAGCCAGATACCGAACGGCAGCGCAGAGGCGGCCAGGAACAGGGCTGTGGCGGGCATCGAGTCGATCAGGTCGACCTGTACGAACATGCTGTACACCGGGATCATCACGGCGGTGATGGGCAGGCCGGTGGAGAACAGGATCGTGTAGAGGAAGGGCCGCCGCACCCGTGAGCGGTAGCGCGAGAGCGGGTAGGCGGCGAGCACGGACACCACGACGGTCACCGCGGTCCCGAAGCCGCACAGCAGCAGGCTGTTGAGCATCGGCCGGTAGGTCGTGTCGACGTTGAGGACCGCGTCGAAGTTGTCGAGCGTCAGCGACGAAGGCATGGTCAGGCGGAAGGAGTTGGTGTCGCTCACCGAGGCGAGGAGCATCCACGCCAGCGGCAGGACGTACAGCACCGAGACCGCCAGCAATACGGCGTTGATCGCGACGCGGCTCGGCCTGAAACGGCGGCTTCGGCGCGGGGTGCCGGTCCTCGGTGCGGTGTGTCCGGCGGACGTGGCGGGGGGCGTGGCGACGGCGGCCATCAGTCGTCCTCCAGTTTCAGCAGCCGGATGTACACGACGGAGAAGAGGGCGCCCACCACGAGCAGCACCAGGGCGATGGCGGTGCCGTAGCCGATCAGGCTGTTCTGGAAGGCCTGCTGGTACATGAAGATCGGCAGCGTCTCGCTCTTGTTGCCCGGCCCGCCGCGGGTCATGGTGTAGATCAGGCCGAAGACGGAGAGCGTCTGGAGCGTGATCAGCATCAGGTTGGTGAGGATCGACGGCCTGATGACGGGCAGGACGACCCGCCACAGTCGCTGCCAGGGGTTCGCGCCGTCCATCTCGGCGGCCTCCGTCAACTCCTGGGGCACGTCGTTGAGGGCGGCGGTGAAGACCATCATCGAAAAAGCGGTTCCGCGCCAGACGTTGGCCAGGCACACCGCCAGGATCGGCATCGTGTACAGCCAGTTCTGTCCCGGTAGACGCAGCGCGTCCAACAGCGAGTTGAGCGAGCCCTGGTCGTAGAAGAAGGCGTACATCAGATAGCCGGCGACCACTTCGGGCAGTACCCAGGCGGCGATGACGACGCCGTTGACGAGGGCCCGCACCGGCCTGGTGGCCTTCTGCGTCAGGACGGCCAGGGCCAGCCCGAGCGTGTTCTGGCCGATGACCGCGGAGCCGACCACGAAGACCAGGGTGAGCTTGACCGCGTTGAGGAAGTCGCTGTCCTGGAAGGCCCGGGTGAAGTTGTCCAGGCCGATGAAGCGGGCACCGGAGGCGCCGGTGAGCTGCATGTCGGTGAACGCGTAGTACACGCAGTACGCGATCGGCCCGGCCAGGAAGACGGCCAGCAGCACCACGGCCGGCAGCGTCGGCAGTCCGCGCAGCAGGGTGCGGACGGCGGGGGCGGGCGCCTCACGGGACCGGCGGCGAGCGCCGGTCCCGTGAGGCGCCGGAGCGAGGGCGGTCACGAGCCGCCCTCGATGGTCTTGCCGGCGCCCACGGCCGCCTTGACATCGTTATCAAAGGTCGATGCGGCCTTGTCGACGGATGCCTGACCGGTCGTCACGGACTCCATCGCCTTCTGGATCGCGGTGGAGACCTGGTTGTAGGCGGGCAGGCCGGGCCGGTAGTGGGTGTCGGCGACCAGCTCGGTGAAGAACTTGTTGGTCGGCACCGAGTTCAGATACGTCGAGTCGGAGGCGACGTCCGTGCGCACCGCGATGTTCGCGTTGGTCGCGTTCCACTGAGCGGCGTTGGCCTTGGTCTGGAGGGTGGTCGACAAAAACTTCCAGGCGAGATCCGAGTTGCCCGCCTTCGCGGGGATCGACCAGGCCCACCCGCCGGACATGCTGGTACGGCCGGGTGCCTGTCCGTTCTGCGTCGGCATGGCCGCGGTGCCCATCACCGACTGCCACTCGGTCCAGGGCTTGGCCGCCGCGGAACTCCAGTTGTTGGGCATCCAGGAGCCGTCGATGTCGATCGCCAGCTTGCCCTCGGGGATCAGTTCGGTGCCCACGGTGGTCCCGAAGTTGGCGCCGAGCGCCTGCTCCTTCGCCGGACCCAGCCCCTGGCTGTATACGGTGTGGACGAAGTCCAGCGCGTCCTTGAAGCCCTGGCTGCCCACCACCCACTTCTTCTGCGAGGCGTCGTAGAGCGACTTGTCGCCGGCCGGTGTGCCGTAGAGCAGCATCTCGAAACCCTGCATGGAGGACGCCTCACCGCCCGCCTGGCCCGTGTAGAGGTTCAGCGGGGTGACACCCGGCAGCTTCGCCTTCACCTTCTTGGCGGTGGCGATCACGTCGGCCCAGGTCTTGGGCTGCCAGGGCACGGAGACCCCGGCCTTCTGCAGAAGCTGCTTGTTGTACCAGATCCCCCGGGTGTCGGTGTCGTCCGGCACGGCGTAGGTCTTGCCGTCCGACGCGCCGGTCACCGCCCCCTTGGCGGCCTTGGCGTACTGCGACCAGTCGCTCCACTTCGCCGTGTAGGCGTCGAGGGGCTTGAGGTAGCCGCCCGCGATGTCGGAGTTGATCAGTGCGGTGTCCTCGTAGACCAGGTCGGGAGCGGTCGAGGGGGAGCGCATCATGAGCTGGATCTTCGTGTAGTAGTCGTTCTCGGAGGCGGTCACCGGCACGAGGGTGACCTTGGTGCCCGGGTTGGCCTTGGTGAACTCCTTCACCATCGAGGAGAGGAAGGTGGCCTGGAGCTTGTTCGTGCTGTCCAGGTTCTGCCAGTAGACGACTTTGATCGACTTGGACGAGCTGCCTGAAGAGCCCGAACCGCAGCCGGTGACGGCCAGGGCGGTGGCGGCGGTCAGGGCCGCGGCGGTGACGATTCTCGACGAGCGCACAGTGGTTCCTCCGGAACGCGAAACCTGAGGGAAAGCCGGGATTTTGACCGGACGGGAGGCCAGACCGACGGCGCCCCACGCTCGGCGCCGCCCTGCGCTGTCTGGCCGTCATAGCCGGATTTGGTGGGCGTTAGCTAAATCCATTTGATGGATGAAGTCAATGCTTCGAGTATGTAAACTTCGGCCACTGGCGGACCCGCCGGTATGCCTCCCGGACGGCTGCGCGACCGGGTCGAGGGGGAGCGGGGGTTGACGTGAGGGGCTCAGGTGACTGACAGGTGACGATGCTCAGCGGGACGAACCTGCCGCGGGTCGGTGGCTACAACCAGGCCGTCGTGCTGGACGCCATCCGGACCACGGGAGAGGTCAGCCGGGTCGAGCTGGCCGACATCACCGGCCTGACCAACCAGACCGTCTCCAACGTCGTCCGCAAGCTGCTCGACGCCGGCCTGGTGGCCGAATCCGGCCAGGCCCCCTCCAGCGGCGGCAAGCGCCGCACCCTCCTGACCATCCGGGCCGACGGAGCCTGTGCCGTCGGCGTCCACCTCGACCCCGACGCCGCCGTCATCGTCGTCGTCGACCTGGCCGGCCACGTGATCGGCGGACGCCGGCTGAGGCTCACCGACGCCGAGGACCCCGCCGACGTCGTGGAGCGGGTCGCGCGCGCCGCCGGGCGACTCGTCGACCGTACCGGCGTCGACCGCTCCCGCCTGCTCGGGCTCGGCATCGCCGCCCCCGGACCGCTCGACGGCACCACCGGCGCCGTCGTCTCCCCGCCGAACTTCCCGGGCTGGGGCCGGGTCCCCCTCGCGGACATGTTCGCCGAGGCCACCGGACTGCCCGTCGCCCTCGACAACGACGCCACAGCCGCGGCGATAGGCGAACGCTGGATCGGCGGTGCCGAGCGGGCGGGCAGCTTCCTGTTCATCTACCTCGGCACCGGCATCGGCGCCGGCATCGTCCTCAACAACACGGTGCTGCACGGCGATTCGGGCAATGCCGGCGAGTTCGGCCACATGGCGGTGGAACCCGGGGACCGCGTCTGTCACTGCGGCGCCCTCGACTGTCTCGGCCCGTACGTCAGCCCGCCCGCGATCATCGACGACCTGCTGCGGCTGCACGGCCGGGACGCCGCCGACCGCATCGGCCTGACCGGCACGCCCGACTCCGTGCACCACGACTGGAAGGCGCTGCGCCGCGCCGCCCGCGGGGGCGATCCCGATGCCTGTGATGTCGTACGCCGTGCCGCGCGCCGGATCGGTGAGGCCGCACGGGGCGCCGCGAGCCTCCTCGACGTCAGCCGGGTCGTCCTGGGCGGCGAGGCGCTGCGCGGCATCGAGCCGATCATGCGGGAGGAGATCGAGACCGCCGTCAACCGCACCTCCGTCGCCCGTACGATCCGCTCGGTCGCCGTCGAGCAGAGCGTCATGGGGGACACCGTGGGTGCGGTGGGGGCGGCGTCGCTGGTGCTGCACGGCAACTACGCACCGGGATGGCGCATGCTGACGGACACCTCACGGTGACACATCGGCGACGGCCGGCCTTCGGATGTCCGCCTGTCAGAACGTCACCGGACAAGGCACCTGGTCCTTAGGGCAGTTGAGGCGTCTACTATGACATTACGTACTCGGCGGTGAAGGGAAGCCGGGCCCATGCGGCGGCTGGGGGACCTGGAGGCGGAGATCATGGATCGCCTCTGGACGTGGAACCGTCCGGCGACAGTGCGCGAGGGCCGTGCCTGGCTGTACTCGCCGGTCCGCAGCCGTGAGGCATACGCCGCCGCACTGATGGAGGACGGCCTGCGGGCGAGCAGGGACCTCTCGGCCGCGCTCGTCCACCACTCTCTCCCTCGACACTGTTGACACCCTCCTGACCGACTCGACTGGCTGCTGCGCCAACGTCCAGCACCCAGGGGCTCGTCGGCTACACGGCTCACTACGACACCACCGGACAACTGCAGTGCCTGTTCTGAAGGCCGCTTCGCGCCGAGGGCACGATCAACGACCGGTGGCTTCCGGGATCGCCTCGGCTGAGCCCGGGTCGTTCTCGGCATCGGCCCGGCCGCGGTCGAGCACCCCGGTGGTGTGCGCCGGAGTGGCCTGGGCGCCCCCGTACGGGGGCGAGGCGGTCGAGGTGAGGGTCGACGGCGGCCCCTGGCAGACCGCCGAACTCGCCGCCGAACTCGCCCCCGCGGCCTGGCGTCGCTGGCGGCTGCCGCTCTCGCCGCCGCCGGGCCCCCACACGATCCAGGCGCGCTGTGCGGGGCGGGGCGGAGTGCTGCAGAGCGCTGTTCCCCGCGAACCGTTCCCGACCGGTGCCTCCGGGTATCACACGGTCGCCGTCACCACGACGGCCTGACACATCCCTTGAGGGGCGACGTCCGGCCGCAGCACGGCCGGGACGTCGATGCCCGCACACGAGCATGGCATCCATGGGCAGAGGGCGAGAAACGCCCGTGTCCCGGGGTTGCGCGCGGGGCGCAGAGCGGTCCTGCCGCCCCCCAACTCGCCCTCCGCCGCGTTTTCTTGACGTTCCGCTGCATCGCCTCTTGGCTGCCGCTGCCGATGGCGTCCCTAGCGTGGAAGACGCCGACGACACCGCCGGTGTACGCGCACATCCCGCCGTCCCTGCCCCGGAGTGCACCTGACATGGCCGACCACAGCGACAACAAGACTGTCCCCCCGGATCACCGGCCGGTACCGACGAACTCCCGGACCTGTGTGCACTTGGCCACCCGACCGAGCCACACTGCTGCCGACGGCACCGAGGTCTCCTGGCCGTACGAGCGGGACCCGCAGACCCTGGCCCGGCCGTGGGCGGTCCCCGGCACACCGGGACTCGAACACCGCATCGGCGGCATCGAGAAACAGGACGGCACCGGCAACATCTCCTACGACCCGGCCAACCACGACCTCATGGTCCGCACCCGGCAGGCGAAGACCGACGGCATCACCGTCCCCGACATCGCCGTCGACGACCCTTCCGGGCACGCACGCACACTGGTGCTCGGCTGGGGCTCCACGTATGGGCCCATCACCGAGGCCGTCCGACGCGTCGGGCGCATCCACGCCCTGCGCCGCAACGGTCTCGCTGGCCATCGGCGCCGAGGTGTCCTTCGTCGCCCGCACCATCGACTTCGACCGCAAGCACCTCACCGGTGTGCTCCGGGCCGGCCAACCAGTCGGACATCGTGGAACGGGCCGTCGAACAACACGGCAAGGGCGGCCTGGGCGCACTCCTCGCCGGTAACGACACCTGGACCGTCACCGGGCCCGCACGCAGCTGAAGGCACCGCAGCGCGAACGCGTTCCAGGCCGACAACAAGAGGAATGCACTGTGCATCCGAAAACAGACCGCAAGTTGAATTCCAGCGAATTCGCCGATCTGCGACGCACCGTCGCTATTCGCTCCGAGACCCGGAGAAACCTCGTCCTGGATCCGGGATACGCGACGCCGATGCCGCGTGAGGTGAGCATGCAGCTGACCTATCGTTGCAATCTGCGATGCGACCACTGCTACCAGTGGAGCGATCAGGGTTTCTTCCACGACTTCAGCAAGGAGAAGCAACGCACCGAGCTGGACGTGGACGTGGTCGACCGGGTGCTGCGGGCCACCGAGGAGACGCGGGCCAAGGTCTTCCTCTGGGGCGGCGAGCCGCTGATGCACACCCGCTTCGCGGAGATCTCGGAGCTGCTGGCGCGGACCCCGCGCACCATCAACATGTGCACCAACGGCCTGATGCTGGAGCGCAATCTGCCCCACCTGTTACCGCTCGGGCCGGGCCTGAATCTGCTGGTGAGCCTGGACGGTCTCGGCGGCGATCACGAGGCGCTCCGCGGACGCGGCACCTTCCCGCGCACGATCCGCAACATCAAGACGATGCTCGACCTCCAGCGCTCAGGAGAGTTCGAGGGAGAGATCTCGATCTCATGCATGGTGAGCGACCAAACCGTGGGCGGCATGTACGAGTTCATGGAGTGGGCCGAGGAACTCGGCGTCAACTCCGTCTACTTCCAGTTCCCCTGGTACATCAGCCCGCCGGTGGCCCAGTCCATGGACGAACTGTACGAGAAGTCCTTCAAGTGGCTCGACCAGCCGTCCCCCGGCGCGAAACCGACCTGGCACTCCTACACCTACCGCCTGAACCCCGACCTCATCGAGACGCTGCGCGGTTCCATGGCCAAGCTCGCCGAACGGACCTGGCGGGTGCGCATCCGGTACCAGCCGCAGCTGGAACCCGATGAGGTCGCCGACTTCGTCCTGGGCACGCCGCAGCCGGCGCAGCAGCGCAGCCGCTGTCTGGCGGTGTCCAACCGGCTGGAGGTGCACGCCGACGGCAAGGTCAGCTCCTGCAAGTTCTTCCCCGAGTTCGTCATCGGAGACCTCTACGCGAACAGCGTCGCCGAGGTCTGGCAGGGCGAGCCGTTCCGCCGGGTGCGAGAGGTGCTCAGCGGCACCGGACTGATGCCCGTCTGCTCCAAGTGCATCCTTCTCTATCTGAACGGAGTGTGACCAGGTGAACGGTTATGGATCGGGTGCCTCGGTCCAGGAACGGGTCAAGGCCGTCCTGGGCGGGATCCTCGGCCAGGATCTGGTGGCCGATATCACCGACGACACCGGAATCGTCAACGAACTCGGGCTCGACTCGATCCAAATGATCACGTTCCTGCTCCGCATCGAGGACGAGTTCGACCTGGAACTCGACTTCGAGAGTCTGGAGCTCGTACAGCTCGACTCGGTACGACAGTTCTGCGCATTCGTGACGGCCGACGCGCAGCAGCATCAGCGCCGGCCGATATGAGCGAGAGCAAGCTGATCCGCCTCGGCACGTTCGACGCCGAGCGCAGCTGGCGTCCGAGCGGGCTGGCCACGCTCCCCGCTGTCCGAAGCCCGGACGGCGACCGGGTGGTCGCCGCCATGGATGAGCTGCTCGCCGTACTGTGCGGCCCCGATGACCTGCTGATCACCGGGTCGTCCCTGCCGGACTCGTTCATCGGTGTCCTGGCCGGAGCGGGCATCGCGCCGCGGTACCGGGCAGCACCGCCCGCCGGTACCGACGACGACACGCACCTGACGGTCGAGCAGCGGCTGCTGCATGCACCGCCCGGAGACCTGGCCGGTTACGGCCTGGCGCCCTACGCCGTCCTGCCGGAGACCGCATCCCTGATCCGCGCCTGCGGTCTGCGGGCGGATCTGCCCGGTGTCGACGTGGTGCGCCGGGTCTCCTCGAAGACATGGTCCAACGCGCTGGCACGGACCATGGGACTCCGCGGCGCCGGCACCGTGGCCAGGTCCGTGCCGGAACTGCTGGCACAGGTGGAACAGCTCGGATCCGGCACAGTGGTCATCAAGGACCCGTACGGTGTGGCCGGTCGCGGCACCATCGCGGTGTCATCGCCGCGGACGCTGGGCACCGTCGCCCGGGTCCTTCAGCGGCAGGTGGACCAGGGCGCGGCCGTCGAGCTGCTCGTGCAGCCCCACTACGACCGGGCCGCCGATTTCTCGGCGCAGATCCACGTCACCGGGGACGGCGAGATCCGCCGGCGCGGCATCAGGCTCATGCAGAACGCGGAGTTCTCCTACACCGGATCACGTCCCCTCCCGGCAGCATTGGAACAGCGTCTCGCCCAGGCCGGCTACCGGGAGTTGATCAATGGCGTCGGCGCGGCCCTGGCCGCAGAGGGGTACCACGGTCCGGTCTGTGTCGACTCGATGCTGCTGCGCGACGGCGCCCTCGTCCCGGTTCTCGAAATCAATCCCCGGGTCTCGATGGGCCTGATCAGCCTGGCCCTTGAGCGGCGGCTGGCCGGTCCGGGCAGGACGGCCCGGCTGTCCGTCCGTACGGTGCGCCTGCCCGAACCGTCCACGGCCTCTCGTGTCTTCGACCGACTGACGACCGTCCTGGACGAACGTGGCGCACTGCTCCGGGCGGACCGTGCAGGGCTGCTTCCGCTGACAGTCGGCACACTGCGGCCGCCGCGAGGCCGTCTTTACTACGCCGTGGTGGCCCGCAGCCAGGAAGAGGACCGTCTGCTGGACGAGATCATGGGCGAGGCCCTGGACCTGATGGGCCGGCATCCCACTGAGGTGTCACATGCTCCATGAGGTCGGGCTGCTCGGCGCGACCCGGATCGCGGAGCGGGCCATCGTAGGGCCCTCGGCCGGGCGGCCCGGCATACGGGTGCGGGCAGTCGCAGCCAGTACCGCCGACCGGGCCGAGACCTTCCGCGCGACCCACGGTATCCCCGTCGCCCACCCCGACTACCGGGCATTGCTCGCCGACCCGGGCATCGACACCGACTCTGTGTCGCTGCACAACTCGGCTCACGCCCAGTGGGCCGCAGAGGCCGCCCGCGCGGGCGAGGACGTGATCGTGGAGAAGGCGCTGTGCCTGGGGCGCCACGAATTGCACGCGCTGCGGATCGCCGCGTTGGCCGGAGGTGTCCACGTCATGGAGGTGGTGATGACCGCCCATCACCCCTGGCGGGCCGTGATCCGAACCCTGATCGCATCGCGGGAATGGGGCGAACTGACCGGGATCCGCTCCCGGATCGCCTTCGACGTCCCGGTCGGCTCCGGTTACCGCTTCGTGCCCGAGCTGGGCGGCGGCGCGTTTCTCGACACTGCGAGCTACTGGCTGCAGGCCCTACAGGCCACGGTCGGTCTCGCCAAGGCCACGGTGGGCGGTCACTCCGACTTCAGCGGTCCGGGCGGTGCGGACCTGGACTTCACGGCCACGCTGACCTGGCTGTCCGGTCGGCGCGCCACGCTTGACGCGGCCTTGGCCGAGCCGCATCGCGCGGAGCACGAGTTCACCTTCACCGGCGGCCGGATACGGCTGAACAACTTCCTGCGACCGGCTGCCGGGCCGTTCCCCGTCAATCTGGTCATCGCCCCTCAGGACGGCCGGCACCGGGTCGCGTCCTTCGAACAGTCCGTCTCCTACGACGACCAGCTCTCCCGGATTCTCCGCACGCTGGACCAGCCAGGTGCTGTGGATTGCTCGGACGCCGCCGCCGAGCGGGTCGCCGTCATGGAGGACATCTACCTCGATTACCTCGATGCCCTCAGCGGAAGGTCCGGACGATGACCGGAGCCGTCGGAACACCCGTCAATGCGGGCCCACCTGCCCCCGCGCGCAAAGGACCGCTGCGCAGGACCACCGGCGCCTTGGCCACAGCGGGCGCCGCGGGTGCGATCTGCTGGTGGGCGCTGCGCGGAGTCGACCGGACGGCTCTGGCCCGGGCCCTCCACGAAACCCACCCAGGGGTGATCGCTCTGGCGGCCCTGGGCTACACCGTGGCGTTCTACGCCCTGGACACCACCGGGTTCACGCTGGTCTACCGCCGCCATCTCACCCCGCAGGTGCCCGTCCGTCACGTAGTGACGATCGTGTGCGGCAAACAGCTCCTCGGGCTGATCTTCCCGCCTCTCACCAAGCTGATCGCCCCGGTGTACTTTCACCGCCACTGGCGGGTGGGGATGGCACGGACCCTGGGAGCCACCGAGGTCCTGACCATCGCCGAAGTTGCCGCGGTGATCGCATTCGTCTTGGGCGGCGCGGCGCTCGGCAGTACCGGACTGTCCGCAGGCGTCGTGCTGCTGGGCATCAGCGCGTGCGTGGTACTGGCTCTCCTCCTGTTCTGGGCCTGGCTGCCGGCGGCACGTCGGGTCTTCCCCCGGATACGCCGCAGTGCGTTCCTGGCCGCCTTCATCCGTAGCAGCCCTGCCGAGATGACGGTGCAACTGGCGCTGCGGCTCGCCCTGGCGCTGGCAATGCTCGCCGCCTGGTGGCTGTTGCTGCTCGGCTCGGGCCACCGGCTCGGCCCGGGACACCTCGCGCAGTTCGGCGCGTTGTTCCTGCTCGCCACCCAACTGCCCGTCTCCGTCGGGGGGTTCGGCGGTCCGCAGGGAGTCTGTGTCCTGCTGCTCACCGACACGTGGAAGCTGCTGCCGCGCTCCGACGCGGTCGCCCTGAGCCTGCTGTGGTCCACCGCCTACCTGCTGTCCCGTGCCCTGATCAGCGCGTTCTTCGCGGCTCCCATGATCCGACTACTGCGGTCCGGCACCGGCCACACAGCCAAGGAGGGAGCACCGTGCACAGTCGAACCGGACAAGCGGTGAGCGGCGAGGAGCTGTCCGCAGCGGTGAGCCGGGCCTTCGGCCAAGCCACCGCCGTCCTCGGCCGCGACTTCCTGGTCACCTCCGCTCTGCGAGGGACGTCGTGGCACCGCGCGCGCAGGCAGCCGACCAGCCCGGTGCGCCGCCGACTGCGGCACGAGCTCGGCCAACTGGTGGCCGGTCTGCACCGGATCCACGGGCCTACGTTCGGTTACCCGCAACCGGAGACCGGACTGCACGGCACCAGGCGGGCCGAGGTCATCACACCGACGCTGGTCCACTTCGACCTGTGGGAGGGAAACTTCGTGCTGGACACCGGCGCGGCAGGACCGCGCATCGAAGGACTCATCGACGCCGAGCGGGCCTTCGGGGGTGACCCGCACGCCGACTTCGTCTCCCTGGCGCTGTTCGACGACATCGAGAAGGACGCCGCCTTGGTGGCCGGGTACCGCGTGGCCGGAGGACAGGTCGACTTCACACCTCGGCTGTGCCGGCGCCTCACCCTCTACCAGGCCTACTTGTACCTGATCATGATCGTCGAGGCGGTGCCCCGAGGCTACGCAGGTCCCCGGCATCTCGTCACCCAGCGCTTCTGCCGCCACAAACTGAAGGACGCGCCGCGTAACCTGGCCCTCGCCACCGAGGCCGACCGATGATCGCCGTCCTCACCTCGGGCGTGGCACTGGGAGTGCACGTACCGGGACTGCTGCTGGCCCGCCGGCTCACCGAGTCCGGCCGACCGGTCCGCGTCGACGTCCTCGAGCGGTACCTGCCGCCGGACAGACGCAGCCGGATACCCGCGTCCAAGCACGCCTTTCACCGCGACTTCCGACTGGCTCTGGCCGGACAGCGGCTGTCGAACCAGAACTCCGCGGGCCTGGACGAGGAAGCCGTCCGGGCGCTGTTCGCCGAGTGGACGTCCGCAGAGGTGGACCTGCTCGTGGTGCTCTCCGGATTCTGGCTGCCCGCCGCCCGGTGGTACGCCGCACAGCGGCCCGGCGTCCGTGTCCATGCCTGCCACGTCGACTCGGTCGCGTCGCCCTCGTTCACGTCTGCCGCGTCGTCGGACACGGGGGCAGACGGAGCGCGGACAGGCTGCCGGGACGTCTGGCTGCTGGAGGAACACGCGGGTGCGATCGCCCGGACCATCCCGGTGAGCCCGGCCGAACCGGTCGGTTGGGCGGAACGGGAACCCCGCTTCCTGGTCCATGGAGGCGGCTGGGGCATGGGGACGTACGCGGCCCGTGCCCGCGAACTGGCCGACTGCGGGCTGGCGTTGGACATCATCGCGTACGAGCGCGGAGACATCCCCGGCGCCGGAGCCCAGGCCCGCGCTCCTGACTGCCGGTATTTCATGATCGACCCGCACTGGCACCCCTGGCACGACGACGGATTCCCGCCGTTCGGCCAGGTGGAGTCCGACGGCACGGTCGACTTCCGGCGATCCGCAGCGCACCACGATTCCTTCTACCTGGCCCGCAGCGCCACGGCGATGATCAGCAAGCCCGGCGGCGGCACCCTGATGGACTCGCTGGCCGCAGCGACCCCCGTCGTCCTGCTTGAGCCCTTCGGAGCACACGAGGCACACAACGCACGTCTGTGGGAGCGACTCGGCTTCGGGATCCCGTACGCCGCCTGGCAGCGGAGCGGGCGGTCCCGTGCGCTCCTCGAAGGCATGCACCACCGCCTGCTCGACGCCCGAGCCCGCGCCACGAGCTACCCGGACTCCCTGATCAAGGAGCGCGCACGATGAGACGCGAGATGTCCCTTTCCCAGAGGAACGCCATACAGGCGGAGGAGATCCGGCCCGGCGCCGTCACCCACCCCCGGAACACCATGAACATCGTCGTCGACGTGCAGGGAGCACTTGACCCCCAGGCCCTCGACGCAGCGTTCCGGGACCTGATCGCGTGGCACGAACCCCTCCGGTCCCGACCCGTGGCAGGCACCACCCAGATGGAGATCGAGTCCGTCGAGGACGCCGAGCTGGAGCCGCTCGACACGTCCGGCGACCCCGCAACCGACGCGAACCGGCTGGCGGCCCTCCTGGAAAGGACTCGGGTCGATCTCGGCATGCCTCCGTCCGTCCGGGGATTCCTCCTCACCTGCCACCCGCGAAAGCACCTGATCGGACTGGTCTTCCACCACTTCGCCGTCGATCCGACGTCCCTGCGGCTGGCCGTCACCGAACTGGCCGCGCTGTACAGCGCCCGGCTGCGCGGACAGCGAATGCCGCCCAACACAATGCAGTACGGCCAGTACGCGCGTTGGCAGGTCGAGCGGCTGGCCGGCCGGGCAGCATCCGACCGCGAGGCATGGCGGACCGCGCTCGCCGGCGTCCAGCCGCCCCGGTACGAACGCGACATCTCCTTCCGACCTGGGTCGTCCCCCGCCAGCCGGGTGCTGCGCACCGAATTGCTCGACCACGCCGAGATGCGCACGGTGCTCGCCTGGTCGCGACGCCATCGCAGCACGCCGTTCACCACGCTCCTGGCCGCGTTCGCCCTCGCACTGCGGGGCCGCACCGACACCGATGACCTGTTGCTGGCCACTGTCTTCGAGCAGCGCGACCGTCAGGAAGCCCGGCAGCTGGTCGGCCCTTTCATCTATCCCACCGTGCTGCGGTTGCGCACCCGGTCGGGCGAGTCCGGGCCCGAATGGGTGACCAGGGTCCGGACCTCCGTCACAGCCACTTACCCACGCGCGCAGTTCCCCCTGCGAGATCTTCTGGGAACCGTCCCCCAACTGGTTCCCGGACTCACGGGCCAGGAGCCGACCTGGTACCGCATGTTCGAGTACCTCCCGAACGTAGACACCGCCGGTTTCGTCTTCGGCCAGGCGCACGGCAGAGTCGTCCACTCCACCGGCACCGAGCTGGAGGACAACCACATGGGCTTCTTCCTGCGGGTTCGACGCACCCCGCAGGGCGCTCTTGTGGGACGGACCGCCTACGACGCGGCCGAGTTCAGCGAGGCCGGCGCTCTCGCGCTGCTCGACGACTTCCGTTCACATCTGGCACGGCTCTGCGCGATGCGGGAGACCGCCTCGCGGTGACCGAGTCCGCTGACTTCTCACCGCGCCGCCACATGCCGTCGGTGACGCCAAGTGCCAGGCCGGCGCACCCCGTTGGGCATCACCCATCCCGCCGAACCCGATAGGAATCCCATGATCCGCAAAGCTGTGATCCCGGTCGCCGGCCTGGGCAGCCGCCTCCTCCCGCTGACCAAGGCCCTGCCCAAGGAAATGCTTCCCATCGGCGACAAGCCGGTGATCGAGCACACGGTGCGCGAACTCATCGCCTCCGGGATCAGAGACATCACCATCGTCACCTCCAGCCGCAAGACCCTGATCCAGCAGCACTTCGCCCCCGACACCGACATGGAGCTGCAACTGCGGACCACCGACAAACACGACCTCGCCGACACCGTGCGCGAACTCTCCGACCTCGCCGCGCACGTCAGCTTCATCCACCAGAACGGGCCGTACGGCAACGGCACCCCCATCCTCAACGCCTCCCGCATCATCGGCGACGAGCCGTTCATGGTCCTGTGGGCGGACGACGTCTTCGTCTCCGACATCCCGCGCGCCCAGCAGCTCAAGGCGGCCTACGAGGCCACCGGCTCCCCGGTCCTGGCCCTGATGCCGATGGACCCCGCCGATTCCTCCCGCTACGGCGTGCCGGTCGTCAAGGACGACCTCGGCGGCGGTCGCCTACGCATCTCCGGCCTGATGGAGAAGCCGAAGCCGAAGGACGCCCCTTCGCCGTACGCCGCGATCGGGGGATACGTGATCACCCCAGGCATCGTCGCCGAGTTGGAGGAGCAGACCCGCCGCTGGCGCCTCAACCCGCAGGGCGAGATCTACCTCTCCGACGCCCTGGACGCCTACGCCTCCGCCAATCCGGTCTACGGGCAGGTCATCGCCGGAACCTGGTACGACACCGGCTCCCCGCAGGCGTACCTCGAAGCCCAGTTCGCCCACGCCCTCGCCCACCCCGAGTACGGCCCGGCACTGCGCCGGCTCGCGTACGACCTCGACGCCGACGCCGGGACGGACCAGTCCGGCTGAACCTCTCGCCGAGGTCATGGCCGCGCAGCCACGCCGGCGGATCCACGGCGGCGCCACCGCCCGGGTGGACCTCCAGACGGAGGTGTGGGCCCGACGAGTTGCCAGAGCTGCCGGCGCAGCCGATGACGGTCCAGGCTCTGACGCCGGCCTCAGCCTTCTTGCTGGCCGCCTCGGCCTCCCTGAGTTCCTGCTCCCCAGGTCGCCGCTGTTCAAGGCCGACGCGCTGCTGCGAACGGCTCGCGCGGTCGGCGAAGTCGTCGGCCTCCCGGCTGAGTGTGCTGAGCGGGATGTCGAACTCGTCGTTGGCTGCGGAGGGTTGGACAGCCGGTTTCGGCGCGGCCTGCGCGGTCGTGCCGGAGCCGCCGAGGCCGAGGGAGACGGCGGCGATCCCGGCCATGTACGTAGATACTGAAGTGGATCAGGCCGCTGCTGGTGAAGGCGTGCGGCGGCCTGAGCGGGCGATGGTCAGGAGGATCGCTGCCGCCAGCCCGTACAGCGCGACGGTGGCGGCCGTCCGGCCCGCGCCGTCCTTCTGCGGGGCGGGAACGTACAAGGGCCGAGTCTCGCGCAGGAGTTGGGAGGAGCCGGCCTCGACCGGGATCCATGACTCCGTCGTCGATGCCCCGGAGCCGGAGAACGTGGCGTAGACGAACCAGCGGCCGGACTCCGACACCGTGATGTTCCCCTGGTAGACGCCGTTGCCGGACGGCGTCAGGGGTGCGGTCAGCTTCTTCCCGGCGCGCCGTACGACAAGAGTGGCGCGATCCGAGGTGCTCCGCTCCGGAGTCACCGTGACGTCGACCCGGGATCCGCGCACCGTCGCCCGCCATTGGGCCTGGCCGGCATCAGTCCCTTGGCCGGGGTCGTGTGCGGCCGCGCGCCCGGCCGACAGCAGGGGCAGCGTGAGCGTCAGCACGGCGACCGTGAGCCCGGCCGTCCGGATGGGAGGGAGCAGAGTCTGTGGCAGCCCCTCGGCGGCGAGCAAGATCAAGACCGAGCCCCCCAACGAGAGGAGCAGGGACGGGACGACCTGATCGGCCGCGACAGTCGTGCCGTGCGGCAGGACGGGAAGCAGCGGTACGTACGCCGCATGCACGGCGAGGGGAACGACGAGTGCCGACCACCACGGCGACGTACGCCACCTGCTGACCAGGTCGGCCACGAGGGCGACGGCGAGCACGGGCGGCACGATCGGCGTGGAGTGCCCGAGCCCGGCGAGGACCGGGATCACCGCGAGTCGTACGGCGGTGACGACCAGGGCCGCGCGTGTGACGGCCCACGGGCGTGTGTCGAACCGGCGGATCAGCACGATGGCCAGGGTCGTCCCGGCCGTGGCGGCGGGGAGGAACCAGACCGCCGAGAACTGCGGCACGTCGGACTCGTACTCCATGACCGGCGCCAGCGAGGCCGCGAGCACGAGCCCCCCGCCGAGCGTCATCGGCAGGCCTCCGCCCTCGGAGGCGATCGCCCGGAGCAGGGTGACGGCGAGGGCGAACGTCGCGATGACGGCGAGGAGGTGGGGCGGGCTCCAGAGCACCGCGTCGCGGCCGAACGCGGTGTGCCAGGCCGCGTCCGCCGGGGCCGAGATCCCGATGGAACCGGCGGATACGACCGCCCATCGCAGCAGAGGGTCCGTCGCAGCCCCACGGAGGCCGAGGCCCTGGCCGCGGATCCTCCCGATCCCCCACCACGCGGTGGCGGCGAGGGTCACCGTGAGGGAACCGTAGAGCAGCGCGTGCGGTGCGCTCCAGAAGGTGTCCCGGCCCACGTCGGTGTGCAGGGAGTCGTCCCAGTACATGCTGAACAGCGCCAGCAGCCCGCTGGCAGCCGCGGTGATGAGCCGGTTCATGGTCCTCGTCCGCTTTCGTGGTCGACGATGGCCGATACGGCGAGAATATACCCCCTGGGGGTATGGAGAAACCGGTGTGTCAGCTCAGCGCGCTGCCCTTCTTCCAGGTGGTCCAGCCGACGTTCCAGTCGCCGTAGCCGTTGTTGGTCGCCACCGTGTCGACGGAGTTGAAGACGGTGACCGGGTCGCCGAGGTGGACCTGGTCGTAGAACCAGTTGGCGTCGCTCGTACTCATGCCGATGCAGCCGTGACTGCCGTTGACCACGCCGAACTTGCCCGCGTTCCAGGGTGCCGCGTGGACATAGGTGCCGGACGGGGTGAGCTGGACGTCCCACTTCACCGAGCCGAGGTTGTATGCCTCGGGGCCGAAGATGCCGACGGTCGAGGAGTTCATGCGGATGGTCGGGACCTTGCTCAACACCACCATCGTGCCGTTCCAGGTCTCGAAGCCCTTCTTGCCGGCGGAGACCTTCAGGGTTCGCAGCGTTCTGCCGTTCTTCGCGACCGTCATGGTCTTCTTCCTGACGTCGACGGTGCTGGTCACGGCGTCGCCTATGCGGAAGTTCACGACGTGCTGCTGGGTGCCGTAGACCCCGCTGCCCGCGTCCACGCCCGCGAGGTCCATGCGCAGGGTGACGTCCGTGCCGGTCTTCCAGTACTTCTCGGGGCGGTAGTCGACGCGGTCCCTGCCGTCGCGGTCCTTCATCCAGCTCCAGGAGCCCTCGACCTCGGGGGACGCGGTGACCTTGAGCTTCCGTTCCACCGCCGCCTTGTCGCCGATCGGCTTGTTGAAGGTGATCGAGACCGGCATCGCGACGCCGACCTTCGTGCCCTTGTCGGGGTAGTACTCGCCGACGAAGCTGCTCTTGGCCGCCTCGGTGGTGAAGGAGGCGCTCTTGTTGAGAGCGGACCCGCCGGACGCCTTGCCATGGGCCCTCACCGTGTAGGTGGCGCCCGGGGCGAGCGGTGTTGTCGAGGTCCACACGGACTTGTCCTTCGACCAGGTGCCGGAGAGTGTGCCGGGGCCAGGGGATGTGACCGCGACAGTGGACAGGGAGCCGCCCTGAGCGCGCACGGTGACCTTCCGGCCGACCGGCACCTTCGCGTCGCCGTCGCCGGGTGCCACGGCTATCGCGGCCGGTCCGCCGTTCCTGCCGTCGCCGGCCGCCGTGTCCGCGCCGCTGTCCGCCTTGCCGCCGGCGGAGCTGCATGCGGCGAGGACGGCGACGGTGGCCGAGGTGAGCGCGAGCGATCGCGCGGTACGGCGGACCGGCCGTGCTGTCGGGCGCTGTCCCATGATGCTTCCTCTTCTTTACCTAATGATCTAAGTATGTTCGTAGACGATCGACGGACTCCTTCGGTTCCCCCGCGTCGGGGCGCTGCCGGTGCCGATTGTGGCGCGTGTCAGACTTCTTCCGCGGCTACTAAATTTTTTCGTAGTCTCGTCGGTTCCTGGTACCCCCTGGGGGTAGGATGCCGACTTCGGCGATCGGTACCCGCGACACAGGTGGAGATCATGGCGACACGGACAGCGCACAGCGGAGGCGGCACAGCCGTCCGCTGGACGTACGGCGTGTTCCTCACCCTCTGCGTCGCGCTGGCCGTGCTCGTCCACCACGAGACGTCCGCGACGGGAACGTCGTCGGCCATGTCGGGGTCGGTCCATGCCGGGCACGTGATGCCGGGTTCTGCCCAGGTCGTACACGTGATGGGCGGCGGTGCGGCAACGTCGGTCTCGGACGCCTCCTCGCACGACGTCGATAACGGTGGGTGCGCCATGTCCGGCATGCAGCACTGCACCACGGCGAGCGTCGACACCGTGCAGCTCGCCGTACCGGGCCAGAGTTCGTACGACCCCCTGGTGAGCCTGCGGCAGGCCGCGGCGGGACGCACACCCGGTGCACTGGTCGGCCGCGCTCCGCCAGACCTCTCCGTCCTCTCTCAACTGCGCCTATAGGCCGGGCCGGACGGCGCGCGATGTGCCGTCCCTCCGTGACCACATCGGCAGTTGCGATTCAGAGGACACAACGCAATGAACAGCATCAACCGACGCTCCGTCCTGCTCACCGGCCTGGGAGCCGCCGGAGCGGGCGCGCTCGCTGCCTGCAGCAGTGGCTCCGGCTCCGGCGGCGGCAACGCCTTGGTCAGCCCCACCGCCTCGGCCGTCACCGCCGCCGACATGAAGCGCAAAGCCACGGGACGGCGGAAGAAGGTCACCCTGACCGCGGCACCCGCGATGATCGACCTGGGCGGCGGGGTCATGCCCAGGACCTGGGCCTTCGACGGCCGTACCCCCGGCAAGGAGGTCCGGCTGTCCGCCGGTGACACTCTCGTCGCCGAGCTGTCCAACCAGCTCCCGAACAAGACCACCACGTCGATCCACTGGCACGGCATCGCGCTGCGCAACGACATGGACGGAGTGCCGCCCGCCGTCCAGACCGCCGTGCGGGCCGGTTCCACCTTCACCTACAGCTTCATCGCCCCCGACCCCGGCACGTACTTCTTCCACCCGCACGTCGGCGTCCAGCTCGACCGCGGCCTGTACGCCCCGCTGATCGTCGAGGACCCCAAGGAGCCGCTGTCGTACGACGACGAGTGGGTCGTCCTCCTCGACGACTGGCTCGACGGCGTCACCGGCACCCCCGACGACGCCTTGGCCGAACTCAAGCGCGGCATGGCCGACATGGGTGACATGAGCGGCATGGACATGGGTGGCAGTGCGAGCCCCAGCAGTTCGGACACCGGCATGGGCAACATGGGGGACATGGGCGGGATGGACATGGGCGGTTCCGCCTCTCCGTCCGCCTCGGCCTCCTCGTCCGGCGGCATGTCCAAGAAGTTCATGCTCACGGGCGCCACCAGCACGCTGCTCGGCGGCGACGCCGGCGACGTGACGTACCCGCACCACCTCATCAACGGCAGGGTGGCCGCCGACCCCGACGTCTACACCGGCAAGCCCGGCAAGAAGGTGCGCCTGCGGATCATCAACGCCGGCTCGGACACCGCCTACCGGGTCGCCCTCGGCGGCCACAAGCTGACGATCACCCACACCGACGGCTTCCCGGTCCAGCACCAGGAGGTGGATGCCCTGCTGGTCGGCATGGGGGAGCGGTACGACGTCCTCGTGACCCTCGGCGAGGGAGTCTTCCCGCTTGTCGCTCTGGCCGAGGGCAAGAACGCCAACGGCCTCGCCCTGGTGCGTACGGGCTCCGGGAGCAAGCCGTCTGCGACCGTCCGGCCGAAGGAACTCAGCGGCATGATCATGACGGCGTCCCAGCTGCAGGCCACCGACGACGTACGGCTCAAGTCCGCCAAGACCGACGTCACGCACCGGATCAAGCTGACCGGCAACATGATGAAGTACAACTGGTCCATCAACGACACCCCGTTCGACATGAACAATCCCGAGGCGCACCCGATCGTCATCGAGGAGGGTCAGCGCGTACGGCTCGACTTCGTCAACACGACCGAGATGTGGCACCCGATGCACCTGCACGGCCACACGTACCAACTCGGTGCCACCGGCCCGCGCAAGGACACCGCGATCGTGCTGCCCAAGAAGACGGTGTCCGTGTTCCTCGACGCCGACAACCCGGGCCAGTGGATGCTGCACTGCCACAACGCCTACCACGGTGAGGCCGGCATGATGGCGAACGTCGCCTACAAGGCCTGACGCTCTCCGCTCATCGCTCGGGTGCGCTCATCGCTTCGAGGTGGGCGCGCCCGCATCGGTGCGTATACGAAGGCCGCGCCCGGAAGCGGGCGTGAAATCCCCCCGGCGGGACGCGAGTTCACGGCGACGACCGTAGCCGCCGGTTCATGGCCCATCGACGGGCGAGGTACCGCCTGACAACGCTGGCCGCCCTCGGCGCGGCCCCAGCATGCGCGAGGGCCACCTTCCCCGGACTCGGATACTGTCCCGGCAAGGTGGCCCGTTGTGACATCAGCGCGCGTCAGAGCACGCGCACCGCGCCGGTCGGCGGGTCCCAGGAGAGGGGCCTTTCGACGATGCCCGTGGACGGGTTCTCGGCTCCTACGAAGTTGCCGCCGCCGACGTAGAGCGCCACGTGGTAGGCGCCGCTGCCGGCGGAGCCCCAGTAGAGGATGTCGCCCGGCTGGAGGTTGCTCAGCGAGACCGGGGTGCCCGCGGTCGACTGGTCCTGGGACACCCTCGGGAGGCTGATGCCCGCCTGCTTGAACGCGGCTTGGAGCAGGCTGGAGCAGTCCCAGGAGTTGGGGCCGGTGGCGCCGAGCACGTAGGCGTCGCCGATCTGTGCCTTGGCGAAGGCGATGACAGCGGCCGCCGAACCCGTGGCCGTCGACGAACTCGACGAACTCGACGAACTCGACGAACTTGAGGAACTCGACGAGGCGCTGGAGGCCGTGGAAGCGGCCAGGGCGGTCCGCTCGGCGCTGCGGGAGGTGGCCTGCTCGGCGGCGGCCTTGCGGGCCGTCTCGGCCTTCTTCTTGGCCTCCGCCTTCTTCTTCGCGTCGGCGAGGTCCGCCTTGGCCTGCTTGGCGGCCGTGGCCGTGGCCGCGTCGCGCTCCGCCTGCAGCTCGTAGTTCGCGGCGGCCTGCTGCGTGGCGTCCGCGGACTGGGCGACCTGCGTGGCCAAGTCGGCCGTGAGGGTGGGCAGTTCGAGGGTCTGCGTCACCGGCTCGGCGGCGTTCGCCACGCCGGACGCCCCGGCCATCGCCAGGGTGCCGAGGACGCCACTGGCAACTCCGGCCCGCACTGCCATTCTCGACGTGTTGCGGCTGGGTTTCCTGTGGCTTGGTATCTGAGCGGTGTGGGACATGAGGACAACTGGTACCAGGGTGTCCCTCATGTCTTCAAGGGACGTGTGGTGCGCCACATGTGTCCAGCGCGCGCCCCGAATTCCAGGTACGTCGCCCCTTATTGACGCCATAACGGGCATTGCGGGCCCTGCGTGCAAGCCTTCAACTAAGCACCTTCGTTGTTAGGTCCGAATTGCGACTGGCTTTATCACTGGCCGGGGTTGGTGGCCAAGCTCGGTTTATTCGAGCCCGAAGGTCATGTGACGCAGGTCACGATGTGAGAGACCCGTGGGAGAGGTGCCAAGCAGTAGTCGCCGCTGATTGCGTTCGGCGGGATGGGCGGCACAACCTACGCGTCCGCCGGGCATGTCGATCACGTCCCAGCCGAGTTTGATCCCCGGCCGCGTGATGACCTCGTGGCAGGGGCAGCCGAGTGACTCCCGCCCGACGGCCGGCACGATCCGGCCGGCGTGGGTGGTGCGGGTGTCGATGTCGAGCTTCAGGGCGGGACATTGGCGCAGCTCGTGCTCGAACGAGTAGACGGCGTTGGCTTGAGGGTGCCCCGCCAGATGGTCGGCCCCGTGGCGAACACGCGGCCGTGGACGCTGGCGCCGGGGATCATGAGCAGGGGTGGGCCGCTGCCGCGCTTCTCGTGGTAGAGCTGGGCGCCGGGAACGTCGAGGACGCTCATCGTCTGTCGTCTCCGGTCTTCGAGCCGAGCTTTGCCGGGGCGGCGCGGCCGAGTTCGTCATCATGGGGCTCGTCCGGCACGGCCTGGCTGACAGGTGCCGGGCGCCGCTTGCGGCGGCGGATCGCGAGACGGGCCGGGACGATGTGGGCGGCAATGGTGATGGCCTTCAGGAGGACGAGCGCCAGGACGGCGTTGGCAGCCCAGTCCGTCCACGGCGAGGTCGTCAGTACGGCACCGAACAGCCCCAGATGCACGGAGACGACCAGTACGCCGACGACGATGAGGGCAATCTTCTTGACGGGCCATCGGCCTTGGAGGGCCCCTGAGCCCTTCAGGCGCAGAGGCCCTGCTGCACCGTGGCCGGGCTCGGGCTCCGCCGCCTCGGGGCGTTGCCAGGTCACTGTCAGCTGATCGCGTCGACCCATCGTCTCGAGGCGTCCGGCGATGCCGGCTTGGATCTGCCGCAGGTTGTCCTCGTCGGTGGCTTCGGCGCGCAGCGTCAGCGTGTTCTGGGTGGCCTGCATGGTGCACTGCCCCCGGGCGAACCTGATGACTCCGTGAGTGTCGGACCATTCGGTGTGCTCCACCTTGGGAGGCGCGTCGCCGCCACCTTGGGCGCGCGGTCGGTAGTGCGGGCGTCGGCCCATCTGGTCGGAGTGTCGGCAGAGTTGAGTGAGATACCGGCTCGCGCGGTCGGTCGAGATACGGGCTTCGGAGGTCGGCAAGGCGTTCCTTTCCGGAGATGCCAGCCGCAGGGCGGGCGCCTTCGTGCGTTCGGAATCGGCACGCATGGGCATCGACGGGCTCCCATGCCGCTGCACGACGCGCCCTGCGGAGTTCAGGTCCTGGTGAGGGCGACCAGCCAGGCCCGGATGCCGTCCGGGTCGGTGGTGATGTCGATCGTGGCCGGTTTGAGCGAGTCGATGCGCCACCCGTCGGTGAACGCGGCTCCGATCTCGCCCCGCGTCACCCGCCGCGGCCCCTGGCTGCCCGGCTGCCGATCGCTGAAGCACAGCATGAAGTAGCGGCCGCCTGGCCGGACCGCGGACCGCAGGCTCCCCGCGAAGGCGGCGCGGTCGTCGTCGCTGAAGATGTGAAACAGCCCGCAGTCGAGCACGGTGTCGAACGACTCCCCGAGATCGGCCAGCTTCAGGGCGTCGTGGAGGCGGAACCGCGCCCTGAGTTCTCGGTCGCGTGCCTTCTCCCTGGCGGTGTCCAGCGCGTTGCCGGCGAGGTCGACACCTGTGGAGTCCAGACCGAGGCCGGCAGCCATGAGCGTGTGCTCACCGGTCCCGCAGCCGACGTCCAGCACTCGGCCCCGGACGGCCCCCTCGTCGGCGAGAGCGAGGAAGGCCCGCTGAGGTCGACCGATGTCCCACGGCGGGGGGCTGGCATACAGCTCCTCGGGCTTTGACCAATGCCCGGCCCCGGAATGGAGGTAGGGAGATATTCCGGTCATGTGCATGCCCTTCCTGCCTGTCGCGTCTGATCGCTCAGGGTGGAATGCCCACCGCTGGGAGGGTGGCATCAGTTTTATCAATACACTCTGTCTATTTCAAGTCGAAGTGTCTTTCTCATGTCGCCATGTATGCCAAACGCCGAACCGCGCAGCGAAACGCGAGCGACGGTTCACGGTCCAGGAGTCGAGGCACAAGCCGGCTCTGACGGGTGCCACGGCAAGCGCGGCACCAACCACCAGGCGCACGATCTCGACGTGCCGGCCGCTACAGCTTCATCGCCTCCGCTCCGGTCCCAGGCGGTCGAACCCGACGGCGAGGAGGAATGGGCCGGCGGCCGGATGCGACAGCAACCCGGCCTGGGTCGGTCAGTCTTCGAGTTCGTGGCGGACGCGCCGGGATGGGCTGAAGGTGTAGAGGTCGAGGGTGTCGGGCGCCTCGGCGAGGCCGGGGCCGCCGTTCCTGACCCAGGTGGTGATGTCGGCAGCGGCGTCGGGGTCGTTGACCTGGCCGAGCCAGACCGGGCGTCCGCCGGCCTTGCGGCCTTCGGCGGAGGGCTGGATGACGATGACGTTGGCGCGCTCGCACGCGTCCAGACAGTCGGTGCGCCGCACCATCGCGACTCCGGACAGTTGGGTGCGCAGGTCGGTGAGCTGGGCTTCGTGGTCCAGGCGCGGCACCTTGGCCGGGGTGCCGCAGCAGCACCCGCGGCAGACGGTGACGGTGGGCCGGGACGTATTCGGGGTGGGTGCGGCCTTCTTGGCGCGGCGGCTCACCGCGTGTCCTGTGCGGCGCGGTTCCAGGCGGCGTCGCGCAGCAGCCGCAGTCCGTTGAGGCCGACGATGACGGTCGAGCCCTCGTGGCCGAGAACGCCGAGGGGCAGCGGCAGATGGCCCGCGAGGTCCCAGACGACCAGGCCCGAGATGAACACCGCGGCGATGACCAGGTTCTGCACCACCAGCCGGCGGGCCGTTCGCGACAGGCTCACGACGGTGGGGACGGTGACGAGTTCGTCGCGGACGATGACAGCGTCGGCGGTCTCCAGGGCGAGGTCGGAGCCCGCACGGCCCATGGCGATGCCGGTGTGGGCGGCGGCCAGGGCGGGGGCGTCGTTGACACCGTCGCCGATGACCAGCACCTTGCGCCCCCGGGCCTCCAGGCGCCGTACGACGTCGACCTTGTCCTGGGGCAGGAGGCCGGCGTGGACCTCGTCGCCGGTGATGCCCACCTCGGCGGCCAGGCGGGCGGCGGCGCGCGGGTTGTCGCCCGTCACCAGCATCGGGGTGCTGCCGGTCAGAGTGGTCAGGGCGGCGACGGTCGCGGCGGCGTCAGGCCGCAGCCGGTCGGCGACGCCCAGCACGCCGACCGGGACACCGTCACGCAGGACCACGACGGCCGTGCGGCCGTAGTCCTCCAGGTCGGCCGCGATCTCGGCCGCGCGTACCGAAGCGGTGTCGTCGCTGCCGTCGAGGAGACGGGCGGGTGCGCCGACCGCGATCGTGTGGCCGTCGACGGTGGCGGTGACACCGACACCAGGAGCGGAGGTGAAGTCCCGCATGTCGGCGATGGCCTGGCCCCGGGTGCGGGCGGCGTCGACGACGGCGCGGGCCAGGGGGTGTTCGCTGGGGCGCTCGGCGGCGGCCGCCAGTGCCAGCAGGCTGTCCTCGTCCAGTCGGGAGCCGTGCACGGGCAGGGTACGGATGTCGGTGACGCGGGGGGTGCCCTCGGTGAGGGTGCCGGTCTTGTCGAGTGCGACCGCGTCGACCTGCCCGAGACGCTCCATGACCACGGCGGACTTCACCAGGACGCCGTGGCGTCCGGCGTTGGCGATGGCCGAGAGCAGCGGCGGCATCGTCGCCAGGACCACCGCGCACGGCGAGGCCACGATCATGAAGGTCATCGCGCGCAGCAGCGAGCCGGTGAGATCGGCGCCGAACGCGAGGGGGCCCAGGAAGACGGCCAGGGTCGCGAGGACCATGCCGAGGCTGTAGCGCTGCTCGACCTTCTCGATGAACAGCTGGGTGGGCGCCTTGGTCCCGGAAGCCTCCTCGACCATGGCCACGATCCGGGCGACCACCGAGTCGGAGGCGTCCCGCTCGACCTGGACCCCCAGGGCGCCGGTGCCGTTCAGGGTGCCGGCGAAGACCTCGTCCCCGGTCTCCTTCGCGACCGGCAGCGGCTCGCCGGTGATGGTGGCCTGGTCCACCTCGCCGGCCCCGGCGACGACGCGGCCGTCCGCGCCGACCCGCTCGCCGGGGCGGATGAGGATGGTGTCCCCGACCACCAGGTCCTCGGTCGCGACGCTCTCTTCGCTCCCGTCGTCGGCCAGTCGGGTCGCGGTGGCCGGGGCGAGATCGAGCAGCCCGCGGACCGCGTCCTGGGTGCGGGCGGTGGCCAGCGCCTCCAGCGCGCCGGAGGTCGCGAAGATGACGATCAGCAGTGCACCGTCCATCACCTGCCCGATCGAGGCGGCACCGATCGCGGCCACGATCATCAGCAGATCGACATCCAGCGTCTTCTCCCGCAGTGCGATCAGCCCGGACCACGCCGGTTCCCAGCCGCCCGTGAGGTAGATGGCGGCGTACAGCGGGCCCGACGCCCAGGCGGGCGCGCCGGTCAGCTGGAGCGGCAGTGCGATCAGGAACAGCACCAGCGCCGCGGCCGCCCAGCGCGCCTCGGCCAGGGCGAACACCCGGGTACGCCGCTTCGGCGCCGTACGTGAGGCGGCCGCAGTGACCCGAACGGGGCGCTGGAGCAGATCGGAAGGCATGACAAAACAACCCTTTCAGGGCGGAAGGCGGCGACACCTCCACCGTACAGGAACATCTGAACAGGTCTTCACATGTCACCGGTAGGATGGGGACATGGGTCACGGAGCCGACGGCAAGAACCACGCCAGCCCCCGCGAGCGCCTTGACGCGGCGGGGGCCACCGACGTCGCCGCCACCCTCCAGGCCCTGGCCACCCCTTCGCGCCTCTACATCCTGGCCCGCCTCCAGGAAGGCCCCTGTGCGGTCGGCGACCTCGCCGAGGCCGTGGGCATGGAAGCCTCCGCCTGTTCCCACCAACTCCGCCTGCTGCGCAACCTCGGGCTCGTCACCGGAGAACGCCGGGGCCGCTCCATCGTCTACACCCTCTACGACAACCACGTCGCCGAACTCCTGGAACAGGCCCTCTTCCACGTCGAGCACCTGCGGCTCGGCCTGCGCGATGTCCCCGCGGCCGAAACGGAGCCGGTCGCGGAGCGACGGCAGGCGGTCACGTCCGGCGGCTCTCACAAATGAACATCTGTGAGAGTGCTGCGGCAGGCCCGGAGTGGTCGCGTTTCCGCAGGTCACCGTTCACATGAGTCCCCTCGGAACCTCCACGTTGTGCGTCGGGGTTCCGACAGGATGCCGCCATGGATCTTGCGCCCGATCAGGCCGCATGGGCGGTATGACGTCACGACCGCCCTGACTGTGACGCGTCCGCCGGGAGCGCCTGCCGCACCCGAGTAGTCCTCGTCTCCGCGCTCCGAGAGAAACGGCATATCCCCGCCGAGCCGGCTCCCCGGCCACGCGTGGAAGCAGGGCCCGCGCTCACCGTCGTGCCCGCGCCCCGCACCGAGCGACCGCTCGCCCCGGGCCGCCGATTCAAGGAGGCTCTCCCCGAGACGCCGGTCGTCTTCACCGTCCACGAACTCAAGCGCCTCGCGGGCAACGCCGCCGATCTGGTGACGCTCTCCATCGAGTTCGCCGTAGCGTTCAAGGACACGGGTGTTGGGCCGGCCGCGCCTGACCGGTCGACCGCACCTTTCCGTGGGGCGATCTGCTCCCGTCCCAGTGGTCCATCGGGCTGAAGAGGCCTTCGAGCCCCCCTGTCAACGCACGGCAGACAGCCTATGTATCTTAGGGACTAAGTTGATTAGTAGGATGTCGATGGTGATCGGCTATGCGTGCGGAAGGCCGGGTGAATGGCGAGCCCCTTTGCGACCGCCCAGCCTCGGACACCGTGTCTCGGCGGGGCGGTGGCCTTGCTGAGGCTGTACCGCATCCCGCCGACGCCCTCTGCTGGTGCTTCGGCGGTTCCCCTTTCAGGTGTGCCTCGCGGACTCCTCGTCCTGGGCTTTCTCCCCGACGGGGCGTCCACTCACGGGCTTCGGCGACGGCCCGGCGCCGCGGCGGCAGGCGGACTGACGGTGGCAATTCCTCTCGGCGTTCCCTGTCTCGCCCCATGTGAAGGAAGCCTGTTCATGACCTCCACACCTTCCCGCAAGGCTCCGGCAGCAGGAGCGACCAAGATCGAGAGGCGCCGTGTCGCGGCGGCCGAGAAAGCCGCCGCAGCACGGCGTGCCGAGCAGCGGGCGCGGCGGCTGCGCTGGGGCGGTACGGCCCTGGCCGTGTCGGTGGTCGCGGCCGGCGGGATCTTCTTCGCAACCCGCGGCGGTTCCGGCGGCTCGTCCAGCGGGTCGGCGAGCCGGCCCTTCGTGGGAGGGGACCTGCACACCGTTTCGGTCGTGGGCAGCCGTCTCTTCGTCGGCGGGCACGAGGCGGCTGCTGCTTCCGGGAACGGCGGCCGCACCTGGCGGGAGGTGCCGTCGTTGCGCGGGGCGGACCCCATGGGATGGGCGCGGACTCCGGGCAGCGTACTCGTGGGCGGGCACCCGGGGCTCTACCGGTCCACCGATGGCGGAGCGACGTTCACCAAGGTGACCGGCGCGGGCGCGGTGAGCGATGTGCACGGCATCGGTGCCAGCGGCAACACCGCCTACATCGCTTCCCCTGTGTCCGGGCTGCTCGCCTCCAGCGACGGTGGCAAGAGCTGGAGAACGGTCAACGCTCAGGCGGGGCGCTCGGTCATGGGCACCATCCTCGTCGACCCGAAGGACCCGCAACGGCTGATCGCTCCCGACATGGCCAGTGGGCTGCAGACCAGCAGTGACGGTGGCAAGACCTGGAAGAGCCTGGGCGGCCCACTTGGCGTGATGACCGTCGCCTGGAATCCCAAGGACATCAACCAGATCGTCGCCGTGGGCATGAACGGCGCCGAGTTGAGCACCGACGGCGGAAAGACCTGGAAGCAGGTCGACCTGTCGAAGGGCGCCAGCGCGATCGGCTACGACGCCACCGGAAGCACCCTGTACGCGGGCGTGCTCGACGACCAGAACGCCCGCACCGACCGCAGCACCGACGGCGCCACCACCTGGAAGGCCACGGCGTGACGACACCACCGACCGGGCGAGACGCCGCTCTGGACGGCAGCCCCGGTCCGGAATCCGCCACGGCAGCCGAGGAAACCGGCCGGACCTCCCGCCGCAGGCTGGACCCGCTGCTGTCGGCGATGGCCGTCACGGTGGCACTTGCCCTGGCCGTTGCGGCTGTGATGGCCTTGCGGGACCGGTCTGGCGGCGGTGGTGGGGTCGCCTTCGGCGCGGTCGCGAGCAGCGCCGCCCCCGCCGTCACGCCTCCCGTCGCCCAGGTGCGACCCGTGCACAAGGCCCTGCACGACATCGATTCCGTCTGCCGGACCAAGGGCCAGAGAAGTGAGCAGATGTCGCTCGCCCGGGACGTCGACACGGTCATCACCTTTTCCCGGCGCTATCCCGACGCCCGCTTTCCGATCGACGGCGAGACCGGCACCACCCTCTCCCTGCTCCTGGTCACCCGGCAGGGGCTGCGCGACTGCGCGCCCGGCCTCGCGGCTCGCGTGAATCAGGCCCTGCCGCTCGACTTCCGCGGCCCCGTCGCCACGCCCTCGTGACGGCGCCCACCACGCTTCGGACAGCAACCAGGAGGAGCAACTGAGGGGGACGGGAGCGGGTGCGTGGGCGCCTGCTGTCCGAGGGTGGGCTCACAGGCTCACAGGCTCACAGGCACCCAGGCCGCGCCCGTGCGGAGTGGGCACGCTGTCCGGACAGTCACCAACGGCCCGGCGTCGCCCCGCACGTCTCTTGGGCACCGTCCCGAGTTCCAAGGCCAGCAACAGGCCGAGCCCTTGCCCCGCCTTCCGACCGGGTCAACGCGACGTCGCGGTCGTGGATCCGGGCGGGCCGGAGGGCGGGTGGCCGACACCTGTCGGGACAGCTGGGCCGATCGCGGGCAGCGTGAGCGAGACGGTCACTGTGGTCGCGGTTACGGCGGTGCAGGCGCGACAGACGGATCAGGCGGCGCACTCGTACGGCGGCCGTTGATCCGCCTGCCCCGAGGCCGACGGCGGGAGTGCGGGCCGTGGCCCGGGTCAGCAGTGCCGGACAGGGTCCCTTGATCGGGTGATCTTCAGACGCTCGTCTGCCTAAATTCCTTAGGAGATACGTAGATTGGTGAGTCGCCCACTCCGCGACGCCGGGTTGAGGAGAGGTGTCTGCGAAGAAGAGGAGCCATCCATGTGAATGTGCCCCCTCGCCCCGCGCCGGACTCATCGCCGGGGCAGTTCTGGGACTGCTGGGGAACATGCGCGTACTCGTCTCCGTCGGCCGGACGATCGGGACGTCGGGGCGCGCTCAGTGGCCGGAGTGCCGCGGGCCGTGATCGTGCTGGTGTGGCGAAAACGGGTGTTCCGGACCGGGGTGCATGGTGCGCAGCCCGGACAACGTCACCGTGACCAGACGGTCGGTTGCCGCGTCAGAGGGCAGAGTGGTGGCTGCCGCCAGAGCGTGCAGGCAGTAGGTCGCGAGCTCGTCGGGTGCGACGTCGTCGCGGAAGTCGCCGGCTTGTGCGCCTTCGGCCAGCAGGTCCCGGATCATCTCGTGGAGCTGCTGTTCCGCTTGGACGATCCGTTTGTCCCGGTGCAGGAACGCTGAGAGTTCGTTGCCGTGGTGTCCGCGCGAGTGGCGTGAGATGTGGGCGAACGCCCGCAGGACCGCCTCGAGTTGGGCGCCGGCTCCGACGGTCCGATCGCGGATCTCGGCCAGTTGTTCCAGGTGCTCGGAGACCTGGTGGTCGTGCCAGGCGAGCAGGATCGCCTCGACGTCCGGGAAGTACTTGTACAGCGTGGCCCGGCCGATGCCGACCTGTCCGGCGATCTGCGACATGGTCACCGACCGCACTCCGTGCTCGGCGGCCAGCTCGGCCGTGGTGGTCAGAATCGCGTCGCGCACCGCACGCCGGTGCGCCTCGATCGTCTCGTTCCACAGCTTCGGCATCGCATCAGTGTACGGGGTGGCGGTGTCGATACATCCTGTCGAGTCAATGGACGTGGTGTCTCGCAAATGGCGGGATCGCGCGACTTCCGCCCTGTGGGCCCCAGGTCCCGCCCGGCGCCGGCGCGAGCGGGGACCGGCGACGTCCTTGATCGAGGCGCTGCCCCAGTCCCCCCCAAGGGGCCTTCTGGTCAGAGCGTCTCCGGGGTGATCGGTAGCGGCACTGGGGACCCGGCAGATCTGTACGTCCCTGCAAGCGGACCTGGATCAGACCCGGACACCGAACTCGAACGGGCCGCCGATGGTGCTCATCGACTCGTACCGGACGACCGTGCCGGTCCGGGGGGCGTGCAGGATCTGCCCGTTGCCCGCGTAGAGGCCGACGTGATGCAGATCGCCGAAGAAGAACACCAGGTCGCCCACCTGGAGGTCGCTCTGTGAGTAGATACGCGTACCGATGTTGGCCTGCGCCTGCGACGTGCGCGGTATGGAGACACCGGCCTGCGCGTACGCCCAGGAGGTGAGCCCCGAGCAGTCGAAGGAGCTGGGGCCGGAGGCGCTGTACACGTACGGCGTACCGATCTTGGTCTGCGCGGACTGGAAGGCGGCACCTGCCCGACCGGAGGCCGGCTTCGTGTCGCCCATCACGCTGCGTGCGCTGGCGCGACTGGCCCGCTCCTCCTTGGCGGCCAGCGCGGCCTTCTCCTGGGCGGTCAGGGTGTTGAGGAGCTTTTGCGCCTGGCCGAGCTTCGCCTGGACCTCTTTCTTCTTCTTGCCCAGCTCCGTGCGGGTGTCTGCGAGGTCCTTGAGCTTGGTGGAGGCTTCCTGGCGCTGCTGGGCGAGCACACGTTGCTTCTCCTGGACCTTCTTCAACTGCTCGATCTGCTGGGCGCTCAGTTGGTCGAGTGTGGACGCCTTGTCGAGGTAGTCGTCCGGGTCGGAGGAGAGGAAGAGCTGGACCGACGGGTCGATGCCGCCGGTTCGGTACTGGGCGCTGGCCAGCGAACCGAGGCCGTCTCGCAGGGTGTTCAAGTCGCCTTGTCCGCGCGCGACCTTGTCCTGGAGATCGGCTATCTCCTTCTCGAGCTTCTTCTGCTTGTCCTTGGCCCCGTCGTATTCCTCGGTTGCCTTCTCTGCCTGCTCGTAGAGGGTGTCGGTCTTCGCCTTGACCTGGTCCTTGCTCGGTTTCGGTGCGGCCTGGGCGGCCTGGGATGTGAGGGCAACGGCTGCTGCGGCGGTCGCGGTGAGCACGGTCACACGGGTGCGGCTCGGCTGCTTGGGTCGACGGTGTGACGCCATGGAGGCGAGCTCCTTCTTCCTTCAGCCGCCTGCCAACGCGCCGGCGGGCGGGACCCTCCGCCGTCACTCCTGATGAGTGAACACCCGGACGGAGGTTCGACGCCTGAATCTACTAACCTTCTTACTAGTAGTTCAAATCCTCGTGAGGGCGTCTCTGTCCCAGGCCGCATTCTGTACATCCAACTCACTGGAGGCGCTGGCGTGGTGACGCTGCGTCGCATGACGGGTCTCGCGAATCGGAGCGTCCTGTGTGTTTGCCGTGATCAGCGCTTAAGCGGCTGCCGACCCGCAGGTCCCCACTGTGCGGTGGCCGCGTCGTCCGCCTCCTCGTCCATCAACAGCGGCCCTCTGTGCTCTCCCCTCTCGCGAAATGCGCCACCGATGAAGTTGAACTCCCACACTCGCCGTCGTCATCGTGGGCACCGCCGTACCCTCACTCGTGCTGGGGAGTGGCGACGATGCGGCCGGTGCCAGGTCGATGCCTGCCAAGTTCTCCGACGGGTCGGAGCCGCCAGGGGGAAGCAGGAGCCCAGGTGGGACGGCAGGACCAAGGTGCTCGGAGACGGCTCCATGTCGTACACCGGACGGCGGCCCGACCAGGCTCAGCAGGCGCCGCTCAAGCCCGGCCGGAAGCCGCCGCAGTTCGTCGCCTTCTCCTGGGGCGGAGGACTGCAAGGAGTGGGAGGACGGGGACGGGTCCTACTTCAGAGCCTGTCCAGCGCAGCCGGGCGCCCATGATCATCGGTAACCACTTCGAGAACTGTGGAACGGCGGCATCTACATGAAGGCCGTCGACGAGGTTGCCAAGAACGTCTGCGTCCGCAAGGACGTTAGCTGCGTGTCCTTCCGTGAACTGGCCGACTGGATGGACGTACAGAAGCCGGAGACCCTGGAGCGACTGCGCGGCCTGGACCCTGTCCAGTCGCCGGACTGGACGACCGTCGTCAAGTAGCCCGGGGCGGGGAGTGCGACACCGGTGGGGCGAGATCGCCGCACGAAACGGAGCTTCCGCCGGCTCTCCGGCAGAAGCCCGTCGTCAACGAGGGGCGGACGGTCCTCTGATGACTCGTGCAGCGCCCGCCCCGTGGCCGCGGAACTTCGGTCAGCCTGTCATGGTGGACTTCTTGCCGGACGGGGTGACGGCGTACCACATCTTTTCCTTGGCCTGGCCGTTCATCTGCCCGGCCTTCGTGTCGCCCATGTACCGGTACAGCGGCCAGCCGCCAAGGGTGAGCTGTTTCATGCCGTCCGTGCGGGCGACGGAGCCGAGGAGGGTCTTCGCCACCCCGTCCGTCTGGAGGGAGTCCTGTGCCATGACCGGCATCCAGGTCCTCGCGCAGTCGCCGGTGCACATCGACATGGACGGAGTCGCCTGGTCCATGTCGTAGCGGTAGAGGGTCATCCCCTTGTCGTCGGTGACCACGCTGCCCATGCCCTGGACGGTCTTGGTCATCAGCATGGTCGTGGTGGCCATGTGCCCGCTGGCGGAGTCACCCGTGGCGGCCGGTGTCGACGTCGCGGGAGCCGAGGTGGCCGTGGCGACCGGAGCGACGTTGGCCGGGCTCGTACTGGAGGAGTTCTCCTTCGAGCCGCTGCACGCCGCCAGCAGGAGCGTCGAGGCGAGCCCTGCGGCCGCGGCGAGGACGATACGTTGCCGGATCACGGCGTTTCCCTTCGTTGGGAGCTGGTTCTACTTACTCCCTTAGTACGTCGGGTAACTCCGGTCCGCTCAGGCGCTGATGTCACATGACCCACTCTTGACTCTTGACCGCGCCCGGCTGGTGGGTCGCCGTTGAGTCGGCTCAGTGCAGGTCGCGGGCCAGGGCCCCGATGGGGTGCAGCCCCTTGCCGAACCGCACGATCGCCTCCCGGTTGGCCTGGAGCTCGCGGTAGGGCAGGTGCCGCACCTTCAGGTCCGCGACCCGTGCTGCGGCTGGGACGGGAGGGAGTATCTCGGGTTGCCGGCAGGGCACGGCCGTGAGCTGCTGTCGTGCCCTGCCGTCGTCCGCGCTGCTCAGGCAGCCAACGGTCCTAATTTCTCGGGCAGTTCGTTGATCTCCTACTGCTTGCGGACTGCGCGGTCGTGCGCGCCGTCGACCTCTCGGAGCAGGTTCGTCTGGTTCTCGCGGATGCCGTTGCACTCCTCGTTGGGAGGCTCGGTCTCCGTGTAGAGCTTCTCCACCCGCTCGCGCACCTCGTCCTCCGAGGGCTCCGGCGCCGCCTGGCTCTGCGGCGGCAGTCGGCTCATGGCGCCGGCCTCTCCGCCGAGGGTGGCGATCCGGGCGCGGCCGGGCGGTTCCTGCCGTCAGGTCGGTGCCATGGCAGCGGGAGGTCGGTGAGAACTTAGTAGATTCCTAGGTCGTCGCAATCAGGTCTGCGGCACAGTGATCACGCACGCGGCCCGTTGGTCAAGGCTGCGGAGTGGGTCAGCCGAAGCCGGGCGGGCAGGCGACCAACAGCGGCAGCAGCGGGACCACCAAGGCCGCAGCGGCCACGGATCCCCACAGGGCGGGGTGCGCAGCCCTGCGCGGACCGAGGACCCGCTGCAGGCGGATGAGTACTGTGTGGCCACCCGCGGCGAGGGCACCCTTCGGGGCGCGCGCCGCGGCCATCTCGTACATGGCGGTGGCCAGCACCTCGTGGGAGTGGCGGCGCAGCGCCCGGTCGTCGGCGATCATCTCCAGCAGCAGTGCCGTCTGCTCCCGGGCGTGGCGGGCGAGCGGCACCCACTGGAAGACCGTATGGAAGGCCTCGACGGCGGCGAGGACCAGGTGGTGGCGGCCCGCGATGTGGGCCTGCTCGTGTTCCAGGACGGCGTCGAGCTGCTCGGGCGTCAGCCGGCGTACGGCCGCGTCGCTGATCACGATCCGGGGGTGACGGCCGGGAAGGCAGTACACGGCCGGGGTGTCGTACCGCAGGACGGTGGCGCACAGGCGGGCCGAGTGACGCCCCACCAGGTCCACGGCTTCCCGGTGTTGTGTCCGCGCCCGACGGGCTCGTACGACGTGGAAGACGAAGCTCGCGACGAGGGCGATCCCGATGGCGGCGGGAATGCCGGTGGCCAGCCGGTCGGCGGTGTCGGGACTGGGTTGTCCCGCCCCCTCGGTCAGTCCACAGGTGTGCAGCAGACCCAGGAGTCCCGCGTGCAGGTGCTCGGTCGGAGTGGCCAGGGTGGCCGCGGTGAGCGCGATGGCGATCGAGAACGAGACCGCCAGCGCGTGCCACACCGCCGCGGCCAGGGCGGGGGCCCGGTGCGTCCACCTGCTGCGCAGCAGCAGGTGCGGGGCGGCGAAGCCTACCGCTGCCGTATAGGCGACCAGGGCGGGGGCCGCGTTCACGGCTTCGCCTGTCGGCTCACGTTCCGCAGGGCCCTGCGCAGGGCGGCGACCTCTTCCTCGGACATGTTCTCGACGAAGTGGACCAGCGCGGCCGGGCGGTCCTTGCTCTCGCCCAGACCGTCCTCCATGAGTGCGGCCGAGTAGGCCTCACGGCTGCGGACCGGCGAGTACAGCCAGGCGCGACCGTGCTTGCCGCGCAGCAGCCAGCCCTTGTTGTACAGGATGTTGGTGACGGTCATCACGGTGGTGTAGGCGACCGGACGGATCTTGTTGATGTCGTCGACGACCTCACGCACGGTCGCCGGACGGTTCCACGTCCAGAAGCGATCCATGATCTCCGCCTCAAGATCCCCCAGCCGTCGCATGGACCTGACTTCCTTTCGCCACCGAATACGCAAACCCATAGTAGACGGCTGCCCTGTGAGGCTTGCAGGGCGGAGGCGGAAGGTCGCAGTCGCCCGGTCGGGTCGTGGCCCGCCTCGTCGATCGCCTCGCGCATCCGGGTGTCGTCGAGCGCGATTGCGGATCTCACGGCGTTCGCGCAGTGGCCGCACGTCATGCCGGACACGTAGTACCGGGTTGCCGGTGCGTAGGGCACGGGTTCCTCCCCATCAGGGGATGCAAGGGGTCGGTGATCCATGTCTACGATGGAGGCGTGACAGGCTCTGCACAGCTCGCCCGACCGCAACCGACGTTGCGGTTCTGCGTGTTGCTCGTGTGCGCCTTGTTGTTCGGCCTGCTCGGCATGCACGGTCTGGGGCCGGTTCCTGCGGCCCTTGACTCCGGGCACGGCGGGATGACGGCGACCAGGCACACCGATGTCATGGCCTCGATGCCGGGCGAATGCGATCCGGGTGGCGGCGGTTGCCCGGGCCATGTCGGTCACGCGGACCCGACCTGCGCGTCCGCGTCCATCGCCGGAGCCCCTGTGCTGGTGCCGGTACTGCTGCCCGACGTGGTGGAGTGCTTCGAGCCGACGGACGTCGGTACCTCGCCGTTCGGCAGCGGTCCTGACGGCGGCCGGGCCCCGCCCTCCCTCTCCGAACTCCAACTCCTGCGGATCTAGGCCATCCCGCGCGTCGCCGCCCGCCCTGTGGATGCGGCGCCGTGCCTCGGCATGCCCTTCACAGATCCGAACACAGGAGCTCAACCATGACCGCGCACAGCAAGCTCGTCCGTCGTACCGCCCTCGCCGTCACCGCCGTTGCGGCCGCTCTCGTGCTGACCGCCTGTGGCGGCGGCGGTGGTCACGACATGGGGTCGATGAACTCCGACTCCAGCCCGTCCGTGACCGCCTCGGCGAAGGCCGGCGCCCACAATGCCGCGGACGTCTCGTTCTCGAAGGAAATGATCCAGCACCACCGTCAGGCCATCGAGATGGCCGATCTCGCTCGCAGCCGCGCCTCCTCGCAGGAGGTCAAGGACCTCGCCACGAAGATCAAGGGGGCGCAGGACCCGGAGATCAAGACGATGTCCGGCTGGCTCACGTCGTGGGGCGAGGAGGTCCCCGCGGACATGCCCGGCATGAGCCACGACATGTCGTCCTCCATGCCTGGAATGATGAGCAGCGACGACATGGACAAGCTGAAGCAGGCCTCCGGTACCGGGTTCGACAAGATGTTCCTCGACATGATGGTCCAGCACCACCAGGGCGCCATCAAGATGGCCACGACCGAGAAGGCCGACGGCACGTACGGTCCCGCCACCAAGCTCGCGGACGGCGTGATCACGGCCCAGACCGCCGAGGTCAAGGAAATGAACAAGATGCTCGGCAAGAGCTGACGTATCGGCAGGAGTGGGTGCGGCCGACCCGGGAGACCGGTCGGCCGCACCTGTCCGCCCGCTCACCGGGTCGCGGAGGTCCGGTCAGCCTTCCACCCGAGGCGTCAGACGGGGGTGAGTTGGGGTTCCTTCCGCACAGTCAGGCGTCCGCTGCGGGCGAGAGCGGCGACGGAGGCTGCGCAGGCGAGCCCGGTGGCGGTCAGCGTGCACCACGTCAGCCAGAGGGCCTCGTGCCGTCCGGCGAAGTCCCAGAGGGCGCCGGTGGCCAGGTTGCCGAGGGTGATGCCGAGGCCGGAGACGGTGTTGTAGAGGCCGTAGTGGGTGGCGACGAGGCGGTTGCCGGAGAGCGTGACGACGGTGTCCATCTCGAACGGGTAGACCACCGCACTGCCGGCCGCGAGCAGCGCCACCGCCGTCACCAGTGCGGTGAGGACAGCGGCGGTGGCGGCCGGCGGAGTGAGGGCCAAGGGCAGGAAGGCGAGGCCCATCGCGGCCAGGCCTCGGACCAGCGCCTGCGCGGGGCTCCACCGTTGTTGTGCCCAGCCGGTGAGCCGGAGCTGACCCAGGACAGCGACGGCCGCCGAGACGACGAACAGTCCGCTCGTCGCCCAAGTCCCCTTGGATCCCAGGGCGTTCGTCGCGGCCAGGGGCAGTGCCAGGTAGACCTGGAAGGTCAGTACGTACGAGCCGGTCATCGCGATGGCGAAAAGCAGGAAGGGCCGGTTGGCCACAACCGTGCGCCATTGTCCCAGCACGCCACCCGGTGTCGACGCCGTGGCGTCGCCGCGACGTGCGGGCAGTGCGCGCCACTGCATCACGGTCAGTACGGCGAAGACCGCGGCGGCGACCGTGCAGACGAGGCGGAAGTCGGCGGCCAGCAGGGCGAGTCCGACGAGCGGGCCCAGCAGCATGCCGGCCTGGTAGTAGACGTTGAAGGTGGCGAAGGCGTCGACGCGTCGCTCACCGGCTTCGGCGGCGAGGTAGGCGCGGACGGCGGGGTTGAACAGGGCGCCTGCGAAGCCGGTGGCCGCCGAGGCCGCGATGAGGGCGGGCAGGTTGTCGACCCAGCCGAGAAGGCCGAAGCCGACCGTGCGCAGCAGGCAGCCGGCCATGATCGGGGCCTTGTAGCCGAAGCGGTCGGCGATGGTGCCGCCGATGAGGAACATGCCCTGCTGGGAGAAGTTGCGTACGCCCAGGACGAGTCCGATCGCCCAGGCCGCTAGGCCGAGCCCTTCGGAGAGGTGGGCGGCGAGGTAGGGCATGAGCATGTAGAAGGCGAGGTTGATGGCGAACTGGTTGGCCATCAACATCCGCGCGGCGGGCGGGAAGGAGCGGGTCTGCCGCCACAGGGTGTTGTTCATCAGGCGGCTCCTGCCAGGGCGCCGGTGCCGACGTCCCTTCGGTCGGCCGTGGCGAGGGGGTCGATGATGTGGGCGCAGCGCGTCCAGCGGGTGACGGTCCGGTCGCCGGGGTGGGCGATCTCGTCCGGGTCGTCGACGGGCAGGTGGCCCAGGAGGCCGTGTTCGTGGCAGTAGATGTCGTCGAAGACCGTGCCGACGTAGCGTTGCGGGCCGTCGGGGAAGACGGCGACGATCCGGTCCTCGGCGGGCTGGGTGCGGGCCAGCCAGCGGGCGACGAGCGCGACCGCTCCGACGCTCCAGCCGCCGGTGGCGTAGTGGTGTCGGGCGAGTTGGCGCGCGGCCCACACGGACTCGGGTGCGGCGACCCAGTGGACCTCGTCGAACAGGTCGTAGGCGACGTTGCGGGGGTAGATGCTGCTGCCCAGGCCGCGCATCAGACGGGTCGCCGGGGGCTGGCCGAAGATGGTCGAGCCGGTGGTGTCCACGCCGACCACCCGCAGGCGAGGGAAGTAGCCGCGCAGGACGGAGGCGATGCCGGCGGAGTGGCCGCCGGTGCCGACGGAGACGACGAGGGTGTCGATGCGGCCGAGCTGGGCGATGAGTTCGTGGGCGAGTGGGGCGTAGGCGGCCACGTTGTCGGGGTTGTTGTACTGGTCGGGGCACCAGGCGGCGGGGTGTGCGGCGAGGAGTTCCCCGACGCGTCGGCGGCGGGCTTCCTGCCAGCCTCCGGTGGGGTGCGGGGTGTCGACGAGGTGGATCTCGGCGCCGTACGCGGTGAGCAGTCCGGTCATCAGGGGTTCCATACCGGGGTCGGTGACGACGGTGACCGGATGGCCGTAGGTGGCACCGGCGAGGGCCAGTCCGAGGCCGAGGGTGCCGGAGGTGGACTCGACGATGCGGGCTCCGGGCAACAGCTGTCCGCGTTCGTGGGCGGCGCGCACCATGTGCAGGGCTGTGCGGTCCTTGATGCCACCCGGGTTGTGGCCTTCGAGCTTGGCCCAGAAGCCGCGGCCGGCGGCTGTGAAGGGGGTGCCGATCCACAGGACGGGGGTGTCGCCGACCAGTCCGGCCGGGGTGAGCGTCGGGCGCTTGGCGTCGGCGAGGAACTGGGCGGGCGAGGTGGGGCTTGCGGTGGGGGTGGTCCGGTTCATGGCGTGCTTCTCCCGCGGCCGACGGCGTCAGCTGCCGGCCGTTGAGTGGTGGAAGGAGGCTGGACTGATCGGGAGCCGTAGCCAGGCGTGCGGGTGCCGTCCAGGGCTGCGGCTCAGAGGCCGATCAGGTCCGCCACACGCCCAGTTGGGACCGTTCTTGCTCGATGGCGGACGCTGCGGGATCCGGGAACCGTGGTGGTCGCCTCTGTGCGCCACCGGACAGCGCGTCGATGCCTTCAGCGGGCAGCACATGATCGACCGCTTCGGCGAGCGGAGTGATGTCACGCGGCGGCTGCGTCGTCGGCTCGTCCAGGTTCGAGCAGTGGTGCCCGCCACCTTCGGCGGGCCCCCGCCCTTCGGTGGACGCTTCGGCAGCCGACCGGGACGACTGGCCCAGAGAGGCGGTGGAGACGACGCGGATGGCGTCGGCGCCCGCCGGGCCGGGTCCGTGGGCGCACGCCAGCAGGTGCATCAGCGCGGCCAGCAACACCACGAGAACCGCCCCGGTTCGTGCCCCGGGGCGGACGTTGCGGCGTACCGACCAGACCCTCATCAATACAGAAGGTAAGCGATCATGTACATAAAGTGCGTGAAGGGAGGTGCGGCCGACGTGCGCCCACACGGGGGTCGACGTCCTCCAGGCGCTTGCCCTGCAAGCCCTCCGCCGGTGTTCGATGCCAGGACCGACACCACAGGCCGATCGCCGAAACGGGTGAATCCATCCGCGGATCGGCTCTTTCCCAGTGCTGCCGTCCGTCGGCGAGGGGTTTTCTGGCAGCAGCGCACGAGAAGATCCCGAAGGTGCAGACGACCGCTGTTGGATGGCGCCCCGCCGGCGGCACAGGTGCCGGGTCTTCGGCCATGACGGTTGTGCTCATCGGGCCCTGCCCCGTCGGCCTCGGCCGTCATCTGGTACGGCCGGTGCGGGAGAGGAGGTGGGGATGCGGAGGGCGGGTTCCGGCGTGATGGTGGAAGCGGGGGATGCCCGCAGCGGGTCTCGCAGGAGCCGCCACCGCCAGGGAGATCGCCATGGACCCAGCCATCGACCCGGCGGAACTGACCGCCGCCGCCGCGCCTGACGGGCTCGGAAGATATCTGGCCGGACTGCCCATGCCGCCCATGCACCACCCGCACGGCCCGGCCAAGACCGTCCGCACGACGGAGTACGAGGGGCACCGGATCGTGGTGACCACCACGTACGAGGTCACCGTGGACGGGAAGCCGGTGAAGGCCGACCTCCAGGTCGACGACAACGGCACGCTGTACTGCCACGGCCTGCCCAACTACCAGTTCGCCTCGGCACTGGACACCGTCCGGGCGCTGATCGCCAACTACCCCGACCGCTTCGGGGGAGGTGCCTGAGATGCCCGTGGTCCGCAAGAACATCGTGACCGACCGGAGCGCGCGCGACGACTACGTCCACGGCGTGGGCCTGCTCAAGCAGGAGGCGAGTCAGTTCACCACCGCTGACTTCAACATCCCGGGTCCGACCGCGGCGGTGCACACCTACGACCTGTTCGTGATCTGGCACGGCCTGACGATGATGACCCCCGTCCCGCCGGGCGGGAACGCGCTCGTGCGGAACGCGGCCCACCGCGGGCCGATCTTCCTGCCGTGGCACCGGGTGATGCTGGCAGTCCTGGAGGCGAACCTCCAACGGGTGCTCGGCAAAGCCGGTTTCGCGCTGCCCTACTGGGACTGGTCGGCCGACGGCGACCTCGGCTCGCGGACGGGCGCCCCGATCTGGACGCCCGCATACCTGGGCGGGCAGGGCACTCCGGTCACTGACGGCCCCTTCGTCTTCGACCCGGCCGATCCGACCAGCTTCACGGTCCGCATCGAGAGCGACCTCAACGGGATGCTCGCCCAGACCGAGCGGGGCCTGAACCGGACCTTCGCACGGACCTTCCCGGCCGGCTGGCCGACCCTGCCGACCAGTGCGGACGTGAAGAACGCCCTCGCCTTCACACCGGCCGGCGGCAACCCGGTGGACCGCTACGACGCTCTCGCCTTCAACTCCTCCTCGGAGGGCTTCCGCAACCGGCTCGAAGGCTTCATCCCGCGCACGCCGACACAGCCGGTCCATCTGCACAACCAGGTCCATCTCTGGGTCGGCGGCGACATGGCACCCGCCACCTCACCCAACGACCCGGTGTTCTTCCTGCACCACTGCAACGTGGACCGCATCTGGGAAGGCTGGATGCACCGCTACGGCCGCCTCTACGCCCCCGACATGACAGCCCCCGCGGCCACCTACAAGGGCGAGCGCATCGACGACCCGATCGTCTCCCCGCTCGGCACGGGCGGCACGCCCCGAGGCGTGATGGACATCTCCGCGATCTACGCCTACGACGTACTGCCCTGAACCCACGGGTGAGTCGCCTGGGGCACGGGGTGACAGTAGCTCGGTCACTTCCGGCAGCCGGCGGCGCGCGGTGGGACGCGGATACGGTGTCGCCGCCCGCCCGATCGGAAAGCCGCCGGTGGCGGCGGAGGACTGCGAGGACGATCAGAGTGGTCCGGCCAGGCCGGAGCTTGTGCCAGCGAGAGTCGATCTTCATCACGTGGGCGCGGAAACCGCGTCGAGGCCCGTGGCCATGGCCAAGGTGGCTGTCCGTCAGGGGAGTTGGGGATGGTCGCAGGTCGGGGTCACCTCAACAGCACGAGCACCCAGGCACGCAACCGCATGGATCTACCGCGCCGTCAGCCTCCTTGAGCGCCGTAAGGCCGGCGGGTGCGCAGCAGCCGTCGCCGCGCCAGGTCGCGCGGCCTTCCTTGAGTGCGACGCCGGCGATGACCAGGGTTGCGATCGGGTCCGCCCAGCCCCAGCCGAGCAGGGAGTTGGCGAGCAGCCCGACGAGGAGGACGGCCGACGGGTATGTGCACAGGAGGGTCTCCTTGCAGTCGGCGACGGTGGAGGCGGAGCCCAGTTCGCGTCCGGCGCGGCGTTGGGCGGCGGACAGGAAGGGCGTGATTGCCAGGGCGTGGGCGGCCAACACGATGCCGGGGGTGGAGTGTCCGGCCTCGCCGGTGCCGGTCAGGGCGTGGGCCGAGTCGATCGCGACGTAGGCGGCGAGGGCGAAGAAGGACAGCGCGCTGACGCGCAGCACGGTCTTCTCGCGGGCCTCGCGGGCCTCGCGGACGGCGTGGTCGGCTGCGGAGAACTGCCAGGCGACGGCCGCAGCCGAGGGCACCTCGATGGTCGAGTCCAGGCCGAGGCCGATCAGGGTGGTGGAGGAGGCGACGGTGCCGGCGGTGATGGCGACGACCGCCTCGACGACGTTGTGGCACTGCTGGCGGCGTCCCGAGAACGCACCCGCTCACTCGCCCTGGCCTACCGCCTACCGAGCCGAAACAGCGCTCGCCCAACCCGACCTACGCAGCCGCCGCCGACGCGCACACGGCCCTCGCCACCGACGCCAGGCGCTGCGTCACCCTCGTCCGCACCGCCGGCGACCACATCACCGCACACCGCTCCCATCCCGCCATCGAGGCACTCCGCGACTACGCACAGGCCAGCCTCCCCAGGGCCGGCTGAAGCGACGTCACAAGCCTGCGCACGCGGACACGCCGCGGTGGCATGAACGGACGACCCCTTCCCTCGCTTCTCGCCCCGACGTACACGTCGTTCAACTCGGCCAGCAGGACCTCGTGCAGCCGCTGCCAGACGCCGACCTCGTTCCGTCCCGCAACCGCCGCCGGCACGTCATGCCCGAGCCGAAGTCCAACTCCTGCGGCGGGCAATCCCACTGGATCCCGGTGCGCAGCACGTACAGGATCCCGCACAGTACCTCTCGGTCCGGCAAGGCCTTGCGACCCGGAGACCGGAACCTGCGCTCGCGCTGCGGCAGCAGCGGTTCCAGACGGTCCCACAGCTCATCCGACACGGTCCACGGCGATGCCCCACGTTCAGCGGAACGCTCAACTCCCGCCCCGGACAGGGCCATCCGGACCGATCCACCTCTTTGTGCCAGCCGTTGATACCGCCTTGAGTGCCGGGTACTGCCCGTGGTCAGGGCCTGACCGCGAACACCATGCCGATGTCACCGGCCCGCTGCACCGAGTCCTGCTCGGTGCTGACTGTCAAGCCGTGTGTGAGGAGGACCTCGCAGACCGTGTCGCGGTTCTGCTGCCAGTGCTCCACCTCGACGACGGCCTGGCGGACCAGCGGCCAATGCCGTTCCTCGATGCCTCTGAGTACCTCAAGTTCGGCGCCTTCCACATCGACCTTGAGCAGGTCGATGTGGGCGATGCCCTGCTCGTCGAGCACCGATGACAGGGGCCTGACCTTCACTCGGTGCGTCTCAAGCCGGCGCAGCACCCGCAGTTTGCGGCTGATGAGAAGAGTGAGGACGGGGGCGGGTACGCGGCGCAGGACCGGTCCCAGGCCGCCCTGGCGGATCATTTCGACAACGCTGGCGGTGACCCGGCGCCGCTCGTCCTCGATGTTCCCCTGATCCCGGGAGGAGGACGAGAAGATCGTGGCGGCCGGAATGTAGCTGAATTCGAGCTCGTCGTCGCGGGACGCCAAGCCGTAGGGGAGCACGGTCAGACGTCCGTTGAAGAACTCGCGAGCATTGCGTTCGAGTGTCGCGTGGAGTGGCGGCACCGGCTCGAAGGCGTAGATCCGCACGTCTCCGTCCAGCCGTTCATAGACGGCGGCTGAGAACACACCGATGTTGGCGCCCACGTCGAGTACCGTCGCGCCCGGCGTGCACTCGATGCCGTGGGCGAAGTAGCCGTTCACCTCCTCGCGGAGGAAGGACGCCTCCCAACGATTTATGCTGTGCAATTCAATCGCACTCATGGCCATGACAAGATGATGTATCAGGGTTGGAGCCAACAATCCAGCCTGCGCCCTTCGCTTTGGCCGCGTCACAGATCCACAGGGTGTGACATGCGCCCATTCTCATAAGAGCTCGTCACGCGATCTTGTCGAGGTGTCCTGGCCGGGCGTGCCCGATGTTCCGCGGACGGCCGCTGCATCCGCACCCGGCAGGGCAACGGAACGTTCGGGTGGGTCCACTCTTCCGGAGGCAGCGGTCGGCGAGCACCCCGAGAGGGGGAGTACGACGACCCGGAAGCTGTACGGCGCGGTGCTGTCGACCGCCTCGGCATCATTCTCGGTCGTGTGAAGGTCGTTGCGCAGTACCACTGGGAGATCGATGACCACACCGGGGTGTCAGCAGGTGCCCTTACGCGTTGAACCAAGTGTGACGGATCAATCGATGATGTGGGACGAGATGGGACTTTCAGGTCTGCAGGCGCAGCTGGTACATGAACTGCTGAGCAGGGTCACGACGTTCGCGGCCGGGCAGGGAGTTCTGCTGGTGCGTGGTGTCGTGAATGCCCCGGATCGGCGCGGTGTCGGCCGCGTCGTTCTGTGGGACGGAGAGCAACTGGACACGTCGGTCGCCTTCGACATGCCACTCACGGACACACACGGCGGGAACATTCCCTCGGGGCACCTCGCGGCTGCCCTGCGCAGCGCATTGGCCGCCTGCTCTGAACGTGAGGTCGAGGGGGCGCCGCGCGATGCCTTCGGGATCCCCGTAATCGACGCCTCCGCCACTGTTCACGGCTTCGTCGGCCAGCCGCGGTTCCGTCTCTCGGATGCGCTGCGGGCCGCGGCGGCAGCCTTCTCGGTCTCCGGGGAGCTGGACGAGCCCGCGGAGCTTCGCCTGCGCGGCTTCCTGCTTCTCGATCAGGCAACGTGTCGGCTCTACTTGGACACCCCCACATCACAGGACGCTCCGCCGTTCGGTGTCGACCTTCCTCTTCGCGACGAAGGCGGCTCTGTTGTCGTTGGCGTGACAGGAGCGCACGCCGTGCTTCCGGTCCTCCTGGAAACGGGGGAGTTGGAGCGCATGCGGAGGGACGTCCACGACCCCTACTGCCGTGCGGTCTACGACTTGGTGGACTGGCTTACGGGTCGTTGACTGAGGGCGTCGAGGATCGTGTCCCGCCGATTGGTGCAGTCACTGGCCGACCTGATCCGGTTGCTGTTCTGGTGGTGGCTGACGTTCGCTGCCGGCCGGTTTGGTGGTGAGGAGTTCGGCCAGGACCACGGCGGCGAGTCGGTCCGCCTCGCAGGAAGCGGCCCAGCAGGCGGTCGATGAATGGGTGGCCGCCTACAACTACCAGCGGCCCATCAGTCGTTGGACATGGTCGTTCCAGCAAGTCGCTTCCGACCCACTGGCCCAACCCGCAAAGATCCAGTCCCCGCCGTGGAGGGCGGTCTCGGCGAGGAGGAGCCCGAGCCGTTCGTGATCGGTGTCATCGAGCCACCGCCACAGCCTCCGGCGGGATCGGGTCTGGTGCAGGTCAAGATGTCACCCGATCATACGGCAGACCCAAATGCTCGCACTGGCTGGTCTGCCGGTCAGGACTCCTTCTGGGCGCTGTCGGTACCGCCGACTACTCTGCCTCCTGAGCGAAAAGCGTCCTAGCGAAAAGTGTCCTGAAGACCGGCCGTCAGGAGTCAGTCCGTGACCCGCACCACACCTCCGCGCCCAGTCGACGTCGTGGCTCTGTATTCCGAGCTCGGGCCGTTGGCTCGCACCGCGACCAGGCTGCACCCGCGGCGCGGCATTCCGGCGGCGGCGCAGAGCTCGATCGGCGGCCCGCTGCTGTGGCCTGCGGGAGAAGCCTGGCCGGTCTGCCCGAGGACGCGGCACGAGTCGTATCGCGGTGTCCATGCCGGACAGTCACCGCTGGTCCCTGCGCTCCAGCTCTATGTCCGCGACGTGCCCGGGCTTCCGCATCCGGCGGGCGCCGACCTGCTGCAGATCCTGTGGTGCCCCCTCGACGAGGTAGAGGCTTTCGAGGAGCCGCTCCTGCTGTGGCGCGATGCGGCGTCGGTCGACGCGCCCCTCGATGTCAGTCCCGACCCGCATCCGGAAGCGGACGGGGAACTCATCCCCCGTCCGTGCGTCATCGATCCCGAGGAGATGACCGACTACCCGTATTCGGACGCGCCGGAGAGTCTGTACGAACGCTTCAGAGAGCACGACGAGCCCTTCATCGAGGAGGACAGGGAGGGCTGGAGCATGTGGGACCTGCTGGTGATGCCCGGGTGCAAAGTCGGTGGCTACCCCAGTTGGACGCAGCCCCCGAACTGGCCGGACTGCCCGAAGTGCGGCCAGGGCATGCACCACCTCCTGACCCTCAGCGGCGACGAGGGCGGACGGATGTGGATCCCCCGCGAGGAATGGGCGACAGCCGGCTACAGCGGCGGCATCACGGAGGCGGCCGGCGGCACAGAGGCCGCCGAAACGAACAGGCATCCACTTGACATGACTTTCGGCGACGTCGGCGGGTTCTACGTGTTCTACTGCCCCAGTTGCCCGGACATGCCGCTCGCGAGCTGGTTCGACTGCGGCTGACGACCTACGGCTCTGCAAGGCATCCGCCCGGCCGGTACCCGCGCTTTCGCCACCCGGGGCAGGCAGGAAGCCGGCCTCACCTCACCCGCCGACATGATCAAATCGAAAGGCCGCCAGTACTGCCCCGGCCTTGCCCTGCTGGTTGCCCCGTCATGAGCCAACTCCCGCGCCATTGCGGCGGAGTGCCGTACGCCGGCGAAGACCATCGGCAGGCCCGGCAGTGCCCGCCCACCCGCATCTGTCCGACTTACCGTGGAGCCGCAGGGCCACATTCCGCAGCGGGCGGCTCACCACACCACGAGGCGGGCCGCGATCGGGTCCCGCAGACGAAGGAGGGGCTACAGCCATGAGTTCGCTACTGGCCGAGGGCGATCTCACTTACGAAGAGCACGTTGTGTGGCTGGAAGACCCCGAACACCTCGACTACGTTCGCCAGGCCCTCGAGAAAGACCCGGGGCCGCAACACCACGCCCCTACGCGCGTGATGGCCGCATGATCGGCTACGCCCTCCTCGACGACCAGGCCGAATCCGACCCGGCAGCGGTCTGTACAAGCGGCGTGTCTTCTTCTTTCTCCCGTACGACCGCGACAGCCTCCCGGCGGCCTGTAGCGGGAAGGCGCCCCCGGCGAAGCCGTGGACCCGCGCACCAATGAGGGAAAGCGGGGGAGAAGACCCCGCGCTCGCGAGAACCGCGGGCGGGGTGCTTGCGGGGGTCCTCGGCGTGCTTGTTCTTCGGATTCTTCCGGTCGTCAGTCCGCGTGGCTCGGAATCCGCAGATGTACCGCATAGCCTCCATCGGACGTGCTTCCGGACTCGAAGGTGCCGCCCATGAGCTCCGCGCGCTCCTTGAGACCGACGAGGCCCTGGTGGGAACCGGGCAGGGGGAGGGCGGGACGGGTGGGGGGTGTGTTCGTGACCGTGACGCCGTACGCGGCGCCGCCGTTGCCGCCCCAGAGCTGGACGGTTGCGCTGGCGCCGGGAGCGTGTTTACGGACGTTGGTGAGTGCCTCCTGCACGGTGCGGTAGATCGCGCGCTGGGCGCGGGTGCTGATGTCCGGCGGGAGTTCGCCGGTGAGGTCCGTGTCGATGCCGCTGGTGGTGACGAGGCGGTGGAGATCGGCGAGGGTGGGCTGCGGGGTGAGTTCGGTGGCCCGGCCGCCGGAGGCTCTCAACAGGGTGACCATGTGGCGCAGTTCGTCGAGGGTGTCGACGCTGAGGGAGCGGATGGTCTGTGCGCCCTCTTTGAAGGCCGGGTCCTTGGCGGCGACTTGGAGGGCTGCGGCCTGGACGGCGATCAGGCTGACCTGGTGGGAGACGACGTCGTGCATCTCCCGTGCCAGCTGGGCGCGTTCGCGGGCGAGCACGGCCTGGGAGTGCAGTAGCCGCTCGTGTTCGCGTGCCTCCTCGATCTCGACGAGTCGGCGTGCCAAGTCGCCGCGGGCCTGGACGAGTTGCCCCATGAGGACGGGGGCCGCGGCAGTGGCGAGCGTGTAGAAGAAGTAGACGACGGTCCAGGTGCGGTCGCGTGAGGCGAGGTCGTTCAGCGGCCAGGGCGCTGCGGAGGCCAGAGCGAACAGCACCGCGCAGACCGTGAGCAGTCGGCGGTCGCGGGAGCGTTCCGCCAAAGTGAACAGGGCCGCGAACGGGGCGAAGACGACGTCCTGCATCAGCGCAGCGGGGAGTGTGAGCAGGAACACCGGGAGGGGGAAGCGGCGGCGGAACGCGAGCGCGGCGCAGCCCGCGGCGGCAACCGCCGTCGCGAACGGAGACTCGTCCCACAGGTTGACCGAGAGGTCCGCGACCGCGATCGCCACGACCACGGCGTCGACGACCGGGGCGGGGATCCGGGCCCACCACGCCCGGCGCGTGGTCATCGCCCGGACTCCGAGCGCTGTTGTCCGTCGTCAAGGAGCCCGGCACGCTGCGCGAGCAGCGCCGCCTGCACTCGGCTGGTCACCCGCAGCTTGGTGAGGATGGCACTGACGTGGTCCTTGACGGTGCCTGGGCTGAGATGGATCCGGCCTCCGATCTCGGCGTTGGACAATCCCTCAGCGATCAGCACCAGCACCTCCCGCTCGCGTTCGGTGAGCCGTCCGACGCGGGCGACGTCGGCGTGGTCGACTGCGCCGGCGGATCCGGGATGGCTCTGCCAGACGGCCCGGGATGCCTTCGGTGACATCACCACGCCGCCCGCGGCCAGCGTGCGCACCAGCTGGGGGAGTTGGTCCGGCTCCGTGTCCTTGAGGAGAAACCCCGCGGCGCCGGAACGCAGTGCGGTCAGGACGTACTCGTCGGCGTCGAACGTGGTCAGCATCGCCACCACCGGCGGTTGCGGCAGCTCGCTCAACTGCCGCAGTACGGTCAGACCGTCCACGTCAGGCATACGGATGTCGAGCAGCACGACGTCCGGGCGCTCGCGCCGTACGGTGTCGACCGCCTCGCCACCCGTCGCGGTCGCGACGACCTCCATGTCGTCCGCCGCGCTGAGGATCAGCCGAAAGCCGGACCGAACCAGAGCCTCGTCGTCGACCACTACCACCCGGATCACGCGCGTTCCGCCTCGTCGTTGTTGTGCGTACGTTTCCGAGCGCACGTGATGCTTGTTGTCACCACATTGACCGTAAGACAGCGGACGCCTCACGAGACGGCTGGGCTGGGCACTCCCGCCACCTGGGGGGAGCGTTCCAGCCGGACGGGGGAGGACCGGTTCCGGTCGGTGGGCGGTTGTACTGCTCGGCGAGGGCCGGGTCGTACGTACGGCACTCCGCGGGCATCGCATGCGAGGCCTTCGGCCGGGGCGGCCTTGCCCAGCGGGGTACGGACCCGCCGGGTGGCGGGGGTGGACCGGACACCTGCCGGGTACTCGTGGCCCTCGCTGCTCTCCAGCCTGGAGACATGACTCAGAACGCGGACGACACGGTGCTCGCGGCACCGACCTCTCCCCGGCCCGAACCCGCCGGGGGAGAGCAGGCGAAGGTTCCGGACGGCGGACGGGCCCCGGTGGGGCGCCTGATAGGCGTGGACCTTGCCCGAGGCCTCGCGGTCTTCGGGATGTACGCCGCCCACGTCGGCCCCGACCCGTCCCAGGGCGGCGTCACCGGCCACCTCATGGAACTCGCGCACGGCCGGGCCTCCGCCCTGTTCGCCTTCCTGGCCGGTTTCTCGATCATGCTGATCACCGGCCGCCGCAGTCCGAAGACGGGCCGCGCGGGCCGCCAGGCGGTCGTCAAGGTGGTGATCCGGGCACTGGTGCTGCTGGTGCTGGGCACTGCCCTCACAATGACGGGCATCCCCGTCGAGGTGATCCTCGCCTTCTACGGCCTGTACTTCCTGCTGGTCCTGCCCCTGTACCGGCTCAGCGCCGGCCCCCTGGCGGTCATCGCCGCGGCCGGTGCCCTGATCCTGCCGCAGTTGCTGTACGTCATCCAGCACGCTCTCCCCGCCGATGGCGCCGAGGGTATCTGGGTGTGGCCGGCGAACGCGGACGGCATCGTCTCCCTGCTGTTCACCGGCAGCTACCCCGCCCTGACCTGGATCCCCTTCGTGATCGCCGGTATGGCGGTGGCCCGTCTCGACCTGGCCTCCACCGTCGTACGCGTTCGCCTCGCCGTCACCGGTGTCGCACTGGCGGTGCTCGGCTACGGCGGCTCCTTCCTGGCCCTGCACCTGGTCCCCGGCGCTGTGTCGGCGTTGAACTCCAGCGGGTGGGGCGAAGGCGGCTCGGCCGCATCGGCCTGGTGGTCGGACACCTGGGGTTACCCGAGCGGAGCCACCCCGGCCGGTCTGCTGGTGGCCTCGCCGCACAGCGAGACGACTCTGTCGATCCTGGCCAATGCCGGTGTGGCGATCGCGGTTCTGGTCGGCTGCCTCGCGGCCGTCGACGCCTTCCCGCGCTTCCACCGTCTCGCCAGGCCGGTGATCGCGGTCGGTTCGATGTCCTTGACGGCGTACGTCTTCCACGTCGTCGGCATTCGCCTCCTCGGTATCGAGGAGCTGCCCGGTTCCCCGGTGCACGTACTGCTCGGCTTCCTGGTGGCCGTGACCGTGTTCGCGACGATCTGGTCCCGGTTCCTCCGGCGCGGGCCTCTGGAATGGCTGCTGGGCAAGGCCACCAAGCCCGCGGAGTTCGTACGGTGACCCGGCCCCCCCGGCGGCGTCCGCGAGATGTGCTGGTTGACAGCAGCCGCGGCGATCGGCGTCCTGGCTGTCCTGCGGCCCGACCTCTACGCCACCGCCACGCAGCAGCTCGTCACCGCCGTCGTCGGACACAACTGATCGCGCCCTCACCTCCTTCCACGGTTCGCCGATCGGAGTTCATCGATGCTGTTCAACCCGTTGCAGAACACGAACCGGAGCCATGACCCGCCGCCCCGAGCGTCCCGGGTCCTGATGTCCGCCGTCCTCGCCACGACCGTGGCCGTCGCCGGACTGGCGCTGGGGGCTGCGACCCGCTCCGACGCCAGGACCGCGGGAGAGGAGGGCAGGACGCTCGACCAGCTGTACAGCGCCGCGGAGGCCGAGGGCGGTCGGCTCGTCGTGTACGCGGGCGGCGACTGGAAGAACCAGCAGGACGACACCAAGCAGGCGTTCGAGAAGCGCTTCCCGGGCGTCAAGGTCGAGATGGTCGTCGACTACAGCAAGTACCAGGACGCCCGCATCGACAACCAGCTCGCGACCGGCACCCTGGTCCCCGACGTGGTCCAACTGCAGACCCTGCAGGACTTCGAGCGGTGGAAGCGGCAGGGCGTGCTGCTCCCGTACCGGCCGGCCGGCTTCGGCAAGGTGTACGACACGTTCAAGGACGCGGACGGTGCCTGGGTCGCCACCGACGTCCTGGCCTTCGGCGCCGGCTACAACAAGGGTCTCGTCGGCAAGGACGCGCCGCACAGCGTGCGGGACTTCGCCGACCCGAAGTGGAAGGGCAGGATCGCCTCGGCCTATCCGAACGACGACGACGCGACGCTCTACCTCTACAGCCGTTACGTGCAGAAGTTCGGATGGAACTGGCTGGCAGGTATGGCCCGCAACACGGAGTTCCTGCGCGGCTCCGACTCCGCGGGCAACCAGATGGCCGACGGGAAGAAGGCCGTCGGGCTGGGCGGCTGGGTCACGCCCGACGCCGGGAACGACCCCTCCGCAGCGACCGTCGGCATGCTCCCCAACACCACCGACCCCTTTGTCGCCTGGGGTCAGCGCGAGGCGATCCTCAAGAAGGCCAAGTACCCCGCCGCCGCCAAGCTGTTCCTCAACTGGCAGCTCTCCAAGGAGCGTCAGACGAGCGACGCTTGGTCGGTTCGCACCGACATCGCCCCGCCCACCGGCCTGAAGAGGATCTGGCAGTACAAGAACGCCGCCCTCGACGGATTCCCCGCCTTCATGCGGGACCGCGCCGCGGCCGAGCGCCTCCGCCAGCAGATGACGCTCTACATCGGCGAGGTCCAGGGCCCTCCCACCCCGGGGCGCCTCGGGACCCACCCCGCCAGGCCACTGAACGGGCCGTCACCGCAGAGGCGGGACAGCACTCACTGACGTCTGAATCGCGCAACGCCGGAATCACGCGGCCTCGGCCGTTCGGCTGAGCAGGCCATTGCCGCAGCCTGCGAGCGCTGGCCGTTCGGCTGAGGTGGCTGCACCTGGTGTGACGGGAGATTGGAGGTGAGCCTCCCTCCCCTCCTTGTAGGAGCCCGTCATGCCACAGCGGTTGTACCCCAGGGCCACAGTTCCAGTGGCCCCGGCAGCGGAACCCGGCGATCCCCGCCCTGCTTCACAACCGGTTTCGCGCGCCCGAGCATCCAAGGCCACCCTGCGGTCGCGGTGTTCCGAGGTGCGCTGGGAAGGCCCGTACTGGTTGGTGTGCGCCGGTTTCGCCCTCCTGCTGGCGGCCACCACGACACTCACCTCGCACCGGGTGTGGGGTGTCTGCGCGGCGGCCGCGTATGCGGGCGCGGCGCTCCTGGCCGGCAGGGAGCCCCGTCCCTGGGCGAGGAACAGCGCGATCGCCGCGGTCACCGGGGCGGTGCTCGTGCCGTTGGCGCTGCTGATGGTGCTGGGCACTGCCCAGTCCGAGGTCGGTGTCGTCGAACGCTCCGCCGACCTGCTGCTGAACACCGGCACTCCCTACGCCGCGCACCCGGTCGGTGTGGGTGACTTCAACCCGTACCTGCCCGGCATGGCGGTCTTCGGACTCCCGCACGCCCTGCTGGGCGACACCCCGTTCGCGGACGCCCGGCTCTGGTTCGCAGCGGTGTTCCTCTTGTCCATGACACTGGCCGCCCGATACGTGACGAACGTGCCTGAGGTGGCGCGGGGGAGTGCGCGGAGGCTGGTGCCCCGCGTCAACTCGGCCCTGCTGCTCACGAGTTGCCCCGCCGTTGCCCTGCCTCTGGTGGTTGGGGGCGTCGATCTGCCGGTGGTCGGGCTGATGTGTCTGGGGCTGGCCCTCGCGGGCCGGGTCGGAAGGAGCACGGCGTCCGGGGAGGTCATGGGGGCCGCGGCGGCGCTGAAGTGGACCGCGTGGCCGCTGCTCGCGGTGGGCCTGGCGCTGATCGCGGTGACTTCGGGTCGCAGAGCAGCGATACGGGCCGCCGCTACGGCACTTCTCGTCTCGGCCGTCGCCGTCGTGCCGTCCGTGGTCGCCGATCCGCACGCCTTCGTCGAACACGTGGTGCTGTTCCCGCTCGGCGCCGCCGGGACCGGATCGCCCGCCACCAGTCCGCTGCCCGGCTATCTGCTGGCCCATAACGTGCCGGGAGGGCGTGCTATCGCCGTAGGGGCGCTGACGGTGAGCGTCGTCGCGCTGGCGGCCTCGCTGTTCATACGTCCGCCGCGGACCGTCACCGCCGCCGCGGACCGACTCGCGCTCGGCCTCGCCCTGGCCATGTGCCTGATGCCCGCGACGCGCTTCGGGTATCTCGTCTACCCGCTGGTGCTCGTCGCGTGGTTCCACCAGGAACGTGAGAGAACGCGACACCCGTTCCGTACACATCGTTGAACCGAACAGGGAGAACGAGGAGTTGCGGATGCGGAAGTCTGCGGAGCAAGAGGAGAAGCCGCGTGGGGAAGCCCGTGCGACACGTTCACCCCGGCACCTGGCACGAGTCACCACGCTTGCTGTGGCTGCGCTGATCGCAGCGCAGTTCCTCGCCGGAAGCCCGGGGCATGCGCCCACCGAGGGAGCGGAGCGGCCCGCAGGAGCGGCGGAGCGAATAGGACCCTAGAGGACTCCTCATAGGGGACGGTCGTCCCCGACGAACGCCTGGGGCGAGGAATCCCAAGAAACCCGGGCAGACGGTATCGCGTTCCCCCTTGGAGCACTCCTGGTCGCGGTCAGAGGAGTTCGAGGAGCTTCTCGGTGAACTCGGTGGTGGTGGCGCTGCCGCCGAGGTCGGGGGTGCGGATGTCGGTCTTGGCGAGCACCGCGGTGATGGCGTCGGTGATGTCCTTGGCCGCCTCGGAGTGGCCCAGGTGGTCGAGCATGAGGGCTGCGGACCAGATCGCGCCCAGCGGGTTGGCGATGCCGCGCCCCGCGATGTCGGGTGCGGAGCCGTGCACCGGCTCGAACATCGAGGGGAACTCGCGCTCGGGGTTGAGATTGGCGGACGGGGCGATGCCGATGGAGCCGGCCACGGCCGCGGCGAGGTCGCTGAGGATGTCGCCGAAGAGGTTGGAGGCGACCACCACGTCGAAACGGGCCGGGTCGAGCACGAATTTGGCGGCGAGCGCGTCGATGTGCTCCTGGTCCCAGGCCACCTGCGGATACCCGGCGCCTCGCTCGGCGACCAGCTCGTCCCAGAACGGCAGGGTGTGGACGATGCCGTTGGACTTGGTCGCCGAGGTCAGCCTCCCGTCCCGGCGCGCGGCCAGCTCGAAGGCGTAGTCGAGCACCCGGGTCACGCCGGCCCGGGTGAACACGGCTTCCTGTACGGCCATTTCCGACGGGAAACCGCGGTGCAGGCGCCCGCCGATCTCGCTGTACTCGCCCTCGACGTTCTCCCGCACGACCACGAGGTCGACCTTCCCGGGCAACGCTCCGCGCACCGGACTGTCGATGCCGTCGAAGACGCGGATCGGCCGCAGGTTGACGTACTGCCGGAATCCGCGCCGGATCGGGATCAAAAGTCCCCACAGCGAGACATGATCCGGCACGGCCGGATGTCCGACCGCGCCGAGCAGGATCGCGTCCTTGCCCCGAAGTCGGTCGAGACCGTCGGCGGGCATCATCGCGCCCTCGCGGACGTACCGCGCGCAGGACCAGTCATAGGAGGTGTACGAGAAACCGAAGCCGTGGCGCGCGCCGACGGCGTCGAGGACCTGTTGAGCGGGTGGCAGCACCTCAGCGCCGATGCCGTCACCGGGGATGAGTGCGATGTGGTGATGGGTCATGTCCCCGATTGCAGCAATCCGGGCACGGACACGTCCAAGACACTTTGTCGATCTGCCTTATAGGACTGGCCTATAAGGCGCGTGATCAGTGCCTGATGGCCTCAAGGGCGCAGGTTACGAAGGTGCGTGCGGCCGGCGACTGCTCGGCGTGGCGGCTGATGAGCGCGACGCGCAGCGTCGTCCTCGGCTCGATGTCCAGGACCAGAGCCCCGGCCCGCTCGGCCGCGGAGCGCCAGGAATCGGTCACCACGGCGAGCCCGACGCCCGCGAGGACCAGCGGGAGGATCGCCACCCGGTGTTCGGTCTCCGCCGCGATGGCGAAGTCGATGCCGCGCTCGCGCAGGCTGTCGACGTAGGCCCGCATCCCGGTGCCCCGCTGCCCCACGATCAGCCGCTGTCCCGCCAACTCCTCGCAGGTGACCGGTCGGCCCGCCCGGAACGGCCCGTCCGGAGGGGCGAGCAGGACGAAACGCTGCTCCCTGGCGGCGTGCGATACCACCTCCTTGTCGGTGAGTGGTTGCGGCGTGGCGAGCAGGCCCAGTTCGGCGGCGCCGGTGCGCACCATGTCGACGACATCGCGGGACGTGAAGGCGGCCCGGATGTTCACCGACACCCCGGGATAGCGGGCGGTGAACGCCCGGATCATGGTGGTCAGCGGCTCCACCGCCTGGGACGGCATGGCGGAGATGTCCAGACACCCCTCGCGCAGCTCGTGCACGGCCGCCACGCTGGCGCGGGCTGTCTCCAGGCTGCGCACTGCCGCCCGGGCCGGTTCGATCAGCGCGGTCCCCGCCTCGGTGAGTACGACACGGCGGCCGATCCGGTGAAAGAGACTGCTGCCCAAGTCCCGTTCCAGCGCTTGGACGGCCTGGGACAACGACGGTTGTGAGAGGTACAGGGCCGATGCCGCCCGGTTGAAACCGCCGTGATCCACGATCGCGAGGAAGTACTCCAGCTGCCGAACATCCATGGCCTCATGATCTCCTCACCGCACGGATCCAGGGTCGGGCGACGGACAAGCGCTCAGCCGTCGCGCCCTCCTGAGGAGGATTCACGCATGCCTGTGCCGCGATCTCGTCGGCACTCCTTGCGGTCCTTACGGAGACCATGCGCGCGTCGCTCAGAGGTCGGACACCCAGCCGTGGACGCACCGTAGTAGACGGCCCTCTCGGCAGGCGGGCCTGTGCCGTGGGCTCTCGCGCGTCCACACCGGGGTGCGCTATCAGGGCGACGTGGTCGCCGGCGCCGTACTCGGAACAGGCGCGGCTGCCGCGCACTGGGACGGTTCGGGCGGCGCCGGGTGGCTGACCTGTGGCTTTTTCAGCCCCGTGACGGGCCATGGTCCGGGCGCCCAGGTGTCCGGACCGCAGTCATCTCCAGAGACTTGGCTCACCTCACCCCGTACAGCCGGTCGGTGCCCTGCTGGCCGCGGATCGCACCACCGACCACCGACCGGCTTCAGTGGGCCCAGCCTCCCCACGGTCTCGCCCGACAAACGGGAGATCGCCCGCACGGCGGCGTCCCTGCTGCTGAACTGCATCGACGCCCCCCGACTATGGCGTCCCCTGCCAGGAGGGTCCAGCCGGCCGCACGTCGGCGCTCCAGCCCGAGTGCCTGGTCAAGAGGTCGAAGCGGCGCCGGGCCACCGGGGACGTCCCCGGTGGCGAGAAGTCTCTCCCAGCCGCTGTCCAGCGCGGGCTACAGGTCGAAGCCCGGATCGCCGACGAGCGGCTCAGGGCCGATGGCCGGCCACGGCTCGCGCCCGGCGGCGAGAACATTGCCGTAGTGCCGGTCCCAGTGCAGCATCCGGTCGCCGGGCTCGCCGGGCTCGCCGGGCTCGCCGGGCTCGCCGGGCTCGCCGGGCTCGCCGGGCTCGCCGGCCGGCGCGGCGACTGCCGACGCCCAGCTGCCGCTGGTCCTCGGGGTTTGGCAGGGTGGCGGCGGCCGTCGGCGGGTCGCGCGGGATCTCACCGAGGCCGCGCAGGACCTCGGGTGCCGGGACGGAGTGCAGCCGGACCGTGAGCGTGGCCAAGGCGCTCTTGGTCACGTCGTCGTCCTCGACGGAAGCCAGGGTGCGTGAGCTGTCCAGGCGTTCCAGCAGCACGGGACCGCTCTGCTGGTCGTGGTCGAGCAGCCGCACGATGCCATCGCCGTTCCAGGCCCGCAGTCCGATCAGTAGGGCGGTCTTCTCCTCGCGGGGCATCTGGATTCTGAGCGCGGCGTGGGTCGTACGTCACCTTCGGCGAGGTGTCACGCCTCATCCAGGACGCAGGCCCGCGCCTCCTGGCACTCGGTGTGGAGGAGGCCGGCATCGCAGATCCGGGTCGTCCTTGAACTGCGCGATCAGCACACCAGGGACCGGCTCAGCGGGCCCGAGCGCAGGTGGCGGCCCCGGGGCTCGGTGTCCGTCAGCCGGCCGGCCTCGACGACGGGACGGCCGCCCACCACGACGGTCTCCGGCCAGCCGGTGACGGACATGCCCTCGTACGGCGTGTAGTCCGTGGCCATGTGCAGGCCGGTACTGCGGACGGTGCGGGTGGCCGTGGGGTTCCAGATCACCAGGTCCGCGTCCGAGCCGGGCGCGATGACTCCCTTGCGGGGATAGAGGCCGTTGAGTCTGGCCGGGTTGGCGCACATCAACTCGACGAAGCGGCCCATCGGCAGGCCGCCGCTGACCACCAGCTCGCTGAAGATCACGGGCATGCGGGTCTCAACTCCCGGCAGACCGTTGGGCATTGCCCGTACGTCGTGGCTCACCGACTCCTTCTGGGCCGTGTCGTAGCAGCAGTGGTCGCTGCCGATCGTCGCCACCTGGCCCATCAGCAGCCGGGAGCGCAGTCCGGCGACCGTGCCGGCGTCCCGCAACGGCGGGCAGCACACGAAGCGTTCGGGGTGCGGGCCCGCGTACGCCGTGTCGTCCAGGACCAGGTGGTGGGCCACGGTCTCCGTGAACGCCCGCACTCCCCGGCTCCGGGCGCGGGCCACCAGGTCGACCGCCTCGGGTGTCGACTGGTGGACGAAGTACACCGGGGCCGACACCGACTCGGCGATGGCGAGGATCTCGGCGACCGAGGCGTTCTCGGCCAACTCCGGCCGTGTACCGGCGTGATGGCCCGAGCTGATTGCCCCGGCCGCCGCGCTGCGCTCCTGCGTGTCCGCGATGATGTGGTCGGCCTCGCAGTGGATGACCACCATGCCGCCGAGGTCCCGCAGCGTGGTCATCACGTTGAGGATGGTCTTCTCGTCGGCCATGGTCTCGCCGCGGTAGGTGGTGAACATCTTCACCGTGACGATGCCGTCGGAGGCCATTGACCGCAGCTGTTCCGGCACGGTGTCGTCCCACTCGACCACGCACCCGTGCAGTGCGCTGTCGCACAACCCCTGTTCCGCCTTGGCGCGTTGGACCGCGGCGACGTCGGCCGGGTTCTCGCCGGAGCGCGGGATGGCGAAGTCCACGATGGTGGTCGTACCGCCGAAGACGGCCGCCGTGGTGGCCTGGCGGTAGTCGTCCAGGGAGGTGAAGTCCCCCGAGGTGAAGCCGACATGGCAGTGCGGGTCCACTCCGCCGGGCAGTACGAGGCGCCCGGAGGCGTCCAACTCGGTGGTGCCGGGCGCCTGTACGGTGCGGTACGCGCCCGGCTCCACCACCCCGAGCACCTTGCCGCCGCCCACCAGGACGTCCGCGGCGCCCTGCCAGTCGGCGTTGACCACGGTGCCGCCTCGCACGACGAGGTCGACGGGTTGGACGGGCGCAACGGCTTCGATCGATGAGGGGTGGTGGGACATGGCGAACCTCCAGCGAGGACGAGGTGTCAGAGAGTGGCGAGGTAGGCGTGCCAGCCGCCGTGGGCAGTGATGTCGACGACGTCGGGGGCTGTCAGCGCGGAGGCGCGCATCCGCATCGAGAAGGAGCCCGAGCCGTCCGCCAGCGCGATCACGCCCAGTTCCAGTTCCGCGGGCTCCTCGGGGAGGAGCCGCTCGCGCAGCACCTCGTAACTGACCTCGTACACCTCGCCGTTGATCGATGCGCCGCCCTGCGCGACCGGGTGCAGGCCGGGGAACTCGTCGCGTACGGAGAAGAAGCGGTACGCGGGTGCCGTGCGAGCGGGGCCGAGCAGACGGGCCTCGCCCAGTGCGTGGTGGAGGGTGCCTCCGGACATGGCCTGGCCGTTGACGAACATTCTCAGGGTCATAGGGGGAGTGCCTTTCGGAGTGATACGGGAGTGGTGGCGTCGTCGTGCAGCAGGCGGCCGGGGCCCAGGTCGTCCACCGGGTCGGCCGGGGCCTCGCCGGAGATCTGGCGGGCCAGCGTGTCGCCCCACACCGGGGCGAGGGTGAAGGCATAGGTGCCGCCCGCGACGAAGAAGCCCGGGTGGCCGGGGATTTCGCCGATGACCGGCATCTCGTCAGGGGTCGCGGCCAGCGGCCCTGCCCACATGCGCAGCAGCCTCAGATCGCCGAGGAAGGGCAGGATGCGCCCGGCCTGGGCGAGGTTGCCGGCCATGCTGGGCACGCTGACGGTGCTGCGGCCCGACATGTCCAGCTCGCCGGCCGGCCAGCCACCGCCGATCAGCAGATTGCCCGCGCTGACCTGCTTGACCGACATGCCCTCGCCGATGTGCTGGACCAGGTGATGCATGACCGGCGGGACCCGCACGGTCACGTGCATCTGGATCGCGACCGGGGACATCTGTATCCCCACCCCCGCGAGTGCGGAGACCTCGGTGATCCACGGCCCGGCCACGTTGACGACCACGGGAGCCGTCCAACTCCGGTCGCCCGACAGCACCTTGTAGTCGTCGCCGACCCGCTGGATGCCGGTCACCGGGGTGAAGGCGTGCACTTGGGCGCCGAGGCGGCGGGCGGCGGCCAGATAGGCGGGAGTGATCAGGAGCGGGTTGGCGTAGCCGTCGAGCGGGCACCAACTGGCCGCGCGTACACGGTCGGAGAGCAACGGCAGTTCCTTGCGGGCCTCGTCGCCGGTGAGCACCTCGGTGGGGATGCCCGCCCGCTTCTCCCACTCGTGTTTCTCCCTCAACTCCTCTTCCTGTACGGCGGTTTCGGCGACCATGAAGCCGCCGCCGCGCCGCAACTCCACGTCCGCGCCGAGCCGTTCCTCGATCTGCGACCAGTGGTCGGAGGCCCGGCGTTGCAGCGGCAGCAGCCGCGCACTGTCGACCGGGATCTCCTGGCCGGGGCGGCGGGTGTGGATGGCCTGGATGTGGAGGTTGCCAGCGGTGGTGCCGGAGCCTTCCCGGTTGGGCGCGCCGCGCTCCAACACCACGACCCGGTACCCGCGTTCGGCGAGGTGGAAGGCGGCACTGGCGCCGAGGATGCCGGCGCCGATGACGACGACGTCGGGCCGGGTCACGGGACTTCCTGCCCTTCGACCGTCGCCGCCATGGGCAGCGGCCGTATCGGCATCCGGGCCGCGAAGCACTCCGCCGGGCCCTCGCCCCGCCCGGCCAACGCCGCCACGATGTGGCCGCATTCGCGTCCTTGGCAGGGGCCCATGCCGGCGCGGGTGGCGGCCTTGGTGCCGTGCACGTCGTTCCAGCCGGTCGCGGCGGACTCCCGGATCTCGCCCGCGGTGACGCCCTCGCAGCGGCAGACCTGGGTGGCGTCGGAGATGTCCGCCGTGGTCGGCAACGGGTAGAGGCGGTCGGCCAGTTCGGCGAAACGGTCCAGGGCGCGGGCCCGGCGACGGAGGCCGGCCACCCGCACGGGAGCGCGTTCGGGTGCCAGGCGGCGCAGGATCGCATGGGCGGCGAGCTCTCCCCGTACGCCCGCCGCGTGCACCCCCGCAATACCGGCGCAGTCCCCGGCGACGTACAAGCCGTCGACGGAGGTCGCGCCGTCCGTGTCCACGACCGGGAGTTGCTCCGTGCCCGTCGGGTCCGGCTCGGTGTCGCAGATGAGCAGCCGGGGGAGTTCGGTGCTGGGGCGGAAGCCGAAGCCGACGCACAGCGCGTCGGTCCTCAACTGCCGTACGCTGCCGTTCTCTTGGCCGATGTCCACGGCGGTGACCTGGGTGTCGCCGTGTGCGGCCAGCACGCGCGCGCCCTGTTCGACGCGGACGCCGTGCCGGGCGAGAGTGAGGAGATAGCGGGCCGCCTCCGCGAGCCGGGCGGGCTGCCGAAGAGCGCCGGCGATCGAGGAAATCCCGGGCCGGTAGGGGTGGTTCAGCTCGACCAGTGCCTCGATGCGGGCGCCCACCTCCAGCAGCGCGCAGGCGACCGGGAGCAGGAACGGGCCGGTCCCGGCGAGCACCACCCGTTGGCCCACGGGAACCCGGTCCATCGTGGCCAGGTGCAGGGCGAACCCGGGGGTGACCACACCCGGCAGCGTCCAGCCGGGGAAGGGGAGTGAGCGTTCGTACGCGCCGGTGGCGACGAGTGTTGCCCGGGTGCTGATGCGACCGAGGGCGCCCGTGCGGACGTCGGAGGTGAAGAGGGTGCGGCCGGCGTCCTCGGCGCCCCAGACCAGGGTGCCGGTACGGCAGTCGACGCCGGACTCCCTTACCTGGCGGATCAGTTGGGTGCCACGTGGGCGGAAGTCGCCGAAGGCGGCCGTGAGTTGCTCGGCCCGGCGCTTGTAGTACTGACCGCCCAGGGTGTCGGACTCGTCGAGCAGTACGACGCTCAGCCCGCCCCGGGCCAGGACCAGCGCCGCGTGCAGCCCGGCAGGGCCGCCGCCGACCACCGCGACGTCCACCTCCGACTCCGCGATGACGTCAGCCATGCGCGGCCGTCGGCAGGGGCTCGGTGTGGGTGCGGATGTCCATGCCGTCAGTGACGTGCGCGGTACAACTGCGGGTGCCAGGGCGGCCGTTGACGGTCACCTCGCACTCCAGGCAGACACCCATGCCGCAGAACGGGCCGCGCAGCTGCCCGTTGACCGGGTTGCGGCGCAGCGGCCAGATGCCTGCCGCGACCAGGGCGGCGCTCACGGACTGACCCGCCCAGGCCCGGCCGGGGGTGCCGTCGATGGTCACGGTGACCGTCTGTGGAAGGGAGTTGGTGCTCATGGCTGTGCTCACAGTGCTCAAGAGGGGTGGGGGGTTCACAGGATGCGGTCCAGGAACTGGCGGGTGCGTGGGTGTTCCGGCGCGGAGAAGAAGAGGTCCGGGGACTTGTCCTCGACCACCGTGCCGTCGGCGATGAACACGACCCGGTCGGCCGCCGCCCGGGCGAACCCCATCTCGTGGCTGACGACGATCATGGTCATGCCCTCCTGGCGGAGCCGGACCATGACGTCGAGGACCTCGCCGACCATCTCCGGGTCCAGCGCCGAGGTGGGTTCGTCGAAGAGCAGCAGCTCCGGGCGCATCGCCAGGGCACGGGCGATGGCCACCCGCTGCTGCTGGCCGCCGGAGAGTTGGGAAGGGTAGGAGCCGGTCTTGTCGGCGAGGCCGACCATCGCGAGCAACTCGCTTGCCGCGACGCGTGCTTCGGCCTTGGACACGCCGTTCACGTGCACCGGACCCGACGCCACGTTGTCCAGCGCGGTCATGTTCGGGAACAGGTTGAACTGCTGGAACACCATGCCGGTACGCCGCCGTTGGACGGCGATCCGCCGCTCCCGCAGGGCGCCGCGCTCGCCGTAGCCGATCCGTTCGCCGCAGATGGTGACGGTGCCCGAGTCGGGGGTCTCCAGGTGGTTGAGGGTGCGCAGGAAGGTGCTCTTGCCGCCGCCCGACGGGCCCAGGACGAGGACGACCTCGCCCTGCCGGACCGTCAGGTCGACGCCCTTGAGGACCTCGACTCCGCCGTACGACTTGCGTACTTGGCGCGCTTCCACGACCGTCTCGGTGCTCATCGGGTCTCCAATTCGAGGACCGCGCTCTTCATGCGGCGGCCAGCAGTCGGCCTGTTCTCGTGACCGCGGCCCACCCGGATCTCCAGCCACCGCTGGACCAAGCCCCACAGGGTGGTCATCGCCAGGTAGTACAGGGCCGCAGCGGTGAGGCCCTCCAGGACACGGAAGTTGGTCTGGACGGCGAACTGGGTGCGACGCAGCAGCTCTTCCACCGAGATCACCGACACGAGGGTCGTTGTCTTGAGGAGCCCGTTGAAGCTGTTGCCGAGCGGCGGGACCATCACTCGCAGCGCCTGCGGCATGACCACCACCCGGAACACCTTCCACGGCGGCATGCCCAGCGCGCGGGCGGCCTCGGACTGGCCGCGCGGGACCGACATCACCCCGGCGCGGACGATCTCCGACAGGTACGCCGCCTCGTTGAGGACCAGGCCGGTCAGGGCCGCGCTGATCACGCCGAGACGCAGGCCCAGCTGGGGCAAACCCGTGTAGATGATGACCAGTTGGACCAGGAGCGGGGTGCCGCGCATCAGCCACACGTAGAAGCCCGTGACGAGTCGGACCGGCCTGAAGCGGGACGCTCTGCCGAGCGCCACGAGTACGGCGAGCGGCAGGGCGAGCGCCATGCTGACCGTGGTCAGCCAGATCGTCGTCCAAGCTCCCTGAACGAGCTGGGGATTGGTGAGGAAGGAGAAGAAGGCATCCCAGGACCACATGGCTCTCGCCCTTCGCTGGTTACTTCGCGCTGATCGCGCCGGTGGTCACCTTGAGGTCGCCGGTGTAGGCCGTGACGCCGTACTTCTTGAACAACGTGGTCAAGTAGCCGTTGGTACGAAGGGTGTTGAGCGCGTCGGCGACCGCGTCGGCGGGCTTCTGCTTGCCGAAACCGAGCGCGAGCGGGGCGGGGTTCATGCCCTTGACCGCCGTCTCGAAGCGGCCGTCCTTCTGGTAGTAGCTGGTGACCGCCTCGACGATGGCCACACCCTCGACCTGGCCCGCGGACAGCGCCTGGTAGGCGTCGGCGGTGGTGGTGAAGGTGTGGACGGTGACCTGCTTCTTGCCGGCGGCCTTGAGTTCCTTGTTGAGCGCGGTGAGGGTGTCGAACTCGTAGCCGGGCGCTTCCACGGCGATGGTCTTGCCGGAGAGGTCGTCCTCGGAGGTGATCTTCTTCGGGTTGCCCTTGGCGACGGAGATGGAGACGCCCTGGACCTCGTAGGGGACGAGCTTGATGGTCTTGGCGCGCTCCGGTGTGTAGAACATGCCGGTGTCGATCATGTCCCAGCGTCCGGACTGCACACCGGGGATCTGCGCGTCGAAGGGGATGTTGACGAACTTCGGGGTGAGGCAGAGGAGTTGGGCTATCTCGTTGCCGAGGTCCACCCGCATGCCGACGATCTTGCTGGACGCGTCGAGGTACTGCATGGGCGGCAGGGTCGCGTTCGTGGAGATCGTCAGCGTGCCCGCCTTGACCAGGTCCGACTTGGCCACCTTGGGCGTGCAGCCGGTCGGGGCCGCGGCGGCGGACGACGAGGAGTCCTCGTTGCCGCAGGCCGCCACGGTCAGGAGCAGGGCGGCGGCGGAGGAGGCCGCGATGAGAAGTCTGCGCACGGTCGGTTCACCTTTTTCCGGTGCTGGTGGAACAGGGGTGCAGCCCGGCCTCGTCGAGCGCCGCCGACAGGGCGGTCAGCGCGGACGGGTCCTCCAGGGGGAGCAGCGGGGGGCGTACATGCCCTCCGGGCTGCCCGAGCAGCCGCATGGCGGCTTTGAGCTGCGAGGTGGGTGAGGCGAACCGTGAGCTGTAGTCGTCGTTGACGAGCAGGTTCACAAGCCGTTCGTAACGTGCGGACCATTCCCGGGCCCGGTCGAGGTCACCGGCCCAGTAGGCCTCGTAGAAAGGGACGGCGAAGGGGGCGCCGAGGCCGCCGCCGTCGATGTTCCCGGCGCCGCCGAACTCGGCCATGACGGCCATGCCCCGGCGGTGGATGAAGCGGCCGAAGACCTGGACCTTCCCGGCCAGGGCGGCACAGGTGTCGGCGACCTTCAGTTCGTCGCCGGAGCTGTCCTTGACGGCCACGACGGTGTCCAGTTCGGCCAGCCTGGCCAGGGTGTCGACGCTGATGTCGACGGCGGTGCCGCGCGGCCAGTTGTAGACCATGAGCGGCAGGTCGACCGTCCCGGCGAGAGTGGCGTAGAAGGCGTGGATCTCGTCCTGGCTCGGGTGGACGTAGGGCGGCGGGGTGGTGAGGATGCCGTCCGCGCCGATCGAGCGGGCGTGCTCGCCGTACCGCGCGGACTCGGCCGCGGTGTACGCGCCGCAGCCGATCACCACCGGTAGCTGCCCGGAGAGTTCCGCGACCGCGATCTCGGCGACCCGGCGGCGCTCCTCCGGGGTCTGGGAGAACCACTCGCCGGTCGTGCCGTTCACCAGGACACCGTGGACGCCGTGCTCCGCGTACAGCGAGAGCAGTGCGCGCCAGGCGTCCTCGTCGAGGGAGCCGTCGGCGGCGAAGGGGGTGGGCGCGGCCGGCCAGTAGCCGCGCCAGGGCGCGGCGCCGGAAGTGCTCATCGTGTGTGCTCCGATCGAGTGTCTGTCCCGTCAGCACGTCCCGTTGGGAAGTCGCCTTGTGGGACCACTCTGTGGGATCGATTGCACAGCACCGTGACACCGGCCGAAGGTGCCGGTCAACCTCGTTCTGGCCGGAATCTGCTGGCGAAACGCATTGTTTACGCCATCGACTCGACCGCGTCTGACATGATGGCGATCACGGCTCGGCGCGTGAGAAGGGCCGCATGGGATCGATTTCATGATCGGGGGTGGGCCGGTGGCCGTCACCTTGGACCAGGTGGCCGAGGCGGCAGGGGTTTCCAAGAGCACGGCCTCGCGGGTGCTCAGTGGCTCCAGCCGGGTCAGCGCGCAGACGAAGCGCGCGGTGCAGTCGGCGGCGGAACGCCTCGGCTACCGCCCCAACCGGATCGCCAGCGGACTGCGCACCAGACGCAGCAACCTCGTCGGGCTGGTGATAACGAACCTCGTGAACGCCTCGTTCCACCGCATTACCGAAGTCCTCCAGCAGCGGCTCGACGAACGCGGCTACCAAGTGCTGCTGTGCGTCACCGACTCGGACCCGGCACGCGAACGCCGTTACCTGGACATGCTGTTGGACCACCGCGTCGACGGCCTGATCATCGTGGGAACGGGCGACAACACCGCGATGGTCCGGGAGGTGAGCGCGGCCGGTATCCCCGTGGTCAACCTGATGCGCACCCCCGACGGCGCTCCCGGCGACTCCGTGATGGCCGCCGACCGGGACGGCGCCGAACTGGCCGTCCGTCATCTGCTCGACCTCGGGCACCGGGGCATCGCCTTCATCGGTGGCCCGCCGGGCGTCGACTCCGGACGCGACCGCTACGCGGGGTTCGCCGCGGCCCTGGCCACCGCCGGGCTCGAACCCGACCCCGCCCTGTGTGCGCGCGGTCCGTTCACCGTGCCGTTCGGCGCGGAGGCGGCCATGCGGCTGATGGCCGCCGACAACCGGCCCACCGCGCTGTACAGCGCCAACCACGAAGCGACGTTCGGAGTGCTCGGAGCCCTGGTGCAGCTCGGGGTCCGGGTGCCGGAGCAGCTCTCGCTCGTGTGCCACGAGGAGGCACCCTGGTTCCCGTACTGGCACCCGCCGATCACCGTCGTCGACAACGGAGCCCGCGACCTCGGCGAACTCGCCGCGGAGCAACTGCTGCGCCGCATCGACAACGGCCCCGACAACGGCGACGCCGGCACCGAGGGCGTCGGCCGGCTCATCCGTGTCGGCTCCCGGCTCGTGGTACGCGACTCGACTACTGTCCCGCGTCTATCGCAGTGATACCCATGGCCGATCTTTCGGTCGGCCGGCCTGTCGGCTCCTCTTGTGGTTCCGCCGACTCGGCGGCGGAGCGCGACGCCCAGTGGCTGGACGTCGTGACCCGGCGTCGTTCGGAGGAGGGGGGACGAACCCGAGACCGGGGACGTCGAGAGGTGAGCGCCACCTGACGGCACCGGGACCGAACACACGGCGATGCGAGTCCGCGCGGGACTCGCATCGCCTGGCTGGGTACGGCTCCGGCGGTTCGGTCGGTGCCGCTCGCTGCTGCTACCTCGTGGCGAGGAACAGGTAGTCGGCCGTGTAGGGGACGCGGGCCGTGGGCTGCGTGGCCGGGTTGCAGGTGCCGGCCGGGGCGACGCCGCCGGCGGTGTTGAGCCGCAGGACCGCGGTGGTCTTGGACAGGAGTCCCTCACTCTTGCCGGTCTGCTGTGCGCGGAGCAGGAGTTGGGGGATGTTGCCCTTGCCGTTGTCGAACTTGTTGAGGACGGTGCCGGTCACCGAGGAGCCGTCGGGAGCGATCCACTGCGGCGGGCCGGCGGGGCCGTGCTTGGCGAAGCTGTGCTGGATGCCGCCCTGGAGGGTGGCGTCGACGTTGTCCTGGGTGAAGGCGTAGGAGCCGTCGTCCTGCTTGGTGCAGGCGTAGATCTGGGCCCCCTTGACGACGCCGGCCAGCGCCGAGTGCCGGACGGCGTCGGGCAGCGAGACGGCGCCCGGCAGTGCGACGGCCTGTCCGCGGACCGCGCCGCCGGGGAACTCGGCGGTGTGCAGGTTGAAGTAGAACTGGTCGGGATGCGCCTTGATGCTCCGCAGCAGGTCGGCGTCCTTGACCTTCACGGTGCCGAACACGAACGGCGTGCCGCCCTTGAGCTTCTCCATGAAGAACGGGATCTTCACGTCACCGTTGGTGCCCCGCGCACCCTGGTGGAGATGGGCCATGGTCGGGGTGCCGATACCCGTCCACGCGAACGCGAAGGACACCTCGTCGCCCTGGATGCGCATGAGGGCCACCGCGCTGCCGTCCTTGTCACCCACGGCCGGCTTGCCCTTGACGGGTACCTCGTTGTCACCGGTGAGGATCGTGGTGAAGTACCGCGCCCCCGGCGCGTTCTCGGAGTAGCGGCCGATGGCCCCCGCCGCCCGAGTCGCCCCCGCCGCCCGATGCGACACGGTGGCGTCGGCCGCACCGTCCACGCCGTTGCAGGCGGTCAGGAGCAGGGTGCCGGTGATCGCGGTCGCGGCGATGGTCCCGAATCGCTTGAACATCATGTGTCTCGTTCTCCCCGTGAGTGCCGATCCGCGGTTGCCCCGCGGTCGTTCTCCCTCCATCACGGGGCCCCTGGGGCGATCCCTCAGCCGATGACAGTCCTGAGACACGCCTGAGAAGGGACGGCGTCACTGAGGACACGATCTCGACATTACGCCGCACACCGGTCGCCTGCGATGCCCTGCCCGGGGAGTGCGGACGGCACCCGCTCCAGGACGCCGCCTCCGTTCGTAGGCGGCCATGGCGGACCGCACCTCGGGGGAGAACAGCTCCGGGCCGATGGCGTCGGAGTGCGCCAGGCCCTCCGGGGTGAGCGCGAGCAGGCCGCCCCAGGTGTCGGTCAGCCAGCCGCGCCCGGCCAGCCGGTCGAGTTCCGTCCCGAAGTCGTCGTCGGGTGAACTCCCGAAGCGGGCGCGGTAGTCGGCGACGGACAGGCCCTCGGCCTGGAGGAGGGACTGGAGGAGATGACGGCGGCGCGCCTCGGGCCCGCCCACGCGGTGGCCGACCTCCGCGTGCGCGAAGTCGGCCGTCGTGACGTAGTCGTCGATGATGCCGCGGATCTCGTGCATGCCGACCGCGTGGTCGAAGGAGTAGTGCAGCGCCGACGGGTACGAGCGCGCCCCGCAGCCGAGCCCGATCATGCCGTCCGTCTGGCAGGCGTAGTCGTCGGCGCCCTGGGGCGGGGCGTCCGCCCGGCGGAACATCCGCATCGACTGCTGGACATAGCCGTGTGCGAGGAGGCGGTCGCGTCCCGCCCGGTACAGCCGCAGCCGCTGCTCGTCCCACGCCGTAGAGGCTCCGGCGTCCCCCTGGTGCCGGTCGAGACCGGTCGACGGGCGGACGTAGAGCGGGTACAGGTACAGCTCCTCGGGCCGTCACGCCAGGGCGGCGTCCAGCGAGTCGCGCCAGGTCTGCTCGGTCTGGCCGTCGATGCCGTAGACGAGGTCGATGTTGAGGACGGGGACGCCGGCGTCCCGGATCCGGCCGAGCGCGGCCTCCACGTCGGCGCGGTGCCGCGGGCGTACGGCGGGCCTACCGGTTGGCGGGACTCGCGGAACCCGAGGGTGTGGTCTGGGCTGGGTCACCGAGCGCGGCGGTCGTTCTCGTCCGGGAGCTGACGGACCGGGGCCCGAGCGTACGGGACGCGGTGCGCAGCGCGCCGTGGGCGGCGGCGAGACGGCTGCTGCACGTCGAGTTGGGGCCCACCGGGTGGTCGGCTCACTGGGCGGCGACCGGCGACCGGCCGTCGGCCGTCGGCCGTCGGCTGTGGCCGTGGCCGTGGCCGCAGTCTCTGGTGGACCGGATCCGTGCGGGCGTGATCGAGGACCTGGCTGGTGGCGACACCGGGAAGGAGGCCGCGGAGATCCGGCTGCTCCTCCTGGACGCCGTGCTCGGACAGCACGACGCGCCGTGGCCGGCGGCGTTCCCGGCCGACGACGGTGCGATCGACGCCCTGTCCGCGGTGTGCCGCGGCGCCGGCTGGTGGTGGCCGTTTCGCGCGGGTCGCCGTGCTGTCGGAGCGCCCCTCGTCCCTCCACCGCGACGAGGCGGGACGGCTCGACCACGGCGGCGGCCCGGCGCTCGCGTACCCGGACGGCTTCGCCCTGCACGCCTGGCGCGGCATGCCGGTCCCGGCCGCCTTCCTGGCCGAACTGCCAACGTTGCCCCCCGACCGCATCCGGGCCGAGGAGAACACCGAACTGGGCCGCGTGATGCTTGAGTACTACGGCTACGACCGCTACCTCACCGATTCGGGCGCCCGCCCCCTGCACCGCGACGCGACGGGCACCCGGTGGTGGATAGACCTGGCCGGCGATGAGTCCGTGGTCATGGTGGAGGTCCTCAACTCCACACCGGAACCCGACGGCACCCGTCGCACCTACTGGCTGCGAGTGCCCCCGTCGACCCGTACGGCCAAAGAGGGGGTGGCCTGGACCTTCGGCCTGGACACGAGTGCCTACGCACCGGAGCGGCAGACCTGAGAGTCCGCTGCCCGGCTGCTCGGCATCCTCTGGGCTGCTTGGATCGGCGAGGCCCTCGTGGCGGGGCCCCAGGGGCGTCTTGTCGATCGTGTGTCGGGCCGGATGAGGATGTCGGCCGGGGTGATGGCGTCGAGCTGGTGGCCGGGCTGTGTCTCGTGGCGGGTGGCGATGCCGCGCCGGTCAGGGCCTGCGGTCGCCGAAGGTGCGGCGCAGGTCGTTCACCCAGGCGTCGGGGTTCTCCCAGGGGATGAAGTGGCCACCGTGGTCATGGGCGTTGACGTTGACGTGGTTGAACCACGCGCTCTGCGGGCCATTCTTGAACGCCTCGACGCGCTCGGCGGCGGTGTGGACGCCGGGCGGGTTCTCGTAGGTGACGAAGGTGAGGCCGACCGGGGCCTGCACCACCGGGGTGCGGTCGTGGGCCGGCGTCCAGGGATAGCGGTTGGCGTTGGCGTAGTAGCGCATCGAGGTGGCGATGGAGTTGTTCGCCCAGTAGATCGTGGCGTGGGTGAGCAGGTCGTCCTTGGTGAAGACGGACTCGAGGTCCCCGCCGTTGTCGCTCCAGGCGTTCCAGCGTTCCAGGAGCCAGGCGAGCAGTCCGGCGGGGGAGTCGCTCAGGCCGTGGGCCAGAGTGGCGCCGTCGAGCATGTGCACGGCGAGGTGGGAGGCCGAGCGGCGGTCCATCTCGATGATCCGGGCGCGGACATCGGCGGGCTGGTCGTCGGTGAGGGGCCTTCTGCTGCCGAAGGCCCAGGCGCGAGGGCCGTTGAAGAAGTCGAGCGGCAGCCCGGAGCCGATGTGGATGCCGTACAACTCGTCGGCGTACTTGTGGCCGAGCTGACTGGTGACGACGCCGCCGATGTCACAGCCCCCGGCGGCGTACCTGTCGTACCCCAGGGTCTCGGTCATCAGGGTGTGCCAGAGCTCGGAGACCTTCCAGAAGTTGACGTCCGGAAAGCCGGTGAGCGGGCCGGGGAAGCCGAAGCCGGGCAGGGACGGCACGATGACGTCGAACGCGTCGGCGGGGTCGCCGCCGAACGCGGCCGGGTCGGCGAGCGGGCCGATCACCTTCGACCAGTGCCAGAACGTCCACGGCCAGCCGTGGGTCAGGATCAACGGGATCGGACGGGGACCGCGGCCGGGCTCGCGCATGAAGTGCACCGGGATACCGGCGACGTTCACCCGGTAGTGCTCGTGGACGTTGATGGCCGCCTCGGCCGCGCGCCAGTCGTAGCCGTCCCGCCAGTAGGCGACGAGCTTGCGGAGGCAGCTGTCGGGGACGCCGTAGGACCAGTCCTCGTTCCCCTCGTCCAGGGGCGGACGGGTCGCTGCGAGGCGGGCGCGGAGGTCGTCGAGGACCTCGTCGGGCACATGGATCGGAACGGGCTTCAGGGGGAACCCGTACGGGGTGCTCATCGCGTGGTTCCTAACTGTGCTGTGCTGCCCGCCAGTTGGACGGCGAACCGTGACGGCCTGCCGCGTGACCTCTCGTCGGCGTCCTCCGACCGCCCGGCGGACCAGGGCGTGACCAGGAAAGGTGCGTGGCCTATCCAATCAGGTTGATTTCCGGTTCACGACCGGTTCACGACCGGTAGGTCCCCGTCCTCTTCACGGAGCGGCTGTCCATGGCGGCACTGTTGACGGTGGTGGCCGCCGTCTGCCGCTCGGGCGGTGCCTCGACCTGCCCGTGTCTGTCCGGGACGCGCTCGCCGGGCGGGCGCCGCCACAGGCACCGACTCCAGTGATGTGCGCTGGTAGTCGAGTTCGACGGGGGGCGAGGGGTGCGGCTGTGCAGCAGAGGCGGGGTCCGGGGGAGTGAGAGTGGGGGCAGGAGGAGCAAGCCGGTGTCGGTGAGGGGGGCGACCAAGAGCACCGGTGCCCGGAACGGCGACCGTCTGTTCGTGTGCGGTGAAGGTGGCCTCGACCACCCCCTCGGTCACCGCAGCGCCCTCGGCCGCATCGGACTGTTCAACCGTCACCCTCCGGCCGGTCGTCGAGCGGGACACCTAGACGTTCGGCCACAGCGGTGAGCGCCGACCCCAGCGGCAGCTCGACGCGGGCGACGGCATGCGCGTCGCCCCGGGTCGCGTCCCGTTTGATGATCAGTACGGGCTTGTGGGCCCCGGCCGCCTGGCGCACGAACCGCAGCCCGGACATCACCGTCAACGACGAACCCAGGACCAGCAGCGAGGAAGCGCCCCGGACCAGCTCACGGCACTGCTCGACCCGCTCCGGCGCCACGGACTCGCCGAAGAACACCACGTCCGGCTTGAGAACGCCGTCGCAGCCCGTGCACGACACCAGCCGGAAGTCGGCGACCTGGTCATCGGTGAGGTCCGCGTCACCGTCCGGATTCAGGCCGGCGGCCACCGGCCGGTAGCCCGGATTGGCTTCCTCCAGCCGGCGGGCGAGTTCACTGCGCGCACTGACGGCGCCGCACGCGAGGCAGACGACCCGGTCCAGGCCGCCGTGCAACTCCACGACGCCCTCGCTGCCGGCGCTTCGGTGGAGGCCGTCGACGTTCTGGGTGATCACCCCGGCCAGCAGCCCGTGGCGCCCGAACGCGGCCACCGCCCGGTGCCCGGCGTTCGGCCGGGCGCGGCCGAAAACGCGCCAGCCGAGGTGACTGCGCGCCCAGTACCGGCGCCGTGCCTGGACGCTGCCGACGAAATCCTCGTAGAGCATCGGTGTGTGCCTGCTCAGGCTTCCGCCCTCGCCCCGGTAGTCGGGAATGCCCGACTCCGTGGAGATGCCCGCGCCGCTGAGCACCAGCACACCACCGGCGCTCAGCATGTCGGTGACCACGCCCAGATCCGTGGTGCCCGGAGGGAGGTCCCCGGGTGGGGTCCAGCTGAGAGTGGGACGCATGCGCATGCCGCCAGGGTACGAAAGCCCCGGCGACCGCGTGGATCGACGTCGGCGTTGACGCCGTCGCGGTCGCGGTCGCCGGGGAGTGATTCCTCGTGCACGGCTCTGAGAAGTGGGCCGTGCCGGTGTCGAATGCGAATCGCGGCCAGGTCGCCGAGGTCGGGGGTGAACTGGGTGGACTTGGCCGGCGCCTCGGAGTGACGGCGCCGGACGACGTGGACGCGGTCGTCTCCACGAGCCGCGGGCAGTCGTCTCCACGAGCCGCGTGCGGTCGTGTTCGTGTCGTCCGGCTTCATCCTCCCTGCCACGCGATCGACGGCGGCAGCCGCATGCTCTGGCCGGCTTGACGGTCGTCATCCCGTCCCTGCACGGCACGTCCGTCCGTGCGGACGCGCTGGGCGCAATGCGTGAGTACTGGCGAGTTCGCCCGGGCCCGCGGCGGGGCGTTGCTGCCGCCTCGGCGCGTGGTCGTCACCGACATGCTGGGTGAGTTCGAGGCCGGTAGGAGTCCGAGCTCCGGTCGACTCGGTCCGCGTCCACTCACCGTTGGGCGCCGTGTTCGGGAGGGCTGCTCCGTCAAGTTCGGTCACGCTCGCCCCGCGCCGCGCGGACTTCGAGCTCACTGTCCACCACCCCGAGCTCGATTCCGATCGCTACCCCGATGGCACCCACGCCGCCTCTTCGCCGACGTTGTCCATACGGCCTTCGCCGACCTCTGAACCGCCCGCAGACGAGGCCGTATAACTGTTTGCCGCAGGTCGGCCTGCTCGGATAGGAATCTCACATGCTGAAGGGTGACAAGGTCGGGCTCAGGGCCCGGCACGAGGACGACATCCCCATCCTGCAGTCGGAGCTCTACGACGACGTGGCAACCCAGGCGCGGGCCAACGGTCGGCCATGGCGGCCGATCACGCCCGGCTCCAAGGACTCGCATTTCGCGGTGGACGACAAGGAGCAGGGGAACGCACCCTTCTCCGTGGTGGACTCGGACTCCGGCACCCTGATCGGCAGCGCCGTGCTGTGGGGCATCGACGACCACAACCGGACCGCGCACATCGGCCTTTGGCTGCTGTCCTCCGCCCGTGGCAAGGGCTGTGGCACCGACGTGGTCGCGGTGCTGTGCCACTACGGTTTCGTCGTCCGGGGCCTGCACCGGCTGCAGATCGAGACGCTGACTGACAACGATGCGATGCTGCGCTCCGCCGAGCGCAACGGCTTCGTCCGCGAAGGGGTGCTGCGTTCGGCGGCCTGGGTGATGGGGGAGTTCCTCGACGAGGTGCTCCTCGGGCTCCTGGCCGAGGAATGGAAGACGCACCCGAAGAACAGCCCCGGTACCTGAGAGCAAGCGTGCCCGACCCCGACCCCTACCCCTACTCCGGTCCGGATGTTCGGGCGAGCCGGATGCCCTCGTCTTCGCCCTGACGGCAATGGCGAGGGCAGTGCCAGGGTCGTGTTGCCGCCCGGGAATGCACGGTGGGGCGGTGTGGTTGGAAGGACCGTGGGAGTGGAGGGGACAGTGTCCCCGGGCCTCACCTATTGCCTGCGGGGACGATCGTCCGGCTGAAGCCCCGCAGAGCGCATCGCCGCGTAGGCGACCGCCCTCCATTCCCGCAACGCGCAGACGCGGCCCCGAGTGCTTCGATCGCCTCGGGGCCGCGGTATGTCCTCTCCTCTTCCGTTTCTGCGTCCGGGACGGACCGACTTCTCCAACTGGCCGTCGGCGCAAGGGCGCAGAGTCCGCCAACTGTTGCCGCAGGGAGTGACAGGCGTATTGGTCTAGGCCTTTACGGCTCACACCTGTTCATGTGAACGGAAAGTGTTCATGAACAGGCGTGGATTCCTCTACCCCACCAGCGCACCGGGTGCGCTGCGTCTTGGAGGACTCATGAGTCGAAGGAGCAGCTGCCGCGTCGCCTCCAGTTCGGGGTCGTTCGAGGCGTCGACGATCAGGGCGTGCCGCCCGACGCCGAGGAACCTGCGGCCCCCATGCACTGCCGCGTGCCGCCGGACCCCCCTTCCGACTCGGGAACCAAGACGCCGACAAGTTGACCCAGTGGTTGCGAAAGCGAAGAAGCCGTTTGGGGCTTCCATGACGATGCGTTGAATCTTCTGTGCTGTCCTGCTTCTCGGCAGCTTTCCGGGGGAGGACAGCACGTGATCGTGACCATGCGCAGCGAGGATCTGCCGGCCGCCGACCGGTTTCCGTGGTGGTGCGAGCAGATGGCGCAGGACATCGTGCCGTCGATGGTCAGCAGCCCGCACGCCGGCGACTTCCGCTCCGTGGTGACCGTGGCGGAGTTGGGCCCGGTCCTGCTGACGGCGCTGGACTACCCCGAGATGCGGTCCGTGCGCTCGTCGGCCCTGGTGCGCCGCTCGGACCCCGAGCGGTACGGGCTCAGCGTCGTCATGGCGAACGAACTGTGCTTCGCCCAGGGGAACAACGAGACCCGGCTGACCCCGGGCCAGCTGCTGCTCCATGACACCTCCCAGCCTTTCGACACCCGCGCCTTGCCCGGAGCCGGTCAGGGGGAGATGGTGATGCTGCAACTGCCCAGGGCCGCAGTGCCGTTACGCCCGGAGCGGCTGAACCCACTGCTCGCGCGGGGTATGTCCGGCGACACCGGGATCAGTGCCGTCTTCGCCCGTTACCTCGTCGGTGTCGCCGGGGCCGTCGAGCGGCGAGAAGTCGGGGAGCGCGAGGCCCGGCGGCTCGGCGAGGTGGCCCTCGACCTGGCCGCCGCGACCCTGGCCTCATACATCGACGCCGAGGATCGGCTGCCCCCGGAGACCCGACGCCAGGCGCTGCTCGCCCGGATCGAGGTGTTCGTCGAACACAACCTCGCCGACCCGGCGTTGACACCCGCCGCGATCGCCGCCCACCACCACATATCCCTCGGCTATCTGCACCGGCTCTTCCGGCAACGCGAACTCACCGTCGCGGCCTGGATACGCCACCTGCGCCTGGAACGTGCCCGGGTCGACCTCGCCGACCCCCAGTTGTGCCACCACCCGGTCCATGCCCTCGGTGCACGCTGGGGCTTCCACCACGCCGCCGACTTCAGCCGCGCCTTCCGTACCGTGCACGGCATGCCCCCGGGCGACTACCGCCGCCAGGTCCTGGAAGCGGGCGGTACGGCAGTGGACGCAGCGTCAATGAAGGGGTGACGCTGGGCCAACGACGTCACTCCCTGCGCACTGACACCGTGTCCGACAGGTACACGAACAGGAGTGCAGGATGAGTACTACCGCTCAGGCAACCACGGCACAGGTCCGGCAGGCGATGGTGAGCAACTGTCTCTGGGGGGTCCAGCACAACGCGGACATCCACTACTCGCAGGCCCGGCCGATGCCCATCGGCATAGCCGTGCACGCGCTTCCCTTCTCGACGGACTGCTCCGGCTTCGCCACGATCATGGCGAAGTGGAGCGGGGCGGGGGACCCGAACGGCTCCGGGTTCAACGGGCAGGGCTACACCGGCACGATGCTCGGCCACTGCGAGCACATCTCCGCTGCCGAAACCCAGCCCGGCGACTTCGTGGTCTTCGGCGCGGGCACCGGTACGCACGTTGTCATCCTCGTCGAGAGCGCCGCCAAGGGCCTCGGCGCACTGTGCGTCTCCCACGGCCAGGAGGCCGACCCGATCCGCACCACCCTGGCGGACGAGGCGAACTCGCACCGGGGCGAGCCCCTCACCTATCTCAGGCTGCCCGGCGGCGGCACCGGCTCGCCCACTTCGCCGCCTTCGAACCACAACCCGTACTGCCCGCTCACCGTGGACGGCGGCTTCGGGACGCTGACCACCAAGGCGCTCCAGTGGGTGCTGGGCGTGACCCCAGACGGTCAGTTCGGACCGAACACCAAGAAGGCTCTCCAGAACCACCTCCACGTGCCCGCCGACGGCCAGATCGGCCCACAGACGATCAAGGCCCTCCAGGCACACGTCGGAGTCACTCAGGACGGGCAGTGGGGGAAGCAGACCACGGAAGGGCTGCAGAAAGCACTCAACGCGGGTCGCTTCTGAGAACCCGGGGGAGGAGGCAGCCCGGAACAGGGAAGGGCCTCGCTCGTGGAGCCGGCGGGTAGGCGCACCGGCTCGGCCCTGGCCGACGTGCGGCTGTCGGCCCGAGATGCCGCGCGAATCTCGTGTTCGCGCGGCATCGGCATCTCCTGGCCCACCCCGGGGCCTGGGACTTGGGCGCCTGAGCCTGGACGGTGAGGCACCGGCAGGACTGCACCAGCGGTCACAACGACGATCGCGCTCTCATCGCGATGTCCGCTGCCGTCAACCGGAGCAAGGCAGACCAGGACCCGGGTCCGTGCCTTGTGTCCATCGAGCACCATCGCTGCACGTACGTGCGGCACGTCCTTTGTCATCCGATCCCGGACGCCCACGTCGTTGCGAAGGTCATCTGATGGGCGCGCGACCGGCCCCGGCCGTACGCATCCAGCACCCCGGGACCCGAGAACCGATCGTGCTTCAGCCCGGGGAGGAGCCGGAGCCGGAGGTGGCCGGGCTCATCACCGACCCGGACGCGTGGGAGGAAGGCATCCTGCCCGAACTCCCCCTGCCTGAAGAGCCGGACGCCGCTCGTGCGCCCGAGCCCCAGGCCGTCACCGAGCTGGCGCAGGAACCAAGCCCGGCAACGCTCGACACCCCGAAGCCTGAACCGGCACCAACGCCGACCGCGGCTCCGAGGACCCGCACCCGCACGACCGCGCCCGAGTAACCACCGCCGAGGCCCGCCCCGTTGGAAGCAGCGGGGCGGGCTTCCCCCGCCCCGGAGACACTCCGCATGGACCAGCCCGCCCTGTCCTGGCTGCTCGCCCAGCTCGGCACCAGCACCGACGCCGCCGACCTGGAGGCCCGCTACACCCGGCTCCGCTCCGCGCGCGCCGTCGCCATGGACAACACGAACAATCTGATCGGTATCGAGCGGCAGATCACCGCCGTCACGGCCGCCGTCGCTCCCGATGACAGCACCCCGGCTGACGGGATCGCCGTGCTGGTCACCGCCCCGCCTGTGCTCGCACGCCGCATCCGGTAGCGGGGGGCATGGCAACGGCTTGAAGCCGTCAGCAAATCGTCATCGTGACAAAGGGGGCAACGCGCGCACCACGCACTTCCTGGCGACGCTGGAGGAGTTCAAGCAGGCGATCACCGCATTCCGCGACCGCATGGACGCCGAGGCCCGCGCCTTCGTCCAGTGCCGGCTTCCCTGGCTGTATCAGCAAGGCGCCGAGGCCGCAGCCGCAGCGATCGGCTCGCCGTTCACCTGGACCGAGATCCACAAAGACGCGATGCAGACCCTCGCTTCCGGCTCCTACGCCGACGTCCTGCGCCGCTCCCAGAAAGCCGAGCGGATGACCAGCCAGTTCTATCGGGCGACGCGAGCCTCCAGCCGGCGCGTCGGCGTCCGCATCGGCCGGCGCATCCTGGCACTGACCTGCGTCATCGGGCACCACCGCAACGTCGCGGCCCGGACCACCCGGTCACTGATCGCCTACTACCACTGACCGGGCAATCGGGACTGCTCGTCTATTTGCTGAATATCTCGGACGGAGAGATGACCTCCTCCGAATCGCCGCTCGTCTTGGAGGAGTATTCGATGTAGGTGGTGTAGCCGGTCCCATTGGAGGCGGACAGATGCCAGGGGCCATAGTGACCAGTCGCGCAGGGGAGCCCGGTTTGATAGGCCAGGTCTCCCGTGCTGTCGTTCATGACGTAGAGAAGTATCGACTTGCACCCGCCGGGGAGGGAGTTGATGTACGCGTCGGGCTTGACGCCCGTGCTGTCGGCGCTGATGCAGGCTTCGATGCCGTTGCGCGAGGTGCAGCCGCCGCCGGCGGATGCGGATGCGGCGGTCGGAATGCCGATGATGAGCGCGGCCGCAGTGAGCCCGGTCGCGGCGGTGGCAAGCATTCGTCGAGTGCGCATGGTTTCCCTTCGCGTTCTGATGCGAGTACGTCCCCGGACCTGTGTGCGGGTACCGAGATACGAGTCGCTGGTTCTGGGGATCAGGATTTCAGGGCGCGTGGGGTGGTGTCGTTGGCGTAGCGTCGCCGGATCATTGGCACTGAGTCTCCTGCGGGGGTTTGGGCGGCGTCGGCGGCCGTCACATGGCGCGATAGAGGACGCACACGAAGGTGTTGCTCCTCCTGAGAATCCATCGGCGACCGTGAGGCGTCCGTCCAGTCCATCCAGCAGCACCTGGACCGGCGCCGGAGCCCGGAATGGATCGGTTGGGTTCTGCGCTCCGCCCTCCCGGACGAGTCCGACCGGCGCCTCGCGCTTAAGACACCAGACGCTACCTGCGCAGCCAGTAGTCCGTGGGCTGTTGGGCGTCCTTGGGCCACTCGGCCAGCAGCGTCCCCCCGGGCAGGACGCCGTCCCCGTGGCCCTGTTCGGCGATGGCGGCGGCCTGGGCCAGGCGGGGGCCCTGACGCCAGCCAGCCGCACCCGCAGTGCCAGACAATGCGAGGGCATCGGTCCGCGGGAGCCTTCACGCCAGGTGACCTCGGCGAACGCCTGTCGTCCCCGGCCGGCCGCCAGCGCGGCCGCCGAGGACGGCTTGTCGCGGTAGCGGGGCTGTGACCTGCGGCCGGTTCCAGACCGTGCCGGGGCGATGGGCTGCGCGTCGTGCGGGTGGACGGTCACGTCGGAGCGGACCGCCACGACATATCCGATGCCCCGCTCACTCAGGCCGTCCCGGAAGTCGGCGTTCTGCCCGACCACCGTGACGTGCGGCAGGTGTGACTGTCGTGTCGGTTGCGGTCAGCAGCGGGTCAGGGAACTCGGGGGTCGGCGCGGTGTGACGCGGCATCAACGCCAGGCGGGCTGAGGGCAAGACAGGCTGGTACAGCCGCGGACCGGCGCCGGGAGGCACGGGGACAAGCTGCTGGTCGCGGCCAGCGGGGCGCGAGGCGCTCGTGGCTGTCGGGTGATTTGACGAACGTGTCACCGGCCGCAGGCGCGGCGTTCGGTGAGCGCCTGTGTCAGGTCCTTGCATGACAAGTCGAGTGGTCTGGTGATGCAGCTCAGGGGCTCATCTGGCTCCACGGGTGCGTTCTGGCCCACCTACCTGGACGCTGGTGAGAGCCAACGCAGGGGTGTGCGGGCAAGGATGACGGGCCTCGTTCCCGATGGCCCCTAGGTGATCCCCTGATCCCGGTGTCGGGGCGGGCGGCTCCTTGTTCAGGGATACCCCCTCGTTCCCGGGGTGGATCCGTCGTACTGGCCTGGACGGGCACCATCGTCCACGCCAGTACGACGGGGACCACGGGGAACAGCTGAGGTTGGGAGAACGATGACGGGCTCACGATTCGGGGCGTTGGCGCTGCTGACGGTGTGCGCGCTGGTTCCGGCGGCCGGCGGTGCGGTCGCCGCACCGTCCGCCGTGGTACCGGACGCCACTGCGTTGCAGGCGGCGCTGGACCAGGTGACGGCAACCGGCGCGGTCGGCGCGGTCGCCGAGGTCCGGCAGGGGGGCGCCGTATGGCGCGGCAGCAGCGGCAAGGCCAGGCTCAACGGCCGGCAGTCCGCCCCCGTCGACGGCCGCTTTCGCGCCGGAAGCGTCACCAAGACGTTCACCGCCACCGTGGTACTCCAGCTGGTGGGCGAGGGGCGGCTGCACCTGTCCGACACCGCTGAGCGGTGGCTCCCGGGCCTCGTCCCTGCTCCCGGAGGCGACCGGATCACGGTCCGAGAGTTGCTCCAGCACGCCAGCGGCCTGCCTGAATACACCGACGGACTGCTCGACGGCGATGCCCCCCACGACCGTTTCCGTACCTGGACACCCGCCGAGCTGGTCCGACGGGCCGTCAAGGACGGCGACCGCAACCGCCCTCTGCTGTTCCCGCCCGGCACCGATCACCACTACTCGAACACGGACTACATCGTGCTCGGGATGATCGTCGAAAAGGTCACCGGCCACTCGTACCGCACCGAAATCGACCAGCGCATCATCCGGCCCCTCGGACTCAGGGACACCCGCCTGCCGGGCTCCTCTCCCTTCCTCACCGGGCCCCATTCCCACGGCTACGAACCGGTGGAGAGTGAGGACGGGACACTGGTCCCGGTCGACTACACCACCGTCAACATGTCCATCGCCGGCGCTGCCGGCGAGATCATCTCCACCACCGCCGACCTCGACCGTTTCTTTCGCGCCCTGCTCAGCGGCGGCCTCCTGCGCCCGGCCGAGCTGCACGAGATGACCGCCGACCCCGGCGGAGAGGGCTGGGGTCTGGGCCTGGAGATGGCCACGCTTCCCTGCGGCACCATCGTGGGCCACGGCGGCGGCACTCCCGGCTACCGCACCATCTCCTTCCACACCCTCGACGGCACCCGCCAAGTCACGGTGGACTGGACCGACTGGGGCACCGACGCCGACGCCAGCCCTGCGGCCCTCGCCCTGATGACCGCCGTCCTCTGTCCCTCGTAGCCACCAACGCCCGAAGGTCCCACACTCCGGAACGAGACAGCGGTTGGAAACGGTGGAGCCGGACCGGACCAGCTGATGTCCCACGCCGAAGCCCACGTTCAGTGGGCTTTCCTGGCCAGAGCCATCCACACCCCACAGCAGAAGAAAAAGAGAAGTGGGCGGGTGGGACAGGCCCCCGGGGGGTGTGTCAATTTAATGGCTGATCTTGGTTGTTGATGGTCAGTTGTTGCTCGGGGTCAGGTGTCCCTCGAAGGCGATCTGAAACGCGTTGAGGGGTGCTTTCCAGCGCATGGTCCACCGCCTGCGGCCGTTCCCGGTCGGGTCCAGGCTCATCAGTGCCATGTAGAGGCACTTGAGGGCGGCGGCCTCGTTGGGGAGGTGCCCGCGGGCGCGGACGGCCTTGCGGATGCGGGCGTTGACGCTCTCGATCGCGTTCGTGCTGCAGATGACCTTGCGGATCTCGACGTCGAAGGAGAGGAAGGGCACGCACTCGGCCCAGGCGTCCGACCTCAGCTTCACGATCGCCGGATACTTCCCGCCCCACGCTTCCTGGAACTCCAGGAACCGCTCCGTCGCCGCGTCCTCGCCGGGTGCGGTGCAGACGGGCTTGAGGGCCCCTGCGACCTTGTCCCAGTCCTGGCGGGCGGCGTATCGGAACGAGTTCCGCAGCAGGTGAACCACGCACGTCTGGACGATCGTGCGGGGCCAGACGGTCTCCACGGCCTCGGGGAGGCCCTTGAGCCCGTCGCGGACCGGCATCAACACGTCGTCCAGGCCGCGGTTCTTCAACTCGGTGAACATGCGCAGCCAGTACTTCGCGCCCTCACCGCCATCACCACGTAGACGGGACGGTTCGCGACCTTCCCGTCCCTGATTTTGACGTTGATGGCGTCAACGAACAAGACCGGGGAGACGCGGTCGAGCGGACGGTTCTCCCATTCGGCCACGCCCTCCATCACGGTGTCGGTGATGGTGGAGACGGTCTGCTTGGACACCTCGGCGCCGTACACCTCGGCGAGATGAGCCGATATCTTCCCGTGAGTGAGGCCCTTCGCGGACAAGGAGAGCATCATCTCGTCGATGCCCGTCCGGCGCCGCTGTCGCTTCTTGACGATCTGCGGCTCGAGGCTGCCGGCGGTGTCGCGGGGGCACCTTCACTTCCACCGGCCCGACGTCGGTCAGCACCGTCTTGGCCCGGCTCCCGTTGCGGGAGCTGCCGCTGCCCCGGCCGACAGCATCGTGGCGTTCACAGCCGAGGTGACCTGTGATCTCGCCTTCCAGGGCAGATTCCAGGACCCGCTTGGTCAGCTGCTGCAGCAGCCCGCCCTGGCCGGTCAACTGCAGCCCCTCCGACCGGGCCCGTTCCACCAGCATCGCGACCAGCTGCTCATCCGACACGGGCGCAGGCTGCCCGGACAGGATGCTCTCGACAGGTTCCACGGTCTCCAACTCCACGGCGGTGTCCGTCACTTGACGTCTCTCCCATGATCGTCGGATCCGCTGTTCTTACGAGGCGATCGCCGACACGACCTGCTCAGGGCGACCAGGGACGGGGTGGGCACCACCGCGGGCTCGGTCCGGGCCGCCAGGGCTCTGGCAGAGGCTCTCCTCCGATGCGCTGCGGCCTTCACTCGGTGTGCAGGACTCGGGCGATGGTCTGCCGGGCCGCCGCCCGCGCCGGTATCACCGCGCCCAGTGCGGCGATGGCAACCCCGGCCAGCGCCAGGAGCGTCATCGACCCGGGGTGCCACACGTCCAGCATCCGGTCCGGGAAGGTGAGGTGGGCGCTGCGCTCGGTCATCGGGACCACCACGTGGTACGCCGCGACTCCCAGCGGCAGCCCCAGGACCCCGCCGACCAGGCCCAGCCCGGCCATGGACACCACCATCATCACCGTGACCTGCCGCGGCGTCATGCCGATCGACTTCAGCATTCCCAGGTCGCGCCGCCGCTCCCCGGCGCTCAGCACGACGGTGTTGAACACCCCCATCGCGGCGACCACCGACAGCATCAGGGTCAGCACGGACGCGGAACCGATCACTGTTACGGCCCCGGCGTTCACCGAAGTCTTCACGTCCGGATAGAGACCGGGGTCAGCGGCTCGAACGGCCTTCACATAGGCACCGACATCGGCTCCGGGGGTGAGCCGCACCCAGTACTGGTTGGCCTGCGCGCCCGGTGCAAGAGCGGTCACCGTCGCCCAGTCCGCGCGCATCCAGTCCGCCGGCCCGGACATGACCTCCCCGACCAGGGTCACTCGCTCCCGACGGCCGCCCGCCGCGCCCAGGACGAAGGAGTCACCGAGCCGCAGACCGTACTTGGCCAGGAATCTGCCGGAGGCCACCACCTCGCGGGGCCCCCGCATCCACCGGCCCCTGGCCAGGTCGTCCTGGAGAGCCGACCGTCCCCCGCGCACGCCCTCGATCGCCACGTCCTGGCTCTGCCCGAGCAGCCGCATGTCGGCGAAGCCCATGGCGGACACGTCCGCCGCGTGCGGCAGACCGCGCAGCAGCGCCTGAGTCGCGGCATCGCCGTGCCGCGGGACGGTCTGTCCGAGTCTGGCTTCCCCCCGCCCGACGATCACCTGCACCTTGCCGACACCCTCGACCGCATTGCCGTAGGAGACCATGGTGGCCGACAGGCCGGTGGCAAAGGTCACCGTCGCCACCCCGAGCAGGACCGCGGAGACAGTGAGCAGCGTCCGTCCGGGCCGCGCGAAGGGCAGCCCCAGGCCCAGGCTCACCGAGCGCGGCAGCCGCACCCCGCTCAGCCACCGCTGCACCGCGAGCCCCCGTCCGCCACTGGGTGCGCTGCCCGCGCTGATCGCACGGGCCGCGGACAGCCGGTGCGCGCGCAGCGCCGGGATCAGCGCGGCCAGCAGCACCACGGCCGGCATGCCGACCGCCGTGGCCGCGTACACCCACGAGCCGATCGCCGGCGCGACGTTCACCGTGCCGAGGTCCGCACCCTGGAAGACCACGTGGAGCAGCGGCCGCGCCACCACCGCGCCCAGGGCCGTACCGGAGAGCGCGCCCGCCGTCGCCGGGACGCAGATCATCACCAGGTAGACCGCGACCACCTGGTTGGGCGTGAATCCAAGGGACTTGAGGACCCCGATGTGCCGGAATCCCGACACCACGGCACCGCTCACCACATTGGCCACGATCAGGACCGCCACCAGCAGGCCGAGGATGCCGAAGGCCATGAGGAACGGCACGAAGGCGTTGGGCTTGGACGCGATCTGCGCCTTCAGCGTCAGATACGACTGGTGGGCGACCTGCGATCCGGACGGCAGTCCGGCGGTCACCGCGGCGGTGTCCGTGGTGATCTGACGGGCTGTCGCGGCCTGGCCGAACCGGTACAGCATCTGGTACGTCGTGGGGTGCAGGGCCGCGATCTGCTGCGGGGACACCCATGCCTGCGCGGTCCCGCTCACGCTGGACGCGAGGCCGACCACGGTCAGCGGCGGCAGCCCGGGCAGCCGGATCCGCTTGCCGATCGGCGAGTCCGGCCCCTTGCCCGCGCCGGGCCCGTCGATGGACGCCAGGACGATCTCGCCGGGGCGGGTGGCCCAGTGCCCGGCGAAGAGGTCAAGGCGGTCGACCGGTCCACCTGGCTCCGCCCGCCCCACCACGGTCAGGGGGCCGGGCCTCATCCCGGGCATCTCGGAGGCGGCGCTCTGCGGCATGTCGACCACGGCTTCCGGGAACGGCCCGGCCGAGGCCCGCACGTCCGAACGGTGCGCGGTCCGTGCCAGCTCCGCGCCGGAGACCTTCGCTGCGTCGAAGGTGGCCACGACGTGCGCGCCGTGCGCCTGGCCGAAGAGCCGGTCGAAGGGTCCGGACGCGACGTCCAGCAGGCCCAGGGCGACCACGAGGGCCATGCTGGAGACGAGGACCACCACCCCGATCACGGCGGTCTGCAGCCGACGGCGGCGAACGGCCGCGCGCGAGGCGCGCCACACCGCGCTCATGCCGACCGCTCCAGGGTCCGCTCGCCAGTGATCCGGCCGTCTGCCATCGTCACCAGGCGGCTGGCGCAGCGCGTGGCCAGCCGCTGATCGTGCGTCACCAGCAGCAGGGTCTGGCCCAGTTCGTTGAGGTCGATGAGCAGGTCCATCACCTGCTCGCCCGAGTGGCTGTCCAGCGCACCGGTCGGCTCGTCCGCCAGCAGCAGCGCGGGGCGGTTCATCAGCGCGCGGGCCACCGCGACCCGCTGGCGCTCGCCGCCGCTGAGCGCGGCGGGGTAGACGTTCCTGCGGTCGGCGATGCCGAGTTCGTCCAGCAACTCCAGTGCTCGGCGCCGGGCCTGACGGGCCGGCGATCCGGTGAGCTGCGCGGACAGGGCGACATTGTCGATCGCGGGCAAGTCGTCGATGAGGTTGAAGAACTGGAAGATCATGCCGATACGGCGGCGCCGGAAGAGCGCGAGGCCGGTCTCGTTGATCCGGCCCAGTTCCTCGCCGTGCACGCGCACCGAGCCGGCGCTCGGCCGGTCCAGGCCGGCGATCATGTTCAACAGGGTCGACTTGCCGCAGCCGGAGGGGCCCATCACCGCCACTGCCTCCCCGGCGCCGATCTCCAACGCCACCCCGTCCAGGGCGACGGTGTCGCCGTACTCCTTGCGCAGGCCGCTCACCCGGACGACTTCCTGGTCGCGCACGGCGGCCGGGTCGGCCCCGGTGGCAGTGCCGCTGATGTCTTCGGTGGTCATGGCAGGGACGGTAGGCGGCGTGGGCCGTCCGGGCGTCAGCCCCCGGAAGTATCAAGTGCCGGTGGTCATCCTGAGGATGTACGGGGTGGACCCGCAGGTGGACGCCCGCTCGCCGGCCGCGTGGCACGATGGAGGCCGTGTGGACATCGAGGACGGGGTGGCTGCTCATCGTCCTCGCGACGGTGAGCCTGGCGTTGGCCGGGTGCGCTGTCGTACTGCTGGGGCGGGTCCGCCGCCGTCACCGCAGGGTCCTGGAGGACCGGGGCTGGCTGCTGGAACGCGAGCGGGAGGCCGCCGCCCGTACGGCGGTCGCGGCCGAGCGCGCCCGCATCGCCCGCGAACTCCACGACATCGTCAGCCACAAGGTCAGCCTGATGGTCGTCCAGGCGAGCGCCGCACGCGAGGTGCTGGCCACCCTGCCGGACGAGGCGGAGACCGCGCTGCGAGCCGTCGAGGGTGCCGGACGCGACGCGATGACCGAACTGCGCCATCTGCTGGGCCTGTTGGCGCCGTCACCCGACGGAGACGACGAGGAGGACCGGGCCGAGTCGTACGGCGCAGGAGACCTCTCCGGACTCGCACCGCAACCGAGCCTGAGTCAACTGGGCACCCTCGTCGACCGGATCGCCTTCGCCGGCCTCCCGGTCGAGGTGCGGATCTCCGGCGAACCGCGCCCGCTGCCGCCCGGCATCGACGTCACCGCCTACCGGATCATCCAGGAGGCGCTGACCAACGCGCTCAAGTACGGCGACGGCGGCAAGGCGGCTGTCACGGTGCGCTATGCCGACCACAGTCTGAGGGTCGAGGTGCTCAACAGCGGACCGAGCGTGCTGTCCGCCGACCCCGCGAACACGGGTGCCGAACCGGGCGCCCGCAAGCACCGGGACGACGGCGCGGGGCGCGGCCTGCTCGGTCTGCGCGAGCGCGTCGCCGTCTACGGCGGCCGTTTCGACGCCCGGCGCCGCATCGGCGGCGGCTACCGCGTCCGAGCCCGCATCCCCCTGGAGCGCCCGTGACCGAGTCCGCCGCCGACCGCGGTGCCCACCACGCCCCGAGCCGGGTCCCGAACTCCCCGGACCCGGACGCGAACCCGAGCCGAGACACCGGCGCCCCGCGCGTCCTCATCGCCGACGACGAGGAACTCATCCGAACCGGCTTCCGCCTCATCCTCACCTCGCGCGACATCGACGTCGTAGGCGAGGCCGCCGACGGCATGGCGGCCGTCACGGAAGCCGAACGGCTGCGCCCGGACGTCCTCCTCATGGACATCCGGATGCCCCACCTGGACGGCCTTCAAGCCGCCAAGCGCGTCCTTGGGCTGCTCCCGAACTGCCGGGTGCTCATGCTCACCACCTTCGACCTCGACCACTACGTCTACGCGGCGCTCGCCGCCGGAGCCAGCGGCTTCCTGCTCAAGGACGTCACCGCCGCCCACCTCGCAGCAGCCGTACGACTGGTGAACACCGGCGACGCACTGCTCGCCCCTTCGATCACCCGCCGCCTCATCGAGCGCTACGCGACGACCCACAGCGCCGGCCGGACCGACACGGCACACAGCCCCGCCGCTGCGGCTGCCGCGGCCCGTACCCCCGCGATCCACCGCGACCTGGCTCCGCTGACCCCCCGTGAACTCGAGGTGCTGGCCCTGATGGGCCGGGGTCTGTCGAACACCGAGCTCGCCGCAGCCCTCACCCTCAGCGAGTCCACCGTGAAGACCCACGTCGCCCGGATCTTCGCCAAGCTCGCCCTGCGCGACCGCGCCCAGGCCGTCGTCCTCGCCTACGAGACAGGCCTGATCACCCCTGCCGACCTGACCGCCGAGTGACACGGCTTCCCCGGCACGCTGCGCAGGCCCGCCCCGGGCCGGTCGACCCCGGTCTTGTGCGACATCCCGTGAGATCGTCGGGCACTGTCACGGTCTCAGACCGGCGTGCTCGTCCCACGCCTGTTCCGGCACGGCCGGGACAGGCCAGTGGATGACACTCTCGGTCAAGAGATCGCTCCGGTAGGCGTGTGGTCATGGTCGACGGTTGGGACCTTCGTCCCAGCGGTGCGTCGTCCCTGCCCGTCGGATCAGGCTGCGCACGGTGATGATCGTGTCGGCGAGGTCGAAGGAGGCATCAATGACGCTGACGCGGCGCTCGTAGCAGCGGGCGAGGCGGTGAAAGGCGTTCTGCCAGGCGTGAGTGCGTTCGACGTGTCACCGTCGGCCGGCTTGGATCGGCGCCTTCTCGCCCTTTTGGGCGATGCGGACAAGGATTCCGCGTTCGTCGAGCAGGGCGCGGGTCTTGTCCGAGTCGTAGCCGGCGTCCAGGTGCACGGTGATGTCGCCGGGCAACGGGCCGAGGCTGTTGAGGCGGTCCAGGGTCGGGGCGAGCAGCGGGGAGCGTGCCGGTTGGCGCCAGCCAGGGCACGGCCCAGGGGAATGCCGTATCCGTCCGTCATACCCGAGCGGTTCAGTTCCTGTCTGCCGCGGTCGACCGGTGAACGTCCGGCGGCCTCGCCGCCGCCGGGAGCCTTGGTGATGGCTGCGGCGACAGCGATCTGGTCGAGAACAAGGCCGACATTTCGGACGTAGCACTCCAGCGCGATCTGCGTGAGCCGGGCGAACACGCCCAGTTGTATCCACTCGTCGCGGCGGCTGCGGATCGTCGTGGCCGAGCAGATCATGTCGGCGATCGCCTCGTAAGGACAGCCGAAGCGCGGCAGTTGCAGCATCTTGCCGAAGACGATCCGGTCGCTGACACGCCGACGGTGACAGCCGAGCGGATGCCCCGGGTGGAACTCCGGCCTCGTGGGCGGCAGCGCCGTGAAATGCTCCCACGGTGGTTCAGTGACCCATGATGGCAGGGCGGGCACAGGTCCTCTCAATGATCACAGAGCATTGCAACTCCATGATCGCTATGACCTGCGCCCGCCCCACAGCCAAGGCCCTCCACCACTCCTATCCGAGCGACCTCTGAGTTCAGAGAGGAGTTCGTCTTCGGCGCCCCCTTCACCTGGGGCATCGAGCAGGCCGTGCAGGTCACCGACACCCGCCTCTACGGCAAGGCGACCGCGCGGGCATGGGGACCGGCCGCACCCCGGCGGGCGGCCTGGATCGAGTACGACGGACCGCTGCCCCTCGCCGAGGGCACTGTTATCCGCCTCGCCGTGGAGAAGCTGCCGTCCGGCGGGGTCAACCAGCCGGTCCGACTGTGGTGGTCGGGCACCGGGGTCAGCGCGTCGGACATCGACCGCTGCTGGCAGTCCTTCCTCCGGCGTTTCGACATTGAGTACACGTTCCGCCTGCTCAAGCAGATACTCGGCTGGACCAAGCCCCTGCTCCGCAGCTCGGAAGCGGCGGACCTGGCTGGTCATCGCCGTCTGCGTCCAGTTCCGGCTCGCCGGGTCACTGGCCACCGGCTTCCGCAGGCCCTGGGAGAAACCGACCGAGCCGAACAGACTCACGCCCGCTCGCGTCCGACGGGGGTTCAGGAACCTGCACACGAAGGCCGGCTCTCCGGCCAGCGCACCCGAATCCTCAACACGCGGACCGGGAAGGCCACTTGGTTCGAGGAACCACTGTCCGGCCACCCGTCACGACGTGGGCCGCGTTCTCGCGACCGGCGAGGCATACAGCCGCCCCGCCCATCACGAAGTCGGCACGAAACCACGGAGAGTCAAAGGCCCTGTCTCACATTCGGCGGTGACGGAGGGTGTCGCTGTCCGAGGAGGATGCGGTGGCGGAGGAGGGTGAAGCCTGCTCCTCCGTGCATCTGGCGGGCGATCCGCTTGGTCTTGGTGTTGACGCCCTCGGTGGGGCTGTTGCTGTAGCGGAGTGTGAACGCGGTGATCACGGCGTCGAGGCATCGTTCCAGCCCTCGGGTGAAGGCATGCAGGTGCGGTAGATCGGCAGTGCGGACCTGGGTGATCCATAGCTGAAGGAGCTGGATGTAATGATCATGATCGCCTGAGGCATCGTTGACCTCGAACTGCCGGGCAACGTCCCGTGTGACGACGGGTGGGCCCTCGAAGGCGTGGGTCCCGACTGGCAGAGCAGGCCGTCTGTGTCGGGTGTGTTCGCGATGTCGAAGCGTTGTGAGCCGAAGCGCACGAACCTCAGCCGCATCTCGTCCAAGTCAAGGCCGGCGAGAGTCTGTTGTCCAGGGCTCAGTTCATGTCGAAGTCGCTCCCGGGCCTGAGGGGCGTCGTGTTCTCCGGACAGGCGTCTGGCCGTCTATTTCACGCGGTGATGCGCAACTCTCGCACTCGGTGTGAACTTCACGTGGAGGGCGGTAATCCACCGCCGAGTGGAGGCGTTTGCGATGTCCAGCGTCTCGTGCGGCAGGGAAAGCGTCCCAGTGCCGAGAACCAGGTGACGCCAGGCCGGAGACAAAGCCCCTGTGCCCTGCCATCGTGGATATCGGGGCCGGGTCCGGCGTGCGGACGCGTGGATCACCAGGGGGTAGGAGTGAACAGCAGATGTGGATGCGGTCGGCTCGTCGCGGCCCTGATGGCCGCGTGCCTGCGACTGCCGGGGCGCGGCGGTGCTGAACGCGGTCGTATCGGGTGACGGGGCGGGCGTTCGTCCTGTTCGCCGGCCCCGTGCTCGTCGGGACCGTGCTGGGCTACCTCACCGGTGGCCGCCTGAGTCGGCTGGTGAGTGTGCGCCTGCGCCGATTGTGGCTGCTGTGGCTTGCGGCTGCCGTACAGATCACGCAACGGGTCACCGCTACTTTTCCCACCACGGTCGGCCACGTGCTGGGAACGGCTCTTCTGGTCCTGGTGTTCGCCCTTTCTCTGCTGTGGCTGGGCGTCAATATCCGGGGCCGGTCCTGGCCGTTGACGGCCGCTGTGGGCGTGGCCGTCGTGGGCGCTTTGCTCAACGCTCTGGCGATCACCGCCAACGGCCGTATGCCCTACCGGACTTCAGCCGCAGCAGCCGCCGGACTCCCCACCGCATCCCAGACGGCCAAGAACGCACCCGCCGGGCACACCACGCATCTGCTCGTGCTGGGCGACACCATCCCCGTCCCGGCACTGCATGCCGTGATCAGCATCGGCGACATCGTCCTGGCCGCCGCCGTCGTGCTGCTCATCTCCACCGCCATGCACCACAGCATCCAGCCCGCCCCTTCCCGGGCCACCTACGATCTTGCGGAGACACCATGTCCAAGACACTCACCTGGCAGCGCCTCGTTCTGACCGCCTTCACCCTCGCCACGATCGCCGCCCTCCTCTACACCCTCGGCGCCCCCGACTACACCGGCGGCTGATCCCTCCGCACCCGCACCCGCACCCGCAGCGGTCCCCGTCGGCGTTCAGTTCCGGCGGGGACCCGGGAACGGGGGCGACCGCAGGGTGTCCCGCCTCGGCACACAGTCGCACCGCATCAAAATCCACCGGCGGGCAGATTCCGGTGCAAGGTCTGCCCGCCCCTCGGACACGGCCTCCGTCCCGCAGTGCGCGGGACGGAGGGGGCCGCGCGTTGCACGCCGCCTGCGGTGCGCCGTGCGACGGCAGTGCGTCTTCGCGCGGGACCCCGTGCGGTCGGGCGGCAGTCGGGTGGGGCAGCATCTGCTCAGCCATCGCCTGCCCGTGAGGGGTCGTCATATCGTCCACCCGCTGTGCCGCGTCATCTGTCCTGCTCACCTGTCTGATGCTCGCGGGCTGTTCCCCCACGTCGCTGGGCAGTTCCGCGGTGTCCGGGAGCGCGAGTGCCAGGTCGCGTGCGTCGGGTGCCGGCGGGGCCGGGCGGGTAATCGCGGTGGGTGCGGTCCGCAGAAGACGTACACGGTCCAACAGCAGCCGGCCGCGGGCAGTTGCCACTACCGGCATCTGAAGGGGGAGCCGCTGGAGGATCCGAAGCGCACGCCGGGTGCGGTCTCTCCGGCGGTCACGCAGGCGAATCTGAAGTCGACGATCTGCCGTCAGGGCGGCTGCACCTCCGGCATCCGTCCCTCCACCTCGGTCACGGGCAGGGAGAAGAAGCTGAACGCGGCCTCCTACGGTTTCACCGGCCGCATGGGGGATGCCGAGTACGACCACTTGATCAGCCTGCAGCTGGGCGGGGATCCCAACGACTACCGCAACCGGTGGCTGGAGCCGGCCGACCCGGGTCACAAGAAGGGCTCGGGGGTGAACAACGCGAAGGATCCGGTGGAGACGAAACTGCACACCGCGGTCTGCAAGGGCCAGGTCGCCCTCGCCGCCGCGCAGCAGGCGATCGTCACCGACTGGACCACCGCGCTCAGCCGACTCGGACTCGGCTGAGGCGCCGCGCAGCCGAACGGGCAATTGTCATGGCATGGAGGCGAATTCAGCCGGATGCGGCACGCCGGGGACGGCCGGTATGAGAGCGTGGCAGTCATCCGGCCCGTCGCTTCCCCCCGTAGCGACGGGCCGGACCTGTTTCAGGTGGCGAGGACGACGGGGACGGGCTGATCGGGGCAACTGCTCAAGACCTCGGCGAGCGCGGCGTGTTCGGCGGGGTCGACGGTCAGGTTCGACCGGGCTTTGTCGGCGATCCAGTCGGTCGCGTACCAGCGGTGGTAGTCAGAGGCGGGCGGCTGCCAAGTGCTCGGGTCCTGGTCGGACTTGCTGCGGTCAGAAGCGTGCGGGTTCGCGGATTCCTGTAGGGGAGTGAGCGAGAACTCGCGCGTCGGTCTGCCGGTCGGAAGCCCTGACGCGCAGGTTCTGCATGCTCGTGGTTGGTTCACCGGGATTTCCTGCACGCCGACTGCCGGCAACCGGACGCCGGCGGCGCCGAGCTGTGTGCCTGGCGCGGTGACCCGTCCCACAGTTGGGCGCCGGCCTGGACCGTCATCGACCGTCCGGGGGAATTGCGTCCTGAGCCTGTCGGATCGGCCGGAGGGCTTCGGTGGTGGGCCGGATCAGCGGGCCAAGGGTATGCGTTGCTTGGGCTGTGGCCTGTCGAAGCCTGTCAGAGCTGGAGGTTCTCCAGGTCCTTGAGGAGGCTGGAGTGCGTCGGCTGCCAGGCGAGGGCATTGCGGGTGCGGGCGCTGGAGGCCGGCTGGTCCATGGCGAAGATCGGGCCGAACGGGCCGAAGTTCTCCTGCGGGACTTCCTCGACCGGCAGGCCCAGTCGTCGGCCGATGACTGTCGCGATGTCCCGCACCGCGTCGCCCTCGTCGCCGACGGCGTGCCAGGACGTCCCGGCGGGTGCCGACTCGAGGACCAGACGGAACAGGACCGCTGCGTCGAGCGCGTGCACGGCCGGCCAGCGCTGCGTGCCATCACCCGGGTAACCGGATACCCCGGTACGGCGCGCCGCATCGACCAGCACGCCGGCGAATCCGCCCTGGCCCTCGTTGTGGACCGTGCGCGGCATGCGGACGGCCATGCTGCGCAGACCGCGCGAGGCGAGATCCAGCAGCGCCGTGACCGAACGGCCCCGACCGCCCACCGGTCCGTCGGTCGGCAGCGGATCGGCCTCGGTGGAGGCACGGCCCGGGACCCAAGGTGTACCCGAGACCGTGACGATCGGGCGGTGGCTCCCGATGAGTTCCTGCCCCAACGCGGCGACAGCGGCGCTCTCCTCGGCGATGGCCTGCGCGAGCGCGCCCGGGCTGTTGTAGTCGCGTCCGAACGCCAGACTGATCACGCCGTCGCACTGCGCAGCACCGGACCGCAGGACGTCGAGGTCCGCCAGTTCCCCTCGCAGCACCTTGGCGCCGGCGCTCTCCAGTGCCTGTGCGGAGCCGTCCGAGCGGGCCAGCGCGAGAACGGTGTGGCCGTTGCCGAGCAGTTCGGCGACGACGGCGGAACCGATGGTGCCGGTACCGCCGGTGATGAAGACGTGCATGGCTCTCCCTCAAGTGATGGGACTCTTGTCCCGTCACTGACCCTACACCGGTGACGGGACAGGTGTCCCATCACCTATCCTGGTCTCATGGCTAGATGGCAACCAGGGGCGGCCCAGCGACTCGTCGTCGCTGCCGTCGACCTGTTCACCGAGCAGGGGTACGACGCCACCACGGTGGCGCAGATCGCCGAGCGCGCCGGCGTCACCAAGAGCACCTTCTTCCGACACTTCTCCGACAAGCGCGAGCTACTGGTCGCCGGCCAGGAGACACTCAGCAGGCTGCTCGCCGACGGCATCACCGAAGCCCCGGCGAGCGCCAGCCCGCTCCAAGCCGTGGCGGCCGGTCTTGAGCGCGCATCGAGCGCCATGGGGCCGACGAACCGCGAACTCGGCCCCCGCATCAAAGCCGCCGTGGCGGCCAGCACCGAACTCCAGGAGCGCGACACCCTCAAGAGCGTCGGTCTCGCGGCCGCCATGACAGCCGCACTCATCGCCCGCGGTGTCCCCGACCCGACCGCGCACCTCGCGGGCGAGCTGGGAGTCCTCGCGTTCAAGCGGGGCTACGCCCAGTGGTCCGAAAGCGACCGCGATGACACAGCAGGGCTCGCGCCTCATGCGCTGGCAGCCCTTGAGGACCTGCGCGCGGCAACTGCGTCGCTGGGCTGATCGATGCGACCTGGAAGCTCACCGACCGGGGGCTGTCGGCGCCGCGAGTGCTGCGCCCCCGTGCCCCGTCAAGGCGCGCAACTTCGCGGAGTCTTGGTGCAGGGACAGCCGCATTCCGTCGGCCCAGTCGGTGCCCAGCTGTGCCGCGGCTCCTACCCTGGTCGGCGCCGTAGGCCGCTTGGAGATCCGGTCCCGCCGACCGTGATCAGTCGATGTCTGGATCATCGGACGCTTCGAGGAGGCGGGTTGCGAGGTCGTCGGCCCACTCCACGGCCCACATGCGAAGAGCGGCGACGGTGGCATCATCGAGACCGTAGGCCGCGAAGGCTACGTCGTCGGTCCACTCGGCGCCCGTGAGGTTTGCCTGCAGGTCCTCGCGTTCGAAGCGGCCACGGGCGTGGCGGCGGCCGAACTCCTGAAGCTCGGCATTGGTCCAGCGGCGGGAGGCCGCGAACACGTCGATCAGATCGCGGGGCGCTCCGCGGTCGGCGAGGGCACGGACCTTGGTCCCGATCACGTCCTCCTCCGCGAGAACGGGCCCGTACGGGGTCTGAGCGATCGGCCGCCAGAAGATCTCCTTGAGGATGTCGACCTCGCAGTCGCCCGGTGACCGGGTCAGTCACCGTGAAGCGGGCGGACAGGAGCGGTCTCCAGCGCGTGCACCTTCAAGCCGCGGGCTTCCAGGCCGGAGCGGAGCGTGGCCGCGATATCGGCCCTGGGCGCCGGGTTCTCGGTGGCGACATCAAAGTCCTGGCTGGGCGGTTCCCGAGGCGATGCGCCCGCACGGCATATCCGCCGCTGAGGACCAGGGGATATGGCGAGCCCAGCGAGATCACATCCGCCAGGAGCCGCGTGTGCAGCTCCGGCATCTCCGTCACGCGGCTGCCTGGGCGCGGGAGGCGAGCTGGGGGAAGGCGGCTTCCCACACGTTGCGCACGGTGCGACCGACGAGGGTGCGCAGTACCGGCCACAGCTGGGGTCGATGACGACCAACCACGACGGTGACTCACTGATGGGGCTTGAGATCTCCGTCGCCGTCCGGCGCCGTTTCGACATCGAGCTCCCCGCCGTGCGGATCATCGGCGGCGCCACCCTCACCGAGCTCGCCCGGACCATCCGCACCGACAGGCAACCCGCACCATGACACGCGAACAGGGCACCGAGCTGGTCACCGCCTTCGGCGGCGAGGAAGCGGTGGAGCACGTCCACGAGCCGTTCGCCGACATAACGCCCGACTTCCTCGACCACATCCTCGACTTCGGATGCGGGGAGATCTGCATACGGCCAGGGCTGACGCCGGTGGAACGCTGGATCGCCGCGATCGCCTCCCTGACCGCGCTCGACACCGAGTGGAGCCTGCGCAACCACATCCAGATCGGCCTGCGCGTGGGCACGCCCCCGCATCAGATGGTCGCGGTGCTCATGCAGACCATCCCCCACGTGGGTTTCCTCAAGGCCGCCGAGGCTCTGCTCCTCGCCCGCCGGATCTTCGACGAACAGGGGCTCCTGCCGGTGCCCATGCCCCGACAGACGGACTGACCATGTGAGGAGTGCCGTTCCCGGCAACACTCCCGAGTAGTCGCGAGCCAGACAGCGGTCGAGCATCGGCCGACCGGATGCCCCTCTCGACCGCCCAGTTCCGTGACCGAGTAGATCGCCAGCCTCAGACCCGAAACCCCATCAGTGATCACCGGCGAATGCGCCCGTGCCCTCTTCGGCCGCAGACCGACGAGGTGAAATCCGCTGCCGTTCGGCCCTTCCGGATCGCGCACACCTCGGGCACAGGCCACGGTGATCGCATGACTACGGTGAGCGGCGGCCAGACCGCGCGGCCACAGCGCCCGGGGCACCTCTCGGTGCGGGAGGCGTCCGTGAGTCCGGTGGACGTCCTCGCCGGGCTCCAGGAGCCCGAGGCGCTGGTGGATCCCCACCCGTTCTGCGCGTGGGTGCGGGAGAACGACCCGGTGCACGCGAGTCCGAGCGGGATCTTCCTGGTCAGCAGGAACGCGGACGCCCGGTGGGTCCTGCAGAGCCCGGACCTGAGGGTGCTGGAGACGGACGAGTACGCCCGCCGGACCCCGCGCTGGCAGGAGTCGACGGCCCTGCAGATCCTCACCCGCACGCTGGTCACCATGAACCCGCCCGAGCACACCCGGGTGCGGCGGATCCTCTCGCGGTACTTCACCCTGCGCCGTATCCGCGCCCTGCGCACCCGCGCGGAGGCCCACTGCGACCGTCTGCTCACGTCGATGTCCGAGAAGCTGTACGACGGCGTCGGCGCCGACCTGCACACCGAGCTGGCCGAACCCGTCACCGTGCACATGGTCGGCGACATCCTCGGGATCCCGGAGGGCGACCGGGCCGGACTTGTACGCCTGATGCACGACGCACTCGGCTCACTGCATCCCGGCGCCACCGCCGAGGCGATGGAGACCGGCAACCGCAGCAGCCAGGAACTGAACGACCATCTGGCGGACCTGGCCGCCGAACGGCGGCGAGCACCCCAGGACGATCTGCTGTCCGTGCTCCAGGGCGACACGGCCGACGGAGCGGGGCTCGACGAGACCGAACTCGTCATCGCGGTCTGGGGGTTGTGGCTGGGCGGGTTCCAGACCACGGCCTCGGGCATCGACCACGGCGTCCTGGCGATGCTCAGGCATCCCGGGCAGGCGCGGTGGCTGGCGGGGACCGCCGAGGAGGTAGAGGCTTTCGTCAACGAGTCGCTGCGGTACGGATCGCCGGTTGTCTTCGGGGCAGTGCCCCGTATCGCCACCCGCGACGTGGAGATGGGCGGTGTCACGATCCCCGAGGGCGGCGACGTCCGTGTCCTGGACGCCGCGGCCAATCGCGACCCCGAGGCTTTCCCTGATCCGGACCGTTTCGATCCGGGCCGTGACACCTCTCCGATGATCACCTTCGGCCACGGTATCCATCACTGCCTCGGCGCCCACCTCGCCCGCATGGAGTGCTCCGTGGCGCTCTCCCGGGTCCATGCCCGCTTTCCCGGGCTCGTTCTCGCGGGTGCTCCGGCGTACCGTCCCGCCACCAACCTCCGGGCCTGCACGAGCCTGCCCGTCGCCCTGGGCGAGGTGAGCTGACCGTGCGCGTGGCCGTCGACCGTACGGTGTGTGTGGCGACCGGGCAGTGTGCCGCCACCGTGCCGGAGTTCTTCGCCGTGGACGACGACGGCGTCGTCCGGCTCCGCCAGGACCGTCCGCCCGCCATGCTGCGGCAACGGGTCCAGGAGGCCGCCGGACTCTGCCCGGTGGCGGCCATCGCCGTACGGGACGAAGCCGGCGGATCCGAGGGCGGTGCCCCGTGAACGGTCCCGTTTCCACGCCCCGCCGGGCGCCCGCCCCGCCGGTCTCTCCCGCACCGCCCGACGTCGCCGGCGCCGAAGTGCGCGCGCTGTCCGCGTGGTTGTGCTCCGCGGACTGCGGGACCGCGGTGTCGGCGTCCGTGTACGAGACCGCGCGGCTGGTCTCCACCGCTCCGTGGCTGGCCGGTCATGAGCGGCGGGTCGCCTTCCTGGTCGCCTCTCAGCTCGACGACGGCGCCTGGAGCGGCCCCGAGGACTACCGTCTGGTGCCCGCGCTGAGCGCGGCCGAAGCGCTGCTGGCGGAGCTGGGCCGTCGGCTCGCCTCCGGTGCGGTGAGCCGGGCGGCCGAGGCGGTGTTGAGAGCGCTGCCTGTTCTCCTCGCCCGGGCGGGCGAGGGGTTGCCGGACACCATCGCGGCCGAATACCTGATCCCCTGGCTGGTGCAGGAGGTCAACGCCCGCCTCGCGCATCTCGCCGAAGCCCCCGCGGGCGCCCCGCCCCTGGCCCGGGACGCCCTCGCACTGCGGCTGCCGCCGCCCGCCTTGGCCGACGGCAGTGCGCTGCGCCGCCTTCACGCCGCCGCCGATGCCGGACAGCCGCTCCCGGGCACCGTGGCGCACTCGTGGGAGGTATTGGGCACGCGTGGCAGAAGGTCCGCGGCCGTCGCCCCCGTTGCCGGGGCCGTGGGGCTGTCCCCGGCGGCCACCGCCGCCTGGCTGGCCGGTCCCGACGAGTGCCCCGCCGCCGGCCACCCCTGCCTCGACTACCTGGAGTCGACGCAGCGACGGTACGGCGGACCCGTGCCGGGTGTGTCTCCGATCTCCGTCTTCGAACGGGCCTGGGTGGTCTCCGCCCTGGCCGAGGCCGGGCTGGGCGGCGCGCTCCCGGACACGGTCGTCACCGCCCTGCGCGCCGATCTCGGAGAGCGGGGAGCCCCGGCGGGGCCCGGACTGCCGCCGGACGCGGACGACACGGCCGCCGTGCTCCACGCGCTGGCGCTCACCGGCGATCCGCAGCCGGCCGACTGTCTGCGCCCGTACGAGTCGGACGCCTGGTTCACTTGTTTCCCCGGTGAGCGCACCCCCTCGACCAGCACCAACGCACACATTCTTGAGGCGCTCGGCACCGCGGTGGCGCGCGACGCGGAGGAGGGGCGGTGGCTGCGGGCGGCCCGCGCGAAGATCGCCTCCTGGCTGCTGGACGCTCAGCACGCCGACGGTTCCTGGACCGACAAGTGGCATGCCTCCCCCTTCTACGCCACCGCCTGCTGCGCCGTGGCACTCGCCCGCCACGGCAACGCCTCGGCCGCGCCGGCCGTCCGCAGAGCCGTCGACTGGGTCCTCGGCAACCAGCGGGCGGACGGGTCGTGGGGGTGCTGGGAGGGTACCGACGAGGAGACCGCGTATGCCGTCCGCACGCTGCTCCTCACCACGGAGCCCCGCGGTCCCGCGGACCCGCCGCCGGTGCCCGGCCTCGACGACGCCGCCGCACGGGGCGGTGCGTTCCTGACCCGTCCCGGCGCGGGCGCGACCGTACCGCCGCTGTGGCACGACAAGGACCTCTACGCCCCGCACACCGTCGTGCACGCGGCGCGCCTCGCGGCGATCCATCTGACGCGGTCGCGGTCGAGGGGCGGCCACACGCGCACGGCGGGCGTCCGGTGAATCTCGCCGAATGGCAGCTCACCACGCGCCCGTTGGCCTTCCTCGACCGCCATGCCCATGCTCCCGGCGCCGCGGTGGAGCTGAGGCCGCATCCGCAGCGCAGGCTGCTGGTCTGGGACCCGGAGACCGTCCGCGAGGTGTTCCGCCAGGACCGCGCCATGCGCCATCCGCGCAGCGACACCCTCGGGCCCCTGTTCGGCGCCCGCTCCGTCGTCTCCGCCGAGGGCGAGCGGCATACGGCGCTCCGCTCCCTGCTGGGCGGCCCCCTGCGGCACGGACGTCTCGTCGCGGAACACCACGGGACCATCGAGGCCGTCGTACGCGAGGAACTGGAGCGGCTGCCGCCGGACACGGCCGTCAGCGTGTCCGGCTGGGCGCGCCGGGTGACGCTGCGGGTGATCGGCCGCGTCGTGCTCGGCCCGGCCGGCGACCAGATCCTCACCCCGTTCCGCGCCTGGGTCGACACGGCGCTCGGCTCCCCGGCCCGGACCCTGCGCTACCGCTGTGTCCGGCCGCATCCCGCGCTCCCCTCCGCCTGGCGCACCTTCCTGCGCGAGCGGCGGCGGCTGGAGCGTCTGCTGGACGACGTGCGCGCCGAGGCGGGGCCGGGAACCGTCGCCCGTCTGCTGCGCCCGTACGACCGCCAGGAGGCGGCGGACCAATTGCTCACCCTGCTGTTCGCCGGCCACGAGACCACCGCGTCCGCCGTCGCCTGGACGCTGATGTGGCTCGCCCGCGACCCGGAGCTGGGCGGGCAGGTGCGCGACGAACTCTCGGCGACGTCCGCGAGCGGCGCGGACGCCGCGCGGGTCCCGTTGCTGGACGCCGTGTGCCGGGAGTCGCTGCGGCTCACCCCGCCTCCGATCGTGGCCGGCCACCGTAGGAGCGGCACCGCGACGGGTGGGGACGGCGAAGGCGGGCGCGGGCGCCCGGAGGTCGCGCCAGGGACCGTCTACACCCCGTGCGTCTACCTGGCGCACCGTCATCCCGACAGCCATCCGGACCCGTTGCGTTTCGATCCCGCACGGTTCCTCGGCCGGCCTCCGCCCTCCTGCACGTATTTCCCCTTCGGGGGCGGCCTGCGCCGCTGTCTGGGCGCGGACCTGGCGCTGGTGGAGCTGCGCATGGTCGTCGCGGCGGCCGTCCGCCATCCGTCCCTGCGGGTGCTCAACCCCGAAGCGGGTCGCCCGCGCCTCGCGGGGCCCGCGATGGCCCCCTGCCCGGCACTGCTGATGGCGGTGGCCGCCTGATGGCCGTACTGGCCGCCGAGCCGCTCTCCCGCCGGCGTGCCCTGATCCGCGTACATCGCCTGGAGTACCCCTTCCCCGTGGCCTATCTCTGCCACGCCCTCTGGGGTGTCGGCTACGCCGCGGCCGGCGCCGCCGGGTTGCTCTCGGCCCCCGTCCTGTTGACCGTGGCGGCGAACCTGATCGCCCTGATCGCCCAGAACCCCCTCAACGCGGCCCTCGACATCCGCTCCGACGCCCTCACACCCGCCAAGCGGGGCGTCTCCGCGGCGGCGGCACGGCTCGGCGGGGCGGGCCTGCTCTGCGCGGGGGCCGAGATGGGCACCGCGCTGGCGCTGGGTGCCGTCGTGGCCGTGCGGTACGACCGGCCCGTGGTCGCCCTCGCCCTTGCCGCGCGTATCGGCCTCGACCTGCTCTACAACCTGGAGCCGGTACGGCTGAAGCGGCGCGGCTACGCCAACCCGGTCGCCCTCGGCCTGTGCTTCGGCACCCTGCCCTGCGTGGTGTCGTACGCGGCTCTGCGCGACGACTGGCCGCCCGCGGTGCGTGGCCTCTTCCTCGGCATCGGTGTTTTGATGACCGGACGGGCCCTGTACTGGGCGCTGCCCGACCGTGCGGCCGACGCGGCCTCGGGCGACCGCACGCCGGCGGCCACGCACGGCACCCGGCACGCACTGCGAGTGGTGTGCGGGACGTCCGCCGCGGCCATCACTCTCATCACCTGGGCAGTTGCGGAGCTGTACGGCCCGCTGTGGGCCCTGGCCGCCGCCGCGGTGTGCGCGGTGTTGCCCGCCGATGCGCTGCGCCGGCTCGGCCGTCCCCATGGAGCGGGTGCGGCACCGACCGCCGACTCGCTGCGCGTCCACGCGATGACCTGGGCGGTCCTCGCGGACGCCGTGCTCGTCGCCCTTCCCTTCATGGCCGGATGACCAGCCGGACCAGCCCACCCTGAGGAGAGCGCCGATGAACCCACTCGTGACAGGGGAGAGGCTCGATGTCCTCGCGCAGATGGGGCAGCCCGAGGTGCTGGAGGACCCGTGGCCGCTGTTCGCCCGGCTCCGGCAGACCTCTCCGCTGCACCCCAACCCCACCGGAGAGCTGTGTCTGCTCAGCCGCCACGCCGACGTCCACGCGGCTCTGCGCAGCCCGCGCCTGCGGCGCATGACCCCGGAGGAGATCGCCGTCCGTGATCCGTGGGCGGCGCGCAGCCACGCCGTGCGGGCCGTCGCCCGCTCCATGGTCAACGTCGACCGGCCCGAGCACACCCGTCTGCGCCGGGTGGTCGCCCCGCTCTTCACAGCGCGGCATATCGCCGACCGCCGGGCCGCGGTCGAACGCCGCTGCGCCTCCCTCTCGGCACCACTGCTGGCCCGCCTGCACGAGGGCGACACGGTCGACCTGCACTCCGAACTCACCCGCCCGCTCGCCGTGCACGTCATCGCGGACCTTCTGGGCATCCCCGAGGCCCGGCGCGAGACTCACGCGGCCCGCATGATCACCGTCTTCGACGCCCTGTACCTGGCCGAGGGCGACGAAGGGATGCTCCTGGCCAACGCCGCCGCGCAGGCCTTCGAGGAGGAGTGCGCCGAACTGCTCGCGCACCCGCCACAGCACTCCGCGCGCCCGGACGCGATCAGTCTCCTCACGGCGGGGACGGACGGCCCGGCCGGTCTCCGCCTCACCGAGGACGAGAGCATCACCATGCTGTGGCTGCTGTGGGTGGCCGGCTTCGAGACCAGCATCGCGGGCATGGACAACGCGGTCGTGGAGATGCTGCGCCATCCCGAGCAAGCCCTGGTGCTCGACGCCTCGGAGGCCGAGGCTCTCATGTTCGTCGAGGAGTGCCTGCGCCACGCGCCCCCATTGTGGCTGAGCCGGACCTGGTCGGTCGCCCTGTCCGGTGCCGAACTCCCCTCGGGAACCGTCCCCGAGGGGTGGGCGGTCGGGCTGCTGGCCGCCTCGGCGTGCCGGGACCCGGCCGCCCACCCCGACCCCGACCGGTTCGTCCCCCGGCGCCGCGCTCCCAGGAACCCCGTGTTCGGCGGGGGCATCCACGCCTGCCTCGGCGCCGAGCTGACCCGGCTGGAGATGCTGGTCGTCCTCACCCACCTGCACCGCGACTGGCCCGCGCTGGAACTCGCCGGGCCACCGGTGCGCCGTACCCGTACGACACTGCTGGGCTTCGACCGCGTGCCGGTGCGCCTGGCTCCCGCCCGCCCCTGACAGCGGGGCGGGCGGGAGAAGAGCCCCTGTCGCACCACGCGGTTACTGCACGAGCTCCAGCAGGGAGGTGACGTGCATCGACCGCAGGCCCGTCGAGGTCAGACAGGAGAGCTGCACCAGACCCAGGTCGCTGACGAGGGACTCCGCTTCCACGGTGGCGCCCGCGAAGAGGCCGCTCTCGACCTCTCCGCTGCTCGGGATGGTTTCCAGGACGTTGCCCAGGGGCACCGACACCGCCCTGCTGCTCGTCACGGTGGTGTTGTTGTCCAGCGTCCACGTGACGTCCACGGTGCCGCTGCCGGAGAAGGCCGTGCACGTACTGTTCGCGAGTGACATCGCGGAATGCGCGGAGTACTTGGTGATGGAGTGGCCGCCGGTCGCGGACTTGTCCGTTCTCGCGTCCACGCAGGTCCCCGAGGTCGTGGTGTCCGCCTCTGTGCCGATGTCCCTGGTCTGGTAGTTGAGGCCCTGATCGGCGTGTCCGGTGCGCTCGAACGTGGAGTCGGTCTGGATGGCGCAGGTCAGGAGGGTGACCGACGCGGAGGCCGCACGCGGATCGGTGTCGAGGGCGACGGCACCGCCCGTGGGAACCAGGGCGAGCATCAGCGCCGAAGCGCCCACGAGGCCACCGGCACATCGCTTCTTGATCATTTGCTCTCCAGGGAGGAGGGAAACGGGATGCCACCCCAGGTGGGGTGCCGTCCCGAGCGGGATGTCACCCTCAGTGGGATGGCGGTCACTCTCGAACGCAAGTCGAGGAGCGGCTACGGGGAACACCCTCGCGGCGCGCCGCCCGCCGCCCGCCGCCGTCACTCACCGACCGGCCGGGACGCACCGCCGTTACGCCGAACGGAGGCGGCCGGCGTCCCGCGCTCTCCGCCTCCCTCCCCCTCTCCACGAACCGGTCCGGGCAGGCACCCGGGGGCGTGTGCGGGCCCTGCGGCACAGCCCGACGTCCGCGCCGTGTTGCCTCCCGGCGATCTCCGGGTTGGACTGGGGACCGGGACGGCGGCTGCGGCTGTCGGCCGCCGTCCGGCGTGCCGGAGAGTCCGTCACGAACGAGGTGAGCGAGCGGTGAGTGTCACGGCGACTGCCCGGCACACGGACCTGGACCCGGCGACCGTCCGCCGCGCGGTCGAGGCCCGGCTGACGGACTTCCTGCGCGCGAAGGCCGACGAGGCCGCGGACCACCGTCTGCCGCCCCTGATCCACCGGACGCTCGGCGACTTCCTCACCGCCGGCGGAAAACGCGTCAGACCCCTGCTGTGCGTGATCGGCTGGCACTGCGGCGGCCATGACACACCACCGCCCGACGCGGTGCTGCAAGTGGCGGCCGCGCTGGAGATGTTCCACGCCTTCGCCCTCATCCACGACGACGTCATGGACCGATCCGCGATCCGTCGCGGGCGCCCCACCGTCCACCGCACCATCGCCACCGCGCTGCGCCGTCAGGGCCGGGACCCCGCCACGGCCGACCACATGGGGAACGCCGCCGCGATACTCGTCGGCGACCTCGCCCTGACCTGGTCCGACGAACTCATGCACACCGCGGGCCTCACCCCGGCCCGACTGGGCGACATCCTGCCGCTGGTCCACGCCATGCGCTCCGAAGCGGTCTACGGCCAGTACCTGGACCTCACCGCCACCGGCCGCCCCACCACCGACGTCGGCCAGGCTCTGCGCATCGCCGACTACAAGACAGCCCGCTACACCATCGAACGCCCCCTGCACATCGGCGCCGCACTCGCCGGTGCGGACCACCGCCTCCAGGCAGTCCTGACCGCCTACGCACGCCCCCTCGGCGAAGCGTTCCAGCTCCGCGACGACCTCCTGGGCGCCCTGGGCACCCCGGCAGCCACCGGGAAGCCGCACACCGACGACCTCCGCGACGGCAAACACACCGCCCTGGCCGCCCTGGCCCTCACCCGAGCCGACCCCGAACAGCGCCACATCCTGCAGACCCTGCTGGGCGACCCGGGCCTGACCGAGGACGGCGCCGCCCGCATCCGGGCGCTCCTCGTCGCCACCGGGGCCCGCGACGAGGCGGAGGCCCTGATTCTGACCCGCCACCGGCAGGCCCTGCACGCACTCGACACCGCCGCCCTGCCTCCGGAGGTCACCACGGCGCTCACAAGCATGGCCGACGCCGCAGTACGAAGAAGCGCGTGACTCTCCCGCCCCGTCCTCGTACCGCTGATCGACCTTCCCCCGGCTGGGAGCGGCGTCCACGCGATACCACAACCTGACATTGCGGCGGACTTCGTCCACGACCGGCGCGGTCTCCAGGCCTTTCGATCGTCAGGCCGTCCTCGACGAACCCGTATCGGCGCATCATCATGTGGATCGGGCTGACATACCTGGCGCGAGGTCAAGGAGCACAGTACCTGCAAGGCCACTGTCCTGGACGCGCCCCTCTACGACGGCCCCCGCGCACAGACCACCCTGGAACGCCGGCACCAGATCCGCGCCTTGCTCGACCAGGGCGTGGGCCTGCTCGGTGCGCGCCCGCCGTCTGCAGCCGGCTCTGAACACCGTCAAACGCTACGCCCGCGACGATCGGCCCGAACGGATGCTCCGCGTCCCCAAATACCGCGCGAGCCTTGCCGATCCCTACCGCGAGCACCTGCGCAAACGCCGGGCCGAAGACCCCGCAGTCCCGGTCAAGCACCTCTTTTCAGCGGCAGCGAAAGAGCCCCCGTTCAGCCACCTGGTGATGATGACGCCGATCACCCAAGCGCTGGACGGCCGGGGCCCGCTCCCGGCAGCTGCGGAGACGGGCCTGCGGGTGATGGCGTCGGCCCCGCCGTACGGTGGGTAGCGGCCGGCCATGGTCGATCAGGAGCTCGCCGACTTCATCCGGCGTGATGGACTTCGGCCGGCCGCAGGACCTCGCGTCGCTCCAGTTGGGCGTGGCCGGGGCGGGTGGCCCGGACCCGGGTCAGGACGCGGGCGCCGGGAGGGGCCTGTTCAGCAGGAAGGCCCGCAGGAGCGCGGTGTAGAGGGCCGGCCGGGAGTGTGCGATGGCGTGTCCCGCGCCCGGGATGCGGACCAGCCGGGAGTCGGGCAGGGTCTGGCGGTATTCCTGGGTGACCTCGGGTTTGATGAAGTCGCATTGGCCGCGCAGGATCAGGGAGGGGACGTGCACGGTACGCAGCACGGGACGCGGGTCGGGGAGCTGTTCGAAGTCCTTGACGGTCATCTGGTTGCTGTAGAAGCCCTGCGGGTTGTGGTGTGCCTCGGTGGGTGCCGCGCCCGCGCACGACGTGGCGTCCTTGCCGAGGAGCGCCATCTGGTGCATCCACTGGTCGAGTTCGCGGTCGCCGACCAGGGCGTGCGCGGCGCGCGGGTTGACCTCCAGCAGCAGGCTCGCGGCGATCAGCCGGGGCCTGCCGGTCAGCTCGTCGCGCCGGGAGCGCTGGTCCGGTGTCAGGTCGTTCCAGGGATCACCGGCCCTGGACCCGGGATACTGCCGGCCCCACAGCGCGCCCGGTGACGTGAAGACGGCCTTCGCCACATGCGCGCCGTGGGCCCGCAGGTACTGGGCGGTCAGGGAGCCGCCCCACGACTGGCCGACGAGGATGATCCGGTCCGCGCCGAGGAGACGGCGGATGGCGTCGAGGTCGGCGACCTGGCGGGCGGTGGTGTAGCCGGTGATGTCGGAGAGCCGGGTGGAACGGCCTGCGCCCAGCTGGTCGTAGGAGTAGACGTCGAAGCCGTCCGCTGCCAGTTCCCGGCCGCCGGTGGGAATGCCCTCCGCCGGGGTGCCGGGACCGCCGTGCAGGAAGATGACCGGGGTCGGCCGGGGGGCGCCGACGGCGGGTGCGTGGACGTAGGCGATGCGGGAGCCGGTGGGCAGGTTCCAGAAGCGGACGTCTGACGGGACCGGGCGCGCGGCCGGGGTCGGCATCGGGCGGAAGACCGTGGCGGCGGCGAAGGCCGTGACGCCGAGGAGCAGGACGCCCGTGAAGGCGGCCGTGGCCCGCGGGCCGCCCTTGCCGAGGAGAGTGAACGCCGCGCCGCCGAGCAGTACGGCGACCGCCGCAGCGAGGGCCAGTCCCGCGACCACGAGCAGCGGGACGCTCGCGGTCGCGACCGCCGCAGCGGCGAAGCCGGCCGCCGCGGCGGCCGGTGTCAGCGCCACCGTGAGGGCGAGCAGAAGGCCGCCGCACAGGCGGCGGGCGAGCGGAAGAAACCGACCGAACGGGAAAATCCTGAGTGCCATGGCCGCGAGGCTAGGTGGAGGTGCTTTGCCGGGTCGTCGTGCCGCCGGACGACCGTCCGGCGGCGGAATCCGCTGGTCGGCGGGGTGCTGGACCCCGCCGCACGGCGGGGGCCATGGCCCTGCCCCGAGCCCGGTCGGGGCCTTTGCGGGACGTGGTTGAGTGGGCCCATGCCCACTCGGGCCGGTACCCGGAGTGTCACGTGACCTCCATGCCTGCGCCGACCGTCGCCGGACGACGGTTCAGCGTGTCCGGGGCGCGCACCGCACTTCTCGCGCCCAAGCGCTTCGGCGTGGAAACCATGGCCCGCACCGGCCACCGCCCGGACCCGACACACCCCTGAGGCCCGTGCCGACCGGCCGCCGGAGGCGGTTCAGCGGACCCCGGGGCGGATCAGACCCGTCTCGTACGCGGCGATCGTCGCCTGCACCCGGTCGCGTACGCCGAGCTTGCCCAGGACCCCCGCGACATGGTCCTTGACCGTGGCCGGACTGATGCCGAGCTCGGCGGCGATCTCGGCGTTGGCCAAGCCGCGCGCCATGTGCCGCAGGACCTCGGTCTCGCGCGGGGTGAGCTGCCGCAGCCGGGCGGCGTCGGCGGGCACGGGCCCCGCGGCGTACCGCTCGATCAGCCGTCCCGTCACCGCGGGGTCGAGCAGCGCGGCGCCGCGGGCGACGACCCGTACCGCGTCGACCACCCGCTCCGGTTCCGCGTCCTTGAGCAGGAAGCCGACGGCCCCGGCGCGCAGCGCGGCGAACACGTACTCGTCGAGATCGAAGGTGGTCAGGACGATGACGCGGGTCGCGGGCGCACCCGCGGTGATCCGGGCGGTGGCGGCCAGCCCGCCGCCCCCCGGCATCCTGATGTCCATCAGCGCGACGTCCGGCCGCAGTCGGAGAGCGAGCGCGACGGCCGACTCCCCGTCGCCGGCCTGCCCGACGACGGACAGGCCGTGCTCGGCGTCAAGGATCGCCGCGATCCCGGCGCGTACGACCGCCTGGTCGTCGGCGACGATCACTCTGATCGTGATGGGAACACCTCCGGCAGCCAGACGCGTACCGCGTCGTGGGCGGTCCGGGTGAGCGTACCGCCCATGGCATCGGCCACTGCCCGTACCCGCCGTCGAGCGTCCGGGGCGGCAGGCAGCGGCCCGGACACCTCGATGCCCGCGGCGCCGCGCAGCACAGTGAGCGTGACACCTTCGGCCAGCAGTATCGCGGCGACGCGGTACGCGGCCACGCCCACGACGGCGGGCTCGGCCACACGCGGCCCGCGGTAGCTGACGGTGGCGCCGTAGCGGGCAGCCAGTGCGGAGATCCCGGCGACCGTGGGCGGTGGTGCGATGGCGCCGTCGCGGGCGCGCAGGTCCGCGAGGAGTTCCCTGAGCGCGGCCAGGCCGACTCGGGCCTCGGCGAGGACGGTGTCGAGCCGTCCGGCGTCTGCGGCGGCGACCACGTCGCACGCGTGCCGGTGCGCGGTGCGCAGCAGGCCCGCGGCGATCAGACGGCGCTGATCGCGTACGGCGGTTTCGGCGTCCCGTTCGAGCAGTTCCCGGCTCCGGGCGGCGGCGGCCCTGCGCCGCTCCCGCCGCCGGGCGGTGCGCACTCCCAGCCACCACAGCCCGAACGCAGGGCCCGCGAGCAGTACGGTCAGCACCGCCCAGGCCGCCGCCCGGCTGCCGGTGATGCCGCTGCCGCTGGCGAGTGCCAGACCGCCGGTCGCGGCCACCGCGACGGGGGCCCAAGCGCCGCGCCGGACCGGCAGATACGCGCCCGCGCTGTACACGAAGGTCAGCTCGACCCACCAGTACACCAGGAAGATGTCGCCGACCGGCGGCCGTGTCCAGCCCGCCCGGTCGCAGCCCCACCACAGCACGAGTGCCGACAGCACCGTGACCAGCCCCGTGCCGGGCGCGCGCGACCGCCAGCCCAGCGGCACGGCGTGCAGCCCCGACAGCAGGACGAACGGAAGGCTGGACAACACGCCGCGGAACGAGCCGGGCACGTCGTCCGACAGCAGACTCGCACCGAGCGAAAGCGCCACAGCCAGCACGACCAGGGCCCAGTCGAGGGCAGTGGGCCCGCGCCAGAGCGGGTGACGGCGGCGGGGAGTGAAGGCCACTACGGGGCCGCGCCGGAACGGGTGTCGGCGCAGGACCGTCCCACGGGTCCGCGAGCCGAAGGGCGCGGACCCGGGCCACCACACCCGACTCCATACAGCGGTCGGAGTCAGGCCGCGCCGCAGAAAACCCGCACCCCGCAGTACCGCGTGCGGCGGTGCGGGGAACGGGGCCTCGGGTGACGGTAGTTCGGCGTGGACCGTCCAGCCGGTGGCCGTCGGGCCGTAGGACAGGGTGCCGCCGGCCGTGCCGACCGTGGTGCGCAGGCCGGTGAGGCCGCGGCCGGTGCCGAGGTTCGGTTCGGCGGCGGTGCCGCCGTCGTCCTTCACGGTGACCGTGAGGAGTTCCGGGCCGCCGGCGAGGGTGACGAGTACGGCGGAACCGCGGGCGTAACGTGCCGTGTTGGTCAGCGCCTCGCGGACCATGCGGTACGCGACCGCGCACGTCGTGGCGGGAACGGTGTCCATGGCGCCAGGGGTGGCGTGGAGATCGGCGCCGAACTCCGCGGCCAGCGCGGCGATGTCGGCGAGCGAGGCGCCGCTGGCAGGGGCGCCCGCGCGGTCCCTCCGGTCGGCCAGTTCGTCGAGTTCCGCCACGGCCCGGCGGCCCGCGTCGGCCGCGTGCCGGAGGGCGTCGGCGATCAGGTCCGGGTCGGCGAGCCGTTGCGCCGCGGCGGCGGAGACGACGATCGCGGTGAGCCGGTGCGCGGCCACGTCGTGCAGTTCGACGGCGAGCCGGTCCCGCTCGGCCAGCGCGGCGAACCGCGGAATCGCGGCCGTGCCGGTGCGGTACGCGGCCAGGGCGGCCCGTTCGGCCCCGCGCCGCCGCTGCGAACGGCCCAGGACCCAGGCCACGGCCGTGCCACCCGCCGCGACCAGGGCGGTGCCCACGGCACTCCACGGGGGCAGTCCTGCCACCGCGCCGGTCCCGGCGGCCGCGAGTGCGGCGAGGGCCGATCCGGCGGCGGCGAGCCCGGCGGTGCGGCGCAGTGCCAGGGCGTAAAGGGCGATCAGCGCTGCTACGGCGGCGGCGACGGCCGCGGGGGCGATCACGGCCCGGGCCGGCGGACATGCGGGCGCGGGCCCCTGCTGAGCGGTCGTGCCGCCTGCCGGGACCGTCCGGGCCGGACCCGCGGCCCCGGATCATGTGTGCCGCACCGCATGCCCCGCAGGATAACGAACCCGCCGCGGTGGCCCCAGCGGCACGCCATGAACATGCGCGACTGGCGGAGCTGAGCGGCGCGCGCCCGGGGGACAGGGTGCTGGACGTCGGCTGCGGTACCGGCTGTCTGAGCCGCCGGATGGCGAAGGCCGTGGGTGTCGGCAGCTCCGTGCTCGGCATCGATCCGTCCGTCCCGGTCGTCGAGTACGCGCGCCGCAAGACCCAAGCGTCGCAGTGCTCGTACGAGGCCGGGGTCGCCGAGGCGTTGGAGGCGGCGGACGCCTCCTTCGACGTCGTCGTCACCTCTCTCGCCGTACACCACCTGCCCGAAGAGGTGCGGCCGGTCGCGCTGCGCGAGATGTTCCGGGTGCTGCGGCCCGGTGGCCGTCTCCTCGTCGCCGACTTCCGGCCGCCGCGCACCCGTCCCGTCCGCCATCTCGTCGCCGCGATCACCGGGCACGTCATGACGAACTATCAAGTGGACCTGCTGGACGGGCTGATCACGGACACCGGGTTCGAGGTGCGAGGGCGTGGGGACGTACGGCCCTGGCTGCGGTACGTGCAAGGGACACGGCCCGGCAAGGCGTAACGGGCCGGTGACGCCTTCCGGTTGACCGTGGACGCGGTGGTGACACGGGCGCGCCCGGTGCCCCATGATGGGCGGGTCATGGGGGGTTCGGTGGATGTGTCCCGTGTGCGCGGCCGGGTGCCGCGTGTGGTGCCGGTGGTCGCTGTCCGGGCGGGGCTGTTCTCCGTGCTCGGTACGGCGGTCGCGGGCACGGTCCATCACCTGGCGTTCGACTCCGGCCCGTCCTGGGGCGTGCGCGCTCTCGCCGCCTGTCTGCTCTTCGGCGTCGCGCTGCCGGGCGCGGGCCAGGACAAGCCGCTGGTACGGCAGTTGGTGCTGGCGTTCGGGGCCCAGGCGGTCGTGGGGTACTGGTTCGTGCGGGCCGATGACGCGGTCGCCGTCCCGGCACATGCCGCATGGCTGTCCTCCGTCCACGCCGGCTGGCCGGTGGTCGTCGGTCACGTCGCTCTGACTGTCCTGTGCGCGGTGCTCCTGCGCGGCATCGACACCTGTCGGCGGCGTGTGCTGTACGCGGCCGGACGCGAGTGGGAGAACCTCCGCGAGCTGGTACGCAGGCTGTTCGCGCCGGTCCGCACTCCCCTCGGCCTGAGCGTGGTCGACGCCGGGCGACTCCTGGCACCCGGGCCGGCTCCCGGTACTCCGCTTCAGGTTCTCCTCGCGGATGCGGTCGTCCGGCGCGGCCCGCCGCGCTCTTCCCTGCCGCTCGCGGTCTGACGGTCGTACGGCGCGTACCGCGTCGTGCCCTGGCTGTCACGTGCGGCGGCAATCGGCGTGTATCCGAGGTTCTGACCTGCCATGCCGCAGCGCCGGCTGCCCAACGCCGCCGCGCCAGGGGGGAATTCATGTCCAAGACCGTTGTCGTCATCGGGGCGGGCCCGTACGGCCTGTCCACCGCCGCGCATCTCAAGGCACGCGGCCTGAGCGTCAGGGTGTTCGGTTCGCCGATGGTGAGCTGGGCCGAGAACATGCCGGCGGGCATGCTGCTGAAGTCGCCGCCGAGCGCGTCGATGCTGTCCGCCCCGAAGCCGGGGTTCACGCTGGACGACTACGCCCGGCAGTCGGGGGAGACCCGGCTGACCGGCCACGACCAGGTTCCGGTCGAGATGTTCGTGCGGTACGGGTGGTGGTTCGCGGAGGAACTGGTGCCCGAGGTGGAGGACGTACGGGTGCTGGTGGTCGACCGGCAGTCCGACGGCTTCCGGCTCAAGCTCGCCTCCGGGGAGGAGGTACGGGCGGCGGTCGTCGTGGTGGCCAGCGGCATGGACGGGTTCACCCATGTTCCCGAGCCGCTCGTCCCGCTCGTCCCCGACGGGCTCGTGTCGCACAGCTCGCACCACGCCGACCTCGCGACGTTCGCGGGCCGGGACGTCGTGGTGGTGGGTGCGGGGCAGTCGGCGCAGGAGAGCGCGGCGCTGCTGCGCGAGACCGGGGCCAAGGTCCAACTGCTCGCCAGGACCGAGAAGTTGGTGTTCGGAGGCGGGCCCATGCCGGGGCCGCACTGGCAGCCGGACACTCCGTTGGGTCGCTCGTGGGCGCTTTACGCGGTCGTCCACCGGGCGGCGGCCTTCCGCTTCCTGCCGGCGGCTACCCGGTTGCACCTGGTGCGGCGGGTTCTGGGGCCGTTCGGTTCGTGGTGGCTCAAGCCGCGGCTCGACGGGGTGGTGCCCGTGCGGCTCGGCCGGCGGATCACCGAAGCCCGGCGCGACGGCGACCGGGTCGTCCTCACCACCCAGGATAATCAGGGGCGCACCGAGTCGCTGGAGACGGAGCACGTCCTGGCCGCCACCGGCTACCGGGTCCGCCTGGACGAGCTGGACTTCCTGGCCCCCGAACTGCGCGCCCGGCTGGCCCGCACCGCCGGATACCCGCGTCTCGACCCGGGGCTCCAGTCGTCGGTGCCCGGCCTGTACTTCACCGGCATCCAGGCGGCGGCGACCTTCGGGCCACTGCTGAGGTTCACCTGCGGCACGGAGTTCGCGGCACCGCGGCTGGCCTCGGCGGTTGCGGGGAGGACGGTCGGGAGGTAGGAGCGCCACCTTGTCCCGGCCCGTGTCCCCACGGTTTCCCGCAGGCGGGGCACAGCCGGGATCACCGGCCCCCGGCGGGTGCTGCGGTGCGTGGTCCGGACGAGCGCTGCGAGGCGGGGCAAGGGGCGGAGGAAGCCAGGAGGCCACGAGCGGGTGCCTGCCGGGAGGCTATGACGAACCCCCTCTGTGCCCAGGGAATCCCACGGCGGGCACGCTATGACGTGGCCATCGCGCCGCGTGCGTTGTAGACGACGGCGTCGGTGCGTTCGCCGTAGGCCCGGAAGACCGCGACCCCCTCTTCGCGGAGTACGCCGCTGACGACGTGGTAACGGTCGCTGTCCTCAGGGGAGTTACACAGAGAGTACTGGCGGATGAGGGAGGGGCCGAGACGGACGTCGATGTGAGCGCCGGCCTCGAAGGACGGCAGGGCTTCTCCGGTCGCTGCCCGGAGTTCGTAGCTGTGGCTGGTGGCGGAGGCGAGGGAGATCGCGTGGACGATGACGTCGAGGCTCTTCACTGAGGGCCCGACGCGGTGAAGAAGTGGCTCAGGCCCAGGTCGCGCAGTCCGCGGCGGTAGGCGATGGAGCTGCGGTCGGCCGGGATGTGCACTTCGAGCTTGGGATCCAGGGGGAGGTTCTCGGGTTTCTGGACCTCGACGATGGCCCGGTCCTCCTCGAAGACCGTGCGGTTGAAGTCGTATACGACCTGGACGGGTTGGTCGGTGTCGAAGTCGCGGGCGATCGGGGCGAACATGCGGGTCCGGCGGGCCGACACCGGCGAGGCGGCGTTCATGATGTTCAGCAGCCCGCCGCCGGGAAAGTGCACGACCAGCGTCGCGGTGAAGGGCAGGCGTACGGCGGTGGGGGCGTCGCCGATCTCGCTCGACAGGGCGACCGGATACCAGTGCCGGGCGAGGATCGCCCAGTCGTCGGGGTCGAAGGTGCAGTCCCTGGGCAGGGCAGGCCGGGGCAGGGCAGTGGTCATGCGGAGGTCCTTCTACGGGTACGCCGCCGGACGACCCGGCATGTGCGCGGAGGCGCGGGCCGGGCACCGACGTGGGAAAACGCGTGGGAGAGACGACCGGTAAAGGGCCGATCTCAGGAAAGCGACACCGAGGAACCGCAGGCCGGGCGGGGGTATCGGCCGCGGGTCATCGGCACGCGGTCAGGCGTGAGAGACCTCGGAGGCCGGATGCACACCGTGAGCCACGCGCCCACGCGTCCAGGCCGATTGATGCACACGGCACCGGAGGTCCGTGAAACGCCCGCTGACGAGGCTCATCATGTTCCCCTCCGCGCTCAGTGCCGACTGTGAATCGCCGGACGACCAAGGCGAGAGTGACTCACGTAGATTGCCCATCCATGCCTTGATTGTTACTTATGGATTTCCTGCCCGGATCCGGCCCAGGGGGCCGATTCGAGCCCGCCCGCGGGGCTGCGGCGGGCGCGGGAACCATGCGGCGCCGTGAGACGGATCGCTCTCCTTCGGGTGACCTTGAGCGAGGCCTGGACCTGCGGCGGGCGACCAAGAACGACGTGCTGGAGTTCCGGCCGTGGCGGCGCGAGGACGCAGAGGAGACCGTCGGCGAGGCCACCCGGGATCGGGGTGAGCCGGATCCGCCGGTGCGGCGCAGAGAGCTTGATCAGTACCTGTTCGTCCGGGGCGTCGGGTTCGGCGGACTTGAGCCGGGCGGCGGGCGGCCGGACCCGCTGGCCCTGTTCATCGGCCAGGGCGGCCGGATACCCACTCGCTCGGGCTGGATGTGTCTCATGAGACACGAATCAGCCGGGAGTACCCGGACAGGCAACGCCTGTGATGCGGCTTGTCCAGCTTCAGTGCTGAGCGTGCAGGGAGTCGGCCATACGGCCGTGACTGTGTCGCCAACCGTCCGGAACCCGCAGGGCTCCCACCACATGCGGGTGTTGCGGTTCGAGATCGCTGTGCACGTGTTCCCGGCCGGCGCCGGAAACCATGGTCCTGCCCCTGAGGTGCTCTGTCCCGCGCGCGGGCCACAGGCGAACCGCCAGAAGTGACGATGCCACTGTGACGGCGCCCAGGGCGGCCACGGCCCACTGGAGCCCGGCCGCTGCACCGAGCCACCCGGCCAGTGGATACGTCAGCAGCCAGCAGCTGTGCGAGAGCGAGAACTGTGCGGCGAACGCGGCCGTACGTTGCTCGGGCGGAGCCGAGCGGCGGATCAGCCGTCCGGTCGGCGTGAGCACCATCGAGCACGCGGCACCGAAGGCGGACCATACGGCCAGCAGCGCGGGCCGGCGCCAACTCCCGCTCTGCGCGGCCGTGATGGCGCCGAGTCCGGCGAAGACGAGAACGAGCAGCAGGGCCCCGCGCAGCATCACCGCCCGGTCCGGGACCTTCTCCAGTACGCGGGGCAGGCTGACGGCGACGATCATCGAGCCCGCGCCGTACGCGCCGAGCGCGAGTGGTACCGCGCCCGCCGACAGGCCCAGGAAGTCGCGGACGTAGACGACGGAGTTGACGGTGACCATCGCGCTCGCGGCGGCCACCGCGAGGTTCAGGGCGAGCAGGGAGCGCAGTTGCGGGACGGCGAAGAAGAGGCGGGTACCCGCGGTGGCCTTGGCGTAGGCGCCGCCGGTGTGCATCACCGGTTCGGCGACCGGTGCCGGAAGGAGGGCGGAGACGACGAGCGTGGCCGAGGCGAGGAAGCCCAGGACGGTGCCGGTGAACAGCCAGTTGTAGGTGATGACGGACAGCAGGGCCGCCGCGAGCGCGGGGGAGAAGAGACTCTCCAGGTCGTAGGCGAGCCGCGACATGGACAGCGCCCGGGTGTAGTCGCGCTCCTCGGGCAGCACGTCGGGGATGACGGCCTGGAACGTCGGGGTGAACGCGGCCGAGGCGGACTGGAGCAGGAAGACCAGGACGTACACCTGCCAGACCTGGTCGACGAACGGCAGCATCAGCGCGACCGATGCCCGGGTCAGATCGGCGGTCACCATGAGCGCCCGGCGCGGCAACCGGTCGGCGACCGCGCCGACGGCCGGGGCGATCGCCACGTAGGCCAGCATCTTGATCGCGAGCGCGGTGCCGAGCACCTCGCCGGCGTCGGCGCCCGCGATGTCGTAGGCGAGCAGGCCGAGTGCCACCGTGGCCAGACCGGTGCCGACCAGGGCGATGACCTGGGCGGCGAAGAGGTGGCGGTAAGTGCGGTTGCGCAGGACGGCGAGCATGCGGTGGCTCCCGGGGCAGAGCGGGCCGGTCGGTGTCGACGAGTGTAGCCATCATGTGCGCATCTGCGCACATGATGGTGGGAGCCTGCCGGTCCTTGGCCGACCCGGCGCCCGGCCCGATGGCTCTAGGCTGGGCCCATGCCTGAAAGCCACCCCATGTCACCTGCGGCCGGTGTGCACCTGCGTGATCCGGACAGCGCGCGGCTCGCCGAGGCGACCGGGGTGTTCGCGATGCTCTCGGACGCCACCCGGCTGCATCTCCTGTGGCTGCTCGCGCAGGAGGAGTCCGACGTCGGCTCGCTCGCCGAACGCTGCGACGCCTCGCGTACGGCGGTCAGCCAGCACCTCGCGAAACTGCGGCTCGCCGGGCTGGTGGACACGCGCCGGGAAGGTCGGCACATCCACTACCGGCTCAGCGACGGGCATCTGCGGCGCCTGGTCGTGGAGGCGCTCAGCCACGCCGACCACCGGGTGAGCGGGAAGGCTCCGCACGACTGAGCCGACGAACGGGCCCCTGCACACCCGAGCCGACTCGGGCGTGCAGGGGCCCCTTTCCGGCCGCGGGGTCGAGTTACTGCTGAGAGGCGCCCCGGCGCCGTACGGCGAAGACCACTGCCGCAGCCACGACGAGGAACACCGCGACGATGCCGGTCCAGACGCCGGCGGACAGGCCGCCGTCATCACCCTTCTCGGTGTCGGCGACGGCCTCCGTGGACGGCGACGCGGTGGTTTCCTCGGCGGTCGGCGTCGGCGTTGTAGATGCGGATTCGCTGGGTGAGGAAGAAGAAGTCGGCTTCGCGCCCGGTGCCGCGGCCTTCAACGCAAGGACCGGGGCCGGGTTCTCGCCGCTCTCGTCGAGCTCGATCCAGCGGTCGATGTGTCCGTCGCCGTAGGACTGGAGGGTCTTGAAGGCCAGCTCCTTCGCCTCCGGCAACTGCTTGACGACGACGGAGTACGCGGCGTTCACCCCGGGCTTCAGCGCCGGGCCCTTGACGATGTAGCCGTCGTCGTCGGCGGTGAACTTCCAGCCCGTGGGTCCTTCGCCGTACGTCACGTCGGCCGGGGCGATGCCCTCGGGCAGCACGACCCGGATCTGGGTGATCCCGGCGGTGGAAGACTCCGACTCGGCGTCGAAGGAGATCTCGACGTTCTCGGCGAGGGCCTGGGCCTTGTCCGACTCGACCTCCACGTGGGCGGCGGCCGGTACGGCGGTGAGCAGGACGAGGGCCGTGGCCGCGGCGGACGCCAGAGCCAGGCGGCGGACGCGGGCGTGCTTGTCGATGGCACGGAACATGGGTGACTCCAGGCATGAGGTAGCACGGAGCGGCCGAACCGCCGCTCCGGCAGGGTCAGTTGGCGAGTGCGAGACCTGCCTGGGGAGGGCCCCTGCGTACCACCACGTCGGCAAGCACCGCGTCCTTGAGCGGTGGCCGCTCCAGCCACATGAGGGCGGAGACCGGCAACTCGGCCTCCGCGCCGACCGGGTGGTCGCCGAGCAGCGACCGGACCAGGGCGATCCGATCCCGCACCGTCTCGACCGCAGTCGTCAGACCGCGCGCCAGTGACCAGCAGACGGTGTCCGCGCGGTGCAGCAGTACCGCGACGAGTACGGCTGCTCCAGCGTGCACGGCCGTCATGGCCGATGAACCCTGGAGGCGCTCGTGCCACATCCCGTGGGCGTCGGCGCCGGGAAGCATGTGGCCGGACATGGCCATTGGTGCTGCTCCGTGCGCATGCGCGGTCATCAGCCACAGGTGCAGCCCGACCTGTACGGCTCCGCACGCCGCCACCATCGCGGCGAGGGAACGCGGGCGCCGCGTGCCGACCAGCCCCACGGCGAAGAGCAACGCCACTGCCGTCGCGCTCTGCCGCCACGGGACGGGCCCCTCGGCGACCAGATGATGCGCGATCACTCCCAGCACCGTCCCGGCGACCGCGAACACCGCCGCCCGCAGAACGGGCAGCGGCGCGGGATGCGTCGAAGTACGGAGCGTGCTGAGCGTGGTCATGGCCCGCCCATCATCGGCCATCGTCCGCCCTGGCCGGAGGCGGGATCCCCAAAGAGGCGTCTCATCCCGAAATCCGCCGTTCCTTCCCGCCGGCGCGGTGCGCGCTGTCCATCCGATCGTCCTGACTGCTGACTGCTGACTGCTGACTGCTGACTGCCGGCCGCCGGCCGCCGTCGAACGGACACGCAGTCCGGTGTCACTCCCGCACATCGGAATGCCACATCGGCAGCGGAGTTGGCCCGTAGCGCGTCATGATGGTCCGGAAATGCCCGGCCACCTCGTACCCGACCGCACCGCGACCGGCACCCCCGCCCGCTCGGCCGGTCTTGCGGTGGCGGCCGTGCTGCTGGCCGCAGGACTCCACCACGCCGTGACGGACTCGTCCCTCTCGTGGCCGGCGCTCGCACTCGCTGCGGTGTCCACGTCGAGCTTGGTGTCGGCGTCGTAGAACTCCGCCTCCGTTGCCTCGGTTGCCAACGGGGAAAGTACGACGACCGCGTCTCCCGGCAGTTCGAGGAGTCCCACGGTCAGGGATACGCCGGTCAGACAGTCCTCGACCAGTACGGCATCGCCTTCTTCACCGGCCGCGTCCGCCAACGCCTGGGGAAGATCTGCCTGTTCGCGCACCACGCTCATGCCCATGCTGGAACCGCCGTACGGCGGTTTGACCATCGCGGCCCGCCCGTTTCAGTGCATCGGCCCGCCGGACCACACCCACCACCCGGGGGTGGGGACGCCGAGGCTCAGCAACACGCGCTTGCAGAGGACCAGCGACGGTACGCAAGCATGGGAACGATCTCCCACCAGGCGGCCGATAGAGCGCAGCCGTCTCACCACATGCCTCTGACCTCACTGTCGGTGAGCCATCCACAAGAAGTGGACCAGAGCCCGCTCCCGGATGCGAAGCCATCAGGCGGGCGGAGAGGGTGAGTGCACCGGTCCGGCAGCTGGCCAGTTCCGCGTCCAGCACGGCATGGGTGCCGCACTCGACCAGGGCTGCCATCCGCACCTGCGGGAACGCGGACCTGTCCCGGCAACACACCCCCCGCTCCGCGGATGACCGAGCGGCTGCTCGTCGGCGTCGAACAGATCCACTCCGCGCGTTGCCGCAACGTGGCCCAACTGTCCGGGGACGGCGTCCTGGTGGTCGGCTCCGGTCGGTCCGGTTGTCGGACAGCCGAGGACCTGTACCTCGCGGGACGCTAGGTGCACTTGGCCGTGGGCAGGGCGCCGCGACACGCTGCGGGGATCACCAAGCGACCGGCAGCTGCCGCACCCCGTGGACCGCGCGTCCTTCGAAGGCGTACTCCTCCGCGGCGGGGCCCGTCAGGCGCAGATCCGGCAGCCGGTGGAACAGCATCGGCAGCGCGATCTGGAGTTCGGCCCGGGCGAGCGACTGGCCGAGGCAGTGGTGGAGTCCGTGGCCGAAGGCCAGGTGCTGGCCGGTGTCCCGGGTGAGGTCGAGGCTGTCCGGGTCGGCGAAGACCGCGGGGTCCCGGTTGGCCGCCTGAAGGGCGACCACCACGCCCTCGCCCGCCCGGACGGTGACGCCGCCGACCTCGACGTCCTGGGTGGCGATGCGGCGCAGGCCGATGTGGACGACGGTCAGGTAACGCAGGAGTTCCTCCACCGCGCCCGGTACCAGATCCTCGGCGGCGCGCAGTGCGGCCAGTTGGTCGGGATGGTGGAGCAGTGCGACGACGCCGAGGGAGAGCATGCTCGCGGTCGTCTCGTGCCCGGCGATGAGTATCTGGACGAGCAGGCCGGCGGCCTCCGCCGCAGTGGCCTCCCCGGTGGCGACCCGTTCCGTGGCCAGCTTGCTCATCAGGTCGTCGCCGGGAGTGTGCGCCTTGACCGCCAACAGCTCTTGCAGATAGCCGAAGAGCGCCGCCCAGCCGGCCCGCATCGCCTCCGGTCCGGCCGAGACCGTGGCGAAGGCCGCGGCCTGCCGATGGATGAACTCCCGGTCCGCGTACGGCACTCCGAGCAGTTCACAGATGACCATGAGGGGCAGCGGCAGGGTGAAGTGCTCGACCAGGTCGGCGGGTTGCCGCTGTTTGACGAGGCCGTCGAGGAGTTCGGCGGTGATGTGCCGGATGGCTGGCCGCAGTTGCTCCACGCGCCGGAAGCTGAACTCGGGGATGAGCATGCGGCGCAGCCGGGTGTGGTCGGGCGGTGGAGTGACCCCCGAGATTCCGACACCTGGACGCTGGATGTTTCGTCATCCAGGGGAAGTGATCCATGGTGGCAAAGCGAAGGAATTTCCCGGACGAGTTCAAACGGGACGCAGTCGACCTCGTGCGTTCCTCGAAGGACCGCACCCTCACCGACATCGCTCGGGGCCTGGGTATCCATCTGGAAACCCTGCGGAACTGGGTCCGCGAGGACGCCACCCGGCGTTCCCGGACGCTGGACGGCGGGGGTGAAGCCGGTATGACCTCCGGCGAGCAAGAGGAACTCAGGCGACTGCGGCGGGAGAACGCCCGGCTGAAGGAGGACAACGAGATCCTCCGGAAAGCCGCTGCCTATTTCGCTCGGGAGACGACACGGTGATCCGCTTCCGTTTCGTCGACGAACACCGGGACGCCCATGGCGTGAAGCGGATGTGCGACGTCCTGGGCTGGGACCGCTCCGGCTACTACACCTGGCACAAGAACAAGGAGACACGACAGCAGAGGGCGGATGAGGAAGAAGAACTGGCGCGGCAGATCCGGGAGATCCACACCGATTCCCGGGGCGCCTACGGAGCCCTGCGTATCACCCGCTCCTTGCGGGGGCAGGGCCACATCGGGAACCGCCAGCCGGGGAGCCGTGACAGCGCGGACCTCGGCGAGGACTGCAGTCCGGTCGAGGGGCGGGGCGGTCTTCAGTGCTTCGGCTGACTCCGTCGCGCCAACGACCGTACGGACGGCGGGAATTGCATCTCAAGGGGCTTGCTGCGTCAGGCGGCGAAAAGTACCTCGGGCAGAGCTGAGAGTCCCTGACGAGTCCCTGGAGCGGAGGGGCGCAACGCCCTTTCGAGGATCCTTGCCAGCCGGAGTGACGGGCGTCAGTTCGTGGTGACCAGCTCGTCGAGTAGCTGTTCCAACAAATTGTTGTCACCGAGGAAGCTTTTCACTGAAGCGTCCTCGTTGCGTTGTGGGTCCATGCCCGACCAGTTCAGGGCGTATCCCGCGTCGGCGCTGAGTTGAGCCAGGAACGCCCGCTGGGCACGGCCGTTGCCCTCGCGGAACGGGTGGAGGACGTTCAGGTCGCCGTACAACGTGGCCAGTTGGATGACGAATTCCTGCCGGGGGAGATTCTGAAGCCGACTGGAGGAGGCGAGACGGCCGAAGACCTCTCCGGCATAGGGCACCAGGTTTCTCGCCAGGCAGAACGGTGTGCGCTTGGCGATGTTCACGGTGCGTAACTCGCCCGCCCACGGATAGATGTCACCGAAGATCGCGGCACGGAACGCTTGGAGAAGGCCGAGGTCGTACGCGCCGGGTAGGGGGCGTTCGGCGAGCATGACGAGGCGCGCCCGGGTGATGTCCGCCTCCGCTGCCGCGAGCGGCTGATGGTCGGTGATGCCGAGCTTGTTGCGCAGCACGCCGTTGGGCAGGGCGTACGGATCGTTCACCCTGCCCGCCGCTCTGAAGTCTGTTGGTGGCGGGCGATCGCGCGGGCGACAAGGGTGTCCGCGTCGAGGTCGCCCTTCACGTATGCCTCGGTGTCGCGGTCTGAGGCCTTGGAGGCCTGGAGCCCCTCGGCCTCGATGGAGCCGGTGGCCGAGGCGACGGCTGCACGTCGTGCCGCTCGGCCGCTCAGTGCCTCGAAGGCCTCGACGGACAGGAGGACGCCCTGGGGCTTGCGGTGGGCGCCGATCAGGACAGGGTCGGCATCCGCGCCGGACTCCGACAGGTCGGTCAGGATCCGCGACAGTCTCGCGCGCGCGTCGCTGACGGTCACGACCTCAGGGATCTCCATGCTGTCACCGTACCCATATAGAGGCTTGATTCTGTACAGATTCTAGTACGGATTCCAGTGAGTGTCCCGCCCAGGGCGGCTTGGAGGTATCCCCACTCGCCATGTCGGCGGTGTCGTCCGCCTCGGTGGCCACCAGAACCGGCCTCTCTGAGAACGGTGAAGCCCCCGTCCGGAACGCTCCGGCGCGGGGTGCCTCCATACCTAGCCATCAAGGTAGCCATGGAAACGCCCGACCTGCACGTTTGTGCAGTTCATAGCGTTGCGGTGACTCTCCCCGGCGTACGGCCCGGCTCGTCTGTCGGCAGGGCTCTGACCTGGTCTTATGGGCTGGTCGGGGCCCTTCGTCCTGTCTGGGGGTTTCCCGCTTCCACCTGGGGGTTCCCGGGAGTTCCCGTGGGAGTGTGCACGCGTTGTGTGCTTGGAGGGATGTCGGGAGGTGGGGGCGATGAGTGATGCCGTCGAGCCCTCAGCGGGGGTTGCCGGTAGCCGGTACTTCGACCTGGATGTGTGGATCCGGCGGAAGGAGGTTGCGGTCGATCGCGGAAACCCTGTGGTTTCACGGGGCAGTTGATGCTGGCAGGGCCGCTGTGCCGCAAGGGACTGTTCCACTGCGCACAACCTTCCGGAAGGCCGCCGGTCTGAAAGGACACACACCTAGGCGAGCTACCGGGGGGTAGTCATGCGACGTATAGGTACTGCACTGGCCGCGATGATGCTGGCGGGCGGCGGCCTGTTGGCCGGCACGGTTCCGGCGGTGGCCGCGCCGACGGCCGTGGACTGTGCCGTGACGTGGGGGAGTCTGGACAAGACGGGTGACTCCGTTGCCTCCAGGCGGCTGACCGACGTGAGGACCGGACAGCACGCGTGCTTCGACCGGCTGGTCTTCGACGCCCAGGGCACGGCGGCCGACCCGATCGGCTACACGGTCCGCTACGTCGACGTACTGCACCAGGACCCGAGCGACGTCGTGGTTCCGATCAAGGGCGGCGCCATTCTGGAGATCTCGCTGTTCTCCTCGCGCTACGACCCGGCGACCGGACAGCCCTACCCGCCGCTTCCGTCCGTCGACGTCACCGGGTACCGGACCTTCCGGGAGTTCAAGGTCACGGGCGGCTCCGAGGGATACACCCAGGCCGGACTGGGCGTCCGCGCCCGGCTGCCGTTCCAGGTCTTCCAGACGGCCAACCATCTCGTGGTGGACGTGGCTCACACCTGGTGACCCCGGACGGCCCGGGAGCGTGCCCTACGTAGCCGTCAAGGGAGCCGCGCAAGTCGTAGCGGCGCTTTCATCGCGACGGCGAGTGCGGTGAAGGGAATGGTCGTCAGCCTGTAGACCCGGTGACTTCCTGGGTGCCGAGGACGGCGAGCAGGTCGAGGAGGTCGGCGCTGTCGGTGCCTACCGCGGGGGTGAACCAGAGCAGCCGCTGGCGGCCGTCCTCGCTGAACAGGCTGAGGCAGTTGACCTCGATCAGGCCGAGTACGGGGTGGTTGAGGCGTTTGCGGTCGTCGCGCCGGAACGCGACGTCGCGGTCGGCCCACAGGGTGGCGAATTCGGAGGACGTGTCGAGCAGTGAGCTGATCATCGAGCCGGCTTCGGTGTCCTTGGCGTCCCGTCTGGCGGTGGCGGCCCGGAGGTCGGCGACGAAGGCCCGGGACTGGCCGTCGTGGTCGGCTTCGGGGTACAGCCGCCGGGCGTCGGGGTCGGTGAACCACCGGTGGGCGAAGCTGGCCCGGGCGTTCCGGTGGACGGAGTGGTCCCCGAGCAGCGCCACCGCCAACGGGTTCTGTACGAGGGTGACATGCAGGTCGGTGATGACCTGTGCGGGTGTCGACGTCAGCCGGGTGAGCAGGTCGAGCATGCCGGGGTGGACGTGCGAGGCCGGCCCGCCGTGCGCGGGCACCGGGCGGTCGGCCAGGTGGTAGAGGTAGTCGCGCTCGTCGGCGGTCAGGCGCAGTGCCCTCGACAGCGCGGCGATCATCTGCGCGGAGGGCTGGGACCCGGCGCCTCGTTCGAGTTCGTTGTAGTAGTCCACCGATGCTCCGGCGAGCTGGGCGACCTCGTCGCGGCGCAGTCCGGGCACCCGGCGGCGGGGGCCGTGGGGAAGTCCCACGTCGGCCGGGCGGATGCGTTCACGCCGCGAGCGAAGGAAGGCTCCCAGCTCGGTGTATTTCACAGAACCCATGCCTGCCAGTCTGCGTCAGGCCGGGTCGCCGACCCAGGGGACGACATCCCCTGGTTGCGTCGGCCGGGTCCGCGCATCGTGGAGGACATGACTCTACCGACCACCCCACAGACAGTGCCCCTCCGGCGGCCGTCCGTCCCCCTCTGGAGGCCGGGCGGGTCGCCGTCGTCACCGGCGGATCACGCGGCATCGGCCGGGCGGTCTCCCTCCGGCTCGCCCGGGAGGGCCTCGCCGTCGAGAAACAGCCAACCGGCCACACCTGCGCCGGACGCACACCTGCGCCGGACGCACGGTTCCGCCGCACGGAAGAAACCCACTCAAGGAGAAACACCCATGCCTTTCGCCCACTTCAAGGTCCCCGCAGGCACCCTCACCGCCGAGGACAAGAAGAAGATCGTCGACCGCACCACCGACCTGTACGCGGAGATCTACGGTGAGCGGGCCCGCCCCAACACCCTCGTACTGGTCGACGAGGTCGCCGACGGCGGCTGGGGCTTCGGCGGCAACGTCCTGACCGCCGCCATGCTCAACGGCGACGCCTGACCTCCACCCTCTGCACGGGGCCCGGAGCCACTGCGGCCGGGCCCCCGCAACTCCCTGCTGTTCCTCGGCCTCGTAAGCCTTGCCGCCCGCGACATCCCGCCGGAAACGCCCCGCCACCACCACCGGAACCAGCTGCCGCTCGATCCGCTCGGCGGGCATGGTGGCCAGTTCGATGCCGACGCGCGCGACGGTGCGCATCACGGCGAGGTCCTGTCCGCCGGCCGCGAGTGCGCGGATCCTCGGCCCGGCGAACGCCGCCGCCACTTCCCGGAGTGTCGCGGTGGCGTCCAGGGAGTCGATCACCTGTATCTGCGCGTCGAGATACTGCTCCAGCGCATGCTCGCTCAGTTCGCGGGGGAGGAGGCGCTCTGCCGGCCCGGATCCGGGGTCCGGAGCGCCCCCCGCGCGCCCCGGACCGTAGACCCCCCGATCCCCCCGTCGTCGTTCAGCTCTTCGATGCCCCCTGCGGAGCATGCGGCCGGAAGTGCGGTGGTCGCATGCCCCCGGCATATCGACCGCCGCGAGCGCCCCTGGTTCGCTCGAAGGCATGGTCGGTGCGCCCGTTCCGCCGGTGGGCACGCCCCCGTGCCCGTAGGCTCCGGCACAGACAGCTTCGCCGGTAATCGTGCCGGGTCGGAGGGGCCGGGTGTTGCCAGCGGGTATTTGGCAACACCGGTCGGGTGGGGTGTCGTTGGGGGGATGGTCATCGAGCACGACGGATTCGGTGCCGAGTTGCGCAGGCGCCGCATCGCGGCCGGCATGTCGCTGAGCGAGCTGGCCGGAAAGGTGTACTGCAGCCGCAGCTTCCTGAGCCGCGTGGAGAACGGACGCCGCAGGGGATCCCTGGAGTTGGCCCAGCTGTGCGACGAAGTCCTGGACGCCAAGGGGGCGTTGGCCGGGCTGGCGCCGCTGCCCGGTGCCGAGAGCGTGCCGAAGGCGGTCCGGGGCGGGGCGGCCGAGCTGGTCAAGTCGCCGGGGCGGGGCGGGCGTTCGGCCGCCGGGCAGGACCGTGCCGAGTTCCGGCGGCTGCTCCGGCGCGGTGACCTCAGCCATGCCGCGGGCGAGATGCGGGAGGCCGAACGGCACTACACGGCCGCGTACCGCGGCGCCGAGGGCGATCCGCGGGCGCAGGCCGAGGCCGTGATCCGCATGGCCCGCCGCTGGTCCGATCCCGGGCAGGTCGACCGTGAGCTGCTGCAGTCGCTCCGGGGGTGCCTGACCGCACTGGACGGCGATCGGAGTCCCGAGGCCGCGGGGCTGCGGCTGCGTCTCGAAGCCCATCTGGCGAAGAAGATGTCCCTGGCGGTCAGCCAGGACACCTCGGCGGGACTGGCGGGCCCCGCCGAGGGCGCGCGGCTCGCCGAGGACACCCTGCGCCGATTACCCGTCGACGGCGACGACGAGGTGCGCTGCGAGGTCCTCACCGAATGCCGCTGGGCACGCTACGACTTCATGACCGCCCCTGAGTCCCTGACGCTCTCCGAGCAGCTGCGCGAGGCCGCCGCCCGGCAGGACTCGGCGTACTTCCGCGGTGAGGCCCTCATGGCCGTCGCCATCGACCAGTTGCGCAACGGCAGGATCTACAGCGCCCTCGCCACCGCGAACCAGTACCGCAAGCACGCCGCGGACACCCACAGTGCCCTCGCCCGCTGGCAGCGCCACACCCTCGACGCCCTGCTCGACCTGTGGCACGGCCGGTTCGACGCCGCCGCCGAGTGGATCTTCGTGGAGTCCCTGAACTTCATCGAACTGCTCCGCGCCGACTACGCCGTGCCCGCGGACAACCTCACCCAGACCCGCCTCGGCCAGGCCTACTGGCTGCTGCGGCAACAGGGCAGGCTGGCCGAGCTGTTCACCTCCGACCTGGCCGGCGACGTCGAACGGCACGCCTACTTCCCCGTCTGGCGGGCGGGCCTGGCGCTCGCGCTGTGCGAGACCGGGCAGCACGCCGAGGGGGCGGACCTGTTCCTCGGCTGTGTCGCCGACGTCGACCGGTTCCCGCCGTCGGGCTGGGCGGTCCCGGCGCTCGTCCTGCTGGCGGAGGTCTGCGCGGCGCTGGACCTGGAGGGCGGATTCGAGGCCGAGCTGGCGCAGGCGCTGCCCGCGCTCCGATCCCGCCTCGCGCCGCACGACGGCGAGCAGATCGCCCTCGGCGGCTGGCCCACCGTCCTCGTCGGCCCGACCGCCCGCGCCTGCGGCCTGCTGGCCCTGGCGGCCGGCGAGCCGGAGACCGCCCTCGAACACTTCCGCCGGGCGGCCGTCCCGGCCCGCTCCTCCCAACCGGAACTCGCCCGCCTCCGCCTGGCCCAGGCCCGCGCCCTGCGCCGCATGGGCGGCCCGGGGAGCGAGCCGCACGCGGTCCGGCTGCTGCGGGAGGCGGCACGCGGGGCGGAGACGTACGGGATGACGTGGCTCGGGGGCCAGAGTCTGGCGCTGGTGGAGGAGCCGGGGCGGGCGTGAACGGGGGGGGCTGCTTCTACGACGACCCCGCAACGGCCCTGATGGCTGGTGGAGTTGGTGTGCTCGAACGCTGTTCATGCTGTGAACTAGGTCACATCCGCCCCGGTGTTGGGCTCCTCGCCCCACCGCCCGCCCGGTGCCCCCGGCGTCACCCGCGCCACCCTCTGCCCCGCACCTCACCGTGGGTAGTCAGCCAAAACGTGTTTGTGGGCGGGGTGTTGGGGACGAGGGGCGTCGGATTGTCTACGCGCATAGTGTACTGACTGGCCTAAACCTCCGTGCCCGGCGTTTTTGTGGCGTCCCTTGACCCGGGTGGGATGGCTCGGTTTCATACCTAACCAACTGCGCGGGGGGCTCGGGCGCCCCTCGTGAAATCCGCAGGGTGTCCTTGGCGTTCCTGGCGTGCTGCGCCGTCAACTCCCCAGTGTATGCAGGCGTGTTGACGTGTCTGCCTGGCCGTGTCGACGCGTCGCGCCACCCCGGAAAGGAAATAGCCGGTGTCGCAGTTCCTCACCGCAACTCCTCTTCTCCGTCGTGCCGTCGAATACCGGCGGGCGAGGTGAGCAGACATCGGGGTACGTCCGTGCAGGCGGGAGCGGGTATCGGCCGGGGGCGCAGTATTCGGGCCTCGCTCGTCACCCTCGCGGTGGTACCGGCGGCGGCGATGGTGCTGCTGTGGGTCAGCGGCTCGTTCGCGCTGTTCGACCAGTGGCACAACGCCAACAGCGTCGGGCAGGCGGCGAAGACCACGTACGCCCTGGTGCCGGCGGTCGGCGAGTTCCAGAAGGAACGGCAGCTCACGGTCAGCCTGCTGGCCTCGCACGGCAGTCCCGCCGCCCTGGAGGCACAGCGGCGCCGGACGGACGCCGTACTCGCCGGATTCCGCAGGGCGGACTCCGCCTCCGGCGGTGTCGGACCGGCCCAGTACCGGGCCCAGTTGGCCACCGTACGGAAGCGGCTCACCGGGCTGGCCGACGAACGGACCGCGGTCGACGACGGGAAGACCACCCGGCAGCAGGCCTACACCGCCTACTCCGACGCCGTCTCGTCGGCGCTGAACCTCTTCGGCATGCTCAGCACCGACAGCGGCGACGCGCCCACCGCGGCCGACGCCGGCCACGCCCTGGCGTTCCTGCGCGGGGCGGAGGCCCTGTCGCAGGAGGAGGCGATCCTCAACGGGGTCGCCGCGTCCGGGAAGTCGGACGTCCAGGAGCGGTCGGCGCTGGCGGCTGCCCAGGCCGTCCGGGTCTCCGTGCTGTCCAACGAGGTGGAGCCGTACCTGCCCACGGAGTTGGGCGCGGAGCTGGGCAGGGCCATGGGCGGTCGGGACTGGGCCGCCATGGCGGCCTTCGAGAAGACCGTCGGTGCGGCGTCCGCCGCGCACGACGGCACGATCGGCGTGCCCGGCGTCCCGGCCGCCCGTGCCGCCGCCCCGGGGCGGGTGTCCGCCGCGGTGCGGGCCGTGGAGGGCCAGTACCTGGGCAAGGTCACCAAGGACTCCGCGGACCGGACCCACCAGGTGCTCGTCAAGGCGATGTGGGGCAGCGCCCTCGCGCTGGTCGCCGTCCTCGCCGTGGCCGTTCTGTCCTGGCGCATCACCCGGTCCCTCATCGGCCGGATGTCCGGGCTGCGCGCGGAGACGCTCGAACTGGCCGAGGAACGACTGCCCGAACTCATCACCCGGCTGCGTACCCAGGGCAAGCGCGCCGAACTCGACGACCTGCCTGAACTCGACTACGGCACGGACGAGTTGGGCAAGGTCGCGGACGCCTTCAACAGCGCCCAGCGGACCGCGGTGAGCGTCGCGTTGGAGCAGGCCGCGCTGCGGGAGGGGGCGCGACTGGTCTTCCACAACATGTCCCGCCGTATCCAGCTGCTGGTGCACCGGCAGCTCACGGTGATCGACTCCATGGAACGCAAGGAGCAGGACCCCCAACTCCTCGCCGATCTCTACCGCGTCGACCACCTCGCCACCCGGATGCGGCGCAACGCGGAGAGCCTGACCGTGCTGTCGGGCTCGGCACCCCGGCGCCGTTGGAAGCACGCGGTGCCGCTCGCGGACCTGCTGCGCAGCGCGGTGTCCGAGATCGAGGGGTACGCCCGGGTCGTCGTCGAACCCCTGCCTTCCATCGCGGTGTTGGGCCCCGCGGTCGGCGACACGATCCACCTCATGGCCGAACTCATCGAGAACGGCGTGACGTTCTCCCCGCCGCACACCGAAGTGCGGGTACGAGCACTGCCGGTGGCGCAGGGGTACGCCGTCGAGGTGGAGGACCGGGGGCTGGGCCTGACGCCGGACGAGTACGCGGCGGCGAACGAACTCCTGCACCACCCCAAGGACTTCAGCTTCACCACCCTCGGCGAGGACCCCCGCCTCGGCCTCTTCACCGTCGGCCACCTCGCCCAACGCCACGGCGTCACAGCCAGCCTGCAGGCCTCGTCCTACGGCGGCTCGCTCGCCGTCGTCGTACTCCCGCACGCCCTCACCGAACAGGCCGCCGACGCGGCACCGCCGCCGCTGGACGCGCGAGCGGACCGGCATCTGGCTTCGGTCACCGGGTCGTCCACGGGTTCGGCCACCGGCCCGGTCAACGGGCCGCCACGCGCCGGGGTGACGACCGGCGGGATGCCGATGCGCACCCGCACCACACCGACACGACACCCCCAGGCAGCGCCCGCCTCGACGGCCCCGGAAGCACCGGTGACGCCCGCGATCCCCGGCAACGGTTCCGGCACCAGCACCAGCACCGGCACCGGCACAGGTTCCGCGCCCGTGCGCTCCCGCGAGACGGCGTTTGCCACGGGCTTCCGTGATGGGGGCGCGTCTTCGGCAGGGTTCCGTGACGGGGCCGTGCCGTCTCCGGGCTTCCAGGACGGGACCGCGCCTGCCACGGCTTTCCGTGATGGGACCGAGCCTTCCACTGGCTTCCGTGACGAGGGCGCATCCTCCGCAGGTCTCCGCGACGGGGTCGCGCCCTCCGCAGGGCTCCGCGACGGGGGCACGCCCTCCGCAGGCCGTCTTGACGAGGTCGCGTCCTCCAGTGGTCGCCGCGACGCGACCGCGTCCTCCGTCGGGTCCCGGGACGGAGTCGGCGCGTCCGTGAATTCCCGTCCCGGGGCCGAGTCCTGGACGGGCTTTCGCAGTGCGGCCGTGCCGCCTGCCGGGCCCCGGACCGGTGGTAGCGGGCGGCTTCCGCGGCGGGTGCGGCAGGCGAATCTCGCGCCGCAGTTGCGGGAGCGGCTGGCGGGGCCGGACGGTGACCGCGGCCCGGCGCGGGAGGCGGAGCGGCGGCCGGAGCAGGCGCGTTCTATGCTCGCCGCCCTCCGGGACGGCACCCGCCGGGCCCGTGCCCAGGAGGAAGTGCCCATGCCTGTCTGGCCTTCGTCCCCGCGGGACGAAGCCCCCGCACCCGACCGCCCCGCGGACTCGTCCGAGCGGCGTCAGTTGCCCACCCGTCCCCGTCCGACAAGGAACACCCCATGACCGCGCCCAACACCACGCACGGCGGACTGGCCTGGCTGCTGGACAACCTGATCGAGCGGATCCCCGAGACCCTGCACGCCATCGTCCTGTCGGAGGACGGGCTGCTCGTCGGCTCCTCCGAACGGCTCGCCCAGGACGACGCCGAGCAACTCGCCGCCATTTCCTCGGGTGTTCACTCGCTCGCGCTCGGCACCAGCCGGCACTTCGGCGGGGGCCGGGTGCAGCAGACCGTCATCGAGATGGACGACCTCTTCCTCTTCGTCACCACCGCCGGCGGCGGCGCCCGCCTCGCCGTGCTCGCCACCTCCGAGGTGGACGTCGGCAACGTCGGCTACGAGATGACCATGGTCGTACGGCAGGTGGGGCAGTTCCTCAGTGCGGCCCCGCGGTTCCCGGAGTACAGCGGCGCGCCCTTCGCGGGTGAGCATGAATGAGACATTGGTCCGAGGAAGATCCCTGGGCGGACGAAGACCCCGCCCTGCTCGTCCGCCCGTACACGGTGACCGGCGGCCGGACCCCGACCGCCCACTCCGGCATCGAACTGATCACCCTGATCAGCACCGTCCGGCCACCGACCCGCGAACAGCGTCTCCAGCCCGAACAGAACCGGCTGCTCGCGCTGTGCCGTACCCCGACCGCGCTGGTCGAGGTCGCCGCCCGGCTCGACCAGCCCGTCGCGGTCATCCGGGTACTCCTCGATGACCTCCTGGACAACGAACTCGTCTCCGTCTCCCCGCCCGCCGCGGCCGGTACCCCCGACGCCCGTTTCCTCCAGGCAGTGATCGATGGCATTCGCAGAATCTGACCCCCGCGCGAGCCGCTCCCGCGCCATCGCCGTCGCGCCCAATGCCGCGACGGCCAAGATCCTCGTCGCGGGCGGCTTCGGCGTCGGCAAGACCACCCTCGTCGGCGCGATCAGCGAGACGACCCCGCTGCGCACCGAGGAACTCATCACCGAGGCCAGCGTCGGCGTCGACAACCTCGCCGGCGTGGAGCAGAAGACCACGACGACGGTCGCCATGGACTTCGGCCGGATCACGCTCAGTTCTGCCCTCGTGGTCTATCTCTTCGGCGCCCCGGGGCAGGACCGGTTCTGGTTCATGTGGGACGACCTGTCCCGCGGCGCGCTCGGCGCGGTCGTCCTCGCCGACACCCGCCGGCTGGAGAGCTGCTTCCCGTCCGTCGACTTCTTCGAGCACCGCGGCATCCCCTTCGCCGTGGGCGTCAACTGCTTCAACGGCGTCTGCGAGGAGGACCCCGAGGAGATCCGCACCGCCCTCGACCTCGCCCCCGACATCCCGCTCGTCCTGTGCGACGCCCGCGACCGGGAGTCGGTGAAGACGGTGCTGCTCGCCCTGCTGGAACATGTGATGCGGGGGCTGGCGGCGGAGACGGCGGGAGACCGACAGCCCGTGTAGCCCGTACGGTCCGTGTAACCCGTACGGCCCGTGTGGCCCTACGGTCAGGCAGGCTTCGCCGCCGATACGGCCGTCGCCGTCACCGTGCCGTCGCACTCCGCGAACTCCCCGTCGTCCAGCGCGACTTGGTGTGCCCCCGAGCCCGGCAGGCCGATCACCATCGTCGGGTAGACGACCGGCGCCGAACCGGACTTGCAGTAGCCGTCCCCCTCGCCCTGCACCTGTACGAACGTCAGCTTCAGCCAGGCCCGGCCACCGGGGGCGAGCTTCACGGGGGAGGCGGAGCCGGTGGGGGTGACCTTCAGCGGGACGTTGAGTTCCGGGGAACCGTTCGCGGCGCCGGCGACGGTGGGGTGGCCACGGAGAACGCACGGTTTGCCGGTGATGTTGGTGAACCGCACGATCGCCGCACCGGTTCCGGTGCCCTGAGGCCGGACGGCGGCCTGGTACGCGCTCACCTTCAGGGAGCCCGCCGCACAGGCCTTCACCGCCGCGCCGGTGGACCCGGACGTGCCCGTGGACCCGGAGGAAACGGGAGAGCTGGTCTCCGCGTCGCCCGGCTGACACCCCGTCATCACCAACGCAGCCGACACCGCGGCCACCGCCAACGCGCCCCTACGAATGCTGTTCTTCTGCATGACGTCCCCCGAACTCACTGTGCGCGGACCGGCTCTCACCGGCACTCGCGGAGAGAGACAGGTCCGTCGCACCCGGGGTTTCGCCCACGCACCAGCTGTGACGCAACGGTGACGCTCAGTCGAAGCTGGCGAAGTACGCCGCCGCCATGTCCTCGTCCCCATGCCCTTGTGCCGCCGCCCGCGCGAACCGTTCCGCGCCCGCCGCCGCCACGTCGAGCCGGACGCCGTGGGCCGCGCCGGCCTGGACGATCAGCCGGGCGTCCTTCTCCGCGGTGGTGACCGCGAAGCTCGCCGGGGTCAGTCCGCCCGACAGGATCAGCGCGGACTTGGCGTGCAGATAGCCCATGTCGAGGGGGCCGCCGGCGATGAGGCCGAGGAAGCTCTGGGGGTCGACGTCCAGGGCCTTGGACAGGGCCAGCGCCTCGCCCGCCGCGTTCGTCACCGCCAGGACCCAGCTGTTGGCGACCAGCTTCAGCCGGGTCGCGGTCGCCGCCGCGCCGTCCTCGCCGACCCACATCGTGCGGGCGCCGACCGCGTCGAACACCGGGGTCACCGTCTCCCGGCCGGCCTCGGGACCCGCCGCCAGGATCGTCAGCTGTCCGGCCTCGGCGGGCTGGCGGGTGCCGAGTACGGGGGCGTCGTAGAAGACGAGGTCGTGCCGGTTCGCGAACGCGGCCAGTTCGCCCACCGATTCGAGGCCCGAGGTCGTCGACTGGATCCACGCGGCGCCGGGGCGCAGGGCGGGGGCGGCCTCGCGCATCACGTCCAGGACGGCGTCGCCGTCGTAGAGCATCGTGAGGATCACGTCCGCGTCGCGTACGGCCTCCGCGACCGTGTCGGTGACGTGCGCGCCGTCGGCGGAGAGGGGGTCGGCCTTGGCGCGGGTGCGGTTCCAGACGTGGACGGTGTGTCCGGCGCGGGCGAGGTTGCGGGCCATCGCGGCGCCCATGATGCCGGTGCCCAGGACGCCTACGGTGAGTTTTTCGGTGGTCATGACTCGGCTTTCGTCCTCGACGGTGTTGTCGAGGACCAGGGTGCCAGGGCGGCGGGGGGCCCCGGGGGCCGGCCGGGGGCGGGCGGCCCCCCGCCGGCGGGGGGGGACCCCCGGGCCCCCCCCCACAGGCCCCCCCCGGGGGGGCGGGGGCGGGCGA